>NZ_JBMVFW010000001.1:0-1335745 GCF_049538275.1 Rhodococcus sp. AB351
GGTGCTTCTCGATGAACTTGTCGACGTACGAGCAGATCGCGACGATGCGCTTGCCGCGGTCGCGGACGTCGTCGAGGGCGAAACCGACGAGCTTGCCTCCGAGTCCCTGACCGGAGTAGCCCTTGTCGATCTCGGTGTGGTCGAAGACGAGGCGGCCGTCGTCGTCGGGGTGGTACTGCGTGTATCCGACGACGGCGTCGTCGTCCCGGACTTCGTACCTCTGCTTCTCGGCGTTGTGCACCACGGTCACGGACGAATCGCTCATGGTCTTCCTCTCACCGTCGACAAGCTGGTGTGTTCCACAGCATAGAGAACGGGCCGCGGCACAATGCCGCGGCCCGTTCTGCTGTGCCGGGTTATTCCGGCGGAGAGATGTGCTGGGCGAGGTACAGCGGCTCGCCGAGCTGCTCGATCAGATCGAGCTGGGTTTCGAGATAGTCGATGTGCTCCTCCTCGTCGGCGAGGATCTCCTCGAAGATGTTGGCCGAGGTGATGTCGCTGACCGAGCGCATGTACTCGGCTCCCTTCCGGAGCCGGTCGCGGGCCTCGATCTCCACCTGCAGGTCGGCTTCGAGCATCTCCTTGACGGTCTGACCCAGACGCAACGCCCCGAGGCGCTGGTAGTTGGGGAGTCCGTCGAGATAGAGGATCCGATCGGTGAGTCTCTCGGCGTGACGCATCTCGTCGAACGACTCGTCGCGAGTATGCTTCGCGAGTTTCGCCCATCCGCGGTTGTCCTGCATCTTCGAATGCAGGAAGTACTGATTGATCGCGGTGAGCTCGGCGGTGAGTTGTTCGTTGAGCAACTCGATGACCTTCTTGTCGCCCTTCATGGCACCTCCCGGGGTGAACCATCAGGTTTACCGCCGGGTAGGGGCTGGCTACACGGCGGTCTCGAGTTCGATCGTCTCATTCCGCTCGCGGGCCTGCCGGATGATCGCCGAGATGTTCCGGACGCAACTGCCACAATCGGTGCCGGCGCGGCACTTGGCGCTCACCTCGCGGGTACACCGTGCTCCCGCAGCCACCTCTGCCTCGATGTGGTGGTGGGTAAGAGCGTGGCAACTGCAGACGATCATCAGAGCCACCTTTCTGCGACCGAGGGAACACTCACTTAGGTTGTCCAAACCTTACATCGGCTTAGGCTAGCCTAGCTTGTGATCGTAGTCACAGAAAAGGGGACCCGGATCCGTGTTATACCCAGGTCTGTCCCAGGGTGTGCTACTGCAGCTACTGCTGTTGCAGGTGTTGCGATACCACCTGGTTGATCCGGCGCAAACCGGGCGAGGTGAGGCCCGGGATCTGGTTCTCGATCGTGCGCACCAGCGACGAATCGTCGAGAACCTTCTCACTCGACTGGATCAGGACGGTGCCGGCACCCGTGAAATCGAACTGTCGCTCCTCACCCGACTGCACACCGAAACGACGTGCCCCCGCCGAGACGAAGCCGGTGATCCACGATTCGTCGTAGTGATGACTGGGGGACGGACAGTCGGCCCAGCCGACGAGCGCCTCGGGATCCACCCGCAGCGGCGGCTCGGCGAACATCACCGGCCCGTTCGACGACGCGAGGAAACGGCCCGTACCGATGAGGGTGAGGAAACCCGGGACGATCGACTGGTTGAGCGACAGGCCCGGTTCGAAGGCCAGCAGATTGGCCTGCCGGATCGTGAGGTTGCCGTCGTCGAGGTCGTACGAATTGATGTCGTATCCGCGGTCACCGATGATCAGTTTCCCGAAGCCCTCCGCCACGACGTAGTCGCCGAGATAGAGCGGAGCGGAGAACTGCTGGGCCACCATGTGCAGCAGATGTCCCTGCAACCCGTGGGTGAGCGCCGAGAACTGCACCTGGCCGTAGTACGCGATCATCGCGCCCTTCGACAGGAACCAGGGCGTCTGCAGGTCGATGCAGTAGGCGTAGGGGTTGCCCGGCACGTTGTCGCTGCCGCCGAAGCTCGACGGGTTCAGAACGGTACTCACAGCTTCTCCTCCGATGCCTGCACGTAGACGATGCCCTGTCCGCTGCACTCGAGTTGCATGGCCTCCCCGCCGGTGCGACCGACGTTCCGCCAGCTCATCGACGACTTCAGTTCGGTGCGGACCGGGCCGTAGGACGCCACGAACGCCTGCGGGTCGACGACCACCGGCGTCGGGCCGCCCACCTGAAGCTCGAACACGCCGCCGTGGGCGAGCAGCACCGCCGCGCCCTGGCCGATCAGCTGGGTGGTGAACATGCCGGTGCCGGTCATCGCTCCGGTGGCGGCGCCGCGCAGTGCCCCGAGCAGACCACCGCCGCCCCCGCCACCACCGGAGGCCGCGGCCACCGAGACGACCGTGGACTGCAGACCGGTGGTGTGGGCGAGCAGACGCGACGCCTCCACCCGCAGCTCGCCGCCCGCGGACATGTCGACGATGTGCGTCTCGAGACCGCGGAAGCCGTAGTGCACGACGCCGTCGCCCTGCGCCAGCATCGTGGCCTCGTGCTCACCCTGCAGCATGCGTCCCGCCATGCCGGCGAGACCACCGAGACCGGGAGCGCCCCCGACGCCACCGGGAACACCGTGGGGGGAGAACCGGACGTTGCCGGTGTAGAACAGCATCGCGCCGCGGCGGGCCACGACGGGACCGGACTGCCGCAGGTCGACGCGCACGACCTTGCCGTTGATCTTCGTGAAGCTCATCTGTTCCTACCGTTCCGCCGGCTGGATGGAGACCACGCCCACGCCGTCCCACTTCAGGGAGAACGCCTCGCCGCTGCCCTGGCCGATGGCCGAGCGCCACGACACGTCGGTGACGAACGACTGCGTGAGCTGCCCCTTCGCACACACGAAGGCGTCGGGATCGACGACGAGGGGATACTGCGGCGACACCTCGAGATGGATGAGCGGGCCCCCGGCCGAGAGCAGCGCGACCTGCCCGGTCCCCGTCACCGTCGTGGTGAACAGACCCTGGCCGCTCATGCCGCCGCGCAGGCCCGCGAACGTCACGTTCGTGTTCAGGTTCCCGCTCAGCGCCAGCAGCTGCTCGGACTCGACCTGCAGGGTCTCGTTGTTCAGCTCCAGCACCGTGACGTCCTGCGCCTGGTGCGCGAAGTAGACGACGCCCGTGCCGCTGCACTCCATGAGCGAGAGCCCCTCGCCCGTCGCGCGCTGCCGGAGCCCGGCGAGAACACCCTCACCGCCACCGAAACCGGCGGACTTGAAACCGACCTGCCCCTCGTACGCCACCATCGACCCCGACAGGGCGCGGACGGACGAATTGCTCAGGTGGGCTTCGATCACCCTCTTGGTCTTCACGACTAGCCGCATGGCGGGAAACGATAGTCGGAAACGACTTCGGTGGAGCAGACCCCGGATAGCGGGGCCTACTCCACCGAAGAACTACAGAAGACCTACAGTCCCAGATCCTTGGCGATGATCGTCTTCATGACCTCGTTGGTGCCGCCGTAGATGCGGGTCACGCGGGTGTCGGCGTAGAGGCGGGCGATGGGGTACTCGGTGATGTAGCCGTAGCCGCCGTGCAGCTGCAGGCACTTGTCGATGATGCGGCCGGCGGCCTCCGTCGCGAACAGCTTCGCGCGGGCGGCGTCGGGCACCGTCAGTTCGTCACGGTCGTTGAGCTCGATCGCGTTGTCGACCATGATCTGCATGGCCTGCAGTTCGGTCGAGCACTCGGCGAGCACGAACTTGGTGTTCTGGAAGGACGCGACCGGCTTGCCGAAGACCTTGCGGTCCTTGGTGTATGCGATGGCGTGCTGGATCGCCGCGGCCGCGGTGGCGGCAGCGCCGAACGCGATGGTGAGACGCTCCTGCGCGAGGTTCTGCGTCAGGTACGAGAACGCCTCGCCCTCCTTGCCGAGCAGATCGGCGACCGGCACCTTCACGTCGTCGAACGACAGCTCGGCGGTGTCCGAGGTCTTGAGGCCGATCTTGTGGAGCTTGCGCCCGACGGCGAAGCCCTCGCTCCTGGTGTCCACCACCAGGATCGACAGGCCACCGCGGCGGTCCTCGGGGTTGTACGGCGAGGTGCGGGCCACGACGAGGATGCGGTCGGCGAGAGCACCGCCGGTGATGAACGTCTTGGCGCCGTTGAGGACGTAGTGGCTGCCGTCCTCCGAGAGCTTCGCGGTGGTCGCGATGTTGGCGAGATCGGAACCGGTACCCGGCTCGGTCATCGCGATCGCGAACATCAGCTCACCCGAGGCGAACCCGGGGAGCCAGCGCTGCTTCTGCTCCTCGGTGGCGTTCTGCATGATGTACGGCAGGATCAGGTTCGAGTGCACCGACGACGAACCGAACGACACACCGGCCGCCGACGCCTCCTCGGCGAGGATCACGTTGAACTTCAGCGACGTCTCGCCGCCTCCGCCGTACTCCTCGGGAACCTGGATGCCGAGGAGTCCGAGTTCGCCCATGCGGTTGTAGAACTCGCGCGGAGGATGACCGGCCTCTTCCCACTCGGGGTAGACGGGCACGACCTCCTTCGCGATGAAGTCGCGGACGGTCTGCCGGAACGCCTCGTGATCCTCGTTGTACAGCGTGCGCTTCACGCGTTGTCCTTCCAGGGATGGATGTGATTGCGGGGGTGGACCTTACAGCGCGTAGCTGCGCAGCACACCCTTGCTGATGATCGTCTTCTGGATCTCGCTGGTGCCCTCACCGATGAGCAGGAAGGGAGCCTCGCGCATGAGGCGCTCGATCTCGTACTCCTTCGAGTAGCCGTAGCCGCCGTGGATGCGGAAGCTGGCCTGGGTGACCTCGGAGCAGTACTCGCTGGTGAGGTACTTGGCCATACCGGCGGCGACGTCGTTGCGTTCACCCGAGTCCTTCAGGCGCGCGGCGTTGACCATCATCAGGTGGGCGGCCTCGACCTTGGTGGCCATCTCCGCGAGGGAGAACGAGATCGCCTGGTGCTGGGCGATGGGCTTGCCGAAGGTGGTGCGCTGCTGGGCGTAGCGGGCGGCGAGCTCGAACGCGCGGATCGCGACACCGCACGCGCGGGCCGAGACGTTGACGCGGCCGACCTCGACACCGTCCATCATCTGGAAGAAACCCTTGCCGGGCTCGCCGCCGAGGATCGAATCGGCCGAGGCCTTGTAGTTGTCGAAGACGAGTTCGGTGGTGTCGATGCCCTTGTACCCCATCTTGTCGATCTTGCCGGGGATGGTGACACCCGGGACGACCTCACCGAAGCCGGCGGGCTTCTCGACCAGGAAGGTGGTCAGGTTCTTGTGGGGCTTGTCGGAGCCTTCCTCGGTCTTGACCAGGGCGGCGACGAGGGTGGAGCTGCCGCCGTTGGTCAGCCACATCTTCTGGCCGTTGATGACGTAGTTGCCGTCGGCGTCGCGCTTGGCCTTGGTGCGGATGGCGGCGACGTCGGAGCCGAGTTCGGGCTCGGACATCGAGAACGCGCCGCGAACCTCACCGGTGGCCATGCGCGGCAGGTAGTACTGCTTCTGCTCTTCGGTGCCGTGCTGGCGGATCATGTACGCGACGATGAAGTGGGTGTTGATGACGCCGGAGACGCTCATCCAGCCGCGGGCGAGTTCCTCGACGCACAGCGCGTAGGTCAGCAGCGACTCGCCGAGTCCGCCGTACTCCTCGGGGATCATCAGCCCGAACAGGCCCATCTCGCGCATCTGGTCGACGATGGCCTGCGGGTAGGTGTCCGAGTGCTCGAGTTCCTGAGCGTTCGGGATGATCTCGCGGTCGACGAAGGTGCGGACCGTGTCGAGGATCTCGGACTGGAATTCCGTCAGACCGAGGGTCTGGGCGAGGCGGGTCATGCGTGCTCTTTCTGGGAGATGCGGATGGTGCCGGAAGCTGCGAGGGCGTCGATCTCGTCGTCGGTCAGCCCGAGATGTTCGGTGAGCACCTCGGCGGTGTCGTCGCCGTTGGCCGGCGCGGGGCGGACCTCGGGGTACCGGCCGTCGAAGGACATCGGGGTGCTCGGGGCGTGGTAGCTGCCGATGCGCGGCTGATCGAGCTTGTGGAACATCGGGTTGTCGGTCACGCGCGGGTCGGTGGCGAGCTCGGCGAAGGTGCGATAGCGCTCGTGCAGGATCGAGGTGCCGGCCAAGGCCTTCTCGACCTCGTCGGCGGTGTGGCGGGAGAACCAGGCGCCGAACAGGCTGTTGAGCACGTGGCGGTGCTCGAACCGGGTGCCTTCGTCGCGGAAGTCCACGCCCAGTGCGGATTCGAGGGCAGCCACGGCGTCGGCGGTGCCCGTGAGTCCGGTGAGGTCGCGGAAGTGCCGGGGCGTGAGCGCGACGATCATGAAGCGTGCGCCGTCGCTGGTGGCGAAGTCGGCGCCGTAGGTGCCGTAGACGGAGTTGCCGACCTTCTCCCGGACGGGACGGCCGAGCTGGGCCTCGGCGATGTAGCCGAGATTGCCGACGGTCGCGAACGCGACGTCCTCGAGGGGAAGAACGACCTTCGTTCCGGCGCCGGTGATCTCGCGGCGGTAGACGGCCGAGGCGACCGACAGGGCTGCGTACAGACCGCACGAGACGTCCCAGGCGGGCAGCACGTGGTTGACCGGGGTCGAGACGTTCTCGGCGCCGGTGACCTGCGGGAAGCCGGCGGCGGCGTTGACGGTGTAGTCGACAGCACCGGTGCCGTCGGCGCGGCCGAGGACCTGCACGTGGATCAGGTCGGGGCGGATCGCGGCGAGCTCGTCGTAGTCGAGCCACGAACGACCGGCGGCGTTGGTGACCAGCACTCCTGCGTCGATGATCAGGTCGCGGATCAGGTTCTGCGCGTCCGGGTTACGGAAGTCCGCCGCGAACGACCGCTTGCCCTTGTTCAGGCCGGCCCAGTAGATCGACTCGTTGTCGTCGGTGACCGGCCAGCGGCGGTAATCGGCAGCGCCGCCGATCGGGTCGACCCGGATCACGTCGGCGCCGAGCGCGGCCAGGGTCATGCCGCACAGGGGTGCGGCCACGAAGCTGGACACCTCGACCACGCGCACTCCCGCGAGGGGCGCAGTGGACGAGGGCAGCTCGTCGGTGGAAGCGGTGGAGTTCATGCTGGGCTCGCTCGTCGTCGCAGATTGTTTCGGGCACAGTCAGCATGCCCAGGTTTTGCCGCCGGGAACAGCACCGATCGGCTATCGCTCGGTTAGCGCAGACCAATACTCGATGAGGCCTCAATCTGCCTTGTGATGGGTCATAGGTTTCAGTGATCGATTCGTTCGCCTTCCGCTCTTTGCGTCAGGTGACATGGCTCACGTTCAATGCATGCAGACGCCAGGCGTGACGTTCTTCCGACAACGACATGCAGATTGTTCGTAAGTCGGCCATCCCGCTCGAGTTCTGAAGGGACTCCCAGTGACCACAGGCGAAATCGCGCACGACAAGCCGGCAACCGCCGGCGGACCCGGCGGGCCGGCGACCGGCTCGACACCTCTCGTGACCCCCGGCCGCGCGTGGAGCATGACCGGTCTGGTCATCTTCCTCTACGTCGTCAACTACGCCGACAAGGCCGTCCTCGGCATCATCGCCCAGCCTCTGGCGCGTGAGCTCGGCATGAGCTCCTCCCAGATCGGCCTGGTCGGTTCGCTGTTCTTCGTCACATTCACCGTCGGCGGATTCTTCGCCGGGCCGCTGAACAAGTACTTGACCCTCCGCTGGGCCCTGCTGGCTCTCGGCCTGATCTGGTCGGTGGTGATGCTGCCGCTGGTCGTCAGCGCGAGTTTCACGATGCTGGTGGTCACTCGCATGCTGCTCGGTCTCGCCGAAGGACCGAGCTCGGCTCTCATGCACACCGCCGCGTACTCGTGGCACCCGCCGGCCAAGCGCGGTCTGCCCGGCGCATTCCTGGCCGGTTCCGCCTCGGTCGCCAAGATCGCCCTCGCTCCCGTCCTGACCTTCATCACCGTCGAGTGGGGCTGGCGTGCCGCGCTGATCTCGCTGTCGATCCTCGGTGCGGTCTGGATGGGCTTCTGGCTCCTCGGCTGGAAGGAAGGCCCCTACACGACCAAGGCGGTCAAGGGCGCCGAAACCTCCGCTTCCGCCGCGCAGACCGAGCCGTCCGTGCCGTGGCGCAAGATCTTCCTCACCCGCACGTTCGTCAGCTGCGCGATCCTGATCATGGTCGTCTACGCGCTCACCACCGTCGTCCTGACCTGGCTGCCGTCCTACTTCGAGGTCGGCCTCGGCTACAGCGCCCTGCAGGCCGGCTCGATGTTCGCCCTGCCGTCCATCATCGGCCTGTTCCTCATGATCAGCTCGGGTACGGTCACCGACCGTCTCAGCGCCAAGGGTTACCGTTCGCGGGTCGTCCGCATCATCGTGCCCGCCGTCGGCGTGCTCATCTGCGGTGCCATCCTGGTCTTCCTCCCGTCCATCGGTACGCCGGCCCTCGCCGTCGCGGTCGTCTCCATCGGCTACGGCTTCGGCGCCATCGCGTTCCCGCTGATCAACGCCGCGATCTCCGAGCTGTGCCCGCCGCAGCAGACCGCCGGCACGATGGGTGTCTTCCTCGCCCTGATGGCCGTCGGCGGCCTCGTCGCCCCCTACGGCACGGGTGTCCTCGTCGACAACGCCGCCACCGCGGCGGAGGGTTACGCAACGGCCTTCCAGGTCATCGGAGCACTCGGTGCGCTCGCCGCGATCCTGGTCCTGTTCCTGGCGAACCCGGAACGCGACCGCAAGCTCATCCGGGCCGCGGCCTGACCAGTTCGGCATAGCTTCCGCCTAACGGACGCTTCCGCCGAAAGACTTTCCCCTACCGGCCGGGTGCATGGTCTCCTCGAATGTGAGGACCACCACCCGGCCGGTCGTCGTTTCCCACCACGGTTGCCCGGCAACCGTGTCCCGCAACAGCAAAGGACCGATTCGCATGCGCGATGCCGTGATCGTCGACGCCGTCCGTTCCCCCATCGGACGTCGCGGTGGTGCACTGTCCGAGATCCATCCCGTCAACCTGTCCGCACACGTGCTGACCGTACTGGCCGAGCGGACCGGCCTCGATCCCGCCACGATCGACGACGTCCAGTGGGGTTGCGTGAGCCAGGTCGGCGACCAGGCCGGAATCGTCTCGCGCAGCGCCGTGTTCGCGGCCGGATGGCCGGTCACCGTGCCCGCCACCACCATCAACCGGGCGTGCGGATCGAGCCAGCAGGCCGTGTCCTTCGCCGCCGCGACCGTCATCTCCGGTCAGAACGACGTCGTGATCGCCGGTGGTGTCGAGTCCATGAGCCGCGTGCCGATGGGCAGCTCCAGCAAGGACGGTCAGCACTTCCCACAGAACGTGCTCGACCGCTTCGAGGTCGGAGGCTTCAGCCAGGGCATCGGCGCCGAGATGATCGCCGAGAAGTGGGGCTTCTCCCGCACGCAGCTCGACGAATTCTCGTTGCGCTCGCACGAACTGTCCGCGGCCGCCACCGACGCGGGCGCGTTCACCGGTCAGATCGCCCCGGTCGGCGACTTCGCCACCGACGAGGGCATCCGCCGCGGCGGCACCGTCGAATCGCTCGCCAAGCTCAAGACCGTCTTCAAGGAGGACGGCGTGATCCACGCCGGCAACTCCTCGCAGATCTCCGACGGTGCCGGCGCCCTGCTCATCACCACCAGCGAATACGCTGCGGCACAGGGCTGGACCCCGCTCGCGCGCATCCACACCGCAGT
Organism: Rhodococcus sp. AB351; assembly: GCF_049538275.1. Lineage (NCBI taxonomy): Bacteria > Bacillati > Actinomycetota > Actinomycetes > Mycobacteriales > Nocardiaceae > Rhodococcus > Rhodococcus sp. AB351. The sequence continues at coordinate 9,629 of NZ_JBMVFW010000001.1, forward strand.
CGTCGCCGCCGCCGACCCGGTCGTCATGCTCACCGGCCCGATCCCCGCCACCGAGAAGGCCCTGAAGCGTTCCGGTCTGTCCATCGACGACATCGGCGCCTTCGAGATCAACGAGGCCTTCGCGCCGGTGCCGCTCGCATGGCAGGTCGAGACCGGCGCGAAGCCCGACCGTCTCAACCCGCTCGGCGGCGCGATCGGTGTCGGCCACCCCCTCGGCGGCTCCGGCGCGATTCTCATGACCCGCCTCGTGCACCACATGCGCGACAACGATATCCGCTACGGCCTGCAGTCGATGTGTGAGGCCGGCGGCATGGCCAACGCCACCATCCTCGAACTTCTCTGAGCCGAAGGCTCTCCAAGATCTACTGATCTCACCTCACCCAAGCTGCTACGAATCCGAAGGAAACACCATGGAACTCAAGGGTCTGTCCGTCGCCGTCACCGGTGGAGCGTCCGGTCTCGGTCTCGCCACGGCACGTCGCGTCCTGGCTGCCGGTGGCAACGTCACCCTCATCGACCTTCCCGGCTCGAATGGTGAGGAGATCGCCAAGGAACTCGGCGACGGCGTCGTCTTCGCGCCGGGTGACGTGACCGATTCGGAGCAGTTCGCTGCGGCTCTCGACGTCGCGCACGAGCGCGGCGGCCTGCGCGGTGTCGTGCACTGCGCCGGCGCCGGACGCAAGATGCGCGTCCTCGACAAGGAGGGCAAGGCCGGTTCGCTCGAGGACTTCGAGTTCGTGATCCGCCTCAACCTCATCGGCTCGTTCAACGCGCTGCGTCTCGGTGCCGAGCGCATGGCCGAACTCGATCTCATCGAGGACGAGCGTGGCGCCGTGGTCATGACGGCCTCCGTCGCGGCCTTCGAGGGCCAGATCGGCCAGATCAACTACTCGGCGTCCAAGGCCGGCATCGTCGGAATGACGATCGTCGCCGCACGCGACCTCGCCAGCAAGGGCATCCGCGTCAACACCATTGCCCCCGGCATCATGGACACCCCGCTGCTCGCCCGCCTGCGCGAGGACGTCCGCAAGTCGCTCGAGGCGACCGTGCCCAACCCGTCGCGCCTCGGCCGCCCCGACGAGTTCGGTCAGCTGGCCACGAACATCCTCGAGAACGGCTACATCAACGGTGAGACGATCCGTCTCGACGGTGCCATCCGTATGGCACCGCGTTGAGCCGGGCGTCGACCATGACCTCGGCTTCCGACCTCGCACAGCGCAGGCTGTCGTACCCGGCGACGACGATGGCGGTGTGGGCACCGAGCCTCGCCGCCGTCTACGGCGACCGGCCGGCTGTGATCGACGACGACCGGGTGCTCACCTACAACGACCTCGACGCACGTTCGGCGCAGTTCGCCGGCGTGCTGCACGAGGCCGGGGTGCGGGCCCGCGACGTGGTGCTCCTGCACCTCGGTAACTGCGTCGAGTTCCACATCGCCTACTACGGTGCGCTCCGCGTCGGAGCGGCGGTCACGCTCGTGAATCCGCTGCAGCCCGAACCGGGTCTGCGCCGGCAGATCGAGGAGACCTCCGCGGCCGCGGCGGTCACCGGTTCCGCGCAGTCCGAGACGCTGTTCCGGGCCGCGGACGGAACGAGCGTCCGGTTGATCGCGGTCGTCTCCGACGAGGCGGTCACCGCACCGGGCGCCGTGCACTTCGGTGATGCGCTCGAAGGGCGTCCGCAGACCTTCGAACCGGTCGTCACCGGCCCGGACGACGTCGCGCACATCGCGTACACCGGTGGCACGACCGGCATTTCGAAGGGCGTCCGGGTACTGCACCGCAACGTCGTCGGCAACGTCACGCAGATGTGCGCGTGGCGCGCGGGGCACCAGCTGGTCGCCGACGTCGACGGGCGGATCTCGCTCGAACCGATCGGTGACCTGAAGATCGCCGGTGCGGTCCCGGGTCAGGGATCGACGATCGTGGTGTCGCCGCTGTTCCACGCGCACGCGCTGATCAACACGTCGTTCCTTCTCGCGTGCGGCCTGACCCAGGTCCTCGCGGGTCGCTTCGATCCGGCTCGCATGCTCGAACTGATCGAGCGGTACGAGGCCAGCTACATCACCGGCAGTCCGGCGATGTGGCATGCTCTCGCCACGCATCCCGACGTCGAGACCCGCGACCTGTCCACCGTGCGGGTCGTCTCGTCCGGTGCCGCACCGATCGATCACGTGACCCTCGAGAACCTCGAGCGTGCGTTCCCCAACGCGCGCATCGCGGAGGGCTACGGGCTCACCGAGGGCACCTGTGTCGTCACGGCGATGCCGCTCGTCGTCGACTCGGAGTACCGCCTCGGCAGCGTCGGCCTTCCGGTCTTCGACACCGAACTCGAGATCCGGTCGCAGCTCGATCCGGGCGTCGTCCTTCCCGACGGGGAGCGCGGCGAACTGTGGATCCGCGGGCCGCAGGTCACCGACGGATATCTCGGGCACCCCGAGATCACCGCGGAGCAGTACGTCGACGGCTGGCTCGCCACGGGTGATATCGCCTACCGCGATGCCGACGGATTCGTGTACATCGCCGACCGGGCGAAGGACATGTTGATCTACAAGGGCTACAACGTGTATCCGCGTGAGCTCGAGGAGATCCTGGTGACCCACCCGAAGGTGTCCACCGCGGCGGTCGTCGGCCGGGAGGCGGGCGCGATCGGTCAGGAGCCGGTCGCCTTCGTCGTCCCCGTCGCCGGCGAGGAGCCCGACGCGGAGGAGCTGAAGGCGTACGTCGCCGAACGGGTCCTGCCGTACAAGAAGATCCGCGACGTGGTGGTGGTCGATGCACTGCCGACCTCCGCCGCGGGCAAGATCCTCAAGACCGATCTGCGATCGCGCCTGACGGTCTCCTGACCCGCACACGAGAAACCCCCGGCATCGGATGCCGGGGGTTTCTTCGTATGCGGTGGAAGGCGATTCGAGAGAATCGCTTCGGGCGCGGTTCCGGATGTACCCGTTCCGGGACCGCGCCGCGAAGATCAGGAGTTCTTCTTCTGTTCCTGCTTGACGAGTCCGCCGCCGATGATCAGACGCTGGATCTCGCTGGTGCCCTCGTACAGACGCAGCAGACGCACGTCGCGGTAGATCCGCTCGACAGCGACCTCGCGCATGTAGCCGCTGCCGCCGTGGATCTGCACGGCGAGATCGGCGACCTTGCCGACCATCTCGGTGCAGAACAACTTCGCCACCGACGGCGCGATGCGGCGGTCGGTCTCCTCCACCCAGGCCTTCGCGGCGTCGCGCACCAGAGCGCGGCCGGCCATCACGCCGGTCTGCTGGTCGGCGATCATCGCCTGCACGAGCTGGAAGTTGCCGATCGGGGTGCCGCCCTGGGTCACCGCGGCCGCATAGGCCACCGATTCGTCGAGCGCCCGCTGGGCCTGACCGACCGACAGCGCGGCGATGTGCACGCGACCGCGGGCGAGGGAGACCATTGCGGCCTTGTAGCCGACGTCCTCGCTGCCGCCGACGAGCGCGGAGTTCGGCACCCGCACCCCGTCGAAGTGCACATCGGCGGTCCAGGCACCTTCCTGGCCCATCTTCGCGTCCTTGTTGCCCACCGTCAGACCGGGAGTATCGGCGGGGACGAGGAAGACCGCGATGCCGGTGCCGTTCTCGTCCGCGGGACGGGTGCGCGCGAACACGACGAACAGGTTCGCCAGCGGCGCGTTGGTGATGAAGCGCTTCTCACCGGTGATGATCCAGTCGTCGCCGTCGCGCACGGCCTTGGTGCGCAGACCCGACGGGTTCGAGCCGGCACCGGGTTCGGTGAGCGCGAACGAGGCGACGACCTCGCCGGAGGCGATGCCCTCGAGCCACTGCTTCTTCTGCTCGTCGGTGCCGAAGTTGACCAGCACTTGACCGGCGATGCCGTTGTTGGTGCCGAACATCGAGCGCAGCGACAGGGTCGTGTAACCCAGCTCCATCGCCAGTTCCGCGTCCTGCTGCAGGTTCAGGCCGAGACCTCCCCATTCCTGCGGGATGGCATATCCGAACAGGCCCATGTCCTTCGCGGCCTGGCGGATGTCCTCGGGAATCGCATTGGTCTCGGCGATCTCCTGCTCGCGCGGCACGACCACGTTGCGCACGAACGCGCGGGTCTGCGCGAGGATCTCGCGGAAGTCGTCTTCGTCGACCTCGGGGGCCGGGATGGAGAGTGTCATGTCTACAACCTTCGTGCGGCCGCCGGGAGGTGTCCAATACGAATGGCGCCATTCCCGTATAGGCATTGTCGATGGATCGAGGCCGTTCCGCGGGCCGGATCGCCGTTATATTCGGAGCATCGACTTGTCTGGGGGCCGTCCCGAGCCCCGCCGAAAGGAATCGTAGATGTCTCTGTTGGAGAACCGCACTGCCGTGATCACCGGTGGCGCTCAGGGAATCGGCTTCGCCATCGCACAGGAGTTCGTCGACGCCGGCGCCCGCGTCGTGATCGGCGACCTCGACCTCGATGCCGCCACCGCCGCCGCCGAGAAGCTCGGTGGCCGCGACGTCGCCCGGGCCGTGCGCGCCAACGTCGTCGAGTCCGCCGACTGGGACACCCTCCTCGCCGAGGCCGTCGACGGTTTCGGTTCGCTCGACGTGGTGGTCAACAACGCCGGTATCACCCGCGACGCGACGATGCGCACGATGACCGAAGAGGACTTCGACCTGGTCATCTCGGTGCACCTCAAGGGCACCTGGCACGGCACCCGCAAGGCCGCCGCGATCATGCGTGAGGCCAAGCGCGGCGCGATCGTCAACATCTCCTCGCTGTCCGGCAAGGTCGGCATGGTCGGCCAGACCAACTACTCCGCCGCCAAGGCGGGCATCGTCGGCCTGACCAAGGCCGCCGCCAAGGAGATGGCGCACCACGGCGTCCGGGTCAACGCGATCCAGCCCGGCCTGATCCGTTCGGCGATGACCGAGGCCATGCCGCAGAAGGCATGGGACCAGAAGATGGCCGAGATCCCCATGGGCCGCCCCGGCGAGGTCGACGAGATCGCCTCCGTCGCACTGTTCCTCGCGTCCGACATGTCCTCCTACATGACCGGCACCGTCCTCGAGGTCACCGGCGGCCGCTTCATGTGACGGTTCGTCCGTCACCTCACTCTCTTCCCGAAAGGTCATCATGCGCGAAGTAGTCATCTGCGAGCCGGTCCGTACCCCGATCGGCCGCTACGGCGGAATGTTCAAGTCCCTCACCGCAGTCGATCTCGGTGTCGCGGCACTGAAGGGTCTGCTCGAGCGCACGGGTGTTGCGCCCGAACAGGTTCAGGACGTCATCCTCGGCCACTGCAACGGCAACAGCGAGGCTCCGGCCATCGGCCGCGTCGTCGCCCTCGACGCCGGTCTGCCGATCACGGTGCCCGGCATGCACATCGACCGCCGCTGCGGTTCGGGTCTGCAGGCCGTCATCCAGGCCGCCTTCCAGGTCGGTAACGGCGACCACGATCTCGTCGTCGCCGGTGGCACCGAGTCGATGAGCAACGCGGCGTTCTACTCCACCGACATCCGCTGGGGCGGCGCCCGCACCGGCGTGCAGATGCACGACGGTCTGGTCCGCGCCCGCTCGACCGCCGGTGGCCGCTTCTATCCGGTGCCCGGCGGCATGATCGAGACGGCGGAGAACCTGCGTCGCGAGTACTCGATCTCCCGCGACGAGCAGGACCAGCTCGCCCTGAACTCGCACCTGCGTGCCGTCGAGGCCCAGAAGAACGGCATCCTCGCCGAGGAGATCATCCCTGTCACGGTGAGCAGCCGTAAGGGCGACGAGGTCATCGACACCGACGAGCACCCGCGTCCCGACATCAGCCTGGAGACCCTCGCCAAGCTGAAGCCGATCATGGGCAAGCAGGACCCCGAGGCCACCGTCACCGCCGGCAACGCCAGCGGCCAGAACGACGCCGCGTCCATGGCGATCGTCACCACCCCGGAGAAGGCCGCCGAGCTGGGCCTGACCCCGCTGGTGCGGTTCGTCTCGTGGGGCGTCGCGGGTGTCCAGCCCAAGATCATGGGCATCGGCCCCGTGCCGGCCACCGAGGTCGCCCTCGCCAAGGCAGGCATCACCCTCGCCGACGTCGACCTCATCGAGCTCAACGAGGCGTTCGCCGCGCAGGCCCTCGCCGTGACCCGCGAATGGAAGTTCGGCAAGGCCGACTTCGAGCGCACCAACGTCCACGGCTCCGGCATCTCGCTCGGCCACCCGGTCGGCGCGACCGGCGGACGCATGCTCGCCACCCTTGCCCGCGAGCTGCACCGTCGCGAGGCCCGCTACGGCCTCGAGACCATGTGCATCGGCGGCGGCCAGGGTCTGGCAGCGATCTTCGAGCGCGTCGCGTAAACAGACAGCTCCCGGTTCGGGGAGGTTGTGTCCGGTTTTCTCGAAAAACCCGGACACAGCCTCCCCGAGCTTCTTTCGTCGCAGGTGACGGCCTGGGGATAACGTCCGAGCTTGTCCACAACCGGCCTCCACGCGGCGCCCGGACGGGAGTCGCGCCGGGCATGCTCGGCGCGTGATCGACTTCGACGAACCGTTCTCGGGACGTGCGGCACTCGCTGCCGGCGTCGTCACGCGGCATCGACTCGCGCGCGACTTCGTCCACCTCCACCGCGACGTCTACATCCGACGAGGAATCCCGGCGACCCCGCTGCTGCGCGCGAAGGCGGCATGGTTGTGGTCGCAGGGCCGCGGCGTCCTCGCGGGAGTCTCCGCCGCTGCCGTGCACGGCACCCGGTGGCTCGACCCGGATGCGGCGGCCGAACTCGTCCGCTCCGATCACGTCCGATCGGTGCCGGGCATCTCGGTCCGCCGCGCCCCGAAGCTCGACACCTGCCTGGTCGACGGGATGGTCGCGACCACACCGGCGCAGACGGCCTTCGATCTCGCCCGACGAATGCCGCTCGACCGCGCCGTCGAAACGATCGACGCACTCTGCAACGCGACCGGCCTGAAGGTGCGTGAGATCGAGGAACTGACGACGAGGAGCAAGGGCGCACACGGCATCGGTGCCGTGCCGCGGGTGCTCGCCCTCGTCGACGGTGGAGCTGCGTCACCGCCCGAGACCCACACGCGTCTGCTCCTCGTCCGTGCCGGTCTCCCGCCGCCGGAGACCCAGATCGAGATCTTCGTCGGCGACGCGTTCGTGGCGCGAGCCGACATGGGATGGAAGCAGTGGCGGGTCCTCGTGGAGTACGACGGCGTGCAGCACTGGACCGACCCCACCCAGCGCACCCGCGACATCGACCGGTACGCGGTGCTGCCCGAACTGGGGTGGACGGTCATCCGGGTCGGTGCCGACCTCCTCTACCGGCGGCCCGACGTCTTCGTCGAACGGGTGCGTCGTGCTCTGGGAGCGGCCGGTGCGCCCGTCTGAGCAGGACTTCGGGGAGGTTGCGTGCGTGTTTTTCGAGAAACGCGACCACAACCTCCCCGAAGTTCCGAAGGCAACGCTATCCGGTGCGGAGGAGATAGAAGCGGAAGAAGCCGAAGTCCTCGATGGGGAGCACGTCGACCCCGGTGAAACCGGCGTCGAGGGCGTAGCGACGCAGGGTCGCGGGACGCATGACGGTGCCCGTCGCGGCGCTCGGTGAGTGGCTCATACCGTCGGGGAGGCAGATGGTGAGGCTGTAGCCGTACATGAGCCGTTCGACGTCGTCGCCGGGCGCGGTGAAGGTGTCGGCGACCGCTTCGTCCAGGACGATCATGAACCCGCCGGGTGCGAGCGAACGCCGCACGGCGGCCAGCACCTCGACCGGTTGCGGCATGTCGTGGACGCACTCGAACGCGAAGGCCGCGTGGAAGTTTCCACCGGGCAGTTCGGACGCGTCGCACTGCGTGAACGTGACGCGCTGCGCCACATCGGTATTCTCCGCGAGGTTCGACCGGGCCATCTCGACCGACGGGGCGTCGATGTCGAAGCCCTGCACCGTCGCATCCGGATAGGTGCGCGCGATCGTGATCGTCGACCATCCTCCGCCGCAGCCGATGTCGGCGATCTTCGCGCCCGGCTGCCCGAGCACCCGGTCGACCTCCGGTACCGACCGCAGAGCATCGGGTAGTGCCTTCTCGAACAGCGGCCTGTTCGCGTCGGCCTGCGACTCGCACACGTCGCGACCGAACTGGCTCCAACTCACTCCGCCGCCGCTGCGGTACGCCTCGAGCAGACCGGGAAGCTGCATCGTCGCGCCGACGATCATCCGAGCGAGCGGCGCCATGTACGCCAGGTTGCGCGGATCGGTGAGCACCTCGCGACCGGCCGACGACAGAGCGAAGCGTGGGGGATCACCGTCGTCGACGTCGAGCAGACCGGTCACGGCCTGCTGCTCGAGCCACTCCCGGGTGTACCGCGGGTGGGTCCCGGTGCGTTCGGCCAGTTCGTCGGCCGTCGCAGGTCCGTCGTCGGCGAGGCTTCGGTACCAGCCGAGACGGTCACCGATCAGGATCGTGAGGGTGTCCATGGTGCCGAGGACGGAATCGAGGACGCGCTGCGCGTAGGCGTCGACGGAGTCGAGATGGGTGGAGGAACTCGTCGAAGTGGACATACCGATCATCTCCCGAGGGCGGAAGTGGACGTCGTCCCCACTATCGTCGCGCCGGGATCCCCGGATGTCACCGCATCAGCGGACTCATTCGGTCGCGTCGGACTCCTCGGACGACCGCACGAAGTCGACGAAAGCGCGTCCGGCCTTCGACAGCGAGGCCGGGTCGAACACCAGCCCGTACGACTGCGCGAAGGTCGGCTCGCACGGGCGGACCACCGCTACGTCCTGCGCCGATTCGGCGAGGGACCGTTCGACGAACGATCCGCCCAGACCGGCGAGCACCATCGGCAGGCGGGCCTCGCGATGGTCGGTGAGCACGGAGATGGGGCGGCGCACCTCGGCCTGTCGCATCGCGTAGTCGATCGCGTCGCTCACGGAGCCACCACCGCGCGGCACGAAGACCATCGGGATGTCGGGGAGCTCGGCCAAGGACAGCGGCCCGGGCGGTAGGTCGGTGCCGGGGGGATAGGCGAGCCAGTATTCGGTCTGTCCGAGCTCGATGATCTCGAGACCCACCTCGTCCTCGACGGGCAGGTGGGTGACGACGAACTCGCAGTGACCGTCGTGGATGACCGACGCGGTGAACTCCTCCGCACGCAGATCACCGAGTCGCGCGGTGACCTTGGGATGGAGGCGACGGAACTCGGAGACCAGGTCGACGATCGGGCCGGTCGCCAAGGCGGGGAAGACCATCAGATCCAGGCGACCCGTGACCTCGGTCGTCGACACGGTGAGCAGCTCCTCGACCGCGTTCACATCACGGAGGATCTGCCGGCTCGGGCCGATCAGCGCCTTACCCGCCGCAGTGAGCACCATGCCGCGCCCGATGCGGTGGAACAGCTGCACACCCAGCTCGCGCTCGAGGCTGCGCAGCGCCTGGGAGACGGTGGGCTGGGCGACGCCGAGCTCGGCGGCCGCGCCGTTGATGCCGTCGTTCTCGACGACAGCGAGGAAGTACTCGACCTGACGGAACTCCATGTCGTCACGCTTCCCAGGGGGTGCCGGTGGTGGTCGCCACGAATGCGGCGGCAGCGGGGGACAGATCGCCGGGTCGCATCACCAGCCCGACGGGACGTCGGAACGGTGGGTCCAGCGGCCGGACGACCGCACCGGGGATCTGCTTCTCGGCGACGCGACGCGGAACGATCGTCCCGGCGGTGCCACGCTCGACGAACTGCCACAGGGCGGCCTGGTTGGCGCAGTCGACGACGACGTTCTGCTCGCCGAGCAGTTCACCGGTGCGCGCGGCACTCGCGCGGGAGCCGAGGTCGAGGACCAGCGGGAAGTCGCGGACCTGTGCCCGGGTGACGGGGTCGGGCACGTCGGCGGCGAGGTCGGGGTGCAGCGCGAGCACCATCTCCTGCTCGAGGACCGGGACGGTGATCATGCCGGCGTGCTCGACCGACAGGTCGGTGATGCCGATCTCCGCCTCGCCGCGGCGCAGCGCCGCATGCACTCCGGGAGGTCCTTCGGCGTCGTTCACCCGCACGGTCAGGTTGGGGTAGCGCTGACGGAAGCGCTGGACGAACTCGATGACGGGGTGGATCGAGAACGTCGCGAAGGTGACGATCTCGACGCGGCCGGCCTCGAGGTCGCGCACCGCCGCGACCTTCTGTTTCGCCCGCTCGACGTCGGCCAGGATGCGGCGCGCGGCGACCTCGAGGACGCGGCCGTCCTCGGTGAGGGTGAGCCGTCGGCCGGTGCGGTCGAACAGGGTCGTGTCGAGGCGTCGTTCGAGGGTGCGGATGGCCTGCGACAACGACGGCTGCGAAATATAGAGTGCCTGAGCAGCTTTCGTGATCCCGCCGTGGTCGACGACGGCCACGAAATAGGTCACGAGGTGCAGGTCCACCCGATTATCGTAGGTGACGCCCCGAATCGTCCCGCACGTAACCGTCAGGAAGGGGTGTCGACCGGGCGCGGTACCCGCCATCCGCCGGTGAACGACGGCTCGCGTTTCTCGACGAACGCGCGCATCGCATCGGGGGCGTCGGTGGCGTGGTTGACCGCCTGCGAGCGGGCCTCGTTCTCGAGTGCCTCGCGCAGCGTGAGCGACGAACCCTGCTCGAGCATCCGCGCCGACATGCTCACCGCGACCGGCGGGGCCGCTGCCAGCCGCGCGGCCAGTTCGGCGGCGCGACCGGCGAGGGCGTCGGGCTCGACGAGCTCGGTCACCAGGCCCAAGCCGTACGCTTCCTCGGCGCTCACGATGTCGGCGAGCATGACCAGACGCTTCGCCTGGTGCAGTCCGACGAGGCGCGGCAGGATCCACGACCCGCCGAAGTCGACCGACAGTCCGCGTCGCGTGAAGATCTGGCTGAACTTCGCCGTGCGGGAGGCGACGACGACGTCGCACAGCAGCGCCATGTTCCATCCGGCGCCCACCGCATACCCCTCGACCTGCGCGACCAGCGGTTTGGAGAACTCCGCGACGGCGAGCGCCGTCGCGTTGATCTCCCGCATGCGGTCGAGGGGATGGGTGGAGTCGCGCCGCTCCATGTCGGCGCCGGTGCAGAAGTCGCCGCCGGCGCCGGTGAGGATCACGGCGCGGACGGAGTCGTCGTGCTGGAGCGCACCGAACGTCTCACGCAACGACCGCCACGCATCGACCGTCATCGCGTTCTTGCGCTCCGGCCGGCTCAGTGTGATTGTGGCGACCGAACCGTCCTGCGCGACCAGCACGTCCGACATTCCTACTCGCCCTTCCAGACCGGTGCGCGCTTCTCGGCGAACGCCCGGGCGCCTTCCTTGGCGTCGGACGACGCGAAGACCGGGTCGATGAACTTGCGCTGCGCGACGAAGGCATCGGGGTCTGTGTAGTTGGCGGCCATCGCGACGACCTGCTTCGTGGCCTTGACGGCGAGCGGGCCGTTCGCCGCGACGCGGGCGGCGAGTTCCTTTGCCACCGTGAGTGCTTCACCGGGCTCGGTGACGCGGTTGACCAGACCGTGCTGGTGGGCGACCTCGGCGGTGAGCGGGTCACCTGTGATGGCCAGTTCCATCGCGAGCGGGTAGGGCAGGATCTTCGGCAGGCGCAGCAGGCCACCGGCCGCTGCGGCGAGTCCACGCTTGACCTCGGGGATACCGAACTTCGCTTCGCGCGACGCGACGATCAGGTCGGCGGACAGTGCGAGCTCGCATCCACCGGCCAGGGCCCAGCCCTCGACGGCGGCGATGAGAGGCTTGCTCGGCGGTGCCTCGGTGATGCCGCCGAATCCCCGACCGGGGATCGACGGCTTCTCACCGCGCGCGAACGCCTTCAGGTCCATTCCGGCGCAGAATGTTCCGCCGGCGCCGGTGAGGATGCCGATGGTCAGGTCGGGGCGTGCCTCGAACTCGTCGATGGCCGCGGCCAGCGCCTCGGAGACCTTGAGGTTCACGGCGTTCTTCGCCTCGGGGCGGTTGAGGGTGAACACCGCGACGCCGTCGGCGAATTCGGTGAGGACAACGCTCATGTCAGTTTTCCTTCGTATCGGTCGGAGCGGAGAGAGTCCAGCGGGCGGGAGTTCCACCGTCGGAACGGATGTCGCCTCGATCGGCGAGAACGAGGAGATGGGCCTGGGTCTCGCGGACGGCGAGTCGCTGCAGCCGGGGGTCCATCACGTCGATGGGGCGCGACCAGGTGACGCGGGTCGTGATCTCCCATGCCGTCGATTCGGGCCGGGCCGCGACGGCGTTGCGGATCTCGTCGAGACGGACCTCGTGGTGGTCCATGAGCTGGCGTGCGCGCTCGGTGACTCCGCGGAAGCGGTACTCGTGGGCGGGCAGCACCTCGCAGTCCGGCAGCGCCGTCGTTGCGTGCAGCGACAACAGGTAGCGGTGCAGCGGGTCGCCCAGTTCGCCGGGGCCCGAGGAGATGTTGGGGCTGATCCGTGGGAGCATGTGGTCGCCGCTGAACAGCAGGTCGCGGTCGCGGTCGACGAACGCAAGATGTCCGGGTGTGTGGCCGGGTGTCCACACCGCTTCGATGTTCCAGCCGGGAAGGTCCAGTCGATCACCGTGGGCGAGAACGACATCGGCGCTCTCGCCTTCGGGGAAGCGCACGAGTTCGAAGCGGGCGGCCTCGACGACCTCGGGCGGTGCGCCGAGTCCGGTGAGGTCTACGCGCCATGCTTCCTTGTCGGCGGCGGTGTCCTCCGGGGTGAAGCGCCCGAGGGCGGTGGCGTCGGCGGCGTGCATCGCGATGACGGCGCCGGTCGTCTCCTTCAGGCGGGGTGCCAGACCGAAATGGTCGGGATGCAGGTGAGTGATCGCCGCGTAGCGCACCTCGGTGATGTGATGGCCGGTCGCGGCGACACCGGCGACGAGGGTGTCCCACGACTCCTCGGTGTCCATGCCGAGGTCGATCAGGGCGAGGCCGTCGTCGAGTGCGAGTGCGTACGAGAGTACGTACCGCAGTGGGTTCTTCGGCATCGGGACCGGGATCGACCACAGTCCCGGACGCACTTCTTCGACGGGCGGCAGTACTCCGGCGGCCCATGCTTCGCGCTGGACGGTGCCGAGGTCCTCGGTGACGATCACGGCGTCGTTCCCTCCTGCACGGGAGCGAACTCGTTGCGCAGTGTGCGCTTGAGGATCTTTCCGCTCGCGTTGCGGGGCAGTTCGTCGACGAAGTGGATGTGGCGGGGTTTCTTGTAGGACGCGAGTCGCTCCACCGTGAACTGGAGGAGTTCGTCCTCGGTCGGGCGGGATGCGCCCGGTGCGACCCGCACGACGGCGGTGACGGCCTCGCCCCAACGGTCGTCGGGCACACCGACGACGGCGACCTCGGCGACGGCCGGGTGTTCGGACAGGACGGATTCGACCTCGATCGGGTAGACGTTCTCGCCACCCGAGATAATCATGTCCTTCACGCGATCGGTGACGAAGAGATAGCCGTCGGAGTCGATGTGTCCGGCGTCGCCGGTGCGCAGGAAACCGTCAACCGTGAACAGGGCCGCGTTCTCGGCGTCGCGACGCCAGTAACCCGACGTGTTGTTCCGCGACCGGCAGACGATCTCGCCCGTCTGCCCGCCGGGAAGCGGTTCGCCCGTGGCGATGTCGCGGATCTCGACCTCGACGCCGGGGAGCGGGCTGCCGGCCGAACGCAACAGGTAGGAGCGGGATCCGTGCGGGTCGTGGTCGTCGGCGCGCAGGGCGGTGAGGGCACCCATCGTCTCGGTCATGCCGTAGCGCTGCACGAAGCGGCAGCCGAGGGTGTCCATGGCGCGGGCGAGCTGGGTGGGCGTGATGGGGGAGGCGCCGTAGGCCACCAAGCGGAGCGTCGACAGGTCGTGATCCGACAGGTCGGGCATCTCGACGAGCATGTTGATCACCGACGGCACGAGGAAGGCGTGGGTGATGCCGTGCTCGGAGATGGCTGCCGCCACGAGGTTCGGGCGCATCTCGCCGAGCAGCACCAGGTGCAGACCCGCCGACAGGGTCGTGCTCATCCAGCCGGCACCGGCGATGTGGAACAGGGGCAGCGCGTCGAGGGACACCGAGTCCTCGGTGAACTCGTACAACGCGAAGTTCCGCGGTTCGTTGAACAGGTTGTGATGCGTCGCCACAACACCTTTGGGGCGACCGGTGGTGCCCGAGGTGTAGAGCTGCAGCACCTCGGTCCGCGGGTCGTCGCCGAATCCGGGGTCGATGTCGTCACCGGAGGCGACGAAGTCCTCCCACGACCGTGCGCCGGGCACGGTGGAGGCGTCGCCCACCACGACGATCTGTGCCTCGGGCAGGACTGCGGCGGCCGCGCGGGCGGATGCGGCGAACTCGTCCTCGACGATCAGGACGTCGAGCTGCGCGTCGTCGGCGATGTCGGCGATCTCGCCCGGATTCAGACGCCAGTTGAGCGGGGTGAAGACCAGCCCGGCCTTGGCGCAGCCGACGAACGAGGCCGCACCGGGCAGGCCCATGCGCAGCAGCGCACCGATACGCTTGGACGTCGCCGGAACGGTCGCGAGTGCCGAGGCGACCCGGTTGGTGAGCGCGTCGAACTCGGAGTAGGTGAGTGTCGTTCCGCCGGAGCTGACCGCCGCACGATCCGGATGTTCGACTGCCAGCTGCCGGATTCGGTTGGGAAGGTGCAACTCGCTCACATCACGCTCCTGATCGACACGGCCGGCGCGCGGACATGCCGTCCACGCCGGTCCAGTCGATCACGACCGTGACTGCTGCCACAAAGACCTGCGGCCGCACGAAACGTTAGGACAAACCTATGGGCGCACATCGAGACCTACGTCGCATGCGGGATCCGGCGGGAATCTCGCGCACGACGTCGGTCTCGACGCAGTCGATCAGTCGATCTGCAGTTCACCCATCCGGGCCCACTCGGTGCCCGGGATCTCCGTGTTCAGGATGCGCGGGGTCTCGCTCAGCGCCGGCCGCATCGCGTCGAGTCCCTTGCGGAAGTGATCGGACTTCACGTGCTCGGCTCCGGCGTCGCCGTCGCGGAACGCCTCGACGAGAACGTACTCGGACGGATCGTCCACGCTGCGCGACCAGTCGAACCACAGGTTCCCGGGTTCGCCTCGCGTCGCCTCGGTGAACTCCGCGGTGGTCTCGAGCCAGCTGTCCTGGTACTCGGGCTTCACCTTGAAACGGACCACGATGAAGATCATCTTGCCTCCGGTCGGTAGATGTTGGAGGGACGGATCGTCCCTTCGTCGAACATATCGCCGTACTCACCGGTGAGGGCGTCGAATCCGTGACCGAGCGGCAGACCCCCACGAGGCAACCCGACACGTCAGCGACGTTCCGTCAGCCGCTCGTAGGACACCCGCCACACCCATTCGACCGGTCCCTGGCGGAATCGGCCGAGCCACCAACGGGATCCGACGACCATCACCGCTCCCACCGCGATGTACACCGCGATCGTGAACGGGACCCGCATGGCGGGGTCCACGGTCTTCGCCAGACCGAATCCCCAGTCGTAACAGAGCACCGACGCGACGATGTTCTGCAGGATGTAGCAACTCAGCGCGGTCCGCCCGATGCGTTCACAGGCGGTGCCGACCGTGCCGGTGGTGGACCTGCCGATGTAGAAGTGGGCGATCCACGCCAGCAGGCCGAGCGCGACGAACGGGGCGATGCCGTAGCGCGCTGCGAATACACCTGCGGCACCGCCGAACAGACCCACGGCGAGGTCGAGCGGTGCTGCGATCGCCCCGACCACCATCAGCCGCCGGCGCAGCACCGCACCTCTGCTGTCGAACAGCCCGGAGGAATACAGTGCGGCGCCGGTCAGGAACAGCGCGACCGTCATCGGGATCACGAAGATCACCTCGGCGCGGAACGCAGCGGCGTTGTCCACGCGGAAGACGATCATGTCCCACCAGGTGGCGGTGGTCAGCTCGGGGGTCTCCGCATTCGGCGGTGAACTGGCGAGCGCCACGACGAGCGCGGTCACGGCCAGCGCGTGAACAGCGACGGCCGTACCCGCGACCCACAGCCGCACACGACGGGAGGAGATCACGAGCCCGCACACGAGCACGGACGTCAGCGCATACCCCATGAGGATGTCGAATTCGGCGACGAGCAGGTAGTGCACCACCCCGTCGACGAAGAGCAGGGCGGCGCGTACCCGGTAACCGCCGGGCCACGGCCGCCCCGCTCGCTGAGCGGACGCCGCCTGCACGGCCAGGCCGATCCCGAACATCAGGGTGAGCAACCCGAGGAACTTTCCCTGCGCGAGTTGCATGAGGATGCGTTGCGGCCACGGATCGGTGCCGATCGAGGCGAGATATCCGACGATCCCGGCGGGGTCGGTGAAGATCCAGACATTGGCGGCGAAGGTGCCGAGGATGGCGATCCCCCGGGCCACGTCGAGGGCGAGGATACGTTGCTGTCGCGTCGTCGAACCGGTGACCGTCATGATCCTCACCATGCGATGCGGCGGGGTCGGCGCGCGTCGGCCGACCGGGGGATGACGGGTCCTCCATGCGGGTGACCCGCGTTCGGTGATCTCCCCGAGAGCAGACATCGGCGAGGAGAACAGAGCAGGAACTGTCGGGTCCCGTGAGCCTCGGTGATGTGAACATGGAGCCATGCACGAAACCCCCACCGAGCTCGCCGACCTCCAGGTGCTCCTCGACACGTCGCTGTCCCGGTCCACATCCCACCTGAGGTCGATCGTCGACGCGTCGCGGACCCTCACGGCCGAGCAGCTCGTCGAGGTGCTCACGGGCATGTGCGTCCTCTCGCTGGCGACGGTCACCGCCGGCGGGGAACCGCGCATCAGTGCTGTGGACGGACATTTCCTGCACGGCAAGTGGTACTTCGGCACCGCCCCCACTGCAGCCAAGGCCCGGCATCTCGCCGCGCGTCCCGCGGCCAGCGCGGCGCACATGCGCGGGGAGGACCTCGGCGTGTTCACACACGGCCACGTAGAGATTCTCAACCCGCGCGGCGGTGAGCCGGCCGACGACTGGCCCGAACTGCTCGCCTACCTTCAGTCGTTCTACGGCGGGGACGCCTTCGACTGGGACGAGGAGGTGATCTACTACCGCCTGGATCCGCATTGGATGACCGTGTACGCGCCCGATGCCACGACACTCGTCGATCGGCGCTGATCCCTCTGTGCGAGGGGACGATCAGTCCGGAAGCGAACTCCCACCCAGCGCGCCGCGCAGATGCTCGGTCTCGGCGGGCAGGCTGTCGGGAACGAACGTCCATCGGCCTCCCGTCCACGGATCGGCCAGCTCACCGTCGACGGGAAGCTTCTGCGCCTCGTCCCACAGGATCTCCGCGACCCGATCGTCCGGGGGATCTCCCGCCAGAACGACCGAGACCCGACCGTCACTGCCGGTACGCGTGATCCGGACGATCTCGAGCAGGTCGTCGTGGTCGTAGCCGTAGGGGAATCCGGCGAGGACCAGCAACACGGGTGATGCGGTGTCCGCGTCGACCTGCCGGGCGAGCGCGTCGAGGTCCGCCGCGTCGGCCAGCCCTCGCAGCTTGGCGGGGACCTGCAACCGGTCGTGGACGGACGGTCCGGCGAGGCGCCCTGCGGTGAGCGTTTCGAGTGCGGGCAGCGTCCGCCCGGGATCGACGAGGTGCAACAGGGTGTCGGGCCGGGCCGTGAGCAGCCGCACGACCATGGACGACACGACGGGACCGAGTTCGGCCGGATCACCGTCGATCCACAACGGTCGCGTGAGCGGCGCCGGCAGAAACAGGGGGATGCGCAGCGGCCCCAGATCGGGAGCTGTCACCTCACCCACCCGCACGCCGTCGCTCGGCAGGTGCAGATACATCCAGGCCGGGGAGATCCAGGACGCGAGTGCGGGCGGCAACGTCGCGTCGACGGTGAGCAGCTCGGCGGCGAGCACGGCACTGTCGTCGCGGTAGCGGGCCTCGGCGACACCGACGAGCTCGTCGTAGCGCTGCTGCGCACGTGCCCGGGCACGATCGGCTCCGGGACCCATACGGCGGGCGCGGTCGGCCACCGCTGCCGAGAGTTCGTCGTCGAAGCGGTGTTGCGCGAACTCCACACTCGACGTGTACGCGGCGGCCGATCGGGCGGCGTCCTCGAAGATCCGCCACAGCACTTCGAGAGGGGACAGTCCGATGACCGGGCCGGGCCCGGGGGCGGCTACCTCCTCCGTGTCGGAGGGGGACTCGACGTCAACTCCGTGCGCGGTGAACATCTCGGCGAGGCCACCGGCATATCCCTGACCGAGGGCGCGGATCTTCCATTCGCCGTGGCGACGGTAGAGCTCCCAGCACAGCACCGCCGTCTCGGTACCGACCACCGGTTCCACGTGAAACGACGCGAGGACGGTGCCCGCCGCGTCGGACAGCGAGGTCGACACCGCTGCGGGGCGCTCGCAACCCACCGCGCACAACACGCGTGCGCCGGGACGGACCGCGTCGACGTCGACGACGATCACCTCACCCTCGAGCCGAACGCCTGCCGTCGCCGGTTGGTTGTAGAACACGACGTCGTCGGAGGACGCCACCTGCAGGCCGTCGTCCACGACGAACGCGCACACGTCCAGCGGGACGGATGCGGTCGCCGTGAAACGGACGGCGCGGGTCGGCAGCGGGGCGTTGCGTCCCGCTGTGAAGAGTTCGCCCACCGGTCAGACGGCCAGGAACCGGCCCAGTTGCGGCGCGGCCTCACCGGGATGCTTCGCCTGCATGCCCTCGCCGATGGCCTGAAGCTTCCATTCGCTGCCCTGGCGGTAGACCTTCGCCATGACCATGCCCGTGAACGGCATGCCACCCTGCAGCGTGTAGCGGGCGAGTTCGGTATCGATCGTGCCGTCGACGAGGCGGCAGAACGCGTTCTGCACCTGCTCGAAGGTGTGGCCCTTGTAGGAGGTCACGATGAACATCACCGTCGTGACATGGGCGGGGACACGCGTGAGGTCGACGAGCATCACCTCGTCGTCGCCCTCACCGGCGCCGGTGAGGTTGTCGCCCTGGTGCTGGATCGAGCCGTCCTTCGACTGCAACTGGCCGTAGTACACGACGTCGGCGATCTGGTTGTCGGCGAACATCACGGCCGAGGCGTCGAGGTCGATGTCGGCGGAACGGTTGCCGAACAGGCCACGCTTCTCCACTGGATCCCAGCCGAGCCCCATGCGCAGGAAGGTCAGCGCGACGCCGCCGTCCTTGCGGAGGGTGACCTTCTGGCCCTTCACCAGGCTCACCGGGCGGTTCTTCGTGAGGCTGATCTCCGCGGGCTGTGCCGGAGATGCCGGCTGTGCCGGATACGCCGGGGGCGGGGTCTGCTGCACCGGCGGAGGCGGAGTCTGCTGCACGGGCGGAGCCGGAGCGGGCGTGGGAGCGACGGGCTGAGGTGCGGCGGGCTGGGGTGCGACGGCAGGCTGGGCGGGTGCGTCGTCGACGCTGACACCGTGATCGGTCACCAGCGCCGCGAAACCGCCCGCATATCCCTGGCCTACAGCGCGGACCTTCCACGCGCCCTGGCGCCGGTACAGCTCCAGCGCGATCACGATGGATTCGGTGCTCAGTCCGTCGATCCGGTACTCGTACAACACCGTTCCCGCACTGTCGGACACGCGCGCGGTGGGCGGTGCGAACCGGCCGAAGTTGCTCGACGCGTCGTCGAGGGTGATCACGGCACGTACCTGATCGATGTCGGCGGGAACCTGCGCGAGCGACACGGCGAGCGAGGCCGCCTGCCCGGGCGCACCGGGTACGAGACGCACGCCCGGCCCGGTGGGCTGGTTGAAGAACACGAAGTCGGCGTCGGAGCGCACCTTGCCGTCGGCCTTGACGAGCAGTGCGGACAGATCGGCGGGCGTGGTCAGCTCGAGCGAGACGACGACGTCGGACGCGGTGAGCGGTCCGTTCTGACCCTTGGAGAGCGGAGTCGGCAAGAGATGTGTCCTCACTGTGTCGGTGACCGGGCAACCTCTACTCTACGAAGCGACCGGAAGACGAGCGGAACGGGCGAACCAGGCGAGGATCTCCTCCCCGGCCGTGACGCCCGCGGCGTCGGTCACCGAGACGCTCGGGTGACGCCAGTCCATCAGTTCGAGTTCGCCGTGGCGAGGCCGGATCGCGGCGTCGGCGGCCTTCAGCATCTCCGCATCGAGCGCACCGTCGCCCGCAGCGAAGACCGGGGCGTCGTCGGCGAGCACTCCGCGGTCGCGGAGCCGCCGGTGCACCTCGGCCACCGCGCGGCTCTTGCACACGCTGTTCGGCATCGTGTAGATCTTCCGGCCCTGCTGCGAGGCGTTCCAGCCGCGCGTCGAACACCACTCGTGCCAGTCGTCGAGGAATCCCGCCGGTTGCGCTGCGACGTCGACGACGAGATAGCAGAACAACTCGTCGGCGATGCGGAACTTCGACATCCAGTCCTCGGAGATGCGGCGACGCAGTTCGGTCGTCACCTCGTCGAGGCTCGCGCCCTCCTCGCGTACCGCTGCTTCCACAGTCCTGCGCCAGTGCGGGTCGATGTGCCCGTCCTCGAGGATCGACCCACCGTTGCTCGCGATGGCATACCGCCACGGACCGCCGGGCAGTTCGATGCGGCGGAACTGTTCGGGTGTGCGCGTGGTCGTCGGCACCATCGCGACCTCGTCGGCGAGGGAGCGAAGTTGTTGTGCCGCAGTATCGGTGACGTACGACAGCGGTGCGCCCTCGTAGTACTCGACGCACAGCAGATCCTGCGTGTCGAACTGGTCGCCGGTCATCGCCGCGCGCGAATAGATGAGGGTGCGGTCGAGATCGGTAGCGACCAGTGCGGGCGCAGTGCCGGTCGCGGATGGGGCATTCACGGCAGGTCCTTGATCAGTCCCATACAGGAGTAGGCCAGGTCGGGGACCTCCTCGACGGGAACGTCGCGGGCTGCCGCGAGCATCCGGATGTGGGCGTGCTCGTCGGCGGTGATGTCGCGTACCAACACCTTCCAGGGGACGCGGCGCAGCAACACGCGCGTGGTCTCTCCGACACCGGGTTTGACGAAGTTGACGCTCGAGATGCCGTACTGCGCCCGCACCCGTTCGACGGACTCCCAGCCGGCCCAGGTGGGGGTGCGGTCGGATTCGAGCACCGCCTGCGCAGCCGCCGCGACGTCGCCGCACGTGTCGAACTCCGCGGTGACGGTGTCCAGCAGATGGTTCGACACGTCGTCCGCGGCCAGCTCGGCGTAGAACTTGGCGCCGTGGAACTCTCCGGGGCCGATCAGGCTGTCGTTGAGGACCGTTCGCGAGACCAGCCCGGAGACGGTGGAGTTCAGGCAGGCCGAGGCGATGAGGAAGTCGTCGCGCGTGCCGTAGGTGCGGACGCAGTGGCCGGGGTCGGCGAGGACCGCGAGGTCGTCGGACAGGACGGGACCGCCTCGCGCGGTGTATTCGGCGAGTGCAGCGGACAGTTCACGCGCGATCGCGCCCTTACCCGTCCAGCCGTCGACGAAGACGACCGAAGCGGGATCGTGCCGCGCGGTGATGTGGTCGAGAGCGGCGGAGTCGATTCCGCGACCGCGGACGATCGACACGGCGTAGTGCGGCAGCGTCAGGCCGTGGTGGTGCAGTGCCCACCGGCGGATCAGGATGCCGATCGGGGTGCCCGCCCGCGCGAGCGACACGAGTGTCAGGTCGGTTCCGCGTTCGGCGAGGAGCAGTTCGGTGACCGTGCCCACCGCGTGCGCCAACCGGCCCGCTGTGCCGGCCAGTGCCTTGTCGAACAGCTCGCGGTAGGCGGCGTCGGGCTGGTACTCGATCGGCAGGGACTCCGCGTAGTGCGCGAGACCCGCCTGGATCCGTGCCTCCCGCTCGGCGATATCACCCTCGAGGTCGGCGTGGGAGAGATCCTTGAGCAGCCACGTCACCTCGTCGGGTGCGTAGGAGCCGAACTCGGGTCCGGTCAGTGGCACGGTCATACGGTCTCCCTGTGGGTGCGCAGCACCGCCGGATCGGTGGCGGGCACGATCACGACGAGGACGTCCTCGCCGGCAGAGGTGAGCACGTCGAGAACACCTCCCGGTGCGCGCAGACGATCGGTGTCGGCGGGCGAGTCGACGACGAGGATCAGCTCGGCGCGCACCTCGGTCGGCGTGGGCCACTGCGCGTTGTAGAGGAAACGCGGCACCTCGTTCTCGAACTCGCTGTCGATGTGTTCGGGTGCGATGAAACGGAATCCGCGGCGCAAGGGATATCCGTCGACGTCCATCACGTGGACGGGGGAGCGCGTCGTGGTCTGGAATCGGGCGGGGGTGCCGCGGTCGACGAGTGCCTCGGCGAGTCGTAGCGGCAGGTACATCAGTTCCTCGTGTCCGACGACGACGGTGGGTCGCCGGGCGTAGCGCGCGTCCGCGATCGTGTCGGCGAGCGTCGACAGAGCCGCGTCGAAGGCCGCCGCGTCGGTGCGCAGCATCCCGTGGCGCCCACCGTCGGGCACATGGGACGGCCACGCCGCGTGGAGGAACCGGACGTCGCCGCGTCGATCGCCCATCGGATTGAGGAGGGGGTCGGGCAACGCCGCGACCCGCGCGACGAGATCGTCGGGGACGACGGATCGCCCGGCGGCCAGGCTCACGTGCTCGATGCTCGTGCCGAGTTCCGCCGCGACCTCAGCAGTCCGGCGCCGATCCTGTTCCGACCGCATGTCGACGAGGGAGGCGAGCACGTAACGATCACGCGGATGATCGCGGTGCAGCGCACGGATGGCGTCGAGGGCCGTTGCACCCGTGGAGATCTCGTCGTCGACGAGGACGAGCGGCGCGGCGTTGGCGAACAGTGCGCCGGAGGTCGGCTGGAGCAGGTGAAAGGTCGCGTGCGAGTGCCCCTCCTCGAATCCGGTGAGCACCTCTGCTCCGGGAACCTGACGTCGCGTCGAGTGCAGGTAGCACGCGGCGTCGAGGGCGTCGGCCACGCAGTGACCGAGACCCGTTGCCGTTTCGGCGAATCCCATGACGACGGCGTCGGATGCTGCATCACCGAGGAGGTCGGCGACGAGCCGGCCGAGCCGGTGACCGGCACCGCGCACTGCGGCCGGTTCGGTGGGGATGTGCTTGCCGAGGACCGTGGAGACGAGCAGGTGTGCGCGTCGTGGATTGCGCCGCAGCCCCGGCCGGACGAGCTCGGGAACCGTGTAACCGCACGACGACTCCACATGTTCGAGAGCGAATCCGAGCTCTGCGGTGGCCCAGGGGATATCGAGGATGTCGGTCATCGGTCCACCAGCGCAGTCAGCAGGTCGACGAAGGTGATCCCCTTACGGGTGACACCGAACACCGACGCGCGCAACAGGGTCTGCTCGGCCCACGTGCGGTGGGGTCGTCGTTCGTTCATCTTGTTCCCGTATCCCGAGGCCTGCACACCACCGGTGTCGCGATCGAGGATGTCGGTCGCATCGTGGAACTCCTCATGCGTCACGGCCGACAGAGCGTGCACCGCAGCGACATGCGACGGATGGATGACGGTCTTGCCCTGGATACCGTTGGCGCGGTCGAGGGCGATCTCGCGCAGCAGACCGTCGAGGTCGCGGCTGACGAGCTGCTGACGGAACAGCACGGCGTCCTGCTCCTCGAAGGGCGTCGAGCGCAGCATCGGGCGGAACATGCGTTCGTGATCGGCGAAGTACTCCCAGACGGGACCGGTGATGACGAAACCCGTTCCATCGGTACGTCCGAGGTGGTTGACGACGTCGGCGATCACGTCGACGACGACCCGCACGTCGTAGATCGTCAGGTCGCGGTCGCGCCGGATACCGAAGGTCGCGCACATGTCGGTCGCACCGATCCGGACGGCGAGGACACGGTGGCGATGTTCGGCGAGGATGCCGGAGATCGCACGCAATTCACCGTCGCGGGTCTCGCGGTGGACGACCTCGGCCGATTCGATGACGGGCATCGCGTAGAGGTGACGGTCGAGCAATGTCGACGCCGCGGCCACGGCCTCGAGGAAGGCGGGACCGGTGCGGGCGGTGAACTTCGGCACCACGAATCCGGTCAGCACGGCCTTGCCGGCACCGAGCATCGACGCAATCCGCCCGACACCCTCGGCGGTGCGGACACGGACGAACAACATCATCGGCGACGGTCCGCGTTCGGCGAGCGCATCGAGTGTCGCGACGGCGTTCTGCAGGCCCTGCTCGACCTCGTCGTCGGCGACGGCGTCCTCGAGGTCGAGCACCATCGACGTCACACCCTCGGCCGCACGCTTCGTGATGGTCGCGACGAGATCGCCGCGCGTCGCGGGTACGTAGAGCGTGGCGCCGAGAGCGGTCGCCAGGCGGTCGCGATCGTCGCTGTGCCCGAACGGCTCGGGACGGTGCAGGAACAACTCCTCCATCGTTGCGCCGTCGAGATGCCGAAAGTGCTGCATGGCGCGGACTTCGGTAATCGTGGCCCCCCTCATGCGTTCTCGGTCCGTCCTCTCATCCGATCGACCACTCCTGCGATGAAGGTAGACACCGCATCCAAATCTCTGACGTAGGCCCAGTAGTCGGGGTGCACACCGGTGAGTGCGTCGACGGCCCTGTCGATCCGGCTCAACTGCGAGTCGAGAACGGAACCCCATTCTGCGGTGAGACCGCGTTGCACGGCCAGGTGTTGTGCGTCACGGAGGCGGAACCGCACCTCGTCGACCTTGGCCCCCGGATTCTGCCGGACGGAACGCAGCGTAGCGAGTCGTGCGGTCACGGCGTCGACGAGTTCCTCGGCGCGGGACAGTTCGGCGCGGATCGCCGTGACCAGCTCGAGGGCTTCCTCGGGGCGGCCGTCCTTCGCCGCCGCCCGAGCGCGTCCGAGCTGGTCCTCCGCGCGAGCGAGCAGTTCGGCGGCCTGTTTCTCGTTCCCGGAGAGGTCGGCGGAACTGGCCGCATTGAACTCGCGCAGCAGCGCGGAGAAGGCCGGAGCGAGCCCTTCCGTGCGGGTCCGGACCGCTCCGATCCTGGTGGTGACCGAGGCGAGGGTGCGGGCGGCCTCGTCGCGGCGTCCCGGTGCTGCGGCGAGGGCGTCGAGCAGAGCAGTGGTCGCTTCCTCGACCCAGAGGGCGGCCGTGCGGGTCGCGCCCACGCCGTGTGCCGCATCGAGGCTGTTCAGCGTCTTCTCGAGCGCTTCGGTGGCGGATCGAACCGACGGATAGTGCGCAAAAGCAACGAAATCCGGAGACTGCACCTCGGCAAGAGTCCTACGCGCCTCGGTGCGCATCCGGTGCGCGAGCTCGGGCACGGTGTTCGCCACGGCCGTCATGTGCTCGAGGTGACCCCGGTTGTTTCCGAAGAATTCATCAAGTGTTCGTGTTGCTTCGGTTATCTGCCGCAGTGCCTGCTCGTAGGCCGGGGCGGGTGCGAGCGGTTGTTCCGGATCCGTCACTGCCAGTTGGAGATACGTCTCACCGGCGCGATAACACGCCTGCCGGATCGGATCCCACTGGCGGAGCAGGTGCCGTTCGGGTTCGAGCTCGTACGACGCGGCCACACCGGCCTCGATGACGGACTGGCGCTTGTCCATGTCGAGGAACGCCGCGACCATCGCATCGTGTGCACGACGAGCCGCGGGATCTTCCGTGTTTCCCCCGCCGAACAGGCGGCGCGTCCATCGGCTCGCCACAGAACCGAATGGTACTGGGCGCACGTCCACCGGGCCGATCCGTCACCTTTCCGCCGGTCGGAACTGTGGTTCGTGCGGGTCACGGAAGTGGTCCGCGGGACCGGGCATAGTGGATATGGGCGTACCCCACGCCAACAACTAGTGTGGGGAGAAACGCACACCGGGCGTGCCCCAGACCGGTACGTCGACCGTTGGAACGATCGAAAGGACCCCGCATGGGCGTCAGCTTGACCAAGGGCGGAAACGTCTCCCTCACCAAGGAAGCTCCGAACCTGACGGCAGTGTCCGTCGGCCTGGGCTGGGACGTTCGCACCACCACCGGCACCGACTTCGACCTCGATGCCAGCGCCATCGCTACCGGGGCCGACAAGAAGGTCGTCTCCGACCAGCACTTCGTCTTCTTCAACAACCTCAAGTCGCCCGACGGTGCCATCGAGCACGCCGGCGACAACCGCACCGGTGAGGGCGAAGGCGACGACGAGGTCATCAACGTCGACCTCGCCGCCACCCCGGCGAACATCGAGAGCATCTTCTTCCCGGTCTCGATCTACGATGCCGATTCCCGCAGCCAGTCGTTCGGCCAGGTCCGCAACGCGTACATCCGCGTCGTCGACCGCGCGAGCGGCAACGAACTCGCTCGTTACGACCTGTCCGAGGACGCCTCGACCGAGACCGCCATGGTCTTCGGCGAGCTGTACCGCAACGGTGCGGAGTGGAAGTTCCGCGCCATCGGCCAGGGCTACGCGTCCGGCCTCGCGGGTATCGCCCGCGACTACGGCGTCAACGTCTAGTTCGTTTCTTCGGGTTCCGGCTTCGGTCGCAGTGCCGAAGCCGGAACCGATGTGCAGTAACCACCCTGCAACGCCCTGATTCCGATTAGAAAGGCCACGCTTCGTGGTTCTGCGAATATTCGGTCCGTCGATGGCCGTCACCGTCATATCTCTCGTGGTGGCGTTCCTCTACGGCGGCCCGCAAGCTCTCTTCCTCTGCGTGATCCTCGGCATCCTCGAGGTTTCGCTGTCGTTCGACAACGCGGTCATCAACGCGACCGTGCTGCGCCGGATGAGCGAGTTCTGGCAGAAGATCTTCCTCACCGTCGGCATCCTCATCGCCGTCTTCGGTATGCGTCTGGTGTTCCCCCTCGCGATCGTGTGGGTGGCGTCCGGACTCGGCCCCATCGCGGCACTCGACCTCGCGTTGAATCCGCCGCCGGACGGAGCCGCCTACTTCCCGGACGGCAGCCCCAGCTACGAGACCCTGATCACCGATGCGCATCCGCAGATCGCGGCGTTCGGCGGCATGTTCCTGCTGATGCTCTTCCTGCACTTCATCCTCGAAGATCGCGAGATCAAGTGGCTCGAATGGCTCGAGCGTCCTCTTGCGAAGGCCGGCAAGCTCGAGCAGCTCGAGGTCGTCGTCGCCACCACGCTGCTGCTCATCACGGCCACCGTCATCGCGCCCGACGACAAGGTCTCGACCGTCATGATCGCCGGCGCGCTCGGCATGATCACCTACATCGCGGTCAACGGCCTCGGGGAGATGTTCCACGTCCCCGAGGAAGGCGAGGAGCCCGAGGGCGGACCGAGCGGTCTCGCGAAGGCCACCGGTAAGGCCGGCTTCTTCCTGTTCCTCTACCTCGAGGTGCTCGACGCGTCGTTCTCGTTCGACGGTGTCATCGGCGCCTTCGCCATCACGTCCGACCCGATCATCATCGCCCTGGGTCTCGGCTTCATCGGCGCGATGTTCGTCCGCTCGATCACCATCTTCCTGGTGCGCAAGGGCACGCTGTCCGACTACGTGTACCTCGAGCACGGCGCTCACTGGGCCATCGGTGCGCTGGCACTGATCCTGCTGTACTCGATCGGCACGCACGTGCCGGAGGTCGTCACCGGCCTGGTCGGTGTCGCCCTGATCGGTGCTGCGCTCGGCTCGAGCATCTACCGCAACCGCAAGATCGCGGCGAGGGAAGGCGAAGATGCTGTGAAGACCAGCATCCCCTGATCCTCGACGGTTCGAACCACATGCCGATGGGAGCCCTCGATCCGACATCTCGGATCGGGGGCTCCCATCGCTTTTCCGTACTCCGTGCGCAACCGCGCGCAGCCACTCCGACGAAAGGCTCGACATGGCCATCGACTACAACAAGAAGCCCGAGCAGAACGCCGGCGGCGTCAACCTCAGCAAGATCAACCTCACCAAGGAATCTCCCACCGTCAGCCTGTCGAAGGCCGGGTCCGGGCAGGGTGTCACGCGGGTGAACCTCAACTGGTCGCGCGGTGAGCAGAAGAAGGGCTTCCTCTCGAAGCTCATGGGCGCGAGCGGCGGGGTGGACCTCGACCTCGGCTGCCTGTTCGAACTCGCCGACGGATCCAAGGGTGTCATCCAGGCGCTCGGAAACAGCTTCGGGGCGCTGAACACCCCGCCGTACATCCACCTCGACGGCGACGACCGCACCGGCTCGAACACCGGCGGCGAGAACATGCACGTCAACCTCGAGCGCCCCGAACTGTTCAAGCGTGTGCTGATCTTCGCGATGATCTACGAGGGCGCGCCGAACTGGGCTGCCGTGGACGGCGTCGTGACGCTGACCCCGCCGTCGGGTCCGCAGATCGAGGTGCGTCTGGACTCGCCGAACAACAGCGCGCGCATCTGCGCGATCGCGATGCTGCAGAACACCGGGCAGGGCATCACCGTCGAGCGTCTCGTGCAGTACATCGACGGCAGCCAGTCCGACCTCGACCGCGCGTTCGGGTGGGGCATGCAGTGGCAGGCGGGGCGTAAATAGGCATACCCCGGAAGTCGTCCCGGCCTGGGTGGCCGGTCACGGGAGATCCCGTCGGCGCGTGCCGGCGGGATCTCGTAGTTCCGGGGGTGCAAGCAGGTCAGCGTCGTCGGAGAGCGAGGACCGGAATGGTGCGCACCCCGCGGGCCTTCACCTCGTATTCGGCGAAGCCGGGGTAGCGGCGAGCCTGCTCGGCATAGATACGGTCGCGCTCGGCGCCGGTGATCTCTTCTACCGTGACCTCGAAGGTCTCGGTGCCGATCTCGACCTCCGCTCGACCGGCGGTGGTGAGGTTGTAGTACCAGGCCGGGTGGGAAGGTGCACCCCCTTTGCTCGCGAAGACGTACACGGTCGCGGCGTCCTCCGCGTCCGGCAGATACAGCGTCGGAGTCACCGTCTCGCGACCGCTCTTGCGACCCCGATGATGCACGAGCGCCATGGGCGCACCCTCGAAGTTGCCGCCGACCCGGCCTCCGTTGGCCCGGAACTCGGCGATCACCTGCGCATTCCAGTCGTCGGACGAACTCATGGGAGAAATCCTCCTGGCTACTGCAGTCGGCTACGAACCACCGTAATCATGTAGAGGACCACGGGGTCCGGAACGAGGAATCACGAGCGGTCGGTGGTCGCCGCCAGGGATCCCAACAGCCGAAGTTTGTCGTCACTGGGCGAGCCGGCGGAGGCCCGGTACACGATCAACTGATGTCCAGGTGCGCTGCGAACGTCGAATGCGTTGTATTCGAGGACGAGATCGCCGACGGCAGGATGCCGGAACTCCTTGGCCTCGTGTGTTTTGCCCCGCACATCGTGCCGATTCCACAGTTCGCGGAACTCCGCGCTCGCATCGTGCACCTCGAGAACGAGGGCACGAACGTCGTCGACCGAGCCGGTGTGGCCCAGAGCGAGCCGGAGATTCGCGACGCACGACGTCGTGGCGCGCTCCCAATCGGTGAAGAAGCGGCGCCCGAAGGGATCGAGGAAGGTCATGCGCACGAGATTGTCGATGCGCTCGAAGCCGCTGTAGAGCGCACCGGCGAGCTCGTTGTACGCGAGAACATCCAACCGGCGGTCGATGATGAGCGCGGGTGTGTGCGACCAGGATGAGAGAAGCTCCCGAAGCGAATCGTCCACGGTCTTCCGCACCGGAGTGGGCGGTGTCGGAGCCAGTCCCGCGAGACGGAACAGATGCTCGCGCAGGTCGGTGTCGAGAGCCAGTGCGCCGGCGAGGGCGTTGAGAACCGCCGGAGACGGATTCCGTTCGCGACCCTGTTCGAGTCGCGTGTAGTAGTCGACGCTGACACCGGCGAGCATGGCAACTTCCTCGCGACGCAGACCGGAGACCCGCCGCCCCGACTGCGCCGTGATGCCGACATCCGACGGCTGCACGTGCCCGCGTCGCGCCTTGAGGAAGGTTCCGAGTTCGGTGGAGGCC
This sequence comes from Rhodococcus sp. AB351, assembly GCF_049538275.1. NCBI lineage: Bacteria > Bacillati > Actinomycetota > Actinomycetes > Mycobacteriales > Nocardiaceae > Rhodococcus > Rhodococcus sp. AB351. The sequence continues at coordinate 39,372 of NZ_JBMVFW010000001.1, forward strand.
ATGAGACGACGCTAGCTCCCCGGATGCGGTACAGACAGGCCCTGGTGCACCCAGGCACACACCGGCCTGTTCCGGCCGCCCATCCGCCCCGACAGTGGAACTCGCCGGATCTCCCGGCAACCCGATCCTCATCTGGAGTACACATGACCATCCCCTTCACTCCCGAATTGTTCGAACTCATCCGCGAGAACGCCGGCGGGCATCGTCCGCTCCTGTTCGGCAATGCCCGGATCATCACCGGCGACTCCCTGATCGGCGATTTCGACCGCGGCGACGTCCTGCTCGGTGGCTCTCGTGTGGTCGGTATCGGCCCCGGCCTGTTGACCGCTGCCGACGACGACGGTGCCATCGTCATCGATTGCGCCGGGTACGTCATCGTGCCCGCAATCGTCGACGTCATGCGGCTCCGTGGGTTGCGTCCGACTTCCTTCCGGTCACCATCCGCGCTTGCACCCGGCAATCCGGCAACCTTCGCGATCCTGCCCGTTTCTCGCGACGACTCGGAAACAGATGTGCTGCAACGATTCATCGATGATGCCGACGCCGCGCACACGGTCGTCGTCGACGGTGAGATCGCCCTCTGGGGCGGTCGATCGGTCCACGCCGACGACCCGACGGAGACCCCGACCGCCACGGACGTGGCATCGGACCGTCATCTCGGAACTTGGATCGACGAAACGGATTTCGTGCACCAGCACCTGACCGCGGACGGTCGCTACGACGAGACCCGCGGTGGACGCCCGCATGCATATCAGGGCTCCTATCGGATCACCGGCGACCGCATCGACTACCGCGACGACCTCGGATTCTGGGCATTCGGCGAATTCGTCGACGGCACCCTGCAGCACGCCGGTTACACCTTCCACCGCGCCTGACACTCATCGGAAAGCCACCACAATGAAGACAACTCTCGCCGATTTCACCGCGGCCCACGACAGCGACCGTCCGATCCTGCTGACCGGCGGCGCCGTCGTCACCATGGACCCCTCGATCCCGGACCTCGATGCCGGCGACGTCCTGCTCGTCGGCTCGCAGATCATCGCGATCGGCGCCGACCTACGCTCCGATCCCGGGCACGGTGCCGCAGCAGCCTCGGCACTCGTGGTCGACACCCGCGGCGCGATCGTCGGCCCCGGTTTCGTCGACACCCACCGTCACGCCTGGGAAGCGCAACTGCGCCGGAGCATTCCCGACGTTTCCGACCTCGGCGAATATGTCATGTCGACCCTGGCCGGCGTCGCCCCGAACTACGCACCGGAGGACATGTACATCGGTACCCGTCTCGCCGCGCTGACCGCGCTCGACTCGGGCATCACCACCATGCTCGACTTCTCGCACAACTCCCGCACTTCCGCGCATTCCGATGCTGCACTGAATGCGCTCATCGACACCGGAATTCGGGGTGTGCATGCCTCGATGGGTCCACACTTCGGTGAATGGGATCGCCAATGGCCCAAGGATATGAGCCGGCTGGTGAGCGACTTCCACAATGCCGCAGACGGTCTCGTCACGGTGCGGCTGGCCGCCCTGGCGACCGACGAGATCGCCGGACCTGCGATCGCCTACGGGCCCGAACTCGCTGCTTTCGCACGTGATCTCGGTGTGTGGACGAGCATCGACGCGGTTTTCGGGATACCGTCGTCGGAGGCGATCCTGCGCTGGGCACGGATGGGGATCCTCGATCCGACCCTCACCTTGATCCATGCGACCGGCCTGACCCCCGAGGCATGGACGGCGATGGGGGATGCCGGTGTCACGGTTTCCCTCGCCCCGACCTCCGACGCCCAGATCGGCCTCGAATCGGCGGTGCCCGCTGTGGACGAGGCTCTCGCCGTCGGGATCCGGCCGGGTCTGAGCATCGACGTGGAGGTCGCGCTCGCGAGCGACATGTTCACCCAGATGCGGACCCTGCATGCCATCCAACGCATGCGCGCCACCAATGCTGCATACGGAACGGAGGAGACCCGCAACCGGATCACCACCCGCGACGTCCTCGACTTCGCCACCCTGCAAGGCGCGCATGCCAACGCGCTCGGGCACGTCACCGGTTCGCTGACACCGGGCAAGGAGGCCGACCTGCTCATCGTCCGCGCCGACGACATCAACAACATGCCGCTCAACGACGCCGTCGGCACCCTCGTGCTCGGCTCCGACGCACGCAACATCGACACCGTCCTCGTCGCCGGCAACCCGCGCAAGTGGGCGGGTTCGCTGGTCGGCGAGGACATCGACGCCCTGCGCGAGGCCGTGATCCGTTCCCGCAACGCCATCATCGGGCGGGTGGCGGCGACACTGTGACGACCTCCAGGGAAGTGAAGGACATGAAACAAGCCGGGCACCCGTTCGTCGGACTGTGGGTGACCGCCGACGGTAACATCCGCCAGCGTCTCCTGCCGGAGGGGCGATACGTCGAGGCCCGCGGCAGCCGGGAAGCTGCCTACACCGGTGACTACCGGATCGAAGGAACGATGATCTATTACCGTGACGACACCGGCTTTTCCGCCGACGGTGAGTTCCGCGACGACGTGCTGTACCACGCGGGAATGGTCATGTATCGGCACCTGAGAGCGCGGCAGTAGGAGTGCCGATCCGGACGATGGTCATGCGGGCCGTTCGGTCGCAGCCAGGAGCTCGTGCAGCACGCCTTCCTGGAAAGTCCATGCTTGCCGACCTGAAGGCGGAAGCTCACCGGAGCGTGCTGCGATGGACTGTTCGATCGCCTCGACCGGCTGGTAGCCGGTCCCGAGTAACCGTCGGCCGGCGTCGATTTTGGACAGCCACTTCCCGTAGCGATGTCGAACCAGCGCGCGACAGGCTCCGAGGACCGCGTCGTCGGCTCCGGGTGCGGGCCGGTCATCGGCTGGGCCGGGCAGCGCCATCCACCAGCGCAGCGAGTCGACCAATAGGCTCTGTAGTTCCTCCGGTGCCAGCTCGGCGAATGTCTCCGGGGCCGGCGGTCCCGCCAACACCCGGCCGCTCTGGTGCAGGATGCTGCGGTCCAGTCCGTACCAGAACGTCCCGTCGATTGCAGGGCGGTCTGTGGGCTGAAGTGTCTGCCGAAAGGCCATGTCCGGCCCGTCGTTCAACTCGAGCTCGAAGCCCGGTTCTCCGGTGCCCGACTGCGCCGTAGCCATGGTGTAGACCACCAGTTCCAGGCCCCGGGCCGGACATGGTAGGGCGCTGTGCCGCAGCCGAGCGATCAACTCCCGCTTCATCGTTTCGCTCAGGGGGTCGCGGCAGAGCAGGGCGATGTCGATGTCGCTGCGGCCGGGATGGAAGGCGTTCAGGGCGAGCGACCCGGCCGCGTACGCCCCGACGAACTCCGCACCGAGCACCTCCCGGGCAGTGTCCAGGACGGCTTCGAGGTATGGCTCTACATCGATATTCGGCACCACCCCATCATGCGCGGCACACCGTGCCGTGCACACGATGCATGCCTCTACGTAGTGAGGCGCACGATGCAGGCCACCCAAGTATGGTCACTGAGCTTTCCGGTCTCCTCCGTGATGGCCCACGTCCGCAGACCTGTGCAGGCCAGGTCGGAAGCGATGTGATCGATCCACGGCCCGTGCTCGACCTCACCACCGGTATGCAGACTCCATCGGCTCATTACCGCCATGGATCGTGGATTACCCCGGTAACCGTGGTTCGTGTCGACAGGCCGCGCGAGCATGCCACCGAAGCGCCTCGATCCGCAACCGAGAGGCGACCAAATTACTGGTTGACACAACAAGTTCTTGGTATCTGGCACAGTACATCGACAGTCTGATCTCGGTCGCACGTTTTGGTAAGGAATGACAGGGCACGTGTGCCGAAAACTATTGTGGGAAAATCGGTTTAATCATAAGGCTATGACTTGGTGTATCTGATGTGGCCCGATCGGTTCGGATGGGGCTGAGGAGTTGAGACGCTCTACTTCCGGAGGGAAGGACTGGGTCGGGGATGAGCGCTGGAGTTTGGCTGCTTATGTCAAACACGTGTGGTGGTGCGCTAATTGTCATTAGCGCACCATCAACGCCGAAACCCCAGCTGAGCGCGTTTTCCTGTCCGATCATGTCGGTGCGGGCCGGTAGGCTCCCGTTTCGTGCCCGACGACCTGATCAACCGCCGCCCGGACGACCCCTTCGTGCCGGTGCCGACCCCCGGGGACCCTACAGTTCCGGCGCTGTCGGCCGAGGACCTCGCGAAGGTGGCGGGGACCGTCTCGCGGTCACGGTCCGAGTCGACGCTCCGCAACTACGCCGCGGACTGGCAGCGGTTCACCGCCTGGTGCCAGCGCGAAGGGCATGTCGCGTTGCCGGCGCATCCGCTCACCGTCGCCGCCTATCTCCTCGATGCCGCCGCGACCGTGACCGAGGCGGGGGAGCGGGCCTACTCCCCCTCCACCTTGGCCCGGTGGGTCGCCGGGATCGGCTACCACCACCGCCGCGCCGGCTATCCCGCCCCCGGCAGCGACGAACTGGTCACCGCCACCTTGTCCGGGATCCGGCGGGACTACGCCGCGGCGGGGGAGCGGCCCCGCACCCCGCGGGCGCCGCTGCTCACCGCCGACATCGTCACCATCGTCGAGCGGGCGCGGACGGACAGCGATAGCTGGGCCGCGGAGGTGCTGGAACGTCGCGACAGTGCGATCCTGCTGCTCGGCTTCGCCGGAGCGTTCCGCCGCAGCGAACTCGTCGCCCTGAACTGCAGTGACATCTCGCTGCACCGGCTCGACGGCCTGCACATCAAACTCCGCAAGACCAAGACCGATCAGGAAGGCCGCGGCACTGTCCGGGCCCTGCCGTTCACCCACAGCCACGTCAGTTGTCCGCCGTGTGCGTGGCTGCGGTGGGCGCAGGTCGTCGCCGCCTTCGACTCCGGGGGCCGCCCCGCTGTCATCCGGCTGCTGCGCACCGCCGAACCCTTCGAAGCGCACGTGTGCCGCGGTGTGCGGCCGCGCATGGTTCCGGCGTCGCCGTTCCTGCGGTCGATCCGCAAGAACGGCAACCTCTCCGACACCGCCCTGTCGGGAGCGGCAGTGCACAAGGCCATTCGGCGCCGCGCCGCCCAAGCCGGCTACGATCCCGAGATCGTCCAGCAGCTCGGTGGGCATTCGCTGCGGTCCGGGTTCGTCACCCAGGCCTTCCGCAACGGCGCCTCCGCGCACGCGATCATGCGCCAGACCGGGCACAGCACCCCCGCCATGCTCGAAACCTACGCCCGCGAACACGCCCCGCTGATCGGCAACGCCGTCACCAACCTTGGGCTTTGAGCGCGATGATCCACGCTGATCGGACAGTTCACCGCCGCACCGATGTTCACGATGCCGACCTCGGCCTGAAGATCCCCGCCCGCTACCGGCACGACTGGGCGCTGTTCGCCGACTGGTGCGCGGCCGCCGACCACCGCCCCATCCCCGCCGCACCCGAAACCCTGGCACTGTTCCTGCACGAACACCCGGCCGCGGTCGCGACGCAGCGACGCCGCCTGTCGGCGATCAACGCCGTCCACACCCGCCACGGCTACCCGCCGCCGGGTCGGACCGAGACCGTGCGCCGACACCTCGACACCACCCGAGCCTCGCGTCTCGACCGGCTCGGACGGCTACTGCTGCAGCGAGCCGTCGAGTTGCCCACCACCGGCTGGCCGAGCGGCCTGTTCGGCCGCCGCGACGCCCTCCTGTTGATCCTGGCCGCGACCGGGATGAGCTTCACCGACATCACCCGGCTGCGCCGCCGCGACCTCCGCCTCGACGGCAACACCCCCATGGTCACCACCCGGGCCGGCGAACAGTTCCGGCTCGGACCGGATCCCGAGACCGGGGACAACCCCGCGGTCGAGATCTACCGGCGATGGGCGGAGATCCAAGCGTTCCTCGATCAATATCCCGGCACCCATCTGCTGCGCCATCACCTCACCGACCCCATCGAAATCCTCGTGGATCCGCTCGATGCGGAGCAGGCCCGCCAGCCGTTGCTGTGTCCGATCGACCGCTGGGGTCACCTTCCACATGCGCAACCGATGACCCCACAATCGGTATCGGCGCTGTTACGGGCACACCTGTCCGGCCAGGTCCCGATACGTAGGACGCTGCCCGTTCTTCCACAGGACGACACCGGTGTGCCGGTCGAGTCCGATGTCACCCTCAGTTCCGGCTATTACGACCGCGGCACTGCCGCCCGGCACCGAGATCTTGAGGCCCTCGAGGACCTCACCGACGTCTTCGACGAGATCGAGGCCCGCACCGATGCATTACTCCAGGATCTGGTGGGAGTGCTGGAAGGGCTGTAGGCGCTCTACCCAAACTGCGAGCCAGTCCGGTCCACGCCGTTCACACGCGCGCAGCGCAACGATTCGTCGATATCCACCGCGGTACGGATCGGCATCGTGTGCGGGTGGGAATAACCGGGCGTATCATCCTGCCTCGACCTCGATCCGGTACCGGATCACCCGAGTGGACACCCATTCACGGGAAAACCCCATTGCGCTGGCGATATGCGCTTTGGGCCAGTCGTCTCGGTGGCCCTCGACGAGGAGCAATCTTCCGAGATAGGTCGTGCGGACATTACCGTAGGACAAGAGAACCTCCGAGCGGATGTGGGCCTGAGACAAGCCCCACCCCGCTCGGAGGTTCTCTTCGCATCAAGTCGACACGCCTGCTACCGACGTCCCGACCGGGTACAGCTAGCTGGTGGTGAAGAAGCTGGGCTTACCGGTGAAACCTGCAGACACCGACCACAATCCGTCGGCTCCGGCCGGAACAGCAACGCAGACGTTCCCTTCCGCGATACCACCGGGATAGACCTCGTCCACGTCATTGAGGTTATCGGGGATCACGCCGCAGCTGTCGCTGTACGTCTTGTTGTCCGAGCCAACGAACTTGACCGTCAGATCGGTCCAGGCGAGTCCGGTGTCATTACCGGTATAGGTTGCCGTGACCGGCACGATCCAAAATTCCATTCCCGGCGCCGGAGGATCGTTGAACGGGTTTTCGGCGCTGACCTCATCGCCGGCCTCGCGGGGAGTACCAAGAACGATGTTCCACTCGTCGTTGACGACCGACGCGCCGATGGGAAGGGGGTTGTCCCGGCTGCCGGGAGCGTCTTGGCTGTCGCCGCTTGTCACGGGACTATCGCCGGACGTGGATTCGGCTACCGATAGGTCCGATCCGCCGAACGCTTCGTCAACAGCATCTGTGACCACGGTGAAGAAGACGATGAAACCGACAATGGTGCCCACGATAGCGATGATGACTGCAGCGATACTTGTGCCTTTGGCCTTGCCGGATTGGAATAGACCCACGATGCCGAGGATGAAAGCGATCGGGAGCAGAATCCACCCGACGATGAGAGCACCGGGAATGCAGGCGAAGACGAAGCCGATCACGGCCGTGATGACAGCAATCAAACCGACGGTGTTCTTCTGCTTCACCGGCTGCTCAGGATTCGGGGGGTAGGCGGCGTAATCTGGCGGCGGCATGGTCATAGTCGTGTCCTCTATCAGTGTCATGTTTTCGTCGCGCGGAGAAGCCCGTCTGCGCCCGGCACAATGCTGCACTGGGCGATCCGACATCCACCTGCGACTGCCTTGTTTTCGAGACGTACTCCCCGAAGTACTTGCTCAGATGTAATCAGACACCAGTGACAAACACGAAAACGTGTTCCCCGACAGATGAGTGATTCCCCGGCGCGTTGAGGGCGGTCCCCGGCAGTCTTTCCGGGACCGTCGTTTTCGCTACGAGTGGGTTCCGGGCACCGATCAGCGTGGTTACCGGCGCGGACGCAAACCATCGGTCCAGGTCATGCGTGGTGTGCTCGACCTGCACCGATGGAAGGACTGTGGTTGACGTAAGAGCGCCTATCCGCGAGCTCCGAGGGGGCCGGAGGGTTGGCGAACCCAGTCTGTGCCCGTTTCCGGGACGCAAACCGGTCGACGACCGCATCGCACACGGTGGCATCCTGTTCGTCCTGTGCCCACTCACTGCCCACACAACAAAGCACCCTGCGTTTTCCGGATCGCGGGCGCTTTGTTATCGCCCAAACCTACGAGGCCGAGCCGCTATTCGCCGATCCGGTGGAGATAGCCGTGAGGATCGTGAGAAGAAGGCAATCGAACGTCCCCTGTCCTCCCACGAAGTCACACATGTGAGTGGGCGGCAAGGCGATAGGACCGTCCGCAGACGCGACTCCTGCCGAGCCGAGTGCAAACGTGGCCGTGGCCGCTGTGACGACGAGGAGCTTACGAATCATGGGGCTGTTTCCTTCCAATGCTGAATATGCTCAGTTGCTTATAGTTTCGACGACTCGATTGTTACAGATGGGTTCACACCGGTAGCACCCGCGACCGGCAGGGTTCATGGCCTCTGTTGCTCGTCGAGGATACGGTTGGTCAACTCGATGCTGGCCAGGTAGACCCAGAAGACCCAGTCGAGGTAGAAGTCGTCGTAGTCGCGCTTCTGGCCGGCGTTCTGATGGCGGATGTGGAAGCCGTTGGCGATCTCGAACAGTGCACCTCGATCAGACTTCGCCAGCGCATCGGTCAGAACGTCATGCCGACGCTCCTCGAGAATCAGCGCCAGCACTGCAATGGCGGAGCGTTTTTGGTTTCGATCGGCGCCGCGCTCACGGAACAGTGCTAACGCGTGGCGCACCTGCTCGGTGGCTGGTTCCTCGTCGGAGCGGTTCGCGACAGCGGCCACCAGGTCCCCGCGCACTACGTCGGTGACGGTCACCAGTCTGCCGATGTCTTCACCTTCTTCGGCCAGTCTCAATCCAGTGTCACCGCGGTCGAAGATTTTGTTCACTCGCCACCGGTAGATGGCGCGGCCGGTGTCGATGTCGAAGTCTTCTCGATGCCAGCCGCAATCGCCGAACTGGTGGTAGAAGCTCGGCTTGCGTGGGCGTGCGATACTGTCGTGCAGTACCTCGACGATCGAGTAGAACAGGTCGACGTCGGCCGCGAGCGCGTCGGCGTCGAGAGGCCACGCGTCCTTCTCGCCCAGTTCTCGTTCGATCACGATCGATGCATGATCACCACGGTCATCGTCGACACAGTTCACGCCGAAGCGTCGATCGAAATAACAGGCATCGTCGAGTTCACGGATCAGGGAGACGAATTCGCGAGCAACAGTCTGGATGGACCAACGCACATTGTCCCCACGCCGAGAACTGCCTCGGCGGTCTCTCCAGTACGGCCGTCGCGGGGGAGCGTCCTCGTACAAGGCATCGGCATTCGTCATCAAATCCTTGAGGAACTTCTGCGCATCGGTCATCGCAGTAGCACTGGTCGGTTGCCTGTCCCAGGATGCAGTTTGGGAGCGGATCTCGTTGAAGTCGGCGACGGGGCCTCCGGCATGATCGCTCACGAATGCATCGGTGAGCAGGAGCAGGCAACGATCGTCCCAATCCGGATACTGACGTTGATTGAGCAGCTTCGATGCTTCGGCCACGAACAGGGTCCGTGGCCACACCAGCTGGTAATCCGGTTCTGACAGGCGTTCCTTCACGGCCACGATTCTCGGTGACGGCCAGTTCGCTCGGCTTCACCGGGGCGATGCGTGTCGAAGGGCCACATGCAGCGGACTCAGTACGAGTGCCCTGTCGGCGATAGCTCGTTCAGGCGCTTGTGTTGTAGGCGGTGCGGGCAGCGCGCACCAGCTCACGGACAGCGCCGGAAGCGTGGTCGAGGTTCAACGGGGGTGCCCACTGCTCGATGACGGCAGGTTCGACCGCGGCCGGGTGCGGGTGTTCGCACCACGACAGTCGCAGGTGGGTGTGCATCCAGGCGGTCAGCCGGGCCTCGTCCTCGGGAACGAGCACGACCCGGTCGGTACGTTCGGTGCGGTAGTTCTGCTCGTGGAGCAGCAGGCCGGCGAGGGTGCGGCGCAGTGTGGAGCTGCCGCTGCGCCGCAGATGATTGCCGGTGCTTCGGCGACGCAGGTTCGAGGCGATCCCGACATACAGCAACCGCAGATTTTCCACCTCGGGGTGAGCGGGACCGGGCAGCTGCGGTAGCACCGACGGAGCCGCCCACCACGCATACAGCCCTGCTGTCTTCGGCAGCGCGGTCAGCTCGTCGAGCCGGTGCGTGGCGGTGCTCCGTGCAGTAATGACAGCTGCCGGTGCGAGGACGTCGCGGTCGGTCATCGTGGTGATCTGTCCTCTCGAAACGGGTGGGCGGCGCGTCCCCCGGACAGGCGGGTCGGGGTGGCGAATGGCCTGGCGAGGTTGTTACCACGTGAGGGAGCGGGCGATCTGCGCGATTGCCGCCTCGAAGCGTTCGCGGCCGCCGGGGGAGTTCAAACCGCGAGCCGAGCAGTGCGGGATCGTGCCGGGCAGAACGTACAGCTCCCGGGTGATGCCGGCTCGGGCCCAGCCGTCGCGGGCAGCCGCACCCAGCAGTAGCACCTGTTCGAGTTTCGGGCACAGGTCGACGACCTGCCGGGTCCAGCGCACCGCCCGGGCGCGTTCGACTGCGGTCGAGCCACCATTCTTGACTCCGGCGACGGGGAAGGGCACCACATTCGATTGGGCCTTCACCGACGACAACGTCGTCCATCGTTGCCAGTTACGTAACGGGCTGCTGGTCCATTTTCCCACCGACGGATCGTTGCCGGCGCCCGATGCCACCATCGGTTTGACCCGAGCGGCTCTGATCGCGGTGATGCTCGGTGGTGCCGATCCGGCACCGCTTCTCGCGGACGGCACCATCACCAGCGACGGAATGGATGCAGCGTTAGCGAGGCTGATGGGCTTTCTCGACGACCCGGACCCGGACTTCACGATCGTCACCCCGTAAGAAGGCGGTGAGAGCAGGGTGTTCGCCGATCTCACCGCTGCTAATTCGCCTCGATCTGTTCGATGGTCGAGCCGACGGTGTGCACGACCTGCAGCTGCGGATCCCACGGCACGATCGCCTGGACCGCGGCATCGAGTTCGGCCACGGGCGGCAGGGAGGCAGGCCCGAGGACGGACACAGTAACGGTGGTGCCGCGCCACTGCACTCCGGTGACCTGGGCGCCGGGTGTCTGGTCGAGCCAGAGTTCCGCGCGGGCCGAGATCTGCTCGGCCCACAAGGATGCAAGCGAATTGACGACCATCGGGACCGAGACGACGACCAGCGCAACCGACAACACGAGGTACGCTCGTCGCCACCGCGACCCACCCTCGCGCGCCGCGTCCCGGCCGTAGCCTGCCGCCACCAGAACCAGCGTGGCGGTGATGATCAGAGCAACGGCGTTGGAGGCGAACAGCACGAATGCACCGAGCGCGAGAGTCGGTGCTCCCGAACCGAGACACACCCCGACCACGCCGAGAGGCGGAACCAGCGAGATCGCGATGGCGACCCCGGGCAGTACATCCCCGACATCGCGTCGGGCCACCGCGACAGCTCCGACCAATCCTGTGGCCAACGCCGCAACCAGATCCATCAACGTCGGCGATGTGCGCCCCAGAACCTGCGAATTGGCCAGCACATTACCGGGATTGGGCAGGACCCGAGCGAACAGAACTCCGAGAACAACGACCAGTACGATCCCGGCAACGATACGGACGATGCTGCGCACGATCAGTGCACGCCTACCGACGGTGATACCCAGCCCCACTCCGAGGATCGGGGTGGACAACGGAGCGACGATCATCGCGCCGATCACGGTGGCCGTCGAATCGCTGACCACCCCGGCCACGGCGATCACCGCCGACAGTGCCAGCATCGTCCAGAATGCGGACCTCTTCGCCTGCCGATCGCCGACCGACAGATCCAGACGTTCGTCGAGCTCGGCGAGACTTCGCCGCTGACCGGCAGGCACCACGGAGTCGAACATGACAGTCTCCTCGAACAATTGTCGACGCGAGCCGACCCTCATCCACGCTCTCAGCACGGACGAGTCGAACACAGGTCAGCATCGGAACGGGGATGAAATGTGCTGCGCAGTAGGGACACCAGGCGCTGGCGTGTCCGGTATACCGATCCCGAATGCTGCTCTGTCGACGAGTGTGCCCGCCATCGGAACAAAGTGTCGAACCGGGCAACGATCAGCGCAGTGCACATCTGGGGGCGACCGGATTCCTGTCAACCGGAGCGATCCTCGTCGGAACTGCCCGACCGGATGGTCGACGCAGTCGACCCAACATCGCCGCCATGCCCCGCAAACCCACTGCGTAGCCGCGCCACCCGAATGTCGACGTTTCGTCGGTGGGATCATCAGTGTGCCTGTCCGCCAGCTTTACCCCGCATCCTCAGCCGGTGCTGACGACTGTAGATCAGCGGCACGAATTTTGGTCGGGATCCGGCGCGGTGCCGCCGATCTGCTCGCCCGCTATCTCGAACGTCCCGACTGCCGACCCCGGAAAAGACCGCTCGGCCTCGGAACCCTCGCGAACCCGCACTATCTGGCAAATGGCCGTCGGGCCGCGGGGCCCGGGGAGGATTCGGTAATCGCGTCAGGGTGTCGATTGCGCGAGGCTGGTTGTCCCGGCGACACGGGTGGTTGCCGAGTCGTTGGCGACGACGAGTGCGGTCAGTACTGTCGTCGCGGCACGGACGCGCACAGCCGGATGGCGTTCACGGACGGATCGGCCCCAGCAGCGTCAGCGCATCATCGGTGGTCGGTTCGCCGGCGGCCACCGCGAAGGTGTCGAAGGCGGCCGCGAGATCGTCACGCTGCGCGGCAGTCAATCTTTTCAGTACCGCCGCGATGGCGTCACGTCGATGGTCGGTGACGGTCTGGACGAGATCGGCGCCGGCCTGCGTGAGTGTCAGTGCGAGTCTGCGGCGGTCGTCCGGCGCGTCACGCCGGTCCAGTAGCCCCGCCTTGATGAGCTTGTCGACAGCTCTGCTGGCGTTGGAGGGATCGACTGCGAGTTCGTCCGCTATGACGGCAAGACTGAGCGGGCCTCGCGTGCCGACGAGCACGAGGATGCGCAAGTGGGGGATGCTCACGCGGTCTTCCACCTCGGCGACCGATGCTGCCGCTATCCCCACCAATGCGCGCGAGGCCCACATCACCGCATCGACCTGCCGATCGAATTTTTTCCTGGACCGGCGCGGCGGGGAAGAGCGGGCAACAGCGTTCATGACGTCATCTTCCGGCAGTACCTGCGATTCGGCAATCATTGCGCTCCTGCACACATGCTGATGCGTGGCTGTGCAGCGTCGGGGTCCGGCTGTGGGCGAATCGCACTTCCGGAGGAGGACGACGATGACATCAGGGTCGGTGTTGCTTTGCCCTGATATCGACAGTGCTGGCGCACAGATAGTATGAAGAGCGCACGAGGGGCGAGATTGTGGGGGCTTTGCCTCGCTCGGGAGGCTTGGTACCAAAGGTCCTCGACGGGGTGCTTCGAGCTGGATGCACGAGCATCCCTCTGTTGGCTCTGTGTCTGCCGGATCGTCGTGTGTGTCAGCGGGCGACGTCGATCACCACGCGGGTCGGGTCGTCGAGGGAGTACACCGCGAAGGGCAGGTTTGGGTCGGTGAGGCCGATGAAGGACTGGGTGGCGCCTTCGAAGATCGTCGCGCCGGTGACCTCGACGACCGCACCACCCGCTCGCCCACGGACCGGGAAGGGACCGGTGTAGGGCGTGACCTCGCTGGTGAACGGATAGGCGGAGCCACTGATCCGGACCTCGAGAACCGAGTCGCCGGCGACAGGTGTCGGGTCGCCGCTGCCGACCTCGATCGCCCGGTCGACATAGCCGACCCGCCAGCCGGGGGTGCCGCGGCCGTCGAGTTCGTAGACCACGCGATCGAACCCGTCGTGGGCGCCGGTGCGAATGTCGGTGACGGTCAGCGCCGCGTCGGCGTCGGCCGGTGCGGTCTTGTCCGCCGCATCGACCGGGACGGTGCCGGGGGTATGGGTAGTGGTGGCCACCGCGACAGCGGCGGCCGGGACGGGATCAGCCTCATCGGAGGCGGCCGAGCATCCGGTCAACACCACCGCGGTGGTGGCAGCGGCCGACATGATGCGGATGTGAGTGGTGGGATTCATGCTTTGAGAGTGACCCCTGTGCAGTCAGGACAAACCGGGCCCGGTCCAGATCCGCCCAGGACGCCGACACGGACGAGAACCTCTGTCGCGCAGAGTCGTCGCGATGTCATGGGCTCGCCGGCAGGGGTGGGAGCGGCCGCTCGGTGGGCAGCGGTTCGTTCGGGGTCCAGGCGTCGAAGGGCACCTCGAAGGTCACCGTGCCGGCTCGTTCGAAGGTGAAGGTCACCGGGTGGGTCAGGCCGGGTCGGATCGCTTCGGCGGGGAATCGGCCGCGCACCGTCAGGGGCTGATCCGGTGCCGTGGTCGGTCGGAGTTGTTCGATGGGTTGCCCGGCGGACAGGGAACTGCCGGGCAGCAGTTCGCGTGCCTGATCGGAGGCCTCGAGTGTCAATTCTCCGGCGGGGGTATCGATCGAGACGAGCCGGTCGGTCGTGGAGGACTGGTTGACGACGGTGAAGGCCAGGGTGACCTGGCCGTATCGGGGGACGGCGGGATCGGTGGGCTCGGCCTCGAAGTACACATTGCGCAGCAGCAGGTCGCCGAGTTCGGCGTTGGTGCCGTTGATGGCGGCCTGCTGGGTGTCGGTCTGGGTGATCTGCCCTGCCCCGCATGCGAGGAGCAGGAGTGCTGTTGATGCAAGAACGATGAGCGACCAGGCGCGACGATGCGCGGCCGAGATGCGGTGGGCGTGTAGGCGACGGTGTGCAGGCGGTGCCACAGGGTCTCCTTTCGTCGTGATCGACCGGGCGCCGGTTCGGACGGTCTGCCGGGTCATTGGGCTTTGCGGTAGGCGTGGCGCAGCTGCCAGATCCGGGCGCCGCCGATCACCGCGGCGATCAGCAGTCCCGCCAGAGCCGCGAACAGCAGCGCCACGCCCAGCGGGAGGGTGAAATCCCAGCCGAAGAAGGCAATGGCGGTGCGTTCGGTGTTCTGCAGGATGAACACCAGCAGCGCGACGGTGACCACCGCTCCTACTGTCAGTGCCACCAGCATCCGGCCGGTGCGGGTCGGTTCGACCGCTCCAGCTGCGGGTGTGGTGTGGTCTGCGGACCCGGTGGGGGTGGGGTCGGCGTCACCGGAACGCCTACCGGGGTGTGAGTTGTGGGTACGCATGATCGGTTTCTCCCTTCATCGGTCCGGAGCACGCACCGGGGCAATCCCGTGGGTGGTCAGAATGTGCCGAGGGTGCCTTGCCACACGGCCGCGAGGAGGTAGAGAGCAACAGCGAGGGGATAGTAGGGATTCATCGATGTTCCTCAGCGTGCTTCAACATGCCTGGGCCGTACGGGGGATGTGAGGTCACTGCTGGGGGAGCAGTGTGATGGGTCGAGATCTCCACGGGGTGCTCGACATGGGCGCCACGCGCTGTCCGAGGCGAGTTCAGTGCGAATCGGTGGAGGTGTTCGGTCGTGTGTCGCCGACCGGGGTGTCGCGCTCGGGCCGGTCTGTGGAGGTCGGGGCGTGCATGCGGTCCAGGTGCAGTTTGATCCATTCGGTGGTCACGGCCGGATGGGCGGAGTGCGGGTTCATGATCGGGCTCAGCTGGTGGGTTGCGGATAGTCGCAGTCCACGGTCGGGTTGATGCCCATGTAGTTCAGGGGTCCGGCCACGATGGTCACCGCGATGGTGCCGACGCTGGCGCAGTTGGTCGAGGCGTCACCGTAGTATCCGCGTTGTCCCGCGGCGACGGCGCCGATGATCAGCCAGGCCAGTATCAGAAGGGTGAGCAGACCGGATAAGCGGCTTCTGGTTCGCATCGTGTGCTCCAATCCACGAAAGCGGCCGCATCGAGCGCGGTGCTCGTTCGGCCGTCCCGACCGGATGGGTGCGGGGTCCGGGGATACTCGATCCGGCCGACTCCATCCGGAGGGGGCGTGCCCCTCCGGATGCTGTTCGTTGCGGTGGTGCAACCATTGCGACCGGTTGGGCAGATCCAAATCGTCGATGGATCTTGCACTTTCGTTTCTATGGCTCACCCTAGTAAGCCGGTGTGGGCGTGCCAAGGCGCTGACGTGGTTGACCGTCGATGGTTATGCGATTGCAATCCCTGGGTTCGCTCGAAGTCAATCCGTGCACGGTGAGGTCCGAACATCGCCCGGTGGGACTGCAGCTCACCGATCCCGGGCATCACGGGTGGCGAGTTGGGCACGTAGCGCAGCGATCTCCGCCGCCAGGTCCGCGACCTGTGCCCGGGTGGCGGCCTGGTTCGCCTCGTCCTGTTCACCGACGCGTTCGACGAGCCAGGAGGCGAGTGTTGCGGTGATCACGCCCAGCAGCGCGATACCGGCAACCATCAAGGCGACTGCGATCGCCCGTCCGGTGATGGTCACGGGGGAGAAATCGCCGTATCCGACGGTGGTGACGGTGACCGTCGACCACCACAATGCTTGCGGGTAGGTCTCGATCGACGCGCCCGGGGCACCGCGTTCGGCGTCGAGCATCGCCAGCGAGGAGATGATCAGCAGCAACAGGGTCGAGCCCGCTGCGTACAGCACCACCCGCCCACGCACCGCCGCACCAGCCGAGCGTTGCAGCACTCCCAGCAAGGTCACCAACCGCAGCAAGCGCAGCGGCCGGAACACCGGCAGGACGACCATCGCCAACTCGTGCCCATGGCGCAGCAGCCACCGACCCGGGCGCGGCGCCAATCCCAGGCGCACCACGAAATCACCGGCGAACACCCCCCACGTGATCCACATGATGACCCCGGCGAACTGTGCCGATGCCCCCACCGGCGGGCCCAGCACGGTCCACGCATAGGCACCGAGAAACGCCACCGCGGCCGCCATCAACGGCCACTCGGACACCTGCTGCCAACGTTGTTCGGTCATCGAACGATAGTGACCGACCGGGGGCGGCGAACGCGAACAGCCGTTGGCTTCCCGCCCGGCACTGCCGGCGAACCCGGACGCGTTAGGGTGCTCGGCGAGATGCAGGCAATATGGGTGAGGGAGCGAGCAGCGCAGCAACAATGCTGCGGCGACGCCGCGATCGACCAGGCGTGCGGCGGTCGCGGCCGGTGCGATCGGCCATGCGGGAAGACGGTGATGACCGGGCCGGGCAGGCGCGCAGCGCGCCCCGATGCCCTCACCGACCGCCCGAGTTTCGCCCTCACCGGCATCGTTCGGGTGCCGCAGCGGCAGGCCAGCCCGGGGCGGGCCATCGTCCGCCGAATCGGATCCGCCCTGGCCGCTCTGGCGGCGGTGGTCGTGGTGGTCTACCTCGACCGGGACGGTTACACCGATGTGCGCGGTGATGGTCTGTCCCTGTTCGACTGTCTCTACTACGCGACGGTGTCGTTGTCGACCACCGGATACGGGGACATCGCTCCGGTGACCGATACCGCGCGTCTGGTCAACGTTGTTCTCATCACTCCGCTGCGGATCTTCTTTCTCATCGTGCTGGTCGGCACCACCTTGTCGGTCCTGACCGAGACCTCGCGGCAGGCGCGGCGGATCCGGCGGTGGCGCCGCCGAGCGCGTCATCACACGATCATGATCGGCTACGGCACCACCGGTCGTGCGGCAATCGACGCGATGCTCGCCGAGGGCCGCGACCCGGCGCAGATCGTGGTGGTGGACAGCGACCCGGCCGCGCAGGCCGCCGCAGCCGCACGAGGGCTGGTGACCATCGCAGGATCGGCCATCAAAGCCGATGTGCTGCGACTGGCCGGAGCGGGGCGCGCCACCGCCGTTGTGGTGGCGGTCGACCGGGACGACACCGCGGTGCTGGTGACCTTGTCGATCCGCGAGATCGCTCCGACCGTACCGGTTACCGTGGCGATCCGTGAGTCGGCGAATGTGCGTGCCGCGCGTCGCGCCGGTGCGGATTCGGTGGTGTTGTCCTCGGAAACCGCCGGACGCATGCTCGGTTTGGCCGTGGCGACCCCGACGGGCGCCGAACTCGTCGACGAGTTGCTCACCTCCGAGACAGGTCCTGCGCTCACCGAACGGCAGGTGCGGGCCGAGGAGATCGGGTGTGCACCGCACGGGCTGCCCGATCCGGTCGTCGCGGTGGTGCGCAACGGGCAGCTGTTGCGCGCCGGCGCGAGCGAGGCGGGGGTGCTCGAGGCCGGGGACCGGTTGGTGCAGGTGCGCCGCCTCGTCGGCTGAGTCGAGATCCGGCAGGCGGGGTTACGCGGGAGAAGGACCCCGGCAGATGGACGGCATCGTCTCAGCTCGCCTCGGACGTTGCCGAACTGTTCTGTCCGGGATCGTCGTGGGGGTGGCGCCGCGCATTCACCGCCTGGGCGGCGATGATCACTGCTGCCACCGCGGCGGTGATGACCACCGTGAACCAGTCGCTGCGGGCTTTCATCACGACGAACGGAACGAGCACGAGCACATCGAGTGCGATGGCCACCGCCGGAATCCACACGGTGAACTCGACCCGGTGGCGCAGTCGGCGGATCATTCCCCAGTGGATGGCGATGTCCATCGACAGATAGAGCATCGCCCCGAGCGCCGCGATCCGGCTCAGGTCGAACAGGCTCGCCGTCACCAGTGCCAGCGTGGCGGTGATGAGCAGAGACTGCCGGTTCAGCGCCACCGGCACACCCGGGACTTGTTTCATCTCGCGCAGCATGTCGTACAGCCGGGAGACGGAGAACAGACTCGCCACCAGACCCGACAACGTCGCTACGACGGCTACGGCTACTGTCAACCACACCCCCCACGAGCCGAACAGGGGTTCGGCGGCCTCGGCGAGGGCGTAGTCGCGGGCGGCAAGGATTTGCGGGACCGAAAGGCTTCCAACGACGGCGACGGTCAACAACAGGTAGATCACGGTGCATACCGCGATTGCGATCACGATCGAGCGAGCGATATTGCGTTCGGGATTGCGGATGTCCGAACCCTGATTGGTGATGGTGGTAAAGCCCTTGTAGGCCAGGATGCACAACGTTACACCGGCCAGAAATCCCCACAGACCACTGTCCGGCGGGGTGCCGCCGGGGCGTCCCAGCAGCGCATCCGACAGCGCCGACATCCCGGTGGCGATGATTCCGGCCACCGCCAGCACACCGATGCCGGCGATCTTGAGCGCTGCGGTGACCGTGGCCGAGCCTTCCACCCATCGGTTGCCCACCAGATTGACGATCGTGGCCGCCACGATCGCCGTGACGGCGAGCACCGGCACCCACACCGCAGAGCCCTGCATCCCGAACGGGCGCAGCAGATAGGTACCGAACGTTCGGGCCAGCAAACTCTCGGCCAAGATCATCGAGACGTACATGAACAACGAGAACGACCCGGCAATCACCCCGGGACCGTAGGCGGCGGTGAGGATCATCGCGATTCCGCCCGAGGAGGGATCGGTGCTCGAATAGCGCACATACGAATACGCGCTGAACGCCACCACGACCGCGCCGGCGACGAACGCCCACGGTATCGCGGAGCCGGCCAGTTCGGCGACCTGACCGACCAGGGCGAAGATGCCCGCCCCGATCATCACCCCGGTGCCCAACGCGATCGAGCCGATCAGCGACAGTTTCTTGGTCTCGCCGGTGCTGGAAGACATCACAGATCCCTCCGTTCCGCGTGCGCGCCTCCGGTGCGGAGATCGCCCGCTGTGCCCGTCGCACCACAGGCCGATCCGCTCTCGCGGCTGCGCCCACGGTGCCCCGATGACTCGACACTCGATCCGGATACACGAGCGCCGTCCTAGCGAAACCTTCGGCTCGGCAATCGCCATCACGACGACCGGGGTGTTTGGGCTTCTCGCGTGTGGCCCGTAGGGTGCAGGCCCATGGCACTACCCTCCTTCGACATCGATACCCGCATGGCCTATCACGTTGCGCAACAGAATATTTTGCAACGACTCGACGCCGGCGCCGACATCGACGACGTGCGTGCACAGTGGCGGCAGACCATCGACCGCATCATCGACCACCGGATCGCCGGCGAGGATGCACTGGTATTCGTCCGAGCTCCCGAACTGGGCGCCGACCGTTAGACACGGGGATGCGTACCGGTCGCTCCAGCCTGACAGGTGTCGCGCACCCCCGAGGTCAGCGGCGATACCTCGGATCGTCGCGCCGGGTGCGGACTCGCACCACTCGACCGCCTGACGCCGGAACACCTCCGAGTCGTTCTTTCGTGAGATGACCGAAGATCATCTCGCTTCCCCAACAGGTGCTGGATTCAGAGTGTCCAAGAACCAGGGTCAAGGCCCGCACTCGCGTACAGACCTCCGCCGCTCAGCTGGTCACTGCTACGCGTCAGGGTGATCACGGTATTGCGCGACGGACAGCGCGATGCACGCCCTCGCCGCTTCGAGATTTCGCACCAGTGTCATCGAGCAGGCGTAAAATTTGCCACACCCGGGACACGTGCCGAACACGGCGTCCCGGATCGCAGGCCACCGATCCCCTTGATGCGGAATCGAGCGATATCACAGCCGGCGATATCCGTCTGTACCGCCGACAACAGCGACAGGGGGGCGAGGAGAGGGCATCGCGTGTGAGCGAGGACCAGAAGGACCGCATCGTCGTGGGTGTGGACGGTTCCGAACCGTCGAAACAAGCTTTACGATGGGCCAGTTTCCTAGCACTGTCTGCGGGACTGAGCATCGACGTGGTGTCGGCTTGGCACATTCCCTGGACATCGGCCGAAGGATGGCCCGCAAACCTGGATCCCGAACAAGAGACCGCGCAGATGCTGGATAAGGCGATACGAGACGTCCTCGGCGCAGAACCAGCCGTGCCTGTGCGACAGCGTGTCCATCGTGGAAGCGCTGCAGCCGTCCTCCTCGACGCCAGCCGCAATGCCCGATTGCTGACTGTCGGCAGCCGCGGCCACGGGGGATTCAGCGGCCTACTCTTGGGCTCGGTCAGCATGGCCTGTGCCGAACACGCCCCTTGTCCGATTCTGATCGTTCACGGCGACGACCCGCCCCCTGCTGCCGGGGCCGCGCCCAAACTGCAGAACGTGGCCGAGCGAACCGATTGATGCCGCATCATGCAATGTTTGCCTTGTCGATGATCTCGCGTAGCCGCCGATCCTCGGCGTGGTTGTTGCGCCAGATGGTGTCACGGCGGATCATCGACGCCTGCGTGCGGTGACTTCCGTGGTCGGTGCCGTCGAGCGCGAAGTACCGCAACGCGGTGAACTGCGCCTCGATCCCGGTTCAACCACGGGCTGTTCGTCGGGATGTACGCGAACTCGACGTTGTTCGCTTCCCCCACCGAGCGACCCGTTGGCACTTTACTCGTGGTCAGGTGCGGTGAGAAGTTGTCACGCACGATCGCGATACGGACATCGGCCGAGTACAGGCTGCGCAGGTATCGGCAGAACTCGAGGAACTTGGTGCGGTTCTTCGTCGCCTTCACATGCTCGTACAGCTTGTCCTCGCCCAAGTTGTAGGCGGCGAACAGATGCCGCTCTCGCGGCTGCGCCCACGGTGCCCCGATGACTCGAGGCGCGATCCGGATACACGAGCGCCGTCCTAGCGAAACCTTCGGCTCGGCAATCGCCTTCACGACGACCAGGGTGTTTGGGCTTCTCGCGTGTGGCCCGTAGGGTGCAGGCCCATGCCCTCCTTCGACATCGATACCCGCATGGCCTATCACGTTGCGCAACAGAATATTTTGCAACGACTCGACGCCGGCGCCGACATCGACGCGGTGCGTGCACAGTGGCGGCAGACCATCGACCGCATCATCGACCACCGGATCGCCGGCGAGGATGCACTGGTATTCGTCCGAGCTCCCGAACTGGGCGCCGACCGTTAGACACGGGGATGCGTCACCTCAGGTGCGCGCAGCCCGCGTCGGCGCATCGCCTCACGGTGCGTCGGAGATCGGCGGCCGATGGGGCAGACGCACTACGTGCAGGAAGAAGTTGTCGATCGTGCGGATCACGCCCGCGAACTGATCGAAGTCGACGGGTTTGGTGATGTAGGCGTTGGCGTGCAGCCGGTAGCTGCGTAACAGGTCTTCTTCGGCTGCGGAGGAGGTCAACACCACCACGGGGATGGCAGACAGTTCCGGATCGGCCTTGATCCGGGCTAATACCTCGCGGCCGTCGAGACGGGGCAGATTCAGATCGAGCAGGATCAGATCCGGGCCGGGTGCCTCCCTGTACGGGCCCTGCCGGTACAGGAATTGCAGTGCCTGCTCGCCGGTACGCACCACGTGCACGACGTTGGTGATCTTGTGGTCGGCGAAGGCTTCCCGGGTCATCAACTCGTCTTCGGGATCGTCTTCGACGAGCAGAACGACGATGGGATCGGCAGCATCGGTCATCGTCTCTGCCTTCCGGTGGGGAGGACACGGCAGGGTGCACGCACGCGGTCGACGGTACGTCACCGCCGGTGCACCTGTCCTGCATGCCCATCCCGGTGAAGACACCAATTGCGGCAATCGGGCGCGAGCGCGAGCGCGGGCTGTGTCAGACTGCGGGCATGGCTGTCGATCCGCGGGGTGCCGACCTGAAACGTTTTCTTGCCGAGGATCCCGGTGGGCCGGTGGTGATGCTGAATCTGCTGCGTTTCGCCGACGGCGGACGGGAACTCTACGACCGGTACGCCGCAGCGCTGCACGAGAGGTTTCTGCCACGCTACGGCGGGGAGGTCCTCTACGCCGGGGACGGCTCGACCGCGCTGGTCGCCGAGCCGGGGCAACAGTGGGATGCGGTGCTGCTGGTGCGCTATCCCTCCCGCAGCGCGTTTTCACAGATGGTCGCCGACCCCGACTACCAGCAGGTGACCACCTGGCGCACCGAGGCACTGACCGAAGCGGTGCTGCAGGCCACCGTGCCGTGGCCCGAGAGCTCCTGACCAGCAGCGCTCCTGAGCAGCGACCCCCCGACCGTCGGGCTCGGCCCGGCAGCCTTCGTCGTGCAGCCGCCGGACGGCACCGACCCGTCGGGGCACCGTGATAGGCGAGGAGTGGCGCGCGGTCATCGGTGCGCACCGCCGAACCGCACACCACCCCCGCACAGCCCATTGTTACCCGCTGTCCACAGCGGTGTCCGATGAACGACCCCACCTGACCTTTCGATTCTCCTGGGCTGGTCCACCGCGGCGGCGGTACTGTCGGGCACCGAAAAATCTGTACGACATGTTGAGAGTGTGCTTGTTCGGGTACGCGACAGACGAAGCGGAACTTGCTGTTCCGTGAGAAGCCGTCACCCGAGGAAAGGAGCACTGTCATGGGCACTGCAGCGAGCATGCTCGAGAGCTATCCGAAGAATGTGGGCGACATCGACACGGGCGTGTTGGCCGCCTGCATCGAGGCGTGTACCGACTGCGCGCAGACGTGCACCGCCTGCGCCGACGCGTGCCTGGCCGAGGACACCGTCGCCGACCTGACCACCTGCATCCGCACCGACCTCGACTGCGCCGACCTGTGTGCGGCGACCGCCCGGATCCTCTCGCGCCAGACCGGCAACAACGCGACGGTCACCAAGGCCGTGCTCGAGGCCTGCGCCACCGCCTGCCAGGTCTGTGGCGACGAATGCGACCGGCACAGTTCCCATCACGAGCACTGCCGGATCTGCGCCGAGGCGTGCCGGCACTGTGAGCAGGCCTGCCGCGATCTGCTCGCCGCCCTCAACTGACCTGCTCACGCAGCATCGCCGGCGCCGGGTCACCGTGGTGTGGTCCGGTGCCGGTGGTCGGCGGCGTAGGCAGCGCAGATCTGTTCGATCGATCCTCCGGTGTGCAGATAGCGGCTATCGAGATAGCCGGTGAGCGACCCGAGTTGCTGCTCGA
The DNA here is from genome assembly GCF_049538275.1 of Rhodococcus sp. AB351. Classification (NCBI taxonomy): domain Bacteria; kingdom Bacillati; phylum Actinomycetota; class Actinomycetes; order Mycobacteriales; family Nocardiaceae; genus Rhodococcus; species Rhodococcus sp. AB351. The sequence goes on from NZ_JBMVFW010000001.1 coordinate 63,052, forward strand.
GCCGCACTGCGGCGCGGCGCACCTCCATCGCCGTCGATGCCTCCCCGGCCCGAACCAGAGAGGGAGCGTGCCCGAGCATCGCGGCCAGGGACCGATCGGAGTCGGCGTCGCGGAAGAAGTACGTTTCGCCATACTGCCGCAGATCGAACTCCACGGTGGTCAACGCCTCGGTGAGCTCGTCGAGTAGCGCGCACGCAATGCTCGCCTCTCCACGGCGGGCAACCTCGGTCGAATCGGTCGAGATCAGCAGATGCACGGTCCGGGCGGCGGCGCGGCGGCGGATCAGCGCCGGGTAGATCTGCAGGATCCACGAGATCGCCGCGGTGAACAGCACGAACCCGATCAACGCCTGCACCGGGAGCAGCAGCCGCAGCACCGGATAGACGGGGGTGATGTCGCCGTAGCCGAGGGTGGCCACGGTCACCAGCGACAGATACAGCGACGCCACCGGATCGGATGACGACTGCGGCTGCAGCGCAGAGGCAAAGGAGAAACCGCCCGGCATGTGCGGCAGGTAGATCAGCGCCCACCCGGTCACGATCAGCGCCGCCCACAGCAACACCGCGGCAATCATGCCCAGCGGTCCGGCGGAGCCGAGCGCCCGACCGTGGCGGCGGATCCTCCCGGCGATCGACCAGATGATTCGGAACACCCAGCGGCTCAGCGTGCCCAGCCCGTGCGGATGCCACAAGGTCGCATAGATATCCCGCAGCGCCACCGCGACGAGCGCCGCGCCGAGCGCGCTGAGTAACCACGTCATTGCCGTCTACCTCCGGTCCCTAGCGCGCGTCGGCTGCACCCGATCGACTCTTCCTGTTACGGCCCGAACGTAGAGGTTGCGCCCGGCTGCGGCGGTGAGACCGAACGCCACTGTGCTCGCGGTCAGCACGAGCGTACCGGCGCCGAGCACGGCGTCGTCGACGCCGAGGCGTTCGGCTTCCATCGTCAGATAGAACAATGCGGACACCCCCACCGGCCCGAACCAGCCGAGATACACCGCGTCGGGCAGCGGTAGATGCAGTGGCCGTCGCAACAACAGCACGATCGGGATCCGCCGCAGAAGCAGGACAGCGACCACCAAGGCGGGCGCCGTCCAGCCCAGCTGCGCCCACTGCTGCCACGGCAGCGCCGCGCCGAGCAGGAAGAACAACGGCAACACCACGAACCGATTGACGGCCTCGTCGATCTCGACCTCCGCGGCACGCTCGGCGCCGGTGCCGACCAGGTTGAACGCCAGGCCACCGACGAACACGGCGAGCACCCCGTCGACGTGCAGCAGCCCAGCCACCCCGAGAATGCCCAGCGCCAGCACGACGGTGAACAACAACGCCGGCCCGTGTGCGGTGGCGCCGTGGCGGGCGCCGAGGCGCAGGGCCGCACCGCCGACCGCGCCGACAATCGCGCCGACGGCCAAGGCGCCGAGCACCTGCCACAGTGATTCGGTGACCGCCGCCCCGGCACCGAGGGGACCGGCGACCGCGATTGCCGCAAGTACCAGCGGCAGCGCCAGGCCGTCGTTCGCACCGGATTCGAGCGACAGTAACTGCCGGTCCCGGGCGGGCAGGTCCCGTTCGGCGAACTCCCCGGTGACCACACTCGACGCCAACACCGGATCGGTCGGGCAGATCGCGGCCCCGAACAACAGCGCCGCAGCCAGGGGTAGGCCGGCGAGCGCCCAGCCGAGTCCGGCCGAAATTGCCGCCATCGCGGGCATGACGACCAGCAGCAACACCGCCAGGGCGCGGCGGTGGCGACGCAGCGCGGCGATGGGATAACGCAACGCAACCGCCATCACCGAGACCGCCAGCAGGATCCGGGCGAGCTCGTGGAACAGGCCGTGTTCCTCCGTTACCGGTGTGATCGGCACGGCGTCGAGCAGCTGGGGGCCGAGCAGTATCCCGGCGACCAGACCGAGCAGCGGTTCGGACAGCGGCAGGCGGCGCATCGTCGAGGAGATCGCTGCCACGATTACCCCGAGTCCGCCGACCACGGCGAGAACGACATCGATGTGCATGACGATCGCATTCCCGGATCGACGCATCGCAATCGTCACCCATCCGAACGATGGTGACTCGGGGGAGTGCGGGCCGAGATTCGGAGAATCAGAAGTCGTAGTCGCGGTCGGTGGGAGCGGAGCGGTGTCCCAGCCGCCGCAGATGCGTGCGCCGGCTCAGGCGGATCACGGGCCGGGCGAGAAAATCGAGCGAACCGAGCAGGAACAGCCAGGTGCCGGCGGTCTGGGTGGAGTCGAAGAAGAACAACACGCTGCCGATGGTGAAGAACACCGCGATCAGGACGTCGTTGACGATCGAGGCCGTCTCGTATCGGTGGTCGATCACGACCTGCTCCCGGCCGACGGACAGTTGCAGCGACGGATCTGTTCGGGTGCGATCGGTGGCCATGGCCGGGCGAGTACCCGCGTGCCGGTGCGGGTATGCCCGACGAATGTGGTTCGGAAGCTGGTCCGATCTGATGCGGGTGGTGCTCGTCGGTGCGGCCGCCTATCTCTGGCTGGTGGTCGTACTGCGAATCTCGGGAAAACGAACCCTGGCCAAACTCAACGCCTTCGACCTGGTCGTGACCGTCGCGCTCGGTTCGACGCTGGCGACGATCCTGCTCAGCTCCGATGTGTCGTGGTCCGAGGGCGCGGTGGCACTGGTGCTGTTGGCGGCGCTGCAGTATCTGGCCGCGTTCGTCTCCTCCCGCCGACCCCGCGTGCGCACGGTGCTCACCGCCGATCCCACCCTCCTCGTCGAGGATGGAGTGCTGCTCGACCGGGCGCTGGCGCAGCAGCGGGTCAGTCCCGGGGAGGTGCGCCAAGCGGTGCGTGCCTCCGGGTTCGGAGACTTGGCTCAGGTCGCGGCGGTGGTACTCGAAACGGACGGCAGCTTCAGTGTGATCGCCTGCGAGCAGCGCGGTGACGGCTCGGCCCTCCAGGACGTGGCCCGCCCCGCAGACGACGACCGGCGACCCGATACGCATGATGGAGACCGTCGATGACGCCCCGGAGGCTCCCATGACCGGCGAGAGCACCGGGCACACGAATCCGCTCGAGGTGCTACGTCGGCGGCGCCGCGTGCTGGCCGAGGCCCTGCGCTCGCGCCTGTGGCCGTTGCCGGCCGTGGCGGTGCTGCTCGCGGTCCTCGCCGGGATCGGCGTGCCCGAACTCGACACCGCCGTCGACGACCACATGCCCCCGGCAGTGGCCGGCTATCTGTTCGGTGGTGGCGCCGACGCGGCCCGGGAGGTGCTCGGCGCGATCGCCGCCTCGCTCATCACCGTCACTTCGTTGACGTTTTCCCTCACATTGGTGACCTTGCAGCTGGCCAGCAGCCAATACTCGCCGCGGCTGCTGCGTACCTTCGCCGCCGACCGGGTCGTGCAACGCACCCTGGCGTTGTTCCTGAGCACCTTCATCTACGCGCTGACGGTGCTGCGAACAGTCCGCAACGAGACCGGCACCGACACCAACGAATTCGTGCCCCCACTGGCCGTGACCCTGGCGTATGCCCTGACCGTCGCCAGCGTGGTGGCGCTGGTGCTCTTCCTCGGCCATCTGGTCCGGCAGATCCGCATCGAAACCATCCTCGACCAGGTACGCGCCGACACCTGCGCGACCGCCGCGCACATCCTGCCCCGGGCCACCGCCGACAACGGCCCTGCACAACCGCTACCCGAACCGCCACCGCACGCCCACCTCGTCGACGCGACCGGTTCCGGATTCGTGATCGAAATCGACGAACACACCGTCCTTACCGCAGCGGTGCACGCCGACGCGCTGGTACGGATCGATCGTCCGGTGGGCAGCCCCCTCGTGGCGGGAACACCGATCGCGCGCTGCTGGCCCGCCCACCCACAACACCCCCTGGCCGGCGAGACACTCGACCGGCTCGCCGACCAGATCCGCGACGCGGTACGCACCGGCAGCGAACGGACCACCGCCCAGGACGTCGGCTACGGGCTGCGTCAGCTCACCGATGTGGTGGTGCGGGCCCTGTCCCCGGGTATCAACGATCCGACCACCGCGGTGCACGGACTGGTTGCGTGCACCGCAGTGCTTGTCGAATTGCTGCCCGCTCGCCTGGGGCCGTATACGGTGTGCGACTCCGATGACCGGGCGCGCGTGGTGATCGCGCGCCCGACCTTCGCCGACCTGCTGGATCTGGTATGTACGCAGCCGCGGCTCTACGGCGCCACCGACCCCGAGGTCCTCGGGGCACTGCTGTCGATGCTGCACCTGTTGGTATGGAAGGCGACCACCGAGGAGCACCGCAGCGCAATCCACGATCAACTCGTCCTGGTACGTGATCGGATCAACGCCCACGACGGCACAACCCGCCTCCATCTCGAGCGCCGTGCCCGCGATGTCGAGGAAACCTTCACACACCGTTGGGCATCCCCGGGCCCCGCACCGCAGCCGTCGGATACACACTGATGGTCCTCGACCTACGCCGTCCCCGGCGGTTTGGTGCTGAGCGACGCCGGAAAACCTATACGGAAGAAGCGCATGCTGCATCGACCGTGCGAAAGGGGGCGCATGATGACTTCTCCATCGTCCCGCCCGACTCGACGCTCACTCACCGCGACCCCGGTCCAGACCGCCGCGCTGGTTGTCGGCGCCGTGTTCCTGCTCGTCGGCATCCTCGGGTTCATTCCGGGTGTCACCTCCGACCTCGACCATCTCGCCGGTGCCGGACACAGCTCCGGCGCAATGTTGTTCGGACTGTTCCAGGTGTCCGTGCTGCACAACCTCGTCCACGTGCTCTACGGCATCGCCGGGATCACTTCGGCCCGCATTCCCTCCGCTGCAGGGATCTACCTGCTCCTCGGCGGACTGATCTACCTCGGGCTGTGGGTGTTCGGACTCCTGCTCGACAAAGACGGCGCGATCAACTTCATCCCGCTCAACCACGCCGACGACTGGCTGCACTTCACCCTCGGTGTCGGCATGATCGGACTCGGCATCCTGCTCACCCGCGGACGCCACGCCGACGAGCGTGCACTGTCCTGACGAACACCCTTCGATCGGTTCGAAAGGTCCTAGTCGATGAGCACCGAGCGTGGAACCGCTCAGCGTCGGCGTGCCTACTGCGACATTTTCCGACCCCGCGAGCCCGGAGAGAGTAGTAACTCGCATCCATTAACTGACCGTTTCAGAATGACCTAACGTGTTCGCGGGGTTGTCCGCTCGACAACGGAATCAACTCGATCCTGCCTGCCAGCAGCAGTTTCTAGTAGCCCATCACTGCGTGTGCGCTGCGATGCTGGACGATACGAGGCGGCGCGTACGGTGCTGGCCAAATCTGCAGCTTGTATCGCTCGACCACCTCGTCGACGACGAGATCCCACGCCAGGTCGCGTCCTGCGGCATAGGCGCGGACCCGATAGGTTCCGGTGCCGGCCGAAAGCACCGTGTCCGGGAATCCATCGACGGGTTCCTCCGCGCCGGTGAGGACCGTGGCGATATCCGAGTAGGTCTGCAGCGATGCTTCCTCAATGTCCTCCCATCCGTTGTCGACGAGATCGGGAGCATCACCGAGGACCTCGACCTGCAGGTCGAGTGGTCCCATGGACATCCCCGTGTACACGTAGACCATCCCGGTGTCGGCAGCGAGCAGACCGAAGCCGGGCTCGGGCAGCGGAGGGAGTTCTTCCCAGGCCCGATCGTCCGCGTCTTTCACACAGAACATCCGGTCGACGCTGGCTCTGCCGGTGTACAACATCGTGCCTCTCTCCTTTTGCTCTCCTTTTGCAACCGGAGCAGTCGATCAGCAGATGACTGACCGTACCTCTCGGTGGTCCGTGCGCCTCGCGCATCATAGGAAGAGGCCGGCTGATTGCCGAGGTGATGCGGTGTGAAGCAACTGGGATTACATCATCCGATTATGTGGATCGGTGGCGCTCGAGGTCCGCGTCAGGCACAGTGTCCCGGTGCTATATGATCTTGTTCCTGACGATCTGTGGCAGCGGATAGCACCATTGTTGCCACCTCGACCTGCGCGCCGTTCCCGCTTCCCGGGCCGCAAACCCATCGACGATCGTGTCGCGCTCGGTGGCGTCCTGTTCGTTCTGCGCACCAATGTGAGCTGGCGTGATGTTCCGGCCGAGACGATCGGATGCAGCGGCATCACCTGCTGGCGCAGGCTGCGGGAATGGACCGAGGCCGGGGTGTGGCCGCGACTACACGCTCTGCTGCTCTCCGAACTCCGTACCGCGAAGCTGCTGGACATGGACGACGTCGCGGTCGACGGCTCGCACGTGCGAGCCCTCAAAGGGGGGCTCATACGGGTCCGTCACCAGTCGATCGGGGCCGACCGGGCAGCAAACATCATGTGCTCGTCGACCGGCACGGCACACCGCTGGTGGTGACGCTGACCGGCGGGAACCGGCACGATGTCACCCAGCTACTGCCGCTGATCGAGGCGATACCGCACATTCGGGGGCGGCGAGGCAGACCGCGACGCCGGCCACGTCGGGTGTTCGCCGATCGTGGTTACGACTACGACAAGTACCGTGCTCTGCTGCGCCGGCGCGGCATCACGCCGAAGATCGCTCGCCGCGGCGTCGCGCACGGTTCCGGTCTGGGCAAGGTCCGCTGGGTCGTCGAGCGCACCTTCGCGTGGCTGCACCAGTTCAAACGCTTGCGCGTCCGCTCGGAGGTACGAGCCGACCTACACCAAGGGCTACTTGAACTCGCCTGCAGCATCATCTGTTTGAGACGACTACGGAAGTCATTCTGAAACGGTCAGTAACGAGCTCGATCATCTCGACGGGGGAGTGCTCCCGGGCCGCAGGACGGCGCTGATGGTCGGTGCCATCCGCACGCAGCTCTCCCGCAGAGATCAATCATGGCTAACCCGATTATCCATCAAGTTTATGTCGAAGGGTCGGGCAGTTGCCGCGGAGAGCCGGCGCGCCCTCGGCGGGAAGGGACGAGGTCCGGTACAGAACGTTTCGAGGGGCAGGCATTGATCGACGTAAAGGCCCGGGCGAGCCCCCGGAGGGCTTCACCTGGGCCGCACCGGCACGCGGCCACCGGGCCTGGCAATACCGCGGACTGCGAGGCCGCTGTCCGCAGTCACGAGAGTGCCTGTCATGGCAGCGGAGTCGTGTCGAGAGGCGAGCGTAGTGAAGATACTGTCGTAGGCATCGGTCGGGGCTACCGCCTGCAATGGCAAGGCTGTGTCGGTGCCTTCGAGGACGGAGTTTGCGGATTCCTGTCCTAGTGCGCTCGTCCCACGTAGTCGAGTGGGTGCAACACCAGGTGCTACACCATTGACTCTGACGTCTGGTGCAAGTTCGTAGGCGAGTTGGCGAATTAGGCCGTGTACTGCGTGTTTGGAGGCCGTGTACAGAGGGCCGCCTCCGGCAGCGTTGGTGCTGGCGAAAGAGCCGGTCAGGATGATATTGCCGCGCGAGGCAATCAATGCGTCGAGGCACGCTCGTACGCCGAGCAGCGGGGCGAGGACGTTGACGCCGAATAGTTCATTGAATGCGGTAGGTAGTACGTTTCCGGGAATGTCTTCAAGGGGGCGTGCGCTGTCGGTGATGCCGGCATTGCCGACAAAAACGTCGATCCGGCCCCAGCGCTCGAGTGCGGCGTCGGCTGCTATCTGATTTCCTTCCCAGGTCGCGACGTCGGTGACGACCGGGACGACGGCCGGTCCGAGGGTGTCGGCGAGGTCGTGTACTCGATCGGAGATGTCGACGGCGACGACGGAGGCACCCTCGGAGACGTAGCGGGCGACGACTGAACGGCCGATTCCTGCTGCGGCGCCGGTCAATACGACGATTTGTCCGTCCAATGCTCCCATGGTGTTTCGTTTGCTCCTCGTTGTTGTCCACTGGGAGTGTCCCGAGTGGACGGATGAGTCCGGGCTGCCGACGTAAGGCGCGGGTATTGCACCGGCACCCCGGTGGATGTGGGTGAATGTCAGTAGGGGAGTCTCGAGCGGGCTTCTTCCCGGACGGCCCGTTCTTCCTGGGGCAAGGTGAAGAGCGTCAATTGACGGCCGTCGCCTCCGGTCATCCGCAGGCAGTCCTGATCCCAGGGAGTGTGGACGATTTCTCCGGTGCGTCCGACACCGGTGGACTCGAGTCTCTTTGCAAGGGATTCGATTTCGGTTCGGTCACGTACTTCGACACGGAGTGCATGGTCGGTGCCGGTCCGTTGTCCGGTCTCCGAGTCGTCGACGAGGTCCCATTGCGGGCCGTCGAACAGTTCGATGGCGGCGGGAGCAACGCCGAACAGGATTCCACGTTGTCCGCCGGGGTGGGTCCATTCGTCGACCACGGGGAGTCCGAGCCCGTCGCGGTAGGTGTGGACAGCTTCGTCGAGGTCGTCGACGCGCAGGCAGATCCTCAGTTCGTCGAAGGCGCGCACGGTGTCGGTCGGGTGCCGTTGGGGGCGGCTGATCAGAACGTAGATTTGTCCGTCGGGGGCGCGAAAGTGTGACCAGGCTGTTCCCCACGAGTCGGCGACGCCTGTGTGTACATCGCCGAGGAACTCTACGCCTTTGGTCTCGAGTTCGGCGCGCACTTCCCGGACGTCGTCGACAAGGAGGCCGGGTACCGGGTGTTCGAAGAAGGAATGGTCGTCGTCGGTCGGTTTGAACACCTCGAAGGCGCTGCCGTCCGGGAACGCGAAGACGACTGCGTTCTCCTGGTCGAGTGTCATCGTCAGGCCGAGTTTGTCGGCGACGAAATCACGCATGGCGGTGAAGTTGGCGGTGCGGGAACCGACCCATCCGAGACCGTAGATTTTCATGAAAGAATTTTCCTTTCAACTTGTTTCGTCAATGGGAGGATTGGGAGGGGACGGCGAGTTCGGTCCCGTCCGAATCCGTGATGGGTGCCGTTCGTCTGGGGCCGAAGGTCAAGTAGATGACTGTGTAGAGCACGATCGACAGTGCCAGGGAGATCAACTGTGCCGATTGGGCCAGTACTGGCGGAACGATGTCGTTTTCCAATAGGAAGATGCCCACGAGGGCCGGTACGATCCAGGCGATCAGGCCTCGTCCGATGCGGGGCAGTTGGGTGTCGTCGTAGACGGGTCCTTCGGTGCGGTCGGTGGCATCGAGTACGAAGTGGGTGAGCACCACGCCGACCCAGCCGACGGCGAGCAGGCCTTGCCAGGTCAGGGCTGCTTGTAGGTAGCTGAATACATCGGTGAGCATCAACAGGAAGACGAGGGTGGCGACGCCGGAGACCCACACTGCGCGGTGGAGTCGGATCGAGGTGAAACCGCTGAGGATGCGTTCGAAGTTGGTGGTGGAGACGTAGTAGTTCAGGCTGTTGACGCGGGTTTGAGAGACCACGATGAACAGGAGACCGGCAAATCCGAGGCTTGCGAGGATGGCCAGGACCACGCCGATTTCGGAGGCTTCTTGGTCGGGAAGTACGGTCTGCACGAGGTAGATGCCGGCAAGGCCGTTGATCAGGAACAGGACCAGGTAGAACACTCCGCCGAAGGTGACGACTTCGTGGAAGCGTTCATCCTCTTTCCTGGCGAAACGTGCGAAATCGACAGTGGTCGGCATGTTCACGAAGATGCCCATGTACAGGATCGCCGATAGCACCCAGCCGGGGAGTGAGCGGCCTTCGGCGGGGACGATCCCGCTGTAGTCCAGCCAGGAGGAGTCGGAGCCGAACTTGATATGGGCGGCGATCACGGCTGCGATCAGGCCTATGAAGTAGAACGGCAACAGGACGCCGTTGAGTTTGCCCATCCAGGACTGGACGCTGCCGAGCATCAGCGGCAGCATTGCGAGAACGACCACGGCGTACCAGATACGGATGTCGCCGGCGTCGAAGTAGGCCTGGAAGGCCACCGCGAGGGTGCTCGACTCGAATACCGCGTAGTAGAGCACGGTTGCTGCGAGCAGCAATGCTGTCAGAAAGGCGCCCCATCGTCCGAAGATGGTCTTGGTGAGCAGGGTGGAGTTCAGTCCGTGGCGTATTCCTAGTCGCGTCATCGCGGCGTTGATCACGGCAAAGGCGATTGTCGCAAGCACGATCGCGATGATTGCGTCGCGGGTTCCGTAGAGGCTTGCGGCGAGGGCGCCGTAGAACAGCCAGACCATTGCACTGAGCAGAGACCAGAACGACATGGTGACCTGCCATCGGCCGAGGCGGATGGTGGTAGGTACCGCGACGGTACTGAAGTTCTCGTCGGGGGTGCTTCCGGCAGAGTCCTTGCTGGGGGGCGATAGAGCGGGCAACGCACACCTCCAAGTGTGTACATAACTGAATACAGTTCCATTGAGTGTAGGGAGAATCACGTTAAATGGAACCCCCCTCGGGTAACGGATGCGTTTCCGTTGCGGCCCAACGGTTGACGCGGAGATTCAAGAGACTGTGGCGCGTGCCGGGTTCCGCAGAGGGACACGATCTCTACGTAGAGGTGCAAACTGTATGCAGATTGCTACGGCACACGATCAAGGACGGTCATGACTTCCAACACCGCGCGTATTCGATCCGGAACCACAGTCGATGATCTCTGCAAAGCCTTGCAAGACCGAATCATCTCAGGGGAGTACCCGCCCGGTCAGCGCATGTCCCAAGAACAATTGGCTGCCGAATTCAACGTCAGCCGCACTCCGTTGCGCGAGGCGCTGCAGCGACTCGAAGCGGACGGTCTGCTCGTCGCACATGCTAATCGAGGGATGCATGTTGCTCCGATCGTCAACTCCGATACCGAACAGCACTACGCACTGCGACTACTGGTCGAACCACCCACGGTGGCGGCAATCATCGACACCCTCACTCAGGACGACATCGCTGCCATGCGGGCGGCATTGGCCGACATGAACGACAACCGAGGACACAGTCGGCGTTTCCAGATAGCGCACCAACGTTTCCACGACGTCGCACTGGTGCGCTACCCGCCGTCGTTCAGGGATCTGACTCGGTCCCTACACACGATGATCCACCGACACCAGAGTGTGTACCTCTCGCACCAGCGCACCCCCGACGACTTCGTCGAGCTGGACCAGGACTTCCTCAACGCCATCATCGCCCGCAACGCCGGCTCGGCCCGACGAATCATGGAGTTCCATCTCGTCGACGCGGCCGTGGGACTGGTCGTCGACGCCGACCCGGACCACGAATTCGACGCCCTGCTGGTGGCGATGCGTGGACGTGGCATCACACTCGACCACGACGAGGCGGGACGAGTTCAGCGTCCGGCGCGGATCTACTGGTCGGACGCTGACCCGGTACTACCCCATCGACAAACCTCGAACCTTCTGCTCGTCCCCCCACCGACCCGCGCCTCAGATCAGACGTGAGGCGAAAAACGCAGAGTGAATCGCATCGAACACCCGCCCCGGACGCTCGGCCGAACCCACAATATGAACCTCGAGTCCCGCGGCCCGCAACTCGGCCCCCAGCTCGTCGCCGGGAGCGGTCCGGCCGAGCGCCACCACGACGCTGTCGGCAGCGATCAACTCTTCCTCCCCGTCCGCGACCACGCGCACCCCGTCGGCCTCGACGGCCGTCACACGCGTGCCCAGACGGATATCCACACCGGCACCTTCGAGGAATGCAGGCAAACGTTCGACATCGGTGAACGCCTCGTTACCGCGCAGCAGTGATTCGCCCTGCTCGAGCAGAATCACCTTCGACGCTCCCGCTTCGGTGAGCCGCAGCGAGACCTCACACCCGTGCAGTCCACCACCGATCACCACGATCTGCCCCGCATACGGTGTGTCGGCACGGACCTCGGCGGCCGGAATGACCGGCAACGAACCGGTGATCGGAAAAGTGGCCTCACGTAGCGGAGCGCCGTTCGCCAGGACGACGGTATCGTAATCGCCTCGGAGGAGTTCAGAGGGCTCGGCTATGGTACGCAGCACCGTTACGCCCCGGCGCTCGACTTCGTGAATCAGGTGTGCAACCAGCGCCGACAAGTCCTGCTTGACCTTCGATCCCATTGCGTGTGTGAGCATCCCACCGAGCTGATTCGGTTCGAAGACAGTGACGTCGTGTCCCCGGTCGTGTAGGAGCGCGGCGCTTCGCAGACCGGCCGGCCCGCCACCGACCACGGCGACTCGTTTTTTGGTGGGAGACGATTCGACGGGGAAGCGTCCCTCCTCCGCCACGGTAGGGTTGACGCTACAGCCGACGCTACGGCCCTTGTTCAAGCCTCGGTCGAGGCAACCGTCGTTGCACCGAATGCACGGCGTGATTTCCAGGAGGCGGCCCTCACGGGTTTTGCGGGCCCAGTCCGGGTCGGCAAGCATCGCCCGGCCGAGAGAAACGAAGTCCGCGGACCCAGAGGCAATGATCTCTTCGGCTATCTCGGGACTGACCAGTGATCCCGAGGCGATCACCGGGATATCGACGGCTTCCTTGATTTGCTCCCACCCCCATCGGTGCGGAGCGCGGACCTGATACCAGGGGCTGACCTCCCATTCCATGCCGGCGTGATGGCCTCCCGAGGCATGGATGACGTCGGCCCCATGGGCTTCGAGCAGGCGGCACAGCTCGACAGTCTCTTCGACCGGAATGCCGTCGTCTTCATAGTCCGTCACCGACAGTCGGATACTCAGCGGAAAATCCCGTGGCACCGCGGCACGGATCGAATCGACGATGCGCAGCAGTAGGCGGGAGCGGTTCCTGAAGCTGCCGCCGTACTCATCAGTGCGGAAATTGGTGTGCGGCGAGAGGAAGTTGGTGATGAGGTAACCGTGCCCGGCATGCACTTCGACCAGGTCGAATCGTGCGGCGTGAGCACGGGCGGCAGCCTCTCCGAAGGCGATGACGACTCGGTCTATCTCGTCGAGAGTCATCGGCGTGGGGACGACGCCGTACTGCATCTCCACGTCCTTCCACGAGGAGTTCGACGCAGACTTGATCGGTGCGGTGCCGAGGAACTTCTGCCGACCGCCATGGGCAATCTGTAGTCCGACTTTGGCGCCTGTGGAATGCACTTCGTCGGCGAGCCAACCGAGTCCCGCAACGTGCTCGCGGCGGCTCACGCCGATCTGATTGTGAATCGCTTTGCTGGCGTCGTCGTCGACATGGCTGTACTCGACCATGGCCAGGCCGACTCCGCCCTCGCCGAGCCGTCGGTAATGGTTGACCGTGCGCTGGGTCACCGTGCCGTCCGAATTGGCGGTGGCGGTGCTCTGCGGGGACTTGATGATCCGGTTGGGAATCTCGAGGGTTCCGATCCGGCCCGGCTCGAAGAGCGCTTCAAATGTCATTGATGCTCCTGTTTTTCGTCCCGACACGCTGAGTCGACGAGACCGACGTGAATAGAGTTTGTGAGGCCGGTCGTACCGAACAGTCGTCGTTCCCGGCCTGGCTGGAGAAAAGTAATGAGCTGCTCCGAGCCTTCGATCGAGCCGACAGGGCTCGGAGCATGAACAGATCACCTGAGCACGAGGACGTCTTTGATCTGCTCGGCGGCACGACATCAGGGTGCGAGCAGAGCTCCGGCGCGCGGAACGACCGGGTCGAGGCCCAGGCTGCCAAGCAGGCGCCAGGTCGTGGCAGCCGCTGCAGACAACACCGGTATGTCGAACTGTTGCTGAAGGGGGTCGAGCACCGGTAGTGACGGCATTTGGACGCACGCACTGATGACCAGGGCGTCGGCGCCGCTGGTGTCCACCCGTGCCGCATGCTCGAGCAAATTCTGCGGATCCAGTCGGCCCACGGCCAGATTGTCCGGGACCTCCAGGCTCAGAGAGCCGGTTACCTCGAAACCTTCGTGCTCGATGTAGTCACACACAGTCTCGGTGAGGGGCTTCATATATGGGGTCACCACAGCAATCTTCTTGGCGCCGAGATGTGCCAGGGCTTCGGTGAGGGCACCGGCAGAGGAGAGCACGGGAATATCCTCACCGCTTTCTTCCTTTGCGACCCGAGCCAGGTTCGGTTCGGACTCATTGTGATATCCACGTCCCTGCGACATGATCGCCACTAGGCAGGCGTAGGCCATCGCATCGACTCGAGCATCAGCCAGTTCCGCGGCACACCGCAACGAGTCCGCGTCCATCGCGGCCAATTGCTCGGGGGTTACATGCTGCATCCGCATCCGTGACGCATGGAACGTGAAACGCTCGGGCCGGATCTCTTCCCGCGCGCGAAGCATCGCTGGAATCTCGGTCTCCATCGTCGTGTTCGAACTCGGAACGATCATTCCGATCCGATAGTTGTCCTTCATTTGCTTCCTATCCTTCGTTCTCAATGGGAAAGACCAACAGGGGTACTGGTCTCGGGTAGACCCGGTCCGGTCCAGCAGAGGTCAGATGTTTGGTACACAACTCGGGGAAATCATCGAAACGACCGTCTGCCCAATCAATTCGGGCGCGCCCTCCACGCCCGAGGTTATCGAGTGCGGACAGCGTGATGGGGGTGGCTTCGAGGGCTACGGGAAGCGAACTGAATGTATGACTCGGATCGCGGGTCATGATCATGCCCAATGCAGCGTCGAGCAGGTGGAATTCGAGCAGCTTCCGTGCGATGAGCACCTCCTGGTCGCGCACCGCAGCCAGGAACATCGCGTCGGTCTTCACCACGTCCCGTACCACATCGGCATCCGCGAAGTAAAGCTGCTGGTGGCGGTCGGTTACAGTGAGGTGCTCTTTTACGACACGGCTCATCGCCGGTGGATAGCGGCGCAGCATAATCCGGTGAAAACTCCGATGGGAATGTTGGAAGGCGCGTGCTGAGATGCCGGGTTTCCGCATCATGATCAGTGCGCCTTCCATGGCCGCGAGATCCCCGGGGGTGACCCGATCAATCATCGACGGCACGAGAGCCGGCTCGATCAGCAATCGCAAGGCGTACGATGCTTCGACATCTGATAACTCGAGTGGAGCTACCACCACTCCTTTGTTGATCCGGCTGATCACCAGTTTCTCCGATTCGAGGCGGCGCAGTGCCTCGCGTAGCGGAGTACGGGACACACTCAGGTCCGCTGCCAACTCGACTTGAGACAGTACGGTCCCTGGCCGATAGATTCCGGAGATGATCCGGTCTCGTACGGTCGCATGGATTTCATCGACCGCCAATCCTCGACGAGTCCCACTCGCTGTCACGAGCTCTCGTCGGATCCGAGTTGAGCTGCGATCATCGAGGTGAAGAAACCCGGTTCCTGCCCGGCAAGCACTTCCAGCATCATGGCGTCGAGCAAAATTCGTTTCTCCGCCCGCGGAACGTACAGCTCCAATCGTTCACCGTTGCGGGTCCAGACCTTGCGGTACTGCACCCCGGTGAACTCGTTGCCCACACCGTTCCAGTCGTCGGCTCGGACTACGCCCGTAGGTAAATCCTGCACCGGCAGTCGATCCGTTGCTGATGCCTCACTCATCGTCGCTCCTGTCGTAAGTGTCGCTTCCGATCGAAATGATCGTGGGTGTAGCGCCATACACGTCGAAGCCGCGTCGGCCGGCCAGGACCGGTAGCTTGGCTCGCGCCGCGCCTACTGCGTCGAGGTCGAGATCGACAACGGTCACCGCCGCGGGTGATTCTCCAAGGTCGGCGAGTACCTCACCCCACGGTGAGATCACCAGAGCATGACCATAGGTTTCAAATGCGTCCACGTACTCGGATGTCGGTGAATGCACGGTGGCGGGGGCCACCACGTAGGCGAGGTTCTCGATTGCACGGGCGCGTAGCAGCGTGTGCCAGTGAGCCTCGCCGGTGGACCTGACGAAAGCTGCAGGAACCAGGAGAACCTCGGCTCCGGCGGCAGCGAGTTCTCGGGACAGCTCTGGGAACCTGACGTCGTAGCAGATTGTCAGTCCGATACGTACCCCATCGACGTCGAGGAGAACCGGTGCGCTGCCCGGACGTTCTACCGAGGACGCTTCGAAGGACTGACCATCGATGTTGGCGTCGAACAGATGCAGCTTGTCGTACCGTCCTACGATAGTGCCGTCCCGGTCGACAACCAGAGCAGAGTTGTATATTCCATCGTTGGTCCGGTTCTTCATCCCGCCCAGCACAACCACGACGGAGTGCTGCCGGGCTGCGGCGCACAGTTCCTTGACCGGAACTGCGTCGAGGTCGAAGGCCGCCTCACGCATCGCCGTATTGGTGCCGAGCATCAGACCGTTCTCGGGAAGAACGACTATCGCCGCTCCGCTGCCGGCAGCCTCCTCGATCAGTTGCAACGCGGTAGACAGGTTCGCTTCCGGGTCTGCTGTTGCGTGCCACTGAGTCAGGCCCACCGCCAGGTGTCGAGATGTGGTCATAGCTGTACTTCCGTGTGTCCGGCAGGCTTTACGTTTCGCTCGGCAGCCGCCTGCGCAAGGTCCATGTTGACCACGGTCCAACCGCCACCCGAAGCTTCCATCGGCTCGTAGGCGTAGACCTCGCCACGCACGCCCGGACCGACCAGCCCGAGCATGATCATCCAGTTCATGATCTCGTACTGGCCATGCTCGAGTAGCGGGAACGGCTCCAACGAGCACATGTCGAGGCCGCGCCCGGTTTCGATCAACTTGAGTAGATATGTGTCGAACTCGACGTCCACACCACCGAAGTGGCCGGGGTCGAGCCAATGCGAAAGCCCGCCGGTGGCGAGGAAAGCGACCTTGAGACCGGACTGTTCGACGATTGGGCGCATTGCTTCACCGAAACGGCGCGCATTGAACGGTGAGAACGATCGTGCTGGTTGGGTGATCACCGGGATCACCGGCAGATCCGGTCGCGGAAGGATCAGCCGTAACGGCACGACAAGTCCGTGGTCGAGTTCGACATGTGGTGCCTCCTCCACCTCCTGACCCGCTGCGCGAACCGCGTCGGCGAGAGCGGTGGCGAAGGCTCGCTGCCCGACCAGGGTGAGGTCGAGGTCCGGGCGCTTGAAGAACTCCATCGAACCCTGGTGGCAATCGCCGGTGCCGATCACGAAGTGCCCTGTGTCGAAACTTTGGAAGTGGCAATCCGCAGAAACCAACAGTACGTCGGGATCAGCAGCGGTGAGGTCCTGCTTGAGTTTCTCATACCCCACGAGGAGTCGATCGACCGCGACTTCGGGATCGATCTCGGGCCTGGCCAGAAGATCCGGCACGTGCGAACAGCCGCCTGCGAAGACGAGGTTGTCCGGCAGTGCCGCTGCCGGCACTGGGATGGACTCGTCGACTACAAATCCACCTTGGCTGGAGGAGTCATTGAGGTCGTCCTTGAACCATCGGCTGACCAGGATCGTCAGCCCGTCGTTGAGGCCCACAGCGCGCAACCGGTCGCGGTTGCCGGTAATGATGATCTCGGCCCATTCCTGGTCGACACCAAGCAGTTCGCGGGCGCGCTCGGGCTGTGCCTTGATTGTGGCAAGCAGCTCTGTGTCGCGAGCCATGGCCAGAATGGCTTGTTCGATCGCGTTCTTGTCCATGATGCTCACTCCTGCACTAGCACGCCGTCACGCACGACGGCGGCTCCGTCGATCTCGACGGTGCAATTGCGCATCGGCACGTCGAGGTGGGCGGGGGTTTCGCGGCCCGCGAATCGGTTCGAGCCGGTGGACCACATGAAGTTTCCTGCGGTTGAACGCAGTTCCTGTCCGTAGAGTGTGCGCGGGTCGTACACATCGAACGCAGACCAGCGGGCCCGCTCGAGCAGACCCCAGCCCATGTGGCTCAGAGCCCATACTTCGCTGTCGCCCCAGGCTTCGAAGTAGTCGTTGAGTACGTGGGCGTCGGTGCCCCTACCGGAGATCTTCGTTATGAAGCCCTTCTCGACCTCGATGGTCACCGTGTCCTGGACGTAGCGTTGCCACGGGATCAGTGCATCGCCGGGCTGCAGCACGATCTTGCCCTCTGCGGTCCGGTCGTTAGGGAAGCAGGCGACGAAGCCTGAGGGCCAGTGATCCCATCGGCCGGGCTCGTCGACGTATCCCCACTGGTGAGTGATGGGCAGATCTTCACCGGAGATGTCGGCGGTGAGATCTGTTCCTGCAGCACTGGTCACCTGCAAAGTGGAACCCGAGCGCAATGCGTTCCCACCGGTTTCCACGCGACCACGCAGGTCCGAGTCGCCGATCAACCGCTCGAGTACGTCAGACGGTTCGGCTACGAACAGCATTCGTTTGCCGTTGCCGGTGATCCGGGTACGGACGTCGGAGTGGATGAGGCCACCGACGGTGACGTCGACAACGAAATCGCACTCACCGGCCGCGGCCAGCAGAGGTGCGACCTCGCGGCCGTCGGCGGTGTACGGCGGCAGCATCGGATTCGACAGGCTCGAGGCATGCAGGACGAGAGCGCCGGCTCCGAGCTGACGTGCAGCGGCGACTGCAGCAGCGACATACTCCTCTTTCTGTCCTAGTTCGGCGATGATGCCGATGGTTTCGTCGGCGGTGACCTTGCAGAGTGTGAACTGTTCAACGAAGTTCTCGGTCAGTGTTTTCGGCACGGTTTGCTCCTTCTCGGAACTGTGATTGATGTCGGGGGTTCGGGCGGCACGAGTTAGTGGGAGGCGCGGACAGCGCCCCCGTCGACGGGTAGAGCGGTGCCGGTGATGAACGAAGATCGTTCCGAGACGAGGAAAGCAACGGCATCGGCGATCTCGCTGGCTTCGCCCCATCTGCCCGTCGGGATGTCCTTGACCACTTTGGCGATCTCCTCATCGACCGTGGTGCCGTTGGTCGTCGACTTCATCTCGACGATGCCCTGCATCCGATCGGTGCCAGTGGCACCCGGCATGACTTGGTTGATTCGGACTCCGGTGCCGCCGAGCTCGAGGGCCAGGGTCTTGACGAACGCTGACGCTGCCGAGCGGTACGACGAGGAGAGGACGCCACCGAGGGCGGGTTGTCGCACCCAGGTGGACGACAGCAGCACAATAGCGCCGCTGCCTTGCCTACGCATGGTCTTGGCGGCGGCGGTGCCGAGCTGGACCACCGGTCGCAGCAGCAGATCGTGCGCTGCCTGCCAGTCCTGCCAGTCGACGTCCAGGGCGGGCAGGATTCGGGGGCCGGGTGTGTTGAGAACCATGACGTCCAGGCGCCCGAACCGCTCGACGACCTGATTCACCAGTGTTGCGGTCGTGGCAGCGTCTGAGAGGTCATGGGGGAGTGGGACGATGCGGCCCTGGCCGTGCTCCTCGATGGTCGGTCCCGCCGATCGAGACGTGGCAACTACGGTCATGCCCTCGTTGGCCAGACGTTCGGCGGTGGCCCGGCCGATTCCTTTCGAGGCTGCAGTGACCAGCGCGATGCCGTTCTCGAGTCCCAGGTACACGTCTACTCCTTGAATCTGATCTATTTGAAAAAGATTGTTAGTCAGGTGATTTCACGGATTGCGTTCTCTGCGCACAATGTGATCACGCGGCGAACCGTTATCTCGTCGTCCACAGGTACAGAGCCGTCCCCTTTGGTCGAGGCGTAACCCCAGTCGTCGGCGCGGAATACCGACGGGCACATGTCGAAGCAGGTTCCGTACCCGTCGCATTTGGTGGGATCGACTGTCACACGCATCGTCAGGACTCCTTGTTTTCACTGCGTCGAGCCAGTTCGACGCCGGCTGTACGAGCCAGCGCGGCGGCACCGTCGATAAATCCACAGGCACCGCGCCCGGCCACGGTGGCGCCCCAACGCATCAGGTTCTCCTGGTGCAGGGTTGGATCGTCCCCACGCTGTATCTGCCGGAAGGCACGGGCGATCGCCGCGGTGCCGCTTACGCAGACACCGCACTGCATCGCAGACTCGGCTTGGAACCAGGCACTGAGTTCTGCCGCGATCTCGACAAGGTCGTCGTGTTCGCCCAGGACGGTCACCGCGGCGCAGCCAAGTCCGCTTCCTGCTTTGCGTACCGCGTCGTAGCAGCAAATCAGTTCGGAGCGGTCACCGGCAAGCATGCCGCCGAACCAGCCACCGAGCATCAGACCACCGATGCTCGAGGTGGCACCGCCGGCAGCCGTGATCAGGTCGTCGATGGTCTTGCCGAGCGACATTTCGTAGACGCCGGGACGGGACACTGCACCGGTTATCGTGAAAAGGGCGGTCCCACTGGATGTCGCGGAGCCGGTCTGAGAGAAGCTTGCTGCGCCGTGCCGCCGGATCCAAGCTACATGCGCCAGCGTTTCGACATTGTTGATCAGCGTGGGTAGGCCGCGAACTCCGGATTCGTACGGCCGGGGTGGCTTCGAAGTCGGTTTTGCGGCAAAACCGTCGATCGATCGGCACACGGCGGACTCTTCTCCTGCTACGTAGGTGTGCTCGGCACGGTGGGTGCGCAGGGTGAATCCGTTTGGAACGAGTCCGGCGGTCACAAGTTCGGCGATGGCATCTTCGACCGAGGCGGCGGCAGCCGGATCGGAGACATAGACGATCGCTTCTGACGCGCCGGTGACCGCTGCGGCGAGGAACAGGCCGTCGATTACGAGGTGTGGGCGGTAGCGCAGAAGCCAGCGGTCCTTCGTCGACGCAGGTTCGCCTTCATGGCCGTTCGCGACGACCACCTTTTCGCCCTTCGCTGCGGCGACAGCTGCGAACTTGCGTGCTGTAGGGTACCCGGCTCCGCCTCGGCCGCGGAGCCCGGAGTGCTCCAGTTCGGCTATGAAGGCATCCGGTTGCACGGTCGGGCCGAAGTATCCGAGGGCCTGTTCTTGTGCCAGTCCAAGAGGGCCGGATGAGGTCTCGGGGAGAACCAAGCGGGCCGGGGTGTCGCCGACGACGCTGGCCGGAGCGTCGGTACCGGGGGCGCGGTACAGGGCCGATTCGGCTACAGCTGTCATGACAACCCCTTGGTGTCTCTGTCGTTGAACGACTCTGTGATGATGTGTTGTGCCACCTCCAGTGAGATGACGTCGCCGTACTTGGCATCGATGTCGAGGAGCGCGGCATCGTGCGGGCCGCGTTCACGGTCTCCTGCGCATTCTCGGACTACGAAGGTCGGAAGATTCGCCGCACAGGCGTCGACCACTGTCGCACGGACACACCCCGAAGTGGTGGCACCGACGACGATCACGGTATCGATTGCATCTGTGGTCAGTCGATCAACGAGATTGGTGTGGGCGAAAGCCGACGCGGTCTGCTTCACCACGAGGAGTTCATCTTTCTGCCTGCCGAGCCGGGCGTCGATCTCCACACTTCGATGTCCGTGACGCAAACCCCGCATTGCAGGCATCTTCCGCAGCCAGGTGGCTCCGATCCCGTCATCCGGTGGAAAAGCGATCGTTGTGAAGTACACGGGCACACTGTGGGCGCGAGCGGTGTCGACCAGAATGCGGGTCGCGGCTACGACGTCGTTGAGGTCGAATCCCGGGCCGTACTGTGATTCGGTGAAGCCGTACTGCAGGTCCACCACAATCAGGCCGGGATTATTTCCGGGAGTCAGAGTTCCGAGTAGTCCGCTTCGCCGGTAGCGTTCGCGCAGTTGTGATTCGGCGGTCGGTTGCGGGGTCAAAACTGGAACTCCGGCCACTCGCCGGGCTCTGCCCGCATCATGTCCGCGTAGAACGCGTACATGTTTCGCTGGACACCTTCCTCGTATCGCGTCCAAAAGACACGACCCGGTCCAGGCCAGTCGGACACCGGTGTCGCCATACCGATTCCCGGAAGGCCCATTTCGTAGTTCAATTCGAAATCCAGGAGCTCGGCAGCAACGGAACCGCCGTTCTTGGTGACACTGAGCCATGGCTCGGTGTCGTCCATTTCGAACGAGCCGCCCAAAGAGAACGTGCCGAGTCCGGCCCGGTAGGTGCGTTCCTTCTGTTCCGGGGTCATGTTCTTGTACCCGACGAACCAATTCCAGATCTCGATCTGTCCTGGTCCTTTCGGTTGCCAGGTGCGGATGGTGAGGATGCCGGTCGGTGCGTGGTGTGCGCCGTCCTCGGACATCGGCAGGGCGAGAATGGAGAAGTTCGGGAATACGTTTCCGACGAAGACTCGGGAGCGGCGTGCCACCTCGAGTTGTTCCGGCGTGATGTTGACGCTGTCGAAGTGTTCTGCCAGTGACGGGGGGAAGCCGAAGAAATTGGGTCCGGGTTCGTCGGCGTACTCGGCCATGGAGAAGGACAGTGAGTGTCCGGGCGAGGCCTGAATGTGATAGCCCATCATGTTTTCGCTGAAAGGAACCGGGAAGGCTCCGATGCTCCATACCGACTTGTGCAGGGTGCCCAGGTGATAGTCGTCGCCGGAGAAGTTGTCAGAACCGGACTTCCAGTTTGCGTCGACTATGAAACGCTGTGGCTTGCCGAGAATCTCGACGCCGTCCTTGTCGAGGCCGAAAACCAGATCCAGGTACCAGGCCATGCCACCGAGATATTCGCGCAACGCAGGCGCGGTGGGATCCAAAGTAGCGAAGATCAAGCCGTGGAAGGACTCGACCTTGGCCGCACGAGCCAAGGCGTTGTTCTCTTTGCTCATGTTGCTCAGGGCGTTCTTCCACAGTGGAGCGCCGACGAGTGAGCCGTCCGAAGCGTAGGTCCAACCGTGGTAGGGGCACCGGAAGTGTGAGGAATTGCCCGAGTCGGAGCGGCAGATCTGCACTCCGCGGTGCCGGCAGGCATCGAACAGGACGTTGATGTTGCCGAGTTCGTCGCGGGTGACCACGAAGGAGTCCTCACCGATCTTACGGACCACGTAGTCGCCGTTCGCTTCGATTTCGGACTCGTGGGCCAGGTAGACCCAGGCTCGGCCGAAGATCTTGCGTAATTCTGTCTGGTAAACCTCGGGGTTTCCCATGATGGCGGATGGGATTCTGCCCTCTGGAAGTCCGCTCTCGATGCGGTCCATCAGTTTCTGGACCCGAGGGGAGAGCGAACCCTGATTCGACGCAGGCTTCATGCGTGGACTCCTGGTTTGGTGATCGAAGTGAGTTGCGAGCGAGGGGCGCTCGATATCATCGTCAGAAGAAAAGCGAGAGGTTGTGCGTGCCGATAACGCTCAAGTCCAAGTACACGATCCGACGCAGCAGCTTGAGTTCGCCGTTCTCGCGACAGAAGATGTCGTCGCGTTCGCCGGAGAGCATTTGGGGGGCGGTCTGGGACTGCCGGGTGCGGTAGATGAGGATGTTGCTCTTGGCTCGGATCAGGTGTTCGTCACCGCTCTCATGGGGGCGGACCCGGATGTTGGTGACGAAATGTCGTACCCGAGACGGCGGATCCTCAGCCCATGCGTACTTCGTCTCACCCCGCGTCACCCGCGATTCGAGAGATCCATAAGTCTCGCGAAGGTGGAAAGTGCTGGTGGAGAATCCGGTTCCACGGGCGCGTTCGACTGTTTCACGTACCGGGACCTGGTAGTCGATGTCCGCACTGACCAGTTCCGTAAGCCATTGCCGCTCATTCAGATCATCGAGTAGCTCAGCCTCGTAGAGCATGAAGTCGGTTACCTCTGCAGACCGTTGATCGGCTGTCGACAACGGGCGTGATGACGCGGTGGTTTCTTGCATCGGCAAGACACTCCTTCAAAGTGCATACACTTTTGGATGCACTTGAGTTTGCGCTATGCCGTGCGATTGCGCAAGACCCATTTGTGGCCCGTAACACAGAAGAAACAGAGACCGCACTTGGAACGGCCAGTTCGACGGTTTCTTCGGTTGAGGCCCCGCTGTGGCATCACTCGTGCGCTGGTTGTTTGCGGACTCGGTGCTCCCCAGGGAGCTCGACACCATCTCGGTAGTGTTTCGCCGGACGCGCGCGCAAGGGCTTGCCAATGCGGGATAGCATGCTTTCCCCCGCTCCGGGACGGTCCTGCAGTTCTAGAGCGAGGCGGCTATCTCGACGAATGCCAACGCCCGTGACGTCGCGGTGAGGCGCCGGTGAGATCACCCAAGCCTGCGCGTCGATGCTCCGCTCGGGCGGGAGGTTGCGTCCATGAAGATGGTGTACGAGCCGCAGCCGAATGACCCTGCGGGCGTGTCGTAACCGAACGAAAGACGGCCACCGCGTGATTCTCGAAGAGACCTACCAAAGTCACTTGAGACAGGACCACGCGATGACCACTGCCCACGATATCGACCTGCGCCGACTTGTCGAAGACCGACTCACCGGCGCCAGCCCTGATCTGCTGCGCGAGTTGTTGTCGATGTTCATCGACGCCCTGATGAGCGCCGAAGCCGACGTGTTGTGCGGGGCCGACTACGGCCAACGTTCCGGCGACCGTGTCAACGTCCGCAATGGTTACCGGCATCGGGACTTCGATACCCGGGTCGGCACCCTCGACGTCGCCATCCCCAGGTTGCGGCAAGGATCGTATTTTCCCGACTGGTTGCTGCAACGCCGCAAACGGGCCGAACGAGCGCTGACCTCAGTGGTGGCGACCTGTTACCTGCTCGGGGTCTCCACCCGAAGGATGGAGAAACTCGTCGACACCCTCGGGATCACGTCGTTGTCGAAGTCGCAGGTCAGCGTCATGGCGAAAGAGTTGGACGAGCAGGTCGAAGCCTTTCGCAGCAGGCCACTCGACGCCGGTCCCTACACGTTCGTCGCCGCCGACGCCCTGGTGCTCAAAGTGCGGGAGAACGGGCGGGTGGTCAACGTGCACACCCTGGTGGCGGTCGGCGTCAATGCCGAGGGCTACCGCGAAATCCTGGGTGTCGATGTCACCTCCGCCGAGGACGGCGCCGGCTGGCTGAGCTTTTCCGCGGGCTGGTCGCCCGAGGCCTGTCCGGGGTGCAGTTGGTGACCTCCGACGCCCACGCCGGCCTGGTGTCCGCGATCGGCGCGACCCTGCCCGGCGCGTCCTGGCAACGATGCCGGACGCACTGTAGCTGTAAGAAATTAATGTATCGATTCGCTGGTGTCGCTCTCGTGCGGTGGTATGGCAGCGAGAAGTTCGGCGGCGGTGCGGTAGCGGATGGGTGCCGGCACCGGGATGTAGCCGTCCTGTTCGAGCAGTGGTCGCACGTCGAGCAGCGCATTACCGATGGTGCGCGGACTGACCTGGAACAGTTCGGCAAGGACAGCGCGAGTGCACAGTCGCCGCAGATGCAGCACCGTGGCCAGGACACGTTCGGCATCGGTGATCTTCTGAAGGAAGATTCCGCCGCGGCCGCCGGGCATCCGCTCGCCGCCACGTTGGGCGTAGCGGCGTCGTTCGACCATGGCGGCTTGCCGAACGGCGAGACGTTCGACGAGTTCGTCCAGTTGCCGGCGACCCATGCCGGTCAGCGCCGGATGCGACAACGTTTCGGGGAGCAGCCGATTCGGGGCGGGACCGAGTACCCGGTCCTCGCGGACAAATCCGACAAGGTCGGCGGCGGTGCTCAACCGCAACCCGATGATCGGGGTGACGTGGTGACCACGCTCGTCGAGCAGCATCCGCGTTTCGGCGATGATCTCGCCGATGGAGTTCGGATTCACCCCGAGCAGTTCCGAAAGCACCCGCTGGGAGCACACCTGCCGCAGATACACGAGGGTGATCAGCAGCGCGGCGGCGTCCGAGATCAACCGCCGCTTGCCGGCACCCGGCGCCCGGCGGCGCCGCCCGCCGCGTTGGTGCCAGCGGCGTTGCTCGGCGCGGGCGGCCTGCACCGAAGCCAATTGGGCGGTGAGTTCGTCCAACTCGGCACCGGTCATGCCGGTCAGGCGGGGGTCGGCGAGCAACGCAAGGACCGCGGCACGTTCGCCTTCCCGGTCGCGGCCGACAGCCGCAGCGGTATCGGTGTGGGTCGGTTCGATGGTGTAGTTCCACGTTCCGCACTGGGCATGCGGGCGGATGGATAACGCGCGCAACTCGTCTCGGCCCACCGAAATCCCGGTCGGATACTCGCCGGTGTCCAGTTCGGCCTCCACGCGTAGCCCGGTGCGGGTGCGGGTGGAGGCGATGGTCTTGACCACGACCTCGTGGCTGGTCAACGGCCGGCCCCGCCAGTTCATGGTGATCCGGGAGAACAATCGGTGCTCGATCTTGTTCCATTTCGAGGTACCGGGCGGGAAATGGCGAATGTGGGTCAAGGTCCCCAGGTCAGAAGGGTGGGGAAGATCCGTTGACCGGGTGAACATCCCTCGCGAGAGCGTGTGACATCGGGATTCGGCGAGGAGGCGGAGCGCCACGGATGGGCAGGGAACCCGCAGTTCAGCGCCTGCGTGAGCCGGTCGACACGGAGGGGTTGTCGCGTTCCACCATGGTGGGCGTCACGGGTTCGCGTGGTACGCAACTCGTGACGGTTATTCGATGGATAACGGTGATTATCCATCAAAATCATGCCGAGAAGACCAACCGACGGCACGGAGGCGACCGTCTCTGGGTTGCCCATGACGAGCGCCGCGGTCGGTTGTCGCGTCTTTCGGCCGGCATGCCACTACGCGGGATGGTCCTTGTCATCGACGCGGGGTATCGATCGTGCCGAGGTGAATAGCAGGTGTCCGAGTCGATCGACGTGCGTCCGGACTGGCAGCGGCCATGGCTGCGGATCGCTGGTTCGTGCCGACAGGTCGCGCTCGGACGAACCGCCGCGGCATCTTCCTCGGCGGTGGCGGCAGGGGGTTGCATTCGCAGTCTGCGCGAATAACCAATCTACTAGTTAACATAACGAGGCATTATCGGCCGCATCGCTTTGTCGATCTTTTGACCACAGGTGATTACGAGGTCGCCGTCGACTCCTCCGTCCCACCCGGTGTCGTCACCGCTTCCGCGGTCATCAGACGCGTGATCTCCTCCCGGTCCGCCTGCGACGGCAGTCCCCATCCGTCCCGGTAGCCGTACATCTCGCGCAGGGTGATCGCGTGCCGGTTGCCGTCGGCGATCTCGATGTCGTCGACGGTGATCAGGCCCGGATGCGCCACTCCTGTGGCCTGCGCGATCTTGAACACGTCGCGGCGTAGGGCTTCGATGTAGTCGGCGACGCGGTCGGCCTTCGACGGGACGTCGAGTCCTCGGGTGAGCCAGCGGTTCTGGGTGGCGACGCCGGTGGGGCAGCGGTCGGTGTGACATTTCTGTGCCTGGATGCATCCGATCGAGAACATCGGTTCGCGTGCGACGTTGACCATGTCGCAGCCGAGTGCCATGGCGACCACCGCGTTGTCGGGTAGACCGAGTTTGCCGGCGCCGATGAAGGTGACGTCGTCGGTCAGGCCGGCCTCGGCGAACGTCGCGTAGACCCGCGCGAAACCGCTGCGGAACGGAAGTGAGACCGCGTCGGCGAACACCAATGGTGCTGCGCCGGTTCCGCCTTCGCCGCCGTCGATGGTGACGAAGTCGACGCCGCGGTCGGTCTCGCTCATCTGCCGCGTGAGTTCGTCCCAGAAGGTGGTATCGCCGACGGCGGACTTGATGCCCACGGGAAGGCCCGTCTCGGTGGCGAGCAGTTCGACCCAGTCGAGCAGACTGTCGATGTCGTGGAACTCCGTGTGCCGGGACGGACTCACGCAGTCCTTGCCGACGGGGATTCCGCGGACCTCAGCGATCTCCGGGGTGACCTTGGCTCCGGGGAGCAGTCCGCCCAGTCCGGGCTTGGCGCCCTGGCTGAGTTTGATCTCCAGAGCACGGACGGGTGCCGAGTCGACGACCCGCTTCAGCCGTGCGAGGTCGAAGCGGCCGTCCTCGTCACGGCACCCGAAGTAGCCGGTGCCGATCTGGAAGATCAACTCTCCGCCGTTGCGGTGGTAGTTCGTCAGGCCACCTTCGCCGGTGTTCTGCAGACACCCGGCCGCGCCGGCACCCCGGTTGAGTGCTTCCACGGCGGCACCGGACAGCGAGCCGAAGCTCATCGCGGAGATGTTGACGAACGACCCGGGACGGAAGGCGCGGGCGCGCCCCCGGGCACCTCCGAGGATCTTCGCGGACGGAATGGAGACCTTCTCGCCACCGTGAGGCGCGGCCGACGGCGGCAGATCCGAGAACGTCCGGTGCTTGATGATCGTGTACCCGTCGGTGTACTCGATGTCGTTGTCGCTGCCGAAGCCGAAGGTGTTCGTAACGTTCTTCGACGATGCGTAGATCCACCTGCGCTGGTCGCGGTTGAACGGACGTTCCTCGTCGTTGTTCGTCGTGATGTACTGCCGCAGTTCGGGTCCCAGCGACTCCAGGACGTAACGCGCATGCCCGAGAATCGGGAAGTTCCGCAGCAGCGAATGTCGTTTCTGCACAAGATCGTAGGCACCGACGGCGGCCGCCGCAGCGGCCGGGATACCGAGCGTTTTCGACCAACCCATTCTCCGAGGGTACGTCCCATCGGCGGCCTCGGAGCGGGAACCGATCGGGGGTTTCGAGGGGTGGACACCACGGGTACCCGCCGCGCAGAACTGTGCTCGGTGAGAGGTGAGCGAATGCAGAAGAGCGACCTGCAGTCCGACTACGACGAGGCCGACCTCGAGGTCGGAGACCGCAAGAAGGCCGCCGCCGGCGTCACCGGCGTCGCCGTGGCGATGAAGCGATCCCTCGAGCAGATGGGGCTGGTGCGTTCAGCGGAGACGCTGCTCGAGCTGAACCAGGCCGAAGGGTTCGACTGCCCGAGCTGTGCGTGGCCCGACCCGGATCCCGGTCATCGCAAGATCGCCGAATTCTGCGAGAACGGTGCCAAGGCCGTCGCCGAGGAGGGCACCAAGCGACGCGCCGATCCCGAGTTCTTCGCGCGGTACAGCATCGACGAGCTCGCTTCCCACAGCGAACTGTGGCTTGGCAAGCAGGGCCGCATCACGCACCCGATGGTCAAGAGGCCCGGCGCCACGCATTACACCCCGATCGAGTGGGACGAGGCCTTCGCCCTCATCGGCGAGCAGCTGAAGTCGCTGGACAGCCCCGATCAGGCCACTTTCTACACGTCCGGACGCGCGTCGAACGAGGCAGCTTTCGTGTACCAGCTGTTCGCGCGGGCGTTCGGGACGAACAACCTGCCCGACTGCTCGAACATGTGCCACGAGTCCACGAGCATCGCGCTGCAGGAATCGATCGGCATCGGCAAGGCCAGCGTGATACTCGACGACGTCCATAACGCCGAGCTGATCATCCTGCAGGGCCAGAACCCCGGCACGAACCACCCACGCATGCTCACCGCGCTCGAAGAGGCCAAGCAGAACGGCGCGAAGATCCTGACGATCAATCCGCTGCGCGAGGCGGGCCTGGTCAACTTCCGTAACCCGCAGACACCGCGCGGTGTGCTCGGGCGGGGAACGGACCTGTCCGACCTGCACCTGTCGATCAAGGTCAACGGCGACCTTGCGTTGCTGCAGGCGTTCGGGTCGCTGCTCGTCGAATGGGACGCACTCGACCACGACTTCGTGCAGCAGTACACGCGGGGATTCGACGAATGGGCCGAACACGTCCGGGACGTCGACTGGGACGAGGTGGTCGCCGCGACCGGCCTGTCCCGACAGCAGATCACCGAGGCCGCTCAGATGCTGCGACGCTCGAAGGCAACGGTCTTCTGCTGGGCCATGGGCCTCACCCAACACCGCAACGCGGTCGCGACCATCAAGGAGATCTGCAATCTCGCATTCGCGCAGGGCAACATCGGTAAACCCGGTGCCGGACTCATGCCGGTGCGCGGACACTCGAACGTCCAGGGCGACCGCACGATGGGGATCTGGGAACGTGCGCCGCAGAGTTTCCTCGACGCTATCGAGAAGGAGTTCGGTTTCGATCCTCCTCGCGAGAACGGCTACGACACCGTCGATTCGATCAAGGCGATGCGCGACGGCAAGGTGCGGTTCTTCCTCGGCCTCGGCGGCAACTTCGTGCAGGCGGCGCCGGACACCGGCGTCACCGCCGAGGCGATGGCCGGAATCGACATGACCGTGCACATCTCGACGAAACCCAATCGTTCCCATCTGGTCTGCGGCAGAACCGCATTGATCCTTCCGACGCTCGGGCGCACAGACAAGGACGTCCAGGCCTCGGGGCCGCAGTTCGTGTCGGTCGAGGACACGACGTGCGCGGTCCACGCGTCCCGGGGACCGTTGAAGCCACCCTCCGAGCACCTTCGTTCGGAGGTCGCGATCATCACCGGCATCGCCGAGGCCACGCTCGGTGACCGTTACGGGATCGACTGGAAGGCGATGCGCGACGACTACGCGAACATCCGCTCGCGCATCTCCCGCGTCGTCCCGGGCTGCGAAGGCTACGAGGTCAACGTCCGGCGTCCGGGAGGGTTCATCCTGCCGCATCCGCCCCGCGACACCCGGACCTTCGATACCGATTCGGGTAAGGCAGAATTCGCCGTATCGCCGGTGGAAGTGGTTCAGGTTCCGCCGGGACATCTGCTGTTGCAGACGATGCGCAGCCACGACCAGTTCAACACCACCATCTACGGCCTCAGCGACCGCTACCGCGGGATCGAGGGTGGCCGTCGTGTCGTGTTCATGCACCGGGACGATATCGCCGCACTGGGTTTCGACGACGGGGACTTCGTCGATCTGTTCACACGATGGGACGGCGACGACCGGGATCGGTGTGCCAAGAGGTTCCGGATCGTCGAGTACGACCTGCCACGTGGAAGCGCGGCCGCCTACTACCCGGAGACCAACCCTCTCGTCCCGCTCGATTCGACTGCGCTGAAGAGCAACTGCCCCACCTACAAGTCGATCGTGATCTCCCTGGCTCCTGCCGGACGCGACGAGTGCCCGGACGCGCTCGGAACTGCGCCCGTGGGGTCGGACTGGTCGCACAAGACGACCCCGAAGCCGAAGCACCTGTCCTGACCGGCGGTCAGGCTGCCTCGAATGCTCCTTCGCGCAGCAGTGTTTCGGCCGCGATGAAGGCTGCGGCGCGACGTGTGATGGTGGGCGGCGCCGGTGGGTTGCCGTTCCACTGGTCGAACAGGGTGCTCAGGCTCAACGCGATGCGCTCCGGCGACTCCCAGTTGCGCCACGCATCGAAGTCTCTCGTGCGCACGAGTTTCCGTGCTGTCTCGAGCGGGGTGAGTCCGGCCCGGTGATGATCGTGGGCGGCGTCGCGCAGCCACAGCCAGTAGTCGCGTAGTGCTCGGATCTCCGCTGCACCACAGGTCGGCCCGTGCCCGGGTACGTACACCGCGGCGTCCCAGCCGAGCAATCGGTCGAGCGCCGACAACCAGTTGTCGAGCGGGCCGTGCCACAGGATCGGCGTCGACCCGATGAACAGCAGGTCGCCGGTGAAGACGACCCCGGCATCGGCCACGCGGACGACCAGGTCGCCGGCCGTGTGGCACGGCCCGAGTTGCTCGAGTTCGATCGTGCGACCACCGATGTCCAGTGAGGTGGCGGTCGCGAAGGTCGTGTCGGGCATCCGCGGGGTGCGGCGCGGGAAGCGGGCACCGCCGCGGACCCGCGCCATGTAGGCACCGGCCGCACCGACGGGGCCGGGGACGCGCCGGATCCTGGAGCCCGTGCCGGCCAGCACAGTGAGGGCGCGCGGTGGAAGATCCTCGCGCATCCCGTCCAGTGCGGCGGCGCTGGTGGTGATCCGCGCGTCGGGCGGCAGCGTGTCGTTGCCCCACCAGTGGTCACCGTCGCTGTGGGTGTTCACCGCGTCGGTGATCGGAGCATCGGCGACCAACGGTGCCTGGGCCTCGGCGATGCGCTGTGCCCATGCGACGTCCCATGCGGTGTCGACGACCAGCGACGCCGTTCCCGGAGCGACGACCAACCCGGTGTTGGCCTCACCCCAGCCGCCGGGTGTGCGCACGAACGCCCAAACCCCGTCGCCGACCTGCTGCAATCCACTCATGTCGACCTCCCCGCCCGCCACCCTACCGGGGTGTCCGTTTCGTGCTCCTTCGGCTCGGGTAGCCGACGATCAACCGTCATCCACAGGAGCCGACAGACATGAGACTCAGTACCGTCCTCGCGACCGCAGCTGCCACCACGACCACCGCGATCGTCGGATCGATCGCCTCCCAGGACACGAACTCCCGGTGGTACCGCAAGTTGCGCAAGCCCGGTTTCCAGCCTCCGGCCGCAGCGTTCCCGATCGTCTGGACGGCGCTGTACGCCGATATCGCTGTCACCTCGGCCGTCGCGATCGACGAGTACACCGACGCCGACGACTACGCGGGTCGTCGCAACTACATCGCGGCTCTGGCCACGAATCTCGTCCTCAACGCGTCGTGGTCGTGGGTGTTCTTCAAGTGGCATCGGTTGATGCCCGCGACCGTGGTGGCCGCCCTGCTCGCCGCCAGCACGGCGGATCTGACGCGCCGGACGGCCGAAGCGAGTCCGGCTGCGGGCGCCGCGCTGGCTCCGTACTCGGCGTGGACGGCGTTCGCCACGCTGCTGACCGGACGGATCACGCAGCTCAACCGCTGACCCGACCTTCCACGGCGTCTTCCGGACGGAGCCCGGTCACGGGCGGTGGACCGGAAGAACGACGGAACCGGCATGGGCGATGATGGAAGGCATGTTGGAAACACCCGTCGTCATCGGTATCGGATCGATCTGCGTGGGGTTCGTCTTCTTCATGCTCGCCGCGACGGGCACGCGATCGCGCTGGGACAAGAAGATCACCATCACGCTCTTCGCGATCGCCATCGTCTTCATGACGATCATCCCGGTCATCGGGGCGGTGGGGTTCGCGGCCTGACACTCCGCGACGTCACGGTGGAAGTGCTCGCACACCGCCGATCCCCGTGGGAGTATCCACCGCAGGAAACCGAACAGGGGAGGTCGCGGTGGGTGGCGTCAGCGGTGAATTGAAAGACGAACTGACGAAGCGTCTTTCGTCGGTACTCGACGGTAGTTGGACGCTGCGGCGCATCGAACGGCTCACCGGCGGTGCGAGCCGCGAGACGTGGGCGATCACCGCGGTGGCGGCCACCGGCGACACCCGGGAACTCATCCTGCGCCGCGACCCGCCGGGACGCGAGGACGCACGCAGGATCGCTATGGAAGCGGCGTCCTTCGACGAGGCCGCCCGCGTCGGCGTGCCCGTGCCCGACGTCATCGACCGCAGCGGCGACGAACCGCACCCCGGGATCGGCGCCTACCTCGTGATGTCGAAGGTGCCCGGCGAGGCACTCCCGCAGAAGTTGCTGCGCGACGAGAATCTGGCCGAGGTCCGCGCCGCGCTGCCCTACGAACTCGGACGCATCCTCGCCCGGATCCACCGCATGGACATCGAGGCCGTACCGAACCTGCCGGAACACGACCCGCTGACCTCCCTGTTCGACGAGTACCTCACCAACGGCGAACCTGCGCCGACGCTCGAGGCCGCCTTCGCGTGGCTCACCCGCAACCGTCCACCGGCGACCGGGAAAGCGTTCGTACACGGCGACTTCCGCAACGGGCACCTCCTCGTCGACGCAGAGGGCGTGCGCGGGGTGCTCGACTGGGAACTGGCGCACGTCGGTGATCCGATGGAGGACGTCGGGTGGCTGTGCACCCGGACGTGGCGTTTCGGTTCGCCGCATCCGGTCGGCGGGTTCGGTTCCCGCGACGACCTGTTCCGCGGGTACGCCGACGAATCGGGTGAGAGTCCCGACCCCGAGGTCGTCCACTGGTGGGAGGTCTACGGCTCGCTGCGATGGGCGGTGATCTGCCGGATGCAGGCCGCCGCAGCAGCGACGGGTGGCGACAACACCCTCGAACTGCTCGCCATCGGCCGCCGCGTCGCCGAGTGCGAACACGACCTGCTGGATCTGCTGGGCGTTCCTCCCCACGAGGAGACGGAGACTCCGCTCGCCGCCCCGCAGTTCCTCGGGGCACCGCCCGTCGAAGAGCTGCTCGACGCGGTGCGCGAGTTCGTCCTGGAGGTCGGGGCGGGCGCCGATGCGAAGACCCGCTACCGCAGCCGGGTGGCCGCGCACGTCCTCGGCATCGCCGCGCGGGAGGCCACCTTCGCCCCGGCGGTGCGGGAGACCTATCGGGTGCGGCTCGCCGGGCTCGGCTACCGCTCCGAAGCCGAACTCGCCCTCGGTGTGCGTGCAGGACGAGATCACCTCGACGACCCGCAGGTCGCCGAGGTGATCAGGGGGTTGGCCGCGAACCGGCTGAAGGTCGCGAACCCGAAATATCGCTGACGGATCAGTGCGTGGCGGCGACCTCCGCGCCGATGCCGGTCTCGGCGCGCACCAGCATCTCCGCGAACTTCTCGTCCTCGAGGCGGCCGCGTCCCCGGCGCTTCTCGCCGACGATCGACCCGATCACGCACGCTGCGATGCCGAGCGGCATGGTGACGATCACCGGGAGCTGGATGGTCAGGGGAGCGGGCCCGCTGCCCATCCACAGGGCCTCGGTGAACATCAGGCTCACGACCGTCGAGACGAGACCGGTGAGCACACCCCAGACCGCGCCGGTGGCGTTGAAGCGCCGCCAGTTCAGGCTCAACACGAGAGCGGGCAGATGTGCACTGCCGGCCACCATGAACGCCATGCCCATGAAGAAGGTGATGTTGGTGTCGTCACCGATGAGCATGGCCAGACCGATGGCGAGGACGCTGAAGGACACTGCCCCGTACCGCGCGATGCGGGCCTGGGCCTCGTCCTCGCGGGCCTGCTCGTCCGCGTCGAGATTCTCGATCGGTTCCTTCCGCGTGACCGCCGGCCACACGTCGCGGGCGAAGGTGCCGGCCGCGGAGATCACGACACCGGCGACCACTGCGACGATGGACGCGAAGGCGACCGCGGCGACGAGTGCGAGCGCGATGGACCCACCGATCGTGCCGGCGCCGCCACCGAGTTCGGTGACGAGCACGGGTGCTGCGAGGTTGCCACCGGGCCCGACGAGGTCGGTGCCGTTCGGTCCGAGCACGGCCGCGGCGCCGAAGCCCATCACGATGACGATCAGGTAGAACAGGCTGCACAGCGCGACGGTCCAGCCGAGCGAGCGCCGGGCGGTCGTGGCCTCGGGGACGGTGAAGAACCGGATGAGGATGTGCGCCATCCCGGCGGTGCCCAGGGCGAACGCGAGCGCGTAGGAGATGAGGTTGATCGCGCTGGTCTGGCCGAAGATCAGGCCGGGGGACAGGATCGCGTCGCCCGCGACGGCGTTGTCGGTCGCGGCGTCGAGGACCTTCGGGAACGCGAAGCCGAACTGCGCCAGGATGCCGAAGCACACGATGATCGCGAGCACCGACAGGATCGTCGACTTGATGACCTGCACCCAGGTGGTGGCGAGCATACCGCCCACGAAGACGTAGATGCCCATGAGCGATCCGGCGACCACCACCGACAGCCAGAACGGGATGCCCGAGACGGATTCGAGGAGCACACCCGCTGCGACGAGCTGGGCGAGCAGCACGAAGGTGCCGGTGGCGATCGTGCTCAGCGCGACCGCGACCCGCACGTTCCGCGAGTCGGTGCGGAAGACGAGGACGTCGGCGAGGGTGTACTTGCCGAGATTGCGCATCTTCTCCGCGAGGAGGAACAACACCGGCAGGAACGAGATGACGGACGTGAACAGGATGACGGTGCCGTCGACGCCCTTGGAGAAGATCAGGCCGGTGGTGCCGAGGAAGCTGCCGGCGGAGATGAATTCGCCTGCGATGGCGAATCCGTTCTGCCAGCTCGAGATCGAGCGACCTGCGGCGAAGAATCCGTCGGCGCTCTTCGCGCGCCGGGACGCAGCGAAGGTCACCCACAGGGTCAGGGAGATGACGGCGCTGCAGATCGCGATGGCGAGATAATCGGCGTCACCGGTCATGATGCGACCTCCTCGGATGCGGGACGGTTCCGTTCGACGGCTGCCACCGCGTCGTCGACGGCGGGGCCGATGTAGGTGCGGGAGAGACGGAAGTACGCCCAGACCAGCACCCAGGTTCCGGCGAACTGGGAGAACACCACCCACAGCGACAACGGGATGCCGAGGATGTCAGTGGTTCCCAGCTGATCGGGGAACCCGATGAAGGCGACGAGGAAGGACGTGAACAGCGCGACGGTGATGCCACCGAGCGTGTTGGTCACCCGGGCGCGTCGGCGACGCAGTTCCGCGATCTCGGGAAGGTGGAGCATTCGCGTCCAGACGAGTTCGTCCGTCGAGGATGCGGGGACGGCGTTGTTCACGGTGTCGGTCATGCTCGCACCGCCGCGCCGCGGGCGCTGTCGAGCGCGAAGAGGTTCTCGTCCCAGCCGGCCTCGAGCGGACCGAAGAAGTGGAAGCGCACCTGCTTGACGTTGTAGAGCCAGCGGCCGTCGATCTTGACGACCTGGTCGTTGTAGCGACCGGCCGCGATCGCGGGTGCACCGTCGGTGACGCACGGCTGCCACAGGAACGAACGCACCGTGGCGCGGTCGCCGTCGAGGTCGATCTCGAGGTTCGTGATGAAGTGCCAGAAGGAGGTCAGTCCGCCGCTGGCGAGTCCCGCGAAGAAGGTGCGCATCTCCTCCTTCCCCTTCGGGTGGGACAGGCCGTCGAACTCGCCGTCGTCGGTGAACAGCTCCATGAGCGCGTCCCAATTGCCGTCGTCGAGATGGCGGCAGTACTGCGCGTCGAGCTTCCGGATCGCCTCGAGGTCTTCGAGGCGGGTGATGCGGTCGAGCAGGGACGGTTCGGGATGGGGACTGGACACAGCAGATCCTCCGTTGTGCGTGGTTATTAACAACCGTTCATGTGATGCGGACCATAACAACGGTGAACAGCCACGTCAACGGGAAGGTTCTTGCTGGTGGGCGCGATGTGTGCCTACTGTGCAGGGATGAACAGCCGGTCGAACGGTGCGTCCTCGTCCATTCGGGAACGGATTCTCGAGACCGCGCTCGACGAGTTCTACGAGTGCGGATTCCACGGGTCGACGATGCGCAATATCGCCAACGCCGCAGGTTGCAGCGCTGCCAACGTCTACAACCATTTCGAGAACAAGTCGGAACTGCTCGTGGAAATTCTCCGCCGCGCGAGCGACGAGCAGTTCACGGCGACCCGCAACGCCCTGCGCAAGGTCGGCGACGATCCGGCCGAACGGTGGCGCGCAGCGGTCTCGGCCCACGCGCTGTATACCGCGCGGAATCCGCGAGCGTGCCTGGTGGCGAATTCGGAACTGCGGTATCTCGGTCCGCTCGACCGTAAGCGTGTGGTGGGCTCGCGCGACGCGCAGGAACAGCTCTTCGTCGACATCGCGGAAGAGGGTGTGGAACAAGGACTTTTCACGCTCGAACGGGTTCCTCAAGGGGTCACCGCGGTGCTGACGATGTGCGCCGGCATCCCCCTCTGGTTCCGGGAGGACGGTCCCCTCTCGGCGCAGGAGGTCGCCGACGATTTCGCCGGATACGCGCTCAATCTGGTCGGATATTCGCGCTAACCGTTGACGGGCCATGGGTGCCGTGCTGTACTGGGTGAACAAGCGTTAATGACCTACTCCGGTCCATCGAAGGAGTGCACCTCCCATGACCCACCGCCCCTCGCAGCCGCGCACCGATTCCCCGCGCTATCTCACCGAGGAACGCCTCGCGATCCGCGACCTCGCCCGCGACTTCGCCATGACGAAGGTGCTGCCCGTCGCCAACGAACTCGACCCGGTCCAGGGCACCATCCCCGACTCCCTCAAGAAGGAGATGGCCGAGATCGGCTTCTTCGGGATCATGATCCCCGAGGAACACGGTGGTCTCGGGCTCGGCGTCTTCGAGTACTGCCTCGTGGCCGAGGAGCTGTCGCGGGCATGGATGAGCGTGTCGGGTCTGCTCGCCCGCGGCAACGGCATGGGCGGTGGCTTCACCCCCGAGCAGGAGGCGGCACTGCTGCCGAAGGTCGCGCGCGGTGAGTACCTCGGCGCGTACGCCCTGTCGGAAGCCGAGGCCGGATCCGACGTCGCGAACATCTCCTGCCGCGCCGTGCGCGACGGCGACGAGTGGGTCGTCAACGGCACCAAGATGTGGTGCACCTACGCCGACGAGGCCGATTACCTCGTGCTCTTCGCCCGCACCGATCCGAACAAGGACGCGGCCAAGCCGCACCGCGGCATCAGCGCCTTCCTCGTCGAGAAGGAGCGCGGCGTGTTCCCCGAGGGCATCTCGGGCACCAAGGTCCGCAAGATCGGCTACTTCGGGTGGAGCACCTGGGAACTGTCGTTCGACAACTTCCGCATCCCGGCCGACAAGATGCTCGGTGAGGAGGGCAAGGGCTTCTATCTCGCCGTCTCCGGTCTCGAGGTGGGCCGGGCCCACACCGCCGCCCGCGCGATCGGTCTCGCCCGCGCCGCACTCGAGGACTCGATCGAGTACGTGCACACCCGCCGCCAGTTCGGCCGTCCCATCGGCGATTTCCAGCACCTGAGGTTCAAGATCGCGAAGATGGCCGCCGACATCGAAGCCGCGCGCCAGCTGATGTACTCGGTCGCCACCGACATCGACACCGGCCGGCGATGCTCGCTCGAGGCGTCGATGTGCAAACTCGTCGCCACCGAGATGGCCGAGCAGGTCACCAGTGAGGCCGTGCAGATCCACGGCGGCGCCGGATACACCACCGACTTCCAGGTCGAACGCCATTGGCGCGACGCGCGTCTGACGAAGATCTTCGAGGGCACCAGCGAGATCCAGATGCGCATCATCTCCGACGAACTCCTGGGAAGGCCCGAACAGGCATGAGCGCACACACCGTCACCCGCCCTCTCACCGTCGGGGACCGCACCGTCTCGGAACCGCGTGCCGTGGCCGACGTCCTGGCCGACTCCGGTGTGGTGGCGCCGGCAAACTCACCTCTCCTCGGTGCCCTGGCCGTCGCCTCGCTCGTCCCGCCCGTTCCCGGTGGTGTCGCGTCCGGATTCGACTGGAACGCAACCGATCCCGTCTCCACATCGGACGTCGTGTCCACGGACACCGTGATCACCCGCGTGTCCGGACGGACCGCGCGCCGCTTCATCCGGCTCGTGGACGCGACCGGCACAGTACGTGAATCCGGCACCGAGACATGGACCTTCGACGACGAGCAGCCGACGGTTGTCGAACTGGACTTCTGCACCCCGGCCTGGGGCGCACTGCTTGCCGAGAGCCTCTCGGAAGACCGGGAATTCACTTCGTCGCTGTCCACCTGGGACGGCACCATCGGACTGCGCAGCGGCGATACCGAACTGCACCTGCGCATCTACAAGGGGCGCATCGTCGACGTCACCCGGCGCACCCCGCACGGCGCGACGTTCACCTTCGTGGCCCCCGACCACGCCTGGGCCGATCTCGTCCTGTCCGAGGAGAACGACTTCATGCGCCGCGCCATCCGCGGCGAATTCTCCTCCACCGGAGACGGATACGAGTACCTGCGCCTGACCAAGCCGCTCAACACGATCATCGGGCACGCCCGTGCCCTCGCCCGAAAGGCCCGCTCATGATCGAGGCCCGTTACCTGGAGATCGGCGGAGCGCTCGGCTTCGTCGAGATCGTCACTCCCGACGCACGATCCGGCAACGCGCTCGACGCGACCGACCTGCCCACCGTCCTGTGCATCCACACCGCCGGTCAGAGTGGCGTGCAGTGGCGCCACGTGGCCCGCGATCTCGCCGATCGCGGCTACCGGGTGATCGTCCCCGACCTGCCCGGCCACGGACGTTCCGAACCCGCACCCGGTGGTCCCGTCACGAGCCTGATCACCTACGGCGACTGGCTGTGCGAGGTGCTCGACGCGCTCGGCGTCGACCGGCCGTTCGTCATGGGCTGCTCGATCGGCGGCAAGCTCACCCTCGAACTCGCGACCCGCCCGGACCGTCCGCTGTCCGGTGCCGTGGCGATGGAAGCCGAACCCGGCCCGGGCCGCGTCAACGTCGCCGGTCTGCGCCGCGAACTCGAGGACGTCGCCGGACCGTCGCGCTCCGAACGCACCTATCTGGGAACTCTTGCATCCGTGGGCCGTTCGGTGCCGGAGGCGAAGGCGCACACGATCGCGCTCATGCACAAGCGGGAGGACCCGGAGATCTCGTCGTCCGACCTCATCGGCTGGGGAACCCACGACGTGCGCGACCGCCTCGACCGCGTGACCGCACCGATCCACCTCGTCGCCGGAGTCGACGACCCGTGGATCGACCCCGACGCCGTGGCCCGGGCCGCGGAGACCATCAACGACGCACTTCCCGGACGCGCCCGCTTCACGGCACTGGCCGGCATCGGGCACTATCCGATGGAGGAGATCGACGACTTCGCCGCGCTCGCCGACACCTGGATCGGTGAATTGCGCCGGGTCGCTGTTCCCGAGGAGGCAGCGCTGTGACCACCACCCGCACCGATACCCTGCCCGCACTGCTCGACGGACTCGTCTCCGCGAACCCGGATGCCCCGATCGCCTACGACATCGTCGACGACGTGGCGGTCGCCCGCAGCCGCGGAGAGTTCCGCGACCGGGTCGAGGCCGTGCGCAGCGAACTCGACGGCATCGGCCTGCGCGCCGGCCAGTGCATCGCGGTGATGTTGCCGAACTGGTCCGACGCACTCGTGTGGCAGTTCGCGGCCTCCGCGCTCGGCGCCCACGTCATCGGTGTCAACACCCGCTACAACACCCGCGAGGTCGCGCACATCCTCACCGCCGCGCGACCTGCCGTCGTGGCCGTGCCGGCCGCCTTCCACGGACTCGACCTGTTCGGCCGGCTCACCGAGGCCGCGGCGTCCGTCCCCGACGTGGCCACCCCGGTGGTCGCGGTGGTGCCCGGACCGGCGAACGCCTCGGCCTCCCCGGCCGACTTCGATCTCGGTGGTGGCGCGTGGACGGCGGGTAGTGGCGACACGCGTGGCGCGAACGCACCCGAGACACCCGATACCGCGACACTCACCCCGGCCGGGATCGACGACGATCCCGAGGACCGGATCGCGGTGGCGTTCACGACATCCGGTTCCACGGGCGTGCCCAAGCTGGCCGCGCACCGCGGTAATGCGGTCGTCCGTCACGGACGCGCCGACGCCGCGATCATGAAGGTCGCCGAGGGCGACGTGGCGCTGTGCGTGCTCCCGGTCTCGGGTGTCTTCGGTTTCAGTACCGCGATGGCAGCGCTCGCCGGTGGGGGAGCGCTGCTCATGGAGACGGTCTTCGATCCCGATGCGGTCCTGCACCGGATGCGGGAGGTCGGGGTCACGCACGCGGTCGGCGCCGACGACCTGTTCGGCCGTCTCTACGACGCCTGGCACGACGGTGAACGCGTCGACCTGTCGTCACTGCGCTGGGTCGGCATTGCCGACTTCCTCGGCCGCTCCCACGAGATCGCCCGATGGTTGCGCGACGAGTTCGGCACCCACACCTCCGGTGTGTTCGGCTCGTCGGAGGTGTTCGCGCTCGCGATGCTGTGGAACGCCGACGATCCGGAAGCGGTGCGCTGGAACGGTGGCGGCCGCGCGGTCGACACCGCGATCGAACTGCGGGTCGCCGATCCCTACGACGATCGGGTCCTCCCGGCCGGTGAGCAGGGCGAACTGCAGTTCCGCGGCCCGAACGTCGTCGACGCCTATCTCGGGAACCCCGACGCGGCGGCGCGCGCGTTCACGGCCGACGGTTGGTTCCGCAGCGGCGACCTCGCCGTCGACCTCGGCGACGGAGGCTTCCGCTACATCTGCCGGATGGGCGACGTCCTGCGCCTGCGCGGCTTCCTCGTCGATCCGGCCGAGATCGAGACGCGTCTGGCGGAGCATCCCGGCGTGGCGACGGCCAAGGTCGTCGGTATCACCGGCGACGGCGGTTACACCGAGGCGATCGGTTTCGTCGTCCCCACCGACGACGCACCCGCGGACACGACCTCGGAGACCCTTCGGGCCTGGTGCCGCGAGACCCTCGCGGCCTTCAAGGTGCCCACGGCGATCCACATCATCGAACGGATGCCCACCACGGTCGGGGGCAACGGATCGAAGATCCGCGCCGTGGAACTGCGCGAGTGGGCCCGTGAGTGGGCC
The DNA here is from genome assembly GCF_049538275.1 of Rhodococcus sp. AB351. Taxonomy (NCBI): domain Bacteria; kingdom Bacillati; phylum Actinomycetota; class Actinomycetes; order Mycobacteriales; family Nocardiaceae; genus Rhodococcus; species Rhodococcus sp. AB351. The sequence continues at coordinate 104,646 of NZ_JBMVFW010000001.1, forward strand.
GGTAGCGAGCGCGACTTCCGAACCGGATAGTGCCTCTGCGTCGTCACGATCCGCACGCGGTCGCGTCGCTCAGTTGCGGACCATCGGTGCGGTCGTGGCGACGCGGCCCCTGGTGATGATCGACAGCGACGCGGCGACCGCGCACAGGGACGCTCCGGCCCACCACGCGTAGGTGTAGGTGCCGAGGTTGTCGCGGATGACTCCGGCTCCGAAAGCGGCCGCCGCGGCACCGATCTGATGGGAGGCGAACACCCAGCCGAACACGATGGTTCCGCGGTCGCCGAAGATCCGGCGGCACAGCATCGCGGTCGGCGGCACGGTGGCGACCCAGTCCAGGCCGTAGACCACGATGAACAGGATCATGCTGGGGTGCACGGACTCCTGCAGCAACCAGGGCAGCAGGAGCAGACCCACGCCGCGGAAGGTGTAGTAGAACGCCAGCAGCTTGCGGGGATCGAACTTGTCGGTCAGCCACCCGGAGGCGATGGTGCCGACGATGTCGAAGATCCCCACGGCGGCCATGAGGCTCGCTGCGGTGGTCGTGGGCATGCCGTGGTCGTGGGCCGACGGGATGAAGTGGATGCCGACGAGTCCGTTGGTGGTGGCTCCGCAGATGGCGAAGGCGATCGCGAGGGCCCAGAACGCCCGGTGACGCACCGCGAAGGCCAGCCCTTCGAGAGCCCGGGCGACGGCACCGCCGGTCGCTCGGGCCGGCGGCAGATAGGTGTCGGGGTCGGCTCCGTAGGGCAGGACGCCACGCTCGTCGGGATGATCGCGGATCACCACCCACACCAGCGGGACGACGACGAGCGCCGCCGCAGCGATCACGAGCGAGGCCTGGCGCCACCCGACGTTCTCCGCGAGCGCGGCGACGGGAGGCAGGATCACCAGCTGACCGGTCGCGGAACCGGCCGTGAGGATGCCCATCACCAGCCCGCGACGCTCGACGAACCATCGGTCGGCGATGGTCGCCGCCAGGACCAGGGCCATCGACCCCGTGCCGGTACCGATGAGCAGTCCCCAGAAGACGAGCAACTGCCACGAGGCGGTCATGGCGATACTGCCGGCGGCGCCGAGCGCCACGAGGAACAGCGCCGACGAGATGACCCGGCGCATGCCGAACCGGTCCATCAGGGCGGCGGCGAACGGTGCGACGAGTCCGAACAGGACGAGGTTGATGCTCACCGCGAGCGACATGACGCTCGTCGACCAGCCGAACTCGTCGTGCAGCGGCACCATGAGCGCGCCGGGTGCCGCCCGGAAGCCGGCGGCGCCGAACAACGCGAGGAAGGCCACCGCGGCGACCCACCATGCCGGGTGGATGCGGGCCGGGCGGCGGTCGCTGCGCTGGGCCGGGCGCACACTCATCACGAATTCACTTTCTTCGAGAAAGCAACAGGATGAGCAGACGATACCCAGCAGTGCGTCGCGGGAGGCGAGCGGTCAGCCGTCCGCGGTCCCCGGCGTCCGGTAACTCGCGTCGCGGCGCGCGGCCTCGTCGACCTGTTCGGGGGTGAGCAGGGCGATCGGCGTGGAGCGCGCGGCGCCGGAGGCGATGGTGCGGAGTTCGAGTGTCGCGGCCGCGATCTCGTCGGGCACTTCGCCGAGCACGTACAGATCGTGACCACCGAGCGCGAAGTGCACCGAATCGACCGTCCCGCCCACACTTTCGACCATCCGGACGATGGCGTCGCGCCGGGACGTACCGCCGTCCGTGAGCAGCCCGCGTGCGCCGTCCGCGGTGTAGTTGACCTGCCAGAGATATCGCGGCATGACCGTCTCCTTTCGAGATCCCGACCTCCATGGTCGGTCCACCCCGCGTCGCCGGGGACGGTTTCGCCGGGAATCGCGGCCTAGGCTCGATATCGAGACCCTGTCCGCCGTATCGAAAAGGGAGTGCCGTGCCGAAACGACCCGTACCCGAGGCCGTCGCCGAGTTCCTCGCCCAGCCCAATTACGCCACGATCAGCTCACTGCGCCCGGACGGTCATCCGGTGTCCGTTCCGACCTGGTACGTCTTCGAGGACGGCCGGATCCTCGTCAACATGGATTCGACCCGCAAGCGCCTCGAATACCTGCGGAACGATCCGCGGGTGAGCCTGTCGGCGATGGATCCGCAGGACTGGGTCACGCACGTGAGCCTCCAGGGGCGGGTCGTCGAACTCGCCGACGATCCGTCCCTGGAGGACATCGATCGGATCGCTCGCCACTACACGGGCAAGCCGTACCACGCGCGCGACGGCAAGCGCGTCAACGCGTGGATCGAGATCGACCGTTGGCACGCGTGGGGTCGTCTGCGCAACGCCTGAGATCGATCGGGGAGAAGGCCGGTGGTCAGATGACGCCGGCCTTCTTCGCTGCGCTGCGTGCCTGGAACGCCAGGATGATGAGCAGCGCGCCGAACAGGATCGCGTAGATGCCGAGTAGCACGATCAGGCTCAGGATGCCCTCGCCGGGGAAGATCAGCAGCACGATGCCGAACAGGACGGCGACGACGCCCGCGAGCACCGACCACACCCATCCGGACTCGGGGACCTTCCGGAAGCGGACACCACCGACGATGCCGGTGATGCCGAACAGGATGGCGTAGAACGCGATCACGTACAGCAGTGCGAGTGCGGTGATGCCGGGCCAGAACAGTGCGACGAGACCGGCGAGGACGGAGACGACGCCCATGGCGAGCCACCAGCCCCAGCCCTCGGGTTTGTCGCGGATCGATTGAACGACCAGCACGATGCCGTCGATGATCGCGTAGGCCGCGAAGACGACCACCAGCGCCCACACGGTGATGCCGGGCCAGACGAGTGCGACGACACCGAAGAGAACCGCGAGGATGCCGCGCAGCAGCACCACCCACCAGATCTGCTTCAGCAGTGATCGGAACGGATCGTTGGAAGAAACCGAGCTCGTGGACATGACGGCTCCTGGCGTGTGATGTGATCTTGTAGCCCCGAGGATAAGCGCGGTTGTGCTGCTTCGCGTGCCGAATCGAAGCCGAGGTTACGCTCGGGAACGTGGCCGTGGCGAGGATCGGGATATCGGGATGGCGCTATCCGGGCTGGCGCGGAGACTTCTATCCGGAAGGACTCGTCCAGCGCCGGGAACTCGAATACGCCGCCGAGCGGTTCGGGTCGATCGAGATCAACGGCTCGTTCTACTCGCTGCAGCGTCCGAGCAGTTATCTCGCGTGGCGGGACGCCGCACCCGACCACTTCGTCTACGCCGTCAAGGGCGGGCGGTTCGTCACCCACATGAAACGGCTCGCGGGTGTCGACGACGCCCTCGCCAATTTCTTCGCCTCCGGTGTGCTCGCGCTCGGCCCGAAACTCGGTCCGGTGCTGTGGCAGCTCCCGCCGACCCTCGGTTTCGAGGAGGACAGGCTCGCGGACTTCTTCGACCGGTTGCCCCGCACGACGACGGCCGCCGGCGAACTCGCCCGCCGGCACACCGGCAAGCTCGCCGACGACCGGGTGTGGGTGGAGGTGGACGCAGAGCGTCCGCTGCGGCACGCCGTCGAGGTGCGGCATCCCGACCTCGCGAGCCCGGAGGCCGTGGAGTTGCTGCGCGCGCACGACATCGGGCTCGTCGTCGCCGACACGGCCGGAAAGTTCCCGTTCCTCACCGACGTCACGAGCGATTTCGTCTACGTGCGGATGCACGGCGACAAGGAGTTGTACGCAAGCGGATACACCCCTGAGGTCCTCGACGTGTGGGCCGAGCGGATCCGCGGATGGCTCGGAGACGGCAGGGACGTCTACGTGTACTTCGACAACGACATGAAAGGCTATGCACCGCACGACGCGCTCGCGTTGCAGGAACGCCTGTGACAGAAACAACTGTGATAGGGCGTCCGGAGGAAGGACAGGAGATCGCTGTGTGGCCCGACCACTGGCCGAGAACGCCGCGGGAGATCGCGACGGCCACCGCCGATGCGCTCGCCGCTGCCCGCAGCGAGTCGGCCGAGCCCTTCGACGAGGCGGTTGCGGTGCTCGTCGACCTGCCTTACGAGCAGGTCACGGCCGTGCACGCGGGCATGGTCCGGGAGTTGCTCGAGGAACTGCATCCCGACGGCCTCGCCGGTGAGGACGTGCAGGCCGTGCTCGAACGCTCCGTCCGTTCCGGGCTGCGATGGTTGCCGTCGCTGGAACCCGAGGCCGTCGTCGCCGTGCTCACGGGTGCGCTCGGCGTGTCCGATCCCGACACCGAACGCCCGAGGATCCGTCCCGAGCAGTATCTGGCCGCGGGCCTGCTCGTCGTCGCCGATCTCGTCGCTGCGCGCCGCGTGGCTCCCGAAGCGTATCTGCGTCGCGCCGTGAGCGAGATCGAGCGGGCCGAGACGCAGGAGATGCCCTGAGCTGTTCCGGGGGTCAGGCCGGGTAGTGATTCTCGACGTTGCGGACGACCTTGCGCAACAGGTCGGACAGGGCCTGCACCTCGTCGTCGTCGAGTCCGTCGAGCATCTGCCGCTCGCGTGCCAGGCGTCGCGGGAATTCCTTCTCGACGAGTGCGCGCCCGTCGCCGGTGAGGGTGAGCAGTACGACGCGGCCGTCGCGTTCGAGTCGTTTGCGTTCGACGAGACCGAGTTTGGCGAGTCGCTCGGTGTGCTTCGTGGTCGACGCGCCGGAGATCCCCGTGATCGAGGTGACCTCGCTGGCGCGTAACGGGTGGTCGCTGCGGGCGAGCGCGCTGAGGACCTCGAATTCGCTGCGGCTGATGCCGCTCGCTTCGAGTTCCCGATCGAAGTAGGTGAGCGCGAGCGAGCCGATGCGGGTGATGCGGCCGATCACGTCGATGGGGCGCAGGTCGAGGTCGGGGTAGTGGGCAGTCCATCCGAGACGTACGCGATCGACGTAATCGGGCTGGGGTGTCTCGGAGGGCATGTGGCAAGTCTAACGGCAGCGGACGAACAATTTCATAGATATTTTACCAGTGAAGTAATATGGTGGACGGATGCTGGACCGCCGACTCGACGACCGCCCTCAGCTCCGTCACACCCGGGGAGCGCTCGCGCATCCGCTGTCGGCGAGCGCGTGGAGGGACGCCCTCGAAGTGCGGCGCGGCGATCCGACCGTGGCCGTGGCGCTGCGCGTGGGGTTCGCGACGATGCTCGCCCTCGTCGGCGGCGGTCTGCTCGGTTACGGACAGGTCGCCGGCTTCGCCGCCCTCGGCGCACTCACCAGTGCCTTCCTGCGATACGAGCCGTATCCGCGTCTCGCCGTGCGCCTTCCGTGGGTCGGCCTCGGCATCGTCGGTTACACCGCCTTCGGGGCTGTACTCGGCGCGATGGGCGCCCCGCTGTGGGCGCAGATCGTCGCGCTCTCGCTGGGCTCGGCCGTCGCGTACTGGGTGTTCACGGCCTTCTCGCTCATGGGCCCCGGCCCGGTGATCCTCATCTTCGCCGCCGCGGGCGCCGCCGGTTTCTCCGACGGATGGGGTGACGCGGGTCTGGTCACCGCTGCGGCGACCATCGGTGCGCTGCTCGGATATGTCATCGCGATGCTGCCCGCGCTCTCCCATCCCCACACGCCCGCTCGTCTGGCGGTCGCGCGTGCCCTCGCGGCGGTCTCCGCCGTCGAGATCCGCGGTGCGGACGCCGTTCCCGCTGCGCGACAGAGCATCCGTAAGGCGCGTGAGACCGTCGCACTGAATACCCCGCGACGTCCGGACGCCCATGTCCACGAACTGGCCGTCCTCCTCGATGCGGCCGAGGTGGTGCTCGACAGCGGGTCGCACGACACCTCCCGCGCCCGCCGCGACGATTTCGCCCGATTCGAGAAGGAGCTTCGGAAAGCGCGGCGCGACATCGAGATTCCGCGCGTGGATGCCGAGGGGCGGCCGGTGCTGCCCACGCCGCCCGGCTTCGTCCGCGAAGGATGCGGTCGTCTGCTCGACCGTCTCGTGCTGATCGGAGCGGCCCGGATCTTCGTCGCGTCGTTGCTCGCCGCGTCGCTGGCCGCACTGATCGGGCTCGACCATCCGTTGTGGGCTGCGATGGGTGCCATGGCGGCGTTGCAGGGATTGAACTACCGCAACACCGTTCAGCGCGGCATCCAGCGTCTGATCGGAAATGTCGGCGGCGCGATGATCGCTGCCGTGCTGCTCGCGCTCGACCTGGGCTACTGGCCGGTGGTCGCGGCCGCCGTGCTGTTCCAGACCCTCACCGAACTCACGGTGACCCGGAACTACGGGCTCGCCTCGGTCGGGGTGACGACGATGGCGTTGCTGCTCACCGGTCTCGGGCAGCACGCGGGTCCGGGCCTCGCCGTCAACCGGGTCGCCGACACCGTCATCGGCGTGGTCGTGGGCGTGATCGTCGCTGCGGTGACCATCCGACGCGACGACCGGCACCATCTCGTCGCGTGACGAGGCGGCACCGGTCGTCGGTGGTGTTCATGGCCTGCCGCGGGAGGCGGCGGGGTGATGCTCAGGAATGAGCGGCTTCGAACCGCTCGAGGATGTGACGCGGGATCCGGCCGCGCGAACTGACGTCGTAACCCTTGTTGCGGGCCCAGTGTCGGATCGCGGCCAATTGCTCCGGCGACCGGGTGGGCGGAATCGCCTTGTGGGTCCCCGCCGTCCGCGTGCGAGCCTTTGTTGCCGTCTGCTTCGGTGTGATGGTGCGGGTGCTCGAAGCGGGCTTCGCCGGTGCCTTCTCGTGCAGCCACGGGCGGAGGACCGCCAGGAACTTGTCTGCGTTCGCCGGCCGCAGGTCGATTTCGTACTCGTCGTCGTCGACCGTGATGCGGAACGACTGCGCCAGGCCGTCCATGATCGGTTGGCCGTCGATATCGTCGAAATATTGGACGCGCACTTTCTGTGCCACGTTTATCTCCTTGTCCCCGAACTGTGCGCTGTCGACGCTAGTTCTTACTCGGGGGTAGGTTCAAGTCGCGAATGTACGATCCCACCCGCTCGACGAAATGATCGAAGAACTCTGCCGGACGGGTGCCCGCCACGATATCCGCGTTCGGCGTCCTCTGCCACATACCGGACAGATCGGCGACCGTCGTGCCCCGGGTGAGCCGGCCGTCGAGTTCGACGTCGACCGTCGCGGGCCGGGAGGTATAGGGAACCGTGCCCAGCGCGACCGCCGCGGCGAACGGGTCGTGCACGTGCGCGAGGAAGCCCAGGCCCTGGTCACGGTGGAATTCCATGTAGAACCGCAGTGCGTCGGAGATGTGGCGGACGAGAGGGACATCGGCCGTCGACCGCGTACCGCGCGGAGCGTCCGGGGAGAGTTCCCCGGATCGGGGTACACCGACGACGTCCCCGATCCGCGCGACATGCTCGGGATGCATCTCGATCGACTCCGTGACGTCGAGCGGGCACACGATCGGCCGCCGGTCCGGAGGGACGATCGAGAACGCGTCGAACACGACCTTGGCGGCCTCCGGATCCACCGCGACGTTCCATTCCGAGGTCGGCGTCGTATTACCCGGATGGTGGAAACACCCACCCATGATCACGAGGCGACGCAACCGCGACGGCAGTTCCGGATCGATGCGCAGGGCGAGGGCGAGGTTGGTGAGCGGGCCGGTGACGAGCCCGGTGAGCTCTCCCGGATGCTCGCGTGTGAGGTCGACCCACGCCTGCGCGGCCGACCGCGACGACCGCGACCGCGACGCAGCGGGAAGTTCCGCATACCCGATCCCCTGCGGACCGTGGGTGTCCTCGGTGGTCATCAGCGGCGCGACCAGCGGAACCTGCGATCCGGCAGCCACTTCGATATCGGGCCGGCCGCACACCTCGAGCCACGACAACGTGTTGGCGGTGACCTGGTCCACCGGCACGTTCCCCGCAGTGCACAGGGCGGCGACGATCTCGGCTTCCGGGCTCGCGACGAGATAGAGCAGGGCGAGAGCGTCGTCGATGCCGGTGTCGACGTCGACGATCAGACGGGTACGGGCGGCCGGAACATCGGGTTCGTGTACGTGCACGAACCCATCTTGGGGTATCCGGATGAGCGCACTGTGGCCGGTGCTGGGAGAATTCCCGAATGCACGAGCGCAAGAACCGCGGTTATTTCACCGAGGACGACGGTGTCTATCTGCCCACGAAGTATGCGTCCAGCCCGTGGTCGGACAAGATGCTCAACGGACCGTGTGTGAGCGGTCTGGTCGCACGCGAGCTCGAGATCCACCATGCCGTCGAGGGTTTCGTCCCGTCCCGGTTCACGCTCGATCTCTTCAGGCCGGTCCGCAACGAGCCGATCACCTTCACCACCACCCGGGTGCGCGACGGCAACCGCATCCGCGTCGCCGACGCGAACCTGATGCAGGGTGGAGAGGTGTCGGCGCGCGCGACGCTCACCTTCCTCCGCAAGTCGGCCCCGCCGCCCGGGTCGGTGTGGTTGCGCGGCGAGTCCCCGACGCCTCCTCCCGGTTCCCTGGAGACGCAGCCCGGACCGCTCGAGTATTCGTCCTGGTACGGCAGCGACGGCCCGGGATGGACGCGGGTGCGGTCGGAACACCAGAACTCCGATCGCAAGCGGCTGTGGTCGCGGCAGCTGCCGATCATCGTCGGCGAGGAACTGTCACCGTTCGTCAACACCGCGACCGTCGGTGAGGGCACGTCGTTCGTGACGAACTGGTCGGACAAGGGCGTCGGCTACATCAATTCCGATGTCACCCTGGCGCTGTCCCGCCTGCCGGAAGGGCCGGAGGTCGGTATCGAGGCCGACAACCACATCAGCAGTGAAGGCATCGCGGTCGGGACGGCGGTGCTGTTCGACCGTCTCGGTGCATTCGGAACCGGTGTGGTCACCGCGCTCGCGAATGCGCAGCGGCAGGTCGATTTCGGCTGACCCGAGCAGGAGTGATGGCATGCGTGTACGGCGGATCGTCGACCTGACCCACGTCGTCTCCCCGGACATCCAGGTCTATCCCGGGGATCCGGCACCGACCTTCACTCCGCACGCCACCGTCGAGACCGACGGTTTCGACCTGATGCGCATCGACATGGGTTCGCAAACCGGCACCCACGTCGACGCTCCGCGGCACGTGCGCAGCGGTGGCGCCGCGATCGATGCGGTGCCACCGGAGAACTTCGTCGGGCGCGGGGTGGTGCTCGACGTGCGCGCCCGCGTCGACATCGGTTCGCTCGTCACCCCCGACATGTGGGGTGAGCCGGCGATCGGTCCCGGCGACATCGCGCTCGTCCTCACCGGCTGGTCGCGGTATTTCGGCACCGACCGTTATTTCGAGCATCCGGCTCTGAGCGTCGAAGCTTGCCGCTGGTTGCTCGACCGCGGCGTCCGCACGATCGGGATCGACGCGCCGAGCGTGGATCCCACGAGTGACGAGACGCTCGCGGCGCACCACGTGCTCGCCGACGCGGGAGCGATCATCTGCGAGAACCTGCGCAACCTCGAGGCGGTCGACTTCCCGGATCCGCTCGTCTCGTTGTTGCCGATCCCGTTCGCCGGGATCGACGGCGCACCGGTGCGGGCCGTCGCCATGGAGATCGAGAAGTGATCGCCGGCAACAGGTCCGGTCAATCGAGGATGTCGCGCACCTCGACGTCCTCGCGTCCACCGACGACGAGTTCGCGCGCGGCCGCCATGCGCTTCTGCCAGTGGATGAAAGCACCCTCGCCGTCGCGGGCGCGCAACAGCCGGATGAGCTTGCGCTGCGGCATGGTGACCCGAAGCCCTTGTGGCAGAGCCTAGTTCGAGATGTGCCCGCGGAGTGGACCCAGCAACCGCTCGGCGATGACGTTGCGGTTGATCTCCGACGTGCCGCCGGCAATGGTCATCGCACGGCCCAGCAAGTAGTAGTGGGTCCACACCGGCTCGTCCCCGAGGAACGCCGCAGGACCGGCGATGTGCATCGCGAGTTCGCCCACGTGCTGGGTGTGTTCGGCAATGAGCATCTTGGTGACGCTGCCCTCCGGACCGAAATCACCACCGGCGACGGCCCGCACGACCTGCCGTAGGTTGAGGACCGCGAAGCGGAGTCGCCGCTGATCTCGCGCAGCGGGCGGACGGTCACGCCGGGCGCGGTGAGGTCGATGACCATCGTGGTGATGCCCGTGTGCTTCGGCACGTCGCGGTTGGTGCGGATGGTCGCGAGACCGCGCGTCGAGTTCTGCGCATTCGACGTCCACACCTTCTGGCCGGTGACGCGAAAACCGCCGCCTACAACGACAAGGGCTGGACGACCCTCGGCGATCTCGGGCACGTCGACGAGGACGGCTACCTGTATCTCTCGGCGCGGCGCACCGACCTGATCCTGTCCGGCGGCGTCAACATCTACCCGGTCGAGGTCGAGGACGTGCTGACGATGCACCCCGCCGTCCTCGACGTCGCCGGCGCCCTGACCGCTCAGGACAGCTGGGTCACCACGATCCGGGTGACGCCGTAGAAGGCGGTACCCGCCGTGACGATCGCGAACAGCGCGATCCACACCGCGGCCGGGAGCCGGGTGAGCCAGCGCAACTGGTCGGCATCCGAACCCCGGCCGCGACCGCGCGAATGGGTGCGGGCGAGTTCGAGGACAGGGCGGGTCGCGCCGAGGAGCAGCACCCACGTGATCAGGTACGCCGCGGTGTACCGAACGACCGGATCACCGAGATAGGCGGCTGCACCGACGAGCGCTCCCGCGATCACCACGGAGACGAAGCCGTACAGATTGCGGATGAGCAGCAACAGGACGGCGAGTGCGGCGAGGATCGACCACAGCACCGCGGCGGGCCGATCGAGTGTCAGCAGCGTCGCCGCGGCGAAGCCGAGCACGGCCGGGCCGGTGTATCCCGCGAAGGTCGTCGCGACCATGCCGGGACCGCGCGGATTGCCGGACGACACCATCACCCCCGAGGTGTCGCTGTGCAGGCGGATGCCCGACAGTTTGCGGCCCACGAGCGCTGCGACCAGCGCGTGCGATCCCTCGTGCGCCTGTGTGATGACGTGACGGGTCTTCAACCACAGCGGACGCACGGTCACGAGCACGAGTGCGACGATCGCCGTGCCGACGACGACCATCGTCGGTGCGGGCTCGTCGACGGTCGACACGGCCTGCCACGCGGAGGACACGACCTCCGTGAACGAGGTGGACACAGATCACCTTCCTTCGGGCCGGACACGACAGGTGCGAGCCCGGCGATAGCCTGATGAGCATGCCCGACCGTCGCTCCCTCGAGATCCGCGCGGGTGTCGCGGACTCCTGGGCCGTCGGGCTCGGACTGATTCCGCTGGGCCTCGCGTTCGGAGTGGTGCTCACCCAGGGCGGGTTCGACTGGTGGTGGGCACCGATCTTCTCCACCGTCATCTACGCGGGGTCGATGGAGTTCCTCGCGATCGGTCTCATCGCGGCGGTCACCCCGCTCGCGTCGGTCGCGGCGGCGACGTTTCTCGTGAACTTCCGCCACGTCTTCTACGGCCTGTCGTTCCCGCTGCGCCGCATCCGCAGCAGGCTCGGGCGTCTCTACGGCGTGTACGCGCTCACCGACGAGTCGTACGCGATCGTCGCGCCCAAGGCACGTGAGCAGCTGACGGGCACCCGCATCCTCACGGTCCAGGTGCTGTGCCAGCTGATGTGGGTGGTGTCGGGCACGGTCGGCGCGCTGATCGGCGCGGTGCTCCCGGAGGGACTCACCGGGCTCGAGTTCGCGCTCACGGCGCTGTTCGCGGTGCTCGCCATCGATGCCTTCCGCGCCAACCGCGACGTGCCGGCACCGGTGATCGCGCTGGTCTGCGGTCTCGTCGCATTGCTGGTCGCGAAGGAGCAGATGCTCGTCGTCGGCCTCGGTCTGTTCGTGGTGTGCCTGTTCGCGCGGTTCGTCTACCGGAACAAGGTGGCCCGTGCCTGAGTCGGTGCCCGGCGCCGGATACGTCCTCGGTGCCCTGGCGGTGATGTTCGTCGTGACGGTCGCGCTGCGCGCGGCGCCGTTCCTCGCGTTGTCGGCGCTGAAGAACTCCGCCTTCGTCGACTTCCTCGGCCGCACGATGCCCGCGGGGGTCATGGTGATCCTCGTGATGTACACGCTGCGCGACGTGGGGCAGTCGACCTGGCTCCCGGCGACCGTCGGTCTCGCGGGCACGATCGCCGTGCACCTGTGGCGACGGAACGCCGCGCTGAGCACCGTCGTCGGGACGGGCCTCTATCTCGTCGCGTCGGCGTTCTGGACCTGAGCGGTCTCGTTGGCGCTCTCGCCGGATTCCACGGGGGCTTCCTGGGCCTCCACCGGGCGGGCTTCCACCGGGGCCTCGGCGCCGGGGCGACGACTGCGCGCGGCGATCATCGCGGCGACGAAGACCGCGATCGCGGCCAGGCACTGCGAGGTGCCGAGCACTTCGAGGAGCAACTGCTCGACCCAGCCGCCGGAGGACGCCTCACGCAGCAGGTGGTTGGGTCCGATGAGGAAGACGACGGCGGCGGGCACCAGCACGGGCCACCAGCGACGGTAGGCCGGCGCGACCAGCAGCGGCACGAGGAACAGCGCGTACACCCAGTGGTGGGTGACGGCGATCGGAGCGGCGAGCAGTGACGCCAGGCCCACCAGCGCCACCGCGACCACGGGTTCGTCGGCACGCAGGAAGCGGTAGGCGGCCCACGCGGTACCGGCCACGATGATCAGCGCACCGGCCAGCCAGAGCGCCTTGGCGGTGCCGTCGGAGAAGTCGAAACGGGCGATGAGTCCGGTGAGTGCCTGGTTGCGGAAGAACGACGGGTCGCCGGCGCGGTCGGTCGCGAAGAACTCCGTGGTCCAGAAGTAGACGGTCGAATCGGGGCGTAACCAGTAGCCGAACGCGACGGTCGCGGCGAAGGCGCCTATTGCGCGGAATGCCGATGGCCAGTCGCGGCGCAGCAGGAAGATCAGTCCGAAGGCGGCCGGGGTCACCTTGATGGCGGCGGCCAGCGCGATGCCGACACCGCGGAAGCGCTTCGGGATCACACCGAGCAGGTCGGCGACCACCAGCGCCATGAGCACGATGTTGATCTGCCCGAACGTGAAGTTGGAGCGGAACGGCTCGAGCCACAGGACGGGGCCGAGCGATGCGGCAGCGACCAGGCTCGGCTGGGACATGTCGAGTCGCCGGTAGACCACCGCGAGCACCCACCACACGAGAGCGATCAGTCCTATCGTCCACAACACCTGCAGGGCGGTACTGCCCACCAGCGCCATCGGGGCGAAGAGGAACGCCGCGAAGGGTGGGTAGATGAAACGGAAGCCGGAATGGCTGAAGAAGCCCTCCGTGTACAGCGGGGTGTGGTGCAGGAAGGCCCAGCCGGCATCGCGGAAGACGTCGAGATCCATGAGGTACTCGTTCACCGCGTCGCGCAGGTATCCCGCGACTGCCAGGGCCGAGACCGTCAGACCGATGGCGATCAGCAAGGATCGAACAGGTCGGGTACGGACTTCGGTCAACAGCACGGGCGGTACCTCCCGGTCGGAAACAGGTGCGTCGCCACGTTACACAATCGTTGTCTTCGAGTTCAGGCGACGAGAATAACGTCTCCCCAAGCGTTTTGACGGAGATTTCCGTTTCGTACGCTTATCGGGTGACGTGGATCACGTTGTGGGAGTAGGTCGGTTCCCAGGTCTCGATCGGAGTATTCGGCTTTCTAGCTCTCGACCTAGAAAGCCGAATACTCCGGTAGTAGGGTCAGGCGACGCCGCTGATCTCGTTCGGGGTGTGCGGCAGTTCGGCCGTACGGATCTCACCCGAGGTCACGTCCACCGCGTACAGGGAATCGGTGGCGGGATCGGTGACGAACGCCGTTTCGCCCTGCACCTCGAGTGCGGGCCGAGGTGCCTGCCACACGTCGGGCTCGGTCCACGGCTCGAGCACCTCGATCCGCCGGACGATCTCGCCGGACTCGGGATCGATCACGTGAAGGCGGCCGTCGGTGCCGAGAACGAGTGCTTCACCCGCCAGTCCGCGGCCGAGGGAACGGAAGGTGTAACTCGTGCCGAGGTCGACGAGGCGCACCGACGCCGTGCGGGTGTCCACGAGCGCGACCCGCTCGGGGCGCTCGAGCTCCGCGTCGGGATCGGTCTTGTAGTCGCCGAGCACGATGGGCGAGTCCTCGCTTCCGGCCTGGTTCCCGATCCGGCCGTACGGGTCGGGCACCGACGCCTTCGTGAATGTTCCGTCGCGGAAGATCACCATGCCGTCCTCGCACCCGAATGCGACGACCCCGTCGGCCGCGACCGTCTCGCCGTGCACGCCCGGGCACGCTTCGGTGCGCACGACCTCGGTGCCGTTCTCGTCGAGCAGTGCCACTCCCGTCCGCTTGTCGGAATCGCCGAGGGTGACGAGCATGCCGCCGTCGGGCATCGGGACGGCCACGCCGTGGTGGGCCTCGGGAAGCGTGCGGCTGTCGAGCGCCGGGAGTTCGGTCGCCGATTCGAGGTCGGCTGGGTCGAACATGTCGATGCGTCCGGTGCCGTCGTCGAACAGGGCGGTGACCCCGGCGTGTGGAACGACATGTCCGGGTTTCTCGGCGGCGAACGTCAGGTCGGTGAGCGTGGGTGTGCCGGCGTAGTGGTGGCCGTGGTCGCCGTGGGCCTCCGTCCAGCTGCCGGTGTCGAGAGCGCGGAATCCGCCCTCGGTGGAGATCAGCACGTGGCGTCCGTCGCCGGCGGGGGACAGGCGGTTGAAACCGTCGAGTGCGAAGTCGTCGACGACGGTGAGTTCTTCTTCGTCGACGACGAGGACCCCGCCGTCGTAGGTCAGGGCGAGGCGTGGCTGCGCCGTCGCCACTTCGGGGGCCGCAGCGGCGGTGGTGGTCGTCGTCTCGGTGGTGTCGGCCGCCGTGGTGTCGGCTTCAGGGGTACCGCCGCATGCGGCGGCGAAGGTTGCAGCGACGACCGTGAGGATGGCGCCGCCGTAGCGGGAGAGGGTTGTCATGGGGAAAGAAATAGCCACTATCGAAAATGAATGTCAAAGTCTGAAATGCGCATGCGTGCATGTAGCTCCGGACCGCCGAGGTTGCAGTTGTTGTCGAGAATTCGCCGAAATGTCGACAACAACTGCGGTTTCGAGCTCGGACATAGACGAATACCGCCGTCTACGACACGCACTAGATGAGCTCAGAATCCGATGAGCTCGCCGTTAGCATCGACGGATGGATCCTGTCCGCAACCCGTACGCCCCGGGCGCGGGACAGCGCCCGCCCGAACTCGCCGGCCGCGAGAAGCAACTCACCGCGTTCGAAGTGGTTCTCGAACGGATCGCCAGGGAACGACCCGAACGCAGCGTCGTCCTCACCGGACTCCGCGGGGTCGGCAAGACCGTCCTTCTCAACCATCTGCGCTCCGCCGCCATCGCGAAGAGCTGGGGCACCGGCAAGATCGAGGCCCGTCCCGATCAAGGACTTCGACGCCCGCTGTCGTCGGCGCTGCACATGGCGGTCCGCGAGATCGCTGCCGCACATCCGGATCCGGAATCGGTGGAGTACTTCCTCGGCGTGCTCAAGTCGTTCGCGCTGCGGGCCACCGCCGACAAGGGCATGCGCGAACGCTGGCAACCCGGCATCGACGCCCCGGCCGTGAAAGGACGGGCGGACTCGGGCGACATCGAGATCGACCTCGTCGAACTGCTCGTCGACGCAGCAGGACTCGCGCGCGACGTGGGCGTGGGCATCGCGTTGTTCATCGACGAGATGCAGGATCTGGGCCCCGACGATGTCTCGGCGATCTGCGGTGCCTGCCACGAGCTGAGCCAGGACGCCGCGCCGCTCATCGTCGTCGGGGCCGGCCTGCCGCACCTGCCCGCCGTGCTGTCGGCATCGAAGTCCTACTCCGAGCGGTTGTTCACCTACCACCGCATCGACCGGCTCGACCGTGCGGCAGCGGATCTCGCGCTCATCGCGCCCGCGGCACGAGAGGACGTCGAGTTCACGCAGGACGCCCTCGACCTGCTGTACGAAACCGCCGACGGCTACCCGTATTTCGTGCAGGCCTACGGCAAGGCGACCTGGGACGTCGCAGCGGATTCGCCGATCACCGCCGACGACGTGCGGGTCGCGGCACCCACGGCGGAAGAGGAACTCGCCGTCGGCTTCTTCGGCTCCCGCTACGAACGGGCGACCCCCGCCGAACGCGAATACATGCGGGCCATGGCGGATCTGTCGGGCGACGACGGACCCGTCGCGACCTCGAAGATCGCCGTCGAACTCGGACGGAAACCGGCTTCCCTGTCACCCGCGCGCGACGGATTGATCAAGAAGGGCCTGATCTACTCCGCCGAGCGCGGGTTCATCGGGTTCACCGTTCCGCACTTCGGGCGCTACCTGCGCGCCCAGAACGACTGACCGACAGCCGGGACGATCGAAAGTTCAGTCGACCCACTCGACGGTCTCGTCGAGCGACGCGCGATCCGTGCGACACGCATTGGCCGGGTGCGCCTCGTCGGCGTAACCGAACGAGATGGCGCAGACGATGTCGCGGTCGTCGCCGATGTTCAGTTCGCGTCGCAGCGCGGTGGCCGTCATCGCGACGGCGGCCTGCGGGACGGCAGCGATGCCGAGCGATTCGGCGGCGAGCAGCAAGGTCGAGACGTAGCCGCCGCAGTCGACGGCGCCGTACACGCCGAGGACCTTGTCGGAGGTGATGATCGCGACGTGCGGTGCGCCGAAGAAGCGGTAGTTCTCGAGCATCTGCTCGGTGCGGCGCTGGTAGTCGTCGCGCGCGATGCCCAGCGCGTTGTACAGGGCGTAGCCGGCGCCGCGGCGACGCTCGGCGTAGGCACCGCGGTATTCGGCCGGTCCCGGGATGTCGGGATCCATGTTCCCCGAGGTGGCCTGCGCGTAGACGGCGTCGCGCAGGCGGTCGGTGGCGTCGCCGCTGACGATGTGCACCTGCCAGGGCTGCGAGTTGCACCAGGACGCGGTGCGCTGACCCATCTGCAGCATGCGTTCGATGTCCTCGCGCGGGACCTGCTTCGTCAGGAACGCGCGGCAGCTGAAACGGGTGTCGAGCAGGGACGACAGCGTGTCGGCGGCAGAAGTCATGCCACCACGATGGCACAGCACTTCACCGAGCGTTCGTTCAGCCGGCCGCGAGCACACGACAGGTGAATATTCCACTTTCTACGATTCTCCCGAGAAAGCTGTAGAGAAGGTCAGACGATGTCCTTCTCGTCGCCGGGAGTGACGCGGCGCAGTCCCCGATAAGCGTCGGTGGGGGTGCTCTTCCCGGTCACCACGGCCGCGACCTCGGCGGCGATCGGCATCTCCACCCCGTACTCGCGAGCGAGTTCCATGACCGTCGGCGCGGTCTTCACCCCTTCGGCGACCTGCCCCAGCGCCTCGACGGCCTCGTCGATGCTGAGCCCGCGCGCCAGCGCTTCACCGATCCGGCGATTCCGCGACGACGGGCTCGTGCACGTCGCAATGAGATCGCCCATCCCCGTGAGGCCCGCGAACGTGCGCGGATCCGCACCCATGGCCTCGCCGAGGCGCGTCATCTCCGCCAGTCCGCGGGAGAGGACCATCGCGCGGGTGTTGTCGCCGACGCTGAGCCCCTCGGCCATGCCGGCCGCGATCGCCACGATGTTCTTGAGGATCCCGCCCAGTTCGCAGCCGAGCACGTCGGTGTTGCGGTAAACGCGGAACAGCGACGTGGCGAACAGCGGTTGCAGCGCCGCACTCACCGCTTCGTCCTGCATCGCGACCACCGACGCGGCGGCCATGCCGTCGGCGATCTCCCCGGCGATGTTCGGACCCGCGAGCAGCCCGACGGGGTGCCCCGGAAGGCATTCGGCGATCACCTCGGTGGGCCGGAGACGGGTGCCCGGCTCGAGGCCCTTCACGAGCGAGACGACCGGGACCCACGCGCGGATCTCGTCGACGACCTGCTCGAGTGTCTTGCGCACCGCGTGCGACGGCACACCCACGACCAGGACGTCGGCCTCGCGCGCGGCCTCTTCGAGATCGGAAGTCGCGCGCAGGCCCTGCGGCAGTGGCCGTTCACCGAGATATCGACGGTTGCGGTGCTCGGTGTCGATCTCACGCGCGATGTCGTCGTTGCGGGCCCACAACGTCGTCGGGGTGTTGCGTGTGGCCAACGACGCGATCGTGGTTCCCCACGATCCCGATCCGAGAACGACGACGCGAACCGCACGAGCCATCGGTGACCTTTCATCCGTACGGGCAGGTATCGACAGAGTGTCAGTTTTCCGGTCCCGGCGGGTCCGGTTTGTGGTCCCGGGATCCTCGCGGGGCGGATGTGCTGTGGAGGCGCACGACGACAGGATCGAGACGGCGCATCGTGGCACGATCGGACCCGTGCCCGGTAAACCCGTCACCGATCAGCGCCTGCGCGACCTCGCGTTGCTGCGACGCGTCCGCGACCGCATCGACCGCGAGTACGCCCAACCCCTCGACGTCGAGGCCCTCGCCCGCGGCGTGAACATGTCCGCCGGCCATCTCAGCCGCCAGTTCAGGCTCGCGTACGGCGAGTCGCCCTATTCGTATCTCATGACCCGGCGCATCGAGCGGGCGATGACGCTGCTGCGACGCGGCGACCTCACCGTCACCGAGGTGTGCTTCGAGGTGGGCTGTTCGTCGCTCGGCACCTTCAGTACCCGTTTCACGGAACTCGTCGGCGTGCCCCCGAGCGTGTACCGCAAGCAGGCGGCCGAGGAGACGAACGGCATCCCGTCGTGCGTGGCGAAGAATGTCACCAGACCGATCAGGAATCGAGAAGCGCGGACGGGTCCGCCGGTCATACCGTGATCGGCATGGACATCACCATTCACCAGACATTCCTTCCGCACACCGATCCCGAGGCGTCCCTCGCGTTCTACCGCGACACGCTCGGCTTCGAAGTCCTCAACGACGTCGGCTACGCCGGGAAGCGCTGGATCACCCTCGGCCGCAGCGACACTCCCGGTACGTCCCTGGTGCTGTACCCGCCGGACGCCGACCCCGGCATCACCGAGGAGGAGAACGCCACCATCGCCGAGATGATGGCCAAGGGCACCTTCGCGTCGATCATCCTGGCGACGAAGGACCTCGACGGGGCGTTCGAGCAACTGCAGGCCGGCGACACCGAGATCGTCCAGGAACCCACCGACCAGCCGTACGGCGTCCGCGACTGCGCTCTCCGCGACCCCGCGGGAAACATGGTCCGCATCCAGCAATTGCGCTGACCGATCCCACGATCGGCCTTACTCTCCGATCGTCGCACCCGTTCCGTCCGCATCCATACGACCACTGGAGTCTTCGAACATGACCTCGACGAAGGACACACCGGCCCACGCAGCGCACGTCGCCGACACCCACGACGCGATCCGGGTCCACGGAGCGCGCGTGAACAATCTCCGCGACATCAGCGTGGAGATCCCGAAGCGGCGATTGACGGTGTTCACCGGTGTGTCCGGCTCGGGCAAGAGTTCTCTGGTGTTCAGCACGATCGCCGCCGAGTCGCAGCGTCTGATCAACGAGACGTACAGCGCGTTCGTGCAGGGATTCATGCCGACCCTGGCCCGCCCGGACGTCGACGTGCTCGACGGCATCACCGCGGCGATCATCGTCGGCCAGGAACGGATGGGATCGAACCCGCGCTCGACGGTGGGCACGGCCACCGATGCCAACGCGATGCTCCGCATCCTGTTCAGCCGGATTGCGGAGCCGCACATCGGTCCGCCCAACGCCTACTCGTTCAACGTGCCGTCGGTGCGGGCCAGCGGTGCGGTGACGGTGGAGAGGGGCGCGGGGAAGACCCAGGCCGAGAAGGTGACCTTCAACCGGCTCGGTGGCATGTGCCCGCGATGCGAGGGCAAGGGCAACGTCTCCGATTTCGACCTGACCGTGCTCTACGACGACAGTCTCTCCCTGAACGAAGGCGCCCTGAAGATCCCCGGCTACAGCATGGACGGCTGGTACGGCCGGATCTACCGGGGGTGTGGCTTCTTCGATCCCGACAAGCCGATCGCGAAGTTCACCAAGCGGCAACTCCACGACCTGCTCTACAAGGAACCCACCAAGGTCAAGGTCGAGGGCGTCAACGTCACCTTCGAGGGTCTGATCCCGAAGATCCAGAAGTCGTTCCTGTCCAAGGATCTCGACGCGATGCAACCGCACATCCGCGCGTTCGTCGAGAAGGCCGTCGTCTTCTCCACGTGCCCGGACTGTGAGGGGACGCGTCTCGCCCCCGAAGCGCGGTCGTCGAAGATCGACGGCAGGAGCATCGCGGACGTGTGCGCGATGCAGATCAGCGATCTCGCCGAATGGGTTCGCGGACTGGATCTTCCGCAGGTCGCTCCGCTGCTGAAGAGCCTCGGGCATCTGCTCGACTCCTTCGCCGATATCGGGCTGGGATATCTGTCGCTGGACCGCCCCACCGGCACCCTGTCCGGCGGAGAATCGCAGCGCATCAAGATGATCCGTCATCTCGGATCGTCGCTCACCGATATCACCTACGTGTTCGACGAACCGACGATCGGCATGCACCCGCACGACATCGCGCGGATGAACAACCTGCTGCTGCAGCTGCGCGACAAGGGCAACACCGTGCTCGTCGTCGAACACAAGCCCGAGGCCATCGCGATCGCCGATCACATCGTCGATCTCGGCCCGCGCGCCGGCACCGAGGGTGGACAGGTGGTCTTCGAAGGCACCGTCGACGAACTGCGTCGTGCCGACACCCTCACCGGTCGTCACCTCGACGACCGGGCGTCGCTGAAACCGACGGTGCGCACCCCGAAGGGCGCCCTGGAGGTCCGCGACGCCGACACGCACAACCTGCAGAATGTCGACGTCGACATCCCGCTCGGCGTGCTCGTCGTGGTGACCGGTGTGGCCGGTTCGGGCAAGAGCTCGCTGATCCACGGTTCGGTGGCCGACCGCGACGGCGTGGTCACGATCGACCAGAGCCCGATCAAGGGCTCGCGTCGCAGCAACCCCGCGACCTACACGGGTCTGCTCGAACCGATCCGCAAGGCGTTCGCGAAGGCCAACGGAGTCAAGCCGGCCCTGTTCAGTTCCAACTCCGAGGGTGCCTGCCCGACCTGCAACGGCGCCGGTGTCGTCTACACCGACCTCGGGGTGATGGCCACCGTCGAATCGGTCTGCGAGGACTGCGAGGGCAAGCGCTTCCAGGCCGCCGTGCTCGAGTACACCCTGGCGGGGAAGAACATCGCCGAGGTGCTCGGTATGTCCGTCGCGCAGGCCCAGGAGTACTTCGCCGACGGCGAGGCACGCACCCCGGCGGCGTCGAAGATCCTGCAGCGACTGTCCGACGTCGGCCTCGGCTATCTGCGGCTCGGCCAGCCCCTGACCACCCTGTCGGGTGGTGAGCGGCAGCGGCTCAAGCTCGCCACCGCGATGGCCGAGAAGGGGGAGACCTACATCCTCGACGAACCCACCACGGGCCTGCACCTCGCCGACGTCGAACAGCTGCTCGGTCTGCTCGACCGGCTCGTCGAGTCCGGTAAGTCGGTGATCGTCATCGAACACCACCAGGCCGTGATGGCGCACGCCGACTGGATCATCGACCTCGGCCCCGGCGCCGGCCACGACGGCGGACGCATCGTCTTCGAGGGCACCCCCACCGAGCTGGTGGAGCAGCGGTCGACGCTCACCGGCGAACACCTCGCCGAGTACGTCGGGGTCGGGGTCAGCGGCTGAAGTCCGGACGCTCCATCAGCCACGACACGGCCACACCCGCGACGAGCCCCCAGAACGCCGCGCCGATGTTCCAGACGGTGATGTTCGAGGCGGTGACCACGAACGCGACGAGCGCACCCATCGTGTGTGTGCTCGCGAACCCGGCCACGAAGGCGCCCTGCAACGCCTTGAGCATCGCCAGGCCGCCGAGCGTCGCGACGAACGAGGCGGGCGCGGCGATCATCCACCGGACGAACAGCGGCGCGAACAGTCCGAAGACGATCGCCAGCGTCCCGCACGTGATCGCCGCGGTGTACTGACGGGCACGTTCCCCCGACGACACGAGCAGTGCGTTGGTCGGCCCGGTCAGGCAGGTCGACACGGCGCCGACGCACGCGGCGGGGAAGGACCACAGCCCACACGCGATCGCCGAGATGTTGACGGGCGGGTTGTGACCCGCCGAGCGCAGCACCGCGATGCCCTGCCCGTTCTGCACGACCAGCACGGTGATCGCGAGCGGCACGACGAGTTCGAGGATCGCCGCCCACGTGAACTGCGGTGCGGTGAACACCGGTGCGGCGAAGACCGCGCTGTCGGTGCCGGACGGTGAGAACCGGCCCGACAGCGCGACCGCGCCCACCCCGGCGAGCAGGGCACCCAGGATGGGCGGCATCCACTTACCGAGGACCGCAACGGAACTGAGCAGGAGGAAGACGATCACCATCGGGGCGGCGATCGCGACGTCGGAACCGAGCGCCGAAACCAGATCGATGCCGAACTTCAGGAACACCCCCGCGACCATCGCCATGACGATGGGCATGGGCAGCGCCTCCATCACCCGGCGCACCAGCCCCGAGGCACCCAGTACCGTCACCAGCGCCGCGGTCACGAAGAACGCGCCGACCACTTCCGCCCAGCTCAGATGGGTGAGCGACCCGCCGACCAGCACGGTGCCGGGGATGGTCCAGAAGAACCCGAGCGGTTGCCGGTAGGCGACGCTCATCACGATGGTGAGCAGCCCGTTGAGGACGAACACCCCGAAGATCCACGACGCCAACTGCGGTGCGCTCAGCCCGCCCGCGGCGCCGGCGGCGAGGATCACCGCGACCGGTCCGGTGCACGAGAAGATGAGCCCGATCAGACCGTTCGCGGCGTATCGCGGGCCGAGATCCCGGAGTATCCCGCGCGGCCCGACGACGGGACGCACGGGGCGTTCGAACAGATCGGTCTCGGCGGTGGGGCGATCGTCCACGGCGGTCAATGGTCAACCTCGATCCTGTTGTCGGAACTTCGCGGCAAGCTCGCTGCGCGAGCGGATGCCGAACTTCGAGTACACGCGGGTCAGGTGGTACTGCACGGTCTTGACGGACAGGAACAGCTCACCGGCGACCTCCTTGTTCGTGCGGCCCGACGCCACGAGAGTGGCAACGGCACGTTCCTGCGGGGTGAGTGTCGTGAAATCCGAACGCGGCGCGTTGGTCTCGCTGTCGCCGGTACGAAGACCACCGGCCTTGAGTTCCCGGTCGCAGCGCTCGACGTACGAGACGGCACCGAGCGACGAGTACAGCTCGCGGGCGGTGCGGATCACCGCGTCGGCGTCGCGGCGACGCCCCGCCCGGCGCATCGTCTGGCCGTACGCGAAGTTGATGCGCGCGCGGTCGTAGGGCAATGGCAACGTGTCGATCTCGTCGAGTGCGCGTTCGAAAGCGTCGCGGGCGGCATCGATGTCGCCGCGGGCACCGAGGATCCGCCCGCGCACATAACCGAGACGGGCCTTGGCGGAACGGTGACCGCGTGCGGCGGCGAGTTCCTCGTGCGGCCGCAGGAATTCGTCCGCCTCGTCGACGCGTCCGGTGATCACGAGGGCGTTGCCGTAGAGATCCGGCCACGGCCAGTGGCCGGGTTCGTCGACCGCGCCCCGATCGCGCATGGTGACGATCGGTTGCAGATAGCGCAACACGCTCGTGTAGTCGGAGACCACCTCGGCGCACTGCGCCAGGCACAGGCAGGCCGGTACGAGCATGAGCGGGTAGTCGTTGTTCCCGGCGCGGGCACGGTGGGCGTGTTCCCGTGCCGCGGTCCAGTTTCCGCGCAATGCCTGGACCTGGGCGCCGGTCCAGTGGACGAGCGGTCGGAGCAGGTCGAGTTGCGTCGCGTCGAGCTGCGCCGCCGCGCGATCGACGGTGCGCAGCGCGTCGGACCACGCACCGAGCGCGAATTGTGTTCGCGCGAGCCACGCCTGCGCCCACAGCGAGATACGCAGCGATCCGCCGCGGAAGGTGGTGGGCTCGGCTGTCTCGAGTTCGGTCCGTGCGAGATCGGGGCGGTCGAGCACCAGCGCCAGCCATCCCTCCGCCATGCGGATGCGCTGGCTCTGCGCCCCGAGCCGGATGACATCGGACAGAGCCGAATACGACTCGACCGCCTCGTCGACGCGACCGGTCATCGCCAGTCCGAGTCCGCGGATGGCCCGGGACTCGACGACGGGTGGAGCCGTCTCGGGAAGGGTGTCCGCCGCACGATCGGCCCACAGGACGAGATCGTCGCCGCGCAGCCGTGCCAGCGAGTGCAGCACCATGCGCTGCGAGATCGTCGCGGCGAGTTCGGGTTCGGACTCCGGATCGTCGAGCATCGCCCACGCCTCGGTGAGCAGGTGGTGCGCTTCTGCGGCCCGCCCCCGCTGGATCGCGAGATAGCCGAGCACCGCGTTGCGCATCGGTCCGCTCGGCACGCTCTCGATCTCGGGCACGAACGTCTGGGCCTGGGGGAGGTCCGCCGCACCGGTCAGCGCGTCGACACCGCGGATCATCCTGCGGGTCCGCAGTTCTCGGTCCAGGGTGATGCGGCTCGCGGTGATGAGCGCTTCGGCGGCCTGGGACCACGCGCCGTCGGCGGCGCACCGCCGGGCGTAGGCGTCGAGGTCGGCGGCGAGTTCCTCGTTTCCGGTCGGTGTTGCGGACACCAGGTGGAACAGCCGGGCACCCTCGTCGTCGACGAGCGAGGCGGCCCGCGCGTGCAGGCTGTGCCAGCGCGCGGGACCGATCTCGTCGGCCACGGCGGCGCGGGTCATGGGATCGGGGAACGACAACGACACCACACCCCGTTGCTCACGCATCGTGAGCAGACCGAGCCGGTGGGCCTCGTCGAGCGGCCCGGTCGTGTCGCCGACCTCGGCGAGTTCGGCGACGAGCGCGAGGGATTCGGTGGCTCCCCGTGTCGCGGCGGTGTCCAGGACGGCGACCGATTCGACGAGGGCGCGCGTGTCCGGTGAGCACCGGTCGAGGATGCGGCCCACCTTCCCCGCATGTTGTCTCGGTGCCGGGAAGCGTGCCTGCCAGCGGTGCCATTCGTCGCGGGGGATCTCGTCGAGGAGCTGCAGGATCGAGCGGGTGTTCCCGAGTGTGTGTTCCTGCAGGCGACGCGCCGTCCACGCGGACAGGGCGACGCCGATGCGATGCAACGCGAGCTGCGCGACGTCGGGCGGCGCCAGCGCGCCGACGTGGAGGGTGTCCACGCGGTGGCTGTTCGAGAGGAGGTCGGCGGTCGCCGGGGCGACGTCGTCGGGAAGCACGTCGGGCACGATCCAGATCATGAGCAGGGGACGTCCGTGCGCTCGCCTCAGCGACGACGACAGCGACTGCAACGACTCGACATCCGCGTAGTGCGCGTCGTCGACGACGATCACCGTCGCGTCGTCGATCCGGTCGAGGAGCGTGCGTGCCGCCTCCACCGGGTCGCCCGCCGTGACGGTGTCACCGAGCAGCTGTTCGAGCACGGACCAGGGATGGTCGGCCTCCCAGCGGGCTCCGGTGGCGTCGTGCACGGCGAGGTTGTCGTGGCGAGCGACGAAATACGAGACGAGGGAGGATTTTCCGACGCCGGACGCCCCCTCGACGAGGACCAGCGAGGGGACACCCGCGCGGGCTTCGTCGAGGAGGCGTTCGAGTTGCATCAACTCGGAGTTCCGGCCGATCAGCACAGCGTTGTCCGTCACACATCCACGGTAGTCGGCACGGGGCGATCGGCACCGCGGACCGGCGGGACGGACTGGACCGGGCGGGGCACGAACCACGTGACCAGACCACCGGCGAGCGCGATACCCGCGAAGATGTAGAAGTTCACGTTGTTCGCGAAGCCCGCCCCGATGAGCAGACCGCCGATGACCGGGCCGACGATGCCGCCCAGGCGACCGAAGCCGGCGCACCACGCCACGCCTGCGGCGCGTGCGGGAGTGTCGTAGTAGTTGGACACGAACCCGTAGATGAGCACCTGGGTGCCGATCGTTCCGACACCGGCGATCGCGACGGCGGTGAGCAGTACCGGCAGCGGGAAGCCGAGTGTCAGCAGCACCAGGGCCACGGCCGCGAGGAAGAAGGTGGTGACGATGACGGACTGCGGTCCGCGGCCGTCGGCGACCTTCGAGGCGAGCAGGCCGCCGATGATGGCGCCGCCGTTGAGGACGAGCAGGAAGGCGAGCGAGCCGTTGGCGTTGTAGCCGGCGTCGGCCATGATCTTCGGCAGCCACGTGTTGAGGCCGTAGGTGAGCAGCAGGCCGGCGAAGCTCATCATGCCGAGCAGTCCCGTACCGAGGGCGTACTTCCGGGTCGCGAGCGCCGCGAAACCGATCTTCTCGGTGGAGGCGACAGGTGCCGCGGACGGCAGCGGGAAACCGAACTTCGCGCACACCTGCTGCGCCTCCTCGGAGCGTCCCCGCGACTGCAGCCAGGCCGGCGACTCGGGAAGCTTCATCAGTGCCAGCGGGAGCAGGACGATCAGCGGCAACGCGCCGATGAGGAACAGCCCGCGCCAGCCGATGGCGTCGCGCAGCAGGATCGCGAGCAGCGAGGCCATCACACCACCGGCGGGGACACCGCTGTAGACGATGGCGTTGAACAGGTTGCGCTTGCCGGGCGGAGCGAACTCGGCGACGACGGCTCCGGCGGTGGCAACGAGACCGCCGACGCCGATGCCGGTGAAGAAGCGGAGCGCACCGAACATCGTGATGCTCGTGGAGAAGGCCGCCGCACCCATGCCGACGGAGAACCAGACGATGTTGATCAACATCATCTTCCGGCGGCCGACGCGGTCGCCGAACGCTCCGGTCAGCAGTGCGCCGACCATGACGCCGATGAGGGCGTAGGAGCCGAGGGCGCCACCCTGCTGGGCGGAGATCTCCCCGAGCTGGGTCGGGTCGGCCATCAGGGTCGGGAGGACGGTGCCGTACACGACGAGGTCGTAGCCGTCGAAGATGATCGCGAGGGTGGCGAGCGCGACGATCCAGACGACGCTGCGCCGATGTTGTGGACTGGCCCAGGTCTGCGTGGCGTGGGTCATGCGTTGCTCCGGTCTGTGAGTGGAGTCACAAGCGAATTCGGGGAGAAAAGTGGCCTCACCGGAGGGACGGGCGCCTCCGGTGAGGCCGAGCGAGGGGCGGTCAGCCCAGATCGCCGCCGGCGACGGGAAGAACCGAGCCGGTGATGTAGGAGGCCTCCTCGGAGGCCAGGAAACAGATCGCGGCGGCCTGCTCGTTGAGCGTGCCGTACCGCTTGAGCAGCGAGGAGTCGACGGTCTGGTCCACGATCTGCTGGTACCAGGCCTTCTCCTGCTCGGACTGCGGCGACGGACCGCGCGCGATTCGCCGCTCCGGAGCGACGGTGCCGCCCGGTGCGGTCGCCACCACGCGGATCCCGTAGGGGGCGAGTTCGAGGGCCAGCGACGCGGTGATCGCGTTGACCCCACCCTTCGCCGCCGAATACGGCACGCGGTTGACGCCGCGGGTCGCGACCGACGAGACGTTCACGATCGTGCCGGCGCGGCGCTCGATGAGATGGGGAGCGGCGGCGCGGCACGTCCACAACGTGGGGAACAGCGACCGCCGGATCTCCTTCTCGATCTCCTCCGGCGCGTAGTGCTCGTACGGCTTGGCCCAGATCGTGCCGCCGACGACGTTGATCAGCACATCGATGCGACCGGTGGTGCGCACGGCGTGGGAGATCGCCTCCTCCGCGCCCTCGAAGGTCTCGAGATCCGCCGTCACCGAATGCGCCTTGCCGCCGGCCTCGCGCAGCTGCTCGGCCACCTCGTGGACGAGATCCGCGCGGTCGACGAGCACGACCTCACCGCCCTCGGCGGCGATGCGCGTCGCCACCGTGAGGCCGATGCCCTGCGCGGCGCCGGTGATCGTCAGGCACCGGCCGTCGAACCGGCCCGGGAAGATCTTCGTCTCGGTCATGAAGAGGCACCTGCCGGGGCGTTGGTGGCGATGGCACGGCGCATCGTCTCCTTGGCGTGCTGGGAGTGGACGACGATCAGGTCGCGCGCGGCGGCCTTGTCGCCCTTCTCGAACGCCTCGACCAGCTGCAGGTGCTCGTCGACGATGTGCTCCTCGATCCACTGCGCGTCGCGCAGGACCTGCTTCATCAACCGGGTGACCTCGAGCTTGTTGTACGCCTCGAGCAACACCGGGTTGGTGCAGCAACGGAAGAGGAACTCGTGGAAGGCCGCGTTGGTGTCGGTGAACGCCGCGGCGTCGGTGAAGTGGTCGCCTTCGACCGACGCGCCGGAGGCCTCGGCGAGGATGCGGAACTCGACGAGCTGCTCCGGGGTGAGCCGGCCGATCGTGAGTTCGACGACGCCGAGTTCGAGGGCCATGCGGGCATCGAACTGCTCGTCCGATTCGGCGACGGGCGGATGCTCCTCGCCGATCTCGTAGTTGCCGGGCTCGGGGTTCTCGAGCACCACCGGACGACCGGTCTCGGCGGCAGCCTTCTCCGCCGCGGCCTTCTCGGCGTCGGTGGCAGCAGGTGCGGTTGCCCCACCCGGGGTGGCCGAGGTGTTGAACTTCTCGAAGTAGAAGTTCGTCGGCTCGATGCCGTTCTCGGACAGGTGGTTACGCACTGCCTCCACCATGGGCGGCGGGCCACACAGGTAGATGTCCACATCGCCGTCGTTGAGATGCGACGGCTCGAACAGACCCGTCACGTAGCCCTTGTTCGGAGCGGACGACGCCTCGTCGGCGACGCAGTAGTCGAACGTGAAGTTCGGCAACCGCTTCGTGTACTCCTCGAGCGCGTCGAGCTCGACGAGATCGTGGTCGAAGGTGACACCGTAGATCAGGTGCACCGGCTGGTCCGAGCCGTCGGCCTCGATCTTCGACAGGATCGACAGCAGCGGCGCCAGGCCGGTACCGCCGGCGAGCAGCAGCGACGGGCGCTTGCGCTCGCGCAGGAAGAAGCTGCCGAACGGGCCGGTGAACTCCAGGGTGTCGCCGACCTGCGCGCGGTCGCGCAGGTACTCGGACATCAGACCGCCCTCGGTGATCTTCACGAGGAACGCGAGCGAATTCTCGTGCGGGCCGGTGCTGAACGAGTACGAGCGGGTCGCGGCCTTACCGGTGCCGTCGTCGCTGCCGGGCACACCAATGTTGACGTACTGACCGGGCAGGAACACCAGATCGTCACGGTTGTCGATCTCGACGGTGAACCCGACCACGCTCTCGGAGTAGCGGCGCAGATCCGTGATGGTCGCGCTGTACGAGGCGGCCGCGGTCTTCGCGACATCGGAGGTGCTCGCGATCTGCACCACCAGATCGGATTCCGGCATCATCTGGCACGGCAGGCAGTAACCCTGCTCGGCCTCTTCGTCGGTGAGGGCGTCCTCGATGTAGTCGCCGCCGTCGTAGCTGCCCGATTCGCAGAAGGCCTTGCAGGTTCCGCACGCGCCGTCACGGCAGTCGAGCGGAATGTTGATGCGTGCCTTGTACGAGGCGTCGGCGACGGTCTCGTTCGGGTTGACCTTGATGAAGCGGGTGACCCCGTCCTCGAAGCTCAATGCCACCTGGTAAGCCATGGCACGTGCCTCCTTTCGTGATCGGGGTGGAACTAGACGACGTAGACGTCGACGATGTGGTGGATGTAGTCGTTCTTCAGGACGATCTTCTTCTTCTTGATCACCGGCTGTGCGCCCGAGACGTCGAGGGTGAGGAAGGTGGTTCCGAAGTAGGTGTCGGTGGTGTTGTAGCGGAAGTACAACGAGAACCAGTTGTGCCGCAGATCGATCTCGGTGCCGCGACGCTCGAGGATCTCGACGTTGGTGATGTTGTGTCCCGTGCGGGGTTCGGGCAGCGAGGTCGCCGACGAACGGTCGGTGCGGATGCGGAACACCCGGTCCTCGAGGCCACCGCGGTTCGGGTAGTAGATCAGCGAGATCTCGGTCTGCGGGTTCTCGGTGAGAGTGCCGTCGTCGTCCCAGGCCGGCATCCAGTACTCGGCGTCGGGGTGGTAGCACTCGAGCCACTGCTCGAACTCGCGGTCGTCGAGCAGCCGGGCCTCGCGGTAGAGGAACTGTTCGATGTCGGTCTGCGTGAATTCGTGTACGGCAGTCATGATTCCGGTTCCTCTCAGAGCGCGGACGGGTCGGCGGCGGAGCTCTCGGCGGCGATGGCCTCGCGCATCGCTTCGAGCCAGTAGCCGTGCTGGATCGGGTACAGGCCTTCGTCCTCGGTCTTCACACCGCTCGACAGCACCTTCGTCATCCCGAGATCCTTCGCGACCTCGTCGGGTCCGTTGAGGATGTGGGTCGCGCCACGGCTCATGTCGTTCCAGGGTGCGGCGGTCGCGAGGTAGGTCTTCTGGCAGGAGCGGAACTCCTCGAGATCGTCCGGGGTGGCCATGCCGGTCGCGTTGAAGAAGTCCTCGTACTGACGGATCCGGTTGGCGCGGGACTCGGCGCTCTCACCCTTCGGTGCGATGCAGTAGATCGTCACCTCGGTCTTGTCCACGGAGATCGGGCGGAAGTGCCGGATCTGCGAAGAGAACTGGTCCATGATGTACACGTTCGGGTACAGGCACAGGTTGCGCGACGCCCCGACCATGAACTCGGCCTTCTTCTCGCCGAACTCCTTCGCCAGCTCGTCCTTGCGCGGGTACAGCGGGCGGTCCTCGGGGTTGCCCCACCACATCCACAGCAGCAGATGGCCGTGGTCGAACGAGTAGTAGCCGCCGCCCTGCTTGCCCCAGGTGCCGGCGTCCATCGCCTTGGTCTCGTTGCTGGACTCACCGGCGGTGCGACGCGCGGTGGTCGCCGCGTAGTTCCAGTGGGTGGCCGAGACGTGGTAGCCGTCGGCGCCGTTCTCCGCCTGCAGCTTCCAGTTGCCGTCGTAGGTGTAGGTGGACGAACCGCGCAGCACCTCGAGGCCCTCGGGCGACTGGTCGACCAGCATG
The DNA here is from genome assembly GCF_049538275.1 of Rhodococcus sp. AB351. NCBI lineage: Bacteria > Bacillati > Actinomycetota > Actinomycetes > Mycobacteriales > Nocardiaceae > Rhodococcus > Rhodococcus sp. AB351. The sequence continues at coordinate 135,421 of NZ_JBMVFW010000001.1, forward strand.
TCGATCATCTTCGTGGTGTCGCCGAGGTGATCCTCGAGCGACTTGACGTCAGGATTGAGGCTGCCGAACAGGAAACCGCGGTAGCTCTCGAAACGAGCGACCTTCCGCAGGTCGTGGCTGCCGTCGGTGTTGAACTGCTCGGGGTAGCCGGCGTCGCGGGGATCCTTGACCTTCAGCAGCTTTCCGTTGTTGCGGAACGTCCAGCCGTGGAAGGGGCACGTGAAGGTGGTGCGGTTGTCGGTCTTGCGACGGCACAGCATCGCGCCGCGGTGGCTGCACGCGTTGATCAGGCAGTGCAGCTCGCCTTCCTTGTCGCGGCTGATGACGACGGGCTGGCGGCCGATGTACGTGGTGAAGTAGTCACCGACGTTCGGGACCTGGCTCTCGTGGGCGAGGTACACCCAGTTGCCCTCGAAGATGTGCTTCATCTCGAGTTCGAAGATCTCCTCGTCGGTGAAGACGTCACGGCGGATCTGGTACCGCCCGGTGCTCGGGTCTTCGACGAGTGCGCCGTCGAGGCGAGTGCGCACGTGCTCCACGATGTCGGTCATGGGATCCTCCAGGTATCGGGCTTCGTTCCCGGGACGGACGGGGCGGTGTCCGACGCGGCCGAGCCTGTACTGAAGATTCGTGATGACCGGGTTCTTCCGGTCCGGCTCGACGCGATGTGTCCGGCGATATCTCCACGATGACAGCCTGTGGCTACGGTCACACCAGGCAAATGCCTAGGGATACCTAGGACCCCTGGGCGGAGGGCCGAAAGGCCCTCGAGCGACCGGAGGCGGAAAGACCCCTCGACACGGCCGTACCGCTCGTGCGCATCGCGGTGCCGGAGCAACGCGGGCGCACGAGCGGTACGAGGAGACGGTATTCAGCCGGCCGGGGTGAACCGTTCGCGCCGGATGCGCCGCGGCGACATGCGGCGACGCTTGAACGCCTTCACCGACGCCTCCACGAACGCGTCCGATCCGCAGATGTAACCGGTGAACTCCTTCGCGGACGCGACGTCCTCGAGGAAGGCGTCGGTGACGTAACCGTCGCGGTCTCCGCCGCTCTCCCTGCTCACGCAGGTGATGTAGCGGAAGCCGGGATGGCGGGTCTCCAGTTCGCGGAGGAAGTCGACGTCGTACAGATCCGCGCAGGTACGGACCCCGTGGTAGAGCAGGATCTGCCGGTCGGGGACGAGGGAGAGCGCCTGCCGGACGATCGCCTCGAGCGGGGCGAGGCCCGTCCCACCGCCGAGCAGGACGATCGGGCCGGTGCCCTCCGGATCGAAGGTGAAATCGCCGTACGGGCCGGTGACGGCTACTCGTTCACCCACCTCGATGCGCTCGAAGACCCATTCGCTCGCGACTCCACCGGGTTGCCGGCGGATGTGCAGTTCGAACTGCTTGGCCTCGGACGGCGGATTCGCGAGCGAGTACTGCCGGCGGATCTCGGTCCCGGGAACTGTCACCTCCACGTACTGCCCGGCCGAGAACTCGAGCGGTTCGTCGGCGGTGAGCAACACCTTGCGTGTGTCGGCAGCGATGTCGCGCACCTCGGCGACGGTGGCGACGACGTCGCGCAGCACATGCGTGCCGGCGGATCCCTCCGTTGCCGGGGTCTCGAAGACGACGTCGCCGCGCGGGGTGGCCTGGCACGCGAGGACGAATCCGGCCGCGAGTTCGTCGGCGGTGAGCGTCTCCTCCGGCGAGTTCCGATGATCGAGTTCGCCGTCGAGGACCTTGATCTTGCAGGTACCGCAGGTGCCCTGGTTGCAGGAGTTGGGCATCCAGTTGCCGTTGCGCAGGAACGCTTCCAGCACCGTCCGGCCGGGTTCGCAGGGAACGACGCCGGTGTCCGCGGTCAGTGTGTACGACATGGTCAGATCTCCCACCGGGCGTGCAGGGTCTTCGGGCCGCGAAAACCCCAGCCCCAGAACTCGACGTCCTCGGAGGTGTCCCGCTCGAGATTGGGGATGGTCTCGAGCAGTTCTTCGAGACCGATGCGGCTCACGTTGTTCGCGAAGTAGATTCCCGCGCAGGCATGCTTGCCGGCACCGAAGGCGAGGTGGGGGAGCGGCGGGCGGGTCAGGTCGTAGCGGCTGGGGGCGTCGAACACGTCGATGTCGTGGTTCGCCGACCCGTAGGACAGCATCACCACCGAACCCTCGCTGAACTCGATTCCCGACACGACGGTGTCGCGCTTGGCGATACGTGCGGTGCCGGACCAGATCGGGGAGGTCCAGCGCATCCCCTCGGCGATCGCGCGGGGGATGAGCCCCGGTTCGTCCACCACGGCCTCGAACTGCTCGGGGCGGGTGAACAGGCCGGCCAGGGTGGAACTCATCGCGTCTCCCGGTTCCTGCATGGCACCGAGGAGGAAGACGTACAGCGTCGGGTAGATGTAGTCGCGGTCCCGCGTCTGCCCTTCGGGCATCCCGTCGTGCAGCCAGTGCGAGATGGCGCTGTCGTCGGGATGCTCGATCCAGTGGTCGATCAGCGGATCGACGACGGAACGGATCTCCTCCTTGGCGCGGTCGCCCTCGTCGAAACGTTCCTGGCTCAGGAAGTTTCCGTCCTCGTCCATCGCTGCGTTGGTGAACGAATCCGACAGCTTGTGGAACCATTCGCGCAGTTTGTCCGAACTGACGTCCTTCAGTCCGAGCAGGTCTCCGAGCGACCGCACACTCACCGGCTCGCAGAACTGGGCCACGAGATCGGCTCTGCCGTCGGCTTCGAACGCCTCGACGTAGCGTCGTGCGATCGGGCGGACGAGATCCTCGATCCAGCGGTCCACCTCGGCGGGCTGAAGGGCGGGTTCGACCATCGACCGCAGGTCGCGGTGAATGTCGCCGTTGACGCCGATGATCGCGGGATGACCGAAGGTGCGGCCACCGGCGGGGGTGATGATGCCGTCGAAGTCGTCGCCGGCCGCGACCGCACGGCACGCTTCGGTCGTGGACGCCACGTAGGCGCCGAGGACGGGCACGAAGGCGATCGGAGCTTCGGCGCGCAAGCGCTCGTAGACCGGGTACGGATTGCGCTCGAGTTCTTCCATGGTGATCTCGTCGAGCCACGAAAGAGTGCTGGTCATCGGTGTACCTCCGGGTCGGGAGCCGTCCGGCGACGGCCGGGCCGTTGTTGACGTGGCCAGGACCATACGAGTCGGCCGACGGGCCGGTCGATGCACATTGCGCGGTCCCTGGACGAATCACGCGACTATGTGATCCAGGTCTCGGCAGCGGTTAGTCTCGAAGGCGTGAGTGTGCCCGAGATCGAGGACTGGGACGACGCCTCGCGCGTCGTGGCGGACGTGTACTTCCCGCACCGGTTGACGGACCTCGGAAAGGTGGATCGTCCTGAGCTCGAATTGGTCTCGGCCGATCTCGGAGGCGTCACGATCGGCCGGATGAGCTGGGGAGCGGATGTCGCGATCGAATGCGATTATCCCGGTGCCTACGAGGTGAACATTCCGCTGAGCGGGCGGCTCGAATCGCAGGGGCGCTCGGGCACCGTCGTCTCCGAACCCGGCTCGGCGACGGTGTTCCGCGCGGACACCCCGTCGCTCATCACACGGTGGGACGCCGAATGTTCGGTCCTCGGAATCAAGTTCGATCGAGATCATCTCGAACGCGAAGCGGACCGCATCCTCGGTGGTCCGTTGCGGTCGCGCCTCGAACTCCCCGACCGCCTCGATCTGCGGGGGTCGGCGCAGGAATGGCACCGCCTCGTGGCATCGCTGAGCGAGCAGCTCGCCGGGCCGACCCGGGTGCTCACGAATCCTCTCGTGTCGGCCCAGCTCGGCGGTGCGGTCACCACGGCCTTCGTCCTGGCGGTCGCGCCGGCCGACGACGTGTCACCGGCACCCCGCCCGGGCATGGTCCGGCGGGTGTTGAACGCTCTGCAGGAGGATCCGGGTCGTGTCTGGACGGCAGCCGACATGGCGGAGATCGCCGGAACCAGTGTGCGCAGGTTGCAGGAGGCGTTCTCCGAGTACGTGGGCAGCAGTCCGTCCGCGTGTCTGCGCGACATCCGGCTCGATCGCGCCCACGCGGATCTCGCTGCTGGGGGAATCACGGTGGCAGATATAGCTTTTCGGTGGGGTTTCAGCCATCCGGGACGTTTCGCCGCCGCCTTCCGGAAGCGGTACGGCGTCACCCCCACGGAAGTCCTGAGGGGTTGAGCGCATGCGGACACGGACGCACGGAGGCGGGTGACGACCTCGTGGTCGTCACCCGCTCGTGCGTCCTCCCCGGACCGCTCAACCGAACCAGAGGATCGGTGTGGGCCGATCGAACGACAACTCGGGGAAGTCATCGTCCGCGACCGGCGTCCGCAGGCGTCGCTCGACGTAGTCCAGACCGTTGCTGCGCATGTACTCGATGCAGGACACCGTGTACCCGACGGGGTCCGTGCGCGTACCGACGATGGGGCGGAACAGATTCGGGAATCCGTGCACCGTCAGGGCATCGCGCTCGAGCGCGGCGCCGTCTCGGCCCTGCAGTGTGAGGCCACCGTGCCCGTCGACGACGAACTTCGCTCGGCCGACGACGGTGCCGCCGATGAGGATCTCCCATCGATGGTCGATGTCGTCGTAGCGGACGGTGCTCGCGGTGCCGATCTCGTGGACCGCCAGCCGTAGTTCGTCGCGCAACCGGGCCGAGACCCGCTGGGAGGCGAAGGAGCGTCCGAGGACCACCGCGTCGAATTCCGGTGCAGGGGGATGGGACACGGAGGTCGAAGCGGTCGTGGTCATCTCGGACGCTCCTTCGCAGTGGGTGGATGTTGGGGGCCGCGCGCGGACGGGCAGGAGAACGGAGATCATCCGCCCGCGCGCGGGAGTCGGTTACTTGTAGAACGCGCTGACGTCGGAGTTGCCGATCATGTCGGGCACGGTCCAGCCGTCGAGGTCGTACTCGCTCATGAACTGCTCCGCGAAGCCCTTCATGGAGGCGACGTCGCCGCGACCCTCGGCCGCGAAGAGGAGCTCGGCCTTGACGTTCTCGTGGTTGCCGGCGTAGTTCCGCTCGTAGAGTTCGTGGCGGCCACCGAACTCGGAGCCGATCGAATCCCATAGTGCCTTCATGACCTTCACGCGATCGACGGCCTGGATGCCGTCGGAGCCGCGGACGTACTTGTCGAGGTACGGGCGCACGTCGGGGTTCTTGAAGTCGGCGGCGGACGAGGGCAGGTAGATCAGGCCCGAGGCGACGTCCTGTTCGATGATCTCCTTGATGCGCGGGTAGCCCTGCATCGCGAACATGCGGTAGGTGAGGCCGTATTCGAGCTTGGGGATGACGGTGCCGTCGATCCACTGCTCGGGGTTGTTGACCATGGCGTCGGAGAGCGACCAGAACAGGTTGCGCCATCCGATGACCTCACCGACGCGGGTCTGCACGCCGCGGAATCCGCCGGCGCCGGTGGCGTCGAGGGCCTTCATGAGCAGACCGGCGATGAAGTCGAGCTTGACCGCGAGTCGCGTGCAGCCCTGCAGCGTGAAGCGCTGGAGGAAGCCGGAACCACCGAGGAAGTTGTTGATCTTGTCGACGTCCCCGTACATGAAGACGTTCTCCCAGGGCACGAGGACCTTGTCGAAGATGAAGATCGCGTCGTTCTCGTCCAGTCGCGAGGACAGCGGGTAGTCGAACGGGGAGCCCGCGACGTTGGCGTTCTGCGAGTAGGAGGCGCGCGAGATGAGCTTGATGCCGGGTGCGTCCATCGGCACCGTGCAGATCAGCGCGAATTCCTTCTTCTTGATCGGCAGACCGTAGTGGGCGATGAAGTTGTAGTTGGTGATCGCTGAGCCGGTGGCAACGACCTTGGCGCCGGAGACGATGAGGCCGGCGTCGGTCTCCTTCTCGACCTTCATGAACACGTCGCCGACCTGGTCCGGCGGGAGCGAGCGGTCGACCGGCGGGTTGATGATCGCGTGGTTCCAGTACAGGACCTTCTCCTGCGACTCGCGGTACCAGCGCTTCGCGTTGTCCTGGAAGGGGGAGTAGAACTCGTCGTTCGCACCGAGGGTGCCGAGGAAGGAGGCCTTGTAGTCGGGGCTGCGACCCATCCAGCCGTAGGTCATGCGGGCCCAGGCGGCGATGGCGTCGCGGTCGGCGCGCAGGTCGTCGGCGGACTTCGGGGTGCGGAAGAACGGCATGGTCACGCCGCCGTTGCCCGTGTCGGTGGGGGTGGTGAGGGTGTTGACGTGCTCACCGGTGTGGAGGGCGTCGTAGAGGCGCGCCGTCATCCGGATGGAGTTGCGGAAGGCCGGATGGTTGGTGAAGTCCTTGACTCGCTCACCGTGCAGGTAGATCTCGCGGCCGTCGTCGATGGAGGCGATGTACTCGTCGCCGGTCATCGGGCGGGAGGCGAAGTTCTTCTGCTGGTTGGCCGGGTGGTCTGCGGCGACGTTGACCTTGGAGCGGTCGACGGTTTCCGTGGGCCGGGGCTCGGTGGTGGTCATGGAGTTTCTCCTTGTCCGGTGGGGATGAAGAGGGTTCGGGCGGACTGTGTCTCGGGCGCGGACCGGGTTCAGACGTGAGCCGGGGCGAGTTCGAACGGCACGAAGCGGGTCTGGGAGTCGAACCATCCGCTGTGCGGGTCGTCGAGCGAACCGTTCCACGCGGTGGACGTGCTCGGGGCGCCGAGATCGTGGAAAGTGCTGCGGTAGAACAGGAGCGGGTCTACCGTCTCGTCGAAGGTGGCGTCGACGATCTCGCCGATGTAGATGATGTGGTCGCCGCCGTCGTATTCGCGCCAGGGCGTGCACGACAGTGTCGCGGCGGTGCCGGCGAGGATCGGGGCGGTGGGGCCCTGCTCCCAGACCGGCTCGGGCGACTGGGGGCGTCCCGCGAAGTGCAGTGCGGTGTCGAGCTGGTTTGCGGCGAGGATGTTGACCGCGAACGGCGCGTCGGACAGGAACCGGCAGGCCTTGGAGGTGCGGGTCAGGGTGACCTGGCACAGGCGGGGCTCGAGCGAGACGGCGGTGAAGGCGGTGACGGTCGCGCCGTGGGGCTCTCCGTCGCTGTTCGCGCAGGTGATGACGGTGACGCCGCTGGCGAACTGTCCGAAGATGTTGCGGAGTGTGCGCTGATCCATGTCTGCGTCCTCCTGTCCGGTGCGGGTTGTGGTGGACTTCGATTCGATGTGACACAGACCATATGGACGTCGTGGAGCTTGTGCGATCCAGTGAGCGCGGTCACTATCCACCTAGCGCGGTGAGTGGGCCGAAGGGCCCTGTTTGCCTAGGACCGTGTTCCGCATCACACTGGATCGCACGCGCTCGAACCACACGGATGCGCAGGTCGGAGCGCCGACGACGAGCTGGAAACGAAGGTGAGGGGCCGATGGCAATGGAGCCGACTCCGGGGCCGGTCGATTGGGAAGAGGTGGAAGAGGTCGTCTCGAATGCCTATTTCGAGCACGAACTGACGCCGCTCGACGACGTCGCGCCCTCGCTCCGGCTCCGCACGCTGCCACTCGGGCCGATCCGTCTCGCGCGCATCGGCTGGGGAGCAGCGGTGTCGATCCGCAGCGAACATCCCGGGGCGTACGCGGTGAACATTCCGATCGCCGGTCGGATCGCCGCCGGCAACGGGTTGGTGTCGGAGGTCGGGCACGCCGCCGTCTTCCGTCCCGACACCGCAGCTCCGGAGCAGAAGTGGACGAACGACTGCGAGATCGTCGGGATCAAGCTCGAACGCGACTATCTGCAGCGCGAGATGTCGCGCATCCTCGCCCGTCCCGACCTGCAGCTCCCGAACCGGGTGGATCTGACGACGCAGGCGGGCCAGAGCTGGATGACGCTGTTGCGCTCGGTCGTGGAACAGCTCAAAGCGGACGAATCGCTCTGGCGGAATCCGCTTGTCGCAGAGCAGTTGTCGGGCGCTCTGACTACCTCGTTCATCCTCGCGGTCATGCCGGAGGACGCGGATCCGACCGGCGGTGCGCGTCCGCGCCTCATCAAGCGTGTCCTCGACCGGTTGCACGAGGATCCCGCCTCGGCGTGGACCACCGCGGAGATGGCCGAGGTGGCCGGTGTCAGTGTGCGGCGCCTGCAGGAGGGCTTCCGCGAGTATCTCGGGGTCTGCCCGCGCGATTACCTGCTCGACCTGCGCCTCGAGCGCATCCACGAGGAACTCGCGGTGGGCGACGCGACGGAACTGTCGGTGACCGATGTGGCTCTGAAGTGGGGCATCACCCATACCGGCCGGTTCGCGGCGGCCTACAAGCGCAAGTACGGGGTGGCGCCCTCGGTCACGCTGCGCGGGTGACCGGGGAGTCGTCAGTTGTGGCGGTAGCCGAGCTCGCTGCTGAGCCTTTCCGCGCAGTTCACGACCCTTTTCGCGGCAAGATCGCGGAACGAATCGAGGGTGTGGCGACCGGTCGACGTCGAGCACGCGAGCACTCCGACGGCGCAGCCGGAGGGGTCGAAGACGGGGGCGGCGATCGTGATGAGCCCTTCCTCGAGCTCGGCGGAGGTGATCGCGTAGCCGCGGTTGCGCACGTGGGCCAGTTCGGCGCGCAGGTCGTCCGGGTTGTCGATCGTCGCGCTCGTGAGCCGTACGAACTCGGTCTCCTCGAGCACGCGGTCGACGAGTTCGCGCGGTGACCAGGCCAGCAGCGCCCGGCCCATCGACGTCGCGTAGGCGGGGACGCGGGTGCCGACGGAGACGTTGATGCTCATGATCCGGCGAACCGGGACGCGTGCGGCGTAGACGACCTCGGTGCCGTCGAGTACGCCGAGGGATGCGGATTCGTTGGTGTGCTCGGCGATCTCGACGAGTTTCGGCAACGCCGAGTCCACGAGGGTGTGGGATTCGGTGTAGTGCCGGCCGATGCTGAGCACGCGCGGAGTGAGCGCCCACCGCGTACCGTGCGACGTGACGTAGCCGAGTTTCTGCAGGGTGAGCAGGATCCGGCGGACCGCGGGTCGCGACAGGTCGGTCTTGGCGGCGAGCTCGGCCAGGCTGGGGTTGGGGTCCTTGTCGTCGAAGGCGTGCAATACCGCGAAACCACGCTCGATGCTCTGGATGAAGTCCCGATCGTTGCTAGGACCATTACCTAGGTCGATACTCGGCATCCTGCCTCCTACCTGCGTACTTGTTGATACTGCCCGATCCGGTGTTGACAAGCTGTGTGACACCACGCACAGTATGTGGTGTACGCACTGCGATACACAAGTACGCACAGCGTACAGACCGGTGATCACCGCAGCCCCCGTGTCGCACCGGCCCCACACTTCCCGATAGTTCAGTCCCTCACGAGGAGAGCCCATGACCACCATGGAGAACCCCACCGCCCACGGGTCCGGCAACGCTGCGACCGACAAGTTCAAGTCCGAGCGGGTCACGTCCGACACCTCGGTCGAGCGCGCGTCGGCGATCTTCCAGGACGTGATCGGGGCTTTCGCCGACATCATCCAGAAGCACCAGGTCACCTACGACGAGTACCGCGTGCTCAAGCAGTGGCTGATCGACGTGGGTGAGTACGGCGAGTGGCCGCTGTGGCTGGACGTCTTCGTCGAGCACGAGATCGAGAAGGTGCACTACGAGCGCAAGGGCTTCGCCGGCACCAAGGGCTCCATCGAAGGCCCCTACTACGTGCCGAACAGCCCGAAGCTCCCGGCCAAGTGCACGATGCCGATGCGCGAGAAGGACAAGGTTGCTCCTCCGCTGATCTTCAAGGGCCAGGTCACCGACCTCGAGGGCAACGGTCTGCCCGGCGCCACCGTCGAACTGTGGCACGCCGACGAAGAGGGCTTCTACTCGCAGTTCGCCCCCGGCATCCCCGAGTGGAACCTGCGCGGCACCGTCGAGGTCGACGAGAACGGCAACTTCGAGATCACCACGCTCAAGCCGGCTCCCTACAAGATCCCGGCCGACGGCCCGACCGGCTGGTTCATCAGCTCCTACGGCGGACACCCCTGGCGTCCGGCCCACCTGCACCTCATGGTGAAGGCTCCCGGCAAGCGCGCCATCACCACCCAGCTGTACTTCAAGGGCGGCGAGTGGGTCGAGGACGACGTCGCCACGGCCGTCAAGCCCGAGCTCATCCTGGATCCGCAGCCCAACGCCGACGGCATCGACGAAGTGACCTACAACTTCGTGCTCGACCCCGAAGCGTGATCCGCACCGCGGAAACCGCCCGATCCGGCCCCCGCGCGCGAGTCGGTTCTGCGTAACGAATGCCGGTGCCCCACTGGGGTACCGGCATTCGTGCTGAATGCAGGGTCGACGTATTCCCCTGTCACACCCCGATCCGATTGTGAGCAATTCCGATGTCCGACCCCGATCTGAAGATCGCCTCCGTCACCACGACGATCATCGACGTACCTCTGATCCGACCCCACAAGTTCGCCACCACCACCGCGGAAGCGCAGCCGATCCTGCTCGTCGCGGTGACCACCGAGGGTGGCGTCACCGGTTACGGTGAGGGCGTCGTGCCGGGCGGACCGTGGTGGGGCGGCGAATCGGTCGAGACGATGCAGCAGATCGTCGACCGCTACATCGGGCCGTACATCATCGGGCGCGGGGCCGACGAGATCAGCGGCGTCATGGTCGATATCGAGCGCATCGTCGCCAACGCGCGATTCGCGAAGGCCGCCGTCGACGTCGCGATGCACGACGCGTGGGGACGCGCCCTGGGTGTGCCGGTCGCGTCGCTGCTCGGAGGTGCCTTCCGGACCGGCGTCGACGTACGGTGGGCGCTCGGTGCCGCGCCGCTCGAGGAGATCGTCGAGGAGGTCACCCACAAGCGTGAGCAGCGCCTGAACTACTCCTTCAAGCTCAAGATGGGCGCGCTCGACCCGGCAGTCGACACCGATCGCGTCGTCAAGATCGTCGAGGCGTTCGGCGGCGAGGTCGGATTCAGTATCGACGTCAACGCCCGCTGGGACCGCTTCACCGCGCTGCGCCACGTACCGCAACTCGTCGACGGTGGTGTCGAACTCATCGAACAGCCCACTCCCGCAGATCAACTCGATGTGCTCGCCGAAATCAACCGCCGCGTCTCGGCGCCGGTGATGGCCGACGAGTCCGTGCAGACCCCGCACGACGCGTACGAGGTGGCCAAGCTCGGCGCCGCCGACGTCGTCGCGCTCAAGACCACCAAGTGCGGCGGACTGCAGCGCAGCAAGCAGGTCGTCGCTGTCGCGAAGGCGGCCGGTCTGCGGTGCCACGGCGCGACCTCCATCGAAGGTCCCATCGGGACCGCCGCGTCCATCCACTTCGCGTGCGCCGAACCGGGGATCGACTACGGCACCGAACTGTTCGGTCCGCAGTTGTTCGCCGTCGAACTGCTGCAGAAGCCGCTCGACTACTCCGAGGGTCAGGTGCACCTGCCCGAGGGGCCGGGACTCGGCGTCGAACTCGACATGGACGTCGTGAAGAAGTACGCGCGTTCCTGACCCGCGCTCTCGTCAGAACAGAAGAAGGAGAAACATCATGGCACTGTTCCACGTTCGGATGGACGTCGACATCCCCCGCGATCTCGACCCCGACGTGCGCGCCGAGACCGTCGCGAAGGAGAAGGCGTACAGCCAGGATCTCCAGCGCCAGGGCAAGTGGCGGGAGATCTGGCGGATCGTCGGCCAGTACAGCAACATCTCGATCTTCGACGTCGAGTCGGCCGACGAACTGCACGAGATCCTGTGGAACCTGCCGCTGTTCCCCTACATGAACATCGAGATCATGCCGCTGACGAAGCACGGCTCCGACATCAAGTGACCCCAGGCGCAGGGGAGTGGCTCATACTCGGGTTATGAGCCTGCCGCTGCGCGACGTCTACGCCGAGCCGACCCTCGCCGACCTGATGCCGTCGGTGCTCTCGTCCGCGGGGGTCGCCGGTGAGACCAACCGACTCGATCTCACCCCCGTCGATCACACCGTCGTCCTGCTCGTCGACGGAATGGGATGGGAACTGCTGCAGCGCAACGCGAAAGCAGCCCCGTACCTGACGCAGGCGCCGGGGAGCCCGATGCGTGCCGGCTTCCCGACGACCACGGCCGTCAGCCTCGCCTCCCTCGGGACGGGCCTGCCCTCCGGTCTCCACGGCATCACCGGCTACCAGTCGTACGTCGACGAGATCGAGGCCCCGGTCAACTGGCTCCGCTGGACCCTCGCCGGAACCGCGATCGACCAGCGCGACGACCTCGTCCCCGAGACCGTGCAACCCCATCCGACGGTGTTCGAACGCGGCCGCGAGGCGGGCCTGAACGTCACCACCGTCGTGCCGAAGGCATTCGAGGGCAGCGGCCTCACCCGTGCCGTACTGCGCGGCGGCAACTTCGTCGGGGTCTCCGCCTACGGTGATCTGCTCGCGCAGGTCGTCGCCGCGGTGAGCGCCGGCGATCGCAGCCTCGTCTACTGCTACATAGGCGAGGTCGACACGCTCGGGCACGTCTACGGGCCGGAGTCCGCGGCGTGGCTCGCGCAGCTCACGGTGGTCGATCGTTTCGTCGAGCAACTCGCCGACACGCTACCGGCCGGCACCCGCCTGCTCGTCACCGCCGATCACGGCATGGTCGACGCCTCGCGTGGCCGTCGCATCGACTTCGACCACACCCCGGGTCTCGGTGAGGACGTCACCGTCATCGCGGGGGAACCGCGGTGCCGTCACATCTACACCGACCACGTCGACCGGGTCCTCGAACGCTGGCGCAATGAACTCGGCGACGACGCGTGGGTCGGCACCCGCGACGACGCGTTCGCGGCGTGCCTGTTCGGATCCGATCCCGATCCGGCGCTGACCAAGCGGATCGGCGACATCGTGGCCGTCGGTCGCGGCGAATCGACGGTGATCCGCAGCGACGGTGAGCAGGTCATGTCGAACCTGCCCGGGCAGCACGGGGCGTTGACCGACGAGGAACTGCTCGTGCCGCTGCTGCGGATCGGGTGACGCGATCGAGGTCCGGGACCGCCGGGTGTCGGAACTCTCGATGCCCGAACCGCATCGGTCACATAGTGTGTGCACATGCGTACCGATGCGGTGACCTGGCACGACCGCAGCAGTAGGGTCGCGCTGATCCTCCTGTGGGTGGTCCGGATCCTCTTCAAGCCGATTCTGAGTCTCTGGCCGAGCAACGACTTCGGCATCGCCGTGCTCGGCCGGCTGTCGTGGGTGGTCGACAGGATCACGCCCACGCCGCGCGCCGTGCACGTCACGCAGACCGAACTCGGCGGAGTGCCCGGGGAGCGGATCATCTCCCCGAAGCCGGTCGACGACCCGCTCGACGACGCCACCATCCTCTACTTCCACGGCGGCGGCTTCATCTTCTGCGGCCCGTCCACCCACCGTCAGCTGTGCGTGCAGCTCGCGCTCGATTCCGGCGCCCCGGTGTACTCGATGGACTACCGGCAGGTGCCCGCGGTGCCGATCGCAGGTTCGGTGCAGGACGCGATGAACGCCTACACCGCTCTGCTCGAGGTGGCCGACGATCCCACCCGCATCGTCGTCGGCGGCGACTCGGCCGGCGGTTATCTCGCGGCGAAGGTCGCCGAACTCGCCGCGCGTCGCGGCATTCAGCGACCGGCCGCGGTGATCGGCTACTCGCCGCTGCTCAACCTCGACCTCGACAAGCACGACCCGAAGTACATGGCCAAGGACGCCTACCTGCCGATCAAGGCCCTCGGGAAGATCCGGCCCCGCTGGTTCGCCGGCGAGGAGGCGATCGAAGGCGAGATGAACCCCGTCGACGCCGACCCCTCGCTGTTCCCTCCGATGTTCATGTGCGCCGCCGAATACGAGCTGACCCGGCCGGACGTGGAGATCATGACCGAACGACTCGCGTCGGCGGGACGGACCGTGGAGACACATCTGTGGCGTGGGCAGATCCACGCGTGGCCGGTCCTGGCCCGCGCGATCCCCGAGGCCATGGAACTGATCGGGCTCAGCACCCGGTTCGCGCGACGCGCGATCGTCGCAGTGGACGACGCTGCCTGAGCACTCACAGGTTGGTGTCGGGCGGCTCCGGGCTCTCGGGTAGTCCGGCGCCGTGGCCGTCCCCGTCGCGCGTCGGGTAGTTCCCGCCGATGGCGTAGGACGTCATCGACAACGATCCGTATTCGACGCCGTCCACGAGGATCGCCGGTTGTTCCCCGGACTCGGCGGCCAGACCCGCGACGTACAGCAACGGCAGGAAATGGTCCGGGGTCGGCACCGCGTGGCGGTAATCGGGATGCTCACCCAACGTAGCGGCGTCGCCGGGACGGTTGCGTAGGACGGCGAAGGCGTCCTCGTCGAATCGGTGCGCCCAGTCGAAGCCCGCCTCCGGGCGCCGCGGATCCATCGCGCCGAGATTGTGGACGACGTTGCCGCTCGCGACGATCAACACCCCGCGATCGCGGAGTCCGGCGAGACGGGCACCGAGATCGACGTGATAGTCGAGCGACTTGTATGCGTTGAGGCTGAGCTGCACCACCGGGACATCCGCGTCCGGGAAGGCGTGGGTGAGCACCGACCAGGTGCCGTGGTCGATGCCCCACGAATCGACGTCGGCACCGACCCACGTCGGATGGACGAGATCGGCGATCTCCTCGGCCAGTTCCGGAGCGCCCGGCGCCGGATACTCGACGTCGAACAACTCCTGCGGGAACCCGAAGAAGTCGTGGATCGTGCGCGGCGACCGCATCGCGGTCACCGCGGTCGCATTGATGAACCAGTGGGCGGAGATCGCCAGGATCGCGCGGGGCGTCGGCACGGACCGCCCGAACGCCGCCCAGGCCTGCGTGTACCGATTCGACTCGAGCGCGTTGAGTGGACTGCCGTGGCCGACGAACGCGACCGGCATGCGTGACGACACGCCCCCTCCTCCCGGTTGTCGAGCCTCAGTTGTCGAGCCGGGCCTTCAACCAGGCCGTCAGGTCGTCGAGCACGTGATCCTTCTCCGGCTCGTTGAACACCTCGTGGTACAGCCCGTCGTACAACTTCAGCGTCAGGTCCTTCGAACCCGCACGATCGGCGATGAGCTGCGCCCCGGCCGGATCGGCGAGAGCGTCGGCGGTTCCGTGCATGACCAGCAACGGCAACGTCAGGCTCGGAAGGCGCTGTTCGACGCTCTGCTCGTTGAGCACCAGCACCCGCGCGAGCCCGGCGGGCACGAGACCGTGATGCACGAGCGGATCGGCGTCGTACGCCGCGACCACCGCGGGATCGCGCGAGACCGCCTTACTGTCGAGCTTCTGCACCGGAACACCCGGCAGGAAACGCCCGATGAGCTTGCCGATCTCCACGACCGGCTTCGGCGTGCCCGACGTGACGATCACGGCCGGCCCCGACAACACGAGCGCGGCGAGCCGGTCCTGATGGTCGAGCGCATAGGCCAGCGCGATCGCCCCGCCCATCGAGTGACCGAGCATGAAGACCGGCAGACCGGGATGCGCATGGGTCGCCAGGTCGATCAGGCTGTCGAGGTCGTCCGTGAACTCGCGCATCTCCTGGGCGTGCACACGCTTGCCGCCCGACCGCCCGTGACCGCGATGGTCGGGGGAGTACACGACGAGACCGAGATCGGTGAGCCGCGCGACGACGTGGTCGTAGCGACGCGCGTGCTCGCCCAACCCGTGGCTGAGGATCAACACACCGGTGGGGGCCTCCGGCGACCACACGTCGTACACGATCGGGATCGCGCCGACGCCGGTGAACGACGATTCGGTGTGCTCCATGAGCGCCTCCTGCGGCCTCGTCGACAGCTGTTCCTCGCATCCTTGCACGAGTACCGGCTCGGAGGCTTGTGTCCGGCCGGAGACAGAGGCACGCTCGAAAGAAGGGGGGGTGCGACCGAGGAGACCTGTGATGGAAACCGAGATCACCGAGATCGCTCCGGATGTCTACCGCGTGTCCACATTTCTCGACGCGGCGAACCTGACGATGAACCAGTTCCTCGTGAACGGTGACGAGCCTCTGCTGTTCCATACCGGATATCGGGCGTTGTTCCCGTCGGTGTCGGAGGCGGTGGCACGGTTGATACCGCTGGATCGGTTGCGGTGGATCACCTTCGGGCACGTCGAGGCCGACGAGTGTGGATCGATGAACTCCTGGCTCGAAGTGGCGCCGGCGGCGGAGGTCGCCCACGGTGCGATGGGTTGTTTCGTCCAGGTCGCCGACCTTGCGGATCGTCCACCGCATCCCCTGCAGGACGGGGAAGTCCTGGACACCGGGCGCCGTCGGGTGCGGCACATCGACACCCCGCACGTTCCGCACGGATGGGATGCGGGTCTGATGTTCGAGGAGACGACATCCACCCTGTTGTGCGGTGATCTGTTCACGGCGTTCGGCAGGTATCCGGCACGGACGACGAGCGAGATCGTCGGCCCCGCTCTGCAGGCGGAGGACCTGGGTCGTGCGACGTGCCTGACCCCCGAACTCGGACCCACCATCCACGCGCTCGCGGACCTGCACCCGAGCACTCTCGCACCCATGCACGCCCCGGCCTACGAGGGTGACTGCGCCGCGACCCTCGAGGAACTTGCTGCGGCATACGAGGAACGGTTCGCCGCCGAGGCGGACGTGCGCCGTGGCCGAGGACCGAAATCCGATTGACGGTGCTCGGGCGCTCGGTACCCTGGAGATCATGATCCAGGCGCTCTACTTCCACTGACGACACCCCTTCCGCGGCTCGGACGTGCTCCGAGGTCGCGGTCCGAGCCGTACCCGAATACGGCCGCGTGTCCGGCCGTTCGTCAGCGAGCGCATCCTCCCACCTGTGATCCGGGGACGAGTGCGCCTCCGCCCGGAGGAAACCACATGACCATCAGCATCACCCTGCCCCGGCGCTCCCGCGCCCAACTCGGCGCCGTCGACGTCCACCTCGCTCGGGACGGCCATCCCGTCCTGCGCGGCGTCGACCTCGCGGTCACGCCGGGGTCCCGGCTCGGCGTCGTCGGCGAGAACGGACGCGGCAAATCCACACTGCTGCACGTGCTCGCCGGCCGCCTCGAACCGGACTCGGGGACCGTGCGCCGGTTCGGTTCGTTCGGCATCGCCGAGCAGGAGATGACCGTCGCGCAGGGGCGCACCGTCGGCGATCTCGTCGACATCGAGCTGGCGCACGTCCGCGCCGCTCTGCGTGCGCTCGACGAGAGCACCGCAGCGCTCGCCGACGAGCGTCCGGGAGCCGCCGACGCGTACGCCGACGCTCTCGAGATCGCCGAGCAACTCGACGCGTGGGACGCCGACCGCCGGGTCGATACCGCCCTCGAAGCGCTCGGCGCCGTCACCGACCGTTCGCGACCGCTGGCGGAGATGTCGGTCGGGCAGCGCTACCGCGTGCGCCTGGCCGCACTGCTCGGCGCCGAACACGATTTCCTGCTGCTCGACGAGCCGACCAACCATCTCGACGCGTCGGGACTCGACTACCTCACCGAACGCCTGCAGCAGACCCGCAGCGGCGTGGTCCTCGTCAGCCACGACCGCGCCCTGCTGACCGACGTCGCCACGTCGATCCTCGACCTGAACCCGAGCCGCGACGGTCGTCCGCGCCTGTACGGCGGGGGATATGCCGGCTTCCGGACTGGACGCGAGGCCGAATACGCCCGTTGGGTGAGCGAATACGCCCGCGAGCAGGCCGAGCGGGCCCGGCTGGAGTCGGACCTCGAATCCGCGCAGGATCGGCTCGTCACCGGCTGGCGGCCGGAGAAGGGCACCGGCAAGCACCAGCGTGCCACCCGTGCGCCGGCGCTCGTGCAGTCGGTGCACCGCCGTCAGGAAGTGCTGGACGACCATGCGGTGGCGGTACCGGTACCGCCGCTGCAGTTCTCGATGCCGGCGCTCGGTGCAGAGGCCGACGGGATCGACCCGGACACACCGTTGGTGCGCGTCGAGGACGTCATGGTGCGCGGCCGGCTCGACCGTCCGGTCAGCCTGGCCGTCCTCGCCGGTTCGCGGCTCGTCATCACCGGACCCAACGGCGCCGGCAAGTCGACGCTGCTCGCAGTGCTGGCCGGTGAGGTCGAACCGACGTCGGGGACCCGTGAGAGCGATCCCGTCGTGCGGATCGGGCGGCTCGCCCAGGAATCGCCGGCACCGTCGGCGGCGCGGGTGCAACAGGTCTACGACGCGCACGTCGGCGAACTGATCGTCGCCGGACTCGTCCCCGACCAGGGAGCCGTCGATCTCGACGAACTCGGACTGTTCACCGAACGCGACCTCGGCAAGCGGGTCCGTGACCTGTCGATGGGACAGCAACGACGCCTCGACCTGGCGATGGTGCTCGCCGCGCGACCGCACGTGCTGCTGCTCGACGAGCCCACCAACCACCTGTCGATCACGCTGGTGGACGAGTTGACCGACGCCCTGGGGGCAACCGACGCCGCGGTCGCCGTGGCCACCCACGACCGGCAGATGCGACGGGACATCGCCCACTGGCCGCACCTGGCGTTGGGGCTCGCCCCGAAGGAATGCACCCGGAAAGGACCGAAGCCATGAACGCTCGGGTGCGCGCACTGGCACCCCTGCGGCACCGCGACTACCGCCTGCTGATCGGTGCCGTCGCGGCGGAATTGTTCGCGGCCGGGATGTGGACGGTCGTGATGGTCTTCCAGGTGATCGCCATCCGCGACACCCCGACCGCCCTGTCGATGGTCGCGGCGTGCCTGAGCGCCGGCCTGCTCGCGTTCGCGCTCGTGGGCGGGATCGCGGCCGACCGGTTGCCGAAACGGGCCGTGCTGGTCGCGGTGCAGGCGGTGAACCTCGTGATGGTTTCTCTCGTGACGGCGCTGGCGCTCTCCGACGCGATAGCGCTGTGGCACATGGCGGTTGCGTCGGCGGTGCTGGGCGCGGGCACGGCGTTCTTCTTCCCCACCTACACCGCACTGTTGCCGAATGTGTTGCCCGCGGAGGAACTTCTCGCCGCGAACGGGATGGAGGGCGCGCTGCGACCGACCCTCCAGCAGGGCGCCGGACCGGCCGTGGCCGGAATGGTGGTCGGGGCGTTCATCCCGGCGACGGGCGCGTTCGTCGTCGCCGCCTTCCACGCGTGTGCGCTCGTGTTGTTGTTGTGCGTGCGCGTCCCCCGGGAACGGATGGAAGAGACCGAGTCGCAGGAGAAGACGAGTGTGCTCGCCGATCTGAAGGAGGGCATCTCCTTCACGATCACCACACCGTGGCTGTTGTGGACCCTGATCGCCGCGTGCGTCATGACCTTCGTCGTCATGGGACCGGTCGAGGTGTTGCTGCCGTTCATCACCCGCGAATTGTTCGACAACGGGGAGCAACGGTTCGGCACGATCCTCGCGGCCTTCGGTGTGGGTGGAGCCCTGGGTTCGTTGGCGGTGTCGTCGCGACCTCTGCCGCGTCGCTACCTGACCATCATGCTGATGTGCTGGGGTGTGGGAACTCTGCCGTTGGCCGTCTTCGCCTTCACGACGTCGTTCACGGTCATGATCATCGCGACGTTCGTCATCGGATTCGCCGACGCGGCGGGCATGGTCCTGTGGGGGACCCTGCTGCAGAGGCGCGTACCGCTCGGCATGATCGGCCGGGTGGCGAGCCTGGACTTCTTCGTCTCGCTCGCCCTCATGCCGGTGTCGATCGCGGTGACGGGACCGCTGTCCACGGTGGTGCCGCGGTGGGTGCTGTTCACCGTGGCCGGCGTGGCACCGCTGGTGCTGATGCTGATCGCGCTCGTCGCCGGCCGGATGTTCGCGGACGAGATCGCGAACCCCCTGGACACCGGCAACGAGCGCGTCGACATCGTGGTGGAACCGGCTCAGCGTGCCGAGTCGGTGGAGACGGCGGCAGGCACCGGCTCGGACGAGGCGTCCGCCGAGCGTGCCGGGCGCAGCGCGAACAGTGCCACCGCGGCGAGCACGACCACGCCGGCCACTCCGAAGTAGAGCTGTTCGGGCGTCCATCCCGCATCGAGGAGCACACCGGCCGCGGTCGGTGCGAGGATGGCGCCCGCTCGGCCGATGCCGATGGCGGAACCGACACCGGTGGCCCGCACCTGCGGTCCGTAGAGGGACGGCGCGAGGGTGTACAGGCCGGCGATGCACCCGTTGATGAGTCCGCCGATCAGGATGCCGAGCGCGAACGCCAGCGTCAGCGTCGAGATCGACATGATGAAGACGGTCATGGTCGCGGCGGCGGCGATGGTGAAGGTGAGCAGGACCGATCGGGTGGCCCAGCGGCTGGCGAACACTCCGAAGAGCACCGACCCGACGGTGCCGCCGAGGGTGAGCATCATGCCCGCCGTGGCGCTCTGGTCCTTCGTGAGACCGGCGGTTTCGAGCAGCGACGGCGTCCACGAGTTGACGAAGTAGAAGCCGAACATGGTGGCGAAGAAGGCCGCCCACAGCAGCACCGTCGAGCGGGTGTTGCTTCCGGAGAACAGGTCCGAGATTCGTCCTGCCCGCGGTGCCGCCTTGTCGCCCGAGCGGGTGAGCGCAGGGACCGGGCTCTGGCCGATGCGTCGCGCGATGCTGTTGACCCGGTTGAGATCGCCAGCACGTCCCCGGTTGGTGAGGAAATCGAGGGATTCGGGCAGCAGGACGACGAGGAGCGCGAGCACCAGACCGGTGAGGCCGGCACCGGTGACGAAGACTGCACGCCAACCGTATTCGCTCTGCAGACCGACGGCAGCCATGCCGCCGATCGTGGCGCCCACGCCGTATCCGGCGGTGTAGATGCTGATGGCCAGACCACGCCAGCGGGCCGACGAGTATTCGCTCGCGATGACGGTGGTGCAGGCGAGGACGCCGCCGATGCCGAGTCCGGTGAGGACCCGCCAGATACCGAGTTCCCACGCCGATCCGGCGCTCGCGGACAGCCCCATCCCGGCGGTGGCGAGCGCGACCGACATGAGGATCAGGGGCCGTCGGCCGATCCGGTCGGCCATCGGGGCGAGAGCGAGAGCACCGACGGCCATGCCGATCAGACCCGCGCTGAGCAGCACGCCGAGTTCCGATCCGCCGAGGCCGAAGTCACTGCCGATGCTCTTGGCGGTGAACGCCAGGGCCATGACGTCGAACCCGTCGAGGATGTTCAGCACGACGCACAGGGCGACGACCATCCATTGGTAGGGATGCATCGGCGAGGCGTCGATGCGTGCGCGAAGATCCATCGTGTTTCCTCGTGGTGTGAAAATGCGCGGTGGTCAGGGAAGGTCGAGCGTGACGACACCCGTCGTCGATCGGGGCGATGCCGAATCGCGCACCACGCGTGACACGCAGGCGCACATCCGACGCGAGGAGCGCTTCTGCTCCTCGCTGAAGAAGACATCGCGGTGGTCGACGCGACCGTCGAGCGAGGCGACGGAGACCTCGCACAGGCCGCATTCGCCCTTGCGGCAGTCGAACATCATGTCGACGCCGACACGCCGGAGGGCGTCGAGCATCGATTCGTCGGAACCGACGGTGGTGGTGACGTCGAGTTCGGGCACGGTGACCGTGAACTCCTCGGCGTCGAACCATCCACTGTTGCCGAAGGTCTCGTAGCGGAGGTTCGGCAGCGGCAGGTCGCGGTCGTGCCACCGGCGCCGCACGGCGTCCATGAGGCGGATCGGACCGCACATGTACAGCTCGGTGGTGTGGTCGACGCCGTCGACGAGCGCGGCGACGTCCAATCCTGTTCCCTCGTCGTCGATGTGGACGTCGAGACGGTCGCCGTGGAGGGCTTCGAGTTCCGGCAGGAAGGCCATCGCGGAGCGACTGCGACCGACATACACGAAGCGGTAGTCGGCACCGAGGCGGCGGAGGACGGCCCCCATCGCGCGGACCGCGGTGATGCCGATGCCACCGGCGAGCAGGACGTATTGCGGTGCGCCGACCCGCAGCGGGAAGTTCTGGAGCGGCTCGGTGATCTCGAGTTCGTCGCCGGGGCGCAGCGAGTGCATGTACTCGGAACCACCGCGCGAGGTGGGGGAGCGGTGGACGCCGAGTGTGAGGCGACCGTCCGGACCACCCGCGGCGAGGGAGTACGAACGCGTGTCTCCCGAGGGGAGACGCACGTCGATGTGGGCGCCGGGTTCGACGCGGTGGGCGGTGTCGGCGGCGAGGGTGATCTCGGCGATCGAATCGGCGGCCCGCTCGACACTCACGACTCGGGCCCGCTGCCAACGGATCTGGTTGTTGCTCATGTCAGCGGGCTCCCTGGGGGGCGGCGGTGGCCGAGGTGAGGTTCCGCTCCGCTTCGACCATGCGCTGGATCAGGCGTCGCACCCACATGCCGCCGGCGTCGATGTTGAGGTTGTAGAACTCGTGATCCGGGTTCGCCTCGATGGCCTTCTGCTGCGCGGTGAGCATCGCCTCGTCCTCACCGAACACGCCGTGCACGCCGTCGCGCAGCTGCGTGGTGATGAGCTGGCTGTCGAGACGGTAGTTGCGCATGAACGCCCAGAAATACAGGGCGGTGCTCTCGTCGACGGGGGAGATGGTGTTCATGACGAAGCCGTTGACGCCCTGGCTGCGGTCGCCCTCGGGGGCACCGGTGCCGGCCTTGGCCACACCGACATCGATGCGGATCGTGGACGGTGCCTGGAACTCGATGATCTGCCAGCGGTCGACCTTGCCCTCGAAGCCGGGGAACTTGTCGCGCATGTTCTTCAGCCAGAACGGCGGTGCGTCGATGTCGTGCATCCAGCGGGTGACCGTGACGGTGCGGTCGTCGTGGGTGACGACGAAGTCGGACTCGCTCAGTTCGTCCTGGCCGATGGACGACGAGTGCACGAACTCCTCGTGGGTGAGGTCCATGAGGTTGTCGAGGACGAGCTGGTAGTTGGCCTGCACGTCGATCGTGCGTCCGTCGCCCGCCCAGTCGGGGGAGTCCATCTGGAACATGTCCGGGATGAGCTCGGGATCGGCCTGCGTCGGATCGCCCGGCCAGACCCACACGAAGCGGTGCCGCTCGACGACGGGATAGGACGCCACCATCGCGGACGGATTGATCGTCTGCTGGGCGGGCATGTGTGTGCAGCGACCTGCGGAGTTGTACTGCAGACCGTGGTAGGGGCACTGGATGCCCTCGCTACCGATGAGCTTGCCCATCGACAGTGGCGCCAGGCGGTGCCAGCAGGCATCGGCGAGGGCGACGGGACGGCCTTCTTCGGTGCGGTAGAGGGCCATCGGCTTGCCGGCGATGGTGCGGGCGAGGATCTCGCGGCGACCCACCTCGTGATCCCAGGCGACGACGTACCAGGCGTCGAGCGGGTAGGCCATGTTCTTCGCGGTCGCCCCGGTGGGGCCGAGATCGGTCATGTCGGATCCTCCGAACACTGAAGGTGAAATAACTATCTACATAGATAGTTGGTGAGCTGGGGCACAGACTATCTATCGATATAGTTATTCGCAAGGGTGGAATACTCGCCCGGGGAAAGGTGGTGGTCCATGAGCCTGCGATACGCGCTGCTCGCGTTGCTCACCGCCGAGCCTCTGACCGGCTACGACGCGGCGAAACGGTTCGGTGGGTCGGTCGGGCACGTCTGGCATGCGCCCGACTCGCAGATCTACCCCGAACTACGCCGGATGGAGCGCGAGGGCCTCGTCGAGGGCGAACAGGTGCGCTGGGGTCCCAATAGCACCAAGACCCGGTACTCGATCACCGACGAGGGCATCCGGGCCTTCCGCGAGTGGATGTCCACTCCGCTGGACTACGCCCCGGTGCGCGACGCCGCCCACATGCGCGCGGCCTACTTCGAATGGGCCGACCCCGACAGCGCTCGCGAGTGCCTGCAGCGGCACATCGACCACTACACCGAACAGATCGCCCAGTGGACCACGGTGCGCGACGCGATCCTCGACCTCAGCAACGCGACCATCGCACGACGCGTGCAGAAGTATCCGGCCGAGGACCACGAGCGGATCATCGCGTTCAAGGCGTTCGCGTACGACGGTCTCATCGGCCGGGGCGAGGCCGAGATCGCGTGGGCACGCCAGGGGCTCGAACTCCTCGACAAGCTGTCGCCGCGTAACTGAGTCGCCCGGGACCCAGCGACGCGCGAAGTGGTCAGCGGAGCGCGGAACTGCGCGCACCGATGACCGTTTCGCGCTCCGATGTGGGCGGTCTGATCAGGGCGTGCTGTCCGTCGGCGGAACGATCGAATGTGCGAGCGCCCGCATGAGGAACTCGAGTTCGGGATTGGGCGTCGCGTTGCTCCGCACCACCCCGCACACCGGCACCTGCAGCCGGTGGTGGATCTCGCGCATGAACTTCAGCCCCTTGCGGGGAGTGTCGGCCGCGGTGCCGGCGTAGAGCACGGTCCACGCCCTCGGGTTGGTGAGCACCTCGAGAGTCGCGGTGTGGTCGCTCGCGATCGGCGGTCCGAGGCGCACGCGACGACCGACCTCGACGAAGGCATCCTCGACCACGCGGTGCAACAACACCTGGTTGCCGCGCGGCGGCAGCAGCAGCGGGTAGTGGGCGAGATCGCCGAGGTCGACGGTGGAGAACGCCGACAGCGGGTGCTCGCTCGACGTGACGATGACGAGTTCCTCGATGCCGAGACGGATCGCCTCGAGCCCCGGGCGGTCGACGTCGCCGCGGATGAGCGCGAGATCGGCATCCCCGGACGCGACGGCGTTGACGCGGTCGGTGAAGTCCTTGATGACGAACTCCACGTCGATCTTGGGGTGACGCTCGCGGACGCTGGAGATCGCGTCGAGGCTCTGCGACGCGAAGCTCATGTTCGCCGTGATGCGGATGCTCTCCCGCGGTTCGTGGCCCACTTCCAGGGCCTTCGCTTCGAGGCTGAGCACTTCGGCGGCGATCGGCATCAGGCGTCGGCCGGCCGAGGTGAGCTTGACCGAACGGGTGGTGCGGTCGAACAGGGTGGTGCCCAGTTCGTGCTCGAGCTTCGCGATCTGATGGCTGATCGCCGACTGTGAGATGAAGCAGCGCTGGGCGGCACGGGAGAAGCTGCCCTCCTCGCCGACGGCGAAGAAGTAGCGCAGCTGACGGAAATCCATGGCTCCTCCGGGGAATGTGCCATCTGCATTTATGAGCGAAACAGATAACAGTTTTTCGAATATCCCAGGTTAGTGGATAACAAGGGTCCTTCGTACCTACCTTGGGAGTCATACATCAACGGAGATGACAAGTACGTGGAGGTTTACGACAGCATGGACGATGCGGACACAGTGACCCTGGTCGATCGGACAGATGTAGTCATCGTGGGTTCCGGCTTCGGAGCATTGGCCACCGCCAAGAAGCTCGCCAAGGCAGGCACGCCCTTCGTTCTCATCTCGGAGACCACCGAGCATCTTTTCCAGCCTCTGCTCTACCAGGTTGCGACCGGTGTCCTCTCGCCCGGTGAGATCGCCCCCTCCGTGCGTGCGATCCTGGCCGAGTACCCCAATGCCGACGTCCGCCTGGGCCGCGTCGTCGACGTGCTCCCCGAGGAGAACACGGTCGTCTACGAGGCCGGCGGCCAGCGTCTCCGCCTCGGCTTCAAGTACCTCGTCGCCGCGACCGGCGCCCGCCAGGCGTACTTCGGACGCGACGAGTTCGCCGACCTGACGTACGCGCTGAAGACGGTCGAGGACGCCGAGAAGCTGCGTCGCCAGATCGTGCGGTGCTTCGAGGAAGCACACGTCACCACCGATGCCGAGCGTCGGAAGAATCTGCTCAGCTTCATCGTCGTGGGTGCCGGCCCGACGGGCGTCGAGCTCGCGGGACAGATCAAGGAACTCGCACAGCGCTACTTCGCCGAGAACATCGGCAACATCCGCGCCGACGACGTCACCGTCACGCTCGTCGAGGGCGCCGACAAGGTGCTGCCCCCGTTCGGCGGCAAGCTCAGCGAGTACTCCAAGGAGTCGCTCGAGAAGAGCGGCGTCGACGTCGTCCTCGGGACGATGGTCACCGACATCGACGAGCACGGTGCCACGCTCACCACGCCCACGACCGAGCAGACCCGCCGCCTCACCGCGGAGACCATCATCTGGTCGGCCGGTATCCAGGCCAACGACTTCGCCGACGTGCTCGCCGAGCGCACCGGCTGCGAGACGGTCCGCGGCGGACGCCTGCTCGTCGACCCCGACTTCACCGTCGGCCGCAGCGACAACATCTTCGCCATCGGCGACATGGTCACCCTCGACAACCTGCCGGCGCAGTCGCCGTTCGCCATGCAGGGTGGCCGCCACGTCGCGAAGATGATCACCGGCAAGGTCGCGATGGGCACCCCGTTCCAGTACAAGGACAAGGGCAGCATGGCGATCATCAACCGGTTCCGCGCCATCACGCGGGTCGGGAAGATCGAGCTCACCGGCTTCATCGCGTGGGTGCTGTGGCTCGCCGTCCACCTCGTCTATCTGGTCGGCTTCCGCAACCGCTACATCGCGGTCATGTCCTGGTGCGGTTCCTTCCTCGGACACCGCCGCCCGCACTTCTACTACGCGCAGGACGCCGTCCCGGTGCCCGCCACGGAGAAGGAGGAGTCGGCCACGAAGGACGAGTCGGAGAGCGACAAGGAACCCGTGCGGACGTCCGCGTAACTTCAGATCCGACGAAAGGCTCCGACCACCCGGTCGGGGCCTTTCGTCGTTCGCGCGCCGAACCGGGATCGACGCGACGTGTTGCGGTAGCGAGCCCCGGTTCACCGCGCGAACTGCTGCGACCGGCGGGTGAAAGTCGGGGTGATTTCCGGGATGTCCTGCGAGCCAGAGCCGTTCGAGTGGTGTAGATCCGCCGACCTGCGGCTAGCGTGTGCAGCGCATCCCGAGGAGTGACCCATGAACGATGGCAGCGGCCCCCGCGTCGCGACGACACGTGTCGGCTGCGATGTCGTCACCGTCCGCGACATCGCGTCGAGCATCGATCGCTTCGGCGACCGCTACCTGCAGCGCGTGTTCACCCCGCACGAGCTGGAGATATGCACCGGACCGGGTCGCGCCCCACGCCTCGCGGCGCGCTTCGCCGCGAAGGAAGCCGTCATGAAGGTCCTGCGTCCGCGCGAGCACGCGGTTCCCTGGCGGGCCATCGAGATCCGCCGCGCGGACTGGGGCGGATGCACTGTCGTACTGGCCGGTAACGCGGCCACCCTGGCGCGAGATGAACAGGTGACCGACATTCAGGTCTCGATTTCCCACGAGCCCGAATACGCCATCGCGACGGTCGTGGCGACCCGCGTCGACGAAGCAGAAACTGGAGAACATCCATGACGGAGCAGGTGATCCGCAAGGTCCTCGGTGAGCACGCGAAGCTGTCGGTCGACAGCACTGCGCTCGATCCCGCCGCCGACCTCTACGAGCTCGGCCTGACATCGCACGCCAGCGTGAACGTGATGCTCGCCCTCGAGGACGCC
The DNA here is from genome assembly GCF_049538275.1 of Rhodococcus sp. AB351. Lineage (NCBI taxonomy): Bacteria > Bacillati > Actinomycetota > Actinomycetes > Mycobacteriales > Nocardiaceae > Rhodococcus > Rhodococcus sp. AB351. The sequence continues at coordinate 162,634 of NZ_JBMVFW010000001.1, forward strand.
TTCGACGTCGAATTCCCCGACGAACTGCTGCGCAAGAGCACCTTCGCGAGCGTCGGCGCCATCAGGTCGGCGTTGACGGAACTGGGCGTCGCGTGACGTCGACGTCCGCGCCCCTCACCGTCGCGGAGAACGCCGGGCCGTCACTGCTCGCCCGTGCCGAAATCGTCGGACGCGAGAGCGCCGGCCCCGCGGCCGCCGAGGTGGATCGTGAGGGACGGTTCCCGCACGAGGCAGTCGACGCGCTGCGCACCCATAAGCTGCTGAACTGCGCCGTCCCCGTCGATCGGGGTGGGGAGGGAGCGTCCCTCGGTGAGCTGTGCGCCGTCGCCCGCATCCTCGGCCGGTACTGCGCCTCCACCGCGATGATCTTCGCGATGCACCAGACGCAGATCCTGTCGCTGGTGCATCACTCCACTCCCGGTGTGGCCGCCTTCGTCGCCGAAGCGGTGGCGAACGATTACCTGATCGCTTCGGCGACCACCGAACTCGGCACCGGCGGCGACGTGCGCAGCAGTGTCTGCGCCGTGGCCCGCGACGGCGACACCGTCACGCTGACGAAGAACGCGCCGGTCATCTCGTACGGCGAGTACGCCGACGCGATCCTGGTGACCGCGCGTCGCACCGCCGACAGCCCGCCGAGCGACCAGGTGCTCGTCGTGTGCCGACGCGACGACGTGACTCTCGAGCCCACCGGCAGCTGGGACACCCTCGGGCTGCGCGGCACGTGCAGTCCCGGATTCGTCCTCACCGCCACGACGTCCGCCGATCTCGTGGTCGGTACGGCCTACGCCGAGATCTCGTCGCGCACCATGCTTCCCGTCTCGCACAGTGTGTGGTCGGCGGTGTGGCTCGGAATCGCCGATGCGGCGATGGAGAAGGCCCGCTCGTTCGTTCGTTCGGCGGCCCGCCGCAGCCCGGGGGTCACCCCGCCCGGTGCGCTGCGACTCGCCGAAGCGGCCGCCGTGCACCAGCAGTTCTCCGATCTCGTCGCCGCGTCCGCCGCCCGGTTCGATGCCGCCGCGTCGGCGCAGGAGGAATCGATGTCGGGCATGGGTTTCTCGCTCGCCATGAACAACCTCAAGGTCACCGCGTCCACGCTCGTCGTGGATCTGGTGAACCGCGCGATGCTCATCTGCGGGATCGCCGGGTACCGCGAGGATTCGCAGTACTCGCTCGGCCGCCACCTGCGCGACGCGCACGGTGCCGCCGTGATGGTCAACAACGACCGCATCATGAACAACTCGGCCCAGTTGTCGATCGCCTACCGGGGGACGCTGTGACAAGTACAGCCATTACCAGCACCGCAACCGACGAGTTGTCCGAGCTCGAGCGCGCCCGCCTCGACTTCCAGCAGCAGTTGCTCGAGGCCGAACTGCTCGTGGAGACCGGTGTTCCGGGCCTCTACGGACGGTCGGGTGTCTTCGAGGACATCGTCGACGGCATCGACCGGGTGGTCGTCGCGGCGGGTCCGGGCCGGGCCGCGACGCGTCTGCGCTTCCCTCCGGTCTTCCCGCGGACGAGCTTCGAGCGCACCGACTACATCGCTTCCTTCCCGCACCTGACCGGAGCGGTGAACACCTTCGCGGGCAGCAACACCGAGCATGCCGAACTGCTCGCCGCGCGGTCGCGGGGAGAGGCGTGGGATCCGTGGCTCGAACCCGCCGACACCGTGCTCGTCTCCGCCGCATGCCATCCCGCCTACTCGCGGTACACCGGCACGCTGCGCGAGGGCGGCGAACTGCTCGACGTCCTCGGCTACTGCTTCCGGCACGAACCGGCCGTCGACCCCGCCCGCATGCAGGTCTTCCGCATGCACGAGTTCGTGCGCATCGGCACCGAGAACGACGCTGCGCAGCATCGTGATTCCTGGGTGGAGCGAGGACTCGAGGTGCTCGACTCGCTGAGTCTCGACGCGACCGCCGTGCCCGCCAACGACCCCTTCTTCGGGCGGGCCGGGCGCATGCTGGCCGTCAACCAGCGCACCGAGAACCTCAAGACCGAGCTGACCGTCCGGCTCTACGGCGACCTCGACGACGGCACCGCGGTGGTCTCGTGCAACTGCCACCGCGAGCACTTCGGCGAGACCTTCGAGATCCGCACGGCCGACGGCGAAGTCGCGCACAGCGCGTGCGTAGGATTCGGTATGGAGCGGATCGCCCTGGCGCTGTTGCGGACCCACGGGCTCGACGTCGATCGCTGGCCCGCTGCGGTACGCGACAGGATGTTCCCGTGAGCGATCGGCTCATCGACGTCCGCGTCGACGGGTACTCACCGCACTTCGTGCACGCTGCCGACCGGATCTGGACCGAGACCAACTGTTATGTCGACCTTTGGGTCGAGGTGCTGCATTCGCTCGGCCACGATCCGGTCCCCGCGGCCGCGTGCGCGTTCTCGGCGCGGTTCGACGACGCCCAGTGGACCTTCCTCAAATTCCGTCCCGAGGATCTGTTGGCGCTGTACGGGATCGACGTCGCGGAGATGAACGTCTGGCGCCGCCCGGTGGAGCACCTCGAGGACAACGCCGCCGCCGGCCTGTTGTCGACGATCGAGGTGGACGCCTTCTGGCTGCCCGACACCGAGGGCACCGGATACCGGGAGAGTCGTTCGAAGACGACGATCGTGCCCAATCTCATCGACCGCGACACCGAGACGCTCGAATACTTCCACAACAGCGGCTATCACGTCCTCACCGGTGAGGACTTCCGAGGAGTGTTCGGCCTCGACGAGCCGGTGCCCACCTGGCCTCCCTATCTCGAACAGGTGCGTCTCGACGCGGCACAACCGCAGTGCGATGCCTTCGACACCGTGGTGCTCCGGCACCTGCGCATGCGCGTGGGCTCGAATCCGGTGCGCGAACTCGGCAAGCGGGTGCTCGCCGACATCGACTCGATCCGCACCGGTGGGATGGACGTCTTCCATCCGTGGACGTTCGGGGTGCTCCGCCAGTGCGGTGCCACTGCCGAACTCGCCGCGGACGTCAGCGTCTACATGGACGGTCGCGGATATCCCGGTGCGGCTGCCGCGGCCGACGGCTTCCGCGCGGTCGCCGAGGGCGCGAAGAGTGTGCAGTTCCGGATGGCGCGTGCGGCACGCGGTCGCAGCGTCGATCCCGGCGACCAGCTGACGGCGATTGCCGACGCCTGGGAGGACGCCATGGCGACCGTCGTCCGCGCCGCCGGGGTGCGGTGACGGGGTTCGACGCACATGGATCTCCTGCACGATACCCGATGGCGTTGTCTCCGTGTCGCTCCCGGTGCGGTCGAGCATCCCGGTGACCTTCCGGAGGAGGGTTGTTGGTTGCCGGTCCGTATACCCGGGACGGCGGCCGGCGCGATTCGGGAGGCCGACGGAGTCGCGGCGGCCCGGGCGTCGTCACCCGACAGTGACGACTGGTGGTTCGTCACCGATGTCGATGTGTCCGGCGACGGACCGTGGCGTCTGACCTTCGACGGACTCGCGACCCTCGCGGAGGTGTGGGTCGACGGCACGCTCGTCGCGATGTCGGAGTCGATGTTCGTGCCGCTGACCGTCGTCCTCGAGCGTCTGCCGTCGACGACGCGGATCGCGATCCGGTGCGCTTCGCTCGACGCTGCACTCCGCAGGCGTCGGCCACGCGGACGGTGGCGCTCGTCGCTCGTGTCGGCTCAGGGATTGCGGTGGTTCCGCACCACGATGCTCGGGCGTGCCCCGGTCTACGCAGGAGCTCCGGCGCCGGTCGGACCGTGGCGTCCCGTGCGTCTTGTCGATTCCGGCGAACCCGTGGTGCTGGAACGTGGGATACGGACAGCTCTGCGCGGATCCGACGGGATCGTCGACGTCGATCTCGTGCTGGCCGGCATCGCCGTCCCCGAGGTGACTGTGGAGATCGGAGGGGCGACGACGCACGTCCGACCCGAATACGGGCCCGACGGGACAGCACGCGTGCACATGCAGGTGACGCTCCCCGAGGTGAAACGGTGGTGGCCGCATACCTACGGCGACCCGAACCTGTATGCAGCCCAACTTCTTTTGGACGGGCATCGGATGGAATTGGGCGCCATCGGTTTCCGATCGGTGGAGCAGATTTCGGGCGACGGATTCGGCTTGCGGATCAACGACATCGACGTCTTCTGCCGCGGACTGGTGTGGACACCGACCGACCCGATCGCACTGAACGACCCGGCCGGAACGCGGCGCATCCTCGAACGCTGCGTGTCGGCGGGCGTGGACACGATCCGCATCCCCGGCACGATGGTTTACGAGGACGACGAGTTCTACTCCGCGTGTGCGGAACTGGGCATCATGGTGTGGCAGGACGTCATGCTCGCCACCACCGATCCGCCCGACGATCCGCTGTTCCGCGCGCTGCTCGAGGACGAGGTCCGTGCGCTGGCGCGTCGATGGGGCGGGAACCCGGCACCCGTCGTGATGTGCGGGGGCAGCGAAACCGAGCAGCAACCGGCCATGCTCGGTCTGACGGAGGCATCCATCCCGGCGCTCGACGACTGGTTGCCTGCGATCGTCGACCGCGAGCTACCGGGCACGGTATGGGTGTCGTCGTCACCCTCCGCGCCCCCGGGGAGCGACACACTGCCGATCGCGGTGGGCTCGGGTGTGGCGCACTACTTCGGCGTCGGGGGTTACCGCCGTCCACTCAGCGACGTGCGTGCCGCCGGCGTGCGCTTCGCCGCCGAATGCCTCGCGTTCTCGATCCCGCCCTCCGACACGGCGATCGAGGCCGAGTTCGGCAGTGTGAATGTCGCCGGTCACCATCCGCGGTGGAAGGCGGCTGTGCCGCGCGACAACGGCGCGTCGTGGGACTTCGAGGACGTACGAGACCACTATGTGCGCACGATCTTCGGGGTCGACCCCGCCGAGATGCGGTGGGCCGACCCCGCGCGGTATCTCGCGCTCGGACGGGCAGCGAGCTGCGAAGCGTTCACCGAGGTACTGCAGTACTGGCGACGATCCGGATCCGGATGTCGCGGTGCCCTGATCCTGTCCGCCCGCGACCTGCAGCCGGGTGCCGGATGGGGTGTGCTCGACGCCGACGGGAACCCGAAGGCGCCGTGGTGGGTGCTGGCCCGGGTGTTCGCGCCCGTCACCGTCCTCCTCACCGACGACGGCCTCGACGGCCTGCGGGTGGACGCCATCAACGACACCGCCGACGTTCTCGACGTGACTTTGCAGTTGCAGGCCCACACCCCCTCGGGTGCGGTGCCGGTGGACGCGTCCGTGCCGCTGCATCTCGCCCCACACGAGAGCCGGGTGTTCTCCTGGGCGTCGGTGACGGGCGGTTTCTCCGATGTCAATTTTGCGTATCGATTCGGGCCGCGCGCCTTCGACACCGCGACCGCCCGGCTGGTGGATCCCACCGGTGCGGTGCTGGCGGAGTCGGTGCATCTCGTGGGTGGTCCGGCACGGCCCGTCGAGCGCGGAATCGGTCTCGCGGCGACCGCTCGACCCGTCCCGGACGGGTGGAGCGTGGAGGTGCGGACCGAGGGTGTGGCGCAGTACGTGCACCTCGACGTCACCGGCGGTGACCTGCAGGATTCCTGGTTCCACCTGCCTCCCGGAGGTTCTCGCACGATCGCCGTGCGGGCCTGTGATCCGGCCGCGACGTTGAGCGGTCGGGTGGAGGCATCGAACTCGGCCACGAGCGCGCCCATCCGGGTGCTTCCCGCCTCCGACGGTCACGAGATCGACGGGTAGCTTCCCGAGGCTCCCGACACGGCGGTGTGCGGCGCGCCGAAATCGACAGGTGCATATCGGGCATCGACGGGGTATATGTATCTCCCAAGGGGTCGCTCACCCGATTTGCACCTTCTGTACGGTGCCGGTGGCCACCTCTCCCCGCCTTCCGAGAGGAGATCGACATGGCGATCCGCTCCACGTCGCAGATGGGTGCCTCGCGCACCGCTTCGTCCACTCGCCGTCCTGCCCGCGTGGAGCAGGACGGACCGTCCTTCACCGAGGTCATCCACTCGCAGCTGTTCTCGAACTACCAGGTGCCTCGCGGACAGGTACAGCGCAGCGCCTGACCGGGAGCGTCTCCGGCCCGATATCGTGCCTGCCGGGGTGCCCGCGCGCAGCGTTTAGGACACCTGCGCGTGCGGCACACTGTCGGCATGAGTGAAGCCACGACGAGTCAGAGCACCCGCATCGTTCTCGCGTCGCGCCCGGAGGGGGCGCCCACCGCCGACAACTTCCGATTCGAGACCGTGGAGCTGCCGGAGGTCGGCGACGGCCAGATCCTCCTGCGCGTCGTCTACCTGTCCCTCGACCCGTACATGCGCGGTCGGATGAGCACCGCGAAGTCGTATGCCGCGCACGTCGAACTCGGGGACGTGATGGTCGCCGGAACGGTGGGCCAGGTCGTCGAATCGCGGTACGAGGGTCTCGAGCCGGGCGACTACGTGCTGGCCGGAGCCGGCTGGCAGTCGCACGCCGTCCTCGACGGTTCCACCGTCCGCAAGCTCGATCCGCAGGCCGCACCGATCTCCACCGCGGTGGGCGTGCTCGGAATGCCCGGCTTCACAGCCTATTCCGGGCTCCTGAAGATCGGGCAGCCGAAGGAGGGCGAGACCGTCGTCGTCGCTGCCGCCACCGGGCCGGTGGGATCGGCGGTGGGGCAGATTGCGAAGCTGAAAGGCGCCCGCGCGGTGGGAATCGCCGGTGGCCCGGAGAAGTGCCGCGCACTGATCGAGGAGTTCGGTTTCGACGCGGCGATCGACCATCGCGACCCGAACTTCGCCGACAAGCTGGCCGAGGCGGTTCCCGACGGCATCGACGTGTACTTCGAGAACGTCGGCGGCCCCGTGCAGGAAGCGGTGTGGCCGTTGCTCAACACCTATGCGCGGATCCCGGTGTGCGGTCTGGTCGCGCAGTACAACGGCGCGGATCTGGACCGTAAGGACCGCCTTCCGGGACTGTTCAATTCGATCCTCACCAAGAGCCTCACGATCCGCGGCTTCATCCAGAGCGAGTTCGTGAAGGAGATGTACGGCGACTTCCTGCGTGAGGCCTCGGCATGGGTCCGCGACGGAAAGCTCGCGTACCGCGAGGACATCGTCGACGGACTCGAGAACGCCCCGGAGGCGTTCATCGGCATGCTCGAAGGAAAGAACTTCGGAAAGATGCTCGTGCGGGTCGCGCCGGAGTGACGGACACCGGTCCGCCCTCCGGCGCCGGCCGCGTCAGCGTCGGGGGGTTCCGGTGGACCACAGGGCCCACAGGATGAGCACGGGCTGGAAGAACAAGCGGATCAGTCGCTTACGGTCGGTGTCGAGACCGAAGGCGCTGCGCTTGCCGAGATACTGGGCGATGTTGCCCGGGAAGACGGCGGCGAAGAACAGTGCGGTGAAGCGGCCGACGCGGACGCGGTCGCGGTTCGCCACGGCGAGTCCGGCGCCGAGCATGATCTCGACACCGCCGGATGCCATGACCACGCCGTCCTTGTCCATCGGCACCCAATCGGGGACCTGGGCCTGGAAGTCCTTGCGGGCCCAGAAGAGATGGCTCAGCCCGGCGAAGACGAGTGAGGCGGCCAGCAGATAACGCGCGAGGGTCCGGGCTCGTGTCGTGGGCGGAGCAGGGGCTTCGGTGGGTGGAGTTATCTGTACATCGCTCATGATCACGAGCGTACGGACTGTACGGTGCTCGCGACGGGGATCGCGTCGCGAGCACCGTAGGTCACATCAGGCGAGGCGTTCGAATGCCGTCATTCGCCGTCAGGCGATGCGCTCGAACGCCGTCATTCGCCGTCAGGCGATGCGCTCGAACACAGCGGCGAGTCCCTGGCCGCCGCCGATGCACATCGTCTCGAGTCCGTAGCGACCCTCACGGCGGTCGAGTTCGCGCAGCAGGGTGGCGAGGATGCGTCCGCCGGTCGCGCCGACCGGGTGTCCGAGGGAGATGCCGGAGCCGTTGGGATTCAGGCGCGGGTCGTCGGCCTCGATGCCCCACGAGCGGGTGACAGCGAGGGCCTGGGCGGCGAACGCCTCGTTGAGTTCGATGACGTCCATGTCGGCGAGCGTCAGTCCGAGGCGGCCGAAGGCCTTCTCGCTGGCGGGCACCGGGCCGATACCCATGGTGCGCGGCGGCACACCGGCCACCGCCCAGCTGGCGAGGCGGGCGAGCGGACGCAGACCGAGCTTCGCCGCCTTCTCGGCGGTGGTGACGATCGCGAGGGCGGCACCGTCGTTCTGGCCGCTGGCGTTGCCGGCGGTGACGGTCGAATCGGGATCGACCTTGCCGCGGATCGGGCGCAGCTTGGCGAGGGTTTCCATCGAGGTGTCGGCGCGGGGGTGTTCGTCGGTGTCGACGACGAGCGGATCACCCTTGCGCTGCGGCACGCTCACGGGCACGATCTCCTGCGCGAACACGCCGTTCTTCTGCGCGGCGACGGCCCGCTGGTGCGACTGCACGGCCAGGGCGTCCTGGTCCTCACGGCTGATGGAGAACTCGGCGCGCAGGTTCTCGGCGGTCTCGATCATGCCGCCGGGCACGGGGAAGTCGCGGCCACCGGCGGTGACGCGGGCACGGGCGAGCCGATCGGACAGGGCGACGGCTTCACCCTTGACGCCCCAGCGCATTCCGGTGGCGTAGAACTCGGCCTGGCTCATCGACTCTGCGCCGCCGGCGAGGATCAGGTCGCTGGCGCCGGTCTGCACCTGCATGACGGCCTGCACGATCGCCTGCAGACCCGAGCCGCAGCGGCGGTCGACCTGCAGGCCCGGAACGTCCACGCCGAGACCGGCGTTGAGGGCGGCGACGCGGCCGAGGGCGGGGGCCTCACCGTTGGGGGAGGCCTGGCCGAGGAAGACGTCGTCGATGTCGGAACCGGTGATGCCGGTGCGTGCGACGAGTTCGCGGATGACGGTGGCCGCGAGATCCTCGGGGGCGATGTCCTTCAGGACGCCGCCGAACCTGCCCACCGGGGTGCGCAGGGGTTCGCAGATCACTACGTCGGTCATGATGTACCTCGATCGGGATTGTTCACTGGTGGGTCTGGGTGCGGGCGAGATCCGTGGAGATCGCACCGGCGGTGGCGAGCACCGCCGGGACGAGCTCGTCGTGCACGGTCTCCATCCGGTAGCGGGCCGCGTGGGTCGAGAGATTCACCGACGCCACAACGGTTCCCGATGCGTCGCGGATGGGTGCGGCGAGCGAGCGCAGGCCCTCTTCGAGTTCCTGGTCGACGACGCAGTACCCGTTGCGTCGCACCGTGGCGATCTCGGCGCGCAGTTCGTCGGCGGTGGTGACGGTGTTGCCGGTGATGGGCGCGAACTCGGCGCGCGCGAGGTAGGCGTCGAGTTCGTCGTCGTTCAGGCCGGCGAGCAACACGCGTCCCATGGAGGTCGCGTAGGCGGGGAAACGGGTACCGAGGGTGATGGTGACGGTCATGATGCGGCTGACCGGAACTCGTGCGACGTAGACGACGTCGGTGCCGTCGAGCACCGAGACCGAGGTCGATTCCTTGACCTTCTCGGCGAGCGCCTCGAGATGCGGTCGCGCGACTTCGGGCAGCGTCAGCGCCGACAGGTAGCTGTAGCCGAGTTCGAGCACCCGTGGGGTGAGCCAGAACTGGGATCCGTCGGTGCGGACGTAACCGAGTTCGATGAGTGTCAGCAGGAATCGGCGCGCGGTGGCGCGGGTGAGACCGGTCGCGCGGGCGACGTCGGAGAGCGACTGCCGCTGGGCGTGTGCGCCGAAGGCCTTGATGACCGACAGGCCACGAGCCAGCGACTGCACGTAGTCGGGTGACGCTCCGGGGTTTTCGCGAGCGACCTCGGGGGCGGTGACGTCGGGAGTGCTCACGATCCCGCACCTCCCTCGGTGTCGGCGAGTGCCTGCTTGCCGAGCGCGAACGCCCGGTTGCTGTTGGGGACACCCGCGTAGACCGCGGTGTGCAGGAAGACCTCGACAAGATCGTCGGGGTCGATCCCGGCGCGCAGGGCGGCGCGGATGTGCATGTCGAGTTCGTGCTCGTTGCCGACCGCGGTGAGGATCGCGAGGGTCAGCAGCCGGCGGGTGCGATGGTCCAGACCCGGGCGCGCCCAGATATCGCCCCACGCGGTGCGGGTGATGAAATCCTGGAAGGGCCGGGTGAATTCGGTGGCCGACTCGATGGACCGGTCGACGTGCGCGTCGCCGAGGACGGAACGACGCACCCGCAGGCCTTCCTCGAACGCCGCGGTGCGGTGCGCGGCGGACGGCGTGGCACGCGACGAGATGTGTTCGCGGATCAGCTTCGTGACCCGTCCCGCCTGCTCCACATTGACGAGGTGTGCGCCGGGAGAGAGGACGTGGAAGTCCGAGTCGGCGATCCCGTCGGCCAGCTGCTGCATCGTCGACGGCGGGGTGGCCGGATCCTGCTCCCCGGCGATCACCAGCGTGGGCGCGACGATCCGGGCCAGGTCGGGACGGCCGTCCCAGGTCGCCAGTGCCTCGCAGCACGCGGCGTACCCCTCGTCGGTGGTGCCCTTCACCATCTCGACGTGGCGGGCGACGAGCTCCGGATCGTGTTCGGCCAGTTCGGGAGTGAACCAGCGCGATACGATCGAATCGGCGATAGAGGCGAGCCCGTCGTTGCGGACCGATGCGGCCCGGTCGTACCAGGGCTGGGCGGGCTGGAAGGCCGGCGAGGTGCACAGCAGCGTCAGCGTGCGCACGCGCTCGGGGTGGCGCGCCGCGAGCCACTGTCCGACGGCACCGCCGAGCGACAGGCCGACGTAGTGCACGGCGTCGAGTTCGAGCGAATCGAGCAGTGCGACGACGTCGCCGGTGAGTTCCTCGATCGTGTAGGGACCGGACGGCGCGGGCGACGCGCCGTGCCCACGATGGTCGGCCGCGACGACGTTCCAGTCGGTCGCCAGGGCGTGGATCTGCGGTCCCCACATCGACAGGTCCGAACCGAGCGAACCGAGGAACAGGACGGTCGGCTTCGTGGGGTCGCCGTACTGTTCGTAGTTGAGCGTGACGGTCATCGGGCATCTCCTGTGGTTCGGTTCGTGCTGTCGTGACGGGCGAGAACGCGGTCGACGATGTCGGTGGCATGGCCGAGATAGCGCGTGGGATCGAGAAGTTCGCGCACGTCCTGCGGGTCGAGATGTGCGGTGATGGCGGGATCCTCGTCGAGCGACCTGCCGGCGACCGCCGCATCGGTGACGATCGAGCGTGCGTCGTCGGTGTGTTCGGCGAGTGCGGCCGTGACCTTCTCGGCGAGGATCGCCCCTCCGGTGAGCGCGAGATTGCGGTCGAGCGCGTCGGTGTGGACGTGCAGGCCGTTCAGGCTCGTCGAGAGCTGGTGCGCGGCACCGCCGGTGAGGCGCAGGATGTCGGCGAGCGTCTCCCATTCGGCGTGCCAGGCACCGGCAGCGCGCTGGAACTCGTGATCGGTCGACGACAGGATCGTCGAGACGAGACCGGGAACGCGCCGGGCGGCGGCACGCGCGGTGATCGCCGCGACGGGATTGCGCTTGTGCGGCATGGCCGACGACCCGCCGGGCGCATCCTCGCTCACCTCACCGAACTCGGTGCTCGCCATGAGTACGACGTCGGTGGCGGGCTTCGCGACCGCACCTGCGGCGACACCGAGTGTGCCCGCGAGTGTCGTGATCGGGGTGCGTGCGGTGTGCCACGGGGCGACGGGACGCGCGAGTCCGAGCAGGTCGGCGACGGTGTCGGCGAACGCCAAGCCGTCGGGATGGACGGCGGCAAGCGTGCCGGCGGCCCCGCCGTACTGGGCGGGCAGGGTGGACAGGATACGGTCGAGTTCGGTGGCGGCGTCGTCCAGGGACAGGAGCCAGCCGGCCGCGAGTGCGCCGAAGGTGGTGGGCAGCGCCTGCTGGCCGAGCGTGCGCGCGACCATCGGTGTCTCGCGATGGGCGGCGGCGAGACGCGCTGCGCCGTCGGCTGCGGAGCGCAGGTTCGCCAGGGCGATCCCTCCTGCGCGGCGGGCGAGCAGCATCAGCGCGGTGTCGAGCACGTCCTGGCTGGTCGCGCCGACGTGCACGGCGCGCGCGGGAGCGTCGGCGCGCTCGCGCAGCAGGGAGACCAGGGGGATGACGCCGTTGCCGCCCGCCGCGGACCGTCGACCGAGGTCGGCGGGATCGAGTTCCTCGGCGAGGGAAGTCGCGGCTGTCGCGACGGCGTCGGCGTGGGTGTTCTCGACGCGGCCGAGTGCGGCGGCTGCGCGGGTCAGCGCGACCTCCACGTCGAGCAGGGCACCGATCCACGCGCGATCCGACAGGGCGACGCCGAGTTCGTCCGCGCCGAAGACGGGATCGAACAGCGGGCCCCGATGTCCGGCGTCGGGGGATGAGGGAGACACGGACCTCCGATCCGAAACGTTCGCTATGTGGACGGATGGACGCTATGCGAACAGGCTAGTGCGGCCGTTCTGCGCTCGCAACGATCCTACGCGGATTTGTTCGCATTGCGGACGGGAGTTCACATGACGTACACCTGAGGGTATCGTGGCACACATGGACAAAGTCGTTGCCTCCGCCGCCGAGGCCGTAGCCGACATCCCCGACGGCGTCACGATCGCCGTCGGAGGGTTCGGCCTGGTCGGCATCCCCGAGATCCTCATCAACGCGTTGCTCGAACAGGGCGCCACCGACATCGAGACCGTCAGCAACAACTGCGGTACCGACGGCTTCGGGCTCGGTCTGCTGCTCGAGAAGGGCCGCATCCGCCGCACCATCTCGTCGTACGTCGGCTCCAACAAGGAGTTCGCGCGCCAGTACCTCGCCGGCGAACTCGAAGTCGAGCTCACCCCGCAGGGCACGCTCGCCGAGCGCCTGCGCGCCGGTGGCGCAGGCATCCCCGCCTTCTTCACCCCGGCCGGCGTCGGCACGGCCGTCGAGGAGGGTGGACTCCCGCTGCGCTACGACGGTCACGGCGGCATCGCCCTCGCGTCGCAGCCCAAGGAGACCCGGGAGTTCGACGGCGAGACCTACGTGCTCGAACGCGGCATCGTCGCCGACTACGCGCTCGTGCACGCCTGGAAGGGCGACCGCCACGGCAACCTCGTCTACCGCGCGAGCGCCCGCAACTTCAACCCGCCGGCCGCCGCCTCGGGTCGCATCACGATCGCGCAGGTAGAGCACCTCGTCGAACCCGGCGAACTCGACCCCAACGAAATCCACACGCCCGGCATCCACGTGCAGCGTGTCGTACACGTCGGCCCCGTCGAGGTCGGCATCGAGAACCGGACGGTGCGCTCATGACACAGGCAACGAAGAAGGGGCTGACCCGCGAGGAGATGGCGGCACGCGTCGCCAAGGAACTCGAGGACGGCCAGTACGTCAACCTCGGAATCGGCATGCCCACCCTCGTGCCGAACTACCTCGAGCCCGGCGTCGAGGTCATCCTGCACTCCGAGAACGGTGTGCTCGGCGTCGGCCCGTACCCGACCGAGGACGAACTCGACCCCGAGCTCATCAACGCCGGCAAGGAAACGATCACCGCGATCCCCGGTGCGTCGTACTTCGACTCGGCGCAGTCGTTCGGCATGATCCGCGGCGGCCAGATCGACGTCGCCGTGCTCGGCGCGATGCAGGTCTCCGCCAAGGGCGACATCGCCAACTGGATGGTGCCCGGCGCGATGGTCAAGGGCATGGGCGGCGCGATGGACCTCGTCCACGGCGCCAAGCGCGTCATCGTGATGATGGATCACGTCACCAAGAAGGGTGATCCGAAGATCCTCGAGGAGTGCGCGCTGCCGCTCACCGGTCGTGGATGCGTGCAGCGCATCATCACCGACCTCGCGGTCATCGACGTCACCGACGAGGGTCTGAAGCTCGTCGAGACGGCACCCGGTGTGACCACCGAGGACGTCGTCGCTGCGACGGCGGCGAAGCTGATCGTCTGATCATCGGACAATGACGGGCCGGGCACGAGGGAATCTCGTGCCCGGCCCTCTCAGTCGTAGTCGTCATTGTCGGCCGTGAGCTCCGGGGCATCGGGGTCCGGTTCGTCCCCGCCCACCTCCGGGATCAGTTCGTAGCGGTGCCCGAACGACTCGGCGAGCGCCTGCAGGATCGCCACCACCGGCACGGACACCAGCGCCCCCACCGGGCCGAACAGCGTGGCGCCGACGATCACCGAACCGAACGCCACCGCTGGGTGGATCGACACCGTGCGGGCCGTGATGCGTGGGTGCAGCACGTAGTTCTCGACCTGCTGGTAGATCGTGCCGAAGGCGATCACCCACACGCCGTCGAGCGGGTGCTGCACCGCGGCGATGAGCGCGGGGAGGCCGATCGCCAGATAGGTACCGAGGGTCGGGATGAACTGCGAGACCACCCCGGTCCAGATCGCGAGGGGCAGCCAGTACGGAACTCCGATGATCAGGAAGAAGATTCCGGTGAAGATCGACGCGGCGGCGGCGAGGATCAACCGGGAGACGACGTAACCGCCGGCCTTCTCCACCGAGGTCTCCCACACGTTCGCGATCAGCTGCTGCTGCCGGGCCGGGAACCAGCTCGCGATCGTCCGGCGCATCTTCGGCCCTTCGGCCGACATGTAGAAGACGAACAGCAGCATCGTCAGGATCTGGAACAGGGCACCGACCAGAGTGCTGAGGACGCCGAGGACACCGGGCGTGAACCGTTGCGCGAGATCACGAACCGTGTCCGGGGTGATCTTGAACAGCTCGTCCCCGGTCTTGAAGTTGGTGTCGAAGGTGCGGTTCGCCCAATCGGTGATGCGCGTGAGCGCATCCGGAAGTGTGGTGAGCAACTGGGCGATCTGGTCGAACAGGAGCGTCCCGAACACCGCGAAGAACCCTACGGTGAGCAGGATCAGGGAGAACAGCACGAGGCCGGTCCCGGCACCGCGACGCATCCCGAACCGCTCGAGGCGGTCGACGATCGGTTCGATCGTGATGCTGAACAACCACGCCAGGAACAACAGGCCGAGGAAACCCTTCAGATTGTGGAAGAGCCAGCCCGACATCTGATAGAAGGCGACGGCCAGCAGAACACCGACGATCGTGGGCCGGAGCCAGCGGGGAGTTCGTGGTCGATCGGCGACGATTGCGCGCTTGGCCATCACACCCTCCCGCTCTGCAGAGACTCTGCCGCGAAATCTACTCGGTGAGCGCGGCCGGGGAAGCCGTACCGAGACCGAGGAGCATTCACAAAAGAACCGGCCCGGACTCGTGTGAGTCCGGGCCGGTCGGTGGTAGCGGGGACAGGATTCGAACCTGCGACCTCTGGGTTATGAGCCCAGCGAGCTACCGAGCTGCTCCACCCCGCGTTGCATGTCCACCATACACGACTTCCGAGGGTGCTCTGACCACCCCTCGTCCGGGCCGCATCGCCAAGCCTTCGGCGCGCCCATCGAGCCGTACAAACGAGGGGGAGGATATGCGCGTTTTTCGCAGTTCCGACGCACACAACCTCCCCCTCGTTTCGACTTCGAAGCCACCCCTCCGGTTCGTCGATCTCGATCAGCGGGACCTGCGGAGTGTGCCGCGTCACAGGCCCATAGTTTCGGTCCGTAATCAGGTCGCCGTGTCACGGCTGCCTCGAAACCGGTCCGCACGAACAATTTCGAGAGAGGGGCGGCATGCCTGCTGGGTCGAGGAGGTCGCCGATCCGTGTATTGGGAGCAGTGATCGGGACCTGTGCGGTGCTGCTCACCGCATGTGGGTCGACCACCACCGAGAACTCCGGAGTCGGTGATCCTGCGCTTCCGCTGCACTACGCCACCGTCTTCGGCGTCTCGTCGTTCGATCCGCACAAGACGCGGATCACGAGTGACGCCACCATGCTCAACATGGTCTACGACCGCCTCGTCCACCGTGACGCAGCCGGCCAACCGATCCCAGGGCTCGCCGAGTCGTGGGAGATCGACGAGACCACGCTGACACTCCACCTGCGTGACGGTCTGACTTTCTCCAGTGGCGCCGCCCTCGGCGCCGATGCTGTGGTCGCCAACCTCCGACGTGCTCTCGAGCCCGACTCGATCACGGCACCCATGCTGGCCGGCGTGGTCGGGGTCGACGCAACGGACGACCGCACGGTCGTGCTGACCTTCGACGGTCCGGGCGCGCAGTACGTGCTGGCGTTGTCCGACCTTGCTGGGATGATCGTCGACCCGGACGCATTCGGAAGTCCGGAGAAGGACACCCAACTCGCGCTCACACCCGCCGGTGCAGGGCGCTACGTCCTCGCGGAGTCCCGACCGGGTGCCGAGTACGAGTTCACCGCCAGAGCGGATTATTGGGACCCCGACGCGATCGGCACCGAAACCTTCGTCTGGACCGTGATGACCGATCCGCAGGCGCGTCTGAGCGCCGTGTCGGCAGGGGACATCGATGTCGCAATCACCACGCCGTTGACGATCGACGCAGCCGAACAGCAGGGTCTTCGGGTGGAGACAGCACTTCGGCTCGACCACATGGCGCTCAACTTCAACCGGAACCGCAGCGAGTTCGGCAACCTCGAGGTGCGCAAAGCCATCGCTCACGCGATCGACCGCCGGGCCATCGCGGACACAGCGATGGAGGGTCACGCCGAAGCGGCCACGCAGAATTTTCCGGAGGACTACTTCGCGTACGACCCGGATCTCGCCGACGACTATCCGTACGATCCCGACCGGGCACGACAGCTGCTGTCCGATGCGGGCCTGCCGGAAGGATTCTCGTTCACGGCCATCCTGCTGAATCTGCCCGAGAACGTGCAGGTGGCGCAGATCGTGCAACAACAACTCGCGCAGGTCGGCATCGAGATGAAACTCGAACCGTTGCCTCCGTCGGATGCGTCACCGACCTTCTACCGGGGGGACGCCGACGCATTCCTCACGACCTTCACCGGCCGCTCCGATCCGGCGCTGTTGCTGTCCGCTCTCTACGGAGAGAATTCACCCCAGAACCCCTCCCGTACCACTGCGCCGGGATTCCAGGAGGCGCTCGACTCCGCGAACCGCGAGACCGACCTGCAGACCCGTGGGGACAAGCTCGGAGAGGTCTCGAAAACCGCCATGGACAACGTCCTCGCCGTGCCCTTGGTGTTCTTCGAACTCGGCTCGACGCTCACCGACCAGGTCGTCGGATACGAGACGAACCTGTTGATCGATGAATGGCGCGGCGTCGGCATCGCCGCTTCCTGACCGGACGACCGCTCCAGAAACTAAGGAATTCCATGTCCCGTAAGTCGTTGACCTCGGTCGCCGCTGCCTTCGCGACCGCACTGCTTCTCGCCGGCTGCGGAACGTCGGCTGCAACCGACGCCACCGCAGAGATCGACCCCCAGGCGACCGTGCGTTATGCCACGACGTATGGCGCGTCGTCCTTCGATCCCCACAAGACTCGGATCACCAGCGACTCGACGATGCTGAATCTCGTCTACGACCGACTGGTACATCGCGACCGGAATGCAGATCCGGTGCCCGGGCTTGCCGAATCCTGGGGGTTCTCCGAGGACGGATCGACTCTGACGTTGAACTTGCGCCAGGATGTCACCTTCTCGGACGGCACGCCGCTCGACGCATCCGCCGTGGTGGCGAACCTCCGCCGCGCACTCGAACCCGACTCGATCACGGCTGCGATGCTCGCGGGTGTCGAGTCCGTGGAGGCGACCGACGCACACACCGTGGTGCTCCGCCTGAACGGCCCCGGCGGGCAACTCGTCCTCACGTTGTCGGATCTTCCGGGAATGATCGTCAACCCCAACGCTTTCGGAGATCCGGACAAGGACGCTGCGCTCGTACTCGACCCGGCAGGGGCCGGCCGGTACACGGTGGTCGAATCTCAACCGGGGGCTCAGTACCGTTTCGCTGCGCGCGACGACTACTGGGACCCGGAAGCGGTACAGGCCGAGGGGTTCGAATGGGTAGTCATGACAGATCCTCAGACGCGTGTGAACGCCGTCGCCTCCGACCAGCTCGATGCCGCGATGGCGACGCCGATGTCACTCGACCCCGCCGACCAGCAGGGCCTGCAGACGTACGTCCAGACGAGCCTCAACAACTACGTCCTCAATCTGAACCGAACCCGGAGCGAGTTCGGCAAGCTCGAAGTACGACAGGCGCTCGCTCACGCAGTGGACCGCGAATCGGTGGTGGAGACGGCACTCGAGGGGCACGGTGAGCCCGCGAGCCAGAACTTCCCGGTGGGATACTTCGCCCACAACGAGGCCCTCGACGGTCAGTACGCCTTCGATCCCGACAAAGCGAAGCAACTGCTCGGTGACGCAGGAGTACCGGGCGGATTCTCCTTCGTCGCAGGCGTTTCCAACCTCCCCGAAAACCAGATGATCGGTCAGATCCTGCAGGAACAGCTCGCACGTGTCGGCATCACCATGGAGATCCGCTCCATGACACCGACGGATCTCAATCCCGCGTTCAATCGCGGTGAACTCGATGCCATCCTCACCACGCTCGTCGGTCGTGCGGACCCCTCCCTGCTCCTGACCTCGTTCTACGGTCAGGAATCTCCCCAGAACCCCTCCCGCGACGCGATCCCCGGCTTCCGGGAAGCCATGGAAGCGGCCAACCGCGCTACCGACCCGGAGGAACGCGCTGTGCTGCTCGGCGAGGTGAACGCCGTGGTGATGAACCACGCGGCGATGCTGCCGATCGCCTTCGCCGAACTCGGTGCCGTTGCCTCGGACCGGTTGGTGGGTTACGAGCCCAATCGGGTGGTCGACGAATGGCGTGGTGTCGGCGTGGCCGCCCCGTGACGTACCGCCCGACGGACAGCCTCGCGGCCGTGATCACACACGGATCGTGAATCGAAGGAGCACAGAATGTTTCGACTCATCGGACAGCGGCTGCTGGCGGTCGTCCCGTTGCTGATGATCGCCACGGCCATCACCTTCGGTCTGATCTTCCTGATTCCCGGCGATCCGGCACACCGGATCGCCGGGGAGTCGGCGACACCTCAGCAGATCGAGACGGTCCGTGAGGAGCTCGGCCTCGACCAGCCGGTCCTCGTGCAGTACTTCGACTTCCTGTTCGGACTGGTGCGCGGCGATCTCGGTACGAGTTTCACGTACCAGGCCCCGGTGCTGGAGATGATCGTCGATCGTCTCCCCGTGACGTTCTCGTTGGCGATGGTGGCCGTGGTCGTGGCGCTTCTCGTGGGTATTCCGGCAGGAATCATCGGAGGAAGCAGGCCCGGAAGTTGGCAGGACCGTGCCACCGGCGTGGGGTCGACACTCGGCGTCGCTACACCCAACTTCGTCCTGGGTCTGCTCCTCGTGCTCGTCTTCTCCCTGACGCTGCGGGTTCTTCCCGCCACCGGATACACCCCGCTCGCGAAGGGGTTGTGGCCGTGGCTCAGCCACCTGCTGTTGCCGGCGATCGCCCTGGGGTTGGCCGCGGCCGCCGAGATCGCACGCCAGCTACGCAGTTCCATGATCGAAGTGATGCAGCAGGACTACGTTCGCACCGCCACCGCCAAGGGCCTGAGTCGTCGCAGTGTCCTGTGGAAGCATGCCTTGAAGAATGCCTTCATTCCGACGGCGACGGTCCTGGGCATGCAGATCGCGTTCCTGCTCGGCGGCACGGCCGTCATCGAGTCCGTCTTCGGCCTGAAAGGTCTCGGGGATTTCGCGGTGCAATCGGTGCTCTCGGGAGACCTTCCCGCCATCCAAGGAGTCGTGATCTTCGGCGTGTTCGCCACTGTGATCATGAGTCTGCTCGTCGACATCTCCTACGGCTACCTCAATCCGAGAACAAGGAGCGCCGCATGAGCGACATCACCGTCTCGACGAAGCCGGCAGACGACAGGATCGTAGCCGTCGGCGAATCCCCACGTCACAGGTTCTTTCGCCGATTCCGGAACCGTCCGGGAGCCGTGGTCGCTGCCGTCTTTCTCGTCCTCGTCGCGGTTCTCGGACTACTTGCGCCCCTGATTGCTCCGCACGACCCGATCGTGCAGGAGCTGACCGCACGTCGGCTGCCTCCGTTGTCCGACGGATATCTGCTCGGCACCGACAATCTGGGTCGTGACACGCTGTCCCGGTTGCTCTACGGTGCGCGTGTCGCAGTCTCGGCGGCGCTCATCTCGGTGTCGGTCGGACTGCTCATCGGTGTCGTGCCTGCCCTGATCGCCGGGTTCCTCGGCGGCTGGTGGGACACGATCCTCTCTCGGGTCGCCGATGCATTTCTCAGCTTCCCCCCATTGCTGCTGGCGATGGCCATCGTCGGCGTGATGGGCACCAACCTCACCAACGCGATGATCGCGATCGGAATTGTGTTCGGTCCCAGATTCTTCCGCGTGGTACGCGGGGCTGTGATCGGAGTACGCGAGAGCACCTTCATCGAGGCCTCCCGCAGTATCGGCACTCCGACCGCGCGGATCGTGCGCATGCATGTACTCCCGCACACGCTGTCCCCTTTGATCGTCCAGATCAGCCTGGCGTGCGGGTTCGCGTTGCTCGCCGAGTCGTCGCTCAGTTTTCTCGGGCTGGGTGTCCAGCCGCCCGAGGCGAGTTGGGGTCGCATGCTCGCAGAAGGGCGCGAAGCGTGGAACTACACGGCCTGGCCGGTGGTGATTCCAGCCCTGATGATCATCCTGGCCGTTCTGGCCTGCAACACCCTCGGTGACGGCATCCGTGACTCGGTGGGCCGCGAGAACCGGAGTGAACGATGACCGAACCATTGCTGCGCGTCGACGGTCTCGGCGTCGAGTTTGCGACCGGTTCCGGCTGGACATCGGTCCTGCAGGACGTCTCCTTCGATGTGGCGGCCGGCGAACTCGTCGGGCTCGTCGGTGAATCCGGCTCCGGCAAATCCGTCACCTGCTCGTCCGTCCTACGACTGTTGCCGGCGAATCAGTCCCGTATCGTCTCCGGAGGTATCCGGTTCCGCGGACGTGATCTGCTGACGATGCCGGATCGCGAACTCGCGGACGTACGCGGCAACGACATCGCGATGATCTTCCAGGAACCGATGACGAGTCTGAATCCGGTCTTCACGGTCGGGGACCAGATCTCCGAAGTGGTGCGGCGACACCGAGGCGTGAACCGGAAGGTGGCACTGGCGCGCGCCGTAGAGGTGCTCGACCTCGTCGGTATCCCGAATGCGACCCGCCGAGTGCGTCAGTACCCGCACGAGTTCTCGGGTGGTATGCGCCAGAGGGTCATGATCGCGATGGCGCTCGCGTGTGAACCGTCCCTTCTCATCGCGGACGAACCCACGACGGCACTCGACGTCACCATCCAGGCTCAGGTGCTCGACCTGATCAGGGACATGGCAGAACGGTTCGAGATGGGCGTGCTGTTCGTGACACACGACCTCGGGGTGGTGGCCGATCTGTGCACCGAGGTGGTAGTCATGTATGCCGGACAGGTGGTCGAGAAGGCCCGCACAGAAGAACTGTTCGCGGCGCCGAAGCACCCGTACACACAAGGCCTGCTGCGGTCGGTCCCGACCATCGACGGTCGCAGCGACCTGCACACCATCCCCGGTGCTCCGCCCGCACCCGGATCGATGCCGAGGGGGTGCCGCTTCGGACCGCGCTGTGCGCATCGCCGCGACGAATGCGATGCCGTGATACCGCTCCACGCGCTGGAGAACGAGCGCATGTCTCGCTGTGCACGGGTGACCGATCTGATGCTGGAGGGAAACCGATGACCGTCGAACTCGCCGACGTCGAGACGAAGCAACCATTGCTGACGGTGCGTGGGCTGCGCGTGGAGTTCCCCGTCGGTCGCCGAACGGCGCGCCGGAAGCAGATGGTGCGCGCCGTGGATGAGGTCG
This sequence comes from Rhodococcus sp. AB351, assembly GCF_049538275.1. Taxonomy (NCBI): domain Bacteria; kingdom Bacillati; phylum Actinomycetota; class Actinomycetes; order Mycobacteriales; family Nocardiaceae; genus Rhodococcus; species Rhodococcus sp. AB351. Next base: position 184,333 of record NZ_JBMVFW010000001.1, read on the forward strand.
ATTTCGACATCTTCCCCGGTGAGACGTTCGCCTTGGTCGGTGAGTCGGGTTCGGGCAAGTCGACGACGGCCCGTGGAATCCTGCGGCTCGTCGATGTCGCTCAGGGATCCGTCGTGCTCGACGGTGTAGACGTGACCGCACTGAGCAGAAGTGAACTCCGCACCGCCAGACGCCATATGCAGATGGTCTTCCAGGATCCCTATTCCTCGTTGGATCCCTCGCACACGGTCGGGGATGCGATCGCCGAGCCCCTGCAGGTACATACCGATCTCTCCGATGAGGACCGACGCCGCAAGGTCGGTCGGCTGCTCGAGCAGGTCGGTTTGCGCGCGGAGCACGCCGATCGGTATCCCTACGAGTTCTCCGGTGGACAGCGCCAGCGCATCGCCATCGCGCGTGCCATCGCCGTGGAACCGAAGTTGGTGATCGCGGACGAGGCCGTCAGCGCGCTCGACGTCTCGACGCAGAATCAGGTCATCGCGCTGCTCGAACAGCTCTCTGCGGAACTGGGCATCGCCTACCTGTTCATAGCGCACGATCTGGCGGTGGTGCGTCACATCGCCCACACCACGGCCGTGATGTATCTCGGGCGAATCGTCGAATGGGGACCGACGGAACGTCTGTTCACCGAACCGGCGCATCCGTACACGCAAGCATTGCTGTCCGCGGTCCCCGTCCCGGACCCGGCACGGCAACGCCGCCGAGAGCGCATTCGCCTGAGTGGAGAACTGCCCGATCCGGCGAACCCGCCGACAGGGTGCGCCTTCAGCACCCGTTGCCCACTGGTCATGCCGGTGTGCCGGGAGAGTCGACCGGAGGTCACAGAAGTGGCAGGAGGGGGACAGGTCGCCTGCCACTTGCACTCATCAGAACAACGGCCCGCCTCCGAAGATGTCCCGGTGTGAATCGGGTTGGTTGCCTTCGACGTCCACGATGCCGTAGTCGAGCGCGGTCTCTGCGGTGATGACGGTGCGACCGCTGCGCGCGTTCACCTCGGGATCGGCCGCCAGCGCGACGATCACCCGTCCGACGAACTCCGGTGTCTCGGCGTTGGCCAGCGAGAAGCCCTCGAAGTTGTCGATGCCGCGGGCGAGCATGGCTTCGTTCTTCACCAGTCCCGGCCACAGCGACAGGGTGGTCACCCCGGTGCCCCGGAGTTCGACGGCCATGTCGGCGGCCATCTTGTCCAGGCCGGCCTTCGAGATGCCGTACAGCACCGAATGCAGGTACCCGCGCGTACCGAACGACGAGATGTTGACGATCATCCCGTCGCCGCGCGGCACCATCAGCTGCGCGGCCTCGACGGAGGCCACATAGTGTGCGCGGAGACCGACGCCGATCAGGCTGTCCCAGTCGCCGATCGGACGCTTCCAGAACGGCTCGGAGAACCCCGCGAACCCCGGCGGCGATGCCCACACGTTGTTGACGAGCAGATCGAGTCGGGAGTCCTGCTCGTCGGCGATCCGGCCGAACAGGTCGTGGATCTGCGCGTCGTCGCGGTGATCGCACTGCACCGCGATACCCCGTCCGCCGCGTTCGGTGACCTCCGCGGCGGTGCGGTCGAGTGGTCCGTCGACGCCGACGGGGCCGCGGGCGGTGACGTAGACGGTCCAGCCGTCGGAGCCGAGGGCGCACGCGATGCCCTTGCCGACGCTGCGACTCGCGCCGGTGACCAGCGCGACCTTTGCTTCTGTCATCACTGCACCACTTCCACGTCGTCGGTGAGAGCCCGCTGGATCGACCACAGCACCTTCACGTGGCAGCGGGAGATCTTCCATTCGCCGTTCTCGACCACGTAGTCGTCGTCGTAGTCGAGCGCGGTGACCCGTTCGGTGCGGGCACGCAGATCCACCTGCCGGAATCGCAGCGTCCAGGCGCCGGTCGCGGTGTCGGGCCCGGTCAGGTGGATGCTCGGATGCATGCCGTGATGCATGTCGAGCACGACGTAGCGGTCGTCGATCCGTTCGAGAGCGATTCGGGAATAGATGTCGACCAGGGCGTCGGCGTCGTCGAAACTACCCAGCGCCGGTCCGTAGTAGATGTCGGCTCCGTGCTCGACGAAGCACCTGCGCATCGCCTCCGGGTCCTTGGCGTCGCACGCCCGGAAGTAGCGATGCTTGAGCATCCTGATCTCTTCGAGGGCTTCGAGCCGGGCCAACCGTTGTTCGACGGTGTCCATCGGGGTGCCTTCCGGTCGGGGACGAACGGTGTCCCGGACCCTAGCCCGCAACCATGAGACCGGAAGAGCGATACTCCCACTCACCGGGCGGGCGCACGCGTCTCAGCCCTTCAGCTTCCATTCCGCGAGATCGACTGCGGTGGAGATCGCTTCGAGCAGCACGGCCATACGTTCGGCCGGACCCGGCGCGGCGAGAACCGCATAGCGGTCCGCTTCCCCCATGGGCACGTACCGGGCGAGCGCGAACAGTCGCGCCCCCGGATCCTCCGGTAGTTCGGTGGTGGCGGGAGGCAGCGGGGCCTGGCCACCCGTGAGGCGGTCGAGCACCCCGTACAGCCGGCCCATCGGTCCGGTGATCGCGGCGAAATCCACCGGCCCCGAATCGGTGTCGGGCCAGGGCTCCACCTCGGCGAGGGGATAGGGATCGTCGGGGAGCCATCGGGTGACGCGAATACGCTCCTCCGCAATGCATTCGAGTTCGCGGCGACCCGCACCGACCTCGGTGTCGACCATGATCCGCGCAATGGTGCCGACGTCGTGTCGCTGCTCGCCTCCGCCCACTTCGTGTCCTCGGGCGATGAGGACGACCCCGAAACGGGGGCCGTCCGGTGATGCCGTGCAGTCCTGGACGAGCTGCTGATATCTCGGCTCGAAGATGCGCAATGGAAGGTCGGACCCGGGAAGCAACGCGGTGCCGAGCGGGAACATGGGAAGTATCGGCATCAGGGCATCCTCAGGCGCGGGGTCGGGGGAGCGGGGATCGGTTCGTCGCGAGCGATCTCGGTGAGCAGATGATCGGCCCAACTCGCGAGGCCGTCGATATCGAGCCGGTAGGGCGGTTCGTCCTCGTAGTGCCGCACCCGCGCCTGTCCCTGCTTCAGCAGCGACGCCGCGCCGGTGGGGTTGCCCCGGAGCAGATGCGTCAGCCCCACGGCGAGCTGGGCGAGGCCCTGCCAGAGGGGACGTTCCTCGGGCGGCGCCTTCTTCCACATCGCTTCGAAGACCTCGTGGGCGTGGAACGGAAAGCCGTGGTCGAGGAGGCGCTGACCTTCGGCGATGGTCTCCTCGACATCCAGATCGATGTCTTCGGGAACACGTTCGACGCCTTCTTCGCCCGGCGGCAGCGGACGCCCCAGGGCGTCGCGCGGACGCGCGTTCTGCGGCCTGCCGTCGGGTGTGCGGTCCCGGTCCGTCATGTCGCCAGCCTAGACGAACGGCCGGTTCGGGAAGGGATCACTGCCGTCGCAGGACGCCGCTCCGACCCTCGTGCGACGACCTGCACGCCCGGGACAGCTGCATCGACAGTTCCCGGACGAATGTGTCGACGGTGCCCGGCGCGACGCGGAGGTCGGGGCCGGGGAGGAAGAGGTACCGGCCGTCGCCCACGACGTCGAACCAGCCGATGTCGGCGACGGGGGTGTACCCCGGATTCGAGTACCGCAGGATGCGGATGCTACCGGTGGCCGAGCGTTCGCGACGCAGCAACCGGCGCAACGACTCTGCGTGCGTGCCACCCGCCGGACGACGGACAGCGCCGAATTCGGACGGCTCGAGCACATCCCGGCTCGGCGCGGTGCGTGCCGGTTCGCGGCCCGGCGCCACGACCGGCAGGTGTCCGACGATCGCACCCGCGAGATCGGTGGTCGTGGTGATGCGGATGTCGCCCGCGGCGGGAGCCTGGCAGGCGAGGACGGTCTGCTCGTCGGTCGCGGCGGCGCGGACGAAGACCTCGCAGCTCGGATCGGTGGAGCGGCCGTAGACCTCCACCGCGACCTCCCCGGTCAGCAGGATCCGCATCGCGTCGTCGAGGGCAGGGTCGGGAGTCTCGTGCAGCCACGCGCGAGCGGCCTGCATGTTTGCGGCGTGCTCGTCCTCCCACATCGCCGAGGTGCGATAGCGCAGGGGGAAGGGGAACTCGTCGCCACCCGCAGCGGTCCACGACGCCAGGAATCGATCGGGTGTCAGATACCGGTCCACAGCGCTCAGGCCCCCAGAACCGGCGGAGCGGTGTCGGGCAGCGACCCGATCAGTTCGTTCCCGTTCTCCCCGGTGACGAGATAACCGGCCGCGCGTTTGTCCTGCTCGTCTCCGCGGGACGAGGCGGGTGCCATGCCGGGCATCATGCCGAACGGGCGCACACCGGCACCGCGAGTCGCGGCGGCACCGGGTTGAGCCGCAGTACCGCCGGTGGGTGCGGCTCCCGCGACGAGCGGAGCCGAACCCGCGGGCGATGCGCCACCGGCCGACCCGACGCCACCGGCGCCCGGTAGCCCACCTCCGACACCTGCACCCGATCCGGAGGACGGTGAGCCATACGACTGACCGGTCGGGCTTCCCAGGGCGCCGCTCGCTGACGGGGTGGTGGATGCAGGGGTGGTCGCCGCAGGATCGTTCGAGCCCGCCCTGCCTGCCGAATCCGAACCTTCCGACCGGCCGTCCGTACCTTCACCGGACGTCGATGCGTCCGTACGGTTCTCCACTTCCGTGGCGGTCTGCCCACCCGGACGTTCTCCGTCCCCGGCCGGGATTCCCGTCGGGTCGCCGGCGGTCCGGGCGCCGCCGACACCTGGTGTGCCGTAGCCCTGGGGAACGAATGCTTCGGTGGCGCGACTCGTGGTGGCGGCATACGGGGAGGGCAGGACCGGAACCGCCGTGCCGGAATCGCGGTAGTACGGCTTGTAGAGGGCTTCCATCACCCGCACGGCCTGGGCGCGAACGGCCTCTTCCTGCCGGGCGGCGGCAGCACCCGCGACGGGATCGAGCGCGTACAGGACCGACGACGTGTTCACCGTGGGGGGAGGCACGGACGCTCGCACCCGTTCGCCGACGTCGGCGGCGATGCGGAGTTTCTCGGACGTCGCGCGTGCGGCATCGGACAACTGTTGTGCGGATTCGCCGAATCGCACCGTCGCGTCCATCGCGGCCTCGGCCGCCGGACCCTCCCAGTGCCGGCCGATGAGCTTGCGGATCATCAGCGTTCCCCACGCGACGGTGAGGCTGAAACCCTTTCCGAGTTCGGCCCATTCGGTGGCCAGGGTGGTCATCGCGACGGGGTTGATGCTCTGGGCGAGCCGGTGGATGTCGGCATGCTCCATGCCGTGGAAGTTCTCGAACGCTGCGATGTATTCGGGATCGACTCCCGCGTCGATGCGCGCGGCGAGCGTGTCGTAGTTGGACTGCCGTCGGGAGACGGAATCGGGGACCGGGGCGTCGACCCCGAGCGACACCAGTAGTCGGTCGACGACGTTGTCATTCGTGGACATGGACGACAGCTCCCCCTCGATGCTCTCGCGTCTCGAGGAGTCGACGGCGGCGCGATATCCCCCTGCCCACGTAGATCCCCCCCGATCCGATGGTGGCGACGATGCTAACGCACGGCACCGACCAGACGCAGGGCAAGATCGGCATACAGGTCGCTGATCGTCGCGGCGTCGTCGTAGCGGCCCGAGGGATACCAGCGACAGACGTCGACGCAGAGCGACATCAGCGCGAGGGTGACACCTTCGGCGTCCGGGAGGGTGAACTCGCCCGAGACGTGGCCGGCGTCCACGACACTCCGCACGACCTGCGTGGTCTGCCGTCGTAGTCCGACGATCGTGCGGTAGTGCTCGCGGTCGAGCGCGGCCAGTTCGTACTGGATCACCCGGCTCCACTGGTGGTTCTCCGCCTGCCAGGCGGCGAAGCGCCCGATGACGGAGGCGAGCCGGTCGGACGGCTCGGCGTCGGGGCGGTCGGCGTTCTCGAGGACCTGCAGGGCGAGGGCGTGGCCCTCGTAGGCGATGGCGAAGAGCAGCTCTTCCTTGGACGCGTAGTGCGGATACATCGCGGCGGGACTCATACCGAGTCGCGCCGCGATCCGGCGGGTCGTGGTGCCGCCGTAGCCGTGCTCCGCGAACTCTTCTATCGCGGCCGTGCGGATGCGAGCAGCGGCCTTGGATCCGCCGACGACGTCGTCCCATGCATCACTCACGAGGGCGCTTCCGTTCTGTCCGGTTGGTGTTGACAAGCCCGCTACGGCATCGCACGATAAGCGAGCGCTTAGAAATAAGCCAGTGCTTATCGACTTGGTAACGGTGGGTGCGACGCGGGGTCCTCTCCGCGCTGCCACGCCTGCGGCAACATAGGATCCGCCGAAGAGAAGAATAGGACCTGGCTCTGAAAGGCAGTGCTGTCCAATCAAATTGGATACAGGCTGTTTGGTGGATGAGAAGGCGGTCGGCTATACAGTTCCTGTAGGCCCCGTCACAGCGAGGAGATGACGTATGTCCGTGCTCGACCGTTTCCGTCTCGACGGCCGCGTTGCCATCGTCACCGGTGCCTCTTCGGGCCTCGGTGTCGCATTCGCCCGAGGGCTGGCCGAAGCAGGAGCCGACGTCGTGCTCGCCGCACGCCGCGTCGACCGCCTCGAGAAGACCGCCGAGCTGGTCCGGGAGGCCGGACGGCAGGCCCTCACGGTCGAGACCGACATCGCCGATCCCGAACAGGCGCAGCGCATGGTCGACCATGCGGTCGAGCAGCTCGGCCGGGTGGACATCCTCATCAACAATGCCGGTATCGGCACCGCCGTCCCCGCGACGAAGGAGACCCCCGAGCAGTTCCGGCAGGTCATCGACATCAACCTGAACGGATCCTATTGGGCGGCACAGGCCGTCGGCCGTGTGATGCAGCCCGGTAGCTCGATCGTCAACATCTCGTCGGTCCTCGGCCTCACCACGGCCGGCCTGCCGCAGGCCGCGTACTCGGCCAGCAAGGCGGGCGTCATCGGCCTCACGCGCGACCTGGCCCAGCAGTGGGGAGCGCGCAAGGGGATCCGCGTCAACGCCATCGCCCCCGGCTTCTTCCACACCGAGATGACGGACGAGTACCAGCCCGGCTACCTCGACTCGATGAAGCCGCGAATCATCCTCGGCCGGACCGGGGATGCCGAGGAGATCGCAGCCACTGCGGTCTGGCTGGCGTCCGACGCCTCCGCCTACGTCACCGGTCAGACCATCGCCGTGGACGGCGGACTCACCATCACCTGACGGCACCACCCATCCCCCTACGGAGGAACGCTATGAGCACACAGCCCCGCACTGCCATCGTCACCGGAGCCGCACGCGGCATCGGCGCAGCCGTCGCCAAGCGGCTCGCCGGCGACGGCTACCAGGTCGCCGTCCTCGACCTCGACGAATCCGCCTGCAAGGACACCGTTTCGGCCATCGAGTCCGCCGGTGGCAAGGCGCTCGCCGTGGGTGCCGACGTCTCCGACGAGAAGTCCGTCGCCGCTGCCGTCGAGAAGGTCGCCACCGAACTCGGCGAGCCCACCGTCCTGATCAACAACGCCGGTATCACGCGCGACAACCTGCTGTTCAAGATGACGGTCGAGGACTGGGACGCCGTCATGAACGTGCACCTGCGCGGCGCCTTCCTCATGACGCGTGCCGTCCAGAGCTACATGGTCGACGCCAAGTTCGGTCGCATCGTCAACCTCTCGAGCACCTCGGCCCTCGGCAACCGCGGCCAGGTCAACTACTCCGCTGCGAAGGCCGGCATGCAGGGCTTCACGAAGACCCTCGCGATCGAGCTGGGCAAGTTCGGTGTCACCGCCAACGCCATCGCCCCGGGCTTCATCGCCACCGAGATGACCGCCGCGACCGCCGAGCGCCTCGGCCTGTCGTTCGACGACTTCAAGTCGAACATCGCGTCGAACATCCCGGTCGGCCGTATCGGCGAGGTCGACGACATCGCCCACACCGCATCGTTCCTCGCATCCGAGGGCGCGGGCTTCGTGTCCGGTCAGGTCATCTACGTGGCGGGTGGCCCGAAGGCCTGATCCTCTTCCCTACGTCCGCGGCGCCGCGTCCCATCCGGGACGGCGGCGCCGCGGTCGTTTTTCTGCGGATCGAACGGAACGGCCCGACCGTGTCGGTCGCCGCGGTTAATCTCTCCGCTATGAGCGAGAAGGTCAAGGGACCGGAGTCGTATTTTCCGTCGATCGAGCAGAAGTACGGACGCCCGATCGAGGAGTGGAAGAACATGATCCGCGCGTCGGATCTCGCCAAGCACATGGAGCTCGTGAACTGGCTGAAGCAGGAACACGGGATGGGTCACGGGCACGCCAATGCTCTCGTCGCCCACACTCTGAAGGAACAGAAGTCCGACTGATGAGAGCGTCCGACTACGCCAGCCGCGGGGGTGCGGTGCGGTAGGTCGCGGGGGTGGCGCTGAGCCGGATCGGATTGGCGATCTGACGAAGCGGAGCGTCCCGGTCGGGATCGTCGATCGACACCACCGGCGACAGGCCGAGTCGTTCGGCGAGCGCGACCGCGTCGGCGATGTCGTTGAGCGGTCCGCACGGCACCCGGGCTGCGGTCAGAGCGTCGAACCACGCGTCGGCGGTGTTCGTCGACAACAGTTCGTCGATGATCTTCGTCAGTTCCTCCCGGTTCGCGACGCGGGCGGTGTTCGTGGTGAACCGCTCGTCGGTGGCGAGTTCGGGTGCGCCGAGAACCTCGACCAGCGAAGCGAATTGACGGTCATTGCCCACGGCGAGGACGAACGGCCGGTCGGCGGTGTGGAACACCTCGTAGGGCGCGATGCTCGGATGACGATTGCCCATCGCCTTCGGCACCACTCCCGCCGCGACGTAGCCGGACGACTGGTTCGCCAGCGCCGACAACAGCGACGACAGCAGGTTCACCTCGACGCGCTGGCCCTCGCCGGTGCGGTCGCGGTGCCGCAGCGCGGCGAGTATGCCGAGTGCAGCGTGCATTCCGGTGATGATGTCGACCACGGCGACACCGACCTTGGTGGGTGTCGCCGGGTCGGGACCGGTGATGCTCATCAGACCGCCGACGGCCTGGATGAGCAGGTCGTAGCCGGGCAGGTTGTTGTGTCCGCCGAAGCCGGTGATCGAGGTGTAGACGATCCCGGGGTTGAGGTCCCGGACCTGCTCGTATCCGAGCCCGAGCCGAGTCATCGTACCGGGCAGGAAGTTCTCGACGACGACATCGGCGCGGGCGACGAGATCGCGTGCCTGCTCGAGTCCTTCGTCGGTGGTCAGGTCGATGGCCACCGACTTCTTGTTGCGGTTCACACCGAGGAAGTAGGTCGACTCGTCGCCGACCCAGGGAGGTCCCCAGTGCCGGGTGTCGTCCCCGAAGCCGGGTCGTTCGATCTTGACGACCTCCGCCCCGAGGTCGGCGAGCAGCATGGTGGCGTAGGGGCCGGCGAGCACGCGACCGAAGTCGGCGATCACCAGCCCCTCGAGCGCACCGGGAAGAGTGGTCACCGGAAGGCCGCCTCACCGGTCAGGGCCTTGCCGATGGTCAGCTGGTGGACCTCGGAGGTGCCCTCGTAGGTCAGCACCGATTCGAGGTTGTTGGCGTGACGGATGACAGGGTACTCGAGCGTGATTCCGTTGGCGCCGAGGATGGTCCGGCATTCGCGGGCGATCGCGATGGCCTCGCGCACGTTGTTGAGCTTGCCGAGGCTGACCTGCTCCGGGGCGATCTCGCCGCGGTCCTTGATGCGGCCGAGGTGGTAGGCGAGCAGGTGGCCCTTGCCGACCTCGAGCGCCATGTCGGCGATCTTGGCCTGGGTGAGCTGGTAGCCGGCGAGCGGCTTGTCGAACACCTCGCGGGACTGCGAGTACTCGATGGCGGTCTCGAGGCAGTCGCGGGCGGCGCCGATGGCACCGAAGACGATGCCGAATCGGGCCTCGCCGAGGGAGGTGAGCGGTCCGCGCAGCCCCTTGGCCTTCGGCATCATCGCCGAGGCGGGCAGGCGCACGCCGTCGAGGACGAGCTCCGAGGTGACCGAGGCGCGCAGCGACATCTTGGAGTGGATCTCCGGTGCGGAGAAACCGGGGGTGTCGGTGGGGACAACGAAGCCGCGGATGCCCTTGGCGCCTTCTTCGAGGTCGGTCTGCGCCCAGACGACGGCGACGTCGGCGATCGAGCCGTTGGTGATCCACATCTTGGTGCCGTTGAGGATCCAGTCGTCACCGTCGCGCTTGGCGTTGGTGCGCATCCCGGCGGGGTTGGAGCCGAAGTCGGGCTCGGTCAGGCCGAAGCAGCCGATCGCCTCGCCGGCAGCCATGCGGGGGAGCCATTCCTGCTTCTGCTCCTCGCTGCCCCAGTGGTGGATGGAGAACATCGCCAGCGAGCCCTGCACGGACACGAGGCTGCGGATGCCGGAGTCGACGGCCTCGAGTTCGAGACAGGCCAGGCCGTAGGCGGTGGCGCTCATGCCGGCGCAGCCGTAGCCGTCGAGGTGCATGCCGAGCACGCCCAGCTGTCCGAGTTCCTTGGCGAGCTCGCGTGCCGGGAGCTTCGCTTCCTCGAACCACTGGGCCACGTGCGGGCGGATGCGCTCGTTACCGAACTTGCGGACGGTGTCGCGGATGTCGATCTCCTCCTGCTCGAGCAGGGAGTCGAGGGCGAACAGCTGGGTGAGCGACTGAGCGTTGGACATGGCCTTCTCCGGTGGTCGAGGAAACGTTTGTCAGAACGATTGCGAGAACGTTTGCACGATCGATTGCATGGCCTACGCTAAAGGCATGCTCCGGGCACGTCAACCCGGAACACGAACTCGATGCCGCACAAGCAGGAGAGCCGCATGCCCCGTCCCGACCGCGCCCCGACGCTCAAGGAGATCGCCGAGCGCGCCGGTGTCCACGTCTCGACGGCATCCCGCGTGCTGCGCCAGCCCGAACCGGTCGACGGCTGGTCGGACTCGGCCCTGCGGGTGCGGGAGGTCGCGGCCCAACTGGGATATCGCCCCAACCTGTGGGCGGCGAGCCTGCGGACCCGCAAGACCACGACCCTCGGTGTCGTCATGCCGCGACTCACCGACGGCGTGGTCGCCACGACCTACCAGGGCATCGAGGAAGCCGCCACGAAAGCGGGCTACTCGGTACTGCTGTCGAGCCCACCCGACGACCTCGAGGCGCAACGTCGCGCCATCGCGCTGCTCGTGGGCCGGCAGGTCGACGGTCTGCTGCTGAGCAGCATGCACCTCCCGGGTCGCCCGTTCGTCGAGTCGCTGGCGCTCGGATCGCTGCCCATCCTCGCGGTCACCCGGCACGCCGACGCAGGCTTGCCGTTCGTGGTGGGCGACGACTACCGGGGTGGAGCACTGGCCGCCCGACACCTGCTCGACCGCAGCTACGACGACCTGGCGATCATCGCCGGCCCCGACCATGCCAGCACCGCCCGCGACCGGCGTGACGGCTTCGTCGACACCCTGAAGGAAGCATCGGTGGCACTGCCGCCCGAACGGATCGTGCGGTCGAGCTTCGACGTCGCCGGGGGTGTGGAGGCCGCGCGTGCGCTGCTGGATCGCCCCGATCGTCCCCGAGCGATCTTCGCGGTCAGCGACACCATCGCCATCGGCATCCTCGGTGTCGCCCGCGACCTGGGTCTGTCCATCCCGGACGATCTCGCCGTGGTCGGTTACAACGACATCCCCGTCGTGGCGCAGCTGCCGGTTCCGCTCACCACCGTGCGGTCGCCCGCGCACGACATCGGGGTGACCGCCATCGAGCGGCTCCTCGAACTCGTGCAAAACGGAGAAACGGAATCGACGCGACTTCCCGTCGAACTCGTGGTGCGCGCCTCGAGCTGAGCGACCTCACCCGTTACCGCGGCCGCTGTTCCCGTTGCCGCTGTTCCCGTTCCCGTTTCCGTTGTTGTCGTCGTGGTTGCCGCTGTTCCCCCGCGAATTGCCGTTCCCGTTGTTGTTGCCGGGTCCGCTGTTCCCGCGGGACTCGGATTCGGACCTCGTGGGCCCGGCATCCGCAGGCGGTGCGACGGGAGCGGTCTCCGGAGCGGGCACGACGGGCGGAACCACGGCGGTCTCGTCCGCTGTGCGCGCCGGGACGATCGTCGATTCGGGGGTCGCAGGAAGCTCGGTGGTGGCCGGTACCCGCTCGGGCGTCGATGCCGACATGCCCGGCGTCCGGGTCTCGGGTGTGGCCGCCGGCGGGGAATCGCCCCGCCCGAATCCGAGCGCGAGACCGCCCACGGCGAGCGCCCCGACCAGCGTCAGACTCGCCGCGACGAGAACTCCACGGGAACGGTCCGTGCCCGCGGTGGCCGTCGGCCCGCCGATCTCACTCGCCGGCAGGAGGGCTGTCGCGGCGCGGTATCCGTCGGAATTCTGCAATGCCGCGAGCATCTCGTGCGCACTGCGGAACCGGTCGGAAGGCTCTCGTGCCATGGCCCGTTCGATCACTGCGACGAGCCCCGGATGGGCATCCGGGCGGAGATCGGCGAGTGGCCGCGGACGGTCGTGCGTGATGGCCCGTGCCAGCGCGAGGATGTTGTCCTCGGCGAACGGCCTCCGCCCGCACAGGGACTCGTAGCCGACGACCCCGACCGCGTACAGATCGTCCGTCACGGACGCGGGGTGACCGGTGATGCGGTCCGGGCTCAGATAGGCGACGGTCCCCACGAGTTCACCGGTGTGGGTGAGGTCGTCGCCGACGCTCTTCGCGATACCGAAGTCGGCGACCTTGATCTCGCCGTTCTCTGCGATGAGCACGTTCGCCGGCTTGATGTCCCGGTGGAGGATCCCCGCCCCGTGTGCGGCGACGAGGGCCTCGAGAATTCCGGTGAGCACCGTACGCACCCGATCGTCGGGTAGGGGACCGCGGGCGATGTCGTCGGCGAGGGTCCGCCCGGGGAGCCGTTCCATAACGATGTAGGGACGTCCGTCGTGTTCACCCGTGTCGTACACGGCGACGATGCGAGGGTGGTTCAGGGCCGCGGCGGCCCGGGCCTCGACCTCGAAACGACGTCGTACGTCCGGTCTGCTGCCGACCTCCCGTCCGAGCAGTTTGACCGCGACGGGCCGGTGGAGGCGGGTGTCCCGACCGTCGTGGATCTCGCCGCTGCCGCCGACGCCGAGCAGACCGCTCAGCTCGTAGCGGCCGTCGAGAACTTTGTGGACGGTCACAGGGGGACGGTAGCCGTTCGGAGGGGGAAGTAAACAAAATGCGCTGGTGAGAGGACGTGCATGCGAGCTTCATCCGTGATCTTCACCCGCTGCTCGTAACGCGTTTGTAATTCGTGCCGATCTCATGCCCGGGGAGAACCACGCTGCCGGAGGTCTGGATGAAGACGATTGTGCGAGCCGGGATCGTCGCCGGCATGGCAGCTGCATCGATGGTGTGGCCGGTGTCCGCGATGAGCGACCCGGGTAACGAGCAGGGCATCCGATACGTCGCGCTCGGCGACTCGCGCGCCGCCGGACCCTACCTCGACGCAGCGGCGATGCTCAGCGGATGCGCCCGCGCGGACGCGGGCTATCCGAACCTCGTCGCAGGTTCGCTGCAGACCGTCAGCTTCGTCAACGTCGCGTGTTCGGGTGCGCGCACCGAGCACATCACGTCCGTCCCGCAACAGACGTCGACCGGATCGGTCCCGCCGCAGATCGATTCGCTCCCGCCGGACACGAATCTCGTCACGCTGAGTATCGGCGGCAACGATGTCGGCTGGTCGGGGCTCGTCTCGGCCTGCTACACCGAGCTTCCGGGCGGCGACGCGCACTGCCGCACCGATCCGGGCACCACGTCGCGCATGGACGCCGCCCTGAGTGCACTCGGACCGAAGGTCACCGCGACACTGACCGCCGTCCAGCAACGCGCACCGCGCGCACGGGTTCTGCTGGTCGGGCACGGCGGTGTCTTCGGCAACCGGGGCTGCTGGCCCAACATCCCCACCAGCGATGCCGACGCCTCCTTCGTGACGAACTTCTTCGTGCGGATGAACCGAGTACTCGCCCGGTCTGCCGGTGAGGCCGGTGCCGAGTTCGTGGACGTCATGTCCGGCTCGGAAGGACACGATGCGTGTGCACCCTCCGAGCAGCGCTGGTACGAGGGACGGCAGTCGCTGTCGCTGGCGAAGGCTCTGCATCCCACCGCTGCGGGGATGCGGCACATGGCGCAGCGGGTGACGAACGTCTGGTACCAGCGGGGCTAGGTAGACAACCGAAAAGTGAGGCTCACAACCCTCATGGTCGACCACCAGGGTTGTGAGCCTCACTTCTGCGTTGTGGACCCAGAAACCGACGACCAGCGGCGTTTCGTTCGCGACACTCGCCGGACACGACGGCGAAAAAGTGGAATGCTGCACTCCACTGCGTGCTCACATCCGTCGAACCGGTCCTGCGCGGGAGGCCTCGATGACGATCTACCGACAACAGCTCGGCGGAACCGGTTACGAGTTCGACGGCCTCGTCGATCTGCTCGGGAAGGCCTCCCCCCGCCGCTCGGGCGATGAACTCGCCGGATGCGCTGCCACTTCGGATGCCGAACGTGCCGCGGCACAGCTGGCCCTCGCCGACCTCCCGCTGACCATCTTCCTCACCGAGGCGGTCGTGCCGTACGAGACCGACGAGGTCACCAGGCTGATCGTCGATACCCACGACGCGACGGCCTTCGCCCCGGTCTCGCACATGACCGTCGGGGAGCTGCGCGACCACCTGCTGGAGGTCGCGGCCCGACCGGACTCCGCCGACGTGCTCGCGGCACTCTCGCCGGGACTCACCCCGGAGATGGTCGCAGCGACCAGCAAGATCATGCGCAACCAGGACCTCATCGCGGTCTCCCGCGCTGCGACGGTGACCAGCGCGTTCCGCACGACCATCGGGTTGCCCGGCCGGCTCGCGACGCGCCTGCAACCGAACCATCCCGTCGACGATCCTCGTGGGGTCGCCGCGTCCGTCCTCGACGGTCTGCTGATGGGCTGCGGCGACGCGGTGGTCGGCATCAATCCGGCAAGCGACTCACCGCACGCGGTGTCCGACCTGCTGCACCTGCTCGACGAGATCCGGCAACGATTCGAGATCCCCACCCAGTCGTGCGTGCTGACCCACGTCACCACCACCATCGATCTGATCGAGAAGGACGCGCCGGTCGACCTGGTGTTCCAGTCCGTCGCCGGCACCGAGGGCGCCAACCGCAGCTTCGGTGTGGACCTCGCAGTGCTGCGGGAGGGCAACGAGGCCGGCAGGTCGCTGCGACGGGGGACCGTCGGCAACAACGTCATGTACTTCGAGACGGGGCAGGGTTCGGCGTTGTCGTCGGGAACCCATCTCGGCACCGGGGGCAGGCCGGTGGATCAGCAGACTCTCGAAGCGCGCGCGTATGCCGTTGCGCGCGAGTTCGAACCGCTGCTCGTCAACACGGTCGTCGGGTTCATCGGACCGGAATATCTGTACGACGGCAAGCAGATCATCCGCGCCGGGCTCGAAGACCAGTTCTGCGGCAAACTTCTCGGCCTGCCGATGGGCGTCGACGTCTGCTACACCAACCATGCCGAGGCCGACCAGGACGACATGGACACCCTGCTCACCCTGTTGGCCGTTGCCGGAACAGCATTCGTCATCACGGTGCCCGGTGCCGACGACGTGATGCTCGGCTACCAGTCGCTGTCGTTCCACGACGCGCTGTACGTCCGGGAGGCCGCCGATCTGCGACCGGCACCGGAGTTCGAGGACTGGCTACGCAGGCAGGGTATGGCGGACGATATCGGTCGCATCCTGCCGGTGGACGTCGGCACGTCCCCTCTGCGCGCACTCGGAGGTGCCTTGTGAGCGACCTGTGGGACGAATTGCGCCGGAACACCCAGGCACGGATCGGCCTGGGACGCACCGGGAACAGCATCCCGACGCGCCGTCATCTGGAATTCGTGGCGGCCCATGCCGAGGCGCGCGACGCCGTGCACGTCCCGCTCGATGTGCATTCCTTGGCTCAGCGGGTTCGTGATCTCGGGCTCGGTGAGCAGTTGATCGTGGAAAGCGCAGCAGGAGATCGCAGTACGTATCTGCGTCGCCCCGACCTCGGCCGGCAGCTCGCCGAGGGAACCATGCTGCCGCGCATGGAGGCCGATCTCGGTATCGCGCTGTGCGACGGGTTGTCGTCCACCGCTCTCGACGCCCACGGACCCGATCTGCTCGCGGCGATCGTCGCTGCCCTGCCGGGGCTGACCGTGGCGTCACCGGTGATCGCGACGCAGGCCCGCGTCGCGCTGGGCGACCGTATCGGTGAGCGGCTCGGCGTCACGACGATGCTCGTGATCATCGGCGAACGTCCCGGCCTGTCGGTGGCCGACAGTGTCGGCGTGTACCTGACGCACCACCCGAGGCCGGGACGCAGTGACGCCGAACGCAACTGCGTGTCGAACATCCATCCGCCCGGCGGGATGACCTACGAGCACGCGGCGCGCGTCGTAGCGGCCCTCGTGAACGGGGCGCGGCAGTTGGGGGCGTCGGGCGTCGCGTTGAAGGACACCTCGCGGGACCCCGCACTCACCGACCCCGACATCGACAGCGGAGCGGGAATCGGTCATGGGTGCGCGCAATAACGCGCACCGGTGACCACTCCGCGCTTCGCTGCCCTCGGTCGAGGCCGGTGGTTACCGGAGGAAGTGCGCGTAGTCCCCGCGCCGCTCCGCCTTCAGTGTCGTGTTGAGCACGAGCCTGGTCTGGAGGCGGATGTAGTCGTCGAGGGTGTAGATGGATCCGAAGTGCCAGTGCTTGAGCGCCCATCCGTGGGCGAGGAGCAGGATGTCGAACACCATCAGGTCGACGTCGATGGGCTCCATGATTCCGGCGGAGATGCCGTCGTCGAGGGCGGAGCGCAGCGGCGCCGACGTCTCGACCTCCAGTTCCTTGATCCGGGCACGACCGGCAGCGTCGAGCGTGCGGCTCTCCCGGTAGGTGAGGACGGTGGCGTCGAGGTTCTCGTCGACGATCTCGATGTAGCGGCGGATGCCGGCGGCGAGCCGTTCGACGGGGTCGTCGCCGGCGGCCTCCATCGCAGGTTCGATCTGGTCGCGGAAGGTGTCGAGGATCGAGACGATGGTGGCGAGAAGGATCTCTTCCTTGCCGCCGAAGTACTTGTAGATCAGTCCGACACTGACGCCGGCCTCGTCGGCCAGCGCCTGCATGGACATCTGGTGGAAACCGGTGCGCTGCATGACCTGCACAGCGGCGTCGAGGACCTGCTTGCGGCGGGAACTGGTGCGAACTGCCCGCACGGCCTCTTCCACGGGAAGTGCATCGTGGTCGGTGGTCATAGGGGCTCCTCGTCGCTTTTCGGTCCGATTCACAGTACCGAGTGCTCAGCGGTGTGAATCGTGCAGCTGGGACGGTCGTCAGATCCCGAGATCCTTCGCGACGATCGTCTTCATGATCTCGGTGGTTCCGCCGTAGATCGTCTGGATGCGGGCGTCGACGAAAGCGCGCGCGACGCCGTATTCGCGCATGTAGCCGTAGCCGCCGTGCAATTGCAGGCACCGGTCGGCGACACGCACCTGCAGTTCGGTGGCCCACCACTTCAGACGCGCGGCGCGGGCGGCAGTGAGCTGCCCGGCCACGTGCTCGGCGATGCAGTCGTCGAGATAGGTGCGGGCGATGTCGAGCTCGGTCGCCAGCTCGGCGAGCACGAACTGGGTGTTCTGGAAGCTCGACACCGGCTTCCCGAAAGCCTTCCGTTCACGGACGTAGTCGAGGGTCTGCGCGAGGACGCCCTCGGCCGCGGCGACCGCACCGATCGACAGCGACAACCGTTCCTGCGGGAGGTTGTGCACCAGCTGGTAGAAGCCGCGGCCTTCGTCGCCGAGCCGGTTCGCGACCGGCACCCGCATGTCGGTGAACGTCAGCTCGCTGGTGTCCTGGGCGTGCAGACCGATCTTCTCGAGATTGCGCCCGCGGGAGAAACCGGGGGTGTCGGCCTCGACGACCAGCAGCGTCAGTCCCTTGTGCGGGTCGTCGGAGGTGCGGGTCGCGACGACGAACAGGTCGCCGTTCTGACCGTTGGAGATGAACGTCTTGGCACCGTTGACGACGTAGTGGTCGCCGTCGCGCACCGCGGAGGTGCGGATGCCGGTGAGGTCGCTGCCGGTGCCGGGTTCGGTCATGGCGATACCCAGCACGGTCTCGCCACTGACGACGCCGGGCAGCCAGCGTGCCTTCTGTTCGTCGTCGGTCAGCTCGGTGAGGTAGGGCAGCACCACGTCGTTCTGCAGGGAGAACGCGATGCCTGCTGCGGCGTTGCCGGCGCGGTTGACCTCCTCGATGAGGATGGCGTTGTAGCGGAAGTCGTCGACTCCGGGTCCGCCGTACTTCTCGTCGACGGAGAAGGCGAGCAGTCCGAGCTTGCCGGCTTCGGTGAACAACGACCGGTCGAGGCAGCTCGCGTGCTCCCAGTCCTCGTGTACGGGCGTGATCTTGTCGCGGACGAAGTCGCGAGCGACCTCCCGGAACTGCTGGTGCTCGGTCTCGTATTCGAGGCGTGCATTCATCGGGTGATCCTCGAGTCGGTGGGGGCGGTGAACAACCCTGCGGCGAACTCGTCGGCTGCCGTTCGGGTTGCCTTGTAGTGCAGTTTCTTTCCGGTGGCCGAGACCGGCAGCGACTCGACGAACCGATACGCCCGGGGTCGCTTGAAGGTGGACAACATCGGGTGCTCGCGGCAGTGCGCGTCGAGGACGTCGGCCGTGACGTCCGGGCTGCCGGCGACGATGTACGCGACGACGATGCGTCCCCACCGGTCGTCGGGCACGCCGACGACGAGGCAGTCGGACACACCCGGATGTGAGTTGAGCGCCTCCTCGACCTGCACCGGATGGACGTTCTCACCACCGCAGACGAGCATGTCGTCCTTGCGTCCGACGATCGTGACGAACTCCCCGGCGTCCCACGTGGCGAGGTCGCCGATGTGCAGCCACCCGTTGTTGAACTTGGCCTTCTCCTGGTCGGGGGAGTCGAAGTAGGCGTTCGAACCCTTGGGGGAGCGGACGATCACCTCTCCGACCTCTTCGCCGTCCTTGGCGACGACGTCGTCGTGGTGGGCGAGTCGGTCCTCGTAGATGTGGACCACGCGCACGTCGTCGTCGGTGCAGGCCCGGCCCGCGGTGCCGGCATGTTCGGGCAGATCGGTGGGGCGCAGGAAGGTGTTCCAGAACCCTTCGGTGCTGCCGTAGCCGTTGAAGATCCGCGGGTTGAGGACCTGCTGGTAGCGCAGTGCCGCTTCGCGTTCGAGCGGCGCACCCATCGTGACGATGCCGCGCAGCGACGACAGGTCGCGCGGACGGGCCTCCTGCGCGGTCGCGAGCATCGCGAGGTTGGTGGGTGCTCCGATGAGGAAGGTGAGGCCGTGCTCGGCGACGAGGTCGAGGACGCGGTCGGCGTCGAAGGTACGCAGCGGCACCACTTCTCCACCGATGTAGAAGACCGGGTTGGGTCCTCCGGAGTATAGGCCGCCGCGGTGGAACCACGGCGTCATGTTGAGCGTCTTGTCCTCGGGGCTCAACGGGAAATGCATGATGACGTCGTGCGCGCTGAAGATCTCGATCATGCTGTTGAGCGGCACACCCTTCGGCATGCCGGTGGTGCCCGAGGTGTAGAGGCGAGTGGTCTCGTCCCACACCGTCCGGTGCAGCGGCGGGAGCGCGACCCGATCGGCCACCAGGTGCCGGTACCGCACAACGGTGGCACCGGGAACGGAGACCGGATCGCCGTCGCCCACCGCGACGATCACCTTCGGGGTGTGCGCCGAGCGTTCCAGCGCCTCCGTCACCATCGGGGTGAGCTCGGTGTCGTAGACGAAGACCGTGGGTGCGGACTTGTCGAGGACGAACGCGGTCTCGCCGGCTGCGAGCCGGAAGTTGATCGGCGAACCCACCGCGCCCACCGCCTGGGTGGCGAGATACAGCTCAGCGAACTCGACACTGTTGAACAGCTGATAGGCGACGACATCCCCGGCCTGCACGCCTGCATCGGCCAGACCAGTGGCGACTCGGTCGACGCGTTCGCCGAGTTCGGCGTAGGTCAACCGGGTTCCGGTCTCGGGATCGGTGATGGCAACGCGGTTCCCGTACCGTCCCAGGTTGCGCCGGAAGCCGTTGAGATACGTGAAGTCGTTCTCGAAGTACTCCCGGTAGGCCCGGGCGTTGTACGACGCGCTCATGATTCGATCTCCCCTGACGATGTCGATCAGCCGGCCATGGTGAGGCCGCCGCTGACGCTGATCACCTGGCCCGTGATGAACGATGCGGCCTCGGATGCGAGGAACAGGACGGGTGCGGCGACCTCCTCGGGTCGCGCGAGTCGCCGGAACGGAATGGCCTTGATTAGAGCAGCTTTGAGCTTCTCCTCCTGGGCCTGGAACAGCGGTGTGTCGGTGGGGCCGGGGCACACGCAGTTGACGTTGATGTTGTGCCGGGCCATCTCGCGGGCGAGCGACTTGGTGAGGGCGATGACGCCACCCTTCGCGCCCGCATAGATGGATTCGCCGGAGCTGCCGACACGACCTGCATCGCTGGCGAGGTTGATCACGCGACCGCCGTTTCCGGCATCGATGATGCCGGGCAGGAAGGCGCTGCAGATGTTCACCGGGCCGAGATAGTTGATCGCGACGACCTTCTCGGCGAACTCCGGTGTGGCGTTGAGGAACTGATCGGTGCGGTCCCAGCCGGCAGCGTTGACGATCACGTTGGGCACGCCCACTTCTGCGTGGGTGCGGTCGCGGAGTTCGTCGACCTGGGCGCGGTCGGCGATGTCGACCGGCAGTGCCGTGATCAGCTGGGGGTACTCCTTGGCCGTGGCTTCGGCAGCCGCCAGGTCGAGATCGGCGGCGACGACGCGATCACCCTGCGCGGCGAAGGCGAGAGCGATGGCCTTGCCGATTCCGGAACCGGCGCCGGTGACCAGTGCGATGTTGCTCATGGGAGATCCTTACGGGTCTGGGAAGTTCGGATCAGGCCTTGACGTACTTCGCGAAATCGGCGGGTCGCTTCTCCGCGAACGCCTTGGCTCCTTCGAGTCCCTCCTCGGACTTGCCGAACAGGTCGAGGGCCGACATCGCGAGATTGCTCAGGCCGGCCTGGTGGTCGGTGTCGGCATTGAACGACTGCTTGAGGAACTTGATCGCGGTGGGGCTCTTCTCGGCGATCTCGGCAACGACCGCCTTCGCCTCGTCGAGCAGTTTGTCTTGCGGGACAACCCAGTTCACCAGTCCCCAGCGTTCGGCGGTGGCGGCGTCGTACTGGCGGCACAGGTACCAGATTTCTCTCGCGCGCTTCTCTCCGACGACGCGGGCGAGGAAGGCAGAGCCGAATCCGGCGTCGAACGAGCCGACCTTGGGTCCGGCCTGGCCGAACCGGGCGTTTTCCGACGCGATCGAGAGGTCGCACAGGACGTGGAGAACGTGTCCGCCGCCGACGGCGACGCCGTTGACGGCTGCGATGACCGGCTTGGGGATGTCGCGGATGAGCTTGTGGAGGTAGCCGATCTCGAACATGCCGCTCTCGGTGGGCCCGTAGTCGCCGGTCTCGGCGCGCTGCTTGACGTCGCCGCCGGTGCAGAAGGCCTTCTCACCGGCGCCGGTGAGGATGATGGCCGAGACGCGGCTGTCGGCCCAGGCCGATCGGAACGCCTTGATCAGTTCCTCGACGGTCTTGCCCCGGAAGGCGTTGTAGCGCTCGGGCCGGTTGATGGTGATGATGCCGGCTGCGCCGTCGATCTCGTAGGTGATGTCTTCGAAGTCGGTCATGGGTTCCCCTTCATCGCTGCAGGTAGGAGCCTGATCGAACAGCCATTCCCTGCGGGTGAATGACTATTCATTTTTCATGAATCTACATTCACGAACAGGGTGTGTCAACCGTCACAGGGACGCTTCGCCGACTTGGGTGGATCTGCCCCCGGATTCCGGGGCTCAACCCACCGAAATCGACAACTGGGCGTGGTAACGACGAGGGGTGACGCTCCGACACCAGTTCAGGAGGGCATTCAGCGCGTGTGCGGTCGGGAAAGCAGCGGCGCACGGGGCCTGGTGTCGGGTTGAAGGAGAAACATGAAGTTCGTCGTCCCCTACCTGCGCGTCGTAGCGGGGATGTTCGCCGCCATCACGCTGTGGCTGGCGATCGTGGAAGTAGTCAACGGCAACGGGGCCGACGCGATCCTGTTCGTGGCATTCGCGGCCGGCCTGGGATATCTCGCGATCGGCAAGCCTCTGCGCGACCGCCGCAAGCGCATCAAGGCCGAGCAGGACGCGATCGCCGCACGAGCCGAAGCCGGCCACCGCGCGTTCCTTGCCGGGGATGTGCGGGCGGCGATGGCGCCGCCGCCCGAGCCGCCGAAGCCTCCGAGGATCCGTCGCGGGGTGGTCATCGCCGCTGCCGTCGCCGGACTGTTCGTCCTCATGGGAATCATCGGCGACATTTCGGACGGGCTCGACTCGCCGACGAAGGACGACGCGAGTACGACTCCTCGCGCTGCCGCACCGACGACCACCACGCCGTCCACAACGTCGGCTGCCACCACGGCGCGGACCGTCGCTCCGGAAACCACTCCCGCGACGAGGATCTCCACCACGCAGGTGGCGGCTGTCGCCTCCACTGCGGTGATGCCGAACGTCGTGTGCATGGATCTCCAAGCGGCACAGGACACCATCCAGGCCGCCGGCGTGTTCTACTCCACGAGCATCGACGCGACCGGTCAGGGACGCGCGCAGGTATGGGACAGGAACTGGGTCGTCGTCGACCAGACTCCCTCGGTGGGAGCATCGATCGGTGAAGGCGACCCAGTGCTGTCGGTTCTGAAAGAGGACGAATTCAGCGGGTGTTAGGCCATCGGCTGCTCCGTGCGGGAGAGATCCTCGGTAGTGGCGGTGTTCGACGGATGCCGGCCGCCCCTGAGGAATCCCATCGTTCCCGGCCGTAGGGCCTCGACCCGCAGGCCCGCCATCGCGGCCTTCAGCCCGAGATCCTTGATGGTCGAGGCGATTCGACCGGAGTATGCCTGTTCCTTCGGGGTGTCGTCCCGCTCGTGGAACTGGACGACGCCGACGTGTCGGCCCAGGCTCACACCGACACCGTTGAACCCGAAATCGAGGTTCGCAGGCTCTTCACCGGCGATGCGGCTGAGAACCGTGTCGGCCGCAGCCAGGCCGGTGGGCAGGGCGGACTGGCATGCCATCCGCACCGGCTCTCCCGACGGTGCTGCGCAGTCACCGGCGGCAATGACGCGATCGTCGTCGATGCTGGTCATCGTTTCGTCGGTGAGGATCCGGCCGAGTTCATCCGTCCTGAAGCCGCTGGAGCGAGCCAGTTCGGGAACGCCGAATCCGGCGGTCCACACGGTGATCGCACTCTCGAGGACGGTGTCGTCGTCGAGCGTGAAGCCGTCGGGTCCGACGCGGGTGACGCGCGCGTTCTCGATGATCTCGACCTGCAGGTCCGCGAGCCGTTCGTAGGTTGCGGCACGGGCCTTCTCGGACAGCATCGGACCGATGACACCGCTGCACACGAGACGCACACGACGTCCCTGTTCGGCGAGCTCGCCGGCTGTTTCGAGCCCGGTGAGCCCGGCCCCGACGACCGTGACGACGGCTTCGGGTTCGAGGCTGTTCAGCGCGTACTGCAGGCGCTCGGCATACTCGAATTCGGCCACCGGGAACGCGAATTCCTCGACGCCGGGAACGGTGGACCGTCTCGTGGCGGTACTTCCGACGGCGTAGACGAGGTAGTCGTAGCCGACCGTTCCGCTGGATGCGAGATGAACGGTGCGCGTGCCGGGTTCGATGCGGGTCACGGTATCGACCAGAAGGTCGACTCCCTTCGCCAGAAGTTTGCGGTAGTCGCCGGACGCATGGTGGTTGCCGACCGCGAACTGGTGCAACCGGGTTCGCTGGACGAAATGCGGCCGGGGATTGATGACGGTGACCGCAGCCTTCCTGCTCATGCGGTTGGCGGCGACCGTTCCGGCGTATCCACCGCCGATGACGACGACACGGGGGCGTGTGTTCAACATGGCTTCTCTCCGATCCGTTCGTTGGCTCTGTGGGGAGCCCTCGTCATCTAGGACCGGACAGCCATGTCGTTTGTGACATGCCGCGCCGAACAATCGGGAGGATTCAGGGTCGTTGCAGGTCGCGGAGCTTCTGGGCGAGCACGCGCACATCGGCCACTCGCCCCAGATGAGCGAGCTTGTCCGGGTTGATCATCACCCGGACCGCGCCGATCTTCCCGCCCGCGACGTCGAATGTCATGACCTGCACGATGGCGCCGTCGGCATCCCGCACGATCAGGCCGGGGAGCCTGTTGATCTCGCGGAGTTCGAGCGACATGCCGAGCTGACCCATGGGCGAGATGAACGAGGCCAGCAACCGCATGACCTTCTCGCCCCCGACCACGACCTTACGGATAGCGGGTGCCTTGCCACCGCTGTCGGCGACGAGCTGCACATCGGCGGCCAGCAGGTCGCGCAGGGCGTCGACGTCGCCGTCCTGGAAGGCCGTGAGGAATCGAGCGGTGAGCTGTTCGTGCGCCTGCGGATCGGTGTCGAACCGCGCCGAACCTTGATCGACGTGGCGCCGTGCCCGCACCGCGAGCTGCCGGCACGCCGCTTCGGAGCGGTCGACGATCTCGGCGATCTCGGAGAAGCCGAATCCGAATGCCTCGCGCAACACGAAGACGGCGCGTTCGAGCGGACTGAGACGTTCGAGCAGCACGAGCGCCGCCGTCGAGATCGATTCGCGCAGTTCGGCCGAGCGCGGCGGATCGTCGTACGGCTCCTCGAGTATCGGTTCCGGTAGCCACTCGCCCACATATCGTTCGCGCCGCGCCCGCGCCGATTCGAGCATGTTGATCGATACCCGGGTGACGACGGTGGACAGGAATGCTCGGGCCGAATCCGGTTCGACGCCGGAGGTTTCGTATCGCACCCAGGTCTCCTGGACCGCGTCCTCGGCTTCGGTCACGCTGCCGAGGATGCGGTAGGCGATGGCGAACAACAGTGGACGCAGGTTCTCGAACTCTTCGACGCCGGTCACGTCGGCCCCTCCCGTAGACCCGTGCTTCGATCACAGCACTCCACCCGGGTTCGCGCAACGAGGATGAATTCGATCAGGAACGAAGCGGGCGCCCTGCGGGCGACTGCCCCAACCGATCGGAGACCCTTCGGGTCCCTGAGTCGTCGTCCCCTTCCCCAAGGCTGCCCGGTCGCCATGCCCCGATAGACCGTCTCGGCCAGCACGGATAGCCCCACGTCGCGGAGGACGTGCGGCTCGCACTGGACCCGGTCGTTCGTGTCGACCCGCACGATCGGGTGCTCCACCACCAGCTGTGGAGACGAGGGATACTGGTGCCCAGTCGGTTTCGAGACAGGGAACGGCCCCGGCTCGCAGCGTCGGTGCGCTGACGTCGGACTGTGGGAGACGAGCGACGAGCTGCGTCGACGCGCCTCGGTTACCGGAACGGCCCTCGTGCGCGACGATGCAGGTGAAACGCCTCGAGCCCTCCGATCACGGTCGGATCGGAGGGCTGGGAAGTCAGGACGTCGGGTGTGAACCCGGGGGAGCGGGTGTGTGTCGGCCGGCGCGGAAGAACGCGCTCGCGGCTCGTTGCTGGAGTACGCCTCTCGAAGGCGTGTGGATAGACTCCACCCTACGGTGCATGACAGCGCTTTCTGTCGTGTGCCCAGACCCCGGTTCGGTGTTGGCGCACCTGCCGGGGTCGACCTGTTTTCAGGTCGGTGGAGGGATGGTCGCACGGGTGTGCGAAGTCGTCAACTCGAACACACGTTCTGCTCTTGCCTGCCCTGGATCATGGGAAGCGCGCACGAAGGGGACGCCGTGTCCGATCCGATTCAGGACGATGTCGAAGCCGAACTGATCGCGTTCGCCCGCGTCTGGGCCGAGGCCATCGTGTCCAACGACGCCGAGCGGATCGCCGAGTTCGCGGATGATGACTGGGTGATGGTCTCCGAATCCGGCACGGAATCGGGCCGCCGCTTTCTGTCATTGGTCGCGTCCGGTGAACTGACCCCTTCCGCGATGGACACGGTCGGGGAGATTCGAGTGCGTGTCCACGGGGACACCGCGATCCTGACGTCCCGGGTGACGAACACTGCTCACTTTGCCGGCGAGCAGTTCGACGCGGACGAATGGACCACCGACGTGCTCGTCAGGCGAGACGGCAAGTGGCGATGCGTCCTGACCCACACCACACCCGCACGCAGCGATACGTCCGAATAGCGCTCCTTGCAACGATTGTCGCGCTTGTTCATGGATAGAACGGTGGCGCGGATGTAAAACCGATTGTCAGCCGTCATCGAATCCGACGCGGCATATGGTGAGACTTCTTCGCGTCGAGCCCCAACTTCCCACAAGTGCGCGTCGAGATGGCACAGTGCGGCACGGCCGACATCCGGGAAGAAGGGGACTCGCGTGGGAGCTGTGCGACGCACGGTGGTGGCGACCGCAGTCGCGGCCACAGCCGCGGTAGGTGTATCGACGGGGCAGGCAGCGGCGACTCCTGCAATCGACACCGTTGTGAACGGTGCACTATCCGTCACCCCGTTGTGCCAGGGAACCATCGACGCGCTGATCATCGCGTGCACCGAGCTCGAGAAGCTGACACCACACTTCCCGTTGATGCTCGACCTGAACCCAAGGGGTACGCATCTCGTCGTACTCGGGGCGGGACTCACTGAGGACGGCAAGATCCGGCCGGTGCTCGAAGAACGACTCGAAGCGGCTCTCCGTGCAGCGCAAAGCTATCCGGAATCGCCGATTGTCGTCACCGGTGGCGTCCCGCGCAACGGCATCACCGAAGCGCAGGCCATGAAGGACTGGCTGGTCGCGCGAGGCATTCCGCCGGAGCGCATCACCGAGGAATCGCAGTCGACCTCCACCGTCGAGAACGCGCGCTTCACCAACGATGTTCTGCTCGAACGGCGAGCCACGGGCGCTGTGCTCGTGACGAACCGTGACCACCTCGAACGCGCGATGATCAACTTCCGGCAGGCGGTCGACGCGCGCATTCCGGTCGCGGGCATCGTCGCAGCGTGAGCGCCGGAAGTATCAACCCGGCGTATTCGCCTTCCGCGTCAGCACCTGACTGATCTCCGAAACATTCTTCGCCAGTTCGAAGTTGACCCACCCGGCTACTTCCCACAGAGGTGAAGGTTCGGGCATGAGTCCGACGATCGTCTTCTCGATGTCGGCACTCTCGAGAAGCGTCACCCATTCAGTGCGAAGAGTCCGGATGCGGTCGGTCGAGCCGGACCACTCGTAGGCGTCCGGCCCGACCGCAGTTCCCCCACTGCAGACCGCCACGGTGTTCGTCCACCACCACTCGATGTGCCAGAGCAGCCACGCAATCGTGGGCTCGGGAAGGGCCTCGGCCGTTTCGTCCGGCCAGTCGGCGACGAGACGCCCGTCGACCCGTCGAACGCCCACGCAGTTCGACGACGGCTCCCAGTGCACGGCAGCCTCGTCGATCCGTGGCAGCACGTGTTGTTCCGTGAAGAGCCAGACCAGGTCGAGTTGCTTCAGCAGCGTGCGTATGGTGAGTGGCAGAATGTCCGAGGGCATGCATGCAATCTTCGCGGATATAGCGGACACATACTCGATGTCGACACCGCGCATCTGTCCGCCGAGGTATGCAAAGATCGCTGTAGTAGCTGTCAACCTCTACGTGGCCGGTGTCGCCACTCCGAGAGACAGGGCACCGAGGAACTTCGGTGTCTTCTCCTCGTAGAAGGTGTCGAGTTCGCGGATGTCGAACCCAGCACCGCGGACGAGGTCGGCGATTTGTCGTGTCAGATGGCAGCCACCCGCGACGCGCTTCTGGACCGGTTCGAGCCGGTGCTGCCACCGCCGGACGTTCTCGTCCGGAGCGAGTCCGTGTTCGACGAAGTGCAGGGTGCCACCCGGTGCGAGGACGCGACGTACCTCGCGCAGAGCCGCGTCGGCATCGGGGATGGTGCACAGGGTCCACGTCGACAGTGCGCTGTCGAAGGTGTTGTCCTCGAACGGGAGTGACTGACCGTCCAGACCCGATCGTTCGATGTGCACGGGGGAGTCCTCGATGCGCGGACGTGCGAGCTTCCATCCGAGGTCCGCGGGTTCGACGGCGCTGACCGACTCGACGGTGGTGGGGTAGTAGGGAACGTTGAGACCGGATCCGAATCCGATCTCGACGACGCGGCCGCTCAGGCCGGCGCACACTCGTTTCCGGTTCGCTTCGGTGAACGACGGCGCGCAGGCGATGTTCACCAGTCGCGGTACGACGTGATCGTTGTAGAGGCCCATGGCAGTCCCTTCGCCTCGTGGCGTCTCGATCTGCTCGATCCATCATGACACCTGCCCGGCCGAACGGAACCCCTCGTTTCCGCTGCGCCGAGAACGCTGTTAAGTTACCTTTACATGTAAAGCGTGCTTTACTGTGAAGGGAGCGGTGATGGACGGCGGGAGTGCCGGCTCGGCGGTGGCGCGGAGCAAGTGGGGCAAGGTGCGGGTGGGGTCGCGGTGGATCGCCGCCGTACCGCCGGCCATCGCCCTCGGCATGGTGGCGGCGGGGGCACTCGGAGTGGTGGGGGCAGCACTCGAACTGGTGCCGGAGCATCCTGTCGTCTCGGGTATCGCCGTGGCGTTGGCGACAGTGTCTCCGTTGGTCGGCCTGTCGTGGGTGCTCCTCGTCGATCGGTCGACCCTCGAAGGCGCCGCGGACCGGCCGGAGGATTCGGTCGAGGCGTCCTGGTACGAGAAAGCCGCCTCGGGCGCTTTCACCGACATCCTTCTCGTCACGGGGCTGGGATGTACCGCTCTGGCGTTCGCTCCGATCGAGGTCGCGGGTCTGCACGCGCTGATGGCGGTCATTCTCGTGGCCTTCGCGTCGTTCGGTGTGCGCTACGCCGTGCAGCGTCGGAAAGGCTGAGGGTGCGCAACTCGCTCGCGGCCCTGCGCGCGAAGAACGGATGGTCGCAGCAGAGGCTCGCCGACGAACTCGGCGTCTCGCGACAGACGATCATCTCGATCGAGAAGGGACGATTCGACCCTTCCCTTCCGCTGGCGTTCCGCATCGCGCGCCTGTTCGGACGTCTAATCGAGGACATCTTCGTACCCGACGAGGAATAACGGAGTGGCCGAGCGGATTCCCCGACAGAACCCGCTCGGCCACTCGCCCGATTGCTCAGCGTACTACCGGCGTCAACGGTGAGAGTGAGGCCGGTGACGTAACGGGATTCATCGGACACCGGGTTACGAGGCCACGCAACGCGAGGAGCGCGGCCAGGACTCCTGACCGCGCCCTGGTGTCGTGTCACTCGACTTCGGCGAGTCCGTACTCGGGTCGTCCGGCCGGCCGGTACACGGTGATGGCGATACCGGACGAGGTGGTGCGCGATTCGACGAGATCGAACTTCGTATCGCGACCCCCGGTGGGGAACAACCGCCGCCCCTGACCGAGGACGACCGGGAACGTGATGAGGCGGTACTCGTCGACGAGATCGTGTTCGAAGAGGGTGTGGACGAGACGGATGCTGCCGTGCACCTGCAGTTCGCGTCCCGGCTGTTTCTTCAGTTCCGCGACCGAGGTGGGCACGTCGCCCTCGAGGACGGTGGTGTTCTGCCACTTCGGGTCGGTGAGCGTCGTGGAGGCGACGTACTTCGGGAGGGTGTTGAGTGCCCGGGCGACCGGGTCGTCGGGATCGGTCGAGTTCGGCCACGACGCAGCGAAGACGTCGTAGGTGTTCCGGCCCAGCAGGAATGCGTCGACCTTCGAGAACACCTCGTCGATGAACTTGCCGGTGCCCTCGTCGAACAGCGGCACCACCCAACCGCCGCGGTCGAAGCCGTCGCTGCGGTCCTCGTCGGGGCCGCCCGGTCCCTGGGCCACCCCGTCGGCCGATACGAAGGTCGTCACCGTGAGCTTCATCGTCGTCCCCTTTCGAAGGTTGTCGCCGAGTACAGACCCGGGGAGCGCGGAGAACTCATCGCTTGCATCCCTCGGGCACGGAAGGTATCTCTGGACGCAGCGTCGCGTGTCGATGACGGACTGCGTCAGGCATGGAGGCGCGGGACCACAAGGAGTTCTCCTTGAGTATTGCGTTCAACCACACCATCGTCGCGGCCGACGACAAGCAGCATTCGGCCTACTTCCTCACCACCCTGTTCGGGCTGCCCGATCCGGTGCCCGCCGGGCACTTCCTCGCCGTCGAACTCGCCAACGGTGTCACTCTCGATTTCGCCGAACCGCCACCGGACGTGGAGTATCCGCCGCAGCACTACGCATTCCTGGTGTCGGAGGAGGAGTTCGACGAGATCTATGCCCGGATCCTCGAGCAGGAGATCGAACACTGGGCCGACCCCCGGCAGTCGGCGCACGGCATCAACAGAAACGACGGGGGTCGAGGAACCTACTTCCTCGACCCCGCCGGTCACTTCATGGAGATAATCACGCGTCCCTACGGTTGGCGTTCCTGAACCGTCTCCACGCGAGCCGTCTCGGCCGCAGCGCGTCGCCGTGCCAGCACCGTGCAGGTACCGGCGATCGCTGCGGTCAACGCGCCGGTCGCGAGCAGCTGCGTGCGGGCGGCGGCGTCGAACAGGGCGAGCACCGCGATGCCGGCGAGCAGACCGAGCGTCGCGTACGACAGGTACGGGAAGCCCCACATCTTCAGCGGCAGTGCATCCTCGGTGCCGTTGCGGCGTGCGCGACGACGGAGCACGAGGTGTGAGACCGCGACGAACGTCCACAGCACCAGGATCGTGGAGCCGACGGCGTTGAGCAGCAGCGGCAGCACCCGGTCGGGGTAGAGATAGTTCAGTCCGACCGTGACGAAGCCGAACGCCACCGAGGCGAGCACCGCATTGCGGGGAACGCCGTTGGACGACAGTCGCCCGAAGGCGGGATGTGCGGATCCGCGGTGCGACAGCGAGAAGATCATCCGGGAAGCGCTGAACAGCATCGCGTTGAGCGACGAGAGCAGCGCGACCACGACGATCACGGTCATCCCCGCGGCGGCGCCCGGGACGGCCCCGGCCTGCAGCACGGCGACGAACGGACCGGTCGCGAGATCCTCGGAGGTCCACGGCAGGATCGTCACCATCACGAGCACCGACCCGATGTAGAACACGAGGATGCGCCACACCAGGGTGCGCACCGCGCGGCCCACGTTGCGACGGGGATCGGCGGTCTCCGCGGCGGCGATCGCGATGATCTCGGTGCCACCGAACGCGAAGACCACGATGAGCAGGCCGGCGGCGATACCGGCGATACCGGTGGGGGCGAACCCGCCGTGCGCCGTGAGGTTGGAGAAGCCGGTCGTCTCGAAGGTGGGCATCCACCCGGCGATCATCGCGATGCCGATCACCAGGAAGCCGACGATCGCGACGATCTTGATTGCGGCGAACCAGAATTCGACCTCACCGAAGCGGCGGACGCCGACCAGGTTCACGCCCGTCAGCACGACCATGTAGAACAGCGCGGACGCCCACTGGGGGATGCCGGGCAGCGCCACCGCGGTGATCGCGGCGGCGCCGGTGGCCTCCGCGGCGATCACGATGATGACCTGCACCCAGTACAACCACCCGATGGTCCGCCCCGCGACAGGGCCCAGCGCGTTCTCGGTGTGCTCGGAGAACGCACCGCTGGCGGGGTTGGCCGCGGCCATCTCGCCCATCATGCGCATCACGAACACGACGAGAACGGCCGCCACCAGGAACGAGATCAGGATCGCCGGGCCGGCGACGGCGATACCCGCCCCCGACCCGACGAACAGGCCGGCCCCGATGGCGCCACCGAGACTCATCATGACGAGCTGGCGGGGCCGCATGGCACGATGCAGGCCGGCGGTGCTCTGGGCGCCGGTCGTCGTCCCGGCCGTGCTCTGGGCGCTGGTCGTCGCCGTGGCCAGGGTGTCAGTCATCAATGCGCTCCCCGGCCGGGACCAGCTGGTCCAGTGCGATCTCGAAGGCGGTCGCGGCGAGCCCGGTGAGCTCGGTCGACCGGTCGTGGCAGCGGCGCAGTGCCGTCTCGATGGTGGTGGACACATCGCCGAAGATGGCGGCGTCAGAGACCTCCACGTCGCCCTCCATGAGCTGGGCGAAAGCCCGGGCCATACCGCAGTTGGCGATGAAGTCGGGGATCACGGCGACGGACTTGTCGGCGTGCTCGTAGGTGGGGCCGTAGAAGATCTCGTCGTCGGCGAACGGAACGTTGGCGCCGGAAGCGATCGACTCGAGTCCCGCGGCGACCATGCGGTCGACCTGCTCGCGGGTGACGAGGCGGCTCGCGGCGCAGGGGAGGAAGATCTCGGCTCCGAGATCCCAGATGCGGTCGTTCACCTCGTCGAAGGGGATCATGCGGTCGCTGCGCAGGGCGTTGCCGTCGCGCTCGAGCAGCAGGGTACGGACCTCGTCGAAGGAGAGACCCTCGGGTGCGAGGATGCCGCCGTCGCGGTCGATGATGCCCACGATCGAGGCGCCGGCCTGAGCGAGATAGTAGGTAGCAGCGGCGCCGACGTTGCCCCAGCCCTGCACCACGACGCGTTTGCCGGCGAGGTCGGTGCCCCGATAGACGAGCTGGTGGTGACGGACCGACTCGGCGACGCCGTAACCGGTGATCAGATCGGCGACAGTGTATTTCGTGCTGGTGGCAGGGGTGAACCGCGCGTCCTCGACAACCTTCGCGACGCCGAGTCGCAGCTGGCCCACCCGCTGGATGCGCTGGCGCTCGTCCTTGCCGAAGTGTCCGTTGACGACACCTTCCTGCGGGTGCCACAAGCCGTTGGACTCGGTGAGGGGAACGACCTCGTTCATCTCGTCGACGTTGAGGTCGCCGCCGGTGCCGTAGTAGGCACGCAGCAGGGGAGTGACGGCCGCGAACCAGCGGCGCAGCACGCCTTCCTTGCGGGGGTCGGACGGATCGAAATCGATGCCGGACTTGGCACCGCCGATCGCAGGTCCGGAGACGGTGAACTTGATCTCCATGGTCTTCGCCAGCGACTCGACCTCGCGCCGGTCGAGGCCGCGGCGCATGCGGGTGCCGCCGCCGGCCGCGCCGCCCCGCAGCGAGTTGATGACGACCCAGCCCCGGGCGGTGGTCTCGGTGTCGTGCCACTCGAAGACGATCTCGGGGGCTTTTTCTTCGAATCGCGTCAGCAGGTTCTTCATGGCGAAAGACTGTGACGGCAGTAACAAATGCTGCGCAACTGTGCTTCATCGAACTGTGCAGCGTGCGGAGGGTCCGGATGCCCGGAGCGCTTTTTTCTGTGCAATCCGGCTAGTCGGAGACGGATTGTGGACGTGATCGGTTCAGCGGCGGTAGGCCGGTGCCTTCGCGGATCGTTCCGGCTCGAGGGTGCGCAGCAGCGGCATCGCCCGGTAGTGCACCACTTCCGACAGCACCATCACACTCGTGGACCGCGCGACGATCGAGGAGCGGTTCAGCTCGATGAGGGTCTGCTGGAGACCGAGGTGTGATTCGGCTCCGATCCGGCACAGGACGTCGCCCGCGCCGGTGGTGGCGAACGCCTCGAGGACACCGGGGATGCCTTCGAGGACCTCGGTGACGTCTTCGAGCGCGCCCTGCACGATCTCCATCGTCACGAACGCCTGTACATCGAAACCTGCTGCGGCGAGGTTGATCCGGGGTTCGTAGCCGGCGATCACCCCGGTGTCCTCGAGGCGTCGCAGGCGGGCCGAGACGGTGGCGCGCGCGACCTTCAACCGACGGGACAGCTCGAGCGCGCCGATCTTCGGGTCGGCGTGCAGGGCCTCGAGGAGAGCGAAATCCAATTCGTCCAGCTGCACGGGCTCGCGCATCGCGGTTCCTTCCCATCGAGCGCCGAAAACTAGTCCGATTGTATAGGTGAGCGTGCGGATTCCGGCGGATTCCAGTCAGTCGGACCAGTTCCCGAAGGCGACGTTGCGTCGCACCGACAGGTGGGTTTCTCCTGGTGACACACGACACAACGACTGTGCCGCAGTGAGCGGCAGGAGGTTGCAGCGATGACTCTGGAATACACCCTGACCGACAGCGAACGACTCGCTCAGCTCGACGCCGAGGAGCTCCGGCGCCTGGTCGGTCTCGTGGAGTACGACAGCGAACGGGATCCCTTCCCCGTCAGCGGCTGGGACGCCGTGGTGTGGGTGGTCGGAAACGCCACGCAGACGGCGCACTACTACCAGTCCGCCTACGGCATGGAACTCATCGCCTATTCCGGACCCACCACCGGCAACCGCGACCACCACGCCTACGTACTGCGCAGCGGCGCCGTGCGATTCGTGATCAAGGGTGCGGTGGATCCGGACAGCCCGCTGATCGAGCACCACCGCCTCCACGGTGACGGCGTGGTCGACATCGCCCTGCAGGTCCCGGATGTCGACAAGTGCATCGAGCACGCCCGGAAGCAGGGGGCGACCGTCCTCGAGGAGCCCTACGAGATCAGCGACGAGAACGGTGTCGTCCGCATCGGCGCCATCGCGACCTACGGCGACACGCGGCACACGCTCGTCGACCGGTCGCGCTACAACGGTCCGTACCTGCCCGGCTACGTCGAGCGCACCTCGACCTACCGCAAGCGCGAGGGTGCGCCCAAGCGCATCTTCCAGGCGCTCGACCATGTCGTCGGCAACGTCGAACTCGGACGCATGGACGAGTGGGTCGACTTCTACAACCGCGTCATGGGTTTCACGAACATGGCGGAGTTCATCGGCGACGACATCGCGACCGACTACTCGGCGCTCATGAGCAAGGTGGTGTGCAACGGCAACCACCGCGTGAAGTTCCCGCTCAACGAGCCCGCCATCGCGAAGAAGCGTTCGCAGATCGACGAGTACCTCGACTTCTACCGCGGACCGGGCGCACAGCATCTCGCCCTGGCGACCAACGACATCCTCACTGCGGTCGACCAGTTGCGCGAGGAGGGCGTCGAGTTCCTCGCGACTCCCGATGCGTACTACGACGATCCGGGGCTACGCGCCCGTATCGGTGAGGTCCGGGTGCCGATCGACGAACTGAAGAAGCGGGGCATCCTGGTCGACCGCGACGAGGACGGCTACCTGCTGCAGATCTTCACCAAGCCCGTCGGCGACCGCCCGACAGTGTTCTTCGAGCTGATCGAGCGCCACGGCTCGCTCGGCTTCGGCAAGGGCAACTTCAAGGCGCTGTTCGAGGCGATCGAGCGGGAGCAGGCCGCGCGCGGCAACTTCTGATTCCGGTCCTAGACGAGCTGACCGAGCCGCGTGCGCAACGCGTGCTCGGTCT
Source organism: Rhodococcus sp. AB351 (assembly GCF_049538275.1). NCBI lineage: Bacteria > Bacillati > Actinomycetota > Actinomycetes > Mycobacteriales > Nocardiaceae > Rhodococcus > Rhodococcus sp. AB351. The sequence continues at coordinate 219,556 of NZ_JBMVFW010000001.1, forward strand.
GCCGGATCGCCGTTCCCACAATCGGTTCGATGAGCATGCCGAGTGTGCGGCCGGCGATCCCGCCGGGCAGCCGGTAACCGAAGTCGACGTCGAGCCGCGTCGCGTCGCCGAGGTCCGTGAAGGTCCACGACGACGCGGCGCGGAATCCGGCGATCGAGTCGAGGACGATCACGCGATTGCGTTCCCATTCGACGACTTCCACGCGCGAGTCGAGATCCTTGGGGCCGATGCGCATGGTCGAGTCGTAGACGGCACCGAGGCCGGAGACCTGTTCGCTCACGGGTTGGAAGCGGGCCACTCCGAACATCCAGTCGGGGACGTTCCGGTAGTCGTCGACGTAGGAGAACGCGAGGTCGATGGGGATGTCTGCGACGGCGCTGTGGCGGACGTGAATCATGGCTGGAGCCCTTCACGAGAAGTTGTCTGTTACCGAATGTAGCGGGTAAATGGCTGCTGCGGAAGAGTTCCGAACCCGTTGCTCTAACGTCCGATAAGTGTTTGAATGCCGTGACGCACGTCACACACACTTTCGGCTCAGGAGGCTCGGGTGAAGACGAAGGCAGCAGTCGTCAAGGGAATCAACCAGCCGTGGGAGATCGAGGAGATCGATCTCGGCGATCCCGTCGCAGGTGAGGTGCAGATCCGCCTCGCGGCCTCGGGTCTGTGCCATTCCGACGAGCATCTGCGCTCGGGGGCGACACCGCTTCCGTCCTTCCCGGTCCTCGGTGGTCACGAGGGCGCGGGCGTGGTCACCAAGGTGGGCCCGGGAGTACGGGGTCTCGAGGAGGGCGACCACGTCGTCCTCGCGTTCATCCCCGCCTGCGGCCGCTGTCGGGCCTGCGCCAAAGGCATGCAGAACATCTGCGACGAGGGCGCCGGCCTGCTCACCGGCCAGGCGATCTCCGACAAGACCTACCGCGCGACGCTGAACGGCGACCCGGTGCTGCAGATGTGCCTGCTGGGCACGTTCGCGCCGTACGTCACGGTCAACGAGGCGTCGGTCATCAAGATCGAGAAGGACATCCCGCTCGAGAAAGCGGCACTGCTCGGCTGCGGTGTCGCGACCGGCTGGGGTTCGGCCACCGAAATCGGCGGCACCAAGCTCGGCGACACCGTGGTCGTCATCGGTGTCGGCGGTGTCGGCATCAACTCCGTCCAGGGCGCGGCACACGCCGGGGCGCGGTTCGTCGTCGCGATCGACCCGGTCGAGTTCAAGCGGCAGAAGGCCAAGGCGTTCGGCGCGACGCACGTCTTCGCATCGATCGAGGAGGCCGCACCGGTGATCGGCGAGATCACCTGGGGCCAGATGGCCAACGTCACCGTCATCACCGTCGGTGAGATCACCGGCGACATCATCGGCCCCGCACTCGGTCTCACCGCCAAGGGCGGACAGGTCGTGGTCGTCGGCATGGGCCACGCCACCGACTCGCAGGTGACGATGAGCCTGTTCGAACTGACGCTGCTGCAGAAGCGCCTGCAAGGGGCCATCTTCGGTGGCACCGGCCCGCGCTCGCAGATCCCCAAGCTGCTCGAGCTGTATCGCAACGGGCAGCTCGACCTCGACAACCTCGTCACCAAGACCTACAAGCTCGAGGACATCAACGAGGGCTACGCCGACATGCACGCCGGCAAGAACCTCCGCGGCCTCGTCCTCTACGGCGAGGACGATTACTGATCCTGCGAGCGGCTCTCGATCCTGCGAGCGCCGACGTCGCCGGAACCGTCCCTTACGGTGTTGAGCATGGACACGCGTGAGGATTCGGTTTCCGGCGACGTCGGCTCTTGGCGGGACTACGGTCCGACCGACCTGCCCAAGCCGCTCGCCGCTGCACTCGAGGCGTTCGCCGAACGCGGCTACGACGGCACGTCCATCCGCGAGGTCGCGTCGCGATCCGGTCTGTCGGTGCCCGGGCTGTACCACCACTACCCGTCGAAGCAGGCGCTGCTCGTCTCGCTCACGACCACCGTGCTGCACGACCTGCTCGCGCGCAGCCGGCAGGCGATCGATGAAGCCGGACCCACCCCCTCCGAGAAGTTCGACGCCGTCGTCGAGTCACTGCTGCGCTTCCACATGTTCCGCCGCGACCAGGCGTTCGTGGCGTCGACCGAGATGCGCAGCATGGAACCCGAGGCCCGCCGCGCGTTCGTTGCCCTGCGGGACGAGCAGCAGCGCATGATCGACGAGATCGTCGAGGCCGGTGTCGCCGACGGCACCTTCTCCACCCCCTACCCACAGGACGCCAGTCGCGCCGTGACGACGATGTGCGTCGCGGTGGCGAGCTGGTACCGACCGGACGGCTCGCTGTCGCCCGACGAGATCGTGCACCGCTACCTGCAGGTCGCGCGGAGCGCGGTCGGAGCGAAGTAGCCGAGCGCGCCTTCCGGGCTTGACCCGATGGCGGGGATATGCCACCGTGAACTCGACCGAGCGATCGATCGGTCGGTACGGAAGGAGCTCAGCATGGCGGTCGACCTGTCCTACTCGGACCACGTCCGGGACCTCATCGCGCGGACCGAACAGTTCATCCGCGACGAGGTGCTTCCCGTCGAGGACGCCCACGGTGGCGACATCACCGCGGCCGGTGGCGACGCGATCCGGGCGGATCTGCAGAAGGCCGCCAAGGTTGCCGGTGTCTTCGCCCCGCACGCACCCGTCGAATACGGCGGCCACGGCCTGAACATGTCCGACCGCGCCCCGGTCTTCGAGGCCGCGGGTTACTCGCTCTTCGGTCCCACCGCGCTCAACATCGCCGCCCCCGACGAGGGCAACGTGCACATGCTCGCGCACATCGCCAGCGACGAGCAGAAGCAGCAGTTCCTCGCGCCCCTCGCCGCCGGCGACGTGCGCTCGGCCTTCGCGATGACCGAGCCCGCCCCCGGCGCCGGCGCCGATCCCAACGCGCTGAATACACGCGCCGAGAAGGTCTCCGGTGGCTGGAAGATCAACGGCCGCAAGCACTTCATCACCGGCGCCGACGGTGCCGGATTCTTCATCATCATGGCCCGCACCTCGGGCGAGCCCGGCCAGCGCGGCGGCGCGACCATGTTCCTCGCCCCCGCCGACACCGCGGGCCTGAAGGTCGGCCGCCATATCAACACCCTCGACCGCTCCATGATCGGCGGTCACTGCGAGGTCGACTTCGAGGACCTGTTCGTCCCCGACTCCGCCGTGCTCGGCGAGGTCGACCAGGGCTTCGCCTACGCGCAGGTGCGCCTCGGCCCTGCCCGCATGACGCACGTGATGCGCTGGCTCGGTGCCGCCCGCCGCGGTCACGACACCGCCGTCCGCTACGTCGCGGAACGTGAAGGATTCGGCTCCCGCCTCGGCGATCTCGGCATGATCCAGAAGATGATCGCCGACAACGAGATCGACATCGCCGCGACCCGTGCGCTGCTCGTGCAGGCGTGCTGGGAACTCGACCAGGGTTCGCACGCCTCGAACGCCACGTCGATCGCCAAGACCTTCGCCGCCGAAGCGATCTTCCGCATCGTCGACCGCTCCGCTCAGATGTGCGGCGGTCTCGGTGTCTCCGAAGACCTTCCGATCGCACGCCTCACCCGCGAGGTCCGGCCGTTCCGCGTGTACGACGGCCCGTCCGAGGTGCACCGCTGGGCCATCGCCAAGCGTGCCGTCGGCGCCGTCCGCAAGGCGGCCCGCGAGGCCGCGAAATGACCGCCGTGCACGAGGGACTCGACCTCGCCGTTCTCGAGCGTTTCCTCGCCGACTCCGGTGTGACCGTCCACGGTGAACTCCGGGCGGAGCTCATCTCGGGCGGCAAGTCCAACCTCACCTACGGGCTGCGCGACGACAGGTCCCACTGGGTGCTGCGTCGCCCTCCGACCACGGGTCTGACGCCGTCGGCGCACGACGTCGCCCGCGAGTTCCGCATCACGTCGGCACTGAAGGGCGCCGGTGTGCCGGTCGCGCCCACCGTCGTCCAGTGCGAGGACGACTCGGTGATGGGCGCGCCGTTCACCGTCGTCGAGTTCGTCGACGGACGTGTGGTGCGCAGCAAAGCCGACCTCGACGCGCTCGGCGACGACGAGATCGACCGCTGCGTCGGTGAACTCGTGCGCATCATCGCCGAACTGCACAACGTCGACTTCGAGGCCGTCGGTCTCGGGGGACTGGGCCGGCCGGACGGCTACGTGACCCGGCAGGTGAAGCTGTGGGCGAGCCAGTGGGGCCGGGTCAAGACCCGCGAACTGCCGGATCTCGAACGGCTGCACGCCGCGCTCGCCGAGTCGATCCCGGAGTCGCCCGCCCCGTCGATCGTCCACGGCGACTACCGCATCGACAACACCATCCTGGACCCGACCGACCCGGCACGCGTCGTCGCCGTGGTGGACTGGGAACTGTCCACCCTCGGCGACCCGCTCACCGATCTCGCCATGATGTGCGTGTACCGGCATCCGGCGCTCGACGACATCCTGGGCTTCCCGGCGGCATGGTCGAGCGACCGCCTGCCGGCGGCGGACGATCTGGTGCAGCGCTACGCCACGGCGTCGGGTCGCGACATCGCCAACTGGAACTTCTACATGGGTCTGGCCTACCTCAAGCTCGCCGTCATCGCCGAGGGCATCAACCATCGGTGGCGTGCCGGAGCGACCGTCGGCGACGGTTTCGACCGTGCCGGTGAAGCCGTGCCGGATCTGGTGGCAGCAGGACTCGCAGCACTGAAGGGAGCACACGCGTGACCAGCGCGCTCGTGACCGGAGCCTCGAGAGGAATCGGCCTCGGTATCGCAACCCGCCTCGCCGAACGCGGCTACGCGCTGACGATCAGCGCTCGCGGCGCGGAACGCCTCGAGAGCGTCGCCGAGCGTCTGCGGGAGGCGGGTGCCAAGGAGGTACGTGCCGTCGCAGCCGATCTCGCCGATCCGGAAGCCACCGCCCGCGTCGTGGAGACGCATCGCGAGGCGTTCGGTTCGATGAAGGCGCTGATCCTCAATGCCGGTGTCGGCACGGCAGGCCCGATCGCCGAGTTCCCGGCCCGGCGGTTCGACAAGACGGTCGCTGTGAACCTCAATGCTCCGTTCGCGCTCATCCAGGCGTCGCTGCCGTTGCTGCGCGCCGAGGCGGAGAGCGATCCGGCCCGCGGATCGAAGATCGTTGCGCTCTCGTCGATCACGGGTGTCTACGCCGAGGCCGGTCTCGCCGCCTACGGTGCGACGAAGGCCGCGTTGATCTCGCTGGTGGAGACGCTCAACGCCGAGGAGTCCGGTAACGGCATCTCGGCGTCGGCGCTCGCACCCGCCTACGTCGACACCGACATGTCCGACTGGATCAAGGACAAGATCCCGGCCGAGTCCATGATCGAGGTGAACGACGTCGTCGAGATCGTCGACGCGCTGCTCAAGCTGTCGTCGCGGGCCGTGGTGCCCAAGCTCGTGCTCAGCCGCGCGGGCGCAGGTCTCTACACCGCCTGATGCTCTACACGGCCTGACGTTCGGAGTCGGTCGACCGCAGTCGCAGGTCGACCGGCTGCCCGTCGGACGGGAACGGCAACGACGTGAAGTCGAGCGGGGCGACGTAGCCGGGGTCGACGTGCCAGTCGAAGCGCAGCAGCAGTTGGTGGACGATCGCTTTGACCTCGACCCCGGCGAAGTGCATGCCGAGGCACTTGTGGACGCCCCCACCGAACGGCTCCCACGCGTAGCGGTGGACCTTGTCCTCGCGTCGATGCTCCGCGAAGCGTTCGGGGTCGAAACGTTCGGGCTCCGGCCAGTACTCCGGCATGTGGTGCGTGAAGTGCGGTGCCACGGAGGCATACGTACCGGCCGGCACGAAGTGTCCCCGGACCTCGGTGTCGCGCACGGCCCGTCGCGCCAGGACCGGGACCGGGGAGACCAGCCGGAGGCATTCCTTCATCACCAGATCGAGGCTGCCGAGCGCGTCGAGATCGGCGTGACTCGGTGCGGCGGTGCCCAGCGCGAGCGACTCGGCCCGGCACCGGTCCTGCCACTGCGGGTGTTGCCCGAGATACTGCATCATCGTGGAGATCGTGATGGTCGACGTGTCGTGCGCGGCCATCAGCAGGAAGATCATGTGATCGACGATCTCGTCGTCGCTGAACCGTTGTCCCGCTTCGGATTCGATGTGACACAGCACCGAGAAGAGGTCGTCCGTCTCGCGCGAGCGTCGTGCCGGGAGATAGTGCCGGAAGAAATCCTCGAGCACCCGGCGCCCGTCGAGTCCGCGCTTCCATCTGGTGCCGGGGACGGGATACCGGACGATCGAGGTCGCGGCCTGCACGCAGTCGATGAATGCCTTCTTCACCGCTTCGATCTCGGCCGGTGTGGAGTCCTCGGCGCCGCCCATGAAGATGTCGGTGGCGAGATCGAGCGTGAGTGTCTTCAGTGCCGTGTAGGCGCGGAATCCGTCGGTGGGAACCCACTTGTCGAGTTTCTCGGCGATCGACGGGTTCATGGCGTCGACGGTCTTCTCGAGGCGTGATCGGGTGAACGCCTGCTGCATGATGCGGCGGTGCCGGTGATGTTCCTCCGAGTCGAGGAGCATGAGGCCGCCGTGGAAGAACGGCCCGATCAGTGCCGACCAACCGTCGCCGTTGGCGAAGGCCCGGTCCTTGTTCTGCAGCACCTCCTGGCAGGCGTCGGGTCCGAGGACCGAGATCCAGCGTCGACCGGCCGCCGAGAAGCAGGAGACCTCGCCGTAGCGGTCCCAGTGCTTCTGCATCATCGCGAGGGGATCGCGGATGTATTCGAGGACGTGCCCGATACCGGGTATTCCCGATCGTCCCGGGACCGGGCGCAGCTGGGAGTGGGCGGGGGGAGCCGCCAGGATCCGGGTCACGACGAACCTCCAGTTCTGCGGACATCTGACAGGAGACCCTGTCAGATTGGGGTGTAGTCTGCGTCACATCGATCGCGTCTGTCAAGATCGGTCCCATGACTTCCCCCGCGCCCCGCCGCTACGCCGGTCTGAGCGGCGAACAGCGTGTCGCGCTGCGGCGCGAAGCCCTGCTCGAAGCAGGACTGGAACTGTTCGCGGCCTCGGGGAAGAGCGGCGCCACCATGACCGCCATCTGCGCACACGCCAAGCTGACGGAGCGGTACTTCTACGAGAGTTTCACCAGCAGGGACGATCTGCTGCAGCAGGTCCTCGACAAGATCGCCGACGAGGTGCGCGAGGCCGTGCTCGCCGTCCTCCGCGCCGGCACGGGCACACTCGAAGACCTCGTGCGGAACGCCATCGCGTCGTTCGTCGCGATCCTCACCGACGACCCGCGCAAGGGCCGGGTCTCGCTCATCGAGTCCGCCGGCTTCGAACCCCTGCGCACCCACAGACGAGCGTCGCTACGGAGTTTCGCCCAGATGGTCGCCGACGAAGCGACCCGCATGTACGGCGACCGGGCGTGGCCGCCGGAGCGGGGTGAGATCAACGGACTGCTGTTCGTCGGGGGTCTGGCCGAACTGGTCACCGCGTGGTTGAACGACGAGATCACCATCTCGCCCGACGAGATCGTCGACGCGGCGACGCACCAGTTCCTCTCGACGGCCCACCGGTAGAGCCTTCCGGGGGTCTGTCAGTCGTCGCCGACCGCGGTGCGGTCAGTCATCACCTTGGATCTCCTTCTCCTCGCCGCGTCGGCGCAGGAAGTTGAAGCCGGGCACGCCCACGATGGCCTGTCGGACGTCCTTCGCGACGAGGAGCAGTTCGTGGATCTCGGGGGAGACGGTGTCGAGCGTCGCCATGATGGGCAGGACCGAGTCGACCCGCTCGGTGATCTCGGGGAGCCGGTCGATGAGCTTGATCGCCGCGCGCAGTTCTTCCGGTGAGAACTCCTCGACGAACTGGGTGGCCAGGGGAGCGGCCCGGTCGGCGAGGGGCTTGTAGGTCTCGAGCAGTTCCCCGGCGGCGTCGGAGCTGCGGCCCGCGGATTCGACGACGACCCGCGCGTCCGCCGCGACCGCCGTCGCGTCGCGCACGACCCCGCCCGTCGAGTCGATGATCTCCGTGGCGCGCGTGACCGCGTCGGCGGCTTCCTCCACCACGCCGATGGTCGAGGCGATCACCTGCGTGGCCTGCGCGACGGCGACCGATGCTCCCTCGACGATGTCGGTGGCGTCGGTGACCACGCTGTCGATGCGGCGGATCAGCGATTCGACCGAGTCGATGAGCGATTCGGCCTCGCCGAGCAGGCTTTCCACCCGCGCCGGGATCGACAGCGCGAACTCGGCGGTCTCGCGGGTGCGTCCGAGCACGGTCCGGGTGACGTCGACGATGGAACCGGCGACCGAGAGTCCGAGCGCGGGCACAGGCAGCGAGATCATGTCGTCATAGTGCAGTACGTCCGATCGTCGTGATCACGGACCTCACATTTTCGGCGTCCCGTTCGTCTACCCGGTACAGAGCACACACCGGATGGAAGGATCGAGGCCGTGACCGCATTGCGCACCCACACCGTCATCGACACACCGATCGGCGAGCTGACGTTGGTGAACACCGACGGCGTCCTGAGCGGCGTGTACATGGCCGAGCATCACCCCGCGCCCGACCGCACCGGTTTCGGCGAGCAGGTCACCGAGGGGTTCGACGAGGCGATCACCCAGTTCGACGAGTACTTCGCGGGTCGCCGTACCCGGTTCACCGTCCCCATCGCTCCCGTCGGGACCCCGTTCCAACGCGAGGTGTGGGAGGCGCTGACGACGATCGAGTACGGCACCACGCGCACCTACTCGGAGATCGCTCTCGCCCTCGGCCGGCCCACCGCGGTACGGGCGGTCGCTGCGGCCAATGCCCGTAACCCGCTCTGCATCATCGTGCCGTGCCATCGCGTCATCGGCAGCAGCGGCAAGCTCACCGGTTACGCCGGTGGCCTCGAGCGCAAACGCTTCCTGCTCGACCAGGAGGCACGGGTGCTGAGTTCCGCCGAGCCCGGTGTCGCCGGCGATACCCATGTCCCTGCCTGATCACCTACCGCGGGCGAGCCTGCCTCCTTTCGAGGAGGTGGTCGGCCGCCACGGCGCGACGGTCCTCCGGGTCTGCCGCGCACTGCTCGGAGCCGTCGACGCCGACGACGCCTGGTCCGAGACCTTCCTCGCGGCGTTGCGCGCCTATCCCGATCTGCCTCCGGGCAGCAACGTCGAAGCGTGGCTCGTGACCATCGCGCACCGCAAGGCCGTCGACATCCACCGGGTGCGCGGGCGGACGCCGGTCCCCACTGAGAACCTCCCCGAACCCGCGTCGGCCACGGGAAACCCCGGTGAGGGCGACGACGAACTGTGGAGCGCGGTCGCCGAGCTTCCCTTCACGCAGCGCGCGGCGCTGGTCTACCACTACGTCGGGGGCTTGCCCTACGCGGAGATCGGCACGATCCTCGGCAACAGTCCGGCCGCGGCACGTCGCGCAGCGGCCGACGGTCGGGCTGCGTTGCGTCGTCGGATCGAACACGGAACAGGATGTCGCTCATGAACTTTCCACAACCCTCGGTCGGATCGGCCGATCTCGCGTGGTTGCGGGAGAAGCTCGTACTCGACGCCGAAGCGGCCGGGTTGCTCGATGTCGCTTTCCGCGTCGTCGACACCCCCGTCGGTCCGCTCCTGCTGGCCACCACCACCGTCGGACTCGTGCGGGTCGCCTACGTCGCCGACGGATCCGACGCCGTGCTCGACGAACTCTCCCGCCGGATCAGCCCGCGCGTGCTCGACGCGCCGCGCCGACTCGACCCGGTGGTCCGGCAGCTCGACGAGTACTTCGCCGGTACGAGGACACATTTCGACGTTCCGCTCGATCTGCGTCTCGCCGACGGATTCCGTCGTGAAGTGATCACGCGTCTGCCCGAGATCGAATACGGGCGCACGGCGAGCTATGCCGAGATCGCCGCCGCTGCCGGGAGCCCGCGCGCGGTGCGGGCGGTCGGTACGGCATGCGCGAAGAACCCGCTGCCCGTGGTGGTGCCGTGCCATCGGGTGGTGCGCAGCGACGGCAGCATGGGGCAGTACGTCGGGGGAGTCGAGGCGAAGAGGGCGCTGCTGCAACTCGAGTCAGTGGCATGATCACGACCCTCCGGATTCCGGTGACCGAACCCGTTGCGGTGGGGCCGATGCTGGCGTCGCTGCGAAGCCACACCGTCCCCGGATACGAACACCACGACAGCGCCACCGGCACCCATCACCGCGCGATCCGCACGAACGGCGGTGCCGCGCACATCACCGTCCGCTTCGACGACACGGCGACACCCGACGACGGGAAACGCGGGGAGGTGCGGCATCTCGAGGTTCACGTCGAGGCGGCCGCCCGCGTGGATGTCGAGGAAATCGAAGAGAGGGTCCGTCAGTGGCTGGATCTCGGCGTCGACCCGTCCGTCGTCGATGCGGCATTCGAGCCCGATCCCGTGCTCGGACCTCTCGTGCAGACCCATCCCGGTCTGCGCGTGGTCGGCACCACCGACTGGTTCGCCACCGCTGTGTCGACGGTGCTCGGGCAGCAGGTGAGTGTCGCTGCGGCATGCACATTCGCGGGACGTCTCGTCGCTGCCTTCGGCGACGACGCACCCGGTGGGTTGCGGTGTTTTCCTGCGCCGCACCGACTCGCGACGGTCGAGCAGAGCGACCTGCGTGCCGTCATCGGCACGACGCAGTCGCGTGCCCGCACTGTCTCCGAACTGGCCCGGGCCGCGGCCGACGGGGTGGCGCCGGAGCAACCCTCGTTCGCGGCAGACCTCCTCGCGCTCCCCGGGATCGGACCGTGGACCGTCGACTATCTGGCCCTACGGCTCGGCGACCGCGATGCCTATCCGTCCGGCGATCTCGTTCTCCGGCGAGCCCTGCAGGTGGAGAGCGCGCGCGAAGCCGCCGAGCGCGCCGAACAATGGCGGCCGTGGCGGGCCTACGCCGTCACCCACCTGTGGACGCATGCCACCTACTCGCCGCCCGCATCCTCGGCGTAGACGTTGCGCACGGCGGTGTCCATCGGGAAACGAACCTGCGTGTCGCCGAACATCAGGCGCGTCGCCACCTCGACCGACGCGGTGATGTGCGACGACGCGAGTTCCGGATTGCCGGTGTGCACCACCACCTCGTCGTGCTGGAAGAACACGAGATCGCCGACGGTCGGGTCGGGATCGGTGGTCAGTCGCCGTCGCAGTTCGGCGAGCACGCACAGCGCCCACTCGGCCGCGGTGGCCTGCACGACGAAGTTCCGCGTAAAACGCCCGCGCGCATGCGCATCACCGTGCGAGTGGAATCCCTCCGGAGCGGGTGGGCACGCACGGCCCAGCCACGAATGCACCACCTCGCCACGTTCACCCGCACGGGCGGCACGTTCGACGAAGTCGACGGCGGTCGGGAAGCTGCGACGCAGCACCGTGAGCAGGGCACGCGCGTCGCCGGATGTCGCGCCGTAGAGCACGCCGAGCACCGCGACCTTCGCCTTCGCGCGGTCGCCGCCGAAGGACGCTGCGGCGACCGGGGCGTACAGATCGTCCGAACCGGCGGCCGCCACCATGCGCCGATCACCCGACATCGCCGCCAGGATGCGCGGTTCGAGCTGACCCGCGTCGGCGACGACGAACGACCGTCCCGGATCGGCGATCACGCTCGATCGCAGCGCCTTGGGGATCTGCAGAGCGCCACCGCCGCGACTCGCCCATCGGCCCGACACGACGGCGCTGGGAACGTACACCGGGCGGAACCGATCGTCGCGGACCCAGGTGTCGAGCCAGTGCCAGCCGTTCGTGCTGTACAACTTCGACAGCTCACGGTGCCGCAGCAACAGCGGCACCGCGGGATGGTCGATCCGCTGCAGCACGTGCTTGCGGGTGGACTCGACGGTAATGCCCTCGCGGCGGAACGCCTCGAGCACCTCGCTGTGCGAGGCGGGATTCACGGGGCGGCCGAAGGCGGCGCTGACCTCCTCGACCACCTCGGCGATGCGGCTCGGCAGGTCGTATCCGGTCGGGCGCGGCCCGAGGGTGTCCTCGAGGAGGCGACGATGCGCCTGCGCCGAGAACGGCAACCCGTCGAAACCCATCTCGGCCGCTGCGAGCGTGCCGGCCGATTCGGCGGCGGTGAGCAGCTCGAGGCGGGCGTCGCCGGAGATGCGGCGACGCTGATCGGCGAACTGCGCGACCACCGACTCGACGTCGATGGCGGGTGCCGCATCGAAGAGACCGGGCCGCTCGTCGACCGGCTCCTCCGCAGTGGGCGGGGGCAGTCCCTCCCGCACGGCGAGGATGGCGCCGGTGGTGGCGAGATCGTGGCATCGCTGCACCCGGACGCCGGCGCGGAGCAACTCGGGATAGACCGTTGCTGTCGAGGTCCACACCCACCGCGGTCGCGATTCGGCTTCGATCGCTGCGACGGCATCCGCGAATTCGGGGTACTCCCGCACCGGACCGAGCGGCGCACCGGATGCGTCGACCTCGACGATGCTTGCACCGCGACGGCCCCGGCCGTCCGCAGGATGAGGAACGACGACCGTGCGCACCCATACAGTGTGCTCCATCACGGCGACAGACCCCGACGCGCGGCAACCCCTCGATTCACCCTGGAATTCACCCGTACCGAGAGCGATCCCCGAGAGAACCGCCACTACCGTGGTAGTGGAGGGACTCCGCCGCTACCCCCGACGCGCGGCGGGGTCCCCCATTTCGTTCGCGGGCCCCTCGCTGTCGCCCGAATGCTCGGAGCTGCCGGAGGATTCGCCCGTATCGTCCCGATCGTCCTCACGCGTGTCCACGCTGTCGTCCGAACGAACCGTGTCGGTCGCGACCGCCGAATTCCGATCGTGCTGTCGCGACGGCCGCCAGGGCAGACGCACGGGTGCGTCCGCGGCCCGGTGGAAACCGACACGGTCGTAGATCCACGTCACCAGGGCGCCGACGACGAGACCGAACACGACGCCGACGATCGTCATCGTCACGCCGTGGCCGAGCCCGGCGTCGGGTCGTCCGTCGAAGTAGAGGATGGACCGCACCGCGAGATAGATCTGGTGCATCGGCTCGAAGGTCGACAACCATTCGAACATCCGCGGGGTGGCCTCGATCGGAATGGTGCCACCGGACGACGGCAGGCCGAGCACGATGAACACGATCAGGTTCACCAGCAGGCCCGCCGCGCCGAAGATCGACATCACCGCGAGGGACGTGATGCCCACGGCCGAGATCGCGAGCGCCCCGTACTCCCACAGCAGCAGCGCGCGCGGCGCCGGCATGCCGAGTGCGGTGGCGATCCACACATACAACGCCGAGACGATCAACGACATGACCACCGTGATGCCCCACTTGAGTGCCAGCACCTGCAGGCGCGACATCCGGGTGGTCTCCCGCGCGATGTAGAGGGGGCCGTATTCGGTGGGCACGAAACCGAGGGCGCTGTCGACGACCGCGTTGATGATCGTGGCGCCGGTGAAGCCGGCCAGGATCAGCAGCAGGGTGTAGAAGAAGGCGGACAGGCCGGCGCCCGTCCCGTCGGGCAGCGGCTTGTGCTCGACGGTGAGTGCATCGATCGGCTGGGTCAGGACGAGGCTGGATGCTCCGGACAATTGCAGGTCGGGTGCCGACTCTGCGAGCGTCGCGGTGACGGTCTCGGTCAGCTGCTGCCCGACCGTGTCGTTCACCTGGGTCAGCGCGCGGTCGCCGATCGTCGTGACGATGCCCGTCGCGAACGCGCCCGTCCGGGGATTCGTGTAGAGGGTGATGATCGGCTTCTCGATGTCACCGGGAACGACCGAGGCCTGCGCGAGGATCGAGATGCGTTTGGTGAAGTCGCTCGGGATGACGATCGCGCCGTACAGGCTGCCGTCGTCGAGGCCCTGGTTGGCGGCCGAGATTCCCATCCGTCGGAGGTCGATCTCCTCGGGATCGATGCCGTCGAGGATGCCCTCGGTGATCTGGTCGCCGAAGTTCTGTCGCTCGTCCGATCCGGGCAGCACATCGCCGACGTCCTGATTGACGATGGCCATCGGGAACTGTCTCAGGTTCTCGCTCGGATCGAGGAGTGCGCCGAGATAGAAGTAGGCCAGGGCACTCATCATCGCTGCGACGACAGCGAAGGGCGCGAGCCAGAAGCGCGGGCTGCGAAGGGTGCCGTGGTGCGGATCGGTGGTCGACTGGGTTGAACTCACCTGTCGATTGTGCACACAGGTGTGTGCTGTCGGAGGGCTCGAGTGCTCGAACGCACGCGAAGTCGGGCTGCGTGATCTGTCACTCCGACCCGCTCACCATGCCATCGGTCACCGGAGCAACTCGCCGAGAGCCGCCGCCGCAGAGACCACGGCCGCCGCGAGTCGGGCTTCATCGGTGGCGTCGAAGACCGAGACACCTATCGCCGCCTGCGTACCCCCGGGACGAGTCGGCACTGCTGCCGAGATTCCGATAGTGGTCGATACGACCTCGCCGGCAGAGACCGCATAGCCCGTCTGTCGCGCTCGGGTCACTTCCGGGCGCTCGTCGGGGCGTGGCGGCATGGATCCGAGGATCGCCAGACCGGCCGAGCCTCGATCCAACGGATGGACCTGGCCCGGGCGGAAGGCGATGTGGACATCGGATCGCCGGGGTTCGATCACCATGATCGCGCGCACCACGGTGTCGGATTCGCGGACGACGAGGTGGGCGGTGGCCTCGACGCCGTCGGCGAGATCCTCGAGGATCGGCCGGGCCAGAGTCCGTAGGTCCTGCTCGACGGATTCGGCCAGTGTCACCAGGCCGGTGCCCAGCGAGATGCGCTTGTGGTCGTCGCGGCGGCACAGTCGGTGCGCCTCGAGTGTCCGGACGAGACGGTGGGCGACCGTGCGGTGTACGTCGAGGCTCTCGGCGATCTCGCTGACTGACAGACCATGAGGGTTCCGCGCGAGCAGTTCCAGGATCTCGAGACCGTTGTGGAGCGTCTTGGACATGCCGGCATCCGGCTCGATCCGCGGCAGATCCAGATCCCCCGCTTGTGCAGGTGCATCCCGCATTTGTGTCATGACCCCCGTTACCTCCCTTGACGTCTGTGAACTGTAACACCTAGTATTTCCGTTAATCGCACACTAAGTGCGATTATCGCACACACGGATGGTTTTCGTACGACATGACACGGACCGACTACGTGGACGCGGCGGTTCTCGCCCACATCCACCAGCTCTACGGGCGGCAGAGCCACCTCATCGACGAGGGCGCTGCGCGCGAGTGGGCCGAGACGTTCACCGCCGACGGTGAGTTCTGCTCGCCCAGCTACCCCGCCCCCGTGACAGGCACCGACGATCTCGCGGCCTTCGCCGAGCGTTTCCACGCCGGCGCGCGGGCAGCAGGGGAAGTGCATCGGCACGTCGTCACCAACCTGGCCACCTATCGCGTCGACGAGGACGTCCTTCGTGTGCGGGCCTATCTGCAGATCGTGGCCACCGTTCGTGGCGGCGAATCCAGGCTCGTCCGGTTCACCACCATCGAGGACCGCGTCGTGCGCACCGGCGGCGAATGGCGCATAGCCCGCCGCGTCGTCTCCCGCGACGACAGCTGACCGTCGCATCTCTTTCCTATTCGTTCCACATTTCGGAGGAATCACCCATGACCGTCGACGCCCAGAACCCGGGCCGTACCGTCACCGCCCAGATCGTCGCCCTCTACCCGGAGATGGCCGGCAAGGTTGCCGTCGTCACCGGCGCGGCCCGCGGCATGGGTGCCCAGTTCGCGCGCGGTCTGGCCACGCGCGGCGTGCACGTGGTCGGCGGCGACATCAACGACGTGCAGATGAAGGAGACCGCGGAGCAGATCAACACCGATCTCGCCGTCGAAGCCCTCGTCGAGACACCCGGCACGATGATCGGAGCACGTGTCGACGTGACCGATCCGGCGGAGCACGAGGCGCTCGCGCAGGTCGCGCTGCAGGAGTTCGGTCGCATCGACTTCTGGATCAACAACGCCGGCATCTTCCCGTTCGCCCTCGCCGAGGAGATCTCGAAGGATCAGATCGCGGCGACCCTGGACGTCAACGTCGAAGGCGTGCTCTTCGGTTCGCAGGCCGCGGCGCGGCACATGGAGCCCGGTAGCGCGATCGTGAACATGTCGTCGGTCTCGGCGCTGCGTGTGCGCAAGGGCCGCGGTGCATACTGCGCCTCCAAGGCCGCCGTCGCCCATCTGACCGAATCGCTGGCAGTCGAGTTCGGCGACAAGGGAATCCGTGTCAACTCGATCGCTCCGGGTTATATCGATACCGAGATGACCCGGTGGGTCCAGGAAGACCCGGCCGCACTGAAGCACGCGCTCGACGTCGTCCCGCTGCACCGGCTCGGTGCCCCCGAGGAGGTCTTCGGACCGTTGCTGTTCCTGCTCTCCGACAGCGCCCGCTACGTCACCGGACATTCGATCGCCGTCGACGGTGGATCGCGTCATGTCTGACAGCGTCGTCGAATCCGTGTCGTACCCCTCGGTCGTGCTCGTCACGGGCGCGGCCGGGGGAATGGGCGCCAATCATGCCCGTGCGCTTGCTGCGCGGGGAACGCATGTGTGCCTTGCGGATATCCACGACCCGTCCGAGGTCGTCGAACAGATCGAGGCGGCCGGTGGTTCCGCATCGGCGCATACGCTCGACGTGTCCGACGCCGCGGCATGGGAGCGAGTCGTCGACGAGATCCGCTCCCAGCGAGGTGAACTCGGCGGACTCGTCAACAACGCCGGCATCTCCCGACGTCTCGAATTCATGGACACCCCGGACGACGTCTGGGAGAAGACCATGCGGATCAACCTGTTCGGCCCGTTCTACGGGATGAAGGCGGTGGCTCCGCTCATGCGCGACAGCGGCGGCGGCTCGATCGTCAACATCTCGTCGATCTCGGGGCAGATCGGCTACTTCTCTCCGGCCTATTCGTCGAGCAAGTGGGGCCTGCGGGGCCTGTCCAAATCCGCGGCGGGGAACTTCGCGCGCTGGGGTATCCGCGTCAATTCGGTTCACCCCGGCCTCGTGGGCACGGCCCTGCTCGGCGGCGCCGACGCGTTCGTCGGTGCCGCATTGAACAGCGTTCCGGCCGGCCGGATGGCCACCGTCGACGAGATCACCGACGCTGTGCTCTTCCTGCTGTCGGATCGTTCGAGCTACATGACCGGCAGCGAAGTGACCGTCGACGGCGGCATGACGTCCAACGGCCTCTATCACCGCATCATCGCGGAGACGGGAGATCAACTCTCATGAATGACGACATCATCGACGTCGTGGTGATCGGTGGTGGCGGTGCCGGTCTCGCGGCCGCAGTGTCCGCTGCCGAATCCGGCGCGAGCGTCCTGCTGTTCGAATCCGAAACCGAACTGGGTGGGTCGACGCAACTCTCCGCGGGACTGTTCACTGCGGCAGGCACCAGTGTGCAGCGCGGTCTCGGTATCGAGGACTCCGCCGAGAAGTTCTTCCAGCACTACATGGATCTGAACCACTGGGTCCTCACACCCGGGTTGGTCCGTGCGTTCTGCGAGAATGCGGGCCCCACCCTCGAGTGGCTGATCGGTCTCGGTGTGGAGATCCCCGCCCGGGAATCGTCGAACGCGCACATGCCCGGTCTGTGCCAGGCCGGCGTCGAAGACGTGTGGCGCGGGCACGTGCCGAAGGACCAGGGTTACGGACTCGTGCAGACCCTCGACCGTGCACGTCGCGCACACGGTGTGGAAGCCGTGCTCGGCACCCGGGTCCAGCGGCTGCTCGTCGAGGACGGACGTGTGGTCGGTGTCGTCGCCGACGACATCGAGGTCCGTGCCCACGCCGTCGTGGTCGCGTCCGGTGGCTTCGCGCAGAACCGCGACCTGCTCGAGCAGTACTACCCGTATCCGCTCGGAGCCGGCGAGTCGCTCTTCGTCGTCGCCGCCCCGGGTAGCCGTGGCGACCACTTCCGCTTCGGCGAACAGGTCGACTCGGCGATCGCCGGCAAGGACTGGGGGCTGACCATGCCCACCGCCTACTTCCAGCGTTACCACCACTGGCAGGCAGGCTTCCCGCCCAAGTCGCGGGTGTATGTGAACAAGTCCGGCCGGCGGTTCATGGACGAGGACGCCTCGTACGCGGTCTCCGGTGGTCTCATGGATCGTCAGGACGGGCCGGTGTGGGCGATCTTCGACGAGAAGGCACGCACCGGGCTCCCCGCCGGTTACACCGACTGGGACGCCGACCGGATCGCAGAGGAAGCCGACGCCGGTCGTACCCTGCGTGCCGACAGCCTCCCCGAACTCGCCGACCTCATCGGCGTACCGGTCGATGCGTTGGTCACCACGATCGACCGTTGGAACACCCAGCTGCCCAACGGGATCGATCCCGAGTTCCTGCGGCATCGCACCCTCGCCAACAAGGGATCGACCTCGAACCCCGACCCCATCGTGGAGGGACCGTTCTACGCGGCACGTATGCTGCCCGCCGAACTGGTCTGCACCCACGCCGGGCTCGAGATCAACCCGAACGCGGAAGTTCTCGACACCATCGGGAACGTCGTTCCCGGCCTGTACGCGGCCGGAGAAGCAGGCGCCGGCATCCTCGGCCTCCGCTATGTGGGCGGCGGCAACGCCGTCGCCAACGCATTGACCATGGGCCGCATCGCCGGCCTCAACGCGGCCCGGTCGGCTGCATCCGGCGCCGCTCCACGCACCGCACTCGGCGCTGCCGGCGTGTAGCGCCTCCTCCCCTCACATTCGAAAAGGACACGAACATGCTCGGATCGGACGCGGCATCCCCCGCAGTGAGTCCACCCCAGGTCGGCACTCCGCAGCCGAAGCAGTCGACGACGAAGGTCATTCGTGCTGCCGTCGTGGGCACCATCGTCGAGTACTACGACTTCGGTATCTACGGCTACATGGCGACGATGGTCGCCACCCTGTTCTTCGTCTCCGAAGACGAGACAGCTGCTCTGCTCGGTACGTTCGCGGCCTTCGCCGTGGCGTTCTTCCTCCGGGTGCCCGGCGGCATCTTCTTCGGGCACATCGGTGACAAGTACGGCCGGAAGAACGCACTGTCGTGGACGATTCTGCTCATGGTCGTGGCGACCGCGGCCATGGGTCTGATGCCCACCTACGCAACTCTCGGTGTGTGGGCGACGGTTCTGCTCGTGCTCGCCCGCTGCCTTCAGGGCTTCGCGGCCGGCGGTGAACTCGGCGGCGCGAACGCATTCGTCTCCGAATCCGCACCGGCACGCTGGCGCGCGACGCAGACGTCCATGGTCAACTCGGGTACCTACCTGGGGTCGTTGGTGGCGTCTCTCGTGGCGCTCGGCATCACGTCCACTTTCTCGGAGGAACAGATCCTCGAATGGGCATGGCGCATCCCGTTCCTGCTCAGCGTGGTCATCGGTGTCGTCGGCATCTGGATCCGTAACCATCTCGAGGACACCCCGCAGTTCGAGGAACTCGAGGAAAAGGGTGAGACGAAGAAGCTGCCCATCGCCGAGCTGCTGAAGACGTCGGGCGGAAGCGTCGTCAAGATCATCCTGCTCGGTGCGCTCATCATCGGTGGCTACTACATCGCCTCCGTGTATGCCGCGACCTACCTCCAGACCACGGGTGGGCTGTCGTCCTCCGTCGCGTTCCTGTCGACCTGCCTCGCTCTCGTACTCGGTGTGATCACGCTGCCCATCGCCGGTTATCTCGCCGACAAGTACGGGCGCAAGCCGGTGCTGTTCGCCGGTAGTGCCGCATCCGCGATCGTCGGTGTTCCGATGTTCATGCTGATGTCCGGCGGCACCGTCTGGCAGGCCGTCGTCGGCCAGTCCGTGCTGTTCATCTGCGTGTCGGTGGTCAACGGTGCCTCCTTCGTCACCTATGTCGAGATGCTCAAGGCGTCCGTGCGATACAGCGGTATCGCTCTCGGGAACAACGTGACGAACATGTGCCTCGGTGGCACCGCACCGTTCATCGCGACGTGGCTGATCGACGTCACCGGGAATTCGCTGGCACCGGCGGGGTACTTCGTGTTCTGTGCGCTGCTCACCCTCGGTGCGGTCTTCTTCATCGAGGAGACGAAGGGCATCGAACTCCGCACCGACTAGTCCTGTGGTGCAGCCGGAATTGTCGGAGCCCGTCGGGGGCCGACAATTCCGGCATTCCCATATCCGGACCGCGTGGTCCGTGTTTCGATGTCCGGGAGGCACGGGTCCTCGAGACACGGGGTGGAGGGGAACGATGGCGAACGGATTTCGACGGGTACTGCGAGCCGGATCGGTCGCTGCAGTGACAGGAGGGATCGTCCTCGGGGGCGCCGGCGTGGCGTCGGCGCAGGACGAATGGCCGGTCCAGCAACCCAACAGTCCGATCTACGTGTACGACGTGGACCCCGCCAACTGGCTCACCCCCGACGAACTCGCCTACTGGAACCCGCTGGTGAACGAGCCGCGGCTGACCTCACCGTTCGGCACGAACACCCGCATCGTGTGTCAGGGCTTCCACGGCGTGACGACCGACTGCTGGCAGGCCGACCTCGAAGGCCGGCCACACAAGCTTCAGCGTCTGCCCGCGAACCTGCCCAACGTGACGGGGTCGAGCGCACCCGGCGGAGGCGTCGGGCACTTCGTGTATCCGCTCTTCTGATCACCAGATAGTAAATGGATGAATTATCCCGGATCTGCGGTACTGTGACCGCATGTCCGGACCCCGCGACCTCGACTACTGGTCCTTCGTCGAACTCGCGCAGGAGCGTCTGAACAGCAAGTTCGGCGAACATCACCGCAGTGCGACCGAAGTCCTGCTCACGCTCAACCGGGCGTCGGACATCGTCACCTACGACCTCGAGGCCGCCGTTCACCGTCCGCGTGGCCGGTCGTGGTCGGCCTACCGGCTCATGTTCGTCATCTGGCTCGCGGGCCCCATCGAGCCGAACGTTGCCGCGCGGCTCACCGGGATGAGTCGTGCTGCCGTGTCGAATCTGGCGAAACCGCTGGTCGAAGCGGGAATCCTGGAGAAGACTCCGGTCAGCCACGACGCGCGTTCGGTGCAGTTGTCGCTCACCGAAGCGGGGGAGAAGGAGATCCGCGACAGCTTCCGCGCGCAGAACGAGCGCGAGGAGGCCTGGGTGGAGGTGCTCACCCCCACCGAGCAGCAGATTCTCGTGATGCTCCTGAACAAGCTGATCACCAACCGCAGCCAGTTCGACGTGCGCGGACGCAACTGACACAGCCTCGTGACCTCCCTGTGGTTGCGCTCACGCCCTCCGGTTAGTTAACGTATTTACTAATTCCAGGCGAGCGACCTTCCCCGCACGCCCGAGATCCGCGAGGAGTCAGATCATGGCGTTCTACCGACAGCTCGGCGTCATCCCGCCGAAGCGTCACACCCAGCACCGTGACGAGAACGGCAACCTGTACTACGAAGAGCTCATGGGCGAGGAGGGCTTCTCGTCCGACTCGGCGCTGCTCTACCACCGGTACATCCCGTCGGCGATCGTCGACGCGACCGAGTGGAAGCTGCCCGATCAGACCACCACGCCCAACCACCCGCTCAAGCCGCGGCACCTGAAGCTGCACGATCTGTTCCCCGAGACGATCTGGGCCGAGACGGACGTCGTGACCGGTCGTCGTCTGGTCCTGGGTAACGCCGACGTGCGCATCTCGTACGTCGTGTCGTCCAAGCCCTCGCCGCTGTACCGCAACGTCGTCGGCGACGAGATGGTCTACGTCGAGTCCGGTGAGGCCACCGTCGAGACGGTCTTCGGTCCGCTCGAGGCGAAGGCCGGCGACTACGTCCTGCTGCCGATGGCCACCACCCACCGCTGGGTGCCCAAGGGCGACGCACCGCTGCGCGCCTACACGATCGAGGCCAACAGCCACATCGTGCCGCCGAAGCGCTACCTGTCGAAGTTCGGGCAGTTCCTCGAGCACGCGCCGTTCTGCGAGCGCGACCTGCACGGCCCGACCGAACTGATGCAGGTCGAGGAGGAGAACGTCGAGGTGCTCGTCAAGCACCGCACCTCGCACGGCGTCGTCGGCACCCGCTACCTGATGCCGCACCACCCCTTCGACGTGGTCGGCTGGGACGGCTGCCTGTACCCGTACACCTTCTCGATCCACGACTACGAGCCCATCACCGGCCGTGTCCACCAGCCGCCGCCGGCGCACCAGGCGTTCGAGGGCAACAACTTCGTCATCTGCAACTTCGTGCCCCGCAAGGTGGACTACCACCCGCTGGCCGTGCCGGTGCCGTACTACCACTCGAACGTCGACTCCGACGAGGTCATGTTCTACTGCGGCGGCGACTACGAGGCCCGCAAGGGATCGGGTATCGGCCAGGGTTCGATCTCGGTGCACCCCGGTGGTCACGCGCACGGCCCGCAGCCCGGTGCCTACGAGCGCAGCATCGGTGTGGAGTTCTTCGACGAGCTCGCCGTCATGGTCGACACCTTCCGCCCCCTCGAACTCGGTGAGGGTGCGCTCGCGTGCGAGGACGCCGCCTACGCCGGCAGCTGGAACCGCAATGCAGGAGCAGCCAAGTGACTTTCGGACCTCTTTTGACCGGACTGTGCGACGACGCGGCGCTGTTCCCTCCGGGCAACGCCCCGCTGCCCGTCGCCGTCCCCGCCCACGCCGGGCACCGCTCGTCCGCGCACGCACCGCTCGTCGGAGCGTTCGTCTTCCCGGCGGGTCGCCTCGGTGAACTCGCAGACCACCTCGCGCAGCACCCGTATCCCGGTGAGCTGGCCCTGAGCCTGACCGCACCGACCGGCACCGCCGCCGTCCGGCCTGCCCTGGAGCAGGTCGACGCGATGGACTCGGTGTCCGTGGTGGCACTCGAGATCGCGGTCCCCGCAGAGCAATCCGTCGACGAGCTGTTCGCAGCGCTCGCCGAGATCTCCGCGGACCTCCCGGATGTCGATATCTTCGTGGAGGTTCCGCGCGACGAGCGTCGCGCCGAGATCCTCGCCCGCATGGTCGGCACGCCCTACGCGGCCAAGTTCCGCACCGGCGGCGTCGTCGCCGAGGCTTATCCCGACGAAGCCGAACTCGCCGCGGCGGTCGGCACGGTCGTCACCACGGGTGTTCCGTTCAAGGCAACCGCCGGTCTGCACCATGCGGTGCGCAACACCGACCCGAAGACGGGCTTCGAGCAGCACGGGTTCGTGAACCTGCTGGCCGCGGTGGACGCGGTGCTGTCCGGAGCAGACACCGACGAGGTCGCTTCCGTGCTCGCCGAACGCGACGAGGCAGTGCTCTCCGCCCGCCTCGGCGCCCTGTCCGACGACCGGGCCGCAGAGGTCCGGCGCCGTTTCCTGTCGTACGGCACCTGCAGCATCGCCGAACCGCTCGAGGATCTGCTCGGCCTCGGTCTGGTGCCCTCGACCGTTTCCCCGATCACCGAAGGAACGAACGCATGACCACCATCGCCATTCCGGAGGGCTCGCTCTTCGGTCTCGACAACCTGCCGTACGGCATCTTCTCCACGGCCGACAGCGAACCCCGCGTCGGTGTCCGCGTCGGAGATTCGGTCCTCGACCTGAGCCGTGTGTTCGAGGACGACGTCGTCTTCGCCGAGCCGTCACTCAACGCGTTCATGGCCCAGGGCCGCGCCCGGTGGGACGAAGTCCGCGCTGCGATCAAGGAACTCGTCGCCGGTGATGTCGCCGACGAGGCCGTCTTCGCCGTCACCGACGTGACGATGCACCTGCCGATCGAGGTGGCCGACTACGTCGACTTCTATGCGTCGGAGAACCACGCGTCGAACCTCGGCCGGTTGTTCCGCCCGCAGAACCCCGACCCGCTGATGCCGAACTGGAAGCACCTGCCCGTCGGCTACCACGGCCGGTCGAGCACCGTCGTGACCTCGGGCGTCGACATCGTGCGGCCGTGCGGGCAGCGCAAGGGCCCCAACGATCCTGCGCCGGTCTTCGGTCCGTCGATCCGCCTCGACATCGAGGCCGAGATGGGCTTCATCGTCGGTGTCGGCTCCCCGATGGGTTCGCAGATCACCCCCGACGAGTTCGCCGACCACTGCTTCGGTGCCGTCATTCTCAACGACTGGTCGGCTCGCGACATCCAGGCGTGGGAGTACGTGCCGCTGGGCCCGAATCTCGGCAAGTCCTTCGCGACGTCGATCTCGCCGTGGGTCGTTCCGCTCGCCGCGCTCGAGGCGGCCCGCATCGACACCCCGGTGCAGGACCCGGAACCGCTGCCGTACCTGAAGGGCACCGAGAAGTGGGGCCTGGACATCGATCTCGAGGTCGAGTGGAACGGGCACGTCGTGTCGCGTCCGCCGTACGCGCAGATGTACTGGTCGCCGGCGCAGATGCTCGCCCACACCTCGGTCAACGGTGCCGCGACCCGCACCGGTGATCTGTTCGGCTCCGGCACCATCTCGGGCCCGGAGAAGGACCAGCGCGGTGCATTCATCGAACTCACCTGGGGCGGAGCAGAACCCGTGCAGGTCGGCGACGAGACCCGCACTTTCATCGAGGACGGCGACGAGATCGCCATCACGGCCACCGCCCCCGGCCCGAACGGGACCCGCATCGGCTTCGGTGAGGTCCGCACCCGCATTCTTCCCGCGATCGGGGAATAGAGGAAACAGGTCCGTGCGTCAGCCGGAGCGCCACCGGCCGGACCGATCGGCGATGCCCGGAACCCACGAGGTTCCGGGCATCGCCGTTTTCCAGGGTCGGTCAGTCGACCGAAAGAATGTCGCCCACAGAGCAATCCAGTACGCGGCACAGGGCGGTGAGGGTCGAGAAGCGGATCGCGCGGGCGCGTCCGTTCTTGAGTACAGACAGGTTCACCACGCTGACGCCGACCTTGTCGGCCAATTCGGTGAGGGTCATGCCCCGATCGGCCAGCAGCTCGTCGAGATGACACCGGACAGCATGCTCGGTTTCCGGAGGCATCAGACGAGTCCTTCGTTGTCGCGCGCCATGCGGCTCCCGATCCGCAGCACCACACCCACGGCCGAGATCACCATGCAGAAGACGTAGGCGTACCAGAACTCCGGCCCGAGGGGCGCGTTCGAGAGGACCTCGTTCATGTCCACGTCCCGGATCAGCATGTTGGTACCCAGGGTGCGGGGGATCGTGGGGACGAAGATGGTCGCGATCGCCACGATCGAGGTGATCCACACGAGCCGGATGACACCCCGGTCGAACAACCGGCCCCGAGCGAATCGCACGACGATCCAGCTCAGCAGGGCCAGGGCTGCGAGATAGCCGAGGGTCTGCAACGCTTCCCCGGCGCGGAGGAAGCCGACGCTGACGGGTGAGAGGGCGTCGGTCGGAACGTCGATCACCGTCGTCGAGGCGGTCTGCAGGTCGACGCCGTTGGGGGTGGACAGCACCGGCGCCGCTGCCGCGTCGTCGAACCGGACCCGCGCGGTCACGATGCCGTCGCCGAGCGAGCGCACGAGGTCGCGGACGTAGGTGAAGAGCACGATCAACGAGGTCAGCGCGAAGACCGTGAGGGACGCCCACAGGTCGGTGCGGTCCTTCTTCGACGTCTCGGTGGGGGAGAGCGTGTCGGGTTCGGCGCCCGGGCCCTGGGGGCGGTCGGTGTCGTGGGTGGAATTCATGGTCGTCTCCGAACTCGCCGGACGGCGGACTTATCGATTGTCGATACCATCGATAATCGTTATACCTATCGACAAGCGATATGTCCAGAGGCGGCAGGCTCCGCCGGTGCCGCTCGGAGCGGATCAGGGCAGGCGACGCTCGATCACGTCTCGCGCTGCCAGCGCCTTCGCGCCGTAGTCGGGGAAGAGGTCGGGCGTCAGCCGCGAGGCCGGACCCGAGATGCTGAAGCAGCCACGCACGGCGCCACCGCGCCCGCGCAGCGCGACGGCGACGGCGGCGATGCCGTCGTGCAGCCCTTGCTCGGTCACGGCGTACCCGCGGGCGCGGATCTCGGCGATCTCCTCGCGCAGCGCCGCCGGGTCGGTGACGGTGTGCTCGGTCAGCGAAGGAAGCTCGGTCGCGAGGAAGTCCTCGATCCGCGCGTCGGGCAGCGACGCGAGATAGGCCTTACCGGTGGACGCGGCGTGCAGGGGCAGGCGCGTGCCGAGCGCAAGGAAGGCGCGCAGTTGATGGGCGCTGTCGAGTCGCTCGATCAGGACCAGTTCGTTCCCGTCCGGCACGGCGAGATGGATCGTCTCACCTGTCTCCGCCTGCAGGCGGTTCAGTTCGGGAAGTGCGACCTCGCGCAGGTCGTCGCCGGACGACATCGCACTGCCCAGGCTGAACGCGCGGCCGGTGATGACCCACTGCCCGGCGTTCGCTGTCGAGGGGCGCAGCCAGCCGGCTTCGGCGAGGGTCCTGAGGCACCGCTGCACGGTGCTCTTGGGGACGTCGAGGCGCTTGCTCAACTCCGAGAGCCCGACCGGTTGCGTGGTCGCGACCTCCTCGAACACGCGGAGTGCGGTGAGAACGCTGTTCATCGGAACCTTTCGCGCGTCGTTGACGGCAGGCGTCACGGGTTATAG
Organism: Rhodococcus sp. AB351; assembly: GCF_049538275.1. NCBI lineage: Bacteria > Bacillati > Actinomycetota > Actinomycetes > Mycobacteriales > Nocardiaceae > Rhodococcus > Rhodococcus sp. AB351. The sequence continues at coordinate 245,906 of NZ_JBMVFW010000001.1, forward strand.
GTTGAGTCGGACCGCATCGTAGCACGGCGGTCCACAATGTGGACCAGGCGCTGCGCGACACCGTCCGGCAGGACGTCGAGAAGGGACCCACCGATGACCACCACAACGCCCGTGCCGTTGCTGACCTCGCTCACCGAGTCCGGGGCAGGTGACGACCGCAGCGCCGTCCGCGTCGGAGACGTCTCGCTCACCCGATCCGAACTGATCGCGGCCGCCGCCGCGGTGGCCGACGAGGTCGCCGGTTCCTCGCGGGTCGCCATCGACGCCACCGCGAGCATCGAGACGGTGATCGCCACGACCGGATGCCTCATGGCCGGTGTGGCCGCCGTGCCGGTGCCGCCGGATTCCGGCCCGGCCGAACGCGCGCACATCCTGAAGGACTCGGGTGCACAAGTGTGGCTCGGCACCGCCCCCGAGGACGTCACCCTGCCCGCGATCCCGGTCGACGCGAACGCGCGCTCGTCGTCCTCGCACGCCGAGGCGGACCCGGGCAGCGCCGCGATGATCATGTACACCTCGGGAACCACCGGTGCCCCCAAGGGAGTCGTGCTCTCCCGATCTGCCGTGGCGGCCGGTCTCGACGGCCTCGCCGAAGCGTGGAACTGGACGTCCGACGACACTCTCGTCCACGGGCTTCCGCTGTTCCACGTCCACGGACTCATCCTCGGCGTCGTCGGCGCGCTCCGGCAGGGCTCGCCGCTCGTGCACACCGTGCGGCCCAAGCCCGAAGCCTATGCGGCAGCAGGCGGTTCGCTGTACTTCGGTGTTCCCACCGTGTGGTCGCGGGTCGTCGCCGACGAATCCTCCGCTCGCGCACTGTCGTCCGCGCGCCTCCTCGTGTCGGGCAGTGCACCCCTGCCCGTGCCGGTCTTCGAGCGCATGCTCGCCCTCACCGGCTCCGCGCCGATCGAGCGGTACGGGATGAGCGAAACGATCATCACGATCAGCACCCGCCATGACGGTGAGCGCCGGCCCGGCTGGGTGGGACTGCCGATCACCGGGGTCTCCACCCGCCTGCGCGACCAGGCCGGCAACCTCGTGGCACACGACGGCGAAACCCTCGGCCAGCTCGAGGTTTCCGGCGCCACCCTGTTCGACGGCTACCTGAACAATCCCGAGAAGACCGCCGAGTCGATGACCGAGGACGGCTGGTTCAAGACCGGCGACATCGCCGTGATCGACGATCAGGGCTTCCACCGCATCGTCGGCCGCGAATCGGTCGACATGATCAAGTCCGGTGGTTACCGGATCGGCGCCGGCGAGGTGGAGCATGCGCTGCTGAACCATCCCGGCGTGCAGGAGGCCGCGGTGGTGGGTGTGCCGGACGACGATCTCGGACAGCGGATCGTCGCCTACGTCGTCGGGGATCTCCGTGATCCGAGCGAACTCTCGGATTTCGTCGCGCAGACCCTCTCGATCCACAAGCGTCCCCGCGAGATCCGTACCGTCGACGCACTTCCGCGCAACGCCATGGGCAAGGTGCAGAAGAAGGTTCTCGTCGAGGACCACCTCGCCGGGAAGTGACCCGGTCTACCCGATCCCGACCTCGTCGCCGACGGTGATGTCGCCGGGAGTCGTGACGGTCGCGTAGACACCGATGCACGGCATCGGCTTGCCCTCCGGCACATTGGGCACCTGATGCGTGGTCATCACCTCACGCAGCATGTCGCGCCGCGCGGGAACCTCCTGATGGGGGAGCGTCACCATGACGCACCGCGCGGTGCGCTTGTGCGGTTCGAGGACCACCGAGCCCACCGACACCCGCCGGCCGATCCACTCGTCCTCCACGAAACCGGTCGTGTCCGGAGTGTCGACGACCAGCTGCGGCCGAAACCGACGCAATGCCACATCGGTCGGGTCGCCGGTGCCGAGCGCCTCCACCGCGGAACGGGAGACGAGATGCAGCGGCGCCTCGTCGTAGGTGCGGTCGCGCGGTTCGAGCCGCACGTCGTGACCGACCAGCTTCGACAGCAGGTCGTCGACCTCGGGATCGTCGCCGCGCACCACCGTGCCGTCGGCCAGCGTCAGTTCGAGTGCCGCCGGGTCGCGGGGATCGTCGTCGCTCAGAAGTCGCGCCGAGCAGGTCAACAGCAACCCGTAGCGGCGGAAACGCTTCGCACTCGCGATGTTTCCGGATTCGGCGTCGACCAGCGCCCACAGATGATCGCCGCGCACACCGTCCGCTTCGATCGCTGCGGCGTCGATCCGTTCACCCCCGAACGACTTCACCGGATAACGCCACAACTGATCGATACGCACGACTCGCGAGCATACGGGGACCGGAGCGACCGCGGGGCGGGGCCGATCGGTCGGGTCGAAACACGCCCGGGTATGACCTGAACCACAGTGTGGCTAGGGTGACGGTCATGACGGAGAACACGACACGACGATGGGGCCTGACCGTCCCGCTCGACGGCATCCCCCTGGCCGACCAGCGACGCATCATCGAAGAGCTCCCCGACCTCGGGTACACGGACGTGTGGTCGTCCGAGGCCGGCGCCGCCGATGCGTTCACCCCGCTGACGCTCGCGAGCGTGTGGGCGCCCAGCCTGCGCCTGGGTACCGCGATCGTCCCCGTCTACACCCGCGGCCCCGCGACGCTGGCCATGTCGGCCGCGAGCCTCGCCGCCGCCGCACCCGGCCGCTTCGTGCTCGGGGTGGGCACCTCCTCCGACGTCATCGTGGAGAAGTGGAACGGCATCCCCTTCGAGGAACCGTTCAAGCGTGCCCGCGACACCCTGCGGTTCCTGCGGGCTGCCCTGTCGGGGGAGAAGGTCTCCGAGAAGTACGACACCTTCGCCGTGGACGGCTTCCGGGCCGGCGTCGTACCCGACCAGACGCCGCCGGTGCTGCTGGCGGCGCTGCGGCCGGGCATGCTGCGTCTGGCCGGACGTGAGGCCGACGGGGCCATCATCAACTGGCTGTCCGCCGACGACGTCCGCACCGTGGCGCCCTACGTCCACGAGGGCGGTGAGAACAAGGAGATCGTCGCGCGGATCTTCGTGCTCCCCGGCTTCGACACCGAGACCGCCCGCGCCATCGGCCGACGCATGATCGCCGCCTACATGAACGTCCCCGTCTACCGGGCCTTCCACGAATTCCTCGGCCGTTCGGACGATTTCGCCGGCATGTGGAAGGCATGGGCGGAAGGCGACCGCAAGGCCGCCCTCGAAGCGATCCCGGACCACGTGGTGGACGCCCTCGTGATCCACGGCGAACCGGAGGCGTGCCGCGAGCATGTGGAGCGCTACGTCGAGGCGGGCGTTACCACCCCGGCCATCGCTCTGGTGCCCTCGGGCGATCCCGCGCCGATGATCCGGGCGCTCGCTCCGCGCTGACCGCCGGACGTCACGATTCGATGTCGGTGGTTAACGGCACCCGAGGGTGACGCGACAACTCCTGCAGATGCGCTGTGCAGGAGGCGAGATGGCCGAGCCGACGTCGAACACGGACCCGAACACGATCGCTCGTGTGACCGTGGTTGCCGACGACGGAGTGCCGTTGGCCGCCACGGTCACCGGACCGAGGGATGCGGATCTGACCCTCGTGTGCCTGCACGGGCACTGCCAGGACGCCACGAGCTGGGATGCCGTCTGCGGGTCGGTGGACCTGCCCGGTCTGCGAATCGTCCGCTACGACCAGCGCGGACACGGTCGTTCCGGGACCGGCGACGCCACCGCGTGCACGGTCTCCGGGATGTCCGACGACCTCGACGCAGTGCTCCGGACCCTCGCGCCGGACGGACCGGTGGTGCTGGCGGGCTATTCGATGGGCGGCATGGTCGCACTGTCCTACGCCCGTCGTCGCCCCGACGCAGTCGGCGACCGCATCGTGGGTGTCGGTCTGATCGCCACCGCCGCATCGGGACTCGCGGACGGCGGTATCGGGCGCTATCTGCGTCATCCGGCGGCGTCCATCGTGCACCGGGCGGTGTCGCGTGCACCGCGCGTCATGGAGTTGTCGAAGCGCGCCGGGGGCCGTGTGTGCATCGTCGCCGCCCGCAGACGCACGGAGGAATCGTGGCTGCGGGTGGTCGGATCGGCGCTGTCGAACGAGACCTCCGTCGTCACCTGGTCGCGGCTGCTGGCCGACTTCGCGGTGCTCGACGAGTCCGCCGCCCTCGACGTGCTCGCGAGAGTGCCGGTGGTCGTCGCGGCGGGCACGGAGGACGTCTTCGTACCCCTGTCGTTGTCGGAGGCGATGGCGGCGCGACTGCCGCACGCGAACCTGGTGCGGTTCGCCGGTGCCGGCCACCGTGTGCTCGCCGACCGTCCCGAGGAGGTCGCCCGGGCGCTGTCGGATCTGCTGAGGCAGGTTCGCACCCAGGGCTCCACTGCTCTTGCTCAGTGCGAATCGACGAGGGTCGCTTCCTGATCGGCGAGCAACTTCCGGGGGACGAGCGCGAGCACGAGCAGCGCCGCGGCGACCGCGAAGCACGCGACGAACCCGACGTGGGGTGCGGCGAGCGAGATGACGAAGGGCACCGCGAAGCCCAGATAGATCAGGCAGTAGAAGACGGCGACGGTCTGCGCGAGCTCCTCGGGAGGAGCGATGTGCTCGACGGTGACGAGACCCGAGACGAGCAGCATGCCGTAACCCCCGCCGAGGAGGACGGCGGTGACGAGGACGGCGAGCACCGATACCGGGCCGTCGACGAGCACCGCGACGGCGGCCGACACGAAGCCCAGCACACCGAGGCCCACCCCGGTCCACACGCCGCGATCCTCGCCGTGCCGGGTGATGCGCCGGGCCACGGGCTGGATCAACGCACCGGTGAGCAGGGTCAGGGCGGCGACCACGCCGGTGAACGCGACGGCCACGCTGTCCACGCGATCCGACACGATGGGTGGCATCGTGGCGAACGAGACGGTCGCGCATCCGAAGACCCACGGGGCCCACGGCACGACACCCCACCGGAAACGCGGGGACGACAGGGTGGACAGGCGCCACGAGCCCTGCACGGTGCGGGGCCGGTGCGCGTCGGGGACGGCCCACACCAGCACCACCGCGACCACCATCAGAGCGATGTGCACGAGATAGGGCAGACGGTCGGGGGCGGGCAGCCACTGCGCGATGAGACCGGCGAACAGGGCACCGCTGCCGAATCCCGCAGACAACGAGACGGCGGCCCGGCGCGCTCCCACACCCGGACCTTCGCTCAGCTCCTTCATCCAGGCGGTGCCGGCTCCGAACGCCATGCCGGACGCCAATCCGGCGAGCACCCGGCCGAGATACAGCAGCGCGGGGACGTCGGCGCCCAGCAACAGGACGATCGACGACACGATGCTCACCGGGATCATCGCCCGGATCACCGGACGACGGCCGATCCGATCGGCCACGCGCCCGAAGTAGAGCAGCGCGGGGATCAACCCGACGATGTAGGAGCCGAGCATGGCGGTGAACGAGTCGCTGCCGAGTCCCAGGTGGTCGCGGTAGACGAGCTGCATCGGAGCGAACTGATTGGCGCCCCAGCTCACCGCGAACACGGCGAACGCAAGACGAGCCCAGGACGGAATCATTCCCCGATCCTCTCAGGCCCGCTCCGGCGGGAAAGTATCAACTCTTCACACCGCGGCGACCGGCTTCCTGTGGAGTGTGGACGTAGGAGAGGCCCGGAGCCGGCCATAGCGTTCTCGTCGAACGCAGACCGAGGAGGGCCAGTGGCGGTAGAAGGTCGATCCCCGACGCTCGACACCGAGCGCACCGGAACGTGGACCGGCGCCGACGCGCGGTCGATCGCCGCCGTGGTCCGCAACCGCGAGGTCACCGCCCGTCGGGTCGTCGAGGACCACCTCGCCCTGATCGCCGAGCAGAACCCGTGCCTCAACGCGATCGTCACCGTCGCGGCGGACAGCGCCCTCGCCGAGGCCGACGCCCTCGACCACCGCCTCGACCGGGGCGAGGCGGCCGGTCCGCTCGCCGGGGTGCCGTTCACCGTCAAGGACCTCATCGCCACCGCAGGCGTGCGCACGACCGCAGCTTCACGCGCACTGGCCGACAACGTCCCCGTCGTCGACGCGCCGGCCGTCGCCGCGATGAAGGCGGCCGGTGCGATCCTCGTCGGCAAGACCAACACGCCCGAATTCGGGACGTCCGGGCTCACCGACAACGAGATGTTCGGACCGGCCGTGAACCCGCTCGGCAGCCCCGAGTCGCCGCGTTCACCCGGGGGCTCCAGCGGCGGCGAAGCCGCGTCCATCGCGTCGGGCATGAGCGTCCTCGGGCTCGGCACCGACTTCGGCGGCTCGGTGCGCTGGCCCGCGCACTGCACCGGGCTGTGCTCCATCCGCCCCACCGTCGGCCGGGTGTCCGCGGACGGCCAGTACCCCGGGGTGCTCGTCGGCGGCCACGTACGGGCCGACCCGACGACGGTGCACGGCGCGCTGCAGACCGTCGGGCCCATGACACGGAACCTCGACGACCTCGTCCTCGCCCTGCGCGTTATCTCCGAACCGCACGTCGCGTGGACCGACCCGGCGACCGTCGACGTCGACGCGCTGACGATCACCTGGGCGCCCGGAGAGGGCACCGTGCCTGTCGACGACGAGATCGTGGACGTCGTCCGGGAGAGCGCGCGGCGCCTCGGTGCCCGTGAATACCGCGGGTCGGCTCTGGTCGAGGGGAACGAGTTGTTCGGGCGATTGCGGGCCACCCAGACCCACGCCGACATCGATGCGCTGGCGAGCCCCGACCGGTTCGGTGCTGTCATCCGCGACCTGCTGGCCACGGCCGGTCGCTCCGAGCATCGTGAGGTGGAGCGCCTCTGGGCGTGGCGCACCGCGCTGGTCCATCGGCTGCTCGACGAGATGGGCGACGTGCTGGTGCTGCCGGTCGCGTCCATCGGTGCGCCTCCGCTCGGGCTCGACCGTTTCGGTGTCGGCGACCGGCTGCTCACCTGGCAGGAGGCGCTGGCGAGCTGCCGCACGATCAGTGTCACCGGCTTCCCGTCCGTCGTCGTCCCCGTCGGGCGGACGAGCGACGGCATGCCCATCGGCGTGCAGATCGTCGCGCGCCCCTTCCACGACCACGTCGCGCTGGCCGTCGCCGCGCGTCTGTGACACGACTGCAAGGAGGTCGCCGTGCGGGACATTCTCGACGAGCTGTCGCGATGGTTCGACGACGGTGAGACGTTCGCGCTGGCGACCGTCGTGCGCACCTGGAAGTCGTCGCCGCGCGAACCCGGTGCCGCGATGGCCGTCTCGCAGTCGGGTGAAGTGGTGGGCAGCGTGTCGGGAGGGTGCATCGAAGGCGCCCTGTACGACATCGCGGGTGACGTGCTCGCCGACGGGAACGCCCGCACCGAGGTCTTCCGTGTCACCGACGACGACGCCTTCGGCGTGGGCCTGACCTGCGGCGGCACCATCGAGGTCTTCGTGCAGCGGGTCGATGCCGCCACCTACCCCGAGTTCACCGAGGTGGCACGGCGGATCGGGGCAGGAGAGCCGGTCGCCGTCGTCACTGACCGCGAGTCCGCCGGCCATCGTGTGGTCACCCTCGACGGGGACGACGGCACCGATCCCGAAGCCGAGGTGCGCCTGCGCCTGTCCTACGGCGATTCGGAGGTCTACGTCGACGAGGTGCGCGGGCAGATCGTGGAGATCTTCGCGCCGCGACCGCGGATGTACGTCTTCGGCGCCATCGACTTCGCGTCCGCTCTCTGCACGCTGGGGAAGTTCGCCGGTTATCGCGTGACGGTGATCGACGCCCGGCCCGTCTTCGCCACGCCCGCCCGGTTCCCCGACGCCGACGAGATCGTGGTGGCGTGGCCGCACGTCTTCCTCGAGTCGGCGCCGATCGACCCCACCACCGTCGTCGCGGTCCTCACCCACGACGAGAAGTTCGACATCCCGTTGCTCGAACGTGCTCTCCGCTGCGAGGCCGGATACATCGGGGCGATGGGCAGCCGCTCCACGCACGAGCGCCGGGTCGCCCTGTTGCGCGAGGCCGGGCTGTCGGCCGACGAACTGGGACGCCTGCACTCGCCGATCGGACTCGACCTCGGTGCGCGGACCCCGGAGGAGACGGCCGTGTCGATCCTCGCCGAGATCCTCGTGAGCACGCGCGGCGCCACCGGGCGCAGTCTCGCGACACTGCGCGGACCCATCCACCGGGTCCCGGCGGGACGTGCTGCCCGACCTGCGGATTGTCCGCCTGCGATTGACGGTGTTGCCGCAGCCCTCTAATGTCACGTGTCTCCCATGCGGGGGTGAACGACTGGCAGGTGGACGGGTATTGCTGTGACGGTGCGCAAGGCTGAGAATCCGGGGCCCAGCGCAGCCGAACCGGGACGCAGCGCAGCCGAACCGGAGGACAGCGCAGCGGTCGTGTTCGAACCCTGCCCGCTCGCAGACGTCGTCTCCTCGGGTCTCCTCGTCACGCCGACGGTGCTCGCCGGCGACGTCTCCACGGCGCGGCCCGTCACCGCGGTCGCGGTGATGATGCTCCCGGAGATCGGTCCCTGGCTGCGTTCGGGACTGCTGCTCGTCACCTCCACCACCGTGCTCGCGCGACTCGCCGTGCCGATCGCCGATTTCCTGGCGCGGCTGGACCGGAGCGAGGTATCGGCACTCGTGGTCCGGCTCGACACCGGACATCCGCTGCCGCAGGGTCTCACGAACGACGTTCCCCTCCCGGTGTTGACGACGCCGGAGGAGGTCGTCGCGGATCACCGTCTCGCGTGGGGTCTCAGCGACATGGCCGCCGCTCAGGTGGAAGCGGTCTTCGAGGCGGACCACCTCCGTCGCGGGCTGCTCGAGATCGTCATGGCGGGCGGTGGGCACAGGGCGCTGGCCGAAGGCATCTCGCGCCGGCTCGGCGGGGCGGTCCTCATCACCACCCCCGACGGGCGCCAGACGTACAGGGCCGGAAAGGAATCCGATTTCGCCTGGCTCTCCTCGACGGCAGCGGTCGATCCGACGGGCCGGGTGCGGACCGACTCGATCGAGGGCGGACTCGGCCTGCACCGCTTCGGCGACGAGTACGTGGCCATCGCCGCGATCTCCGCCAACGGGATCGACCACGGTCGGCTCGTATTCTTCTGTCCTGCACGTGATCTCTCCGCGCCGGACCTGTATCTCGTGGAGCAGGCGGCGACGGTGTGCGCGCTCGTCGTCAGTCGCGAACTCGCGGTGTCCGCGGTCGAGGAGAAGCACCGGGCCAACTTCGTCCGAGACCTGTTGCGCGGCCGTGCCGGTGAACCCGAACAGGTGATCGTGCACGCCCAGATGTTCGGCTGGAATCTCGACCGCCCGGTGGTGGTGGTCGCCGTCGAACCCGATCGCGTGGACGACGATTCCTCGGCGGCGCCGGCGCGACTTCCCGTGGTGGAACGGCAGGCCCGCGCGTTCGCAGGTGCGCTGGCCGGCCGCGATTCCGGGGCGTCCGTCACGGCCCTGGCGACCGAGACCGTCGTGCTCATGGGGGAGGGCAGCGACACGATGGCCCTCGTGCGTGAACTCGTCGCCCAGGTGCGCGGGGCCGGTGGGGGAGGGCGTCGTCCGTTCGGTGTGGGGGTCTCGCGTGCGTCGTCGTCCACCGACGACCTGCCGACGCTCTACGCGCAGGCGCGCACGGCACTCGAAGTGGGACGCAGGATCTCCGGTCCGTGGGCGGTCACCCATTTCGACGATCTGGGTGTGTACCGGTTGCTGAGCCTCGTCGAGGACGCCGAGGAACTCGAGTCGTTCGCGCGCGAGACGCTCAAGGAGCTGACCGACGGCACGGCCGAGGCGCAGGACATGTGCCGTACCCTCGAGGTGCTCCTCGCCACCAACATCAACATCGCAGAAGCCGCGCGCCAGTTACATTTTCATTACAACACTCTGCGCTATCGTGTGGCGAAACTCGAAAAGATCCTCGGTCCCTTCACCGAGCAGCCCGAACTGCGGTTGGATCTTTCGCTCGCGCTCAAGATCATCGCGATGCGCGGGATCGATTCCTGACGATCAACCACCGATCTTGCCAATTTCGGAGGGCCGCTCCTGGCAGATTCCTCCCACGCCGGGCCTCAGCTGCTCCGTTAGCGTTTGCGGCTACCGAAGTACACGTGTGATCGGCAACACAGGCGTAACAATCCACGTGAACTCTATCGGCACCCACACTCTGCTGAAAGGTCCGATATGCCCATCTGGACAGTGCACGGAGACGGCAAGAACATAGAACCGGGTCAGGTCGTGGCGCCGATGGAGCGCCTGAGTTGGGGCCGCACGATCGGCCTGGGCGGCCAGCACGTGGTGTCGATGTTCGGCGCCACCTTCGTCTTCCCGATCATCATGGGTCTCAACCCGCAACTCGCAGTGATGCTCTCGGGCTTCTGCACCCTCTTCTTCCTCGCCGTCGTGAAGGGCCGGATCCCCAGCTACCTGGGGACCTCCGCGGCCTTCGTCGGCGGCATCGCCGCGATCTACGCCCAGGGCGGTTCGCCCTCCGAGGTCACCGGCGCGATCATGGTCTCCGGGCTCGTGCTCGCCGCGATCGGTGTGGTGATCCACTTCCTCGGCGGTTCGCTGGTGTTCAAGATCCTGCCGCCGGTCGTCACCGGCGCGGTGGTCATGCTCATCGGCTTCAACCTGGCGCCGGTCGTGGCCGGCACCTACTGGCCGCAGGACCAGTGGGTCGCGCTGACGGTGATGATCGCGCTGATCGTGGGTAGCGTCGTGCTGCGCGGCTTCCTCGGCCGTGTCGCCATCTTCCTGGCACTGCTGTTCGGTTACGTACTGTCCTGGGTTCTCGATCGCATCAGCGGACCGATCACCTCCTACGACGCCGGTGCGGACGCTGTCACCGAACACTTCCGCGTGAACTGGGACGGCGTTGTCTCCGCTCCGTGGTTCGGCCTGCCGCCGTTCACGGACGAGGCGGCCGGTGTCGTCGGCATCCATGCCCCGTCGTTCAGCCTCACCTTCATCGTGCTCGTACTGCCCGGTGTCATCGCCCTGATCGCGGAGAACGCCGGACACGTCAAGGCGGTCGCCGAGATCACCAAGACCGACCTCGATCCGATGATGGGACGCGCGTTGGCCGGTGACGGTCTCGCCACGGCCCTCGCCACGAGCGTCGGCGGCTCCCCGACGACGACCTACGCGGAGAACATCGGCGTCATGGCCGCGACCCGCGTGTACTCGACGGCCGCCTATGCCTCGGCCGGTGTCATCGCGATGCTCCTCGGTTTCTCCCCGAAGTTCGGCGCGGTCATCTCCGCGACTCCGGGCGGCGTGCTCGGCGGCATCACCGTGGTCCTCTACGGCATCATCGGCCTGCTCGGCGCCAAGATCTGGAAGGAGAACGGCGTCGACTTCGGCGACCCGCGCAACCTCATGCCCGTCGCTGCCGGTCTGATCATCGCGATCGGCGACACCAGCCTCCAGTTCACCGACACGTTCTCGCTGAGCGGTATCGCGCTGGGCACCATCGTCGTGATCGGTCTCTATCACCTGTGCCGGGTCATCGCGCCCAAGGACATCGCCCCCGAGGATCCCGATACCCCCTCCGAACAGGGAGAACCGGTCAGGACGGAGCCCGATCCGGACGGCGAGAGCGGCGCCGGGAGGGTGAAGGAGTTCGCGTGACCTCTATTACATCTGACATTGTCGACCGGTGAGCTTTGTCACTTCTCCACGAAACGTCGATCGCACTATGCGGGCAGGATCTGTTCAATGAAACCGTCGCCACTCACCTATCACCGACCGCGGTCGATCGATGAAGCCTGCGAGATCCTCGCGGGGGTCGCGCACGAGGGCAAAGTGCTCGCCGGCGGCCAGTCACTGATTCCGCTGCTGTCGATGCGCCTGGCGGCACCGGCTCACCTCGTCGACATCGGCTCGATCCCGCGCCTCGACGCGATCTCCGCGTCACCGGAACTCGGCGTCACCTTCGACGCGCTCACCACCCACGCAGCGCTCGAATCCGATCCGACGGTCGCGCAGGTCCAGCCCCTGCTGGGCCGCGCGCTCCGGTTGGTCGCACACCCGACCATCCGCAATCGCGGAACGACCGTCGGCTCGATCGTCCACGCCGATCCGTCCGCGGAGATGCCGGCCGTGCTGTCGCTGCTCGGCGGAACGCTCACCGTCCGCTCCGTACGCGGAGTCCGGCAGATCCCCGCCTCGGAGCTGTTCGCCGGCCCGCTCGAATCGACCCTCGAAGCCGACGAGATCGCGACCAGCGTGACCGTGCCGTCAGCACGTCCGGGCACCGGGACCGCCGTCGACGAGATCGCACGACGCCACGGCGACTACGCCCTCGTCGGCGTGGTCGCGCAGGTGGAGGTCGAGGACGGAGCGGTGACGTCCGCCCGGATGACCTACGTCTCCGCGGGAGAACTCGGGCAGGTCGTCGACTACACCGACATCCTGCGCGGGGCGTCGGCGCACGACGAGCGCGACCCGCTCTGGCAGCAGGTCGCGGAGAAGGCACGCGAGACCGTCGAGACGGAGGCGGACATCCATGCCACCGACCGCTACCGGTCGCAGCTGGTAGCGGCACTGACCGGCCGTGTCGGCTTCGCGGCCGCGCAGGACGCGATCCGCGACGACACACGGGTACCGATGCACACGGGAGGAAGTCGATGACGAGCTCGATCCACAAGGGTGGTCGCGACGCCTCGCGGCGGACCGTCGCCGAACAGGTCGACGAGCTGCAGGCGGAGACCGGCGAGCACCACGTCGCCGTGACCTTCACCCTCAACGGCGTGACGCAGACGGTGGTGCTGCCCTCGCGCACGTTGGCATCGGACGCGATCCGTCACCACCTCCGTCAGACCGGCACCCACGTGGGATGCGAGCACGGTGTGTGCGGCGCGTGCACGGTGCTGCTCGACGGCAAGCCGGTGCGGTCGTGCCTCGTGCTCGCCGCGAGCCTCGAGGGCCGCTCGGTGACGACGGTCGAAGGGCTCGTCGAACCGGACGGCACCCTGCACCCTGTGCAGGAGGCATTCGTCGACTGCCACGGTCTGCAATGCGGTTTCTGCACACCGGGATTCGTCACCACGATCGCGGCCTTCCTCGAGGAGAACCCGTCGCCCACCCACGAGGAGGCGACCGATGCGATCGCCGGCAATCTGTGCCGGTGCACGGGTTACCAGAACATCCGGGCGGCCGTGCTGCGCGCCGCCGAGATCAAGCGTGAACGGTCCGGAGGCTCACCGCTCGGCCCCGACAACGAGGCGGCACGCGCCTCGCTCGACGCCAAGGTCCGCGGCACCACCGCTCCGGTCGGAGGAAAGGCAGGACGAGCATGACCAGTGTCTCCGATTCGCCCGTCTCGAACTCCGTCTCGACGAGCACGACCGACCTCGCCCCCGCCGACATCGGCGGTGCCACCGAATCGGGCAAGTCGTTCGGCAAGCCCATCCCGCGTGTCGAGGACAACCGGCTCGTCAGCGGCAACGGTCGCTATCTCGACGATCTCGGGCACGGCGCGCTCGCCGCGGCCTTCGTCCGGTCGCCGCACGCCCACGCTCGCATCCTCGACATCGCCGTCGATGCGGCGCTGGAACTGCCGGGCGTGCACGCCATCTACACCTACGACGATCTCGAGGCGGACTCGCCCGAGATGGCCGAGAATCTCCCGCTGCTGATCCCGCACCCCGCGATCACCGCTCCGCGCAACGGATATCCGCTCGCGAAGGACGAGGTGAACCACGTCGGCGAGGCGATCGTGATGGTCGTCGCCGACAACCGGTACATCGCCGAGGACGCGTGCGCGCTGATCGACATCACCTACGAGGCTCTTCCGGCCGTGGTCGGTGTCGACACCGCGCGCAACGCCGAGCACGTCGTCCACCCGGATGTGCCCGACAACGTCGCGGCGCACCTCCAGCACGGTTTCGGTGACATCGAGGCGGAGCTCGCCGCGGCACCGCACACGCTCACCCTCGACCTCGAGATCGAACGTTCGGCGTCGATGCCCATGGAGGGCAAGGGCGTCTACGCCCGCTGGGACGACGACGAGAAGGCGCTGACCTTCTGGACGTCCACCCAGACCTCGACGTCCGCCCGTGCCGCGATCGCAGCGCGACTGGGCATGGCGCACAACAAGGTCCACTGCATCGCCCCCGACGTCGGTGGTGGTTTCGGTGTGAAGATCGTCCACCCGTGGCCCGAGGAGGTCATGGTCACCTGGGCCGCGCGCAAGCTGGGGCAGGCCGGGATCTCCAACGAGGTCAAGTGGGTCGAGGACCGGCGCGAGCATTTCGTCTCCAGCGCCCACGAGCGCGGGCAGATCCACGAGGTCACCGTCGGGTTCGACGACGACGGCCGGCTGCTGGCCTTCGACTTCTCGATCTGGCACGACAACGGTGCGTACCTGCCGTACGGAATCATCGTGCTGCTCAACACCTCCACGCAGGTGCTCGGCCCCTACAAGCCGCGCGCCTTCCGGGTGGACGCCTACTCGCTGTACACCAACACGGTCATCGTCACGCCCTACCGCGGTGCGGGACGACCCCAGGCGGTGTTCGCGATGGAACGGGCGATGGATGCCATCGCCAAGCATCTCGGTAAGGACGTCCTCGAGGTCCGCGAGACCAACTTCATCCGCCCCGAGGAGATGCCCTACGACTTCCACCTGATCTTCCAGGACGGTCGTCCGCTCATCTACGACAGCGGCGACTACCAGGCGGGGATGGACAAGCTCAGGAAGCTGATCGGCTGGGACGAGTTCGCGGAATACAAGGAACGTGCCCGCGCCGAGGGGCGTCGCGTCGGCATCGGCGTGGGAGCGTACGTCGAGGGCACGGGACCGGGCCCGTACGAGGGCGCGCACGTGCTCATCGAGACCTCGGGCAAGGTCAAGGCCGCTACGGGCCTGACCACCCAGGGCCAGGGGCACCAGACCTCCTTCGCGCAGATCGTCGCGGACGATCTCGGTGTGCCGGTCTCCGACGTCGAGATCGTCACCGGCGACACCCGCCGATTCGGGTACGCGGTCGGCACGTTCGCCTCGCGCGGTGCCGTGATGTCCGGATCCGCCTTCCATGTCGCCGCGCAGATGGTGGCGGAGAAGGCGAAGAAGATCGCCGCGGACCACCTCCACGCCGACGTCGCCGATCTCGAACTGCGCGAGGGGCACGTGTGCGTGGTGGGCACCGAACCCGGCGCGGAGGGCACCTCGATCCCGCTCGGCGTGGTGGCCGTGCTGTCGAACCCGCTCCGCTACGCCTTCGACGATGCGTCCCGTCGCGCAACGGGATTCGCGAACGCCGAGACCGATATGTCGGTGCCGCCCGTCCTAGAGGGTGAGCAGCCCGGCCTGGAAGCGACCGGCTACTACTCGCCGCCCACGTCGACGTTCGCGTCGGGCATCCACGCGGCGATCGTCGAGACCGATCCCGTCACCGCCGAGATCCGGGTGCTCCGGTACGCGGTGGTACATGATTGCGGCAACGTCATCAACCCGCGCATCGTCGAGGGCCAGGTGCAGGGCGCGGTCGCACAGGGCATCGGCGGCGCGCTCTACGAGAAGATCGTCTACGACGAGCACGGGCAGATGCTCAACGCGTCGTACATGGACTTCCTCATGCCCTTCGTGACGGAGATGCCCGACTCGCTCGAGATGGACCACACCGTCACCCCGTCCGCGCTCAATCCTCTCGGAATGAAGGGCGCCGGCGAGGCCGGTGTCATCCCGACCTCGGCGGTGATCGCCGCGGCCGTCGAGGACGCGGAGGGCATCCCGATCACCAGCATGCCGATTTCCCCCTCGGAGTTGTTCGAGCTGCGTCTGACCCACGCTGCGTCCCGAAACAAGGAGAACGAATGAGAATCGCCGGTACCGCGCAACTGCAGGCACCCCCCGACGTGGTGTACGACAGCCTGCAGGACGGCCGTGTTCTCGCGGCGACGATCCCGGGCGTGCAGTCGCTCGAGCAGATCAGCGACAACCACTACAAGCTCTCCATCACCGCCGGGGTGGCCTCCATCAAGGGCACCTACGACGGGGAAGTGGTTCTGTCGCAGCAGAATCGTCCCGAATCGTTCGTCATGACGGCATCGGGCTCCGGCGCTCCGGGAACGGTCAAGGCCGACGTGGCGGTGCGTCTCGAAGAACGTGACGGCGGCACCGTGCTCACCTACGACGCGGACGCGGTCGTCGGCGGCATGGTCGGGGGCGTCGGACAGCGAATGATCACCGGTGTCGCGAAGAAGATGGCCGGCGTGTTCTTCAACGGCATCGACGGTGTGATCGCCAACGGTCTGCCGGCGGCACCGAGTGCCGCCGAAGCAGCAGCCGTCGCAGGCGTGAACGGAGTCGAGGTGGCCGAGGTTGCGGAGGGTGCGGGCGTGAAGACCACCGCGCTGCCCGTGGCCGCCGCAGCAGCTGCACCGGTACCGGCCGGAACTCCCTCGGCAGCAACGGTTCTGCTGTCGGCAGGAGTGGGTGCAGGTATCGCCCTGGCGGGCGTCGCCCTGGGAGCGATCCTCGCCCGACGCTGACCTTCTCGTCGAATATCCACGGCACCCCCGGGCCACCACGGCCCGGGGGTGCCGTCGTCTGCAGGTGGCAGGTGCACGAACCCCGAACTCCGGGCGACGAGTTCGGCGAGATGTGACAAAGAAACACCGCCGCTCAGGGGGTGGAATGTCATCAGACGTCAGGTGGGACACCGGCGAGACGAACCCAGGAGGAAACATGGGATCCAGGAAGATTCGGGTCGGCATCGATACCGGCGGAACATTCACGGACGTGGTCGCGGTGGACGACGAGTCCGGTGCCATCGTCACCACGAAGACTCCGTCGACACCGCAGGATCCGGCCATCGGCTTCCTCGCCGGCATCGAGAAGGTCCTCGCGCAGCTCGGCGAGACCGGCGACGCGATCGACGCCGTCAGCCACGGCACCACCGTCGCGACCAACAAGCTCCTCGAGGGCAAGGTCGGCACCCTCGGTTTCATCACCACCGAGGGCTACGAACACGTCCTCGAGATCGCCCGCCAGTCGGTCCCCGACGGCTACGGCAACTCCTACTTCTGGGTCAAGCCCGACCGCATCGTGCCGGCCGACCGCGTCCGCACCATCCGTGGCCGTCTCGCCTACGACGGCAGCGAGATCCGTCCCCTGAACGAGGACGACGTCCGCGCCGCCGCCCGCTTCTTCAAGGACCGCGAGATCCTCACCGTCGGCGTGTGCCTGATGCACTCCTACGCCAACCCCGAGCACGAGCGCCGCGTCCGCGACATCCTCATGGAGGAGTACCCGGAGGCGACCGTGAGCATCTCGAGCGAGGTGCTGCGCGAGTACCGCGAGTACGAGCGGTCCATCACGACCCTCGTCGACGCCGCGGTCAAGCCCAACATCCGCAACTACGTCAACAACATCGCGAACCGTCTGCGCGAGTTCTCCTCCGCCGAGGGCGAGCAGCGCGACATCCCGTTCTACGTGATGAAGTCCAACGGCGGTGTGCTCTCGGCCAAGGAGGTCGTGCACCAGCCGATCACCACCGTGCTCTCCGGCCCCGCGGCCGGTGCACTGGGCGCGGCCCTGATCGCCGGTGTCGCCGGTGTCGACCAGGTGCTGACCTGCGACGGTGGCGGCACCTCCACGGACGTCACCGTGGTCGTCGGCGGCGAGCCGGCACTCACCACGGAAGGTCGCGTGGGTGTCTACCCGTCCAAGATCCCGATGATCGACGTGGTGACCGTCGGCGCCGGTGGCGGCTCCATCGCATGGATGACCCCCGAGGGCACCCTGCGTGTCGGCCCGCAGTCGGCCGGCGCCGATCCCGGACCCCTGTGCTACGGCAAGGGCGGCAACGAGCCGACCATCACCGACGCCCACGTCCTGCTCGGCCGCATCCCTCCCCATCTGCTCGGCGGTGAGATCCCGCTCGACACCGAGCTCGCCCGCAAGGGCGTCGAGGAGCTCGCGCACAGTCTCGGCCTCGAGTTCGAGGCGTGTGCCACGGGCATCCTCGAGGTGTCGGCCTGGAACCAGGCCAACGCGCTGCGCCAGATCACCGTCAAGCGTGGTCTCGACGTCCGCGACTTCACCCTGGTGACCTTCGGTGGCTCCGGCTCGCTGCTGGCCTGCCGCCTCGTCGACATCCTCGGTCTCAAGGACGTCCTCGTGCCGCTCAACCCCGGCAACGTCTCGGCCTTCGGTCTGCTCACCGTCGACGTCCGCAACGACTACGTGCAGACGCACGTCAGCCGCCACGACCGGTTGAAGATCGACGAGCTGCAGGCCGGACTCGACGCTCTCGCGGCCGAGGCCGAACGTGCTCTGGAGGACGAGGGATTCGGTCCCGACCAGCGGCAGTACGCCCGCTCGGCGGACCTGCGCTACTTCGGCCAGGCCTTCGAGGTGCGCGTGCCGGTCGGCGACGGCCCCATCACCCAGGAACTGATGGACGAGGCAGCCGAACGCTTCCACCAGGCACACCGCGAGCTCTACGGCTACGACTTCCGCAACGATCCCCACCAGCACGTGGAATGGGTCAACCTCCGCGTCAGCGGCATCGGACCCATCAAGCGACCGGAACTCTCCGAGATCGCCCCGGGCACGGGTGCGGACGCCGCCCTCACCGGCACCCGCGAGGCGTACTTCGACGAGTGGGTCACCACCCGCGTGTACGACCGCGCCCGCCTCGGCGCCGGCGACGAACTCGAAGGTCCCGCCGTGATCGAGGAATTCAGCTCGACCATCCCGGTCCACCCCGGATTCCGCGCTCGCATCGACTCTTTCGGCAACATCCGCCTCACCAAGACATCCGACTCGAACGGAGCCACCCGATGACTGCGACTCTCGAACCCGCCGCGGCCACGACGCGCAAGCCCTTCCGGCTGACCGACGCTTCGGGCACCGCTCCCGATCCGGTGCTCGTCGAGATCGTCGCCGGTTACCTCGCCAGCGTCGAGATGGAGGTGGAGACCTCCATCTCCCGGACCTCACGCTCGCCGATGATCCGCGACGCCCACGACTTCCGTGCCGGCATCCATGACCGCAACCTGCGCAAGCTCACCGGTCGGTCGTACTCGGCGCTCGTGCATCCGGTGGCGCGGGACTTCCCGCTCGAGACGATGAAGCCCGGCGACGTCTTCTTCCACAACGACGTCTACCTCTCCGAAGGCGGCATCGGCCACCTCCCCGACCTGTGCGTCACCGTGCCGGTCTTCGCGACCCGCCCCGGCGACACCGAGCCCTCGGTGGTCGCGTTCGTGCAGGCCTTCGGCCACCACGACGACATCGGCGGTTGCTGCCCCGGCTCCATGCCGTCGGGTGCGACCACGGTGTACGAGGAGGGACTGATGGTCCCGCCGATCAAGCTGTGGGACCAGGGCGTTCCGAACGAGGCGGCGCTGCGGATCATGACCCGCAACTCCCGCATGCCCGACTCGCTCGCCGCCGACCTCGACGCCGAGTGCTCGGCGTGCCTCATGGGCGCGCGCCGGCTGTCGGAGCTGTTCGAGCGCTACGGTGTCGAGACCGTCGAGGCCTGCTTCGACGCGATCCTCGACGCCACCACGGAGACGTACCGCCGCGAGATCCTCAGCAAGATCCCGGTGGGCACGTACACCTGGGAGGACTACGCCGAGCACGACGGTGTGGACGAGCCCATGCTGCACGTGCAGCGCATCACCCTCACCAAGACCTCCCCGGAGGACGAGGGCGGCGAGCGTCTGATCCTGGACTTCAACGGCACCGGTCCGCAGGCGAAGGGTCCGATCAACCACTGCGGTGACTACGCCGACGGCAACTTCCTCATCAAGTGGCTGGCGCCGATCCTCCGCAACCTGGCCGACACCCCGGACCGCATGGCGGAGCTGGACGTCAACGAAGGTGTCGTGCCGCTGATCGAGATGAAGTTCCCGGAGCCGGGCACGCTCATCACGCCGATCTTCCCCGCCCCCACCAACGCTCGCACGTTCGTGATCCTGCGTCTGCTCGGTGTGCTCTCCGGTGTGGTCGCCAAGGCGGTCGACGGCAACATGCCCGCCGACCAGGAGACCATCCGCTACACCGGTGTGTACGGCGAGGACTTCGACGGCCACTCCTACCTCATGCGTGAGGTGCTCGGTGGCGGCTCGGGTGGCCGGCACTACGCCGACGGTGAGGACACCATCCACGTGGTGCCCGACTCGCGGAACCTGCCCACGGAGTTCACCGAGAGCCGCTTCCCGTTCATCGTCGAGAAGCTGGGTCTGGCAATCGATTCCGGTGGAGCCGGTCGCTACCGCGGTGGTCTCGGCTACGAGAAGCACATCCGCATGCTCAAGGACGCGAACTTCATGTCCATCGCGGACCGTTCGATCCTCGCGTGCTGGGGTGTCAAGGGCGGCAAGGCCGGCAAGCCGTTCTCCGTCACCCTCGATCCCGGCGGCCCGAACGAGCGCGAGTTCGACGCTCTCACGGACGCCGAGCCGATCAAGGCCGGCGAGGTCGTGCGCATCCGCACCACCGGTGGCGGTGGCTGGGGCGACCCGCTCGATCGTCCGATCGACGAGGTGGTCCGGGACGTGCTGTGGCGCAAGGTGTCCGTCGAGGGTGCCCGCGACGACTACGGCGTGATCCTGAAGGACACCTCGGCCGACGAGCCCGTCGCCGACGTCGAGGCCACCGAGGCGCTGCGTGCGCAGATGCGCGCCGAGCGCGGCGAGGAAGAGCCCTTCTTCGACCGCGGTCCCGGTTACGCCCGCCTGTCGGGTGGTGCCGAGTTCGCCGAGTACGACTTCATCGGCAACTGATGTCGACGACGGCCACTCTCTCCCGCGGCACCGATCTCGCAGTGATCGGTGCCGCGGGGAAGACCGGAACGGCTGTCGTCTCGGCGCTGGAGACAGCAGACACGACCCCCGTCCGCCGAGTGGTGCACACCGCTCGGCAGGCGGGGGATCGTGCTGTCGACCTCGAGACGGGTGCCGGGCTCGTCGACGCGCTGGCGGGTTGCCGCGGCATCTATTTCATCGCCCCGAACATGCACCCCGACGAACCGGCGCTGTTCGAACGGTTCCTCGCGGCGGTGGCCGAGGCAGGTGTCGATCACGTCGTCTACCACTCCGTCGCCTGGCCGTACACGCCGGCGATGCCGCACCACCTCGACAAGGCGCGTTGCGAGGACCTCCTGCACGCCTCCGGGGTGCGGTGGACCGTTCTGCAGCCCTGCGCGTACACGGAGAACTTCGCACCCGTCCTCGACGGCTCGGTCGATGCACTCGACGTCCCCTACGACCCCGACGCGCCGTTCTCGTTCGTCGCCCTGTCGGACGTCGCGACGGTGGCGGCCCGTGTCCTCGTCGAGGGTGCGGACATCCACCACGGCGCCACCTACGAGCTCGGGGGACCGGACTCGGTGAGTGTGCGGCAGCTGTGCGCGGTCGCCGGGCGATCGGTGGAGCTCGAGCAGGTGTCCGTCCCGGTGTGGATGGAGCGCCACGGCCGCGACCTGCCCACAGATGCCCGCGGACGTCTGGCCGCGATGTTCGACTTCTACGACGCTCACGGCTTCGTCGCGGGAAGCGCCGTGACGGCAGCGCTGCTCGGTCGGGAGCCCGCCCGCGTCGCGGATCTCGTCTCGTCGATGCCGCGCCGGTAACCCGCCGGTGGTGTAGGAAAGGGAACGTGACGGATCGCTCTGCGGACGGCCCCGACGCCGTCGACACCCTGCCCCCGCCCGTGCTCATCGCTGTCGACGAGGCCAGCGGTATCGGGGTGCTCACCCTCGACCGCCCGAAGCAGCGCAACCCGCTGTCGGTGGAGACGATGCGCGAGGTCATCGCCGGTCTGACGGCGCTCGCGGCCGACTCGAAGGTGATCGTGGTCCGCGCCGAGGGCCCGGTGTTCTCGGCCGGGCACGACCTGCGGCAGATGATCGGACGCACGCTCGACGAGGAACGCGCGATCTTCGAGACGTGCAACGAGATGATGCGGACCGTGCAGTCGATCCCTCAACCGGTGATCGCATCGGTGCAGGGCACGGCGCTCGCGGCGGGATGCCAACTCGTCGCGTCGTGCGATCTCGCCGTCGCTGCCGGCGACGCCCGCTTCGGCACCCCGGGTGTGCGGATCGGGTTGTTCTGCTCCACGCCGATGGTCGCGGTCAGCCGCGCGATCGGACGCAAGAGGGCGCTGCAGATGCTGCTGACCGGCGACACCATCGACGCGCAGACCGCCGCCGACTGGGGCCTGGTGAACTACGTCGTCGAACCGGAGACGCTCGAGACCGCGACCACCGAGCTCGCCCTGAAGATCGCCACGTCGTCCCCCGCGACGATGCGGATCGGCAAGGAGGCGTTCTACCGGCAGATCGATCTGCCGCAGGAGACCGCCTATGCCGCGATGGCCGAGACGATGGCGTCGAACGCGATGATCGACGACGCGCAGGAAGGGATGACGGCCTTCCTCGAGAAGCGCGCGCCGGTCTGGAAAGGGCGCTGATCCCGAGCGATCGCTAAGTCTGGACTAGTTGGTTGGACGTCCTATAAAGTTCGCTGCATGACCCCCGATCCGCGTCAGAGCACCGTCGACGGCATCCTCCACCGCACCGCCGCGCGCTACCCCGCCCGCGTCGCGCTCCGCTTCGGCGACCGGCAGTTCACCTACCGGGAACTCGACGACGCCGTCACCCGTGCCGCTGCGCACCTGCTCTCCTTGGGCCTGACCAAGGGCGACCGCGTGGCCGCCTACGGCACCAACTCCGACGGCTACGCGATCGGATATCTCGCCGCTGCCCGCGCCGGCCTGGTGCACGTGCCGATCAACTACGCGCTGCGCGGCGAGGAACTGTCGTACCTGCTCGGTCAGTCGGGCGCGAAGGCAGTGCTCGTCGACCCCGTGTTGCGCGACAACCTCGACGCCGTCCTGGCCGACGTGCCGGCCGAGACCGTCGTCCCGCTCCGCGACGCCGACGACTCCCTGGTGACGGTCGCGCAGACCGGCGACGTGCCGACGCTCGACGTCGCGGTGGCCGACACCGACCTCGTCCAGCTCCTCTACACCTCGGGCACGACGTCGAAGCCCAAGGGCGCCATGATGACCCACCGGGCGCTCACCTTCGAATACATGTCGTCGATCGAGGCGCTCGATCTGTCGGCCGGCGACGACCCGCTCGTGTGCATGCCGCTCTACCACTCCGCGGCGATGCACGTCTTCCTCATCCCGTACTTCGCGGTCGGCGCGACCGTGCGGCTGCTGCCCGCACCCGACGTCGCCGAGATCCTGCGGCTGGTGGAGGAGGAGCGCATCGGATCGCTGTTCCTCGCCCCGACGGTGTGGGTGCCGCTGACCAACCATCCCGACCTCGACAAGCGCGACCTGTCGTCGCTGCGCAAGGCGCAGTACGGCGCGTCGATCATGCCGGTCACCGTCCTCGAGCGACTCCGTGGCCGCTACCCCGAGCTCGGCTTCTACAACTGCTTCGGGCAGTCCGAGATCGGACCGCTCGCCACCGTCCTCCGCCCCGAGGAACACGACGCACGCCCCGCCTCGTGCGGCCGGGCCGTGCTGTTCGTCGAGACCCGCGTCGTCGACGCCGACGGCAACGACGTCCCCGACGGCGAACCCGGTGAGATCCTGTACCGCTCACCGCAGTTGTGCCTCGGCTACTGGGAGAACCCCGCCGCGACGGAGGAGGCATTCCGCGACGGCTGGTTCCACTCCGGCGATCTCGTCACCCGCGACGCCGAAGGTTTCATCACCGTCGTCGACCGCATCAAGGACGTCATCAACACCGGCGGCATCCTCGTCGCCTCACGGGAGGTCGAGGACGCGATCTACACGCACCCGGCCGTCGCGGAGGTCGCGGTGATCGGTACTCCGGACGAGAAGTGGATCGAAGCGGTGACCGCGGTGGTCGTCCTCAAGGACGGTCACGAGCTCGACGAGCCCACCTTGATCGACCACGTCAAGCAGCGCCTCGCACCGTTCAAGGTGCCCAAGGCCGTTCGCTTCGTCGACGTCCTGCCGCGTAACCAGAGCGGCAAGCTCCTCAAGCGCGAACTGCGCGGATCCTGACCACTCCGAACCTGAACACTGCGAAAAGGAAATCTGAACCCGATGCCGAAGAAGCACGTCGCCTCCTGGTACGACGACGAGGTCTCTGCCGTCTACGATCTCGCGCGCGAGTTCTTCGATCGCGAGGTCATGGGCAAGGCCGAGAAGTGGGATTCGCAGCGTCGTATCGATCGTGAGGTGTGGCTCGAGGCCGGCAAGCTCGGTCTGCTGTGCTGCTCGATCCCCGAGGAATACGGCGGAGGCGGCGGCACCTTCGCGCACGACCTCGCGGTGTTCGACGCGCAGGGCTACTCGGGCGATCTCGCGTTCGGCAACTCCGTGCACAGCGGCATCGTCGCGCACTACATCCTCGAATACGGCAACGAGGAGCAGAAGAAGACGTGGCTGCCGGGCATGGCCACCGGCGAGATCCTCGGCGCCATCGGGATGACCGAACCCGGCGCGGGCTCGGACCTCAAGGCGATCAAGACCACCGCGGTGCGCGACGGCGACCACTACGTCGTCAACGGCTCGAAGACCTTCATCACCAACGGTTCCTCGGCCGACGTCATCGTCCTCGCCGTCAAGACCGACCCGAAGGCCGGCGCCAAGGGAGTGTCGCTGCTCATCGTGGATCTCCGTGACACCCCGGGTTTTTCGGTGGGCCGTGTGCTCGACAAGGTCGGCCAGCACGCCGCCGACACATCCGAACTGTCGTTCGTCGACGTGCGTGTGCCCGTGACCAACCTGCTCGGCGAATCCGAAGGCCTCGGTTTCGGTCAGCTCATGGCACAGCTCGTGCAGGAAAGGCTGATCATCGGTGCGCAGGCCGCCGGCGCGATGGACCGGGCCGTCGAGGAGACCGTCCGCTACACCAAGGCGCGACAGGCCTTCGGGCACAGCCTGTTCGAGTTCCAGAACACGGCCTTCGAACTCGCCGAGTGCCAGACCATCGCCCGCACCTGCCGCATCTTCCTCGACCACTGCATCGAGCAGCACCTGAAGGGCCGACTCGATCCGTCCGATGCTGCGATGGTCAAGTACTGGCTGACCGACAAGCAGTGCGAGGTCATCGACCGGTGCGTGCAGCTGCACGGTGGCTACGGCTACATGCGCGAATACCTCATCGCGCGGATGTACGAGGACGCGCGCGTCCAGCGGATCTACGCCGGCGCGAACGAGGTCATGAAGCAGATCATCGCGCGGGCGCTGTAACTGTTCGTTTCCGGATGTGGGATGTCTCAGCCGGCCGTGGTGGTCAGGAACTCTTCGATCGCGGCGGTGAGTTTCTCGGGCTGGTCTTCGGCCAGCAAGGTGTAGCTGTCGTCGATTTCGACCAGTCGCGCGTCGGGGAAGGCCTCGGCGAGGCGTCGTCCGTGAGCGCGGGGCATCATGCGGTCCTCGGTGGCCCACACGACGAGCACCGGCCCGGAGAACTGCGCCGCTTTCGCAGCGATCTCGAGCAGTTGTTGCTTGGGCGGCGCAGAGGGTGCGTACTTGGCCAGATCACGCCGGATGTTCCGGTCGACGGTGGCCGGACGGAACCAGGCGTCCATGACGGGTCCGGGTACCGGACGTTTGCTCATCCAGCCCCAGGTTCCGGGGCCTCGCCGTCCGAGTTTCGTGCCGAGCACGGCCATGAGCACGCGTACCCCGCCCGGAATCCTGACCAGCGGCAGGAGCGGTTTGACCGGGCCGGGTGGGTAATTGTCGAATGCCTCGCACGCGGCGAGCACGAGTCGCGAGACCCGTTCGGGATTCGACACGGCGAGGAAGGCCTGGGCACCGCCCCAATCGTTCTGGATCAGCGTGACGTCACGCAGGTCGAGGGCATCGAGGAACTCCCCGATGAGATGGCCCATTCCGACGAGGGTGAGGTCTGCCTCCGGACGCATCGGTATGCGGTGCGAGCCGAGAGGCCAGGTCGGCACGATGCAGCGGTAGGTGCCGCGGAGTTGTTCGACGACGTGCCGCCACCCGGTTCCGTCCATCAGAAGGCCGTGGATGAACACGAGAACCGGTCCGGTACCGCCGGTGTCCTCGTACTCGATCGTCCCTGCCGAAAGCCCGATGTCGAACACGCGATCCCCCTTCGCGTCGAGTGGTCGAGATGTTTCCACAGCTCCGCGCCGCTCGCCGGGATTTCGCGCATCCGGCAGACATATTCGTCGAATAGAACTTCTTCAGCCGGGATCGCTTTCGGTGAAATCCGCCCGCAGAAACCGGGGGTACGTCAAGATCACATGAATTCCGTTATCTGACGACAGTAAGGACCACCGATGCGACATCGCGCCCGTGCTGCAGTGATCACCACCTTTGTTGTCCCTGCGGCTGTAGTGATCCCAGGAGTAGCAGGAGCAGCGGAGGCCGAGGACGTTCGGTACTCGTTCTCCGTCGACGGCACGAGCGTGACCAACACCATCGTCAACAACACCGGCGAGGAGTTGATCTGCTCGACTTCTCTCGGCAACGCACCGGACGGGATACTGCCCCCGGTCTGGGAAGTCGTCGGAGCCGGACAGTCCCTCTACGAGCAGGGGCCGGTAGCGCCGGGAACCAGCACGCAGGTCATTGCGGACGTACCTGCCGGCTCCTATGTCGCGTTGGCGTCGTGCGGGAACGCTGATTCCACCGCGATGTGGGCCTCGGACTATCCCGGTATCGAAGAAATCCTCGCGCTGTTCCCGCTCACGTCCTTCGCGGTCGAGCAGGGAGCCACGGTCGTCACAGTTCCCGCTGAGACACCCGCCGTACCCGTACAACAATCGCCGTCCTTCGGCAGCAGTCAACCCGAATGATGTCCTGACAGAGCACTTTTCGAGCACTGACGGTTGATCGCGACTCGACGGCGGGTGCGTGCGGCCCTACCTCACCACGGGCGGCTGGTGGTGAGGAACTTCGCCATCTCCTGACTCTGCGCGCGGTGCATGCGGCGGTGTTCCGCTCGCTCGTCACCGGACTCGTTGAGCTTGCGTTCCTCGTCGGACTCGGGCAGCACCGGTGGCACCTGCATGGGGCGACCGCCGTCGTCGACCGCGACGAAGGTGAGGAAGGCGGTCGCGGCGATGCGTCGCTCACCGCTGCGCAGATCCTCGGCGGTGACCTTGACGAAGACCTCCATCGAGCTGCGTCCGGTCCAGGTCACGAACGATTCGAGGCACACCGAATCGGACGGGCGAACGGGTTCGAGGAAGGCCACGGAGTCGGTCGACGCCGTCACAACCGACGCGCGACTGTGACGTGTCGCCGAGATCGACGCGGTCATGTCGATGTCGCTCATCAGCTTCCCGCCGAACAACGTGTTGTGGTCGTTGACGTCGTTGGGAAACACCCTGCTGGTCTTGACGACTCGTGATTCTCGGCAAGGTTTGGCCTGCACGCCGAAGGTCCTTTCGTAGATCGTGCTCGCGGCGGGATCTCCGTCGGATGCACCTCTACAAGCCTACGACTGCTGCGCGGAAATCGGCGCAGGCCTGGTGTGATACTCGACAATCCTGGTCAGCATCGCGGTGAGCTGTGCGCGTTCGGCTGCGTCGAGGGGAGCGAACGCCTCGTCCTGCGCCGCGGTGAGCATCCGGTCGAGATCGAACAGTCGTCGGCGCCCGCGCTGGGGGAGGGTGATGATGTTGCGTCGCCGATCGGTGGGGTCGGCGGCGCGTACGACGAAACGACGGTCGACGAGTGCGTCGACGGCGGCGGCGACGTCGCTGCGATCGAGGCCGCAGCGACGGGCGAGGTCGATCTGACTGGACGGACCGTATTCCTCGAGGGCGGCCAGGATCCGGTAGTGGTGACCGCGGGCATCGGCGGAGTCGAGGCGATCGAACACGACGCGATGCACGTGTCGCGCCGCCTGGGTCATCAGATAGCTCGGGAGGTGTCCGAGCCGATCGGGGCCGGCCGCGTCGTGGGTGGCGGACATGTGACCGAGTCTACGAGGACGGGCGCGCCGGATCGAGACCCCGTCACCGCCGACGATGGTCGGTGATCGGGGTGCGAGGCCCGCGCTTCGGAACCCGCGCGTACCCACCGGACTCCACGATCAATCGAACGGCCCGATAACGTTGCGGGCGTAGCGGTTCGAGATATTCGATCATGCCGGGGTCGTCGAGGGGACGGCCGAGCAGTGCCCATCCGACGACCTTCGCGAGGTGGTAGTCGCCGACGGAGAGCGCATCGGTGTCGCCGAACGCGCGCTGGGCGACCTCCGCGGCCGTCCACACGCCCACTCCCGGAACGACCCGCAGCTTCCGCCGGGCGTCGGCGGACGGTTCGTGGACGAGACGTTCGAGCGAGTCGGCGACCTGCGCGCACCGCACCACGGTGCGTGCGCGGCCGGGGTCGACGTTCGCCCGGTGGAACTCCCAGGACGGTACGGTCCGCCAGGTCTCCGCGGAGGGCGGCACGCGCATGCCCTCCGGGGCCGGGCCGGGCGCCGGATCGCCGAACCACGTGACGAGACGACGCCAGGACGCGAACGCCGCCACCCCGTGCACCCGCTGTTCCAGGACGGCCGGCACCAGGGATTCGAGCACCCGGCCCGTGCGGGTGATGCGCAGGGCGGGCATGCGTCGGTGCGCCTCGACGAGCAGGGGATGCTCGGGTACGAAGCCGGACGGGTCGTCGTCGGCGCCGAGCAGCGCCGGAAGCTGATCGCCCAGCTCGGATGCGCCCGGGCCCCACGCCAGGCACCGCGCACCGTGCGGGCCGTCCTGGGTGAGCCGATACGTCACGGCACCGGTGTCCATGCGGGAGGTGCGCCAGACGGCGCCTGCGACGACGCGATGACACGGATCCCACGGCCCGCGCTGCAGCGGGCGCAGGGTGCGCACAACATCGACGGGCCACGGCACGCGCACGCGGGTGTCGAGAGGTGCTTCGTCCGCCACGCTCGCGATGCGACGGCCTCGCTCGTCGGACACGGTCACCGTCCTACCGTACTCCGGGCGCTGGAGCCGACTTTCGTGGTGTCGGAGGGTGCGGCTATGGTCGGGCGCATGATCATCGTGAGCACCGACGGATCCTGCCTTCGCAATCCCGGTGGCGCCATCGGGTGGGCGTGGGTCAATCACGAGGGGCCCAGCGCGTCGGGCGGTGAGCGTTCGGGCACGAACCAGATCGCCGAGCTCCGGGCGGTGCTCGAGGCGCTGCGGGCGCATCCCGGCGCCGAGCCGATGATCATCGAATCCGATTCGCAGTACGCGATCAAGTGCGCCTCCGAATGGCTGCCCGGATGGAAGCGCAAGGGCTGGAAGACGGCCACCGGCGCGCCGGTGAAGAACCTCGAACTTGTGCGCGCCATCGACCGCGAGCTCACCGACCGCACCGGTCCGGTGCGGTTCCGCTGGGTGCGCGGGCACGTCGGCAACCACTTCAACGAGATGGCCGACACGCTCGCCGGCCAGGCCGCCCGCGAGATCGCGGCGAAGCCCGGACCGATCGAGGTGCCCAGCACGCCCGTGGTCGCGCACAAGCCGCCGAAGCGCGCCGACGACGCCGAACTGACCTTGTTCTGAGTCAGTAGTAGACGGCGAGGCGGCCGTTGGGTCCTTCGACGCACGTCACCGGAGTATCGAAGACGCGCGTCAAGGTCTCGTCCACCAAGATCTCTTCCGGGGTTCCGAACTCGACGACCTTGCCGTCCTTCATCGCGCAGATCCGGTCCGCGTAGTGGCCTGCGAAATTGATGTCGTGCAGCACGATGACGACCGTGCGCCCCAATTCGACGGCCACCTTGTGAAGATGCTTCATCATCTGGACCGAATGCTTCATGTCCAGGTTGTTCAGCGGTTCGTCCAGGAGGATGTAGTCGGTGTCCTGGCACAGCACCATGGCCACATAGGCTCGCTGGCGTTGTCCTCCGGACAGTTGGTCAAGGTAGCGGTGTTCGAGGTCGGTGAGGTCGAAGAACTCGATGGCGTTGCTGATGGCCTCCTCGTCCTTGCGGGTGAGTCGGCCCTTCGAGTGCGGGTATCGGCCGAACCCGACGAGTTGCCGCACCGTCAGGCGGGTGACGAAGTGGTTCTCCTGGCGGAGGATCGAGACGATCTTCGCGAGGTCCTTCGAGGCAGTGCTCGACACGTCGTAGCCGGCGATCTCGATGGTGCCGGCGTCGGCCCCGAGCAAGCGGCCCACGATGGTCAGCATCGTCGACTTGCCCGCACCGTTCGGTCCGACCAGGGCCGTGATGCCGCCTGCGGGAATGGTCAGATCGATCTCACCGATCGTGACCGTCTTGCTGTATTCCTTACGGAGACCCTTGATCTCGATCACAGTCTGCCCTTCCGAAGGATCACGTAGAGGAAGGCCGTGCCGCCGACGGCCTCGATGATGATGGACACGGCACCCTCTGCGTAGAAGATGTTCTTCAGAACGAAGTAGGCGCCCCCGAGGATGACGAACCCGGTCAGGATCGCCACCGGGAACACGAAGCGGTGATCGTGTGTGGTCGCGAACTGGTAGGCCAACGTCGCGACGAGGAAGCCGAGGAACGTCAGCGGGCCGACGAGCGCGGTGGTGGTGGCCATGAGGACCGACACGAGAAACAGTACGAGCATGATCTCTCGGCGGTGGTCCAGGCCGAGATTCGTGGTGACGTCCTTGCCCAGCGCAATGATGTTGAGTCTGCGGGAACGCCACCACAGTGTTCCTGCCGCCCCGATACAGAGCGGGATCGCCAGCGGTAGGTAGGAGGCATCCGCATTGGAGACCGACCCGAACAGCTTGGCGGTGAGGATGTCGAACTCGCTGGGGGTGAGCATGCGCTGCATGAAGGTCGCCACGGATCCGAGACCGCCACCCAGGACGATGCCGACGAGGAGCATCACCTGCATGTTCCCGTACTTGCCGGAGAGCAGCCATCCGTAGAGCATCAGCGAGAAGCCGACCATCAATACGACCATGAGTGCGAACTGCGGCACCCCCGTGAGCGCCGTGACTCCGACCGCGCCCAGGAAGAAGACGGCGGCGGTCTGGATCGCGACGTAGAGGGCCTCGAATCCCATGATCGACGGGGTGATGATGCGGTTGTTCGTCGCAGATTGGAACGAGACCGTCGCAACGGCCTGGCAGACGACGACGATCGCGATCACGACCAGGTTGGTCGCGCGCATCTGCGTGATCCGCCAGAAGCCTGCGGTCCCGAAGGGCATCGGATTGTCCCAGGTCACGATGCCCACGGCGATGACGACCGAGAGGAGCGTGAGAGTCCCCACGAGAATCCAGTAGCGGCGTAGCTGTCGCGCGGTCGCGAATGCGCCGGAGCCTGTGCGCTCGGCCCTTGTTGCCGTCGCGGCGGTCGGCGGAGCTGTGGGGATCGATGCCGTGGGGATCGATTCTGCCGGGGAGATCGACTCGGTGATGTCAGACATTGCGGCGACTCCGCAGAAGCATGGCGATGAAGACGACGGAGCCGATGACGCCGAGGATGAGTGATACCGGGATCTCGAACGGCATGATGATCGTCCGGCCGATCAGGTCGCAGACGGTCACGATGGCGATACCGAGCAGGCAGACCCAGGGGAGATTGCTGCGCAGATCGTCGCCGCGGAACATCGACACGATGTTGGGGACGATGAGCCCGAGGAAGGGAAGCGAACCGACCACGACGGTGACCACTCCGGTGGCAATCGCGATGAGGCCGGTTCCCAGCAGGATGATGCGGTTGTAGTTCAGGCCGACGTTGGTCGCGACGTCCTCACCGAGACCGGCGACGGTGAATCGGTCGGCGGCGATGAACACCAGGACCGCGACGACCGCGACGATCCAGAGAACCTCGTACTGGCCCTTGATGATCGACGTGAAACTCCCCGCGAACCAGATGCCCAGGCTCTGGAGTTTGTCGGTGGCGAGAGCGATGTAGGTGGTGATGGAGCCGACGACGGCGCCCAGCATGATGCCGACGATGGGCACGATCAGCGACGAGGACAGTTGCACTCGCCGGAGGAACAGGAAGAAGATCATCGTTCCGATGAAGGCCGCCACGACGGCGCCGATCATTCTGGGCAGAAGACCTGCGGTCGGGACGACGATCATCATGATCAGCAACCCCAATCCTGCCCACTCCGTCGTGCCGGTGGTCGTCGGTTCGACGAAGCGGTTCTGGGTGAGCAACTGCATGACGAGTCCGGACATCGCCATCGCAGCCCCGGCCAGCACCAGGGCGATCGTGCGAGGGACGCGGGTGATGTTGAACATCTCCCAGCCGAAGTCACCGCCGAAGATGTCGAACACCCCGGTGAACAGTGAGGCGATCAGCAGGGCGCCGACGCCGAGGAAACCCAGCAGCAGTTTCCGGTCGAAAAGTCTTTCCCGCGTTCGGGACGGTAGGGCTTGGGTCGTCATTTCGGCAGCTCTGCTCCGGAAGCACGTCGGCCGTGGACCCGGCTCGCGGCCGAGTCCACGGCGGTCGACACTGTGAATTCAGTACTTCGTTGCGCTCTGCGCGGAGGTCACTTGTTCTCTGCGGTCTGCGCGTTCTTCTCGAGCAGGTCCGCCAGGGAGTTGAAGAACTCCGTGTAGGTCTGGATGCTCTCGTTGGTGTAGGTGTCGGCGGGCAGGTAGATGATGTTGCCCTCCTGGACTGCCTTCACGTTCTGCAGTGCCTGCGAGTCGTTGATGACCGTGGTCGCCGGCACGTAGTCGGGGCCGCCACCGGTCGAGGTACCCGCGTCACGGTCCATGACGATGATCAGGCCCGGGTTGGATGCGGCGATAGCTTCGACGGAGATGTCATCACCCTGGTGGTTGTCGGTGCCTTCGGGAACCTCGAGAGCCGGGGTGAGGCCGAAGATGTCGAACATGGGGCCGATGGTGCGCCCGGTGCTCGGGGCGACGTAACCGATCTCGCCGCCGGAGACGATCAGACCCATCACCGACTGATCCGGAGAGTATGCGGCCTGGACGCGGGCAATCGACGCGTCCAACGCGTCGTTGAGTTCCTGTGCCTCCGCTT
Source organism: Rhodococcus sp. AB351 (assembly GCF_049538275.1). NCBI lineage: Bacteria > Bacillati > Actinomycetota > Actinomycetes > Mycobacteriales > Nocardiaceae > Rhodococcus > Rhodococcus sp. AB351. The sequence continues at coordinate 278,784 of NZ_JBMVFW010000001.1, forward strand.
CCTTGGCGAAGATCTCACCGAGGACAGTGGTGCCGCGCTTGAGTTCCTCGGCGAAGTCCTCGCCGTCGCGCGGCGCGACCTCGACGATGGTGGCGTCCGGTGCGAGCTCCTCGAACTGCTCCCTGAACTGCGCGTAGCGCCCGCCGTTGATGATCAGATCCGGCTCGACCGCGACGACGGCTTCGAGATTGGGTTCACGATGCGATCCCAGATCGACGATGCTGTCGTCCTCGGTGTAGGAGATCGTCTTCGGCATCAGCGAGACCGCGCCTGCGGCGAGGGGAACGCCCCACGTATCGAGCGTCTCGAACGTGCCGTTGTCGGTGGCGACCACGGACTTGGGCGGCACGGTGACGGTCTGCGTACCGAAGTTGTCCTCGACCGTGACGGTGGCGGCGGCGGTGTCGGACGACTCGGTGGCCGGGTCGCTCGAGCATGCCGTCAGGGCGAGGGCAGCCAGGGTGCCGAGTACGGCACCTCGGTACAGGCGGGATGCGTTCATCGATGTTCCTTGGGTTCGATCACAGGGAATGGATAAGGCATTTAGGACACCCTATGTGATGGTTAGGTTAACCTAACCTCGGGGAATGTCCGGTGCTGGGTCGGATGTCACCTGTGACCTGGTATTTTTCTGCCGGGTCCCCTCGGTCGGCGTCACTTCGGTACGGTCGCACCGTGAACGAAATCGAACAGGTAGCGCAGTTCCGGCGCCGTCACGGCGTCGACGACCTCATCGATGTTCACACCCACTTCATGCCCCGCCAGGTCATGGACAAGGTCTGGGCGTATTTCGACTCCGCAGGTCCGCTCGTCGGACGGCCCTGGCCGATCACCTACCGGCACGACGAGGAGGAACGCGTCGCGCGTCTCCGCGACTTCGGGGTGCACAGGTTCACCGCCATGCTGTACCCGCACAAGCCGGAGATGGCGGCGTGGCTCAACTCGTGGGCCGCCGACTTCGCGGCCCGGACCCCCGACTGCCTCCACACCGCCACCTTCTATCCGGAGGCCGAGGCGAAGAAGTACGTCGCGTCGGCGATCGAGGCGGGCGCGCGTGTGTTCAAATCCCACATCCAGGTCGGCGACTACTCGCCGCTCGACCCGCTCCTCGACGACGTGTGGGGCCTGCTCGAGGACTCGGGCGTGCCGATCGTCGTGCACTGCGGGTCGGGCCCGGCGCCCGGCACGTACACCGGTCCCGCCCCGATGCAGGAGCTCATGCGCCGGTACCCGCAGCTGACGGTGATCGTCGCGCACATGGGTCTGCCCGAGTACCGCGAGTTCCTCGACCTCGCCGAGCAATACGAGCGGGTGTATCTCGACACGACTATGGCGTTCACCGATTTCGTCGAGGAGGACACACCCTTCCCGGAAGATCAGCTTCCGCGTCTGGACGCATTACGACGGAAGATCTTGCTCGGCACGGATTTTCCGAACATCCCGTACAGCTACCTCCATCAGCTCCAGGTGCTCGAACGCGTCGCGCCCGACAGCGAGTGGATCCGCGCGGTGTGCCGCGAGAATGCCACGTCGCTGTTCGGGCTGGACGGGTGACCGGTGTGCTCGCCGATCAGACGGTGATCGAGCGTCGGATGATCTTGCCGGTCGCGTTGCGGGGGAGTAGATCCCGCGTGATCCGCCAAACTGTGGGCACCTTGTAGTAGGCCAGTCGCTCGGCGCAGAAGGCTCGCAACTCGTCCTCGGTGATCGCGCTGCCGGGTCGCAGCACGACGACGGCCGCGACCTCCTGCCCCAGATCCTCGTGGTCCACGCCGATCACGGCGCTCTCGACGACGTCGGGGTGCTCGTCGAGGCGCTGTTCGATCTCCGTGGGATAGACGTTCTCGCCGCCGCGCAGGATGAGATCGGATCGCCGGCCCGTGAGCCGCAGGCGGCCGTTCTCGAGCGTTCCGTAGTCGCCGGTACGTAGCCATCCGTCCGAGGTGACAGCCGCGTCCGTCGCAGCCGGGTCCTCCCAGTACCCGAGCATCACATAGGGACTGCGGACGCAGATCTCGCCCTCGGTGCCGTCGGGAACCCGCTCACCGAACGGGTCGCGGATCTCCATGCTCACCGTGATGATGGGGGAGCCGAGCGTGCCCGGGAACGCCTCGATCTCCGGGGCCGTCGCCATGGCGATCGCAGTGCTGCACTCGGTCAGTCCGTAGCTGTCCACCAGGGCCTGCTGCGCAAAGGGGAACTTCGCCTGCAGACGCTTCTTGAACTCAAGGGAGGACGGTGCCGAGGCCAGCGCGAACGCGGTGAGCGAGCTGAGGTCGTACTTGTCGGTGTTCTCGTGCTCGAGCATGCGCGACGCCATCGTCGGCACCGCGCCCCAGTTGGTGACCCTCTCACGCTCGATGAGCGCGAAGACCTTGTCGACGTCGAACCCGCCTTCCGTCAGAACGGCGGCGCTTCCCGTCGCGAGGCGTGGCACCGCCAGGTTGTGCAGGCTTGCGATGTGGAACAACGGCGAGGTCAGGAGGTACCGGTTGTCGTTGGGCACCGAGTCGTCGTAGGAGCGCCGCTGCATCGCGGCCACCAGAGCATCGGAGTACCGGTGGTAGTCGACGACGGCGAGCACGTTGCGGTGGGAGTGCAACGCCCCCTTGGGACGTCCACTGGTGCCGCTCGTGAACAGGATGACCGCGGGATCGTCCTCCTCCACGTCGGCCGACGGCAGTTCGGTGCCGGACGCGGCGGCCACGATCCGAGGCACGTCGTGTTCGGTGGTGAGCAGTTCGAAGCCGGAGACCTCTGCTCCGGCCAGCAGATCGGCGCGCTTGGCGTCGGCGACGATCACCTTGGGTCGCACCATGTTCACGCCGTAGGCGATTTCGGACGGCGTCCACCAGGAGTTCAGCCCCACGGCGATTGCGCCCAGGCATTGGGCGGCCCAGAAGGTGATGATCCATTCGGGTGAGTTGGCCGCAAGGATCGCGACCCGGTCGCCCTTCTCCACGCCGTGCTCGTCGCGCAGGGCGGTCGCCAGGGCAGCTACAGCGTCGGCGTGCTCGGTGAACGACAGGCGGCGATCGGCCGTCACGAGGTAGTCGCGGTCGCCCCATTTCCGGGACGCGGCGACGAGGTCGCCGATGCGCCGGTCGCGGTTGCGCATGACCTGCATCCGGTTTCCGCGCACGTCCTCTTCGACGATTTCGAAGCGGCCACCGGGGCCGGTGAGCTGGGAAACGACCTGCTGAAGCATCTGCTGCAGATCGGCTTGTGCTGTCAAGGATTCGCCTTTCTCGGCCCGCACGTTCGTCGTCGCGCAGCGCGTACACGGAAGGATCGGAGAACTGTTGCTGGTGACGTGGAGCATCACACCCTAAACCCTGTGTCGACTGTCACAAATCGGTCCCGGTGAGTGGGAGTGGCGCAGGTCTCACTCGGCCGGGTGGCTACCTTCGCGACACCCGGCCCACCGTCCGGCGCCCCCCGGATCGCGCTTCGGCCCGGACCGAGACCAAGGAGTCCATCGTCGTGAAACTCAGTGCTGCCTCGAAATCGATGGCGGGTCTGTTCGCCATCGTAGTGGCGACGTCCGCTTGTGCGTCGGATCGCGGCGCCGACTCGTCGGCGGGCGCCCTCGCTCCGGCGGCAGCCGCCGGAACTGGAGCGTCCCTGTCGGTCGAGGAGTCGTTCGGAACCCTTTCGTCTCCATGCGGGCCGGGCGAAGCGGCAGGAAGTACCGACCAAGGAGTGTCCGATTCCGAGATCCGGATCGGTTACGGCGACGACCGGGGCTATTCGAAGAGCCCCGGACTCAACAAGGAGATCGGTGACGCCGTCTCCGCCATGATCGATTGGTGCAACGCCCAGGGTGGCATCAACGGCCGCACGATCGTCGGTACCCACTACGACGCTGCGATGACGCAGGCCAACGCCGTCATGCAGAATGCATGTGCGAGCGAGTTCATGATGGTCGGTCACGGCTTCGCCATGGACCAGACCTCGGAGCAGACCCGGGTCGCGTGCAACCTCGCCGCTGTCCCCGCCTTCACCGTGTCCCCCGACGCGGCCAACGGCCCGATGACCTACCAGGGCGTCCCGTTCCCGGTCGACTATGCGAACGGTTCGCAGTGGTTCCAGATCGCCGAGATGTACCCGGACCTGCTCGGCGAGTTCGACGTCATCGACAGCACGATGCCCACGATCATCTCGGCCAGCACCAAGATCCGGTCCGTCGCCGAGGCAGCCGGTTTCACGCTGAAGAACTGCGGTGTCACGCTCAACTACGAGGGCGAGTCGAGTTACGCGCCCTTCGCCGAGAAGTTCAAGCAGTGCGGCGTCAAGGGCCTGTGGACCTCCCGTTCTCCGGTGCCGGCCGAATTCAACTTCGTGAAGGCGCTCGACCAGGCCGGCATCGACCCGATCCTGCTCGGTGAGGCCACCTGGTACGGCAATGCCGCTCAGGCATGGAACGGTGAGAACGGTCTGCTCGACAACCTCCACGCCGGCATGACCTTCCAGATGATCGAGAACGCCGATGCTGTGCCGGCCGTGAAGAAGTACGTCGAGCTCGTCACCGAGCAGGACGGCAAGACCGCGCTGCTCGGCATGCAGGCCACTTCTTCGTTCCTGTTGTGGGCTACCGCTGCGGACGCCTGCGGATCGGACCTGTCCCGGCAGTGCGTCATCGACGAATTGTCCCGGATCCACGAGTGGGACGGCGGTGGTCTGCACGCGGTCACCGACCCCGGGAACAACATGCCCGCGACCTGCGGGCTCGTCGTGAAACTCGAAGGCGCCGAATACACCCAGGCGTTCCCCGCGGAGGCGGGCACCTTCGAGTGCGACGACCGCTATCGCGTCGCGACCGATCCGAGTACGTGGGGCACCGAACTCGGACCCGACCGCATCGCGACGAAATATCTGAACCCCAACGTCATCAGACCGACCGTCTGATCCGAGCGCCCGGTGCCGGCGAGGCGTGACACGCGCTCGCCGGCACCCCGACCAGAGGTACTCGTATGGACACCTTTCTGACCTTCACGATCGTGGGGTTGGTGCTCGGATCGGTTTACGCGATCGCTGCATCGGGCCTCGTTCTCACCTACAACACGTCCGGCATCTTCAACTTCGCGCACGGCGCGCAGGCGATGCTCGGTGCGTTCGCCTACTGGCAACTGCGTTACGGCTGGGGCCTGCCCACGCCCATCGCGCTGCTTCTCGTGCTGGGCGTCCTCGGTCCGATGATGGGCCTGCTGCTCTACGTCGTGATCATGCGCGGGATGCGTGACACCGCCGAGGTCACCAAGATCGTCGTCACGGTGTCGATCCTGCTCGGCATGGTCTCGGTGTCGCACTGGTTCTGGCATCCCGAGACTGCACGCACCATGACGATGTTCTTCGGCGACCAGGCGAGGATCGAGCTCTTCGGTGTCACCATCCGCTACCACGAACTGATCTGCCTCGCCGCCGCGGTACTCATCGCCGTCGGACTACGAATCATGTTCGTGCGCACCCGCGTCGGAGTGGCGATGCGAGGTGTGGTCGACGATCCCGATCTGCTGCGCCTGAACGGGCACGACCCCGACCGGCTCGCCGCACTGTCCTGGATGATGGGCTCGACTCTCGCGGTCCTGGCGGGTGTTCTCGTGACACCGATCAACGGTGGCACCCTCGAAGCGAACATGCTGACCTTGCTCGTCATCGACGCGTTCGCGGCGGCGATGTTCGGCCGGCTGCGCAGCATTCCGCGTACCTTCGCCGGTGCGCTGTTCCTCGGCCTGGCAGCCACATACGTGCTCGCCTACTTCCCGACCGCGTGGACATGGACGTCGAATCTGCGAGTGTCCCTGCCGATGATCGCGCTGTTCGTGGTTCTCGTCGTACTGCCGCAGGATCGGTTGCGCGGTGCCGTCACCCGGACCCGGGAGCGCTACCACGTGCCGTCGGTGCGCAAGGCGATCGCCTGGGCGGTCGCGCTCGTCGTCATCGTCTATGCCATCCGCCTGCTCATGGTGACGTCGGCGGTCACGACCCTCACGATCGGCATGACCTTCGCGATCATCGCGTTGTCGCTGACCCTGCTGACCGGATACGCGGGCGAGATGAACCTCGCGCCGGTATCCTTCGGTGCCATCGCGACGATCGTGGCGTTCCACTTCGGTATCTCCGGGAGCGGACTGGCCGCCCACCTGAACCTGTGGGGCGTGGCGCTCGGCGTCGCCGTCACGGCCGTGATCGGCGGGCTCATCGCGCTGCCGGCCCTGCGGTTGCGCGGCCTCTATCTCGCCCTGGCCACGATGGCGTTCGGTGTGTTCCTGTCGAACATGGTGCTGCGCGACACGACCCAGCACGAGCTGTTCGGCATCAGGTTCTCGCTGTTCACCGATGGCAACATCGCGATCCCGCCATTGAAGGTCGGCCCTCTCGACCTGCGGAACGAGACGACCTTCCTCATGACGGTGACGGTGATCTTCGCCGTTCTCGGCGTAGGCATCATCGCCCTGCGCAACAGCGGCTACGGGCGCCGGCTCGCCGCGATGAAGGACAGCCCCGCCGCGGCGGCAATGCTCGGCCAGAGCCTGGTGCGCCTCAAACTCGGCGTCTTCACCCTGTCGGCGGGCATCGCCGGCCTGGGCGGACTGTTCATGTCGAGTGCGATGGGCTCGGTGTCGAACGAGAGCTTCTCGATCATGGTGAGTCTGTCGCTGCTGATGCTCACCGTCGTGGCCGGTATCGGTTACGTCTCCGGTGCGCTGTTCGGCGGTCTGCTGTCGGGTGTCGGTTTCGCCGTCATTATGGTCTCGTTCTCCAATCTCTCCGCGGGACAACCGGAACTGGCCGGTTTGTGGACCTTCCTCGGTCACGTCGCCGCAGTGAGTCCCGCTCTCATCGGTATCGGCGTCGCGGCGAACCCGAGCGGCAGCGTCCACCAGATGGTGGAAGGCTACCGTCACCTGAAGAACGCGAAGCCCGTGCTGGTCGGCGGAGCTGCGGTGGTCCTCGCGTCGTACCTGCTCGCGCTCGTCGGCGTGCTCGACAACTGGTGGTTCGCGTCGATCACCATCGCCACGGTGTTCATGCTGCCGGTGATGGGGCAGTGGCTGATGCCCGAGGCGGTGCTCGGCGCGGAGGAAGCGCAACGTCGCGCGCCGCTGGTTCCCGAGCGGGTCGGAATCGACGAGCCCTACACCGAGCAGGCGCGGGACGAGATCGATCGAGAGCTCGGCATCGACGAACTTCTGGCCGCACGTGCCACCGGATCGGAGAAGGAACTGATTCCTCATGGTTGAGGCACCCATTCTGGAAACGCGCGGTATCACAGTCCGATTCGGCGGTCACGTCGCGGTCAAGGACGTGAGCATCGGAATCGAACCGGGAACGGTGACGGGCCTGATCGGACCCAACGGGGCCGGGAAGACGACGCTGTTCAACACGATCACCGGCCTGCAACGGCCGACGGCCGGCACGGTCTTCCTCGACGGTCGTGACATCACCTCACTGCCGCCCTACAAACGGGCCCGCAGGGGCATGGCCCGCACGTTCCAGCGTCTCGAGTTGTTCGTGTCGCTGTCCGTGCGCGACAACCTCCGAGTGGCCGGGGACATCCACAATGTCAACGGACGCAACAAGATCGACGTGGACGAGGAGGTCGACAGGCTCCTCGAGTTGACCGGCCTGGCCGATATCGCGAGCACCGATGTCTCGGACGTACCCACCGGACGTGCCCGCGTCGTGGAGGTCGCCCGCGCGTTGATGACGTCTCCGCGCGTGCTGCTGCTCGACGAGCCCGCGTCCGGGCAGACCGAGCAGGAAACCGAGGCCTTCGCCGCGCTGCTCGGTGACCTGGCGAAGGACGGCCTCGCGATCTGCCTCGTCGAACACGACATCCCGCTGGTGATGAAGATCTGTTCGCGGATCCACGTGCTCGACTACGGTGCGGTGCTGGCAAGTGGTGTTCCGGACGAGATCAAGAACGATCCGGCAGTGATCAACGCCTACATCGGCACCGAGGAGGAAGCGGTATGAGCGTCGAACCGTTGCTCGAACTGTCGGGTGTCCGGGCCGGATACGGCGCGATCGAGGTGCTGCGCAGCGTGGACCTCGTACTCGAACCGGGCGCGGTGGTCGCCCTGCTCGGGCCGAATGGCGGAGGTAAGACGACGACCCTGCGCGTGTGCTCGGGGATCCATCCGATCTCGTCGGGTGAGTTCCGGTTGGCCGGCCGGGTCGTCAACGGTGTGTCCGCAGCGGAACTCGCGCGTCTGGGGGTGTGCTCGATTCCCGAGGGGCGCGGCATCTTCCCCAACCTCACCGTGCGCGAGAACCTGTGGATCGGAACCGGCACCGGTGTTTCGCTCGCAGACCTCGAAGAGGTGGCGTACACGCGATTCCCGGTTCTCGGTGAGCGCCGGTCGCAGCTGGCCGGTTCGATGTCCGGCGGTGAACAGCAGATGCTCGCGTTGTCGCGGGCGCTCGGTACCCATCCCACGGTGCTGTTGCTCGACGAACTGTCGATGGGCCTGGCACCGCGCATCGTCTCCCAGATCTACGAGATCGTCGGCGAGCTCGCCGCCGAGGGTGTGTCGATCCTCGTAGCCGAACAGTTCGCGCGAGCGGTGCTCCCGATCGCCACCAGTGCCGCGCTGATGTTGCAGGGCCGGGTGGTGCGCACAGGCGATCCGGCGGAGATCGAAGAAGAACTTTCCACCACCTATCTAGGAGGATGACCATGACCGCACTCGTCGACGAGCGACGTGAACAGTTCAAGAAGGATGTCGCAGCGCTGGGTCTCGACGCTCCCCGTTCGGATTCGGGGGGGAGAGCCCGACTCGTCGGTCTGGCCCTGATGGTGATCGGCGCCGTCGCGGTCTTCGTCGTCTACATTGCGTCGCTCACTCTCTCCGACACCCGCGATCTCCTGTCCTATCAGTTGCTCGCCCTCGGCTTCGTGGCCGTCACCCTGGTCGGTGTGGCGGTCTATCTCGCCGCCGCGGTCACCCGTGTCCTGCGTCTGTGGCTGGTCAGGCAGTTGCTCGAGAGCAGCACGCAGGCCGAGCGGATCGCACAGGCGCTCGCACGCAACGACTGATCGCGCATACGCCGAACGCGGCGACGGCCCATCCCGAAAGGGGGTGGGCCGTCGCGTCTTTCGAATCCTTCGGGGTCAGCTACCCGCAGCCTCGAGTCCGGTGGTGATGTCGGCGAGGATGTCGTCGATGTTCTCGATGCCCACGGCGAGTCGCACGAGACCCGGAGTGACACCCGCAGCGATCTGCTCCTCGCCGGTGAGCTGCGAGTGGGTCGTCGACGCGGGGTGGATGACCAGCGAGCGGACGTCGCCGATGTTCGCGACGTGACTGTGCAGGGTCAACGCGTTGACGAACCGCTTGCCGGCGTCGATGCCCCCGGAGAGCTCGAACACCACGATCGCGCCGGCACCGCGCGGGGTGAGTTGCCGGGCGCGGTCGTACCAGGGCGACGACTTCAGGCCGGCGTAGGCGACGGAGGTGATCTCCGGACGCCCCTCGAGGAACTCGGCGACCTTCTGCGCGTTCTCCACGTGCCGCTCGATCCGCAGGCTCAGCGTCTCGAGGCCCTGCGAGATGAGGAAGGCGTTGAACGGGGAGACCGCCGCGCCCATGTCGCGCAGCAGCTGCACACGCGCCTTGAGCGCGTAGGCCGGGGCGCCGAGGTCGGCGAAGACGACGCCGTGGTAACTCGGGTCCGGGGTGGTGAAACCGGCGTGGCGGCCCTGCGTCCAGTCGAACGTGCCGCCGTCGACGATGACACCGGCAATGGCCGTGCCGTGGCCGCCGAGGTACTTGGTGGCCGAGTGCACGACGATGTCGGCGCCGTGCTCGAGCGGGCGGAGCAGGTAGGGGGTGGCGACCGTGTTGTCGACGATCAGCGGCAGCCCGTTCTCGTGGGCCACGCCCGAGATGCCGGGCAGGTCGAGGATGTGGTTCTTCGGGTTGGCGATCGTCTCACCGAAGAACGCGCGGGTGTTGTCGCGGATGGCCTCGCGCCAGTGATCGAGGTTGTCGGGATCCTCGACGAAGGTGACCTCGATGCCGAGCTTCGGCAGCGTGTAGTGGAACAGGTTGTAGGTGCCGCCGTAGAGATACGGGCTCGACACGATGTGGTCGCCGGCCTGCGCCAGGTTGAGGATCGCGAAGGTCTCGGCGGCCTGACCGGAGGCGAGCAGGAGGGCGGCGACGCCACCTTCGAGGGCGGCGATGCGCTGTTCGACCGCGTCCTGCGTCGGGTTCATGATGCGGGTGTAGATGTTGCCGGGCTCGGCGAGGCCGAACAGCGCAGCGGCGTGATCGGTGTTGTCGAAGGTGTAGCTGGTGGTCTGGTAGATGGGCAGGGCCCGGGCCTTCGTGTCGCCACCGGCGGGCTGGCCCACGTGGATCTGCTTGGTCTCGAAGCTCCAGTTCGCGCTGGGATCGGTTGCTTCAGGGGTGGTGTCGCTCATGGCTCTGCTCCGGGTTCGGGATGTGTTCTGATCGTCGACATGCTGACCTTCGGACCCCGGACACGACGCCGTCGGGCAGCATCGAGGGGGCGGGAACGGGTGCGGCGGTCAGCGGGCCCGGCACCCGCGGATACACGACAGGGGGGCACGACGGTGCGGCGACCGGCTCGCGCGCTCGTACGTCTTGCTCACGGTCCCGACAATAACCTGTCCGCACGATTCCGACCAGACTCATAGGAATTCACTCTCGTCGGGAAACCGACTCCGGAGTACCTACAGTCTGTGTGTACCCCTTCCGGTGTGACCGCTGTTACTGCTAACGTTCTGGAACAGATTCCAGTTTCATGAGGCGCGCAGGGTCGTGGCCAGGACTTTTGGAGGTGCAGTTGACTGCCGTCGACTCCGCGCTCGAGCCCGTCGGTACCTCGTCCAAGCGAGAACTTCCTCCATCGATGGTCGATCGGATGACGCTCATCCTCGAGGCCTTCGACAGTCGAGGCGCCCTCACTCTCGAAGAGGTCACCTGCCGCTCGGGGCTGCCCCGCTCGACCGTCCACCGCATCCTCGACCACCTCGTGCGCCGCGAGTGGATCGAGCACGCCTCCTTCGGCTACTGCCTCGGCCCGCGTGCCCTCGGCCTCGGTGGCAGCGACACCGGTCACCGTCGCATCAGGGAGGCCGCCGCTCCGCACCTCCACGACCTTGCGATGCAGACCGGCGCCGTCGTCCATCTGACGGTCCTCGAGGGCAACGAGGTGCTCTACCTCGACAAGGTCGGTGGGCAGCTCGCGTCGAGCGTGCCGTCGCGGGTAGGCGGGCGATTCCCCGCCTACGCCACTGCGGCCGGCAAGTCCATCCTCGCGTGGCTCGAGCCCGAACGTATCGACGCGCTGTACGGCACGCAACTCGTGCCGTGCACGGAGCGCACCATCCGCGATCACGTCGCACTGCACCAGGAACTCAACCGCATCCGCAAGCGTCGTGGCGTCGCATTCGAACGTGAGGAGGCCGCGCGGGGCATCGGATGCGTGGGTGTCGCGCTCCGCGGCGTCGACGGCCCGGTTGCCGCCCTGTCGCTGGCAGCGGACGCCCGTTCGACCCGCCTGGAGTGGGTGGCGCCGATCGTCGCCGATACCGCTCGGAAGATCACGCGCACGCTGTTCCCGGAGCAGGAGCGCGACGACAGCCTGCAGGCCACCGAGAAGGTGGGCTGACGCCCTTCGGTTTTCGCCACGAACGGCTGTGCGCAGTTCTCGTTCGGATCCCTTCGGGGAGATCGACGAGAACTGCGCACAGTTCGTTATGGGCCCGTAGGCCGTGTCAGAGCAGGTGGACCTTCTTGTAGAGGATCTTCGAGGGTCCGCCGATGAGGCCGACGTTGTCGAGGAAGGTCATCAGCTTCGCGCCGGACTTGCGCACGCGATCGTGATAGTGCTTGTTGCCCTTCGCCTCTCGCAGAGCGCGCTCGCGGTCGAGGCCTGCATTGGCGTAGACGTCGGGGTGGATCATGCTCTTGACGACGAAGAAGACCACGAGCGCGGTGTTGAAGCGCTCTATCGCCAGTCGTGCGCGGCTCGCACCGGCGAGTCGGCGTGCGACCTCCTCGCGGGCGAAGCGGATGTGGCGCGCCTCCTCGAGGACGTGGATCTTCGACACCGCGCGGGTGACAGGCTGGACCCGCTCGTCGCGCATGAAGTCGCGCTGCATCATGTCGAGGATCTCCTCGGCAGCCATGACCGATGCATAGGCGTTGGCGCCCTTGAAGAAATGGCCCCACAGGCGACCGAGCTGGTGGATGTAGCGGGCCGGACCGTAGCCCGGCATGTTCAGCCGTTCGCCGGCGCGCGCGAACATCACCGAGTGGCGGCACTCGTCGGCGACCTCGGTGAGGGCGAACTGGACGTGACGCGAATGCTTGTCGCGGTCGTAGACGTCGCGCAGGAGCATCTGCATGAGCAGGATCTCGAACCACAGGCCGACGCTCGAAACGCTCGCGGCCTCGTGCTTGGTCAACTCGATGCGCTGTTCGTCGGTGAGCTCGTCCCACAGCGCGGTGCCGTAGAGCGTGCTCCATTCGGGGGTCATGCCGAACTTGTCGTCGGGGACGGGGGCCTCCCAGTCCACCTCGACGACCGGGTCGTACGACTTGCGTGCGGACGAGGCGAGCAGTCGTCCGGCGGTTTCCTCGCGATCGGACAGTGCGACGCCGGGAATGAAGCCCTTGCTGGTCTCGCGGGTGAGCGATGCGGTCATGTCTCCACCTTTTTAGTGTGACGACTGGTAACTGTTATCCAGGTTAGCGTGATCGTGCGCACAGCACAATGCCCGCAACCTGCGTCGCGGGCATCGGGAAGGAAGGAAGAGGGGAGGGCTACGAGCGCCGGGGTGCCCAGAAGGCGGAGATCACCGCTCCGACCAGGAGGATCGCGGCGACCGCCCACGAGGCCTGCTGCAAGCCGTCGAGGAAGGCGTTCTGTGCGAGTTCGGCGAGTTGCTCGCCCTGCGGGCCGGCTTGCTCGGCGACCTGTATCGCGGCGGCGAGCGAGTCCTGCACGGCGGACCGGGCCGGCTCGGGGATCATCGGCGCCACCGGATCGATGCCGTGCCCGTAGGCCGCGGCGAGGACGCTGCCCGTGATCGCGACACCGATCGCCGCACCGATCTCGCGGGTCGCGTCGTTGACCGCCGACGCCACGCCCAACTGGTCCTCAGGGGTGTTGGTGACGATCGCGTGGGTCGCGGGAGCGGTACAGATACCGACGCCGACACCCGCGATGCTCAACGCGAACGCCACCTCGACGTAGGTGGAGTCGGCGTCGAGCAGGCCCATGAGGATCAGTGCGACGCCGATCAGCGCCAAGCCGACGCTGAGCAGGATGCGGATGCCCACCCGCGCCAGCAGCGCGGGCACGGCGAGCGACAGGCCCATGACGACGAGGAAGATCGGCGTCAGTGCCAGGGAGGCCCGCAGCGGCGAGTAGCCCAGCACGAGCTGCAGGTACTGCACGATGAGGAAGAACAGACCGAAACCCGCGAGATACTGGAACGACAACCCGGCCGCGCCCACACCGAACGCCCGCTGGCGGAACAACCGCACGTCCAGGAGCGGCGCCTTCGACCGGAGTTCCACGAGCACGAATCCGGCTGCCGCCGCCAAGCCTGCGATCATCGATCCGAGCGTCACCACGTCGGTCCATCCGCGATGCGGACCCTCCATCACGCCGAGCACGAACAGGCCCACGGCGAGGACCACGAGGATGCCGCCCCCGAAGTCGAACGGCAACGGCTGCGTCGAGCGCGACGAGTCGATGGTGAACGACAGAGCGACCAGCAGGAGCGCGATGGCGGCGGAACCCCCGAAGATCACCCGCCACGACGCGTACTCGAGCACCAGTCCCGACAGAATCATGCCGAGCACGGCACCCGATCCGGCCACACCGGCCCAGATGCCGATGACACGTGCCCGATGAGCCTCGGCGAAACCTGCGGTGATCAGCGACAACGTCGACGGCATGACCAACGCCGCGCCGACACCTGCAACTGCGCGCGCCCCGATGATCCACAACGGTGCATCGGCGACCAGTGGCAACAGCGAACCGGCGGCGAAGACGATCAGGCCGACGATCATGACGCCGCGGCGACCGAGCCGATCGCCCAGCGCGCCGGCCGGGAGGAGCAGTGCCGCCAGTGCGAGGGTGTAGCCGTCGACGATCCACGTCAGCTGGGACTGCGTCGCGCCGGTGTCGACCGCGATGTCGGGCAGGGCCGTGTTGAGCGAGGCCATCGCCGCGATGACCACGGCGACGGCCGAGCACGCGACGGCGAGCAGCCGGATCTGGGCTCGCGTCATGCGAGGGGGTGCGGTGGTGGTCGCGGTGCTGTCTGACACGGGAGCCTTCCGGAGGGAGGGGAATGCCGGGACCAGAAACGAGACTGTCGGTATCGTAACTGAACCACCGGTCTCACACATGCTTCGCTCTCAGCGACTACAACTGGAAGCGTGAGCGTCGAACCCGAAGCAGAACCCCGCCGCGACGTCGAGACCCGGCCCGCCTCACCGCGCGACGAGGATCCGCGCCGCGTGCGTTCGCGCGCCCGACTGCTCGACGCCGCCACCACCCTCCTCGCGACCGGCGGTGCCGACGCCGTGACGATCGATGCGGTCACCGCCTCTGCCGGCGTCGCGCGGGCCACCCTCTACCGGCACTTCGCGAATGGAACCGAGCTGGTCGCCGCGGCCTTCGCGCGGCTCCTTCCACCGGCGCCCCCGGTCCCGGAAGACGGCGATCTCCGCAGCCGCCTCGTCGAATTGCTCGCCGCACAGGCACGCATCATCGAGGAGGCGCCCATCCCGTTGACGGCGATGTGCTGGATGGGACTCGGGCCGGGCCTCGGCGAACTCCCGAAGGAACCGGGGCGCAGCGAGCGGCCCGAACTGCAGTCGCTGCGCGAGATCCTCGTCGACCGCTACCGGTCGTCGTTCGACCGTGTGCTCGCCACCTCGGAGGCCCGCCGCGAACTCGGCGACTTCGACTACGACCTGGTGCTGGTCCAGTTGCTCGGACCGATCGTCTTCAACCGCCTCGCGACGCTCGCGCCCATCGACCGACGCGCGTGCGAGCACATCGTCGACGACTTCATCGCGGCGCGCAGAGCCCGCCGGACGGATCGTTAGGACAGGCCGGTCACAGACCCATGTCCTCGTCGCCGAGACCATCCGCGCCCACGGCCGCCTTCTTCTCCTCGCGCGGACGACGCAGGACGTACAGCCGCGAATGCTGGAAGTCCCGCAGCCGCAGGGTCCGCACGGTCTGGAAGTGGAACTCCTCGCAGTCGGCGAGCGCGTCGGCGAGGTTCTCGTCGACGAGGATCGTGCCCGGTCGTGCCGCGCCGGTGAGGCGGGCCGCGATGTTGACGACCGAACCGAACAGGTCGCCGAAGCGCGGCAACGCCTGACCCCACGCCAGTCCGATCCGCAGGTCCGGATAGTCCTTCTGGGACCCGAACGAATCCTGCAGTTCGAGGGCGATGCGCGCGGCGTCGACCGGACGTTCGGCCGCGAACATCACCTCGTCGCCGACGGTCTTGATCACCCAGCCGTTGTGCCGGGCAATGACGTCGGAGACCTCCGATTCGAAGTAGTCGAGCAGCTCGCTCAGCGCGGCCGCGTCGATCTGCCGGGTCAGCCGGGTGTAGCCGACCATGTCGGCGAAGCCGACGACCAGCTCGTGCAGCTCCCCGGAATCCTGCGGGCGCGCGGCGGCCCGGGCGGTCGTGGCCACCAGGTGCCGACGCCACATGTGGCTCTGCAGGCTCACCGCGAGCTCGGTCGTGCGATCGACGATGTGGTCGACCAGCGCGCGGATCTCCTCTTCCTGCGGGGGAGTCTCCGCTTCCTCGTAGGCGGAGGCCAGTTGCGTGAAGACGTGGGTGTTGAGCAGATTCAGCTGCCACTCGGTCAGCCGTGACATCGACTGCCCGATCGACCGGGCCGCGGGCACCTCGAGGCGTTCGTCGACCGCGCCGCTCGCGATGATGGCGGCCGTCGCGCGCAGGGCCTCGACGTCGCCGTCGGTGAACATCACGACGTCGGGATCGGGATCGACGGTCAGACCGAGCGCCTGCCACAGCCGTCGCACGCGCGCAGGTGCGAGCCCGCACAACTCCGCCACCTCGTTCAGGGTGTAGCGAAGAGGACCACCGAGCAGCGCGTTCTCCAGCTGTGACTGGATCACGGACAGCACGTCGGTTCCTGATGCGGGTGCCGGATCGGACGGGGTCACGCATCCATCCTTACCGTGCGCGGGGCCCGTGTGCGCGGCAGGCCATGTCGAACAGGTGTGCAGGCGTGTCGTACGGATGTGCGACAGTGACCGTCATCGAAGCCCTGCCGACCCGTCGGCGAACCGAGAAAGGACGTCGCATGTCGCCCCGCAGACGCGCGGACCACCTGACGGAGGAACAACTCGGAGAGCTCGGTGCTGCTCTCGCCGAGGGGCGCCGCGCGACCGTCTACCTCGTCGAGGGCATTCCGAGTCTCGGCATCGACCCGGGGACGTCGGCGCGGGTGGTGTCGATCAGCGGCAGCACCGTGATGGTGCGGCCGAAGGGCGTCGACGACGAGTTGCCGTTCGAGACCGACGAACTGCGCGCCACCCGCGAGCCGGCCGGAACGAAGCGCGCGCCGGCGAAGACCACGCGCACGTCCGGTGGTGCGAAGCCCGCTCCGGCGAAGGCAGCTCCCACGAAGGCGGCACCTGTGCAACCCGCGACCCCACGGGCTGCCGCATCCAGGCCTGCTGCACCGAAGCCCGCTCCCCAGAAGTCCGAGAGCCCAGCAGCCGCTGCGGTTCCCCGCGCCCAGGAGAAGAAGCCCGTGACCCAGACGACCTCCGCTTCGTCCGACACTCCCGCCTCCCGGCCGCCGGCACCGGCGAAGCCGAAGGCCCCGGCCCGCAAGGCGAAGAAGGCGCCGTCGATCACGATCACCGTCACGATCGACCCGGAGAACGAGTGGACGGTGGGGGTCGCGCACGGCACCCGCAAGGTCGGCAAGCCCGCGCCGGTCGCACCCGACGCCGTCGAACGTGCGGTGAAGGAACTCGGCGATCCCACGGCCACCGAGGCCGTCCAGTCGGTGATCGAGGAGGCGCGTCGCGCGGCCGAGGAGCGGGTCGCGCAGCTCAGCCGCGAGCTCGAGGAGGCCCGTCAAGCTCTGGAAAGCTTGGGCGCAACCCGGAAATCCGGCGGAAACCTCTAGTACGCTCAGCCCGACGGCTGCCGGACGGCGCAGCGCAGGAGGGCCTCCATGTTCAGAAAACTGGTTGTTGCAATCGCGAGCGCGGTCGCGCTGGTCGGCGCGGGTTCCGGGGTGGCCGTCGCGGCTCCTCCGGTCACCCTCGGTGGCGGTTCGGGAATCACGCTCGGAGACAACGGGCAGGACATCTTCGACTGCACACTCACCACGATCGGCAACGACGCCGCCGGTCGCCTGGTGGGTCTCACCGCCGCGCACTGCGGCTCTCCGGGCATGACGGTGAAGGCCGAATACGACCTCGCTGCCGGTTCGGTGGGTCGCATCGTGTCGACCAACGAGCGGCTCGACTACGCCGTCATCGAGTTCGACCGGGGCAAGGTGGTTCCCGTCAACCGCGTCGGCGACGTGACGATCACGGGCCTCGGCGCCCCCGCGGGCTTCCCGAACATCGCCTGCAAGGAAGGTCGCACGACGGGCAACACCTGCGGCATCGTCTGGGGCGACGTGTTCGGCTCGCAGGAGACCTGGACCCAGGTGTGCGTCATCGAAGGCGACTCGGGCGCACCGCTCGTGGTGGGCACGACGCTCGTCGCGATGGTCAACGCCTACCTGCTCGCGCCGTGCGTCGGTCCCGAGGTCGGAACGAACATCGACGTGATCATGGCCGACATCAACGGTCGGGGCGGGCCGGGCGCAGGTTTCCGTCCGATCTAGCAGCACCCCCGGAGCGCGAGGGTTCACCCGACCTTCATCCGCACACCGCACCGTTCGATGCGGAACCGACCAGCTTCGTGTACTTCGCCAGTACACCTCGGGTGTAGCGCGGCGGCAGTGGCTCCCAGCCCTGCCGCCGCGTTTCCATGTCCTTCTCGTCGACCAGCACGTCGAGCAGGCCGTTCGAGACGTCGAGACGGATGCGGTCGCCGTCGCGGACGAACGCGATGGGACCGCCGTCGACGGCCTCCGGGGCGACGTGCCCGACACACAACCCGGTGGTGCCACCGGAGAACCGTCCGTCGGTGAGCAGCAGGACGTCCTTGCCGAGACCGGCGCCCTTGATCGCGCCCGTGATCGCGAGCATCTCGCGCATGCCCGGACCGCCTTTGGGGCCCTCGTAGCGGATGACCACCACGTCGCCGGCGGTGATGGTGCCGTCCTCGAGCGCATCCATCGCGGCCCGTTCGCGTTCGAAGACCCGCGCCGTTCCCTCGAAGACCGACTCGTCGAAGCCCGCGGACTTCACGACCGCTCCACCGGGAGCGAGGCTGCCGCGGAGGATCGTGATGCCGCCGGTGGGATGGATGGGATCGCTCAGGGCGCGCAGCACCTTGCCGTCGGGGTCCGGGGGAGCGATGCCGGAGAGGTTCTCCGCGACGGTCTTCCCCGTGACGGTGAGGCAGTCGCCGTGCAGCAGACCCGCGTCGAGCAGTGCCTTCATGATGACCGGGACGCCGCCGATGTGGTCGACGTCCTTCATCACGTGCCGGCCGAACGGTTTGACGTCGGCGAGGTGCGGCACCCGCGCGCCCACCCGGACGAAGTCGTCGAGGCTCAGATCCACCTGCGCCTCGTGCGCGATCGCGAGCAGGTGGAGCACGGCGTTCGTGGACCCACCGAAGGCCATGACCACCGAGATGGCGTTCTCGAATGCTTCCTTGGTGAGGATGTCGGACGCGGTGATGCCGCGCTTCAGCATCTCGACCACCGCCTGCCCGCTGCGCCGCGCGAAACCGTCGCGGCGACGATCCGTCGCGGGTGGTGACGCGCTCCCCGGCAGCGACATGCCGAGCGCTTCGGCCGAGGCGGCCATCGTGTTGGCGGTGTACATGCCGCCGCAGGCACCCTCGCCGGGGCAGATGGCGCGTTCGATCGCGTCGAGGTCGGTCTCGGACATCAGGCCGCGCGCGCACGCCCCGACCGCCTCGAAGGCGTCGATGATCGTCACGTCGCGTTCGGTGCCGTCGGACAGTTTCGCGATGCCCGGCAGGATCGACCCGGCATACAGGAAGACGGCGGCGAGATCGAGGCGGGCCGCGGCCATGAGCATCCCGGGCAGGGACTTGTCGCACCCCGCGAGCAGCACGGAGCCGTCGAGTCGCTCGGCCTGCATCACCGTCTCGACGCTGTCGGCGATGACCTCCCGCGACACCAGCGAGAAGTGCATGCCCTCGTGTCCCATCGAGATCCCGTCGGACACGGAGATGGTGCCGAACTCGAGCGGATAACCGCCCGCGGCGTGTACGCCCTCCTTCACCGACCGCGCGAGGCGTTCGAGCGGGAGGTTGCAGGGCGTGATCTCGTTCCACGACGATGCCACGCCGATCTGCGGCTTGCCCCAGTCGTCGTCGCCCATGCCCACTGCGCGGAGCATGCCGCGCGAGGCGGCCTTCTCCATGCCGTCGGTGACGTCGCGGCTGCGGGGCTTGATGTCGGGTCGGTCCGTCATGACGTCTTCCTGGGGTCGCGGCCGGTGAGGGCGATGAGTCGGTCCTGTGGGGACGCGTCGTCGGGGACCGGGACGGGATCGGCGAACAGACCGCTCGAGGCGAGCATGTCCTTCTGCGGTTCGACATCGGCGAGCACGGCGTCGACGAGTTCGGCGTCGAGGGTCTCGTCGGCTCCGATGGCCCGGGCGAGATCCCAGGTGTGCACGGTGATGTCCGCGATCT
The DNA here is from genome assembly GCF_049538275.1 of Rhodococcus sp. AB351. Lineage (NCBI taxonomy): Bacteria > Bacillati > Actinomycetota > Actinomycetes > Mycobacteriales > Nocardiaceae > Rhodococcus > Rhodococcus sp. AB351. The sequence continues at coordinate 298,642 of NZ_JBMVFW010000001.1, forward strand.
GCTGCTTCATGTAGTCGAGGCACGGGACGGTGCCGTAGGACAGGTGGACCTCCTGAGCCGGTGACGCCATCGCCCACGCGGCGGTCGCCTGCTCGGCGAAGCGTGCCCATTCGGCGGCGAGGTCGTCCCCGATCGGTTCGAGTGCGGCCTTCGCGTCGTCGAGGGAACGGCCGGAGAGCAGCGGCTGGATCCAGCGCTGTTCGTCGACCATGTGCCACACCAGGTCGGTGACGTCCCACTCGGTGTCCGGGGTGGGTGCGTGCCAGTCGCGGATCTGCGCGACACGGTCGTCGAACTCGCGACGTGCGGTTCGTTGCAGGGAGAGCCAGTCGGTCGCCATGGATCTCAGCCTAGGGCGCGGGCTGCTCGGATCACGGCGATTTCAACTCCTGCGATCATGCGCGGGATGCGGGACGATCGGGAGTCGCACCGTGTCGTCGTCGAGGAGAAGTACATGCCTGTCCCCACCGTCCAGCTCGCGCCCGGTCTCGTCGTCAGCGCCCAGGGTTACGGCGCGATGTCCGTCGCCCCCGCCTACGGCGAGGTGAATCTCGACGAGGCACTCGCGACCCTGCACCACGCCGTGGATCTGGGCGTCACATTCATCGACACCGCCAACGTCTACGGCGACGGCACCAGCGAGAAGGTGGTCGGCAAGCTGCTCGCCGAGCGGCGGGACGAGGTCCAGCTGGCGACGAAGTTCGGTCTCGTCGGCGCGGTCGGCGGCACGGGCACCGCCAACCGTCGCATCAACGGCCGTCCCGAATACGCGAAGCAGGCCATCGACGAGTCGCTCGGGCGTCTCGGCGTCGACCACGTCGACCTGTACTACCTGCACCGTGTCGATCCCGAGGTGCCGGTGGAGGAGACGGTCGGTGCCCTCGCCGAACTCGTGCAGGCCGGCAAGGTGCGGCACATCGGACTGTCGGAGGCCACGGGCGACGAGCTGCGCCGCGCGCACGCCGTCCACCCGATCGCGGCGATCCAGTCGGAGTGGAGCATCGTCTCGCGCGACGTCGAACGGCACGTGGTGCCCACTGCCGCCGAACTCGGCATCGGCTTCGTGCCCTACTCGCCGGTGAGCCGCGGACTGCTGACCGACGCCTTCGATCCCGGCCAGGTCGCCCGGAACGACCTGCGCAAGCGTTTCCCGCGCTTCGGCGCCGATGCCCTGCCGACCAACCTCGCGGTGCGCGAGGAGGTGCGAGCGGTCGCGAAGGAGGCGGACGCGACCATCGCGCAGATCGCTTTGGCATGGCTGGATGCGAAGGGTCGCGAGTTCGGATTGCCGTCGGTGTCGATCCCCGGCACCCGTTACGCGAGTCGCGTGACGGAGAACGCCGGTGCGCTCGATGTGACGCTCACCGACGAGCAGGTCGCGCGGCTGGATCGTCTCGCCGACAAGGTCGCCGGTCCGCGTGCGGCCGACCCGACGTGGGTGTCGCTCGGCCGTGAGTAATTAGCACCGTTAACAGACCGGCGCGTATCGTCCTTGTGACATGAGGGCATGGCTGGTCTGGGGTATCGGAGTCTTCGCCTACATCGTCGCCGTCCTTCATCGGACGGCGTTCGGTGTCTCCGGACTCGCCGCCACCGAACGCTTCGAGATCTCGCCGTCGGTGCTGTCCGGCTTCGTCGTCCTGCAGCTCATCGTCTATGCGGGGATGCAGATCCCGGCCGGTGTACTGCTCGACAGGTTCGGTTCGCGGCGGATGATCGCGACCGGCGCCGTGATCCTCGCTGTCGGCCAGGCGATCCTCGCCGTCACCGAGTCGCTGCCGGTCGCGTATCTGGCTCGTGTGCTGGTCGGTGTGGGTGACGCCCTGACGTTCATCTCGGTGCTGCGGCTCGTGCCGGTGTGGTTCGCTCCGCGTCGGGTTCCTGTGGTCTCGCAGTTGACGGGCATCTTCGGTCAGCTCGGCCAGGTGCTGTCGGCGGTGCCGTTCGTCCTGCTGCTCACCGGCACCGGATGGACGGCCGCCTACGGCAGCGCTGCGGCGCTCGGCCTGTTCGCGTGCGTCCTCGTGTTCGCGATCGTGCGCGACACCCCGCCCGGTGAGGCGCGGGAGGTCACCGCGTCGGGGCTGCGCGAGGTGATCGGCGGACTCGGCACGGTGTGGCGGCGCCCCGGCACCAAGCTCGGCTTCTTCACCCACATGGGCACGCAATTCTCGGTGACGACCTTCGCGCTCATGTGGGGCGTGCCGTATCTGGTCTCCGCGCAGGGTCTGTCACCCGCGGCGGCCGGTTCGATGCTGACCGTCTCGGTGGTCACCGCCATCTCCGCCGGACCCATCCTCGGCGTGCTGTCGGGACGCTTCCCGACCAGACGCTCGTGGCTCGTGCTCATGATCATCCTCGCCAGCGCAGTGACGTGGTCGGCGGTGCTCGCCCTGTCCGGACCCGCACCGCTGTGGCTGCTCGTGGTGCTCGTCGTCGTCATCTCGGTGGGCGGGCCGGGATCGATGATCGGCTTCGACTACGCCCGCACCTTCAATCCCGGGACCGCGCTCGGCACGGCCAACGGCATCGTCAACATCGGTGGCTTCCTCGCGACACTGCTGGTCGTGCAGACGATGGGCATCGTGCTCGACCGGCTCGGCGGCTACACCTTCGACGCCTTCCGCGTCGCGTGGTTCGCGCAGTACCCGATCTGGGTGATCGCGCTTATCGGGGTGCTCGTGACCCGAGGGCGCGCCCGCCGCGAGGCCGGCATCGAAGCCCGCTCGCTGCGGGCGGTCGTGGTCGAGCGGTTCGGCCGGGGTAAGCGCTGAACGCGGTTGGGCAAGCCCTGGGCGGCGAGGCGTCCGGATGTCTCGATCGACGAGCGGCGGGAGTCCTGTTCGGGTGGACCGTCCGGCATCACTGCAGGTCGTGGAGGTGAGAACCGCCTGTCGTGGTCGGACTGGCAGACTCGATCCCGGAAGCAGTCGAGGAGGAATCGAGTGAAGACGACGGTGGGCGAACCCGAACCAGGGCTGCCGGCACCGGACGAGGTGCCGGCAGCCCTGGTGGCAGTGGAGCATCTCGCGCAGGATCTGCGACGCGCACTCATGGTGTACAAGTTCGGCATCGACGAGATGATGACGAAGATCAACATCCTGCGCGAGGAGTTCACCTACGCCCGCGAGTACAACCCGATCGAGCATGTGAAGTCGCGGTTGAAGAGCCCCGAGTCGATCCTCGCCAAGGCGGAACGGAAGGGTGCGCCCGCCTCGCTCGACGGCATCCGCGAGGCCGTCCGCGACATCGCCGGCATCCGTATCACGTGCAGCTTCACGTCGGACGTCTACCGGATCATCGACATGATCACGAGCCAGCTCGACGTGACGGTCGTCGAGATCGAGGACTACATCGCCCGCCCGAAACCCAACGGGTACAGCAGCGTGCACGTGATCGTCCAGATCCCGGTGTACATGTCCGACCGGGTCGAGCGCGTCTACGTCGAACTGCAGATCCGCACGGTCGCCATGGACTTCTGGGCGAGCCTGGAACACAAGATCTACTACAAGCACGACCGCGAGGTACCGGACGAACTGCGCGAGGAGCTCCGCCTCGCCGCGGAAACTGCGCGCGATCTGGACCTGCGGATGGAAGCACTGCACCGCCGCGTCCACGGCCCGAACAACGGGAACTGACCGAGGTACGCAACGTGGGGTGAAGGCTCGCAACGTGGTCGGTCACTGTCGGCGTTGCGAACCCACCACCGGTGTTGCGTGCCCATCACCATTCCCACTGTTGACGCGGAATCTTCCGCGCGATACGTAAGCGTTCACGCACAGGGAGGGGACGGAGGAGTTCTGGGGCCTCGGGTGTGGTGACGAGATGGCGATCTTCGGGACACCGATGGAGACGGTCGATGAGTCCGACCAGCGCGTTGGGTTCGCTGACGAGAACGTACGCCATCACGGTGAAGGCACCCGACTGGTCGTGAGGCACGCGCGGACGTGTCACACGGAATCCCGGAACACGGAACCTCATGAGCGGATGGTGTATCTCCGCACCACGAGACGTCACTGTGTAGACGTCGGGCACGATCTGCTCGATGTCCTCCCACCGGACGAATACATCCGACACTGCGCGACGGTAGAGCCAACTCGTGCGACGCTGAATGCCTTCTGTATAGAGGTACAGACCTCCACGTGGTCGCAACAGGAACGGAAGGGCACCCGCGAGGACCACGGCCAAGGTCGTCCACATCCAGAAAGAACCGTCCGGAGGGTGAGGGTCGGAAAGCTCGTTCATCCCTCGTCGCTCGTCGGCTGAACGGATGCCGATCGCCACTATCACAGTGAAGAAGGACAGCCAGAAGGCCGCGTGCGCGTAAAGCAACCGTTGATAGGGAATTTTGATTCCACGTCCATGGGTGTCGTCGTGACAGTGCCGGATCCCGGGGTGCAATCCGATCCGCTGGAATCCTGCCATGTGGAACATGTGTGCTGCGGGCAGCATGACCACTGCGGCGATGAACAAGGAGTCGATCATCGAGGTCGAATGATCCTCACCGGCGCCCCAGGCCAGCACCGTGACGGTGAGCCAGGCCGGAATGGCACCGAGGGCAAACAAGAACGGCCGGAAGCGTTGTGGCCATACAGGATCGAATTGGCGCTGTACAGACGAGTTTCCAGCATAGTCACTCATGTAGCCTTCCCTCCTGCCGCATGATCAGACTTTCGTGGATTGTGTGAATGTGAACGTCGAGCGACCCGAGACTGTCGGAGCGTGCAGTTGCCGTCAGTTGCGTCAGGTAGCGGTCGTACTCGTGGTCGATCACGAGATATCGCGTCACGGCGGTGTACTCGACGTCGTCCACTCGATAGGAACCTCGGATGATCACCGATCGGTGCCCGCGGAAATCGGATGTGTCGCGGAGCGTCTCCCTCCACTCGGGTAGTTCGCGAGCTTCATTCCCCGAGACCTCCAGCAGTTCGTCCGTCGGCCGCCACTTCGCCAGTGCACCATGGAGGAGTACGGCGTTGGGTGCCCAATCGTCCGCGGCGTGCTCGGGAATTACGAAAACCGTATGTGCGTGCGGAAAAATATCGCGGGGGAGTGTGATCCAGCCTTCCGGCGCCTGGAGTTCCGGTTGCGGATGCCGCGGGTCGTCCGGGTCGCAGGGGTTCAATTCGACTTCGTGTATTGCAAGGTAGTCGGAGAGTGTCATCGGAATCGAAGCGGTCATCGAGACGCCTTCCGGCGGCGTGCTGTGCGGAACCGTTCGCGCAGCGGTGGGGGACGAAGAAGATCTGCGGAATCGGGCCTTTCGACGTCGGGGCGCTTCTCTGGATCCTCTTTCATGTCCTGTAGTAGTCGTACGAGAGTGTTGGGCTCCGCGGCCAGAGCATGCGCCAGCACCGCAATCCTGTCGTCCGAGTCATGAGGGGTTCGTTGGCCTTCAGGAATCGGACCTGTGGTCCGCAACCCGATCAAGGGGTGCCGACCCAGGTCGGCATTGATCTCGGCATCGACACTTGTGATGTCCGCCCACGGAAGGAAGATCCGAAATTCTATGTTGCTGAGGAATATTCTCCTACGCGTATGCCGTTCGATTCCTTCCCGGAAGATCCTCACCGCAATCTCGATCCGGATGGCAAGCAGTATCGATGACAGGAGGAGCGCAACGGCGGCGAGAACTGCGACCAGGAGCGCGTTTCGAGGAGTGTCCCGTCCCTCGGGAAGGAGCGATGTACTTCCGGCAACGATCCAGAGGGCCGAGGCGGCAACTCCGTATACAGCTCCCCCCAGCAGAACGATCATCACCGGAGCGGTGAGACCACGGCGCATCGGAACGATGATTCCGTCCCCGTGTCGTGGATCGTGTATCCGATGAATTCGCGAGGACCGTCGAACGTGTCGGAAACCCGATTCACGAAGTGCCGTAAGCGACAACAGTGCCATCATCGACAGGCCACCTACGTAACCTGTGAATTCCAGTGCGTGATGGGCATTTCCGGCTCGGACGGCGAGAGTAATCATGACCATTGCCGACAATGCGAATGCGACCGCCATCAGAAAGATCACCGGTCGGAAAGCTTGTGGCCAGTAGGGGCGCTGGTCGTTGCGAGGGTACGTCCCGAAGCTTTGGGGCTCGATTTTCGAACTCATCTCATGTGTCTCCGCACTGGTTGCGCTGATGGAGGGTTTCGTCATGTGTCAGTCCCAGAGCGCTTGGAAGCCCTTCGACGAAATATAAGTGGTCAATCCACCCGCCAGTGCGCCTACGGCGAGTCCCACTGCCGTGCCTACACCCGGAGCGATCATCGTTCCGAGGGCGGCGCCCCCTTTTGCTCCTGCCCATGCTGCTACGCCTCCCAAGGCCGAAGCCGTGGATTCCGTGACGATCGCCTTGGTGGGATTTATGCCCGACTCGATGTCGTTGACGATGGCGGGCACCGTACCGAGAGCGATAGCGGCAGGGTTCATTCCTCGGCTGATGTTTCGGGCCAGATCGTCACCGGATGAGATGGCGGCTTCTTTCAGACCTTCCTTGGTGGTATCGGCCATGATTCCGATAGTCGAAGCTGCGGTCGTCGCCGCCCAGTCAGGCCACCAGGAGAACTCACCGTTCTCGTTCTGCACGACCTTCCCCGGCACCGCGGCATCCCTGGCTGCTTCGAGTACCGCAACGGCAGCGGTGATGCGATCGGCTGTTTCGGTTGCGGCTCGCGACGCTTGTTCGAGAGCGCCGGTGACGGCGTGTGTCAGTTCCGTTGCTTCGTGTTCGAGACGTGCACGGGTCTCTGCGACGGCTTCGCTCGGCAGCGTCGCCGAGAGGATGTGGATCTGGTCGGAGGGGTCGACGGTGCCGTCGTCGTGCACGGTGAACCCGGACTGTTCGGCGCCGCCCACGACCGACAGGAGGTGCAGGCGGGTGCCTTCGACGAGCCACGCGCCGGTGCGGTACGCCTCCGCGACCTGCAGGAGGGCTTCGGCGATGGCGCTGCCCAATGAGCGTTCGCGGACCACTCGCGCGGCGGCGGCACGCGCGGCGTCGCCGGACCATCGCTCGGCGAGCACATCCTGCTCGGTGAGCAGACCTTTCATGCGGTCGTCGAGTGTGTCGACGAGCACGTCGAGGTGGTCGGCGGTGATTCGCAGCGCGTCGGGATTCCAGGACCGGACCGCAGCGACTCCCGGTCTCATCCGTGTCGATCCATCGCCGAGAGTGCAGCCACGAAGTCCGTCTCTGCGACGACGTAATCGTTCGCGGCGCCGTCGGTGATGTCGACGATCTCGCGCAGGCGACTGCACACGTTGCCGAGTGCTTGATCGGTGGCGGTGAAGGCTCGTGCGCAGACGGCCGCGAATTCTGTTCCGGGAAGTGCTGATTGCGACACGGCATACGGTTCGCCGACGTCCCAGTCGTTCATCGCGTCGGCGGTGTCCGCCACGAAGGCTGCGAATGTGCGCAGCGCTTCAGGATCTACGTGCAATGTCACCACTGCCCCCCGACAGAATCCCCCGATACGTCCGGGTGGGGACGATAGCAGACGGCGCCCTCACGGAGCCGGAGCGGACCGTCGGGCGACTTCGAACGGGGCATCGGTCGTACCCGAGGTACGCAACACGTAGTGAAGGTTCGCAACGCCGGCAGTTACTGGCCGCGTTGCGAACCCGGAACTGTTGTTGCGTACCTACCGGTTGTGTGCGCGCTGGCGTGACGAGGTGCGTGCTGCGCGAAAATCGTCTACCCTCCGACTGAATTCTCCGATACGCCGCGCGTGACGGTAGCAGAGATCGGTCGGGGTGCCGTGGAAGGAGCCGAGATGTCCTACGTCCGTCTCGGGGGAGAACTGCTGTGCCACAGCGAGGCCGAGCGTGAGATCATGCTCGGCCATCTGCAGTGTCATATTGACCTGACGCGCGCCGAACCCGGTTGTGTCTCGTTCGAAGTCCTGCCGACCGACGACCCTATGGTGTGGCGCGTCGAGGAAACCTTCGTCGACGTCACCGCGTTCGAGATGCATCGAACGCGGGTGGCCCGCAGTGAGTGGGGACGGCTGACCGTCGGTATCGGGCGCCGGTACGAGATCGAGGGTGCGGATACACAGACGCCCCCGCCGTTCCGAGAAGGAACGGCAGGGGTGTCCGAGTGAGGCCTACTTGTAGTCGTCTGAATCGAAGCGTTCATCGAGACGCCTCCTGGTGGCGTGCCATCCGGAATCGTTCTCGCAAAGTCGGTCCCAGAAGGTCGGTTGTGTCCGGCTGTCACTACAACTCCCTGAATCATTTTGAATGTGTACGGCGTGGCGGCGCTGTCTCTGGGGTGACGGACCGGTCGTCACTTGCTGCGGCAGGGGATCGAGGTACGCAACATGCAGTGAGGGTTCGCAACGCCGTCAGTTACTGGCCGCGTTGCGAACCCGATGTTGCTGTTGCGTACCTACCGGTTGTTCCCGTGCTGACGCGACGGCTTGCGTGCTGCGCGGAATCGTTCCCGCAGCGGCGGAGGGCACAAGAGTTCGACTGCATCGGATTTCGTGAGAAGTTCGCGATCGCGCGGGTTCTCTGCCAACCGTTCCAAAAGCGCGAACAGAGTGTTCGGCTCCGTCACGAGCTGGTGGGCCATGACCGCCACTCGACACTCCGAATCATGTCGAGTCCGAGCTTCTGGTGGAATCGGTTCGTTCGTATGAAGATCGATTACTGGGTGGACCGTAGTTCCACCACCGACTCCGAGGCTACCTACCCCAATCCGGGCAATACCTTCCCAGGACAGGGAGATGTCGAATACCTGTTTCTTGAAGAAGACTCGACGACGTACGTAGCGGCGTACACCTCGTTGGCAGATGTACAGGGTCGTCTCGAAACGGATGGAGACGATCAGGACCGCGATCAGGCCCATGCCGGCGGCGCATACCGCTATGAAGAGGGCACTCTCACTGTTGTCTCGGCTGATCGGCAACAGTGCTTCGCCGAGGCCGCTGTGCCATGCGAATGCTGCTGCGGAACCATAGGCGGCCAACCCCAGCATGACTGCGACTGTTGTCCACACTTCGGTTCTTCGTGTTGGGATGCTGATACCCGGACCGCGGTCGCGATCGTGACGAAATCTGATGTCCCAGTGCGGTCGCAGGTCCCGAAGACCCGCACGCCGAAACGAGGATCGGGCGATGACGAACAGCGCAATCGAGCCGCCTGCCGCACCGAGTGTGACTTGGAAGTCCTTCGTTCGGATCGTGTCCTGGACGAATGCGAAGCTCACGCAAGCTGCGATAAGCAGCGCAATCGACAGAACTAGTGGCACTATCCTGAGCGGTTGTGGCCAGGGCGCTTCGGATGGCGTCGATCGGATGTCGTCGACGAGTTCGTCAGGTGTCCGAACTTTTTCTCCTCGCTTCAACAAGCACCTCGCTCGTACGTGAGGGATGAGATCATTTCCACGCCTACTGGCCAAGACCTGAAACCGCGAAATGACCTGGGACTCCGGCCGGTGGATTCTCTGACGCGTCCGCGCGCAACCTACGTGTTTCCTCACGGCGTCGTGTGAGCAATTCTGGCTTCACGAAGCCGTTTTCGAAGCGGGGGAGGGCGGAGCAGTTCGACTGCCCCCCTTTGTCCTACATAGCTCCGCTGATCCGGATTCGTCCGTAGGTGTTCGAGAAGCGCAAAGAGTGTGTTCGGCTCCGCCACCAGTTGATGCGCTGTAATGCTTACGGGGTGGGTCGAATCATGCCCGGTGCTCGAAGTGTCGGCTCCAGTTGCGCTGTAAAGGTGGATGATCGGCCGACCCGCGGATCCTGTACGTGGTGGTAGTTCCCTGGGTTCTATGCGACCGATATCGTCCCAGGGTAGGAAAGTCGAATCATCTCGTACAGAGAGGAATGATCGTCGCCTCCGAAGTCGCTCCACCCCGGACGGAAAGATCCTCAATTCGGTTGTTGCGCGGAAGGCGAAGACAAAGAGCGCAAGACCGGTCATGACGATTGCACCGGCGAGTAGAAGCACGGCACCGGGGAGTGTGTCGCGACCGGAAGGCATCAGAGACTCGCCGAATCCCAGGAACCATCCAAGTGAAGCGGAAGCACCATATGCGGCGGTGCCGAAAAGGATTCCCGAGAGGATCCGGGTGTTCGATTTTCGAACCGGGATCGCCAAGCCGAGTCCTCGCACGGGATCCTCATGAACCGTAATCGACCGGGATAACCCGAGATATCGGATTCCGGCATCACGGATGCCGATGATGAAGAGCGAAATTGCTAGTGCTGTTCCACCTGCGAAGCCGACGAAGTAGGTAGCGTCCCCACGCTCGGCGCCCTGGAAAGACGAGTATGCGAGAAGGATTGCAAGACTGAACATGGCGACGGAGAAAACGGCATCTGTGCAGCGAAGGCGCTGAGGCCATGCCTGGTTGTCGTCCGGAAAGCCGACGGGCATCGTCGGGTGCTGGTGTTGCATAAGTCTGGCCCTGTTCCTTTCAACGTGGTGGACGACTCGAATCAATACAGTGCTGCTTGTAGAACCTTGGAGGTCAACCAGGAAATGGAAGCGCCGGCCACCGCGCCCGCCACCAGTCCGACTGCGGTTCCGATCCCCGGCGCGACAAGGGATCCGACAAAAGCTCCGGCCTTCAGGCCGCCCCAGTAGCCGAGCGCAGCGCCGGCGCCTTCTGTTACGACTGCCTCGGCAGGATGCATCCCACCTTCGATGTCGTTGACTATCGCTGGGACCACTCCGAGTGCCGCCCCAGCCGGCCCGAGCTTTTGCGCGACTCCACGGGCGAGGTCGTCACCGGACGCTGTTGCTGCCGCTGTAAGACCCTCTTTGGTTCCGTCGGCCATCACGCCGATGGTGGAGGCTGCCGTCGTAGCTGCCCAGTCAGGCCACCAGGAGAACTCACCGTCCTCCGTCTGCACGACCTTCCCCGGCACCGCGGCATCCCGGGCTGCTTCGAGTACCGCAACGGCAGCGGTGATGCGATCGGCAGTTTCCGTCGCGGCTCGCGACGCCTGTTCGAGAGCGCCGGTGACCGCGTGGGTCAGTTCCGCTGCTTCGTGTTCGAGGCGAACGCGAGCCTCGGCGACGGCTTCGGCCGGCAGCATCGCCGAGAGGATGCGGATCTGGTCGGAGGGGTCGACGGTGCCGTCGTCGTGCACGGTGAACCTGGACTGTTCGGCGCTGGTCACCACCGACACGAGGTGCAGGCGGGCGCCTTCGACGAGCCACGCGCCGGTGCGGTACGCCTCCGCGACCTGCAGTAGTGCTTCGGCGATGGCGCTGCCCAGCGAGCGTTCGCGGACCACTCCCGTGGCGGCGGCACGTGCGGCGTCGCCGGACCATCGCTCGGCGAGCACATCCTGCTCGGTGAGCAGACCTTTCATGCGGTCGTCGAGTTTGTCGACGAGCACGTCGAGGTTGTCGGCAGTGACTCGCAGAGCGTCGGGATTCCACGACCGGACCGCAGCGACTCCCGGTCGCATTCGTGCGGATCCATTGCGGAGAGTGCAGCCACGAAGTCCGTCTCGGCGACGGCGTAGTCGTTCTTGGCGCCGTCGGTGATGTCGACGATCTCGCGCAGGCGACTGCACACGTTGTTCAGTGCCTGATCGGTGGCGGTGAAGGCTCGTGCGCAGACGGCCGCGAATCCTGTTCCGGGAAGGGATGATTGCGACACGGTATACGGTTCGCCGACGTCCCAGTCGTCGATCGCGTCGGCGGTGTCCGCCACGAAGGCTGCGAATGTGCGCAGTGCTTCAGGATCTACGTGCAACGTCACGACTGCCCCCGACAGAATCCCCCGATACGTCCGGGTCGGGACGATAGCAGAAGGCGCCCCCACGGATCCGGAGCGGACCGTAGGGGCGCCTTCACAGGCTGTGAGGCCTACTTGTAGCTGTAGAAGCCCTCGCCGGTCTTGCGACCCAGGCGACCCGCGTCGACCATGCGACGCAGCAGTGCCGGGGGAGCGTAGTGCGGCTCGGCGAACTCGTCGTACAGCGACTGCGCGGCGTTGAGGGTGATGTCGAGGCCGACAGTGTCGATGAGGGTCAGCGGACCCATCGGGTAGCCGCAGCCGCCCTTCATCGCGGCGTCGATGTCTTCCTTTGTCGCGTAACCTGATTCGAGCATCCGTACCGCATCGCACAGGTACGGGATGAGCAGGGCGTTGACGATGAAGCCCGCACGGTCGCCCGCGCGCACGGCCGTCTTGCCGAGGGTGTTCTTCGCGTAGTCGAACACGGTGTCGGCGGTGGCCTCGTCGGTGGTGAGTGCCGAGATGATCTCGACGAGCGGCATCACCGGCACCGGGTTGAAGAAGTGCACGCCCACGACCTTGCCGGGCCGTTGCGTCGCCTGCGCCATCTTGATGACGGGGATCGACGACGTGTTGGTGGCGAGGATGCCTTCGGGCTTCACGATCTTGTCGAGCTCGGAGAAGATCTCCGCCTTGAGCGACTCGATCTCGGGGGCGGCCTCGACGACGAGGTCGCGGTCGGCGAACTCGTTCAGGTCGAGGGTGACGCGGATCCGTCCGAGCACCGCGTCGGCGTCCTCCTGCGTGATCTTGCCGGACTTGACGCCGCGTCCGATCGACTTCTTCAGACGCTCGCGTGCTGCGGCGGCGAACTCCTCGGTGGTCTCCTTGACGAGGACGTCGCTACCGGCCTTCGCGCACACCTCGGCGATACCGGCACCCATGGTGCCGCCGCCGATCACGCCTACCTTTTCCACTGCCACTGCGGTAACTCCTGATCGCTTGATGTTCCGGGGGGTAACCTACGCGACCGGTGTCAGCGCAGCAGAGCGCGCGACATGACGACGCGCTGGATCTGGTTGGTGCCCTCGTAGATCTGCGTGATCTTGGCGTCGCGCATCATGCGCTCGACCGGGAAGTCGGTGGTGTAACCGGCGCCACCGAACAGCTGCACGGCGTCGGTGGTGACCTCCATCGCGACGTCCGACGCGAAGCACTTCGCGGCGGCGGAGATGAAACCGAGGTTGCCTTCACCGCGCTCGGCGCGGGCCGCGGAGGTGTACACCATCAGGCGAGCGGCCTCGACCTTCATGGCCATGTCGGCGAGCATGAACTGCACACCCTGGTTGTCGGAGATCGGGCGGCCGAACTGCTTGCGATCCTTGACGTAGGCGATCGCTGCGTCGAGGGCGCCCTGGGCGAGGCCGACGGCCTGCGCACCGATGGTGGGACGGGTGTGGTCGAGGGTCGCGAGAGCGGTCTTGAAGCCGGTGCCGGGCTCGCCGACGATGCGGTCGCCGGGGATGCGGCAGTTCTCGAAGTACAGCTCGGCGGTGGGGGAGCCCTTGATGCCGAGCTTCTTCTCCTTCGGTCCGACGACGAAGCCCTCGTCGTCCTTGTGGACCATGAAGGAGGAGATGCCGTTGGCGCCCTTCTCGGGGTCGGTGACGGCCATGACGGTGTACCAGGTGGACTTACCACCGTTGGTGATCCAGCACTTGGAGCCGTTGAGGATCCAGTCGTCGCCGTCGGCCTTGGCGCGGGTGCGCATCGAGGCGGCGTCGGAGCCGGCCTCGCGCTCGGACAGCGCGTAGGAGGCCATCGCGCCGTTGACGATGTCGGGGAGGACCTTGGCCTTGAGCTCGTCGGAGCCGCGGAGGATCAGGCCCATGGTGCCGAGCTTGTTGACGGCGGGGATCAGCGAGGAGGAGCCGCATACTCGGGCGACCTCTTCGATGACGATGCAGGCGGCGATCGAGTCGGCGCCCTGGCCCTCGAACTGCTCGGGCACGTGGATGGCGTTGAAGCCCGACTTGTTGAGGGCGTCGAGGGCTTCCTGCGGGAAGCGGGAGTTCTCGTCGACGTCCTTGGCGTAGGGCGCGATCTCCTTCTCGGCAAGTGCGCGGATCGCCTCGCGCAGCGCGTCGTGCTCCTCGGAGAGCTTGAACAGATCGAAGTCGGGATTGAGGGCCATGACGGCGGACTCCTAACGGCACGCGGTGCCAGATTTGCGAGCGTTGCTCCCTCGAGCTTAGCGAGGCGAGGGTTCGCGACGTGACGGAATGAGTCGATTGTAACCACGGCACTCAGTGCCAGGTCAATGGTGCTGACGTGCGCCTTCGAGCTGGAGCCGAACCTGCTCGGCGATCTCTGCGGGTGTCAGATGAGCCGCATAGGTCACCACCGCGACCTCCGGCGGGGCCGGTGCGGTCTTCCCGTTCGTCGTGCCTTCCGGCGCCGGAACCACCCCGTACGTGCGGCGGAGCTCGAGCAGCTCCTGCTCGAGGCGTTCGGCGGTGGCGGTCTCGTCGCCGCGGATCATCGCGCGCAGCACGAAGTTGTGCGTGGCGGTCATCGCCGCCGCGAAGCTGACGGTGCGCACCGGCTTCTCCGTCGGGACGGCGGCGCGCAGGAAGTCGGTGAACAACCGCTCGTAGCGGTAGGTGGTGACGAGTTCGCGCTCCCGCAGCGCCGGCACCCGCTGCACCACCCGATACCGCCACACCGCCAGCTCGCGCCGGTCACGGAAGTGACCGAAGACGAGCTTGGCCCCGTCGCAGGCTGCCGCCCACGGATCCTCGAAATCCTGCGAGAGGTACTCGGCGACCTGCTCGAGCAGCGACTCGTGATCGGCGAAGATCACGTCCTCCTTCGACCGGAACTGCCGGAAGAAGGTCCGCCGCGACACCCCGGCGGCCGCGGCGATCTGCTCGACGGTGGTCGACTCGTAGCCGAACTCGGAGAACAGGCGGATCGCCTGCGTGACGACATGCACCCGGAACTGGGCGGGATCGGGTCCCGTCGAGTCGAGGCGACGGGTGCTGTTACCGGTACCGGATGTCATGGCGTCGAGTATCCAATGCAGTCGTGAGGGGTCGGCTCACCCCTCGGCGGCTTCGGCCGATCGCAGCTCGAACTTCAGGATCTTCCCGGTCGAGGTGCGGGGCAGCTCCAGCGGGAAGACGATGTCGCGCGGCACCTTGTAGCCGGCGAGCAGCGTGCGGGTGTAGTCGATGATCTCCTCGGCCGTGACCGATTCGCCCTTCTTCAGGATCACGAACGCCTTGGGACGCTCACCCCACTTCTCGTCCGGAACACCGACGACCGCGACGTCGAGCACCGCAGGGTGGCTGACGATCGCCTGCTCGACCTCCACCGTCGAGATGTTCTCGCCGCCGGAGATGATGATGTCCTTCGCGCGGTCCTTGAGCTGGATGTATCCGTCCGGGTACATCACGCCGAGGTCGCCGGTGTGGAACCAGCCGCCACGGAACGCCTCCTCGGTCGCGTCCGGGTCCTTGTAGTAGCCGAGCATGACGTTGTTGCCGCGCAGCACGATCTCGCCCATGGTCTCGCCGTCGGCAGGCACGTCGTTCATGTCCTCGTCGACGACCCGCGCGGTCTCGGCCTGCAACATGCCCACGCCCTGACGGGAGAGCAGTGCGGCACGTTCGTCGGCGGGCTTGTCGTCCCAGCTGTCCTGGTACTCGCAGATCGTGTACGGGCCGTACACCTCGGTGAGTCCGTAGACGTGAACGACCGTGATGCCGATCTGCTCGAGCTGGGCGATCACCGTCGGCGACGGCGGCGCGCCGGCCGTAGTGATCCGCAACGGACGGTCGAGGGGATGGGCCTGTTCGGCGTTCGCGATGGTCGAGCACACCGCGGGCGCACCGCACAGGTTGGTGACGCCGAGGTTGTCGATGGCATCCCAGATCGCGTCGGCCCGCACCGCCCGCAGGCAGATGTGGGTGCCCGCCGCGGCAGTCACTGCCCACGGCGTGCACCAGCCGTTGCAGTGGAACATCGGCAGCGTCCACAGGTACTTGCTCTGCCCGTCGAAGCTGTTGTGGAAGGTCTCGCCCAGCGAGTTCAGGTACGCGCCCCGGTGGGTGTACATCACGCCCTTGGGCTTGCCCGTCGTGCCCGAGGTGTAGTTGAGGGTGATGACACCGAGTTCGTCGTCGACGCTCCACGGCAGCGGCGTCGCATCGAGCGAGTCGGCCTGCGCGAGGAACTCGTCGTACCGGGCGGTGGCCACCCCGGCGGGGACGTCGGGAGCCGGCACGGTGGAATCGGGGACCTCGATGATCTCGGCGACGCTCGGAACGTTGTCGCGGACGTTCTCGACCGATCCGAGCAGTTCGGAGTCGACGAACAACAGCTTCGTCTCGGAGTGGTCGAGGATGTACTCGAGTTCCGGCCCGGCCAGCCGCGAGTTCAGCGCGACCAGCACACCGCCCGCGAGCGGAACCGCGAAATGCGCGATGAGCATCTCGGGCACGTTCGGGGTCAGGTACGCGATCTTGTCGCCCGGCTCGATACGGCTGCGCAGCACGCGCGCGAGCCGCTGCGCCTCGTCGGCGAACTCCGCGTAGGTGTACGTGCGGTCGCCGTGGATGATCGCGGTGCGATCCGGGAACACCGCCGCGGACCGTTCCAGGAAGCGCAGCGGGCTCATCTGGCTGTAGTTCGCGGCTCCGGTCGAGCCGGGACGGGCGGGAGCGATGGACACGGGTACCTCCGGGGGTGGCCTACTCGGATTCCGGCGTCTTCTGTGATCGTCGCAACACCGGGCGATGTGCAGGTTACGAATCGTGGAACTGCCCCCTCTACCCTCGAAAGTGGGTGTTCGGAGAGAAGAGCAGGAGCAATCGATGGATGTCGCCGTGCCGGGTGTGCTGCGTCCCGACGATCTCGACACCCTCCGCGCCACCCTGCGCGACCTCAAGGCGACGACGGAACTACCGGTGCTCTTCGGTGGCGCGGTGCAGGGCTCGGACGTGGTCCTGTCCGGATTCGTCGGCACGCGCGGTCGTGTCCTGCGCAATCTGGTGATCGCCGCCGAACGCGGACTCGGCGGGCGAGTGGTCGTCGAACAACGACCCGGCGCGGTCGCCGACTACTTCACCTCCCCGCACATCACCCACCACTACGACCGGCAGGTCGCCGGTGAGGGAATCGAGTCGTTGCTCGCCGTGCCGGTCGTAGTGCGCGGACGCACCCGGGCGGCGATCTACGGCGGGCTGAGGGTCAACCGGACCATCGGTGACGTGGTCGCGGAGAAGGTCGTGCGGTCGGCCGCGGAACTCGCGCGGGAGATCGAGATCCGCGACGAGGTCGATCGCCGCGTGTCGCTGATCGGGAACACGCGGGCCGCGCACGGCGCCACCGTGCCTGCCTCCGTCTCCGAAGCGCTGACGGAAAGTCTCGTCGCGTTGCGGGCGATCGCGGCCCGGACCGATGATCCGTCGATCAGGGAACAGGTACGGACGGTCGAGGAGACCTTGACCCGGGCGCGCGACGGCGCATCGCACCCGCGGACACATCTGACCGCGCGCGAGCACGACGTGCTGAGTCATGTGGCGCTGGGCTGCCGCAACGCGGAGATCGCCGACAGGTTGTCGCTGAGCGTGGAGACGGTGAAAACCTATCTGCGCAACGCCATGGACAAACTCGATGTGCGCAGTCGGCACGAGGCGGTCGTCGAGGCGCGGCGGCAGGGACTGCTGCCATGATCGACTGCTCTCCTGATCAGCGGCGGCGCAGTCGCCGGAAGAACTCGCGGATCGCGCGCAGCGCGCGTCGGAACCTGGTCTCGGTCGCGGGACGCTCGAGGACGTCGGTGCCCACCGGCGTGGGGAGCCGGACGGGCCAGCTGTCGTCGACGTCGACGACCTCGCGCCCGAGCCCGCGCAGGTACTCGGCGAAGCTGCGTTGCCGTTCGGCGTGCCAGGCGGCCTGATCGGCCATGATGTCGAGTTCGGCGAGTTCGGGGAATCTCGCCACGAGCGCGCGGGTCAGGTGGCCGGCGGCGAGCGCGTCGGCCTCGGCCTCGTGCGGATTCGGCAGCGACACCCCGTACGCCTCGCACACCGCCTGCAGTGTGCGCCTGCCGGGCCGGCTGCGGTCCATCTCCCGGTCGATGACGTACGGGTCGACGACCGTGCCGATGTCGAGTCCCGTGAGGCCGAGCCGGCGTCCTTCGGAGTCGAGGACCGTCAGGTCGTAGCTGGCGTTGAACGCGACGACGATGTGGCCGCGTGCCCACGCGTCGCTCACGGCCTGCCGGATCTGCTTGTATCCCTCGAGATAGTCGAGTCCTTCGGCGCGGGCGTGGGCGGTGGTGATGCCGTGGATCGCGGTGGTCTCCTCGGGTATCGCGATACCCGGGTCGAGCAGCCACGAGCGTGTGTCGATGCGGTCGCCGTCGAAGGTCGCGACGCAGGCCGTGACGATGCGGGCGTTGCGGGGATCCCGGTCGGTGGTCTCGAGATCGAACGCGCAGATCGGTCTGTCCGGCCAGTGCGTCATGTTCCGTCCTCGCGTCCGTCGGATGATGATCTGTCGAACGCATTGTTGCGGGAGGCACCGACATGCTCCGTCGCGGCGGCGACGGGCATCCGCACGAGGAGGGAACCTCAGATGGTGTCGGTGCAGACCACGAAGTTGCGTTCCCGGTACACGAAGCCACCCTCGGACGTCGAGCAGTCGTTCACGTCGGAGGTGTCGAGCAGGATCTCGGTGACCTCCTCGCCCTGGACCGCGGGCTCACCGCAGTCGATGCGTTGCGGATCCTCGCCGCCGAGGTCGATGCAGTCGCCCACCACCCAGTCGATGTCGAGACACAATGCGCCGACCTCGATGCCGCCGAAGGACTCGTAGTAGGTCTGGTCGATGTCGCCGGGGCACATGGCACTGGCATCGACGACGTCGACGACCTTGTAATTCGAGCTCGGGCTGCCGCACACCGCGTAGTCGATGGTCGCGTCGTCGACCGTGCCGCCGAGCGCGACGCATTCGCCGGCTGTGACGTCGACGCTCAATTCGGTCGACGACGACGCGGACGGGGTCGTGGTGGGTAGGGAGAAGGACGGCGCCGTGGACGTGTCCAGGGCGTTCGCGGCGGGCACGGCCTGCCCTTCGACCTGGGTCGCGCATCCTCCGAGCACCCCTGCTGCCGCCAACGCCATCGCGGCACCGGCCGCCCCTCGGAGAATGTTCATGGTCGAAGAGCCTACGGAAGTGCTGCCGGCACCCGTACGGGGTGGAACGATGTGCCGCATGGACCTGCCTGTGGTGCCGCCGCTCGCCCCGATGCTCGCCAAGGTCTCCTCCACCGTCCCCTCCCAACCCGAGAACGGCCCCGACGAGTGGTCCTACGAACCCAAATGGGACGGCTTCCGGGCGATCGTCTTCCGAGACGGCGACGAGGTGGTTCTCGGCTCGCGCGGAGGCAAGGACCTCGTGCGCTACTTCCCTGAACTCGCCGACGCCGCGCGCGCCGAACTGCCCCGCAGGTGCGTGGTCGACGGGGAGATCGTCGTCCCGCGCGAACACGACGGCCGTACCCGACTCGACTGGCAGGCGTTGTCCGAGCGGATCCATCCGGCCGCCAGCCGGGTCACGATGCTCGCCGAGCAGACACCGGCCGTGTTCGTCGGTTTCGATCTGCTCGCGCTCGGCGACGAGAACCTCATGGAGACTCCGTTCGCCGAGCGGCGCGCGCGGTTGCGATCAGAGATCGGCGGGGGCAAGAGCTGTCATGTCACGGTGGCCACGACCGACACCGATACCGCCCGCCGCTGGTTCGAGGAGTTCGAAGGCGCCGGCCTCGACGGCGTGATCGCCAAGCGACTCGACGGGTTCTATGTGCCCGACAAGCGGGAGATGCTCAAACTCAAGCACGCCCGCACCGCCGACTGCGTCCTCATGGGCTATCGCATGCACAAGAGCGTCGAGGGCGTCGGGTCGCTGCTGCTCGGGCTCTACCACGACGGTGAACTCGCCATGGTCGGCGGAGCCTCGGCGTTCACGCGGGAGCGACGCGAGGAACTGCTCGCCGAACTGCAACCGCTGCGACTCGGGGACGACGTCGTCGAGCAGGGCGAACCGACGCGGTGGCGTTCGGCGGTGGACCGCAGCTGGGTGCCGTTGCGGCCCGAACGTGTCGTGGAGGTCGCGTACGACCAGATGGAAGGCGTGTCGGGAGCGGGGATGCGGTTCCGGCACGCAGCCAAGTTCCTGCGGTGGCGCCCCGACCGCGACCCCGAGAGTTGCACGTTCGACCAGCTGGAGGTGCCGGTGCGTTACGACCTGTCGGATGTGCTCGACCGGACGGAGGACTGACATGGCCACGAAGCGTTCGCCCGCGGAGGAGCTGGACGTCGACGGCACGCCCGTGCGGTTGTCGAACCCTGACAAGATCTACTTCCCGCAGCTCGGCGCCGAGGGGGGCACGAAGCGGCACCTCGTGGAGTACTACCGCAGGGTCGCCACCGAGTTCGACGCCCCGATCCTGACGGCCCTGCGCGACCGGCCGACGCATCTGCAGCGCTTCCCCGACGGCATCGAGGGGGAGGAGATCTATCAGAAGCGGGCACCGGTCAAGCGACCCGACCACGTGGCGACCTGCGAGATCACCTTCCCGTCGGGGCGCACCGCCGATGCGCTGCGTGTGTGTTCGGCCGCCGACGTGGTGTGGGCGGCGAATCTCGGGTGCGTGACCTTCCATCCGTGGCCGGTGCGCTGCGGCGACACCGACCGCCCCGACGAACTGCGCATCGACCTCGACCCGCAACCGGGAACCGACTTCGGCGACGCGCGGGCCGTGGCGCTGGAGGTCGTGCGACCGCTCCTCGACGAACTGGGCCTCACCGGATACCCCAAGACGTCCGGTGGGCGGGGGCTCCACATCTATCTGCGGATCGTGCCCGAATGGGATTTCGTCGGAGTCCGTCGCGCCGGGATCGCGCTCATGCGTGAGATCGAGCGGCGCAGCGACGAGCGGGCGACGACGGCGTGGTGGAAGGAGGAACGCGGAGAGCGGCTCTTCCTCGACTACAACCAGAACGCGCGCGACAAGACGATCGCCTCGGCCTACTCGGTCCGCCGCACCCCGATCGCGACCGTCTCGACTCCGCTGACCTGGGACGAACTGGTCGACGCCGAACCCGACGACTTCACGATCGCCACCGTGCCGGATCTGCTGGCGAAGCGCGGCGACCCGATGGCGGATCTCGACGCGCACGCACACTCGCTGGACGTCCTGCTCGAGATGGCCGAACGGGACGCGGCGGACGGTCTCGGCGACCTGCCGTATCCGCCCAATCACCCGAAGATGCCGGGGGAGCCGAAGCGCGTCCAACCGTCGCGCGACACCGACCGGGCGAAGGACGCGTGAACCGGAACGTTCGGGGAATCGCGTCCCTGTCGTGACCTCGTCTATGAGACCTCCCGAAGCGCGAGTCCATAAACTGTCCGAGAAAACAGTCGCGTGAGGCTCGGAAAGGTCGATGTCGTGATTCGCTCGTGGGCGTCCGGTCGGGTTCTCGGCGTCGGGGCAGCGTTCGCTGCTGCCATCGGTGCCGGATTCCTGCTTCCTCAGACCGCGTCCGCGGCCACGACGTGCACGGCACCGCCGGGCGCCCCGGCCGAGATCGTGCAGATCGACGGCGACGAAGCGTGCGGCGCGTCCACCGACGGCACCGCCGAGGCATGGAGCTACGGCGAGCGGGGCGTGGGATTCGCCGACGCCCGCGGCGCCGCACAGGTGGTGGCCGCCGGATTCGACGGTGGTGTCGGCGCCGGCGAGAGCACGTCGGGACGGCTGTTCGCGATCGGTGTGGGCGCGCAGGCCCTGGCGCTCGGTGTCCTCGAAAGTCCGGGCACGGCGGTCGTCGCTGCGGGTCCGCAATCGCAGGCCTATGTGGGCGACGCCGACGATCCGGTGTTGTGCGAGGGCACCGCGGCCGCCGCGTTCGATCTCGAGGCCGTACGCGGGTGCGTCGTGCTGGGTGACTTCCGGTACTTCACGCCCGGCGCGCAGACGCTGCCGTCGCTCCTGCCGTAGATTCGGCGCGTCTCGCCGGGATCGTCGACAAACAGACTGTACGTAAACCCTTCCTTTACGTTCCGCGTCGTCGTAGCCTGTCGCACATGACGACCGGAGCAGTCTTCGAACCTGCCGGGGCGACAGCGTCGTTCGCGCCGGTGCACGTCCCCGGGCAGATCGACGCCCGGCCGGGCCCGGCGGCGCCCACCGAGATGGTCGTCGATCCGCGGTTCCTGCGCCTGGCCGACGCGTTCTTCTCGCTGTACAAGCGTCCCCGGGACGGCGGCGGCGCACTCACTGCCTATCTCCACGGCGAGAAGGTTCTCGACATCTGGTCCGGCTGGTCGGCCCCCGATCGCCGGTGGAGCCGCGACACCATGGCGTTGTCGTTCTCGACGGGCAAGGGCGTGGCGTCGACCGTCGTACACCGCCTGGCCGAGCGCGGAATGGTCGACTATTTCGCGCCCGTCGCGCAGTACTGGCCGGAGTTCGCCGCGAACGGCAAGGAAGGCATCACCGTCGCGGACGTCATGACCCACCGATCCGGTCTGCACCGGGTGCGCGGCCTGGTTCCGGGGATGCGCGGGATCCTCGACTACGAGGCGACCGTCGCGGCTCTCGAGCAGGCGGCGCCGGATCGCCGGCGTCGGCGCGGATCGGGTTACCACGCCGTCACCTACGGATGGCTCGTCGCCGAACTCGTGCAGCGGGTGACCGGCCTGCCCTTCGTGGAGGTCGTGGAGCGGGAGATCGCTCGGCCCCTCGGCGATCCCGACTTCTGGTACCGCGTGCCGCACGACGAGCGGGGCCGCATCGCGAAGCTGTTCCCACGACTCGCTCCGGTCGGACTGCACTGGGGTGCGAGCGCCGCGGTGCTGTCGCGACTCGAACCGACCCGCGGTCTCGCCGAAGCTGCAATGCCCGACGGCTTCGACCGGCTCGTCGGCGACCCGGCCGTGCACGACTCGGTGATGCCGGGCTGGAACGGTGTGTTCACCGCCCGCTCGCTCGCGCGTATGTACGGGGCGATCGCCGCCGGCGGGACGATCGACGGCGTGAAGTTCCTCGACGCGACCACGATCGACGAGATGTCGCGCGTGCGGGTGCGCAGCCGGGACTACGTGCTCGGGGTGCCGATGGCGTGGCGGCTCGGCTACCACCAGCCCATCTTCGCCAGCATCCAGCGCCCGCGCGGTGCGCTCGGGCACTACGGAGTGGGCGGTTCGGGGGCGTACGCCGATCTCGACACCGGCCTGTCGCTCGCCTTCGTCACCAACCGGCTCGGTGCCGGCGCGATCCCGCTCGGGGACCTGCGTCTGGCGCGTCTGGGCGAACTCGCCCGGTCGCTTGCGCGTCGTGCCTGAATCTTCCTGTCATTTTCGTGGTTCCGGGGACGGGGGTCGCTCGGGGGCGGGACGATCCGAATCGGAGCATCGCCGATTCGAGGAGTTCAGCCATGAACCATGTCTACCGGGTGATCGAGGTCGTCGGATCGTCGACGACGGGAGTCGACGACGCGATCGCGAAAGCGGTGGCCCGAGCAGCGGAGACCACGCGGCATCTCGAGTGGTTCGAGACGGTCAACATCCGGGGTCACATCGACGACGGCCGGGTGGCCCACACGCAGGTCACGCTCAAGATCGGTTTCCGTATCGAGTCGAGCACCGAAACGGACATCTGACGCGCTTCGGTAGTCGGAAATCCGATGATATTATTTCGAGAACGTGGTTCTCGACCGAAACTGGAACGTGTACTAGTCTGAGGCCTGTTCGTTGTCCGGAATCGGCACTGTAGGCAGGTACAACTGTGGCTTATGTAATCACCCAGGCGTGTTGCAACGACGTCTCCTGTGTCGAGGTCTGCCCGGTCAACTGCATCCACCCGACGCCCGACGAAGCACCCTTCGCCACGACGGAGATGCTGTACATCGATCCGGACACGTGCATCGACTGCGGGGCCTGTGTCGACGAGTGCCCGGTCGACGCGATCGCTGCCGACAACGAACTGACCCCGGCGCAGGAGCCGTACCTCGAGATCAACGCCGAGTACTACCGGCGGTACCCGATCGGACCGGACTGGCCGGAGTTGCGCACGCGCCGTAAGCTGCCCGCCGAGCTGGGCACCTTGCGGGTCGCGATCGTCGGGTCCGGTCCGGCCGCGTGTTATGCGGCGATGGATCTGGTGACACACTCGGCGGTGCAGGTCGACATCTTCGATCGTCTGCCCACCCCCTACGGGCTCGTGCGTGCCGGTGTGGCCCCCGATCACCAGAGCACCAAGGGGGTCGGCGACGTCTTCCGCAGCGCCATCGGCCACAAGAACACCCAGTGCTATTTCAACGTCGAGGTCGGCACCCACATCACCCACGAGGAACTGCTCGCCCACCATCACGCGGTGATCTACGCCGTCGGCGCGGCGGGCGACCGCAGGCTGAACATCCCCGGCGAGGATCTGGCGGGTAGCCACGCCGCCACCGAGTTCGTGGCCTGGTACAACGGGCACCCGGATTTCGCCGACCGCACCTTCGATCTGTCGGCCGAGCGGGCGGTGATCATCGGCAACGGCAACGTCGCCCTGGATGTGGCGCGGGCGCTGGTGATGGACCCGGACGATCTGGCCCACACCGACATCGCCGAGCATGCGCTCGAGGCGTTGCGCAAGTCCAACATCCGTGAGGTCGTGGTGGTGGGCCGGCGCGGCCCGGCGCAGGCCGCCTACACCAACCCCGAACTGCTCGCGCTCGGCTCGCTGCCCGGCGTCGACGTGGTCGTCGATCCGGTCGAGGTCGAACTCGATCCGGTCAGCCGCACGCTGATCGACGATCCGGAGGTCGAACCCCGCCTGGCGCTGAAGGTGCGGCAGGTCGAGGGATTCGCCCGCCGCACCCCCACCGAGGGCAACAAGCGGATCGTGCTGCGTTTTCTCGCCTCGCCCGTGGAGATCTCCGGCGACGGCGTGGTGGAGTCGATCACCCTCGAAGGCAACGAACTCGTCGAGGTCGATGGTCGTCTCGAGGCCCGCCCGACGGGGCAGACCGAAACCCTCGAGGCGGGATTGGTGTTGCGTTCGATCGGTTACCGCGGCACCGCGTTGGCCGGGCTGCCCTTCGACGAGCGGCGCGGGGTGATCCCGAACGATTGTGGTCGGGTGATCGACGCCGAGACCGGGGCGCCGGTGCCCGGTGTGTACACCGCGGGTTGGATCAAGCGGGGCCCGAGCGGGGTGATCGGCACCAACAAGCAGTGCTCGGCCGAAACCGTGGAGAAGATCCTCGACGATTTCGTCGCCGGCAGGCTGCCCGAGCCGGTCGCCGATCGGGAGAAGCTCGCCGCCTTGGTGGCCGAGCGGCGCCCGGAGCACATCGATTACCGGGGCTGGTTGCAGATCGACAAGCAGGAGAAGGCCCGCGGTTCGGCGGCGGGACGCTCACGCCTGAAGTTCGTGTCGATCGAGGAGATGCTCGCAGCATCCCGTATCGAGTAATCCCACCCGGTAGCGGGAACCCGGACCCATGGCTCAGCACACCAGCCCGGCGGTCGCTGCGTCGGGCCGATGGACCGATACCGACGGGATCCGTTACCCGTCCGGCGACACCCACGCATGGACGCCCGGCACCAATCAGACCCTGTGCGGGGTGCCGCTCTCCCGCGCCCGCCTCGATCGCTTTCCGCACGTGCCGTGGAGCGACGCGCTGTACCTGGCGGAACTGGGCGAGCACGGAGTCGTCCCGTGTCGTCGCTGCACGGCGGCCACCCGCAGCGACCGGCCGCGGTGGACCCGGAAGAACCCGCGGCCGTGAACAGTTCGACCCTGCCGCTCGGAGTGGCATTGTCGAGTACGTCGGCACCTCCCATTCGGTGCCGAAACGAAATCGGACATAATTGGTTTTATGTTTCGGCAGGAAATGACATGAGGACTCCGACGGGTGATCACGTATCGGACCTGTGTCTGTCCTGCGGTCGTGCCGGCTGCATCCAGCTCCACCACCGGTCCCTGACCGGGGCGATCGGTGCCGGGCGCGCACTCGCCGAGATGGCGTTCCGAGCGGGTGATGCCCGCGACCAGGTCGTCGCGGTCGGAAACGCGATCGCCGATCTCCTGCTGTACGTCGCCGATGCGCACGGTGTCGCCGCGGCGCAGAAGGCCTCGGAGCACGGGCAACTCCACTTCCACGGGGACTGGATCGCAGCCGGACGCGCTTGGGGCCCCGAGGATCCCTGACCTGCAGGGAAGATCCGGAACGGCTGCGGTGTTGAGACGACCGTGCAGGTGGCGTTGTCGTTGCTGGACCGCTCCCGGACCCGGGAGGGGCAGCCGGACGCTGCCGCATTGCAGCAGACCCTGCGTCGCGCCGAGCTCGCCGAGGCGGCCGGTTACCACCGCTTCTGGGTGGCCGAACACCACGCCGTCCCGGGCATCGCGTCGGGTGCTCCGCCGTTGCTCATCGGCGCGATCGCGGATCGGACGAGCCGGATCCGGGTGGGATCCGGTGGGGTGATGCTGCCCAACCACCAACCGATCGTCGTCGCCGAACAGTTCTCGATGCTCGAAGCGATGCACCCGGGACGGATCGATCTGGGTGTCGGTCGTTCCCTCGGATTCACCGCGCCTGTGCGCGATGCGCTGCGGACCCACAAGGCCGACGCGGACGACTTCGCCGCCGACATCGAGGAACTGCGCGGGTATCTGCACGGCACCGCCGAAGTGACGGTGCGTCCTCGACTGCCCGAGCCGCCTCCGATCTTCGTCCTCGGCACGGGGCAGGGTATGCGGCTGGCGGCGCGTCTGGGCCTGCCCGTCGTCGTCGCCGGACCGCTTCTGCGGCAGGGATCGGAACCGTTCGACCGTTATCGCGCCGACTTCCGCCCGGCCACACCCGATGCGGAGCCCTACGTGGTCGTCGGATCGGACATCCTCGTCGCCGACACCGAAGCCGAGGCTCGGGAGCTGCAGCTTCCGGAGGCCTGGGCAATGGCCGTCTCGCGCGAGGCGGGTGCGTTCCCGCCGCTGTCCCCGATCGAGGAGATCCGCCGGCAGCCGATGACCGAGCGGCGGCGCCGCATCGTCGACGAGACCGCGAAGGGCTCGCTGGCCGGAACCGAGGATCAGGTGGCCGAGGGGCTCGAGAAGCTGATCGCTTCCACCGGGGCGAACGAGGTGCTGAGCTCCGCATCCACCTTCGACACCGACGCCCTGTACGACTCCGATGCGCGCCTGGCGAGGATCTTCGGACTCGCCTGAACGCCGCCGAGGTCTCGAGCGTCTCTGCATCTGCCGCTAGGCCCTTGTCCGGACCGATCACGCGGATAGGCTGGTGTTCCCGGACCTCGGTGTCGCTGTGACGGTGCCGATGCTCCTGCTGCCGTCGGTGCCTCCCACGAGCGCACCGACCTTTCGGAAGGTGCGCCTCATGGCCGACCTGGACCCCGACCGCCTGAGCCGCACGATGGCCGAGCTCGCGCGGTCCTTCGACGGTGCGGGTACGGACCTCGACACGACCCTGCGGCGGATCACGACCGCAGCGGTGGAACTGATTCCCGGCACCGACAGTGCCGACGTCCTCGTCATCACCGGTCGCGGAAAGTTCGAATCGCACGCAGCGACGTCACAGTTGCCGCCACAGATCGATGCATTGCAGGCTCGGGTCGGGGAAGGACCGTGCGTCGATTCCGCTGTCGACACGGTGTTCACCCGCAGTGACGATCTGGCCACGGAGTCGCGCTGGCCCATGTTCACGGCTGCGGCCGTCGAAGCCGGGGTACGCAGCGTCGTGTCGTTCCGGCTCTATACCCACGACATGCAGGCCGGAGCGCTGAACCTGTTCTCCGCCGAAGCGAATGCCTTCGACGAGGCGGCAATTCACATCGGGGAGGTGCTCGCAGCCCACGCCGCCATCGCTTTCGTCTCGGGTCGTCGGCAGATGCAGTTGCACTCGGCAATCGCATCCCGGGATCTCATAGGCCAGGCCAAGGGCATGCTCATGGAACGTTTCGCCGTGGACGCCGATCGTGCTTTCGCGATGATGGTCGCCTTGTCGCAGGAATCGAATGTGCCGGTGGCGACGATCGCCGCGCGCATCGTCGAACTCGGACCACAAACCGACTGACCTTCATGCGGTGGTTCCGTCGCTCATCCGTTCAGGTCGATCACGCGAGCGCTTCCTTGCGCGGCGGCACACAGTTTCTCCACGCCGTCCTCCGCGAGGGCGTAGATCTCGCAACGACACAACGACTGCCTGCGACTGGTGCTGACGACGGTGGCGACCGCGCGTAGAAGCGTGCCCCCGGCAGGCCGCAGGTAGTCGAGGCTCATGCCGGTCGTCACGATCGAGGGTCCGAGGGCCGTGCCTGCGGCGAACGTGAGCGCATTGTCGGCCGCGTAGGCCAGAACCCCGCCGTGCGCGAAACCGAACTGCTGGAGCAGTTCCTCCCTGAGCGGTATCTCCAGTACGGCCCGCCCGCGCTCGTATTCGGTCAGGCGGGCTCCGATCAGGACGCTGAACGGCTGCGATGCCAACACCTCCCGGGCATCGGCGAGGGTACGGATCTCGGCGATCTCCTCCGACATGCACAGCAAGGTACTCCGCTCCTCGGTTCCCGACCGCCACATCGGAGCGGCCGACGGTCACTGTGCGGAGGCGACGATCGAGCGGAACTGTTCGCGCACGGCCTCCGTGAGGTCGCGGACCTCGGGGGCGACGTCGGGATCGACGACGACCGCGACCGTCAGCGTGCCGGCATACGACAGTGCGGCGAAGGCGACAGCGACGTTCCCCGTGCTGACGATCAACGGCACGATCGATGTGACGGGTGTGCCGGCAACGGTGATCGTCGACGACGGTCCCAGCAGGTCGGACAGGAAAGAATTGACCCGGCGCTGCCGGTTCACGAATCGACCGAACATCCCGACGGCCGCGAGCGCTCGGGAGACCGGGCCCAGCAGCTCGGCGGACAGCCCTCGCACGTTCGTCTTCTGCAATCGGGTGGTGCGGGAGACGGATGCCAGCCGGTCCTCCGGTGTTCCGTCCAGCGGTACCCGGACGGGCATGACACCGACGCGATTACCCAGCTGCCCACTGGCGTCGACGATGCGGGCGGAGACCGGTACCGAGATCACCAGCTCGGGCGGGAACTCGCCGCGCCTGTGCAGAATCGTGCCGAGGGCACCACCGACCGCGACCAGCAGTACGTCGTTGACCGTCGCATCCCACCGTCGTCCCGCTCTGCGGACCGTATCCAGATCCACCTCCACGGTCCCGATCGCACGACGAGCACCGGTGGGGGCGTTGAGCGAGCAGCGCGGGGCGCGCCCGCCTGCGCCTCGCCCGAGTTCCGCCCACGCGGCAGGAATACGTGTGACGGCCCGCGGTGCCCGGCGGAGCGTGTGCAGACGACCGATCAAATTGTCGTAGAGAAGTTCTCGCGCACTCGGTTGCCCGGATGTGCGCTGTTCGCGCAGGGGCGGTGAGCTGTCCATGCCGTCGACGAGATGCGCCAGGATCGCCAGACCACCGATCCCGTCGGCCAGGACGTGGTGCAACACCATCACCAACGCCGTGTGCCCGTTCGGGTCCGCGATGTCGGTGACGAGCAGCGCGCGCCACAACGGTCGGGATCGAGGCAACGGGCGGGTGACCGCGTCCACGGCGAGGGCCAGTGCTGCGTCCCTGTCGCCGGGGTCGGGACATCGCACCTGTGAGAAGTGGGCATCGACATCGAAGTGGTCGTCGTCGATCCAGTAGGGACGTCCGAGCCCGCACGCCGGCTCGATCAGGCTTTGCCGCAGCCGGCGGATCCCGACGAGTCGTTCGGTGAGCACCACCATCGGTGTCGTCGGATCACGCAGGTTCTCACCGGCGAAGAAGATCGCAGCACCGACATTCAGAGGTGCCCGTCCCACGTCCGAGACGAGTTCGGTCAGGTCGCCGGGACCGATGCGGTCGATACCGCTCGACGCCGCCACCCTTCGAGGATGGCAGATGCAGACCGGCCGTCTATTGCCTACGGCCGAGTAGGGGAGCAGTGTGAACACGGGTGGTTTCGGGTGGGGGGTCGCGCCGAAACGACCGGCGACGCCGTGTCGGCGCCGCCCTGAGGAGAGGGGTGCCGATCGTGTTTGCACGCTCCACCACCATTCATGCGCATCCGTCGTACATCGACGCCGGGATCAAGCACGTACGCGACATCGTGATGCCTGCCCTGGCGGACACCGACGGTTGCATGGGGCTGTCCCTGCTGATCGACCGCGGCTCGGGCCGATGCATCGCCACCAGCTCCTGGCGGGACGGGGACGTGCTGCGCTCCAGCGAAGGCATGGCACGCATGCTCCGGGACGAGGCGGCCCGGATGTTCCACGCCACCACGGACGTCGCCAATTGGGAGATCGCGGTCATGCACCGCGACCACCACGCGACCCGCGGGTCCTGCTGCAGTGTCACCTGGGTCGAGATCGATCCCGCCCAGGTGGATCGCGGTGTGGACATGTGGAAGATGGCCGCGCTGCCCAGGATGGAGGAACTCGAGGGTTTCTGCAGCGCCAGCCTGATGCTGGACCGCGCCGGCGGTCGCGGAGTGACGTCGTTGACGTTCGACAGCGCCGAAGCGATGGACCGCACCAGAGCGCATGTCGACGGTATCCGCTCCGAGGTGACTCGGGCGGCAGGCGCCAGGGTCCTCGATACCGGTGAGTTCGAGCTCGCCATCGCCCACCTGGACGTCCCGGAAATGGTGTGACCGTCGGTTCGCGGCGCGGGTGAAATCCGTTCACCCGCGCCGTGACCGTCTGCATTCGTAATAGACCATTCGGTTCGCTGACCTGGGAAAACTCCGGGACGGCCCGCATTCGAATTGCCCGTCCGTAACCGTCCTGTATCTAATGAACGGGTACGAGCACGCCGCGCAGGGGAAATAAGGCGCGGCGCACCGCTGAACGATGGGTTGTGGAATGTTCGAAAAGCGAGCTTTGTCGAACCGTCGCCGCACGGGCCGCCGATCTGCGCGGGTCGGTGCTGCTCTTGTGGGCGCAGCCGCCGTGGCACTCGCCACCGCCGGTCCTGCGAGCGCGGCACCGTTGTGGCCCGGTGGGCCGGAGGTGCCGAGCGTCCAGGAGCTGATCGAAGGCCTCACGCCGCCCGGAGTGACGCCGCCGCAGCTTCCGCCCCAGCTCGCTCCCGAGCCGGCTGCCCCGTTCTCCGCTCCGTCCGTCAATCCGTCGAACGGGGAGACGGTGGGTGTCGCGCAGCCGATCATCATCCGCTTCAACGAGGCCGTCGGAGATCATGCAGCCGCCGAACGCGCCATCCGCATCACCACGCAGCCGCCCGTCGACGGGCACTTCTACTGGGCGTCGAACACGCAGGTCCGCTGGAAGCCGTTCGAGTTCTGGCCCGCGAACACCGCGGTGACCGTGAAGGCCGGCGACACACAGTCGTCGTTCACCATCGGCGACGCTCTGGTGACGGTCGCCGACAACAACACCAAGACCATCACCGTCACCCGCAACGGGGAGGTCGTCCGCACCATGCCGACGTCCTTCGGTAAGCCCGGCCACGACACTCCCAACGGCACGTACATCGTCGGTGAGAAGTACCGCGACATGTACATGGATTCATCGACCTACGGAGTTCCGGTCGACAGCCCCGAGGGGTACCGCACCTACGTCGAGTACGCGACGCGGATGTCCAACAGCGGCATCTTCCTCCACGCCGCTCCGTGGTCGGTCGGCGCGCAGGGCAACACCAACGTCAGCCACGGTTGCCTCAATGTGAGCACCGAGGACGGCAAGTGGTTCTACGAGAACGCCAAGAAGGGCGACCCGGTGATCGTGCAGAACACCGCCGGCGGAACCCTCAACGGCTGGGACGGTCTCGGCGACTGGAATCTCTGATTCCGTTGGGCGACTGAATCTCTGATCTCCGTCGCACGACCCGATCTCCGTCACACCGACAGTAAGCTTTCCGACGCCCCCTGCTCTCCGGTTCGTCTCGTCCGGAAGAGCAGGGGGCGTCGGCCTTTCGGTGCTGCTAGGCAGCCACCAGTTCGTCGATCTGGTTGATGGCGGACGAGGCGCCCTCGACCGCCCCCATGTCCAGTACCTGCTGGAGCGCCTCGGCGCTCTGGTAGGTACTGACATAGGTTGCGCGCGTGCCGCCTTCGTGCTCGGCGAAGGTGAAGACGTTGTCGGAGACGGGCAGTTCCGGTTTCGGGGTGAAGTCCGGCTCTGCGAAACCGTCGAGGAACGAGAAACTCGCCGGTTCGTCGACGGCCGTGATGTCCCAGTAGCCGGCGTACTTCTCGCCATCGGGACCGGTCATGAAGTAGGTGGTACGGGTGCCGGGCTTCAGATTGTGGTCGACCACCGTCGCGGGGAAGGTCGGGGGTCCCCAGACCTTCCCCAGCTGACGGGGATCGGCGTAGACCTGCCAGATGCGGGCCACCGGGGCGGCGAACTCGGCTGTGATGGTCAGAGTCAGCTTGTCGGGGTCGTGCCGGACGTCGGTTACAGGCATTTCTCAGCCTTCCTCGAAGGATTCGGATGCGATGAGTTCGTCGATGCGCGCGATGCGTCCGCGCCAGACCTGCTCCAGCTCGGTGAGCATGGACGCCACCGACCGCACTGCCGTCACGTCACCACTGGCCAACTGTTCGCGACCGCTGCGTCGCTTCACGAGCAGGCCGGCCTTCTCCAGCACGGCGACGTGTTTCTGCACTGCAGCGAAGGACATGTCGTAGTTCGCTGCGAGAGCGGACACCGAGTGTTCCCCGGCCAGGACGCGTCGCATGATGTCGCGCCGGGTCCGGTCGGAGAGCGCGTGGAACAGGGCGTCGGCCCGGTCCTCGTCGTCTCCGCTCACATCTCCAAATGTACAACCGAATGGTTGTATGTCAAGACTTCGGAGCGATGACGAGCCGGTCGCCGTAGGCTGCGCGATGCTCCTCGTCGAGACCGTCGTCGGTGACGATGGAGGTGATCTCGTCGAGAGTCGCCACGCGGGCGAGTGCGCGCTCTCCGAACTTCGAATGATCCGTCACGACGATCGTCTTCTCGGCCGATCGGATCATCGCCCGCTTGATCGGGATCTCCAGCGTGTTGGTGTTGGTGATGCCGGCGGTGGGGTGCACGGCGTCGGCACCGAGGAACGCCCAGTCGGCGGAGTAGTCCGAGAGGAACTGCACGGCATGGTCGCCGACCAGGGTGTAGACCGAACCGAGGAGCTCGCCTCCGGACACGAGGAGCCGGACGTCGGGAAATGCCGCAACGTATTTCGCGATACGTAGGTCGTTGGTGAGGACCGTCAGCGACGCCTTGTGCCGCAGTGCCACGGCCACCTCGTAGGTCGTGGATCCACTGTCGAGCACCACGCTGTCCCCGTCGGACACCATGGCGGCCGCTACTGCCGCGATCGCCACCTTCTCCTCGCGGCGCACGTCCTTCTTGAGGGCGTACGGCACCTCGAGACCTGCGCCCTCGACCGCTCGGGCACCCCCGTGCGTGCGCTCGACCTTCCCTTCGCGGGCGAGCGAATCGAGGTCGCGGCGGATCGTGGATGCATCGACACGGAGATCGGCCGAGAGGGTCTTCGCATCGACATATCCGTCGGCGAGGATTCGGTGGAAGATCTCACGTCGCCGTGCGGTCGCTGACACGATTGCTCCTAGGGCTCTGGGCACTCGATTTTCTGGGTACTCGGACGCCGTGGTCGGGGTCGGTGCACGACCATAACGCACGGAGCGACACACCTCTGCGTGGATATTGACACTGTCTGCGCTCAGTGTGCATGATTTCGTGCAGGATTTGCGCGATTGTGCGTGATCGTTTCGCTGGCACCACGTTGTTCGGAGGTTGCACGGTAATGCTGAAGTTGGGATACAAGGCGTCGGCGGAGCAGTTCGGTCCGCGCGAGCTGGTCGAGTTGGGCGTGCTGGCCGAGGCGCACGGGATGGATTCGGCGACGGTGTCGGATCATTTCCAGCCGTGGCGGCACAACGGTGGGCACGCCCCGTTCTCGTTGGCGTGGATGACCGCCGTCGGCGAGCGCACCGAACGGCTGCAGCTCGGGACCTCGGTGCTGACCCCGACCTTCCGGTACAACCCGGCGGTGATCGCGCAGGCCTTCGCCACGATGGGATGCCTGTATCCGGGGCGGATCTTCCTCGGTGTCGGCACCGGCGAGGCGCTCAACGAGATCGCCACCGGCTATGCCGGCCAGTGGCCGGAGTTCAAGGAACGCTTCGCGCGGCTGCGCGAGTCGGTGCGGTTGATGCGCGAGCTGTGGCGCGGGGACCGGGTGGATTTCGAGGGCGAGTACTACACGACCAAGGGGGCGTCGATCTACGACGTGCCCGAGGGTGGCATCCCGGTCTATGTCGCCGCCGGCGGTCCGGTGGTGGCCCGCTATGCCGGACGCGCGGGAGACGGGTTCATCTGCACCTCGGGTAAGGGCATGGAGCTCTACACCGACAAGCTGTTGCCCGCGGTGGCGGAGGGCGCGGAGAAGGCGGAGCGGGATGTCGCCGGGATCGACAAGATGATCGAGATCAAGATCTCGTACGACACCGACCCGGACAAGGCGCTGGAGAACACCCGGTTCTGGGCGCCGTTGTCGTTGACGCCGGAGCAGAAGCATTCCATCGATGATCCGATGGAGATGGAAGCAGCGGCCGATGCGTTGCCGATCGAGCAGGTCGCCAAGCGGTGGATCGTGGCGTCGGATCCGGACGAGGCGGTCGAGAAGGTGAAGTCGTATGTCGATGCCGGGTTGAATCATCTGGTGTTCCATGCGCCGGGTCATGATCAGAAGCGGTTCCTGGAACTGTTCGAACGCGACCTCGCCCCGCGCCTGCGCGCACTGGCGTGACGAAAGACGTTGGCAGAAACATGGATACGGAAACACGGGATGTGACGA
This sequence comes from Rhodococcus sp. AB351, assembly GCF_049538275.1. Lineage (NCBI taxonomy): Bacteria > Bacillati > Actinomycetota > Actinomycetes > Mycobacteriales > Nocardiaceae > Rhodococcus > Rhodococcus sp. AB351. Next base: position 333,295 of record NZ_JBMVFW010000001.1, read on the forward strand.
CCACGGAGGCCTGGCGGGCCCTCGAAACCCACCGGGACGAGATCGCCGCGGTGTCCTTGCGGGAGCTGTTCGCGATCGAACCGCAGCGGGCGCAGGCGTTGACCGCGCACGCCGGGGATCTGGTGGTCGACTTCAGCAAACAACGCCTCACCGGTCGCACTCTCGAATTGCTCCTCCAGCTGGCGGAGCAGACGGGTGTGGCCGCGGCCCGGGAGGCGATGCTCTCCGGTGCGCACATCAACGTCACCGAGGACCGCGCGGTGCTGCACACCGCCCTGCGCCTGCCGCGCGACGCGGCGCTGGTGGTCGACGGGGTCGATGTCGTCGCCGACGTTCATGCCGTGCTCGACCGGATGGGCGAATTCACCGACCGCCTCCGCAGCGGCGACTGGCGCGGCGCCACCGGGCAGCCGATCGCCACGGTGGTCAACATCGGCATCGGTGGTTCCGATCTGGGTCCGGCCATGGTCACCCGCGCACTACGGCGCTTCCACGACGGGCCGGCGGCGCGGTTCGTCTCCAACGTCGACCCGGCGGATCTGACCGCGGCACTGGCCGATCTGGACCCGGCCACCACCTTGTTCATCGTCGCGTCGAAGACCTTCTCCACCCTCGAAACCCTCTCCAACGCCACCGCCGCCCGCCGCTGGCTCGTCGACGCCCTCGGCGAAGACGCGGTCGCGAAACATTTCGTCGCTGTCTCGACCCATACGGAGCGGGTGGTCGAGTTCGGCATCGACCCGGCGAACATGTTCGAGTTCTGGGACTGGGTCGGTGGGCGCTATTCGGTCGGTTCGGCGATCGGGCTGGCGGTGATGTGCGCCATCGGCCGCGAGCGGTTCGGCGAGTTCCTCGCCGGCATGCACGCCATCGACACCCACTTCGCCACCGCGCAGCCGGCGCAGAACGCGCCGCTGCTGGCGGGGTTGATCGGGGTGTGGAACGCGAGCGTCCTCGGCCACCGCTCCCGGGCGGTGGTGCCGTATGCGCAGGATCTGGCGCGGTTGCCGGCCTATCTGCAGCAGCTGACCATGGAATCGAACGGCAAGTCCGTGCGCGCCGACGGCACCGCCGTCTCGTGTCCGACCGGGGAGGTGTTCTGGGGCGAACCCGGTACCAACGGTCAGCATGCCTTCTTCCAGTTGCTGCACCAGGGCACCGAGATCGTCCCCGTCGACTTCCTCGGCCTGGCCCGTTGCGGCGACGATCTGCCGGCCCGCGACGGGCAGACCAGCATGCAGGTGCTGGTGCTGGCGAACATGTTCGCCCAGGCCAAAGTATTGGCCTTCGGCCGTGATGCCGACGAGGTGCGTGCCGAAGGCGTCGACGAGGCGGTGGTGGCGCACAAGGTGATGCCCGGCGATCGGCCGTCGACGACGATCCTCGCCCCGGAACTGACCCCGTCGGTGGTCGGGCAGATCATCGCGTTCTACGAGCACCAGACCTTCGTCCAGGGCATTGTGTGGGGGATCGATTCGTTCGATCAGTGGGGTGTCGAGCTCGGCAAGACCCAGGCCACCGCCCTGCAGGCGGTGCTCGCCGGCCAGGAGACCCCCGATACCGGGGACGCGTCCACCGACCATCTGATCGAGGTCTACCGCAACCTCCGCGACGGAGGGAGGTAGGACATGCCCGCGCTGAAGTTGCTCTATCTGCCGCCTCCCGTTGCCGAGGAATGGGATTGGCAGATGGACGCGGCTTGTCGCGACGCGGACGGATCGTTGTTCTTCCACCCGGACAACGAGCGGGGCGACGCGAGGGAGAACCGCATGGCCTCGGCCAAGAAGGTCTGCGCTCGTTGTCCGGTGCGGGAGAAGTGCCTGCAGTACGCCCTCGATTCGGGTGAACGCTACGGGATCTGGGGCGGGCTCACGGAGGACGAACGCACTCGGGTGAGGAGGACCCGCCGGCGCCGCACGAGCCGGTGATGACCGCCCGTCCTCACCCGCCGGAGACGACTCGCCCGATGACCCGGGCGGCCTCCCGGAAGGCCGCCGGATTCGGTCCGGCGAAGTTGAGCCGGAGGTACTGACCGGTGGGCTCCGCCGGGAACCATTCGCCGCCCGCCGCGACAAGCACCCCGGCTGCCTCGCACTCGCGGGCGACGACCTCGGCGTCGACGTCGTCCGGGAGCCTGCCCCACAGGTTGAGCCCACCGGACGGCAGTCCGTCGACATCCACATCCGGTGCAAGCTCGCGAAGTTCGCTCGCGAGGAGGTTGCGGCGCGATTCGAGCTCGCGACGAACGGCCCGCAGATGGGTCTGCCATGCCGGCTGGGTGACGACGTCGAGCGCGACCGTCTGGAGAACGCCGCTCACATAGACGGATTCGGCCTGCACGTCGGCGAGGATGCGTTCGCGAGCGGGTCCTCGCGCGACGATCGCCGCGACCCGCACCGACGGCGCGACACTCTTGGTCAGTGAGCGGACGTAGACGACGTGCCCGGAATCGTCGCGTGCGAAGAGCGGAACGGACTCGGTCGAGATCCCGAAGTCGTGGGCCCAGTCGTCCTCGATGACGAATGCTCCCGCATCGCGCACGACGTCGAGGACCCGATCACCGGTCGACGACGACCATTGCGCCCCGGTGGGATTCGCGAAGTTCGGTTGCGCGTAGAAGGCGCGCGCCCGGGTCCGGTCGAAGGCGCGGGCCAGTTCGCCGGGATCGGGTCCGTTGGGTCCGCTGGAAACCGGGACGAGCTGCACACCCGCCTTCGTGGCCGCGAGGATCGCACCCCAATAGGTCGGTGACTCCACGACGAGGGGATTGCCGGCGCCGACGAGCGCGCGGAAGATCGATCCGAGTCCGCTCTGGCTGCCGGGGGTGATGATCACGTCGCCCGCGGACGGCGGGGCGGTGCGTGCATCCGTCGCTTCCGTCAGTTCCGCGGCGAACCACGCCTGCAGTTCGGGAAGTCCCGCCGCCGGTGTTCGTCCGACGGCGGCATCGCTGCGGGATGCGCGTGAATACGCTCCGCGGACAAGGCGTTCGGGAAGCAATGTGCGGTCGGGATAGCCGGAGTGGAGCGTGATCACGTCGTTGGGCACGGTGCGCAGGGCGGCGGAGGCGCGGGGGAGCGGCGGTGCCGTTCCGAGCGCTTCCGTCTGCCAGCTGTGGTCGATCGTGTTCGACGTGCGGATCTGCCGGACGAAGGTGCCGACTCCTGTGCGGCTCTCGACAAGCCCCCGGGTCTGGAGTGTCTTCAGTGCCTTCTGCACCGTGACGGGGCTGATGCCGTACTGCGCGACGAGCGATCTCGTCGACGGCAACCGGGCGCCGGGTGCGGCGGTGGCGATCCACCGGGTCAGTTCCGCAACGAGTTGGGAACTGCTACTGTTCGACATGAGAGCAAAGAGTAGCGCTATCGTATCCGATCGGCCAGTGCTATCGCCCGATCCTCGCGGGCTCGCCTGGGGTCTGCTCGGCGTCGCAGGCTTCTCCCTGACCGTGCCGCTCACCCGCATCGCCGTCGAAAGTGGAGCGATGTCACCGCTGTTCGTCGCCGCCGGCCGCGCGGTCGTCGCGGCGGTTCTCGCCGCTCCGGCACTCGCGCTCACGAGACAACGACTCCCGAACACGCATCAGTGGCGCAGGATCGCCGTCGTCACGGGTGGGGTGGTGATCGGATTTCCCATGCTCACCTCGTACGCCCTGACCACGGCACCGGCGAACCACAGCGCGATCGTCATCGCGATCCTTCCGGCCGCGACCGCGGTGGTCGCGGTGTTGCGGGCCCACGAACGGCCGCCGATCCCGTTCTGGGTCGCGGCGGGTGCAGGGACGGTCGCCGTCATGGCCTTCGCGGGCCTGCGTGGCGGAGGTGTCGCGGGATTCGGGCGAGCTGATCTGCTGTTGCTCGGCGCGGTGGTCGCCGCGGCCCTCGGCTACGCGGAGGGCGGACTGCTGTCACGGGAGATCGGTGCGTGGCAGACGATCTCGTGGGCGCTGGTGCTGGGGTCGCCGCTGATGGTGACCCTCACCCTGGTCTCGCTCGCCGACGGAGTGCCGCAGGGTGGGGTGACGCACTGGGCGTCGTTCGCCTATCTCGGCATCGTCAGCATGTTCCTCGGGTTCTTCGCGTGGTACCGAGGTCTGGCCATCGGGCCGATGGCTCGGGTCGGGCAGGTGCAACTGACCCAGCCGATCATGACGGTCGGGTGGGCGGCCTGGCTGCTGGGTGAACCGTTGACCTGGGCGGTGGTGGCGGGCGGTGCCGTCGTCGTGCTGTGTGCCGGCACCGCCGTCCGCGTCCGTCGGAACTGAACGTCACTCCTTGTCGAGGAAGAAGTCCCAGCGCGGGTGGTCGCCGCCGCCGTAACGCGACAGGTCCGTCACCCCGGCCTCAGCGAGGACGTCGGCGTCGACGAAGCACCGCCCGGTGGTCGTCCTCGCCGGTCGCGAGAGGATCTCGACGGCGGCGTCGGCCATGATCTCCGGGCTGCGGGAGGCGGCGAGCAGCGCTTCACCGTCGGGGGTGTTGGCCACAGCGGAGGTCGCGATGTAGGTCTCGGGCCACAGGCAGTTCGCCGCGACGCCGGCGTCGGCGTATTCGGCCGCGAATCCCAGGGTGAGCAGCGACATTCCGTACTTCGACAGTGTGTACGAGGGGTGTACGCCGAGCCAGTGCGGGTTCATGTTGACCGGCGGGGCGATGGTGAGGATGTGCGGATCGGACGACTCCCGCAGGTGCGGCAGTGCCGCCTTGGAGAGCAGGAACGTTCCGCGGCAGTTGATCTCCTGCATCAGGTCGTACTTCTTCACCGAGAGGGATTCGGTGGGTTCGGTGGCGATGGCACTGGCGTTGTTGACGCAGATGTCCACGCCGCCGAACCGCTCGACCGCCGTGTCGACGGCCCGCTGGACGTCGTCCTCCTTCCGGACGTCGCCCACCACCGCGACGGCCTTGCCACCGGCGGCCTCGATGTCGGCGACGGCGGTGTGCACCGTCCCCTTCAGTTTCGGGTGGGGTTCGGCGGTCTTCGCCAGGAGCACCACGTTCGCGCCCCGACGGGCGGCGGCGACCGCGATGGCCAGTCCGATACCGCGGCTCGCGCCGGAGATGACCATGGTGCGGTCGCTGAGGGCATTCTGACTCGACATCGTTCTCCCTGGTCGCCTTCGATTGTCCAGCTCTGTTCTCCGCAATGATATTGGCATTCTCTTTTTCTGCAAGTAATGTATCCGGCGTGAACGACTTCGCAGAAACCTCGTCGGGTATCCCGCTCGAGCCTGTCTACGGGCCGGGCGACCGCGCTGCCGAACCGCCGGCGCCGGGAAGCTTCCCCTTCACGCGCGGGAACTTCCCCAACGGCTATCGGGGCCGGTTGTGGACGTTTCGTCAGTACTCCGGGTTCGGTACTGCGGAGGAGTCCAACCGCCGCTACCGCTACCTGCTCGAGCAGGGCGGAACCGGACTGTCGGTCGCGCTGGATCTACCGACCCAGTGCGGCTACGACTCCGACGACCCCGAGGTCGGTGAGGAGGTGGGCCGCGTCGGCGTCGCCGTCGACACGCTCGCCGATGCGGAGGTGCTGTTCGACGGCATCCCGCTCGACAAGATCAGCACGAGTTTCACCATCAACGGCACCGCCGCGATCCTGCTCGCCTTCTACGTCGCCGCCGCGGAGAAGAAGGGGGTGCCGCGCGAGAAGCTCACCGGCACCATCCAGAACGACATCCTCAAGGAGTACGCCTCCCGCGGCACGTGGATCTGGCCGCCCGAACCGTCGCTCCGTCTCATCGCCGACACCATCGAGTTCTGCGCCGCGGAAGTGCCGCGCTTCAACGCGATCTCGGTGGCCGGCGCCCACTTCCGTGATGCCGGCGCGAACGCGGTGCAGGAGATGGCGTTCACCCTCGCCGACGGTGTCACCTACTGCGACACGGTGGTCGAGCGCGGGCGGATGACCATCGACCAGTTCGCCCCGCAGATCTCGTTCTTCTTCTACACCCACGGCGATTTCTTCGAGGAGATCGCCAAATATCGTGCCGGACGCCGCCGTTGGGCGACGATCGTGCGCGAGCGTTACGGCGCCACCACCGACAAGGCGTCGATGTTCCGATTCGGATGCGTCGCCGGTGGCGCGTCGCTGTATGCGCCGCAGGCGCAGAACAATCTCGTGCGCGTCGCCTACGAGTCCATGGCGTCGGTGCTCGGCGGCGTGCAGTCGATGTTCACCGCCGCCTGGGACGAACCGTTCGCCCTGCCCAGTGAGGAATCGGCGACCCTCGCGCTGCGCACGCAACAGATCCTCGCCTACGAGACCGGCGTGACCCGCGTCGCCGACCCGCTCGGTGGGTCGTACTTCGTCGAGGCGCTCACCGACGCGACCGAGGAGCGCATCGTCGAGATCATGGCCGATCTCGAGAAGCACGGCGGTATGGTCCGTGCGATCGAGGACGGCTACCTGCAGGGCCTCATCGCCGACGAGGCCTACAAGATCCACCAGGAGATCGAGAACGGCGACCGGCCGGTGGTCGGTGTGAACAAGTTCGTCTCCGACGAGCCGCAGCCCGAGATCTCCACCTACGAACTCGACGCCGAAGGCCGCGAGATGCAGTTGAAGCGACTCGCGAAGGTCAAGGCCGAACGCGACCCCGACGCGGTGCGCACCACACTCGCGGCCCTGTCCCGCGCAGCGGAAGGAACCGACAACCTCATGCATGCCCTGATCGATTGCGCCAACGCGTATTGCACGGTGGGAGAGATGGTCTCCGCACTGAAGAACGTGTGGGGCGAGTTCCGGCAGCCGGTGGTGTTCTGATGACCGCCCGCATCCTCGTCGCCAAGCCCGGACTCGACGGACACGACCGCGGAGCGAAGATCGTCGCCCGTGCCCTGCGCAACGCCGGTTTCGAGGTCGTCTACACCGGCATCCGCCAGAAGGTCGAGGACATCGTCTCGATCGCCGTGCAGGAGGACGTCGCGGTGGTCGGTCTGAGCATCCTGTCGGGTGCCCACATCGCACTCACCACGAAGGTCGTCGAAGGCCTGCGAGCGGCGGACGCCGGCGACATCGACGTCATCGTCGGCGGAACGATCCCGCAGGGCGACGTGCCGAAACTGCTCGACGCCGGTGCCGCGGCGGTGTTCCCCACGAGCACACCGCTGGACGTGCTCGTCACCGAGATTCGCAAGCTCACCGGGACGTCCGAGGCGTCCTGAGCCCGGTACACACCCACATCATCGAGTTCGGGAACCTGGAGGAATCGTGCGTATCGGAGTGATGGTCGGCCCGGAACAGGGCGACACCAACCGCAAGGTCGACCGCATGCTGAAGGACGTCGAGTGGGCCGAGTCGGCCGACCTCGACACCGTGTGGGTGCCGCAGATCCCCACCGACTTCGACGCGTTGACGGCCGTCGCCCTGATGGGCACGCGGACCTCGCGCATCGAGATCGGTACGGCTGTGGTGCCGCTGCAGGCGCAACACCCGGTGCACCTGGTGCGGCAGTCGCTGTCGACGCACGCCGCACTCGGCGGTCGCCTCGCCCTCGGCGTCGGCCCGTCGCACCATTGGATCGTGCAGGACATGCTCGGCCTGCCCTACGACAAGCCCGCGAAGTACACGCGCGACTATCTCGAGGTGCTGAACGCCGCGCGCGACCTGCCGGGTTCGATCGACGTCGAGAACGACACCTTCAAGGTCCACAATCCCCTCGACATCGCGCCGGTCGCGCCCATGCCGGTGCTCGTCGCGGCGCTCGGCCCGGTCATGCTGAAGATCGCCGGCGAACTCGCCGACGGCACCGTGCTGTGGATGGCCGACGAACGCGCCATCGCCGAACACATCGCGCCGCGCATCACCGAGGCCGCGGAGGAGGCGGGCAAGCCGAAGCCGCGGATCGTTGCCGGTGTGCCGGTCTGCCTGTGTGCACCGTCGGAGGTCGACGTCGCCCGCGAGCGCGCCAATCGCATTCTCGCCGAGGCGGAGATTTCGCCCAACTACCAGCGGCTCCTCGAACACGGGCAGGCGAAGGACATCGGCGACATGGCGATCGTCGGCGACGAGGATGCGATCCTCGCCGGTTTCCGCCGCTACGAGGAGGCCGGCGTCACCGACCTGTCGATGCGGCTGCTGCCCATCGGCAACACCCGCGACGAGCTGGTCGCGTCGAAGTACCGCACCCGCGAGGTCGTCGCCGAACTCGTGAAGGAACTGCGGTGACGGCAGGTCCGCTCGCGGGAATCAGGATCCTCGAGGTCGGCCACATCCTCGCGGGCCCGTACGCGACGATGCTGCTGGCCGATCTCGGGGCCGAGGTGACGAAGATCGAGCCACCCACCGGGGACCTCTCCCGCCAGGTGAGCGACGCCTACTTCGCGAGCCTCAACCGGGGTAAACGCAGCATCTGCCTCGACCTGACGACCGACGACGGCATGCGCCGCCTCGGCGAGCTCGCTGCCGAATCCCATGCGCTGCTCGTAAATCTCAAGCCGTCGGCCATCCGGAAGTTCGGTCTGACCTACGACGCGCTGCGCAGATGGAACGACAAGATCGTCTGCGTCGCGATCACGGGATACGGGCTCGACGGCGGCGACGATCCGGCCTTCGACTACGTCGTCCAGGCCCAGACCGGTGTCGCGTCGCTGACCGGTGATCCCGACGGCCCGCCGATGCTGCCCGGTTATTCGGCGGCCGACAACTCCACGGGCATGACCGCCGCGCTCGGTCTGCTCGCGCAGATCGTGTCCGGTCGCGGGGGCCAGGTCGACGTGTCGCTGCGCGATGTCATGCTGTCGCAGCTCAACTACCGCGCCTCGGCATATCTGAACGAGGACACCGAACCGCGACGCATGCCGAACGGGGCACACTCGTACTACGTTCCCGCGCAATTGTTCCCGACCGCCGAGGGCACGCTCGCGCTGTTCGTCACGCACGACGGCTTCTGGCGGATCTTCGCGGCCGAGGCCGGGATCGACGGGTTCCCGACCATGGCCGAACGCGCACAGCGACGCGACGAGGTGCTCGCGGTGGTCACCGAGGCGCTCTCGCGCGACACCGCTGCCGGCTGGGAGGCCCGTCTCCGCCCGCTCGGGGTGCCGGCGGCCGCGGTCCGTTCGCTGCCCGACGCTCTCGATGCGACTCCCGAGATGGTCGTCACCGCCGGTGATTTCCGCCTGGTGGGCAGCCCGATCCGGGTGCTCGGCTACGAACCGCAGTACGGACCGCCCCCGAAGCTGGGCGAGCACACCGATGCAACGGTGACGGTGGGACCTGCCTGATCCCTCGGCGGGTTCACTGAACGCACTCGCGACCGACGTCCCCTCCGTAGCCTGGACGTACCACGGGCACGGTGGGGGTGGCGATGAAACGGGCAGTCCTGGCGATGGTGTTGATCCTGGTCGCGGCCTGTTCCGATGCCGGAGACCAGCAGCCGACGAACGTCCCGGCGGTGGATGCGGAATGCGACGCCGCCGACCATCGCTTCGTCTCGTCCGTCAGCGCCGACGGTCGTTATTTCGAGGATCAGTACGGCGATCCCGTCCTCGTCCGCGGCGACTCGCCGTGGTCCGGGATGGCCGACTGGTCACCCGAACAGGCCGAGCTGTACTTCACCGACCGCGAGAGCAACGGGTTCAACGCGTCGATCATGTCGGCGATCGTCGTGCCGGTGAACGGCGGGCCGAGCTATGAAGGCGCCACCTTCGACGGCATCGAACCGTTCGTCGACGGCGACATCACGCAGTGGAACGAGGCGTACTGGTCGCGCGTCGACGACTATCTCCGGATCGCGTGCCGCCACGGGAACACGGTGTTCCTGTATCCGATGGACGGATGGAATCTCACCCACGTGTTCGCCTCGACCACACCCGAGGAAGCCTTCGAATACGGGCGGAGATTCGCGCAGCGGTACGCGGAGTTCCCGAACATCGTCTGGATGACCGGTGGGGACTACTCGCCGGAGGCGGAGGATCTCGCGGCCGGTGCCGAGTCGGACCTCGTGCTGCGCGCGATGCTCGACGGGATCCGTGATGCAGGCTCCGACGCACCGTTCACGATCCAGCTGGGCTGGGACAAGCTGCTCTCGACGGATCATCCGTTCTGGGAGCCGATCGTGGACTGGAACTTCGTCTACACCTACGCGCCGACTTATCAGGCGGTCCTGCAGGCCTACGAGCGTGCCGACGGAACCCGCGACCCGCGACCCGCACTGTTCTCGGAGGGCAACTACGAAGGCGAGAACAACCAGGAGGACACGGCGCCGACCACCGACGAGACGCTCCGACGTCAGGCGTTGTGGGCACTGACCTCCGGTTCACCCGGCGAGTTCCGGGGTTCCGACGATTGGGAGTTCCCGGACGGGTGGGAATCCCGACTGGACACCTCCGCCGTCGCGCAACTGCGGGCGATACGCGAGCTGTGGCAGTCGTGGCCGTGGTGGGAACTCGTGCCGGATGTCGACGAACCGCTCGTCGTCGCAGGTCGAGGCACCCCGTGGACGAGCGACGAGATGATCGACGTCCTCGACGACGAGTACGTCACCGCAGCCCGGACACCGGACGGTTCACTCGCCGTCGTCTATGTTCCGACGCAGCGCACGATCCGGCTCGATCCTGCTCTGGTACCGGAGTCGGCGACCCTCGAGTGGATCGACCCCGCCGACGCGACCGGGCCTCGGCAGCCGGCGACTCCCGACGAGAACGGCGACATCTCCACACCTGGGCCGAATACGGACGGAGATGAGGATTGGCTTCTCGTGATCACCGACCGACAGGTGTGAGAGTGCGGGACCGGGGGAGCGACACGGCCGGCACCACCGCGAGAAGACCGACGATGCCCGCCACCACGAAGGCGGTCGCGGTCGACGTCGAACCCAGCAGGGCTCCGAACACGACCGATCCGGCGGCCTGGCCCACGGCCAGGGCGATGAACAACGCCACGGTGCCCTCGGCTGCGCGTTCGGCGACCGAACGCACGGCCCACACGATGAGCACCCCGCTCATCGCGATGTAGCTCGCGCCGAACAAGGCGACGGAGAGGTAGGCGGGGATCGGTGTTCCGGGCAGCAGGCCCAGCAGAACGGTGGCCACCGACATGGCTGTGGTGGTGAGCGTCCACGCGACCGGCAGGTTCCAGGTCTGCACGATCCGGCCCGCGGTCGCCCCCAGCACCCCGAAGGCGCCCAGGGCCATCCACGCGAGCACCGAGTAGGTCTCCCCGCCGGGCCCGTCGCTCATGACGGACCGGCCGAACGTCCAGATCGCCGCGCTCGACGCACCGGCCAGTGCTGCGGCGAGGAGGGGACGGATCAGCGGGGACAGTTCGCCGATCCGCACAGGCGTGGTGTGTGAACGATCCCGTCGATCGTCGGAACGTCGGTCGGTGCGGAGGACGGTGAGAGCGACCCCGGCGGTGAGGATCGCGATGACGACCCATCCCACACGCCACTGGCCTGCGGTGGCGAGCACCAGAGCTCCGGCGGCGACGAGACCTACCCCCGTTCCCGAATTGACGATCGTCTGCGCGTTCTCCTGCCGGTCGGGAGCGACATTGCGTTCGACGAGCGTCACCAGCCCGGGAGTGGCGAAACCGGCCCCGGCTCCGGCGACAATCACGCTCAGCGCGAAGACGACCGTGTGCGTCGACGCCGCCACCCCCAGCGCACCGATCGCCGCCGTGGCTCCGGCGCAGGCCACGACGAGACGTGGGCGTCCGCTCGTCCTCGACGCGACGATCGCCGCGAGACAGTACGAGAGGAAACTGCCGGCCTGGACGGCACCGGCGACCGTCGAGCCCATCCCGAACGAGTCGGTGAACTGGGGCAGGAAGAGTCCGTAGCCGAACCGCGCCAGCCCGTAGGTGGTCGCGATCAGGACTGTGCCGGCGATGACGAGTGGATGCATCGTGTCCCCCGAACGGATCGATGACCAGAACGATCGTTACTCTACGCTGAAACGATCGTTTCAGCAGAGCGAGCGTTACAGTGTGGTCATGTCCACGGCTCGTCCTGCTGCACGTACCCGTCTGCTCCGGGCCGCCGAGGAGATGCTCTTCGACCGGGGAATCAGGGCGACGCCCGTCGACGATCTGCTGCGCCGGGCCGAAGCCTCCGCAGCGTCCCTGTACACGCACTTCGGCAGCAAGGAATCCCTGGTCGCCGAGGCGCTGCGGGTCCGGTTGGCGGAATGGCGCGCGGTGTGGGACCGGCACGTGGTCGATGCCGACGACGACATCGGACGTCTGCTGGCGATCTTCGACGCCCTCGCTGCGTACCGCGACGACTCGGAATCCCCTGCCCGCTGGTGCGCTTTCCTCGCGACCGCGACGGAGTTCCCCGACCCCACCGACGAGATCGGCGAGATGCTCGCGGCGGACAGCGACCTGCTCGCCGAGCGACTCCTGCACCTTGCGAAACCGGTGGCCGGGTCGAACGCGCAGGATCTCGCCGACGACGTGCTCACCGCCTACAACGGAGCCCTCGCGGGCTTCCTGCGCGGCCGGCCGTCGTCACCGATCGAGGTGGGTCGCAGGGTGGCGCATTCGGCCGCCCTGACCTACCAGTGAAAATCCGGTTGTTTCGACCGCGTATGACGCCGTCGAAACAACCGAATCGGCATCAGACGTACTTGACCTTGATGTTCTCGCTGTCGGGCACACCCTGGCAGGTGAGGATGTAACCGTCGGCGATCTCCTCCTCGGACAGTGCGTCGTTGACGCGCATCGTCGCGCTGCCGTGGGTGACCTTGGCGATGCAGGTCGCGCAGTTGCCGGCCTCGCACGAGAACGGCGGCGCCAGGCCCGCGCGACGCGCGCTCTCGAGCAGTGTCTCACCGGCGTGCCGGGGCACGGAGACGCGCTGGTTGCCGAGCCGGATCGAGACGGTGCCCTTCACCTCCCCGCTCGGAGCGGACTCCGACTCCTGGGCGTCCTCGGCCTTGATGGGTTCGGCTGCGCTGCCGAACCGTTCGCTGTAGATGTTGCCGGGGCCGGGGAGTGCGGCCTCGACCATGTCCATGAACGCTTCCGGGCCGCACAGGTAGCTGTCGGCGCCGCCGTCGGATCCGACGAAGGCGCGCACGGCGTCGGGGGTGAGCAGTCCGCTCTCGTCGTCGAAGTGCCGCACCACCTCGAGGCGACCGGCGTACCGGTCGACGAGCTCGTCGGTGAGGCTCGCGAAGATGGCGGACGCGCGGTCGCGGTCGGCGATCAGCAGGCGCACCGGCCGGTCGGTCGTCGCGAGTGCGCTCTTGGCGAGCGACAGGATCGGCGTGATGCCGCTTCCGCCGGCGAAGCCGAGCACCGGACCGGTTGCGTCGCGGAGAAGGAAAGTGCCTGCGGGTCGGGTGATCTCGACCTCGTCTCCTTCCGCGATGTTGTCGTGCAGCCAGTTCGAGACGGCTCCGCCGGTGACCCGCTTGACGGTGGTCATCATCTCGGTGTCGGTCTCGGGCGCGCTCGACATCGAGTACGAGCGGTACAGGTCGGTGCCGTCGACCTTCACCTTGAAGGTGCAGAACTGCCCTGACTTGTAGGTGAAGGGCCCGTCGAGGGGAGCGAGCACGTAGGTGCGGGCGTCGTCGGTCTCCTTCACGATCCGGGTCACGGTCGCGCGCTGAAACAAAGGTGGTCTCGCCATGGACCGTCTCCTCCTGGTATCAATGTTCTGCAAGAACGAGAGTACTATTCTCATTCAGGAGAGCAAGACCTCTCGACAGGTATTGCTGCGACGCGAGAGAGCACCATGACAGAGCCCACCGTGTTGGCCTTCGAAGACCGCGAGTACACCCTCGCGGAACTCGAGGCGCTCACCTGCGGACTCGCTCGTGTCCTGGCCGATCGCGGCGTCGGTCCCGGCGACCGCGTGGCACTCATGTCGTCCAATCGCCCCGAATTCGTCGTGGCCTACCGGGCCATCGACAGGCTCGGCGCGGTCGTCGTCCTGCTGAGCCCGGCGTGGAGGAGCGGCGAGGTCGAGCACGCCCTCCGGCTCACCGAACCGGCCTTCGCCATCGGCGACACCCCCGTCCTCGCCGCCGCGATGCCGATGCTCGACCTCGACGACCCGATCGAACCCGATCACGGCGACTTCACCGCAGCCCCCGTGGACCCCGACGCCGATGCCCTGCTCGTCTTCAGTTCCGGTACGACGGGCCTGCCGAAGGCCGTGCGGCACACCCGCTCGTCGTTCGCCGCGGCCGTGGCGCACTGGCGGCAGGTCCTCGGGCTCACCGCCGACGACCGGCTCCAGATCGTCACGCCGCCCTCGCACATCCTCGGTCTGCTCAACATCGCCACCGTGCTCGATGCCGGCGGGTGGATGCGGCTGCACCGGCGATTCGACCTCGACGTGATGCTCGAATCCATCGAGCGCGACCGGATCACCGTCGAGATGGCCGTCGCACCGATCGCCCTCGCGATCGCCTCGCATCCGGATCTCGAATCGTTCGATCTGTCGTCGCTGCGCTACATCATGTGGGGCGCCACACCCGTCACCGCGAGTGTCGCGGAGACCGTCACCCGGCGCACCGGCGTGACGTGGCTACCGGCCTACGGAGCCAGCGAGGTCCCCGTCATCACCTGCAATCCGGTGGGCGACGCCCGCCTCGACAGCGTCGGCGTACCCGCGCCCGGCGTCGAACTGCGGGTCGTCGAGCTCGGGACCGACCGCGAGGTTCCGGCCGGCGAGACCGGTGAGATCCAGGTGCGGTCGGCCTCGGCCATGGCCGGATACCTGCCCGACGACGCGACCGCCGAGGCGTTCTGCGACGGCTGGTACCGCACCGGCGACGTCGGGTGGGTCGACGCCGACGGCCGGTTGCGGATCACCGACCGCGCCAAGGACATGATCAAGGTCAACGGCTTCCAGGTCGCCCCCGCCGAGGTCGAAGCGGTCCTGCACGGCCACCCCGACATCGCCGACTGCGCCGTCTTCGGAACGAAGGACGGTGCGGCGGGGGAGACGGTCGTCGCGGCGATCGCCACCACCGCGACCCTCGATCCCGACGACATCTCCACCTATGTGGCCGAACGACTCGCGTCGTACAAGCGACCGCGACGCGTGATCTTCGTGCCCGACATTCCCCGCCTGCCGTCCGGCAAGGTCTTGCGCCGACAACTCGAGGAGCGCCATGGACGTACGTCTGACCATTGAACAACAGCAGTTGCGCGACGCCGCCGCCAAACTGGCCGACGATCTGGGTGCCCGCTCGGTGTCGGATCTGGACGACGCGGCGCGCCGGGCACGGCTGGAGAAGACCGTCGCCTCGACGGGCTGGCGCTCCCTGCGCTCCGACGGTGCGTCGGGAGTCGAAGTCGCCATCGTGGCAGAGGAATTCGGGCGAGGGCTCGTCGACGTGCCGTTCTTCGGTCCGGTGCTCGCCGACGACCTGCACCGGCACTTCTCCGACGACCAGCCGACGCGCGCCATCGCCGTTGGTGCCGACGCCTTCGACGCGCACGGCCTCGATCGCGTCCTCGTCCTCCGGGACCGGACGGTGTCGACCGCGGCCGTCGGTGAACCGGCCCCCGGCGCGGACCTGACCCGTTCGTTCGCCACGTTCGCCGAACCGGACGAGACACTCGGTGAACTCTCCGCCGAGAACGCCGACCGCGCATATGCTCTCGCGCTCGTCGTCACGTGCGCCGACCTCGTCGGTGTGTCGCGAGGTGCGCAGGCGGTGGCCGTCGACTACGCGAAGATCCGTGAGCAGTACGGAAACACGATCGGGTCGTACCAGGCGGTCGCGCACATGCTGGCCGAGAGCGAAGCCCTCATCGAAGGCTCGATCAGCGTGCTGCGGCACGCGGCATGGGCCGTCGACGAACTGACGCCCGAGGAAGCGATCCGCGCCGCGCGCATCGCCGAGATCTACACCGCGCGCGCCGCGCGCACCGTCTGCGAGACCGCCGTCCAGGTGCACGGCGGGATCGGCAACACCTGGGAGTGCATCGAGCACGTGTACCTGCGGCGGGCCCTGACGTCCACCGAACTGTTCCCCGTGAGCCTGGAGGAGATCGACCTTGGACTTTCGTGACTCGCCGGAAGAAGCCGCATTCCGCGCCCGGCTGCGGACCTGGCTCGCCGATCAGGCCGGAAAGTTCCCCACCTCGGGTGACGAGTACTGGGCTCGGCAGGGTGAATGGCATCAGGCGCTCTACAGCGCGGGGTTCTTCGGGCTGTCGTGGCCGAAGAAGTACGGCGGGCAGGATCTTCCGCCCGTCTTCGACGTGATCCTCGACGAGGAACTCGCCGTCGCCGGTTGCCCGCCGCGCCCGAGTCTGGGATATCTGGTGGTCGGCCTCGGCCACCATGCCAGTGACGAACTGTGCGAACGGTTCCTGCCCGGCATGATCGACGGCACCGAACGGTGGTGCCAGGGATTCAGCGAGCCCGGTGCCGGTTCCGACCTCGCGTCGCTCACCACCACCGCGACCCGCGACGGCGACGAGTACGTCATCCACGGCCACAAGGTCTGGACGAGTTACTCCGACGTCGCCGACTGGTGCCTGCTGCTCGCCCGCACCGATCCGGATGCGCCGCGGCACCGCGGTATCTCGGCGTTCATCGTCTCGATGCACCAGGACGGCATCGAGCAGCGACCGCTGAAGATGATCAGCGGCGTCACCAAGGAGTTCGGCCAGGTGCTGTTCGACGGCGCCCGCGTGCCGGCAAGCCGCATGGTCGGAGCGCCCGGGGAAGGCTGGCGGGTCGCGATGACCGTCGTCGGCCACGAGCGCGAACCGTCCACCCTCGGATTCGCCGCTCGCTACGGCAAACTCGTGCGTCAGCTCGCCAAGCGCGTCGACGGTCCGCCCCCGCAGGATCTGGCCTGGGCGGCGGTGCAATCGGAGATGCTGCGTCTGCACGTGCGGCGGCGACTGTCCGAGCAGCTCGACGGTGTCTCGCACGGCTCCGAGGGGTCGCTCGACAAGCTCCTCATGACGTGGGTGGACCAGTCGGTCGGGCACGCGGCTCTGGCGGTCGCGGGCAGCCGCGACGAGGAACTCCTCGGCTCGTACATGTACAGCCGCGCCCAGTCCGTCATGGGCGGCACGTCGCAGATCCAGAAGAACATCATCGCTTCGCGCATCCTCGGATTGGGGGTCTGACATGTACGGCATGCCCGACGAGATCGAGGTCCGCGCCGAGGGGCCGCTGCGGATCGTCACACTCGACCGGCCGTCGAAGTACAACGCGGTCAACGACCCGCTGCACGCGGGACTGGCCCGGCTGTGGCCGCAATTGAGCGCCGACCGCGAGGTCCGTGCCGTGGTGCTCACCGGTGCCGGTAAGGCGTTCTCCGCCGGCGGGGATCTCGACTATCTCGCCGAACTGGGGCAGGACGCCGAACTGCGGGCGAAGACCATCGCCGACGGACGCGAGATCGTCCTGGGCATGGCCCGCTGCCGTGTGCCGGTGGTCGCCGCGGTCAACGGCCCGGCGGTGGGACTCGGGTGCAGCCTGGTCGCCCTCAGCGACGTCGTCTACATGGGAGAGGGCACCTATCTCGCCGATCCCCACGTGCAGGTCGGGCTGGTCGCGGCCGACGGCGGTCCGCTGACCTGGCCGTTGCAGATCAGCCTGTTGCATGCGAAGGAGTTCGCCTTCTTCGGGGAGCGGATCCCCGCCGAGCGGGCTCGCGAACTCGGACTGGCGAACCACGTGGTGGCCGATCCGCTCGCCGAGGCACTCGCGTGCGCCAAGCGCCTCGTGGAGCAACCGCAGAAGGCCGTGGAGGCCACCAAGCGTCTGCTGAACATCCACCTCGAACGGGCGGTGCTCGCGAGCCTCGACTACGCGATGAGCGCGGAGGAGATGACCTTCCAGAGCGACGACTTCCGTGCGAACATCGCGAGGATGACCGCAGGAAAATCGTGATCGGAGAGACCGCGTGATCGGACGGTTGCGTTCGCTGTCGAGCTTCCATCCCGATCTGCGGACCGTGGCGCTGCTCGCCCCACGTCGTGCGGTGACCCCGCGATCGTTGCCGGTGATGCGCATGCTCACCCGCGCGATCCGGGGCACCGACCCGGACGTGTACGTCTTCGAACCGGGAGTGTCGGTCCGCTGGTTCGGTGCTCCGGACCGCGCAGGCACCGAACCCGGTGCGGCCCTGTTGTGGATCCACGGTGGCGGGTACGTCTTCGGTCGGGCCGCTCAGGACGACGCGCTGTGCCGGCGGTTCGCCGACCGTCTCGGTATCGCCGTCGCCTCGGTCGACTACCGATTGGCACCCGAACATCCCTATCCGACACCGCTCGAGGACTGTCTGCGCGCCTACGAGTGGTTGCGGAGCCGGCCGGAGGTCGATCCGGCGCATATCGCGATCGGAGGTGCGAGCGCCGGGGCGGGTCTGGCTGCGGCACTGGCACTTCTGCTCCGGGACAGGGAACTGCCGGCACCGGCCTTCCAACTGCTGGCCTATCCGATGCTGGACGACCGCACCGGCGCCGGTCCCGCGCACACTCGGATGTGGGATGCCTTCAGCAACCGGTTCGGCTGGACGAGTTACCTGGGTTCGGCCGATCCGGAGGACGCGGCGCCGGCGCGTCGCACCGATCTGTCGGGTCTACCGCCGGCCTGGATCGGGGTGGGCACGCACGATCTGTTCCTCGACGAGGACCGCGCGTACGCGGAACGGCTACGGGCCGCGGGTGTCCCGTGCACTCTGCACATCGTAGACGGGGCGTTCCACGGCTTCGATTCGGTGGCATCTCGCACGGGGGTCGCGCGCGGATTCTTCGGCGAACAGTGTGCCGCCCTGGAAAATCCGCTCTCCCTGGAACGTTCGTAGGGCCGCTGCCGGATCCCGGCAGCGGCCCTACGACTTCCGTGCTCCGTTCACGAACGGGGCTTGACGTACTCCGACCTCACGTCCATGATCCGCATCTTCGGGATCGGGCCGTAGCTGAGCGAGTCCGACATGTTCAGCTGCTTCGCCGCTGCCGCGGCGTGGACGTTGGCCTTGGCCGCCGCGGGATCACCCTCGAGTTCGTACAAGGTGACCGACGGGCCGCCGTCCGCGTCGGCGGGGGACAGTCGTGTGGCACCGACGAATCCGTCGAGGGCTACCACTTCGGGAATGTGCACCTCGTCGTACCACGTGTTGAACTCTTCCAGCCGCTCGGGATGCGACGGGTACGACTCGACGAGCAAGTAGTGCTTCATGCGTGGTCCTGTCTGTGAGAAGGGTTGGTGTACTGGAATTTCAGACCCGGACGACCCAGCCGCCGTCGATGTTGAGGGTATGGCCGGTGACCCAGTCGCTGCCGGACGACACGAGATACAGCAGGCCGGGGATCAGTTCCTCAGGCTCACCGAACGGGAACGGGATGGCGTGCTTGACCATCTCCTTGAGCTCGGGCGGCGACGCGATCGAACCGGCCTCGGTGTTGACCATCCCGGGCGCGATCGCGTTCACGCGGATACCGAACGGCGCCAACTCGCGTGACAACGAGACCGTCATGCTCACGAGACCGAGCTTGGTGATGCCGTAGGCCTGCGCGGCCATGAACGCGCCGCTCGACGACTGGTTCACGATCTTCCCGTAGCCGCGCTCCTTCATGTACGGCACCACGGCACGGGTGCACAGGAGGGGGCCGGTCAGGTTGACGGCGAGGGTGCGGTTCCACAGGTCGAGTTCCATCGTCGTGAGGGATCCCTCGCCGACGACCTCGGCCATCAGTCCCGCATTGTTGACCAGGATGTCGACCGATCCGAAGTGCTCGGCCGCGGTCGCGGCCATCTCGGTGGTGCTGACCTCGTCGCTGACGTCGACTCCGACGGCCAGGACACGATGACCGTCCGCCGCGAGTTCGTCCGCCGCGGCCTGAGCGGATGCGAGGTTGACGTCCGCGAGGACGACTGCCGCTCCGGCCTCGGCGAGGCCGCGGGAGTAGGCCCGGCCGATCCCGCCACCGGCGCCGGTGACGATGGCGACCTTGCCGGCCAGCTGGGGAGTGTCTGTCATGGGTTTTCCTTGTCGGTCGAAGCGGGTCGGTGGTGGTGTTCCGGGCGGCTCAGGAGTGGGTGAGCTCGTAGCGGCGGCGGTACTCCTCTTTCGAGGTCTCGCTGATGTCGACGTCGCCGGCGCGGGCGCGCAGGGCGCCGACGGTGGCCTCCTCGCGAGGGATGTGCTCGAAGGGATCCCAGTCGAAGAACTTTGCGGCGTTCGCGAAGGTGATCTTGTCGACCTCCTCGTCCGTGCACCGTGCGGCATCCAACTCGCTCTTCAGAGTCTCCGGCGATCGAGGCCAGGTGGAGTCGGAGTGGGGGTAGTCGCATTCCCACGCGATGGTGTCGACGCCGAGCCTGTGACGGTTGTTCAGTCCGCTCGGCTCGGTGATGTAGCAGGCGAGGAAGTTCTTGCGCCACACGTCCGTCGGGCTCATCCCGGCCGGCAGGAAGCTGGTGCCGGTCCAGGACTGGTTGACGATGTGCCGGTCGAGGCGGTCGAGCCACGGGGCGACCCATCCGACCCCGCCCTCGCTCATCGCGACCTTCAGATCGGGGAACTTCTGGAAGGCGCCGCTGAGCATGATGTCGGTCGCCGCGATGGTGGAGATGAGCGGCGTGAGGATCATCATGTCGTCGATGTTGAAACCGGCCGGGCGCTTGACGAGGTTGATGCCGCCGCCGATGTGCAGGGACAGCACGATGTTGTGCTCGACGCATGCCTTGAAGATCGGATCCCAGTGCCCGGACTTGAAGTCGGGATAACCCTCGCCGACGCCGTAGGGCGTCTCCGGGATGCTGATCGACCGGCATCCCATGGCGGCGATGCGCTCGATCTCCTTCACCGATTCTTCGGCATCGTAGAACGGGATGATGCCGATGGGGATGAACCGGCCCGGGTGGGCGTCCGGGACCTCGCCGACGACCCAGTCGTTGAACGCTTTCAGTGCGGCGAGGGAGAGTTTCTTGTCGGGCAGGCTCGCCAGGTGGGTGCCGGCGAAGCCGGGGAAGGTGGCGAACAGGGTCGCGGCGAGGGTGCCGTTGGCGTCCATGTCGCGCACGCGCAGGTCCATGTCGTACACGGCGGGTCGCATCTCGGCGTAGCCGGTGGGGTCCATGCCCCATTCGTGCTTGGGCCAGGAGACGACGGCGTTGAGGCCGGAGCTGCCGACGACGGTGCCCTGGAACTGCCAGGCCTGCACCCTCGGATTGCGTGGATGGGCGGTGAGTTTGGGAGCCTGGTCCATCAGGCTCTTGGAGAAGTGCTTCTCGAAGATGTCCGCGGGTTCGACGACGTGGTCGTCGATGCTGATCATCACCATGTCTTCGGTCTTCATGAGGATCCCTTTCCGCGGCCGGTGCCGGTTACTTCTGTGCCGTCACCGGCGCTGCGATTCCCTGCTCGTCGACGATTTTCTGGATCCGGGCGAGGGTCTCGTCGAGTCCGTCGCCGAGCCGCGGACCGGGCGTGAAGGTGGCCGGAAGCTGCCGCATGCCCTGGATGACTCCGATGGAGTCGTAGTGGACCGTGCCGTCCGGATCGCACCGGAAGTCGGGCATGCGGTCGAGCACTGCGACGAGCATCCGCTTGAACATCGTGCGTGCCAGGTTGGATCCGATGCAGCGGTGCACTCCGAGTCCGAAGCTGAAGTGCCGGTTGCCCTTGCGTTCGAGGTCGATCTCGTTCGGATCCGTGAACAATTCGGGATCGCGGTTCGCCATCGCCCACGAGAGCCAGATGCGTTCCCCCTCCTTGAACTCGACGCCGTCGAGCTCGGTGTCGGCGGAGAAGGTGCGGCCGTCGCCGGCCGAGGGACAGAAGAAGCGCAGGAATTCCTCGGTGGCGGAATCCAGCAGCGTGTCGCGCTGGTCGCTGAGGATCTCGCGCTGGTCGGGATTCTGCGACAGCCATTCGAGGGCGTGCGACGTCAGGGCGGTCGTCGTATCGAAACCGCCGCCGATGAGCAGGCTCAGCACGCCGAGCAGTTCGAGGTCGTCGGGCGTCTCTCCGTCGATGGTGGCCCGGGCGACGGCGTCGACCATGCCGGGGCGGGGATTCTCCCTGATCTCGTGCAGGCTGGCGAGAAGGTCCATTCCCATGACGCGGTGCAGTTCCGCGACGCGGTGGACGTCGGGTGAGTCCGGTGATGTGTACATCGCGGCGTGGACCGGTTCGCAGTAGACGTTCCACTTGGCGACCGGGATACCGAGCATCGCGAGCGTGATGACGGCGGGAACGATGTTCACCAGGTCGTCGATGAAATCGATGCTGCCGGTCTCGATCTTTTCGTCGAGGCATGCGCGGATCACCTCGTCGATGAGGGGAACCCACTTCTTCACGGCGGCGGGGGACAGATACGGATTGAGTACCGCACGGAACTCCCGATGTTCGGGGTCGTCCATCTCGAGGATCCCGCCGCGCACACCGGATGCCCGGACGGCGGTGGGGATCATGATCCCCTTGTAACCCCGCCGTACTCCCTTGATGTCGTGATCGTTGGAGATGTTCGCCGAGCGTGCGAGGGTGAACACCGCCTCACTGCCGGCGGCGACCCAGTGACCTCCGTGGGTATCGGACCAGGCCACGGGGCACTTCGAGTGCATCTCCGTGGTGATCTCCGAGAAACGGTCGCGGTAATCCGGTGCGTGCCTGTCGAACTGGTAGACGGGGGTGCGGTGGTCGGTGTCGACCGAGGCCTCGTCGATGCTCACGGTGTCGCCCTCTCGTAGGTCCGGTGGATGGTGGGGTCGGGTGTGGTCACAGGACGGAGATCGCCTGTTCGGGGCAACTGCGATGGGCCTCGCGGGCGGACTCGGCGAGTTCGGCGGGTACCTCGGTGTCGACCGCTGTGGCGTGCCCGTCGATGTCGCTCAGTTCGAAGAGCGTGGGCGCGGCCATGGCGCACAGTGTGTGTCCCTGGCAGCGGTGAGGATCGACTTCCACCTTCATGACGTTCTCCGATCGTCGGCGATTCTGTTGTCCTGCAGTCGGCTCGGAACTGCACCGCGACTCGATCCATGTTCCCTGTGCACATTTTCACGATCTCTGTTTCAAGAATGCCGTTCCGGTTAGCGAGAACAGTAATGTCACAGGTGTCGACCTGCAAGGGGTGCGATCGAAGAAGCAGAGCATGAGGACGGTGCGGATATGAGGGCATGGCAGTTCGAAGGAGGCGGGCGACCGATCTCGTTGAACGAGGTTCCGGAACCGGAACCCGGCCCGGGCGAGGTGGTGATCGACGTCGCGGCGGCCGGACTGTGTCACAGCGACCTGATGTACATGGAGGTCGGAGAGGCGACGATGCCGTTCCTGCCCATGACGCAGGGACACGAGAACGCCGGCGTCATCAGCGCACTGGGCGACGGGGTCGAGGGCTGGAGCATCGGTGACGTCGTCGGCGTCTGCTCGTCGGGCGTGCGTCCGCCGCTCGGCATGTTCTCCCACGGTGGGTTCGCCGACAAACTGGTCGCCGATGCCCGCGATCTCGCCCGGGTGCCCGAAGGGCTGGATCTGTCGCTGGCCGCCCTCGCGACGGATGCGGGAATGACCTCGTACCACGCCATCATCAAGGTCGGTGGTGCGTCGGCGGGGATGAAGGTCGGCGTGATCGGCTACGGCGGTCTGGGGCAGATCGGAACCCGTGCGGCCGTGCTGACCGGTGCGGAGGTGCACGTGGCCGAGACGAAGGAATCGGCATGGGATCTCGCCCGGCAGGCCGGCGCGACGGACGTCGTGCGGGACGCGGCCGAATGGGCGGGCCGGGGATTCGACCTCGTGGTCGACTACGCCGGCTTCGACACCACACAGAAGGCGATCGACGCCGTCGCCCGGGGCGGCACCGTGGTGCAGGTCGGTCTGGGCCTGCCGACGTTCACGGTGAAGACGCCGACGCTCCTCGGCAGGACGCTCGTGGGTTCCCTCGGTGGGACCGTCGAGGACATCGAGGAGGTGTACGACCTGTTCGTGAAACGGGAGATCGAACCCGCATACACCGAGATCGGCTTCGAGGAGATCGGCGAAGGATTGGAACGCCTCCGTCGCAACGAGGTGACCGGACGGCTCGTCGCGCGCTCGGACCGCTGAACCGTCACCGTCGAAGCGGATTCGCACCCGGAAACACGAAGGGAGGCCCGGTGCCGGGCCTCCCTTCGTGCGGGAACCTCATCTCCGCGCGGACACGAGGCTCTCCGAACGCTGCACGGTGCCGGAGATCCCGTTCGCGTCCTGCTGCGCGAGCAGCACCGCGGCGGCGCCCATCGTCTCCGGTGGTTCCACCATCTCGGGCGGGATCTCCCGTCCGCCACCGCCGGCGGTCCAGCCCTCGGTGAGGACGACCCGTGAGGGCGCGAGGCAGTTGACCGCGATGTTGTCCTGCCGCAGGTCGGCCGCGAGCCCGACGTAGAGGCGTTCCACCGCGGCCTTGGACACCCAGTAGGCGTTCGAGCCGCGGTCGGTCATCGTCACACCGCTGGTGGTCACCGCGATCATCGACCCGCCGCCGCGCTCGCGCAGATGCGGGATCGCTGCCTTGGTCACGGTGAATACGCCGGTGAGGTTGACGTCGAGGCACAACTGCCAGCGTTTCGCCGGGGTCGTCTCGATCGGCCCCATCCACAGCACCCCGGCGTTCGCGACGAGGATGTCGAGCCCGCCGAACTCGGCGACCGTCGCGGCGATCGCGGAGTCGACGGACTGTTCGTCGGTGACGTCGCACGGCACCGGTAGGGCCCGGCCTCCGGCGTCGGTGATCCGCTCGGCGACCGAGCCGATGGTGCCGGGCAGCTTGCCCTCCTGCTCGGAGCGTGCCGCGACCGCCACAGAGGCTCCCGCCTCGGCGAGAGCGACGGCGATCGCCGCGCCGATGCCACGACTGGCACCGGCGACGAACGCGACCTTCCCTGCGAGGGGGGTCACTTCGGCGGGAACCTCAGTGCACCGTCGAGGCGGATGACCTCGCCGTTGAGGTAGTCGTTCTCGACGATGGACGCGACGAGCGTCGCGTACTCGGCGGGGCGGCCCATGCGCTTGGGATGCGGGATCTGCGGGCCCCAGTAGGCCTCGAGCTGGTCGCCGGCCTTGCCGTAGGCGGGGGTGAGGATCGTGCCCGGCGCGATGGTGTTGACGCGGATGCCGAGCGGCGACAGGTCGCGTGCGGCGACCAGCGTCATGCCGATGACGCCGCCCTTCGCGGCCGCGTAGGGGAGCTGCCCGATCTGGCCTTCGTAACCGGCGATGGACGCGGTGTTCACGATGACGCCGCGGGAGCCCTCGTCGTCGAAGGGGTCCTGCTTGGCGATGGCGGCGGCGGCCAGGCGCATGACGTTGAACGACGACGTCAGGTACGACTCGATGGTCTTGGTGAAGTTCTCGAGCGGCATGGCGCTGCCGTCCTTGCCGACGAGGCGTCCGCCACCGGCCGGGCCACCGTGGCAGTCGACGGAGATGCGCAGCGGCGCGAGCGAGTCCGCTTCCGCGATGGCGGCCGAGACGGATTCTTCGCTGCCGGCGTCGGTGCGCACGTACCGCACACCGAGTTCCTGCTCGAGTTCCTTGCCCTTCTCGTCGTTGACGTCGGCGACGACGACCTTCGCACCCGCCTCGTGGAGACGCCGGACGGTGGCCTGCCCGAGGCCACCCGTGCCGCCGACGACGATCGCGGAGCTTCCTGCTACCTGCATGCTGCCTCCTTCGAGATTCGAGCTCTTGAAAGTAAAGCTCTCTGTCTGTGAGAATAATGTTCTCATGAACCTAAGCATGATTCTAGAAATGGCCGCAAGCACCGGCGAGCGAGCAGTTGCGACCGTCGGGAACCGGACCCTCACCGCTGCCGGTCTCGACGCCCTCGCACGTCGTGCCGCCGCGCAGTTCCGGAATCATCCGGCGGTGCTCTACCTGGGGTCCAACCACCTCGCGTATCCGGTGGCGCTGTTCGGTTCGGCACTGGCCGGGGTTCCTTTCGTGCCGCTCAACTACCGGCTCGGCGAACAACAACTCGGTGCGCTGAAGGCCAAGCACCCCGGTGCGCTCGTACTCGAGCAGGACGACCTCGACGCCCTCGTCGACGACTCCTACGCCACAGGCGACCCCGAACCGCCACTCGAACCTCAGTGGGACGGCGACACGGTCGCCGCGATCATCTACACCAGCGGCACCACCTCGGATCCGAAGCCCGCGATCCTGCGGCACCGGCACCTGCTCGCCTACGTGCTCAACACCATGGAGTTCGGATCGGCCGCCGAGACCGACGCATCGCTCGTCTCGGTCCCGCCGTACCACATCGCCGGCCTGACCAACCTGCTGTCGAACTTCTACACCGGCCGCCGCGTGGTGTACCTGCCGGCCTTCGACCCGCAGGTCTGGCTCGAGACGGTCCGGTGCGAACGCGTCACCCACGCGATGCTCGTCCCGACCATGCTCGCCCGCATCGTGACCGCCCTCGGCGACGACACGGCCGACACCCCCACGCTGGCGAGTCTCGCCTACGGCGGGTCGCGCACGCCGCGCCCGGTCCTCGAGCATGCGCTGCGCGCCTTCCCCGACACCGGCTTCGTCAACGCCTACGGTCTCACCGAAACCGCGTCGTCCGTCGCGGTTCTCGGACCCGACGACCACCGCACCGCCTTCGACTCCACCGATCCGGCCGTCCGCGACCGCCTCGGTTCGGTGGGTCGCCCGCTCCCCGGCATCGAGATCGAGATCCGTTCCGAGGAGGGCGAACCCGTCCCGGCCGGCGAGACCGGCCTGATCTTCGTCCGCGGCGAACAGATCTCGGGCGAATACGGCAACCGCAGCGTCCTCGACGCCGAGGGATGGTTCTCCACCCGCGATCTCGGCCGGCTCGACACCGACGGATATCTGTATGTCGAGGGCCGTTCCGACGACACGATCATCCGCGGTGGCGAGAACATCGCCCCCGCCGAGATCGAGGACGTCCTGCTCGCCCATCCGGGCATCACCGAGGCCGCCGTCATCGGCGTGTCGGATACCGAATGGGGACAACGCATCGTCGCGGTCCTCGTCGGCGACGGCGATCCGGACGAGATCCGACAGTGGGTCAAGGAACGTCTGCGTTCCTCGAAGACCCCCGACAACATCGTCTTCCGGGACGAACTGCCCAAGACCGAGACCGGAAAACTCTTGCGTCGCACCCTTCTCGCCGAACTGGAGGCCACCCATGCCTGATGCCGTGATCGTTTCCGCCCTGCGCACCCCGGTCGGCACCGCCGTCAAGGGCACGCTCCGCGACACCGACGCGTTCGCCCTCGCGGAGCGCATCGTCACCGCGACCACCGAGGACCTCGACAAGAACCTGATCGACGACGTGATCCTCGGCGAGGGCCTGTACGGCGGCGGCGTGATCGCCCGGCACGCAGCCCTCACCGCCGGCCTGACCCATGTGCCCGGTCTCGCACAGAACCGGCACTGCGCAGCGAGCCTGTCGACCGTGCAGTCCGCCGCGGCGAGTATCCGCTCCGGCATGGACCGCATCGTGATCGCCGGTGGCGTCAACTCCGCGTCGACCTCGCCTCGATCGCTCATCCGGAAGGGCGAGGAGTGGGTGCCGTGGATGTCGCCCAGCCACCCCGACAGCCCCGAGGCCCCCAACCGCGACATGTCCATCACCGTCGGCTGGAACGCCGCGGTGAAGGCCGGTATCAGCCGCGAGGAAATGGACGCCTGGGCGCTGCGCTCGCACCAGGTCGCGATCCGCGCCATCGACGAGGGCCGCTTCAAGGAGGAGATCGTCCCGATCGACACCCCGCACGGCCTGTTCGACACCGACGAACACCCGCGCCGGGAGACGAGCCTCGAGAAGCTCGCGTCCCTGAAGGTGCTGCACCCGGAGATCGAGGGCTTCAGCATCACCGCCGGCAACGCCTGCGGCGGCAACGATGCGGCGGCCGCGCTGGCCATCGCGAGCAGTGATCTGGGTCTGCCCGCGCTCGGCACGGTGCTGTCGTGGGCGTCGGTGGGTGTCGACCCCGCGATCACCGGACTCGCGCCGGTCGAGGCGATCCCGAAGGCACTCCAGCGCGCCGGTCTGTCCATCGGCGACGTCGACCTCTTCGAGATCAACGAAGCGTTCGCCGCGCAGTGCGTCGCGTGCATCAAGCTGCTCGAGATCGACCCCGAGAAAGTCAACGTCAACGGCAGCGGCTGCTCCCTCGGCCATCCGGTCGCCGCGACCGGCGCCCGCATGCTCGTCACCCTCACCTACGAACTGCGCCGCCGCGGCGGTGGCATCGGTGTCGCGTCGATGTGCGCGGGTGGTGGCATGGGCTCGGCCGTCGTGATCGAGGTGCCGGCACCGTGAACCGGGATACGCCGTGAACATCGGTGAACTGATCGACGCGGCACGCGGGGGCTCCCCGCGTGCCGCGGGTCGATTGCTGACCCTCGTCGAAGGACCGCGCCGGGACGAGGTACTCGAGCTGCTCGAACCCGCCCGCGCACGGGTCGTCGGATTCACCGGCCCACCCGGGGCCGGCAAGTCCACCACCGTCGGGGCGCTCACCACCGCCTACCGCGAACGGGGACTGCGGATCGCGGTGCTGGCCGTCGACCCGTCGTCCCCCTACAGCGGCGGTGCGCTGCTCGGCGACCGCATCCGCATGGCCGCGCACGTCGGCGACTCGGGTGTGTTCGTCCGGTCGGTGGCCTCCCGCGGACATCTCGGCGGACTCGCGGCCGCCGTCCCTGCGTCGATCCGATTGCTGGCAGCTTTGGGTTACGACGTGATCCTGCTCGAATCCGTGGGCGTGGGTCAATCGGAGATCGAGATCGCCTCGGTCGCCGAACCCACCGTCGTCATCCTCAATCCGGGTGGGGGAGACGCCGTCCAGGCCGCCAAGGCCGGATTGCTCGAGGTCGCCGATCTCGTCGTCGTCAACAAGGCCGACCGCGACGGTGCGGATCAGACGGTGCGCGACCTCCGCGGCGACGTGAAGGTCCCGATCCTCAAGCTCGTCGCCGCGACCGGCCAGGGTGTCGACGACCTCGTCGACGCGATCGAGGCGCACCAGCGGGCCGACACCGCAGAACGCCGCACGGCGCGGGCCCGCAGTCAGATCCTGTCGCTGGCACACACTCTCCTGCGCAACCACGCGGAGTTGGAGGCGCTGGCGGAGGCCGTCGCAGAGGGTCGCGACGATCCGTACTCGGCGGCCGCACGACTCGTCGACGGAGCGGCCGTATCCGCACAGTCGTGAGGTTCGCGCGGTGAAACGGGGTTTGCCACCGCTGTAACCGGTGCCTACCCCGTTTCACCGCGTCAACGTTCGTCGACTCAGGCCAGAACCGGGACGACGAGCGGAAGTTCGACCGTCGTCCGGATACCCGGCCGCGCCGCGCACACCGCCGCGATCGAATTCACCGCGCGGTTGGCGGTGTAGGACGGCGAGATCTCGCTCATCCGCTCGAGGGGGATGGGGAAACGCATATCGATGTCGAGGGGCGCGTCGCCGTCGACGGTGATGTGCCAGCCGGTCGCGTGCAGGTCCCAATCGGCGTCGAGCTGATCGGTGCAGTACCAGGTGGGGCGGAACCGCATCAGCTCGCGGCCGTCGCGAATGCCCGACACCGTGATGCGTTGCGCGGCGACCGTTCCCGCTTCGATCGTGCCGGCGGCGATGGTGACCGTGGAACGTGCCGTCGCGAGTTCGCCCGTGGTCCGGATGGCGTCGAGGGTCAGGCCGAGCGCGTCGGCCAGGGCGGCCAGCGACGGTCCGAAGTTGGATTCCACGTGGGCGAGCCGGACGTCGGCGAATTCTCCTGCATCACCACCGAATCCCATGACGTCGAACAGGATTCCGGGGGAGTTCCGCTGGGAGAGGTCGGCGTACTCGTCGATGGCGAGGTGGTCCATCCTCCGCTGGATGGAGGTCAGCACGAGCGGCACGGCCTCCGTGACGAAACCGGGACTGCTGCCGGTGCTGTGGATCGACGTACCGCCGAGTGCACACGCGGCCTCCACGGCTTCACGCACCACCGGATCCATACCTGCCGGGCGGTGGAACTCTCCCCGGGTGGTGACGATGTTCGTGCCGGAGGCGAGGATTCGGCACACTTCGTCGAGGTCGAACAGCAGCGGCATGTACAGCACGCAGTCGGCCCCGAGATCGATGATCTCGTCGGCGTCGTTCGTGGCGTGTATGCCGACCGGGTCGCGTCCGCACAACTCGCCCGCGTCGCGACCGGCCTTGTCGTCGCTGTGCACGTACACGCCGACGAGTTCGACGGAGGGATGGTCGATCACCGCGCGCAGCGCGCGGGCGCCGATCGTTCCGGTCGCCCACTGCACCACGCGCAGAGGGCGGGGTGTCGGAGTCTCGACGACGGCATTGTCGGGGGCGGACTGTCGTTGCATGACACCTCGATCTCGATCGGTGTTCGTGGGAAGAACCGTCAGGGCAGACGTAGCAGGGCTTCCTGGGCGAAAGAGGCGACGAGGGAACCCTTCTCGGTGAGCAGGTCGCCGCGGCCGAAGCACCGTCCGTGGGCGACGAGGGGACTGTGCTGTCGCAGAAGCAACCAGTCGTCGCTGCGGAACGGGCGGTGGAACCACAGATTGTGCGAGGTGACCGCAGACGTGAACGCCGTTCCGTTGCCGGTGTGGTCGAAGCCGTCGACGGCAAGAAGCGCGGTACCGATGAGGTTGAGGTCGGTGGCGTAGGCGGCGAGCGCCGGCGCATACGCCTCGTCGACCTCGGGGGTGCGCATCCACATCTCGAACTCGGGTGCGGAGACTCCGCGATCCTCGAGGTCGGTCGTCGTGCGGGTCTCCCACGGGATCAACGAGAACGGGGTGCGTGTGCTCTCGTCGAACACCTGGGGTACGGACGGCACGGTCTGCACCTCGGGGCCGTCCTCGCCGGCGTGCATGGACACCGATGCCGTGGCGAGGACGCCCTTCGACTGGCGCGCGACCGCCGTCAACGTGGCGAAGGTCCGGCCCTCGTGCAGGCGGGTGATCTCGTAGCGGACGGGCTCGTCGGCGCGTCCTTCACGGGCGAAGACGGTGTGCAGGGATTTGATGCTCTTCTCCGGGCAGGTCAGCTCGGCGGCACGCACGAACTGACCGAGCAACTGGCCTCCGAAGAGCCGGTGGTATTCGAGGTGCTGATTGCTGCCCTCGAACACCACCGGCTCGGGGCGCTCCTCGTCCCCGAAAGACGAGCGCAGATCGAGACAGGCGAGGAGGTCGTTCCACAACTCGGTCACGAGCCGAGTGTAAGTGAACTACTCCGATTTGAGAATGATGTTCTCGTCAGTGGGCAGCGAAACCCTGCGAGCAGAAGTTCCAGACCTCGTCGGCCGTGATGGGCCGGGTCGTGCTGTCGTCGCCTCCGCTCGACTGAGCGATGAACATCACGGTCTGCATCGTCATGGCGGCCATCCGCTTCGGGTTCAGTCCCTCGCGGAGGCTGCCCTCGGCGTCGACCTTCTCCATCAACTCCGTGAACAGCGCGAGCATCGGTGCGTGCGCGACCTTCACCTCGGCGGGGTGGGTGAGAAGCAGCTGCGGCGCGAAATCGGTGAACAGCGGTCGCTGGGCCGTCGGGTCGGGCCGGGACGACTCGAACAGCAGTTCCACCGCGACGCGCAACTGGTCGAGAGGGGCCTTCTCGCCGGCGGCAGCCGCACGGATCTGATCGGCAGAGCGGCTCAGAGCATCTTCGAAGAGCGCGAGCAACAGCTCGTGCTTACCGTCGAACTGCAGGTAGAAGCTGCGAAGCGACTGCTTCGAACGGTCGACGACCTCCTGGACCGTGAAGTCGGTGCTGCCCTTTTCCGTGATGATCGCCTGTGCTGCGTCGAGGAAGCGCTGTACGCGCTGCTCGGCGCGCAGTTTGGCGGTCCGGATGGAGCGCTCGACTGCGCGTTGCTTCCAGGCCGGTTCTTCGCTGGCGCCCGTCACTGCCCGGATCGCCCTGTGTCGCGTGGAGTGGACATAGGAGCACTGTACCGGAGAGTAGGGACGCATTGCGGGACTGTCCTTCCGTTTCCCGCACTGATTCGAGACTATTACTATCTCGAAAAGAGAATGTTATTCTCATCGCGATACCAGGCTCAGTGCCAGGAAGGAGGCAAGTCGGAATGCTTTTCGAGTTCGACTCCGATCAGCAGTTGTGGCAGAAGACCGTCCGGGAAGTGACGGCGAAGGAATGCCCGTCGACACTCGTCCGCACCGTCGTCGACAACGGTGCCGATCCGGCCCCGTTGTGGAAGACCTATGTGGGCCTGGGATGGACGGAACTGGTCGAGTCCGAGGCCGCAGTGGAGCTCGCGATCGTCCTGGAGGAACTCGGCCGGGCAACCGACCCCACCCCCTTCCTCGCCACCACCACCCAGTTCGCCCCGCTCGTCGCCGGCCGGACGCAGCCGGATCGTGCGGGCGCCGCCGTCTACGAAGGTGTCTCCGCCGTACGCGACGCGGACGGCTGGCTGCTCCGCGGCACCGCGCACCGCGTGCTCGACGGCGACCGTGCCGACGACATCGCCGTCGTCACCGAGGCAGGTGTGTTCACCGTTCGGGCCGATCAGGTGTCGGCCCGCCGTACCTCCGCCTTCGACCCGGTCCTGCACCTGGCCGACATCGTCTTCGACGACGTGCGGGCCGAAGCGGACCCGGACACCGACGTCGACGTGGAGAAGGCACGGCACGTCGCCCTCGCCGGACTCGCCGTCACCATGGTCGGTGCCTGCCGCCGCATCCTGGATCTCGCACTCGACCACGTGCGCAACCGGCAGCAGTTCGGTGTGCCGATCGGGTCGTTCCAGGCCGTCAAGCATCGCGCCGCCGACATGCACGTCGCCGTCGAACGTGCCGGCGCCCTCGCATATTTCGCGGCACTGACGATCGCGGAGGACGACCCGCGCCGTCGCCTCGCCGCCTCCATGGCCAAAGCCGCTGCGGGAGAATGCCAGTCGACGGTCTTCCGCAGTGGTCTGCAGTTGTTCGGCGCCATGGGCTTCACCTGGGAGAACGACCTGCAGTTCGCGCTCAAGCGTGCCCGGGCGGGGGAGCACATGCTCGGATCCGCCGCGGAGCACCGCGCACTGATCGCCGAGGAGTACCGTGCAACTCTCGTTTGATTCCGACGTCGAGGAGTTCCGCGCCGAGTTCGTGGCCTTTCTCGACGAGCACCTGCCCGATCCGTCCGAGGCCACCGTCCGCGCCCGGTCGAGCGCCGACGTCCCCGAATGGGCACGCCGCTGGCAACGGGTCCAGTTCGACCACGGCTGGCTGCTGCCCGGCAATCCACCCGAGTTCGGTGGCCGCAACGCGACGATCCTGCAGCAGTACGTCCACCTCGAGGAACTGTCGAAGCGGCGGATCTACCACAGCTTCAACCCGCAAGGGCTCGGGATCATCGCGGCCTCGCTGCTGTCGTTCGGTACGGACGAACAGAAGCAACGCTGGGCGGTGCCCATCCTCCGAGCGGAGATCACCGCGGCCCTCGGGATGAGCGAGCCCGGCGCGGGATCCGACCTCGCCTCCCTGCGCACCCGGGCGGTGCGCGACGGCGACCACTTCGTCGTCAACGGCCAGAAGGTGTGGACCTCCGGTGCCCACGACGCCGACGTGCTGCTGACCTTCGTCCGTACCGATCCGGATGCGCCGAAGCACAAGGGAATCAGCGTCCTGCTCATCCCCACCGATCTGCCCGGCGTCGTCCGCAGACCGTTCCCGTCGGTCGCCGACGGCGACGACCGCGACTTCAACGAGGTGTTCTTCACCGACGTGCGTGTGCCCGCCGAAAACCTCATCGGCGAGCTGAACGGCGGCTGGTCGGTCGCGAACGGATCGCTCGGGCACGAACGCACCCTGCTGTGGCTCAGTTTCGCCGACCGGCTGCAGGATTTCGTCGAGGACTTCCGCCCCCGCACGGCGCTCGACCGCGACCGCTACGCCACACTCGTGATGGACCACCAGGCACTGAAGCTGCTCGGCTCGGCCGCCCTCGTCCGCGAATCCCGCGGAGCGCAGGACGTTCCCGCCCTGTCGGTACTCAAGCTCCTCGGATCCGAGGCGGTGCAGATCGCCGCCGAACACGCCCTCGACGCGTCCGGCCAGGACGGTCTCGTCCATCCGGCGACGACATCAGCGTATGTGCCGTGGAATCTCGACAACTTCTCGTCGAGCTGGTTCGAGAGGTTCGTCCGGAGCTTCGCCGGCACCATCGCGGGTGGCACGTCGGAGATCCAGAGAAACATCATCGCCGAACGCGTCCTGGGGTTGCCCCGTGGCTGAGGACTACATCCTCTATGAGGTCGCGGACAGGATCGCAACGATCACGCTGAACCGGCCGGAGGTCGCCAACGCGCAGAACGGCGCCCTCCTGGACGAACTGGACTCCGCTTGGACCCGCGCCGGCGACGATCCCGAGGTCTCCGTGATCGTGCTCCGCGCCGAGGGTAAGCACTTCTCGGCCGGGCACGATCTCCGCAGCGGGGAACCGGTCCCCGACAAGATCACCCTCGAGATGATCTACCGCAACGAGTCCCGGCGTTATCTCGAGTATTCGCTGCGGTGGCGCAACATCCCGAAGCCGTCCATCGCCGCGGTGCAGGGCCGGTGCATCTCCGGTGGTCTCCTGCTGTGCTGGCCGTGCGATCTCATCGTCGCGGCCGACGACGCGTCGTTCTCCGATCCCGTGGTCCTCATGGGTATCGGCGGCGTCGAATATCACGGGCACACCTGGGAACTCGGCCCGCGCAAGGCCAAGGAGATCCTGTTCACCGGCAGGCCGGTCACCGCGGAGGAGGCGGAGCAGACGGGCATGGTGAACCGCGTCGTGCCCCGCGCCGATCTCGACTCCGAAGTACGCACGCTCGCCGAGCAGATCGCGAAGATGCATCCCTTCGGACTGCGGCAGGCCAAGCGGGCCGTCAACCAGACCCTCGACGTGCAGGGTTTCTACGCCGCGATCCAGTCGGTTTTCGACATCCACCAGACGGGCCACGGCAACGCCCTCAGCGTCAGCGGATGGCCGGTCCTGATGAATCTCGACGAGATGAAGGACAACATCCGCTAGCGCACGGGGCATTCGCTACCGTTCTCGTTATCCGCCGCGACAATTGTTGTAGCGCATGGTGATTCCGGTAGCCGATGGACAACGCGGAAACGTGTGGGGCCGCCTCCGAATCCCGGAGCCGGCCCCACACGTATGTCTCAGACCTTACGGGTGACACCACCGTCGACGCGGATGATCGCACCGGTGGTGAAACTCGACGCGTCGCTGGTCAGATGGAGTGCGAGCGGCGCGACCTCCTCCGGCCGGCCCATGCGACGCAACGGCACGAAGGACGCCTCCTCGCCTTCCGGCGGCGCCCAGGCCTTCGACAGGTCGGTGCGGAACGGACCCGGAAGAATCGAATTGACACGCACTTTCGGTGCGTAGGCCTCCGCCAGGCCCACCGTGAGGGCGTTCAGGCCGGCCTTCGCGCATGCGTAGGGGAGTTCGCGCACGCTCGCCGTGAGCGACCCGGCGGTGCCGATGTTGACGATCGACCCGCCGTCGTGCTCCGCCATGTACGTGCCGGCGCGGACCGCGAGCCGGAACGGTCCCTTGAGGTTCACGCCGAAGGTCTTGTCGTACAGCTCTTCGGTGATGGATTCGAGATCCTGGTAGAGCGGCGACATTCCGGCGTTGTTGACGAGGATGTCGAGGCGCCCGAAATGGTCGAGGGTCGTGTCGACGAGCGCATTGCAGTCGTCCCACTGTCCGACATGGCAGGCGACGGGCAGCACCTTGCTGCCGGTCGATGCCTCGATTTCCTTCGCGGCGAGTTCGCACGCGTCGAGCTTGCGGGAGGCGACGACGACGTCGGCGCCGTGTTCGGCGAGGATCTGGGCGATGGCGCGGCCGATGCCGCGTGAACCACCTGTGACGACAGCAGTTTTCCCGCTCAGATCGTGAAGAGAGTCAAGTTGTCCCATATACGGATCATGCCTCAGAACAAAGGTCTTGGAAAGGGGGTTCTCTTCTGAAAGAATGAAATTCCGGACGAAGTCGAAGGAGCCTCATGACGCCCGACGAGCTGTGCGACAAGTACGCCATCACCGAACTCCTCTACCGCTATGCGACGGCGGTGGACACCAAGGACTGGAAGAAGATGGAATCGGTCTTCACCGAGGACGCCCATCTCGACTACAGCTCCGTGGGATACCGGCCCGGACCGAGGGACGAAGTGCTCGCGCAGCTGCAGAAGGCGTTGTCGTACCTGCCGATGTCGCAGCACTTCGTCACCAACGTCGAGGTCGACCTCGACGGTGACCGGGCGACGGTGCGGGCGATGTTCTACAACCCCATGCAACTCCCCGGCGTCGACGGCCTGACCTATTGCGGGGGCAACTACCACCACGAGGTCGTGCGGACCTCCGAGGGCTGGAAGAGCTGCCGCCTCACCGAGGAGAGCCTGTGGTTCTCGAACCACCCCGACCCGTCGAAGAACGGGACGCACCGATCGAGCTGATTGCAGACCGGAAGCCCGGGTAACCGACAGGCATGGACCAGTCGGAAACCCCGTTGCTCAGCGCTCTCGAGGAATACCGCCGGCTCGACCGCTACGGCTTCTCCCCGCCGGGACACCGGCAGGGCCGCGGCGTGGACGAACGCGTCGCGGAAGTGCTCGGGCGGGACTCGTTCCGTGCGGACGTCCTCGCCTCCGGTGGCCTCGACGACCGTCTGACGCGCAACGGATATCTGAGCAGATCAGAAGAACTCATGGCCGAGGCGGTCGGAGCCGAGCAGGCCTTCTTCTCGACCTGCGGAAGCTCCCTGTCGGTCAAGGCCGCGATGATGGCCGTCGCCGGCAACGATCCCGGCGGCCTGCTGCTCGGACGCGACTCGCACAAGTCGATCGTCGCCGGCCTGATCTTCAGTGGCGTCACCCCGCAGTGGGACGAGGAGATGCACTTCTCCCATCCACCGTCACCACAGCAGGTCCGAGAAATGTGGGACAAGTACCCCGATGCGGCCGGTGCACTGATCGTCAGCCCCAGCCCGTACGGGACGTGCGCCGACATCGCGGGCATCGCGGACGTCTGCCACGAACGCGGAAAGCCGCTCATCGTCGACGAGGCATGGGGCGCGCACCTGCCCTTCCACGACGACCTGCCGACCTGGGCGATGGATGCCGGGGCCGATGTCTGCGTGGTGAGTGTCCACAAGATGGGTGCCGGTTTCGAGCAGGGCTCGGTGTACCACGTGCAGGGAGACCTGGTCGACGCCTCCCATCTGTCGAACTGCGCCGACCTGCTCATGACCACCAGCCCGAACGTGTTGATCTA
The DNA here is from genome assembly GCF_049538275.1 of Rhodococcus sp. AB351. Lineage (NCBI taxonomy): Bacteria > Bacillati > Actinomycetota > Actinomycetes > Mycobacteriales > Nocardiaceae > Rhodococcus > Rhodococcus sp. AB351. The sequence continues at coordinate 370,492 of NZ_JBMVFW010000001.1, forward strand.
CTCGGCGATCGACGGATGGCGGCGGCAGATGGTCGAGCACGGGACCGAACTGCTCGGCAGAGCGCTCGACCTCGCCCGGACCACGCGCGAACGCATCGAGAGGATCGACGGGATCTCCGTCCTCGACGACCGGCTGCTCGGCGACGAGGCCTCGCACGATCTCGACCGCCTCCAGGTGCTCATGGACCTCGACGAACTCGGCGTCTCCGGATACCAGTGCGCCGACTGGCTGCGGGAGAACTGTCGTCTCGACGTCGGCATGACCGATCACCGCAGGATCCTCGCCACGATGTCCATGTCCGACGACGAGGACACCGCCGATCGGCTCGTCTCAGCGCTCGAAGCCCTGTCCCGGGCGGCGGAGTCCTTCGATCCGCCGCCCCGGATCGACCTGCCGAGTCCGGACGAACTGCAGCTCGAATCGGTGATGTCTCCGCGCGACGCGTTCTTCGGCAGGACCGAGATGGTCTCCGCCGACCGCGCCGTCGGCCGCATCGCGGCGGAACAGCTCACGCCCTACCCGCCGGGTATCCCCGCGGTCGTACCGGGTGAGCGGCTCGACCGCGCGGTCGTCGACTACCTCCACAGCGGTGTGGATGCCGGCATGAACGTGCCCGACGCGACCGACAGCTCCCTCGACGAGTTCCGTGTGGTCGTCGAGGGCTGACGCCGAACCGGACGACCGAGTCAGAGGTGCACCAGGCGCGGCGCCGAACCCTCCGCGCGGATGAGGGCACCGGCCTCGCGGGTCAGCTCGCGTGAGCTGCCGAGCAGGCCGTCGAGCACCAGTGCCCGCTTGATGTGCCGGTGCAGATCGTGCTCGGCGGTGAAGCCGATGCCGCCGAGGACCTGCTGGCAGTGCCGTGCCGCGTTGATCGCCGCACGACCGGCGGCAGCCTTCGCCAGCAGGGAACCGAGTTCGTCGGTGGCGGCGCGCAGGGTGGCCTCCGCGCCCTCGACCGCGACGTACGTCTCCGCGAGCCGGTGCCGCACCGCCTGGAAGCCGGCGATCGGCTTGCCGAACTGCGTGCGGTCGAGAGCGTGGGTGCGGGACAGGTCGAGCATCGCCCGGCTCGTTCCGACCAGCCACCAGCCGAGCGCACGACGTGCCGCTGCGACCGGCACCGGATCACCGGATCCGACCGTCGCGATCGGAAGTTCCGCGTCGAGCGCGGTGGTGTCCCGGTCCTCGCGTGCCCACTCGATCCACTGTCCGCCGGCGTAGGGGAGGGGTACGACCCCACCGGCCTCACGACCCGCGTCGACGAGCACGACGTCGTTGATCACCGGGGCGTGCGCGCCGGTCTCGCCGAGCAGCCGGAACACCATGGGGATCGTGTCGTCGGGCATCTCGGTGAGCATGTCGTGCCAGCCCAGATCGACCAGCGCCGCGTCGAGTGCGGCACCGGTCGTGCTCTCCATGGTCTTGCGCAGTGCGTCCTCGAGCAGGCCGAGGTCCGAATCCGGCGCCGGTGCAGTGCTGTAGGTCGTCACTCCGCCCCCAGATCGAGAAGTCGGCGCGCGACGATGTTGCGTTGGATCTCGGCGGTGCCGCCGTAGATCGTCGCCGCACGGGAATACAGGAATTCGGTCCGCCATTCGGTGTCGGACAGTTCGAGCACGCCGGGAAGCAGATCCCGTGCGGTGTCGAACAACTGCTGTTCGGCGGTCGCGAGGAGGATCTTGTCGACGGAGGTCTCGGGGCCGAGCGAGGCGCCCGACGCGAGTCGCTGCTGGGTGGCGAGCGACCGGCACCGCACGGTGTGCAGCGCGAGGTAGGCCGCGCCGAGTTCGTCGTCCGCCGTCGAATCGGTCTCGTCCACAAGGCGATCCAACCGAGTGAACAGGTAGGCGATGCGGTGCCAGAAGCATGTCGACCGTTCGTGCGGCAGCAGATCCATCGCGAGCTTCCAGCCGTCGCCGGGATTGCCCAGCATGCGGTCGACCGGCACGACGACGTCGTCGAAGTACACCTCGGCGAACTCGTCGACGCCGTGCATCGTGCGCAGCGGCCGGACGGTGACGCCCGGGGTGTCCATGTCGACGAAGAAGGCGGTGATGCCCTTGTGCCCCGGCGCGGTACGGGTGAGCAGCACGCAGCGGGAGGCGAACTGGGCGAGCGACGTCCACACCTTCTGTCCGTTGATCACCCACTCGTCGCCGCGTTGCTCGGCCCGGGTGGACAGCGACGCGAGGTCGCTGCCCGAGCCGGGCTCCGAGAAGCCCTGGCACCACTGTTCCTCGCCGCGGAGCAGTTTCGGCACCATCTCCGCGGCGAGTTCGGGCCGTGCGTAGGAGATCATGGTGGGCGCGAGCACCTCGATCATCGAGTAGATGCCCGGCTCGGCGAGGTCGCGGGTCGCGACCTCCTCGCCGAGCACGGCACGGAGGACGGCCTCGCCGCCGAGTCCGCCGACCTCCTCGGGCCAGCCGTAGCGCATCCAACCCGCGTCGTAGAGTTCCCGCCGCACGCGGGCGAGCTGTTCGACCTGCGCGTCGAACGAGTGATCCGGTCCGGGGGTCAGATCGTTCTCGTCGAGCCAGGTTCGGACGGCGGTCCTGAATTCGGTGACGTTCATGCCGGTTCGAAGGCGTGGGGGATGCCGGAGTCGTGGGTTCCGCTGCGGCGGATGAAGGTCATCGCGCGGGTGCGCAGTCGCCAGCCGTCGGCCGTGCGGACGTAGGTGTCGTTGTAGTAGCCGATCCGCATGTCGTGCGTGGAATGTTCGACGAAGCACAGCGGCTGGGTGCCGGTCGCGGTGTCGCCGTCGATGTCGATGAGGGCCGTGCCCGTCATGAACAGGCCCTTCGGTGCGGCCGCGACGAGCTCGGGGAACCGGTCGAGGGGGAACGCGTCGCCGAAGGCACTGTAGGTGCCGTCGGGGGTGAACACCGAGACGACGCCTTCGACGTCGTTCTTCGTCATGTTCACCGCGTAGCGGGCGAGCAGCTGGTTGATCTCGACGAGGTCGTCGGTGATCGAACGGTCAGTTGTGGACATAGACCTTTCCGCCTTTCATCACGAACCGCACGTTCTGGGTGACGGTGATGTCTTCGGTGGGATCGCCGGGGACGGCGATGATGTCGGCGAGCAGACCTTCGGCGAGGCGACCGCGGTCGTCGACGCCGATGAGTTCTGCCGCATTGATCGTGGCGGCCTGGATCACCGCGAGGGGAGGGATTCCGCGGTCGACAAGGGCAACGATCTCGTCGGCGTTCTTGCCGTGGGGGATGGCCGGCGCGTCGGTGCCGACCGCGATCTTCACCCCGGCCTTGTATGCGGCGAGCACCGAGGTGCGTGCCTTGGGGAACATCTCGGCGGCCTTGGCCTGCAGCTCCGGCGGCGCGTGGGAGGTGTCCATCGCGTCGGCGAGACGGGTGGTGGGCACGAGCCATGTTCCGCGCTCGACCATGAGGTCGATGGTGTCGTCGTCGATGAGGAATCCGTGTTCGATGCAGTCGATTCCGGCTTCGATCGCGTGTCGCACGGCTTCGGCGCCGTGCGTGTGCGAGGCGACCTTCATCCCGCGACGATGTGCCTCGTCGACGATCGCGCGCAGCTCTTCGTCCGAATAGTGCTGGGCACCTGCGGATCCGGTCATCGACATGACGCCGCCCGAGACGCACACCTTGATGAGCTGGGCGCCGTGCTTGATCTGGTAGCGCACCGCCTTGCGGACCTCGTCGACGCCGTTGGCGATGCCCTCCTCGATCGTGAGGTCGAGGACGCCGGGCGCGAACGCCGCGAACATCGTCGGATCGAGGTGTCCGCCGGTGGGGGTGATGGCGTGACCGGCGGGGACGACGCGCGGGCCGTCCACCCAGCCCTTGTCGATGGCCGTTCCGAGGGCCACGTCGAGGAGGTATCCGCCGGTCTTGACGAACAGTCCGAGATTGCGGACGGTGGTGAATCCCGCGCGCAGGGTGCGGCGGGCGTTTCCGACGGCACGCAGCATGCGCAGGGGCGGGTCGTCCTGGACCGTCGAGTAGACGGGCTTCTCGCCGCGTCCACCCATGAGGAGGTTGACCTCCATGTCCATCAGGCCGGGCATGAGGATCAGGTCGCCGAGGTCGATGACGTCACCCTCGGGCGTGTCGCCCGAATTATCACTGTAGGTTTCGCCCACTCCGGCGATGCGTTCGCCGTCGACGCGGATGATTCCCGGGCGGACGATCTCGCCCGTGTCGACGTCGAGCAGTCCGGCTGCCTTCAGGGTCAGCATCGCTCGTCCTTTCATCGGAGAGCGACACATCATGAGAATGTCACTCTCATATCTTGATTATGAGGTTTTCACACAACCCCGGACGGCGTCAATCGACCCTCGATGGGAGAAACGAAAAAGGGCGTCGGCCCGGACCTTTCGGTCCGGACCGACGCCCGTGTTCGGCTTCGATCGTGACTCAGTCGAGCCGGATCGCCCTTTCGGGACAACCCGCTGCGGCCTCCCGCACGGATTCCTCGTGCTCGGCCGGGACCTCGGAGACGAGCGTGACCGCGTACCCGCCGTCGCTCAGGTCGAAGACCTCCGGGCAGGCGGCGAGGCAGACTCCGTGTCCGCGACAGGCGTCGTCGTCGACGAAGACCTTCACTTCGACTCACCTTCCGCCGGCGCGTACTCGAGGTGCAGCGCGAGCAGGCCGCGCAGGATGAAGGTCGGCAGGTAACCGAACTTCCGGTCGTTCTCGGGGCCGTGCACCTTCTCGGAGATCCGGATCTCGCTGGTGCGCTCGAGCAGACGCTGGATGCCCACGCGCCCCTCCGTGCGGGCGAGCGGGGCGCCGGGGCACGAGTGCACACCGCGACCGAACGCGATGTGGGTGCGGGCGTTGCGGCGGTCGATGTCGAAGTCGTTCGGATCGGAGAACTGACGCGGGTCGCGGTTGGCGGCACCGTTGACCAGCATCATGATGGTGCCGGCCGAGACGTCGACCCCGCCGATGGTGGTGGGGGTCTTCGCGAGTCGGAAGTCGCCCTTGATCGGGCTCTCGAAACGCAGCGTCTCCTCGATGAAGTTCGGGATGCGATCGGGCTCGCTGCGCAGGGTCTTCTGGAGTTCGGGCTGCTCGGCGATGATCCGCAGCGCCGAGCTCAGCAGACGCACGGTGGTCTCCTGGCCGGCGGAGAACACGTTCGCGGCGATGCGCAGGACGTCGTCGACGGGCGGCAGGGTGCCGTCGGGGAAGGTCGCGGTGGCGAGGCCCGTCAGCACGTCGTCGGTGGGGTTCGCGCGGCGGTCCTCGATGTACTGGCCGAACTTCTTGTACAGGAACTCGAGCGGGTTGAGCTTCAGTGCCTCACCCTCGGTGCTGCCGAGCGAGAAGCCCTTCTCCACCTGGATGTTCAGGCCCTCGATGAACTCCTGGTGGTCGCTCTCCGGCACGCCCAGCAGGTCGGCGATGACGAGCATCGCGAACGGCGCAGCGAAGCCGGTGATGTAGTCGCCCTCGCCCCGGGCGAGCAGGTCGTCGAGGAGCCGGTCGGCGATGCGCTCGATGAAGGCCTCGTTCTCCTTGAGGCGCTTGGGAGTGATGAGCCGCATCAGCAGGCCGCGATGGTCGGTGTGCTGCGGGGGATCCATGGTGGGGAGCTGGTCGTTCATCGGCAGCGAGGGGCGGTGCTCCTCGATGAAGTCGGTGATGTCGTCGCTCTCGGGGCAGGCCGGAAGGCCGGAGAACGGGCCGGTCACCGAGATGCACGACGAGAAGGTCTGCTCGTCGCTCAGGACCTGGATCGCCTCCTCGTAGCCGGTGACCATCATGACGTTGTGGTGGGGTTCGCGCCTGACCGGGCATCCCTCGCGCAGGGCGTCGTAATAGGGGTACGGGTCCTCGACGAGATCCGGATCGGTGAAGAAGTTCTTCGTCTCGATGTCGGTCATGGTTCCTCCCGGGGCGGGCTGTGGGCTGGTGCAGAGTTCGACCTCGCCCCGCGGCCGTCCCGCGCTCGAAGCCGTGTCTCGCCCGCACATCCAACCATGGGTCGGAAAGTCCGGCGCGAGGGGATCTTTCGTGCATATCGGACTTGTGATCGATCACGTGACGACAATCGACCAACTGTGTTCGATCTTGAAATACGGACGGCGTGGAACCGAAGAAACCACAACGCGCCCGTACTCGAACCCCGGAGGGTTCGGGTACGGGCGCGAGGTGTGCTCATCGCCGGAGTGTCCCGACGGGTGGCATCACACCACCGGTTCCTTGGTGATGGTGACCCAGGCGGCGCCACTGTCCGGCACGCGGGGTTGCTTCCAGACCTCGACGGGGAACGAGACCATCACGAGCGACTGCATCAGGTGCATGAGCGCGCGGGCATCGTCGTCGAGGTCGTCCAGATCGAACTTGTCGAGGTAGGTGATGGCGTCCTCGAGCCGGCCGAAGGCGGCGTCGTAGAACTGCTGCATCTCGGGCATGCTCGACGCCAGCCGCTTGGCGTAGCGCTCGGGCTCGGTGGCCAGAGCCCAGTCGGCATACGGTTCGAGGTCGGCGAATTCGGTGGGCAGAGTCGTCACTTCTGGTACTCCTTGACGTAATCGGCGACGGTCTTGTGGAGGTGGCGCAGGAGGATTTCCTGGTCGTTGAGCGGGAAATCGGTCACTGCGCGGGTGCCGATCATGGTCTGGGTCGCTTCGAGGGTGTTCGCGTCCTGGAGCGCGTACTCCTTGAAGGTCACCGCGGCGAGTTCCTGTGCGAGGCGGTCGCGAGCGTTCTTCGGCGGGACGAAGTACAGGCTCGTCTCGAAGATGTGCTTGTCGACGGCGGTGGGCCAGTAGGTGTAGGTGAGGTACCAGCCCGGCTTCCAGATGAGCAGCGTCATGTTCGGGAAGAACTCGAAGCTGTCCTGGCCCCAGCTGTGGAACTTGGTGGGGTTGACCGCCGGAGGCAGCTGATCCTCGGCCAGGCCCTCGATGTCCGGAACGTCCCACGGGCCGAAGAGACCCGAACGCAGGACGCGCTCGATGGGCTTGACCATGTTCGGGTCCTTGGGCGGGGCCATGCCGCCCCACGAGGAGATCATCGAGTGCGGCGACTTGATCTCGTAGTGCAGCGCCTCGTAGCCGTAGCCGGCGAGCTTCTCGGCCTCGTCCTTGACCGCCTGCTTCATGTGCAGGATCGGTGCGTGGTAGAACTCCGCGAAGGCGTCGATGAACAGTTTCCAGTTCGCGTTGATCTCAGAGCGGTAGCTGTAGACCTCGGTCATCTTGTCGAAGGGGTAGCCTTCGAGGCCCTTGGCGAAGTCGCCGAGGTAGTCGACGAGCGGAGCTGCGTCGTCGTCGAGGTTGATGTAGATGAACCCTTCCCACGTCTCGCAGCGAACCGCCTTGAGTCCGAAGTCCTTCTTGTCGAGATCGAAGAACTCGCCCTCCTGCTGCACGAAGGTCAGATCGCCCTCGAGGCTGTAGCGCCAGGCGTGGTACTTGCAGGTGAACTGCTTGCAGCTACCGGCGGTCTCCTCGTTGGGGAAGTCGTTCCACACCAACTTGTTTCCGCGGTGGCGGCACACGTTGTGGAACGCGCGGATGACGCCGTCGTTGCCCTTGACGATGACCAGCGAGGTGCCGGGCCCGGCCGACGGGATCTCCTTGGTGAAGTAGCTGCCGACGCGCGGCAGCTGCTCGACGCGACCCATGTAGAGCCACGTGCGCTTGAAGATCGCCTCGCGCTCCGCCTCGAAGAAGGCGGGATCGATGGAGTCGGTGTAGTCGACGGGTGCGGTGCCGAGTTCGGGATAGTGCTCGGTCCAGCTTCCCTCGGCCGGCTTGGTGAAGTGGGGCAAGGTTCTACCTTTCGTCTTCGAACTCGATACCGAAGGTGTTGTAGGCCATGGCCATCAGGCTGTAGCCACCCACGGTGAAGATGAGGTCCATCAGTTGTTTGGTGGTGAGATGCTCCGAGAGCGCTGTCCAGGTCTCCTCGGACAGACGCGAGGTCTCGGTCAACTCCCGAACGGAGTCGAGCAGGCGCTGCTCGAACGGATCCTCGGCCGACCCGTCGACGGCCGCGGCGATCTCGTCCGGCGTGAGGCCGGCCTCGGTGCGCGCGATCTCGATGTGGTGCTCCCGCTCGTACGAGCAGTCGTGCAGTGCGGCGACCCGCAGGATCACGAGTTCGCGCAACCTGGCCGGGAGTGTGGATCGGAACAGAAGATGCACGCTGAAGCCGAGAAACGCCTTGGTCAACTCCGGATGGTGGACGAGCGTCGCCATCGCGGTGCCGGCCTGCTCCGGATTCCTCATGTGCCGGGGCATAAGACCTTTCAGTGCTGCGTCGACGTCCTCGTCCCAGAGTTCCGCCGGCAGCGGGGATAGCAGTGCCACATCAACCTCCTCCCTGTTCGAGAGAATTGCATTCTCATTTCTGATCGATAGATTTCCACGTCCGCGCCGGATAGTCAACGTTCCGCGAGAAATGTCCCGTTTCTGCTGGTGGGAAGCTCGCGCGCGGAGCGGCTGTCGCTCCACGCTGCCGGTGGAGGCATGAGATCTACGAGCCTTCTCCTCTTGTGGGCGGAGCGTCGCGAAGGTTGATTCTCCTCAAAAGAGAGGATAGTTTTCATCGCACGAGCCACCCGGGGTCGCGCTCGCCCGTCGAGCGATCGAAAGAGAGGTACGCCGTGACCACACCCGCACCACTTCGTCCAGGAGTGCAGCTCGCCGCCGCCGAAGGCTCCACGAGGGTCGTCGTCGTCCGCGCCCCTGCGGAGAACGCACAGGAACTCACATGCGGTGGCGCCCCGATGATTCCGGCGCCGCCGGGCCGACCCGAACCGTCGGCCGGCGACGCCGTCACCGTTCTCGGCAAGCGCTACGTCGACGCGGACGACACGGTCGAGGTGCTGTGCACCTCCTCGGGGCCCGGGGAACTCGGCTACGGCGGTATCCCCATGACTCTCAAGGCCGCGAAGCCGCTTCCCGCCTCCGACTGACCGACACGAAAGGGACCACCATGAACCTCGACGACGTGCAGCCCCGCCCGCAGGGCCGGCGGTGCCGGCGATGAGCGGAATGAGTTTCGAACTCAGCGAGGATCAGGAGCTCATCCGCAAGTCGGTGGCCGAACTGACGAAGAGGTTCGACGACCAGTACTGGATGGAGAAGGACCTCGCCCACGAGTTCCCCTCGGAGTTCTACAAGGCCATGGCCGACGGTGGCTGGCTCGGTATCACCATGCCCGAGGAGTACGGCGGGCACGGATACGGCATCACCGAGGCCACCCTGTTGCTCGAGGAGGTCGCGCGTTCGGGCGGCGGCATGAACGCCGCGAGCTCGATCCACCTCAACATCTTCGGCATGCAGCCGGTCGTCAAGCACGGTTCCGACGAGCTCAAGGCCCGCACCCTGCCGCGCATCGTCAGCGGCGACCTGCACGTCTGCTTCGGTGTCACCGAGCCCGGAGCAGGCCTCGACACCTCGCGGATCACCACCTTCGCCCGGCGGGACGGCGACCACTACGTCGTCAACGGCCGCAAGGTGTGGATCTCGAAGGCGCAGGAATCCGAGAAGATCCTGCTGCTGACCCGTACCCAGCGGTACGACGAGGTGCAGAAGAAGACCGACGGCATGACGTTGTTCCTCACCGATCTCGACCGCAGCCGCGTCGACATCCGGCCCATCCGCAAGATGGGGCGCAACGCCGTCACGTCGAACGAGCTGTTCATCGACGACCTGCGGGTGCCGGTGGAGGACCGCGTGGGTGAGGAGGGGAAGGGTTTCGAGTACCTGCTCGACGGCCTCAACCCCGAACGCATGCTCATCGCCGCCGAGGCCCTCGGCATCGGTCGCGTGGCGCTCGACAAGGCGGTCAGGTACGGCAACGAACGCGAAGTCTTCGGCCGCCCGATCGGCATGAACCAGGGAATCCAGTTCCCCCTCGCCGATTCGCTCGCCCACCTCGATGCCGCCGAACTCGTCCTGCGCAAGGCGACCTGGCTCTACGACAACGGCAAGCCGTGCGGACGGGAAGCCAACACCGCCAAATACCTCTGTGCCGACGCGGGATTCACCGCTGCCGACCGTGCGCTGCAGACGCACGGCGGCATGGGCTACTCGGAGGAGTACAACGTCTCGCGGTACTTCCGCGAAGCGCGCGTCATGCGCATTGCACCGATCAGCCAGGAGATGATCCTGAATTTCCTGAGCTCACACACTCTGGGACTGCCGAGGAGCTACTGATGGCCGTGAACAATTCTCTCTTCGATCTCACCGGGCGGTCGGCCGTGGTGACCGGCGCGGCCGGCGGTATCGGCTCGGCCGTCGCCGAAGCCCTCGCGGCCGCCGGTGCGGCCGTGCTCGTCACCGACGTGAACGGCGACGCCGCAGCCGCTGTCGCCGAACGGATCTCGGTGAACGGTGGTAAGGCCGACAGCGCCGCGCTCGACGTCCGCGACCGGGAGGCGGCCGACGCCGCGATGGCGCGTGCCGCCGGTCTGACCGAGGGGGTGCTCCACATCCTCGTCAACAACGCCGGTGTCACCGACCCGGCGATGTTCGCCGACACCACCGTCGACTCGTTCCAGCGCATCCACGATATCCACGTGCTCGGTGCCTTCAACTGCTCGCAGGCGGCGCTGCCCTTCCTCGCCACCGACGGCAAGGGACGCATCGTCAACGTGACCTCCTCGGCGGGGATCACCGGCACGCTCGGGCAGGTGAACTACTCCGCGGCCAAGGCGGGGATCATCGGCATCACCAAGTCGCTCGCCCGCGAGCTGGCCCGCAAGAACATCCTCGTCAACGCGCTGGCCCCGCTCGCCGCGACTCCCATGACGGAGACGATCCGCACCAACGAGAAGTTCGCCGCCAACATGCTCAATCGTATTCCGCTGCGTCGCTGGGCATCCCCGGAGGAGGTCGCCGGAGCGTTCGTCTTCCTGGCGACCGACGCGGCATCGTTCGTCACCGGGCAGGTGCTGCCGGTCGACGGTGGCATGGTGATGTGATGACCGAGACGGTGACAACAGGTTCTGTGGGCTCGGACGGCCCGCTCGCGGGCGTCACCGTCGTCACCCTCGAGCAGGCCGTGTCGGCACCGATGTGCACGCGGACGCTCGCCGATTTCGGTGCGCGGGTCATCAAGATCGAGAACCCCCGCGGTGGTGACTTCGCGCGCGACTACGACGACGTCGTCGGTGGCATGGCTGCACATTTCGTGTGGGCCAACCGCGGCAAGGAATCGGTGACACTCGACCTGAAGTCGGACGACGGGATCGCGGTGCTGCACCGGATCCTCGCCCGCTCCGACGTGCTGGTGTCGAATCTGGCGCCGGGCGCGACCGCGCGACTCGGACTGTCGCCCGATCAGCTCGAGGAACGCTATCCCGAACTGATCTCGGTCGAGATCGACGGCTACGGCCCCGGCGGTCCGCTCTCGCACAAACGCGCCTACGACCTTCTCGTCCAGGCGGAGTCGGGGGCGTGCGCGGTCACCGGCCATCCCGGCATGCCGGCGAAACCCGGGCCGCCCGTCGCCGACATCACCACCGGCCTGTACTCGGCCGTGTCGATCCTCGCCCTGCTGTGCGGCAAGGAACGGCATCGTGGTCGCGGCGGCAGCCTGTCGAAGGTCTCGGTGAGCCTGTTCGACACGATGACCGAGATCATGGGATATCCGCTGACCTACACACGATATTCCGGGGTGAACCAGCAACCGCTGGGCATGTCGTCGCCGGCCGTCTCGCCGTACGGGTCGTACCGCACCGCCGACGATCAGGTGGTCGTGCTCGGCACCACCAACGACCGGGAGTGGCAGCGACTCGCGCGGGAGATCATCGAACGCGACGATCTGGCCGACGACGAGCGTTTCCGTTCCAATGCCGGTCGCTGCGAACATCGCGCCGTGCTCGACGAGGCGATCGCGCAGTGGTGCGCCCGGCACCCCCTCGCGCACATCCAGAAGATCGCCGACGAGGCCGGTATCGGCAACTCCCGGTACAACCTGCCCAGCGACGTGATCGCACATCCGCAGCTGCAGGCCCGCGATCGCTGGCGGGAGGTCGCGACCCCCAACGGGCCGATCGAGGCGTTGCTTCCCCCACCGGTCGTCGCGGGATTCGAACTGTCCATGGGCGCGGTGCCGGGGCTCGGTGAGCACACCGACGCGGTGCTGCAGGACTTCGGCATCACCGGCACCGACATCGCGCGGCTGCGCGAGGCCGGCGCGATCGGCCCCGCATACCGCGCACCGGGTACGGAGGCGGCAGAATGAGCACCGATTCCCTCCTCGTCGACGACCGCGATGGGGTCCGGACCCTCACATTGAACCGGCCGCGTCGCAAGAACGCGATCGACGGTCCGCTCTGGCAGGCGCTGCACGACGTGCTCGTCGACACCGCCGACGACCCGGACGTGCGTGTCCTCGTCATCACCGGCGCGGCCGGCGCGTTCTGTTCCGGTGCCGACATCGCCGATCCCGGTGTCGCACATCCCTTGCGCAAGCTGCGCAAACTGACGGACGTCGCGTTGCTGCTCCACGAACTGCCTGTTCCCACCGTCGCGAAGGTCGACGGCGTCGCCTACGGGGCCGGTTGGAATCTGGCGCTCGGATGCGATCTGGTGGTCGCGACACCGCGCTCGACCTTCTCGCAGATCTTCGCCAAGCGGGGACTGTCACCCGATCTCGGCGGTACATGGCTGCTGCCGAGGCTCGTCGGTCTGCAACAGGCGAAACGGCTCGCGTTGCTGGCCGAGGCCATCGACGCCGACGAGGCGCACCGGCTGGGGTTGGTGACGTGGATCGAATCCGAGGAGGGCATCGACGCGTTCGTCGACGATCTCTGCGCTCGGCTGTCGGCCGGGCCGCCCGTCGCCCTGGCGCAGACCAAGGCATTGCTCAACGAAGCCGTCGACCGCGGCCTGCGGGATTCCCTCGCCGGTGAAGCGCGCGCCCAGGCGGTCAATTTCGGGACCGTCGACGCCCCCGAGGCGTTCCGGGCCTTCGGCGAGAAGCGCGAGGTCCGCTTCACCGGCCGGTGGGCACTGAATCCGGAACCACAGACTCCGGAACCACAGACAACGAGTGGAGAAGAAGTACATGCGTGAAGCAGTCATCGTCGAGGCCGTCCGCACGCCGGTCGGCAAGCGCAACGGGGGACTGGCGGGCGAGCATCCGGCAGATCTGTCGGCGCACGTCCTGCAGGCACTCGCCGAGCGCGCGGGTATCGATCCGGCGGTCGTCGACGACGTCGTGTGGGGCTGTGTCTCTCAGGTGGGAGACCAGTCGAGCAATATCGGCCGGTACTCGGTCCTCGCCGCCGGCTGGCCCGAATCGATCCCGGGTACGACGATCAACCGCGCGTGCGGGTCGAGCCAGCAGGCGCTCGACTTCGCTGCGCAGGCGGTGATGTCCGGTCAGCAGGACGTCGTCGTCGCCGGTGGTGTCGAGGTGATGAGCCGTGTGCCGCTGGGTTCGGCGCGGGCGTCGGGTCAGCCGTACGGACCGAAGGCGCTGGCCCGGTACGACGGGTTCTCGTTCAACCAGGGCATCTCTGCCGAGAAGATCGCTCAGAAGTGGGGTTTCTCCCGGACCCGTCTCGACGAGTTCTCGGTGCTCTCGCACGAGCGGGCCGCCGCTGCGCTGGACCGCGGTGCGTTCGACGCGCAGATCGTCCCGGTGACCACCGAGGCGGGCGTGCTGTCGGTGGACGAAGGAGTGCGGCGGGGATCGACCGTCGAGAAGCTGGCCGGTCTGAAGCCCGCCTTCGCCGAGGACGGCGTCATCCACGCCGGTAATTCGTCGCAGATCTCCGACGGTGCGGCAGCGTTGCTCGTCACGACGCCGGAGAAGGCCCGCGAGCTCGGGCTCACTCCGCTGGTCCGGTACCGGGCGGGTGTCGTCGCCGGCGCCGATCCCGTCCTCATGCTCACCGGACCCATTCCCGCGACGGAGAAGGCCCTCGCGAAGGCAGACATCGCACTGGGAGATGTCGGGGTCTTCGAGGTCAACGAGGCCTTCGCGTCCGTGCCGCTGGCATGGCTGGCCGAGACGGGTGCCGATCCGGAGAAGCTGAATCCGCTCGGCGGGGCGATCGCGCTCGGTCATCCGCTCGGCGGTTCGGGTGCGGTGTTGATGACCCGGATGATCCATCACATGCGTGATCAGAGCATTCGCTTCGGTCTCCAGACGATGTGCGAGGGCGGTGGGACCGCCAATGCGACCGTCGTCGAACTGGTGTGATCGAGACCGAAACATATATGTGATGAGACCCTTGTCACACTTGGATAAATGACCTAATGTGCGTTCAGTAGGTTGTTCTTCTTCAGCGAAGTGAGGGATGTTGTCCCAACGTGCATACGACACTCTCCTCGCCAGAGGTGAGGATCGCCGGGAGCTGATTCTCAGCGTTGCCCAGCGGTTTCTGGCGCGGAACGGGTGGCGGAGCACGAGCCTCGCCCAGATCGCCCGGGAAGCAGGATTGACCCCGGCCGGGTTGTTGCATCACTTCGAGTCGAAGGACCAGTTGTTGCACGCGGTGCTCGACGCCCGCGACAACGACGACAACGCTCGTGTGGATCGGACGGGAGATCTCGTCGAACAGCTCAGGAAACTCCCGAAGCGTTTCGAGGAGTCGCCCGAACTGGTCGGAATGTATGCGGTGCTTCTCATCGAGAACCTGGAACCGGATGCCCCTCTGCACGATCGCCTACTCGGGCGGTATCAAGCGGCTCTCGACGCGGTCGAAGCCGGCATCCGGCGTGGACAACACGCCGGGCGATATCGAACGGATGTGGACCCAGCCGTCAAAGCGGTGGAGATCGTCGCTTTCCTGAATGGAATGGAAACCTCATGGCTGCTCGATCGTTCGCTCCCACTGACCGCAATATTCGAGGACTACATACAGTCGCTCGAGCAACAGCTCATGCCCGCCGCCACATCCTGAGGCGAAGGGTCGCGCTTCTCGCCCCCAAGGTCTCGGACGCCGTCCGGTACACCGGCGGCTGGCTCTACGACCAGGTTGCGGCAGGCTGGGAAGTGGTGGTCGTCGTTCCGCAGAGTTCCGATCTGCGTCCGTTCGAGATCCTCGGTGCGACCAAGGCCGTCGACCTCGAGTCGGCCCTGAGTTCCGCGACCTACGGTCCCATGCCCGACACCGTCGCCATCGCCGCCGATCTCTACGCCTCCGACGAGCGGATCCGCAGCGGTGTCCTCGAGGCCCTGGCGGAGAACCCCACCACGATCGCGCTGTGGGGCGAGAACGTTCCCTCCGAACTCGACTCGCGCATCGTGCCGCTGCAGCACCGCCTGAGTCGCGCGGCCCAGGTCTTCAAGTCGCATGCCCTCGCCGCTGCCTCGGCACCGGCGACCGCGATCGCTGCCACCGAATCGTTCCTCACCGGAGGTGCCGACACGCTCCGTATGCGCGGCAACCTCGTCTCCATGGCCTGAGTACCACGACGACTGTGGCCCGGCCTCCTTGCTCGGAGACCGGGCCACAGTCGTAGTGCCGGAAGGGAATTGCTGCGCTGGTCGATCCTTGCGCGCCGAATCGGGGTTCGCCCGGCGTGTAGGGCGCGCAAGGATCGGTTCGTCGCGCGAGGACGATCAGCGGGACATGTCGAGGACGACCTTCCCGACCGCTCGTCCGTCGGCGACGTGACGAAGCGCCCGCGCGGCGTCCTCCAGCGGATAGTCCGCGCCGATGTGCGGAACCGCCGTGCCCGAGACGAGCAGCTCCACGAGTTCGGCCTCGTTCCGCCGGTACTCCTCCGGATCGAGATCCTGGAACTGGAAGCCCATGATCCGGATGCCCTTGACCAGAACGAGATTCAGAGGGATCCGGGGGATCGACCCGGACGCGTACCCGATGGTGACGAAACGTCCACCGCGGGCGAGCGACCGGAGCGCCGGCTCCGAGAGTTCGCCGCCGACAGGATCGACGACGACGTCGGCTCCCTCCGGCAGCGCGTCCTTCAGGGCCGAACGCAGGTCGCTCGTGCGGTGATCGATCGTGTGCGCGGCGCCGTAGGACGACGCGACCGCGAGTTTGTCGGCCGACGAGGCGACGGCGGTGACCGAAGCGCCCAGCGCCACACCGAGTTGCACGGCCGCCACACCGACGCCCCCGCCGGCCCCGAGTACGACGAGCCGTTCCCCCGGTTGCAGACGCGCCACCGACCGGAGCGTGTGATAGGCCGTCCGGTGCGCCACCCCGAAGGACGCGGCGGTCCGGTCGTCGATCCCGTCCGGGGTCTTCTTCAGGGCTTTCGTGGGAGCGACCACCTCGTCGGCGAATGCTCCGACGAGTCCGGTGCCGGTGACGCGGTCGCCGACCGAGAGTCCGTCGGCGTCGTCCGCAACCTCGACGACGGTACCCGCGTACTCGCTGCCCGGAACGAAGGGCGGGGGCACGCTGATCTGGTACTTGTTCGCCACGAGGAGGACGTCGGGGAAGTTCACCGCCGCTGCCCCCACCCGCACCCGGACCTGGCCGGGTGCGAGGGGTTGCGCTGCGCGCGACTCCATCCGGAGAGATTCGGGCTCCCCGTATTCGGTGCAGACGACGGCGCGAACGGTACTCGTCGGCTCTGCCGGGGTGGTCATTGCCCCTGCCAGACCGGCGCCCGCTTCTCCATGAATGCGGTGGCGCCTTCCTTGGCGTCGTTGCTGGTGAAGACGACCGATTGCCAATGGGAGAGTCGTTCGCCGGCGCGCTCGGGATCGGCCTGCGCGAGCCGGACGAGTTCCTTCACCGCCGACAGGCCGAGCGGGGCGTTCGCCGCGATCCGCCGGGCATAGTCGAGCGCGGTGTTCATCACCTGATCCGGTGCCACCACGGCATTGATCAGCCCAAGTTCGTAGCCGCGTTGCGCCGGGATCGGATCTCCCGTCAAGGTCAGTTCGAGCGCCGCCCCGACGGGGATGCGGGTACCGATGGCGGTGCCGCCCCCGGCGGGGAAGAGCCCGCGTTTCACCTCGGGGAGGCCGAACTTCGCCTCGGCGGACGCCACGATGATGTCGGCGCCGAGGAGGAGTTCGAGCCCGCCACCCACGGCACTGCCGTTGGCGGCGCCGATGACCGGAACGGAAAGTTCGCCCTTGGACAGCCGTACGTATCCGGCGGCTTCGTCGGAGTCGGTGCCGATGTCCTCGCCTTCTGCGAACGCACGGAGGTCCATGCCGGCACAGAACGCCCGGTCGCCCGTGCCGGTGAGCACGATCGCCCGGATCTCCGGATCCGCCTCCGCCCGGAGGGCCGCGGCGCCGATTCCCCGGATCACGGCCCCGTTGAGGGCATTACGCGCCTCGGGCCGGTCGATGCGGAGGACGAGCACCGGTCCGTGCCGTTCCTCCACCAGCCCTTCCACGGCAGTCGTCATCGCAGACCCCCTCAACCCTTGTAGTCCGTCGACTCGGCGAGGTCGGCCGCCGACTTCATGAGACTGCTGATGACCGGTCCGTAGGACTGCAGCTTGGGATCGTCCCCGGCCCGCTGGAAGCCCTGTTCGAGGACGATGGCGAGCTTCCACTTGGCGAGGATCAGGTAGTAGTCGATGTCGTCGACCTGGCGGCCCGAGACCTCGGCGTAGTGCGCGAGCATCTGCGCGCGACCGGGCATCCCGGTCAGGTCGACGTAGCTGACCGCGCTGTCCTCGTTCGCGCTCGTGTCCTCGGGCCAGTTCATGAGCATCCAGCCGAGATCCAGCTTCGGGTCGCCGACGGTACCCATCTCCCAGTCGACGAGCGCCGCGAGCTTCGCGGGGGCGCCGTGCTCGAACATCACGTTGGCGAACTGGTAGTCGCCGTGCATCAGACCGGGGATGTAGTCGAGCGGACGATGGGTCTCGAGCCACTTCGTCGCGACGTCCATGCCCTCGATCTCGCGGGCCTTGATCCGTTCGAAGAAGCGGGTCCACCGGCTCACCTGCCGGTCGTGGAAACCGTCGGGACGTCCCAGATCCTCCAGGCCCTGTGCCTTCCAGTCCACCTTCGACAACAGGGCGATGCCCTCGGCGAGCTGGTAGGCCAGGCCGGCGCGAGCGTCGAGATCGGTGTCGAACGGTGCGGGCCAGGTGCCGCGGTGGTCCATCGGCGACCATCCGTCGACGTGGCCCATGAGGTAGAAGGAGCGTCCGAGGACGGACGTGTCCTCACATGCGGCAACGGCTTTCGTGTGCGGGACGTCGGTTCCGGCCAGTCCCTGGATGATCCGCCACTCGCGCATGATCCCGCTGTCGCGGTCGGCCGGTGCACCGGTCGGAGGGATGCGGATGACGCACGTGAAGTCGTCGCGCGTGAGCTTGTAGATCTCGTTCTGTGTACCGCCGGAGAGATACTTCGCGTCGAGCGGCGCGCCCTTGCCGGGCAGGCCCTGCTCGTCCATCCATTCGGCGAGACGCTCGGTGTCGATCACAGGTTCCCCACTTCGAGTTCGATGTAGTCGGCGTACTTCTTCCGGGCTTCTTCCTGCTTCTTCGGGATCCACTCCGAGGGCCACATGTCGTCGACCGGGCTGTAGTCGCGGAGGACCTGCTTGGCGACAGTGGTCTTGTGTACCTCGGTCGGCCCGTCGGCCAGGCCCATCACTGCTGCGCCGTGGATCATCTTGAAGAACGGCATCTCGTTGGTGACGCCCAGTGCCCCGTGCACCTGCATGGCGCGCCAGGCGATGTCGTGGAGCACGGTGGGCATGATGATCTTCGCTGTCGCGATGTCCTTGCGGACCTTCTTGTAGTCGTTGTACTTGTCGATCTTCCACGCGGTGTTGAGCACGAATAGGCGGAACTGTGCGAGCTGCGCGTAGGAGTCGGCGATGTAGCCCTGCACGGCCTGCTTGTCGGAGAGGCGGCTGCCGGCCGTCTCGCGACTGAGGGCACGCTCGCACATCATGTCCAGGGCCTTATGGGCCAGGCCGATGGTGCGCATCGCATGGTGGATTCGACCGCCTCCGAGTCGCACCTGCGCGGCCGCGAACGCCTGGCCCTCCTCGCCGAGGAGCGCGTCGGCGGGCACACGCACGTTGTCGTAGTGGATCAGCGCGTGGGTGCCCTCGTTCAGCGGTTCGCCGTAGAGGCCGACGTTGCGCACGATGTTCACGCCCGGGGTGTCGGTGGGGACGAGGAACATCGACGTGCCCTTGTACACGGGGACGTCGGGATCCGTCACCACCATGACGATGAGGAACTCGGCGGTGCGGGCGTTGGAGGAGAAGAACTTCCACCCGTTGATGACCCAGTGGTCGCCGTCCTTGACCGCGCGGCACCGGAACTGGGCGGGATCGGCACCGCCCTGCGGTTCGGTCATCGAGTACGAGGAGAACACCTCGCCGTCGAGCAGTGGCTGCAGGTAGCGCTCCTTCTGTTCGGGCGTGCCGAAGTGCGCGATGATCTCGGCGTTGCCGGTATCGGGTGCCTGGCAACCGAATACGATCGGTGCCCACGACGAGCGCCCGAGGATCTCGTTGAGCAGTGCGAGCTTGAGCTGTCCGTATCCCTGACCGCCGAGTTCGGGGCCGAGATGAGTGGCCCACAGACCTTCTGCGCGAACCTTCTCTTTGAGAGGGTCGATGGCCTTGCGGCGGAGTCCGTCGAGAGGGACGAACTGTTCGTGTTCCCACACGAGGTCGAGAGGTTCGACCTCCTCGCGCACGAACGCATCGGCCCAGTCCAGCTTCTTCTGGTACTCGGGCTCGGTTTCGAAGTCCCAGGCCATTGCGCCTCCCTTCCATCGGTGAGAATATCTATCTCGATACCAAGAATCTCATTCTTGCACGACCGAAGAGCAATTGGAACATCTACATCAGAAAGGCGCAGACATGAAGGCCGAAGACCTCTTCCACCTCGGGATCGTCACCGACGACCCACGCGGCGCCCGGGACGAATTCTCGACGCTGCTCGGCTACGCGTGGGGACCACAGGTGGGCGGAGCCGTCGACGTGACGCTGCCGGACGGCGACCGGAGTGTCGATCTGCAGTGCTCCTATTCGGTCACCGAACCGCGGATCGAGATCGTCTCGGCCGTGCCCGACACACCCCTGTGGGCCGCGACCTCCGGTATCCACCACCTCGGCTACTGGTCGGACGACGTCGAGTCGGACTGCCGTCTTCTCGAGAAGGAAGGATTCGTCGTCGAGGCCACCCGCGCGCTGCCCGGCGGCGGTATGTTCTTCGCATTCGCCCGCAGTCGACGGGGCGTGCTCGTCGAACTCGTCACCCGCACCGCCGAATCCGGACTGTCACGGTGCTGGGCCACATCCTGATGACCCGAGAGGACTGCATGTCATGACCACGGTGGGGATCGCGACCGGAGCCGGTCGCGGAATGGGATACGCGTGCGCGCAACGCATGATCGGCACGGTCGACACCGTGCTGCTCGTCGACCTGGACGCCGACACCGTCCGCGCCACCGCCGACGAGTTGAACGGTGATCGGACACGGGTCGAACCGTTCGTCCTCGACGTCACCGACGTCGACGGACTCGAACGACTGGCTGCGCGCGTGACGGAACTCGGGACGCTGCGATCGGTCGCCCATGCGGCGGGTATCTCGCCGACCATGGCCGACTGGCGACGGATCTTCGCCGTCGACCTGGTCGGGACCGCACGGCTCGCCCGGGCGCTCCGTCCACTCGCGACCGCGGGCACCGCGTCGGTCTACTTCGCCTCGATGGCACCGAACATCGGGCGGATGCAGCCGTCACCGGAAGAGATCGCCGTGCTCGCGGATCCGCTCGCCGAGGACTTCCTCGACCGTCTCCGGGAGGTCGTGGGGGAGGCGATCGAACATCCCGGCGTCGCCTATGCATGGGCGAAATACGGTGTGCAGCAGTTCGCGCGCGACGAAGCCGTGCGGCTCGGGGCGGTCGGGGCCCGCGCATGCTCTGTGTCTCCGGGCATCATCGACACTCCTCAGGGCCGGCAGGAAGCGGACCACAACGAGTCGATGGGCGAGATGGTGCGAGCGACGCCGCTCGGCCGCACGGGCCGTGCCGAGGAACTCGCCGCCGTCGTCGCATTCCTGTTGTCCGACGAGGCGAGCTTTGTCAACGGGACCGACGTGCTCGTCGACGGCGGTGTGGTCGCCTCGCTCACCTCTGGGGCGGATCGCGCGTCAGTCCGGACGTAGGCCGCGCAGGAACAGGTCCACGACGGCCCGCACGTGCGCGTCGACGTCCTCCGCCCCGCGCACGATCCCGAACGAGGCCAGGCGCGCGTGACCACCCGATGCCATGGCCAGGAACAACTCGGCGAGCGTGTCGGGGTCGTCGGCGACGATGCTCCCCGTCGCGGCGTGCCTGCGGAGCAGATCCGCGACCTGTTTCCTGCGCGGCCAGTAACCGGGGCCGAGAGCCTTGCGGGCGATGTCCGGATAGCGCGAGGCGTAGGCGATGGCGACCTGCTGGAGTTTGATCATCGACGGGTCCAGGGCGCGCCGGACGGCGGCCTCCGCGATGGCGGTCAGTGAGTCCCCGAGATCGTCGTAGTCGGGGATCTCCGGTTCGGGTGCGGGCCAGTCGGTGCGCTGCATAGCCCAGCCGAGGACGTACCGGAAGACGTCCTCCTTGGTCGGGAAACGCGCGTACAGAGACGGTTTCGTGGTGCCGGCCGCCGCGGCGATGGCGTTCATCGTCGTGCCCTCGTAACCGTTCTCGAGGAACAGTCGGAGGGCGGACTCGCGTACCGCGTCGTCGAGCCGGCTCGCTTCCTCCCTGGTGGGGCGTCCACCACGGCGTCGTGTGTCCTGCTCGCTGCGGATCGGGGTCATGAGGGAAGTGTGCCAAATCGATTCGGGTCTGGACACAAAACTTTCCCCGTGGGTATGGTTGCAGCAATTCTTTATCTATACCTCCAAGTCAAGTTATCGACGTTCCGCATCCAGAGGGCCGGAGGACACCAGATGACAGAAACAACCCTGCAGAAAGACGTCGTCGCGACGCTGAACGCGTACTTCCAAGAGCAGCGCGACCGGGTCCCCGTGCTCGCGCAGCGCGCCGCCGACCAGGGCATCGAGGAGATCCGCTCTCGCGAGGACATGATCCCTCTGCTCTTCCCTCACACCACCTACAAGAGCTATCCCGACATGCTCATCGCCAAGGGCCGGTGGGAGCAGATGAACCGCTGGCTCGGTTCCCTGTCGAGCCGCCCGGTCGACGACGTCGACGTCTCCGGGGTCGCCGACGTCGACGACTGGATCGCCGCCCTCGAGAGGGCCGGCCACATGGTGTCGAGTTCGAGCGGGACCAGCGGCAAGGGCTCCTTCCTCAACAAGTCCCAGCGTGATCTCGAGGTCAACAAGCAGAATCTGCTCGACTGCTTCACCGCGCTCGGACTGCCGCCGGAGAAGCGCTGGCACGTCATCCCGGTCGGCCCCGAGACCGGCCAGACGCAGCACAACGGTGTCCGCGACCTGATCATCCGCGAGTTCTCCCGCCCGGACGCCCTTCCGCTGTTCGAGGGGGCGCCCGCCGAGGGCTTCCACCGCTACATGGCCAAGTTGTCGGCCATGCGCCGGGCGATGGCCGACGGCACCGCCGCCCCCGACGACATCGCACGCTTCGAGGCCGAATCCGCCGAGCGCGCCGCCCAGCAGGATCGGCGACTGCACCACTTCGCCGACGAGATCATCGCGCACAGGTCCGAGGACATCCTCTTCAGTTCCCAGTTCCCGCAACTGTTCCGGCTCTGCGAGATCCTGCGGGAGAAGGGCGTCCGCGACGGCGACATCACCGGCAACAACGCGCTCACCAGCGGCGGCGGACTGAAGGGCACGAACCTTCCCGCCGACTACCAGGAACAGATCTACCGGCTCCTCAACATCGTGCCGGAGCGCTTCCTGCACTACTACTCGATGCAGGAACTCAACAACCGCATGTTCAAGTGCCCCGAGGAGGGCCGCTACCACGTGCCGGACGAGATCGTGCTGTTCGTCCTCACCAAGGACGGAAGCGCCCTCGCCGAACCCGACGGCGCCATCGTCGAGGGACGCGCGGCCTTCGTCGACACCACCGTCGACGGCCGGTGGGGCGGAACGATCTCCGGCGACCGGATCACCGTCGATCTCGGAACGTGCCCGTGCGGCCGGCCCGGCGAGACCGTGCTGCCGAACATCGTCCGCTACTCCGATCTCGGCGACGACGACAAGATCACCTGTGCCGGAACGATGGACGCCTACGTCCGCGGACTCTCGGGAGAGTGAGCCATGACCACCACCGCACCGGCCCGTACCCGCATCAAAGTCCCGCACTTCGTCCGCGGCGAGATCGTCTGGGGTGAGGACAGCGAATACCTCTCCCGCGACTTCGGCGTCCCCTTCGTCACGCCGAAACTCGAATACAACGCTCTGTTCGCGCCGCGCTCGGAGGTCGGGCCGGCATTCGACGTGCCGATCTCCGAGATCATCGACTTCCTCGTCGAGACCGCGCAGTACCTGACCCTGGAGAAGAACGAATACCTCCAGGAATCCCTCGAGATGACCGTCCAGGTGAGCGCCCTGCCGCGCCGCATCATCGAGAACACCTTCGCGCGGCCCGGTCAGTTCCTCACCCGGCAGGCCCTCGAATACCGGCTCGAACGCACCTTCGGCGGCCTCGACGTGCTCGACGGCTGGGCCGAGCGCACCGACCCGAACGGCAACGTCAGCCGCGTCCGAGCTTTCCCGCCGCGCCTGGTCCACATGATGGCCGGGAACTCGCCGAGCGCCGCGATGACGACCATCGCCGACGCCGCACTCACCAAGGGCGTCAACCTGTTCAAGGTGCCCTCGGCCGATCCGTTCACCACCGTGGCGGTGCTGCGCACCATGGCCGACATCGCCCCCGACCATCCGGTACTGCGGTCGATGTCCGCCGTGTACTGGCGGGGCGGCGACGAGAAGGTCGAGAACATCCTCTACCGCTCCCAGTACTTCGACAAGCTCGTCGCGTGGGGTGGTGGCTCGGCCATCGAGAACGCCGCGCGCTATGCCGGACCGGGTTTCCAGCTGATCTCCTTCGATCCCAAGGTGTCGATGTCGATCGTCGGCCGCGAGGCCTTCGAATCCGAGGAGACCCTGCGCGAGGTCGCCGAACTGGCGGCCCTCGATGCGACGATCTTCAACCAGGACGCGTGCCTGGCGGCGCGGCACATCTGCGTCGAGGGCGACGACGACCGGATCGACCGGTTCTGTGCCCTGTTGCACGAACGACTCGGCGTGGACCGCGACTTCGCCGAGGCGGTCGGACCGAAGCCCGACGCCGAGATCCGCGACGCCGTCGAGGGAATGCGCTTCCTCGAACCGGATTACAAGGTGTGGGGCAAGCCCGACGGCAGCGGCCTCGTGGTGCGCTCGCCGGAGATGGTCGACTTCCACCCGACCAACAAGACCGTCAACGTCCTGCCGATCTCGACGCTCGACGAGGCCGCCACCTACGCCACCGTGGCCACCCAGACCGTCGGTGTCTACCCGTTCCACCGCAAGGCGGAGATCCGCGACCGGCTCGCCACCGCCGGCGTGCAGCGCATCGTCCGACTGGGCAGCGCGCTGAAGGGCAGCATGGGCAGCCCGCACGACGGCATGTACCCGCTGCACCGCTTCGTCAACTGGGTGGTGGACGACGATGCCTGACGGAATCATGGGGCAACGCGTGCTCGGCTCGTCCGGTATCCGCGTGAGCGAATTGTGCCTCGGTGCAATGACCTTCGGCACCGAATGGGGCTTCGGTGCCGACGAGACCGAATCCCGCACGGTCTACGACGAATACCGCGCGGCCGGAGGCAACTTCGTCGACACCGCGAACAACTACACGAACGGGGCGAGCGAGGAGATGCTCGGCCGGTTCATCGCCTCCGAACGCGACGCGATGGTGGTGAGCACCAAGTACACGCTCCCCACCGACCCGCGCGACGTCAACTCCGGTGGCAGCAACCGGAAGAGTCTGCGCCGGAGTGTGGAGACGAGCCTGCGACGGCTCGGCACCGACTATCTCGACGTGCTCTGGGTCCACGCGTGGGACCGCTGCACGCCGGAAGCCGAAACTCTGCGTGCGCTCGACGATCTCGTCCGGGCGGGCACGGTGCTCGCGATCGGGATCTCCAACACCCCGGCGTGGGTGATCTCCCGGTCGAACGCCATCGCCGAGCTGCGTGGCTGGACGTCGTTCTGTGCATTGCAGGTCGAGTACTCCCTCCTGGCCCGTACACCCGAGCGCGAACTGCTGCCGATGGCAGAGCATCTCGGACTTCCGGTGTATGCGTGGAGTCCGCTCGCGCGGGGCGCGCTGGCCCGCGACCACACGGACGAATCCCTGGCCGCCCTCACTCTCCGGATGCAACGCATCGTGAAGGTGACCCGGGAGATCGCCGACGAACTCGGCACGTCCAGCGCCCGGGTGGCTCTCGCCTGGGTGCGTCGACAGGGACTGCTGCTGTCGGTCGGTGCCCGCACGGCCGAACAGCTCCGCGACAATCTCGGAGCGTTGTCCCTGCAGTTGAGCGACGACCAGCTGGCGCGGCTGGAGGAGGCCTCGGCGATCTCGGCCGGATATCCGCACGATTTCCTGAGCCAACGCCGGGCCATGTTCGAACCGGACGCCTTGCCGTCGATGACCGGTGCTCTCCAGAGCACCGGCGGGAGGTGACATCGTGGAGACACTCGATCATTGGATCGACGGGGCATCGACGGCACCGTCCGGCGGCGACTACCTCGACGTCACCGATCCCGCGACCGGACGTCCCGTCCGGCGTATCGCCCGGGGCAATGCCATCGACGTCGGTGCGGCCGTGCGCGCCGCCTCCGCAGCCGGACCGCAGTGGTTGCGGATCCCCGCACTCGACCGTGGCCGTCTGCTCGTCGACCTCGCACGCGCGATCCGGGCCGACGCACCGAGGCTCGCCGCACTCGAGGTCAGCGAGACCGGGAAACCGGAGAAGGTCGCGCTGGCCGAGGTGGAGAACTCGGCGACCTACTTCGAGTTCTACGGCGGTCTCGTGGGCATGCCCGTGGGGGAGACCCTCGACATCGCTCCCGACCAGCACGTCTACACGGTGCGGGAG
Organism: Rhodococcus sp. AB351; assembly: GCF_049538275.1. Classification (NCBI taxonomy): domain Bacteria; kingdom Bacillati; phylum Actinomycetota; class Actinomycetes; order Mycobacteriales; family Nocardiaceae; genus Rhodococcus; species Rhodococcus sp. AB351. Next base: position 396,449 of record NZ_JBMVFW010000001.1, read on the forward strand.
CCCTACGGGGTGATCGGCGTGGTCACTCCGTGGAACCTGCCGCTCAACCAGTCGGCGCGGGCGTGCGCACCGGCGCTCGCGGCGGGGAACACCGTGGTGCTCAAGCCGTCCGAGAACACCTCGGCATCGAGCGTGCGCGTCGCGGAACTCGCGAGTGCGGTGGGCTTCCCACCCGGCGTCCTCGGCGTCGTGCTGGGCACCGGTGGGGAGGTCGGTGCCGCTCTCGTCCACCATCCCGAGGTGGCCAAGGTGGCGTTCACCGGATCGGTGCCGACAGGGCGGGTCATCGGCGGGATCGCCGCCGACCGGATCGTGCCCGTCACCCTCGAACTCGGGGGCAAGTCGGCGAACATCGTGTTCGCCGATGCGGATCTCGATGCTGCCGTGGCCGGTGCGGTGCAGGCGTTCACCGCCAACGCCGGCCAGGTGTGCTCGGCCGGGACACGACTGCTCGTGCAACGGGAGGTGCACGACGAAGTCGTCCGACGGGTCGTCGACCGCGTGTCGGAACTGCGCGTCGGCGTCGACATCGGACCGATCATCACCCGGGCCCAGTTCGAGAAGGTGCAGCAGTACTTCGGGATCGCCGAATCGGAAGGGGTGCACCTGGCGACGGGTGGGAAGGTCTCCGCCGTGGCCGAGGAGACCGGTGGCTTCTTCGTCGAGCCCACCGTCTACACCGGGGTGGACAATTCGATGCGGATCGCGCGGGAGGAGATCTTCGGCCCGGTGCTCGTGGTCGTTTCCTTCGACACGACCGACGACGCGGTGGAGATCGCGAACGATTCCGAATACGGACTCGTCGCCGGGGTGTGGACCCGCGACGTCTCCCGCGCACTCGCCGTGAGCGGGCGCCTGCGCACCGGGCAGGTGTTCGTCAACACCTGGTCCACCGGTTCCGTGCAGACCCCTTTCGGGGGATGGAAGAACAGTGGCTACGGACGCGAGAAGGGCGTCGAGGCGCTGCACCACTACGGTCAGGTCAAATGCGTGACCGTCAAGCTCGATTCGTCGCGGATGTGAAAGGGCAACGATGACAACACAGGTCGCGCTCGACGGCACCGTGCAGGCGGCACACCGAACGGTCCTCGACTCCGGGCTCGCGGTACGCCGCGAGGTCCTCGGCGACGAGTACGTCGACGCCGCGCTGTCGCGCAATGCCGGCACCGACGGTGAGGGACTGCAGGAGTACGTCAGCGAATTCGTCTGGGGTGGCGTGTGGACCCGGGACGGTCTCGAGCGCCGCGACCGGTCGCTCGTGACGATCTCGCTGCTGATCGCGCTCGGTCAGCACACCGAGCTCGCCACCCACGTCCGTACCGGGATCCGGAACGGATTGTCGCGGAGGGAGATCTCCGAGACGGTGGTGCACGCGACGGCGTATGTCGGATGCCCCGCGGGCATCGCGGCGATGCGCGTCGTGCAGCAGGTCCTCGTCGAGGAACTCGGCCCGCTGCAGGCCGACGAGACGACGGAGGAGAACGCATGAGCGAGGTGACTCTCGGGACCGTGGGCCATATCGGTCTCGGCGCGATGGGACGCCCCATCGCCCGGAACTTCGTCCGCGGCGGCCGGAGCCTGATCGTGCGCGACGCCGATCCTGCCGCCCAGCAGCGGTTCGTCGACGAGCACCCCACCGCCGTCGGTGCCGGTGGCACCGAGGACTTCGCCGACTGCGACGTGGTCGTCCTGATGCTTCCCACGAGCGACATCGTCGACTCCGTCGTGCTGTCCGAGGACGGTCTGCTGCAACACCTGCGTCCCGGCTCGGTCATCGTCGACATGGGCTCGAGCGTGCCGACCCGCACGCAACGCCTCGCCGAGATCGCAGCGGAGAAGGGCGTGCGCGTCGTCGACGCTCCCGTGAGCGGCGGTGTCGCACGCGCCGAGCAGGGCACCCTCGCCGTGATGGCCGGTGGTGACGCCGTCGTGGTCGACGGGGTGACTCCGCTGCTGCAGGAGACGGGCAGCGAGATCATCCGGATCGGACCCGTCGGATCGGGTCATGCAGCCAAGGCGCTGAACAATCTCCTCGCGGCGAACAACGTGCTCGTCGCGGCAGAAGCCCTGCTGGTGGGGAAGAAGTTCGGGATCGACCCGGCGACCCTGCTCTCGGTCTTCAACGCCGGCAGCGGCCGCAACCAGGCCACCGAGACGAAGTACGAGAAGTTCGTGCTCTCACGCACGTTCGATTCGGGGTTCGCGGCGGCGCTGATGCGCAAGGACGTCGGGATCGCACTCGACCTCGCCCACGACCAGGGGATCAGTCCCGTGCTCGGGGAAGCGATCGGGCAGGTGTGGAACGCCGCCGTCGAGGCACTGGAGCCGGGTGTGGACCAGATGGCGGTGGTGCGCCATCTCGAGCAGGTCCACGGGGTCTCGCTGGACGGCACGTAGAGCGCCGACATGCGAGACGTGCGGACAGATACACCTTTGCTGAAGGCGGGTATCTGTCCGCACGTGCCGCGGATCTCCGATTACCGCAGCACGGTGCCACCGTCCACGTTGACCACCTGGCCGTTGATCCACGAGCCGTCGTCGGACATCAGGTAGGCGACCATGCTCGAGATGTCCGCGGCCTCACCGAGTCGGGTGCTGCGCGTGCGCGCGAGCATGCCGGCCAGCAGTTCCGGTGCCGCTCCGTTCCGGATCTCGTCGGTGAGGATCAGTCCCGGGGTCACCGCGTTGGCCCGGATACCCTCCCGGCCCCATCGTGACGCGACGTGCCGTGCGAGCGCATTGATGCCCGCCTTCGTCGCCGAATAGGCCGGACGTTGCGGGTCGCCGGTGAACGAGGCGATGGACGAGGTGTAGACGATCGCGCCGCCACCGCGCTCGAGCAGCTTCGGGACACTGTGGCGGGTGACGAGCATGTGGCCGCGCAGATTCACAGCGACCGTGCGGTCCCAGATCTCGAGGTCGATGTCGACGACGTCGGTGTCCTTCGTGACGGCCCCCATGTCGCCGGCATTGATGTGGACGGCGTCGAGCCCGCCGTACATTTCGACCGCCTTCGCGACGAGCGCCCGCACGGAGTCGTCGTCCGAGATGTCGAACTCGACCGCGACGGCAGTGCCGCCGGTCTCCGTGATGGACGCGGCGGTGCTCTGTGCCCCGGCGTGGTTGAGGTCGCCGACGACCACCCGGGCACCCTCGCGGGCGAGGCGGCGGGCGGAATCGGCGCCGAGACCCGTTGCGGCACCGGCTACCAGCACGATCTTGTCCTTCAGACCTTCCATGGAATGCCCTTTCGCTTCGACGGGATGCCCCGAGGTGAGCGTTTGCGTATCCCGGGGGACGGAAACTCGGTGTACACCAGGTGCATCTGTCCGCACCGGTGTGCAAACGCGGGAGGCGACGGTGCGGACGGCGTCCCGTGCAGTGGAGCAGGACCACCACCCGGGACGCCTCGCCGGACCGCCTCTACCGGGTGTGTGCGTCGATGGCCGTGTCGAGGACCCCGAGGTCTCCTCCGAGCTCCGACACGGCGGCGCGCACCACCGCCACGTCCTTGGTGAGGAATTCACCCACGGCACTGCGGAATTCCGACACCGATCCGCGCATCGCGATGTTCCCCATGACCTTGCACGACGAACTGCCGTGGGGGAGGGCGGAGAACAGCGCCGCCTCGTCGACCCCGAGCTGCCGGCCCAGTTCGGCCGCTTCGGCGAGCAGACCGATCTCGGCGGCGAACAGGGCGTTGTTGACCAGCTTCACCTTCTGTCCGCCGCCGGGCGCGCCGACGTGCAGGACGGGATCGCCGTAGCTCTTCAGCACGGGCGTCACGGCAGCGACGGCTTCGTCCGCTCCACCGAGGAACAGCGTCAGGGCACCGGCGGCGATGTCGTGCGGGGCACCGCTCACGGCGGCGTCGATCACCGCGACCCCGAACAGCTCGGCCGCGGAGGCCAGGGTCTCCACGGTGCGCGGGCTGATCGTGGTGTGGACGACGAGGGTCGACCCCTTCGGCATACGCTCCAGCACGCCGTCGTCGAGGCACACCTGGCGTACCTGCTCGTCGGTGAACACGCAGACGACGACGAGCTCGGCGTCGGTGCCGACAGCGGTGATGTCGCCGACCGCGGTCGCGCCGGTCTTCTCCACGGCCGCCCGGGCGTCGTCGTGCCGCGCGAGCACGTGCACGTCGTGTCCGTCGGCCACCAGACGTTCGACCATCGGCAGCCCCATACGTCCGGCGCCGACGAAGTGCACGCGACTCATCGCGGGTGACCCATCTGCTCGAGACTCACATCGGCCGTGATGAAGGTGATGCCTTCGGAGGCACCGGCCGACGCGGCCAGACCGGCCACGAGACTCACGTCCTTGTTCAACAGTGCGCCGGCGTGCCCGCCGATCCGGTCGAGACTGCCCCCGGCCGAGACCACGCGTCCGAGCGCGAAGCTGTTCGCCGAGCCGTGCGAGACGACCTCCCCGAGGCGCGCGGGATCGACGCCGAGTTCCGCACCGAGCGCCAGAGTGTTCTCGGCCAGCGCCAGGTTCGCCGTGAACAACAGGTTGTTGAGGAGCTTGGCGACCAGACCCGCTCCGAGGTCCCCGAGGTGCACCACCGGGTCGCCGTAGGTGGAGAACACCGGCCGGCACCGCTCCACGACGTTGCTCTCACCACCGACCATCACGAGCAGAGTGCCCGCGGCGGCGCCCATTCCGCCGCCGCTGACCGGCGCGTCGACGAGCGAGACGCCGCGTTCACGTGCGGCTGCGGCGAGTTCGCGGCAGGTGTCCGGATGGATCGTGCTGTGCACGGCGATGATGCCGCCCTCGTTCATGCCTTCGAGGACACCGTGCTCGCCGGTGATCACCTGTCGCACGTCGTCGTCGTTCACCACGCACAGGCAGACGAGGTCGCTGACCGCCGCGAGCTCGGCGGGGGACTCCGCGTACTTCGCCGCCGTATCGGCATAGGGAGCAAGAGATTCCGGGCGGCGGGCCCAGAGCGTCGTCTCGTATCCCGACTCGACGATCCGGTGGGCCATCGGCCCACCCTGGCTTCCGAGTCCGATGAATCCGACACGCATCACAGTGCCTCCGATCGGGGATGGGACGTCATAGGGCCGGTGCCTCCTGGTGTGCGATGCACCCGTCGACGAATGCGAACACCATCCGGTGGTAGGCCGGCCCGGCGAAACCGATGCTGAGATTGTGTCCACCGCCCGGATGGAGATGCAGGGTCACGCCCGGCGCTGCCGTGAACATCGCAGCGACGTCCTCGAGCGCCTGCGGATCGTTGCGCCAGACCTTCTCGTGCTCGGCGGCGGTGAAGTGCACGGGCACACGGACCTGCGCGGCGAGAGCGGGGAAGTCGGCGGTCGGCCAGCCGGCCGTCACGTCGGCCTCGTAGTCGGGTGTGCGTGCGGCGATCACGGCGCCACCGACGATGTCGGGCGGGTAGAGCTCGGCGGGTGTCCACAGCAGTTCGCCGACCCCGCGGGCGTTCGCGTACCGCTCGCGCGTGCCGAGGATCCCGGCCGCCAGGGCATGGTGTTCGCGACCCGTGCCGGACAGCTCGATGCCGAGTACCTCGTCGTGCCGGTTCTCGACGGCCATGCGTGTCGTCAGTTCGCTTCCGACCGAATGCCCCCACAGGAACAGGCCGGCGCCACGGGGAGCTGTGCCGAGCAGCGCGTCGACGGTGCGGTAGGCCAGATCGACGCGGCGTTCGGGGTCGCCGAGCTCGTCGCGGTGCGGCCGCGACTCGCCGTAGCCGGGACGATCCGGGGCGATCACGGTGAAACCGTACGTGACGGCCTCGCGCATCATCGACAGTTCGGGATGACCGGGACAGTCCCAGTAGGCGGCGCGGGCGGCACCACCGTGCAGAGCCACGATCACGGCCCGTGGCTCGGGTGCCTCGGCGACCAGCGCCGACATCGGGATGCCCTCGACATCGACGACGCGGGCTACGGGTGAGACGTCTCCCGCGCCGCCGACGTGAGCCTCCTCGATCGGTGAGGACTGTGCGCGGACGGTGCTCATGCGTCGCTCCGCAGCAGCATCGCGCTGCCGGGAGTGAGTCCGCCGCTGCTGACCACGGCCACTCGGGCGTCGCGCACCTGGCGTTCTCCGGCCGTGCCGCGCAGCTGCGTGACCGCCTCGTGCACGAGACCCATGCCGTGGGTGCGTCCGTGCGAGAGCTGGCCGCCGTGGGTGTTGAGGGGGAGGATGCCGTCGCGTGCGATGTTCTTCCCGCCGTCGAGGAAGTCCTTCGCCTCACCGATCCCGCAGAAGCCGAGCGCCTCGATCCACGACAGTGCGTTGAAGGTGAAGCCGTCGTAGAGCTGGGCGACATCGACGTCGTCGGGTCGCAGCGACGTGCGGGTCCACAGGTGCGCGGCCGGGCCGAGGACCTGCGGTTCGTGGGTGAGGGTGCTCTGGTCCCACTCGATGCGTTCGACGACCTGGGTGCCGACGGCCTCCACGCGGATCGCCGGGCCGGGCAGGTCCTTCACGGTGTCGACGGCGGAGACGATCACCGCCACAGCGCCGTCGCAGGGCACGTCGCAGTCGTACAGGCCGAAGGGAGTGGTGACCGGTCGCGCCGACAGGTAATCGTCCATCGTCAGCGGGTCGCGGTAGATCGCGCCGGGATTGACGGCGGCGTTCGCGCGTTGGTTGAGCGCGATCCAGCCGAGCGTCTCGCGGGTGGTGCCGTATCGATGGAAGTGCCGCTGGGCGTTCTGGGCGAGGGTGTGAGCTGCGGAGACACCACCGAAGGGCACCATCCAGCTGGGGGTGCGTCCGCCGGGCGGCGTGATCTGCCCGGCCTTGACGAGTTCGTTGTAACTCGATTCCCACAGGGTGCGGTAGCAGAGCACGTGCCGGGCGAGACCGCTCGCGACGGCGAGCATCGCGGCGATCACCGAGCCGCTGGGCCCGGGGGTCTCGATGCCGCCGTTGAACCAGGTGGGGTGCAGTCCGAGAGCGGATTCGACGGCGGCGACACCGCCTTCGCCGAAACCGATGATCGGGCCGGCACCGGGATAGGTCGACAGGCCGTCGATGTCGTCCATCGTCAGTCCGGCGTCGGCGACGGCACGTTCGCACGCCTGCACGGTGAGCGAGACGGGATCGACCATGAGGCGGCGCCCGATGTCGGACATACCGATGCCGGTGATGGCGACCTTGTCCTCGAACTTGTCCGGGCTCGCGGGCGGACGGATGTGGAAACGGATCTGCTCGGGTTCGATCTCGTCCACGGGCAGCGGGGCAGGTGCGCCTTGTTCCGCTGCCGGGCGGAAGAGCGGCAGCCAGACGTCGCCGTCCCGATGGAAGACGACCTCCATACGCATGCCGAGTTCGAGCTGCTCGGCATCGCAGTCGACCGCGTTGGTGGTCAGGCGCACCCGCGAATCCTCCTCGAGTGCGACCTGCGCGATGACGAACGGAGGAGGAAGGCCGGGCAGCCCGAAACGGTGGTTGACGGTGAACCCGATGAGCGTCGCGTATCCGGAGACCACGCGCACACCCATCTTCTTCTCCCGGCAGTACCGGCAGACCGGTTGCGGCGGATGGATGAGAGCCGCGCACGACTCGCATTCCTGGATCCGCAACCGGCCGTCCTCGCCGGAGGTCCAGAAGAACTTGTTCTGCAGGGTCAGTTGGGGGAGGGGACGTCCCGACGCCTTCGCCGGGGCGTCGCCCGTCTCCCGTTCGACCACTGTCGTCTCAGCCACCGATACCGGCCTTCCTCACTCCTGGTTACGTCACTCCTGGTTACGTCCGAGCGGTGTTACTTGGCAGCCGTGATGGGCGCCGCGAGTTCCTGCTCGTCGATCTGGACCTGCAGCTTCTCGAGCGTTTCGTCGAGGCCGGCGCCGAGGCGCTTGCCCGGTGTGAACGTCGCCGGGAGGTGCCGCATGCCCTGGATGACGCCGATGGAGTCGTAGTGCACCGTCGTCTCCGGATCGCACGTGTAGTCGGGCATCCGGTCGAGAACGGCGAGCAGCATCCGCTTGAACACCGTGCGCGCCAGGTTCGATCCGATGCATCGGTGGACACCCAGACCGAAGCTGAAGTGACGGTTGCCCTTCCGCTCGAGGTCGATCGAGTTCGGGTCGTCGAACAGGGCGGGATCGCGGTTGGCCATCGCCCACGACAGCCACAGACGCTCGCCCTCCTTGAACTGCGTGCCCTTGAACTCGCAGTCGGCGGAGAAGGTACGACCGTCACCCGGCGAGGGGGTGAAGTACCGCAGGAACTCCTCGGTGGCGCTGTCGAGCAGGCTGTCGCGTTCCCGGCTGAGCCGCTCGCGCTCGTCGGGGTTCTGGCTCAGCCATTCGAGGGCGTGCGAGGTCAGTGCAGTGGTGGTGTCGAAGCCACCGCCGATCAGCAGGCTCAGGATGCCGAGAAGCTCCATGTCGTCGGGCTTCTCGCCGAGCACCTCGACGTCGGCGATCGCGTTGATCAGGCCGGGACGGGGGTTCTCACGGATCTCGAACAGATTCGTGATCAGGTCGATGCCCATGTTGCGGTGAAGTTCGCTGACGCGGGCGACGTCCGGGGAGTCCGGCGGGGTGTAGATGGCGGCGTGGACCGGTTCGCAGTACACCTCCCACTTCTTGATCGGGACACCGAGCATGGCCAGGGTGATGACGGCCGGAACGATGTTCGCGAGATCGTCGACGAAGTCGATCCGTCCGCTCTCGATCTTCTCGTCGAGGCTCGCGCGCACGACCTCGTCGATGACGGGGATCCACTTCTTGATCGCCGCGGGGGAGAGGTAGGGGTTGAGCAGGGCGCGGAACTCCCGGTGCTCGGGGTCGTCCATCTCGAGGATTCCGCCGCGCACGCCGGAGGCGCGCTCGGCCGTCGGAATCATGATGCCCTTGTATCCTTTTCGGACACCCTTGATGTCGTGGTCGTTGGAGACGTTCGGGGACCGGACGAGGTTGAACACCTCGTCGCTGCCCGCGGCGACCCAGTGGCCGCCGTGGGTGTCCGACCAGGCCATCGGGCATTTCGACTGCATCTCTTCCGTGATCGAAAGGAAGTTGTCGCGGTAGTCGGGTGCGTGCCGGTCGAACTGGTGGACCGGAGTGCGGTGGGATGTGTCGGCAACGACGTCGTCGACGCTCATGACTGTCCTCTCTGACGCTTCGATCGGGGCTGTCGAAACGCTGGTGGTCAGGAGATCTCGATGGCCTGCTCGGGGCAGGACCGGGCTGCTTCGCGCACGTTCTCCTCGAGATGCGCGGGCACGTCCTCCACGACGGCGGTCGCGTGGCCGTCGATGTCGCTCAGTTCGAATACTTCTGGTGCGGCCATGGCACACAGGGTGTGGCCCTGGCAGCGGTCGGGGTCGACTCTGACCTTCACGATGTTCCTCCCGGTCGATGATGTGTACAGGTCCGGTCCGGCAACGTCCTGCCGCGTGCGTGGGTCGCCCGCCACGATCGGACGGTCAGATGTGGTAGTCGTACCACTTGAGGTAGCCGCCACCGTCGACGCGCATCTGCATGCCGGTCACGTAGCGCGATTCGTCGGACGCGAGGAAGAGCACCATGTTGCTCGAGTCCTCGGGCTCGATGTACGGGATCGGCATGGCCTGCTGCACACCGAAGGCGGGCTCCGCGTCCTCACGCCGGGGGTGCTCGAGGTCGGGGCGGAAGGAGCGGTACATCGGTTCGCTCTGCAGCATGTCGGTGTTGCAGTTGGTGGGGTGCAGAACGTTCGCGCGGATCATGCGCGGCGCGAGATGGGTTGCGAGCGTGTCGATGAACTGGGACAGGGCCCGCTTGGAGAACACGTAGGCGACGCCACCGAGATCCTTGCCGGGCTGGTCGACCTTCGACACGTCCATCAGTGCCGCGGTGGAACCGGTGGCGATGATGGAGGCGCCTGCCTTCAGATGCGGCAGGGCGGCGTGGACGGCGTTCATCGTGCCCACGAGGTTGGTGTTGACCACGTCGGTCCAGGCCTGGGTCTGGGGCTCGCCCTTCATACCGGCGACACCGGCCTGCGCGACGACGACGTCGAGCCTGCCGAACTCGGTGATGCCCCGCGCCACAGCGTCTTCCATCTGTGCTGCGTCGCGCACGTCGGCCTGGATCGCGACGATCCGGCGGCCTTCCTTCTCGACGAGCCGTACGGTTTCCTCGAGGTCCTCGGGCGTGGCCATGGAGTACCCCATCGAGTCGATGTCCGTGCAGATATCGACAGCGATGATGTCGGCGCCCTCGGACGCGAGCTTGACCGCGTGGCTGCGGCCCTGGCCGCGCGCCGCACCGGTGACGAACGCGACCTTGCCTTCGACACGTCCCACTGGATTGTCCTTTCGATCGGGTTTCGGCGAGAGGGTGGATCAGGTGTTGCGTCCGCCGTTGACCCCGAGGATCTGGCCGGTGATGTATCCGGCCTCCTCGGAGATCAGGAAGGAGCAGGCGGCGGCGATGTCCTCGGGTTGTCCGACTCGGCGGACGGGGGTGCGCTGGACGTGTTCCTCGATGGTGCCGCCGAGCAGACCCTTCTCGGCGGAGCGGTGCAGCATGGGGGTCTCGACGAAGCCGGGGGGTACGGCGTTGACGGTGATGCCGGACGGACCATATTCCAGCGCAAGTGATTTGGTGAGTCCGTTGACGCCGGCCTTGGACGAGACGTAGGCGGTCATGAACTGCTGACCCGACTGCGCGCTCGACGACGAGATGTTGACGATGCGTCCCCAGCCGGCCTCGAGCATGTCGGGCAGGGCGGCCTGCACGCAGTGGAAGACGCCGCCGAGGTTGACGTCGACGACCTTCTGCCAGGTCGCATAGTCGATGTTGTGGAAGCGCTTGTAGAGCTCGAGTCCTGCGCCGTTGACGAGAATCGTGACGGGGCCGAGCTGCTCGCGGATCCGGGCGAAGGCGTCGTCGACCTGTGCGCGGTCGGAGACGTCGACCTTGTACTCGAGCTCCTCACCGGAGGGGTTGAGATCGAGCACCGCGACCTGGTGGCCGTCCTTGCGCAGGCGTTCGGCGATCGCCTTGCCGATTCCGGAACTTCCGCCCGTGACCACCGCTGTCTTCACTGCCACGGTTCGTCACCGACGATCGTGGTGCGGCGCATGAGGCGCTCGGACGACGGGTCGTAGGGAAGCGCACGGTGCAGCATGCCCGTGTTGTCCCAGACGACGAGGTCGCCGACGGCCCACTCGTGCGAGTAGCAGAAGCGTTCCTGCGTAGTCCACGCGAGCAGTTCGTCGAGGAGTTCGCGGCTCTCCTCGGGACGCATGCCGACGATGTGGTCGGCCGTGGCTCCGATGACGAGGGAGCGTCGTCCGTCGCGGCGCTCCCAGACCAGGGAGGACTCGCGGGGCGGAAGTGCACGCCAGCGCGCGACCTGCTCCTCGGTGGGATCGGGGTAGACCAGGCGCTGGGCGGCCTCGAAGCTGTGCACGACGCGCAGATCTTCGTACCGCTTCTTCTCGTGGTCGGGAAGATTCTCGTAGGCCGCGTAGGTGCTGGCGAATTCCGTTCCGCCACCGACCATTGCGACATGGCGGGCCGTGAGCGTGGTGGCCTTCGCCGGCACCTCGTTGGTGGTGTCGTCGATGTGCCAGTGGAACGTGCCCTTGAGGTATTCGGCCGTCGGCGTCTTGGCGGGGTCGAGCGAGACGGTGAAGATCTCTTCGCCCGGGACAGGCATGACGACCTTGCCGAGCTTGCGGCTGAAGGCGACCTGGGCCTCGTCGTCGAGGTGGATACCGCGCACGAGAAGTACGCCACGCCATTTGAGTGCTTCGAGCAGCTGGGCGACTACCCGGTCGTCGTCGAGGCTGTCCAGGCCGGTGACTTCCACACCGAGTGACGGGCTGAGGGCTGTAGTGCTGATCACAAGAATCTCCCTTCCGGTTGCGAGAACCATACTCTCGCGCGATTGGGAGCCGCAAGACCCGGAGAATTCGCCCATGCGCACCGCTGCCGAGTAGTCAGGATCACTTTCAGGACTATCCTGCCGGACTGCTCCTTGCTAAAGTTCTCGAAAGTCGAACATATTAATTCTCTGATCTGAGAATGGTATTTCCCCACGATGCGAGGAGACGGGATGTCAGTGCAGGAGAACGGAGCCACCGCGGTGGCCGACGCCGCGACCACCGGAGTGACGAAGCGGCTGCTGATCGACGGGAAGCTCGTCACCGCCGAGCGCACCTTCGCTTCCTACAATCCGGCGACCGGTGAACTGGTGGGTTACGCCCCCGACGCGGGTGTCGAGGAGGCGGAAGCCGCCATCCGTGCAGCGCGACGCGCATTCGACACGACCACCTGGTCCACCGACGTCGAGTTCCGGATCAAGTGCCTCGACCAGCTCTACAAGGCCCTGCGCGACAACGTCGAGGAACTGCGTGAGCTGACGATCGCCGAGGTCGGCGCCCCTCGCATCCTCACCCACGGCAACCAGGTCGACGCGCCGCTCGAGATCGTGGAGTACTACGCCGACCTGCTGCGGAACACCGAGTTCACGGAGGACCTCGGCGACGTCGAGTTCCGCGGACAGCCGCACCGCCGCTGGGTGGAAAAGGAAGCGGCCGGTGTCGTCGCCGCGATCGTCGCCTACAACTACCCGACCCAGCTGGCCATGGCGAAGCTGCCGGCCGCGCTCGCCGCGGGCTGCACGGTGGTGCTCAAGGGCGCACCCGACACCCCGCTCGTCACCCAGGCGCTCGCCGAGATCATCGCCGAGCACACCGACATCCCGGCCGGTGTCGTCAACATCATCTCGTCGTCGCAGGTCGCACCGGGCGAGCTCATGACCACCCATCCGGACGTCGACGTCGTCACCTTCACCGGTTCGACCCCCGTGGGCAAGAAGATCATGGCCGCCGCCGCCGACTCGCTCAAGAAGGTCTTCCTCGAGCTCGGAGGCAAGTCGGCCCTCATCGTGCTCGAGGACGCCGACTTCGCGACCGCCGCACAGTTCGCCGCCTTCAGCATCTGCTCGCACGCGGGACAGGGATGTGCGCTGACGACGCGTCTGCTCGTCCCCCGCGACAAGCACGACGAGATCGTCGCGCAGGTCGCCGGGATGATGCAGAACGTGCCCTACGGCGATCCGTCGAACCCGAAGATCTACATGGGCCCGGTCATCAGCGAGAAGCAACGCGAGAAGATCCACGGCATGGTCGAGCGCGCCGTGGCCGACGGCGCGACCCTCGTCACCGGTGGCGAGAAGGTCGATCCGGGCTGGTTCTACAAGCCCACCCTGCTCGCGAACGTCGACCCCGACAGCGAGATCGCACAGGAGGAGGTCTTCGGACCGGTCCTCGCCGTCATCCCGTTCGACGGCGACGACGATGCCGTGCGGATCGCCAACAACTCCAAGTACGGCCTGTCCGGTGGTGTGCTCACCGCCGACGAGGAGCGCGGCATCGCGATCGGACGCCGGATCCGCACCGGCACCTTCTCCGTCAACGGCGGCAACTACTTCAGCCCCGACGTCCCGTTCGGCGGTTACAAGCAGTCCGGCATCGGCCGTGAGATGGGCAGGGCCGGACTCGAGGAGTTCCAGCAGCTCAAGGCGTTCTCGAAGGTGGTGACGTCGTGAAGCCACTCGACGGCGTCCGCGTCGTCGAGGTCGCGATGTACGGTTTCGTTCCCTCTGCGGGTGCGGTGCTCGCGGAGTGGGGCGCCGACGTCGTCAAGATCGAGCACGCGGTGACGGGCGACCCGCAGCGGGGTCTGCGGCAGACGGGAACCCTTCGTATCGAAGGTGATCCGAATCCGAATGTCGAGCACGCCAATCGCGGCAAGCGCAGCCTCGGCCTGGACATCTCGATTCCCGAGGGCCGTGAGGTGCTGCTCGAGCTCGTGCGCACCGCCGACGTCTTCCTCACCAGTTTCCTGCCCAAGGTGCGGACCAAGCTGCAGATCGACGTCGACGACATCCGTGCGGTCAACCCGAAGATCGTCTACGCGCGGGGGAGTGCGCTCGGCCCGCGCGGCGTCGAGTCCGGCAAGGGCGGATACGACATGACGGCCTTCTGGGCGCGCGCCGGTGTCGCCGCGACGCTCACCCCGCCCGGCATCGAGGGGATGATCGCACCTCCCGGACCCGCCTTCGGCGACACGATCTCGGGCACGAACCTCGCCGGCGGTATCGCGGCGGCGTTGTTCAAGCGTGAACGCACGGGCGAACCCTCGGTGGTCGACGTCTCGCTGCTCAGCAGCGGGGTGTGGGCGATGGGCCACACCATCGCACTGTCCGCGCATCTCGGGCAGCACATGGAAGCACCGAAGGCCGGTGGCCACGGCGCCCCGACGAACCCGCTCTCGGGTGTCTACGGCACCGCGGACGGACGCTACATCTCGTTCGTGATGCTGCAGCCGGCGAGGTTCTGGGCCGATGTGTGCACGCACATCGACCGCCCCGACCTCATCGACGATCCGCGTTTCGCGGACGCACAGTCGATCGCTGCGAACACCGTCGAGGCCGTCGAGATCCTGCGCGAGGTCATCGGCAGCCGCCCGCTCGCGGAATGGGTCCAGCGGTTCGGCACGCTCGCCGGGCCGTGGGCACCGGTCCAGGACTCGCTGCAGGTCGTGAGCGACCCGCAGGTCCGCGACAACGAATATCTGGTCAAGGCAGGGGAACTCGAGCTCGTCGCCAATCCGGTGCAGTTCGACGTGACGCCGCCGCAGACCGGACCGGCACCCGAGTTCGCCGCCCAGACCGAGGAGATCCTGCAGGAGCTCGGTCTGGACTGGGAGCGCATCATCGAGCTCAAGACAGCGGGCGCAGTCACCTAGTCGGGGGCTGCACCCGGTTCAGGGAGGGCCAATGCCTTACATCGCATCGATCGGAACGTACCTGCCGTGCTGGGGTACTCCCGACGCCAGGATCGCCGGTGACGACGAGGACGCCGTCACCCTCGCCGTCGAGGCGGGCCGCGCCGCGCTCGAAGCGGGTGGATCCGTCGAGTACGTCGTCCTCGTCGGCCGGGATCTGCCGCTGACCGAGAGCAGCAACGCCGCGGTCCTGCTCGCGGGACTCGGGCTCGATCCCGAACTCGAGGTGATCGAGCGACTCGGGGGCGCGCCGGCGACGCTGGACGCCCTCGGCTCGGCGCGACCACGGACACTGGTCATCGGGGTCGACCTGAACTCGGCCGGTGCGGCGGCAGCCCTCACCTCCGATCACGGGCTGCAGGTGCGTACCGCCGCACGCGTGTCGCGCAGCCTGCCCGTACGTACGCGGAACGCCTCCGGCGACATCCACGACTACGGGGACCCGAGACTCCTCCGGAAGCGGGGATATCTCGCCTCGCTCGCGACGGCCTGGGTGGACACCCCGGCCGTCGTGGCTGGGGTCCCGGCGCAGCACGCCGCCTCGCTCGCGGCCACGCAGACCACGGATCTGCCTACGACGGGCGCGAGTTCGGCGCTCTTCGCCCTGGCCGCGATGGCGGAATCCGGTCTCACCGGACCTCTCGTCGGAGTCGAACAGGCCAGCCTGTCGGGACTGACCGTCGCGGAGGGGACGGCCGAGGTCCGTCGCCGGGAGAGACCTGCGCGGCCCGTGCTCGATTCGGCGCAGACCCTGCCCGGCGAGATCCCGATCTCGCTGGCGGCCTACGAGCGGGCCTTCGAAGCCAAGGTGCGATGGGAGGGCGGGCGTTTCCTCGACAGCGACCAGGTCGACTTCCCGCCGCGCTACCGGGTGGACGAGGACGGCTCGCTCGACACCGAGTACACCTTCGTCGAACTACCGCGCACCGGGACGGTCTACACCGAGGTCACCGTGCACGTGCCGGTGCCGGGTCTGCGCACCCCGTACTCGCTCGTCGTCGTCGACCTCGACGGTGTCGGAGTGCGTGCGCTGGTACGGGTCACCGGCACTGCCGCCGGCAGTGTCGACATCGGAGACCGGGGACGGCTGGTGCTCCGCCGCATCGCGGTGCGCTCGGGTGTCCCCGACTACGGGTACGCCTTCGAACCCGATTCGGATCCCGTGGACGAGGAGGAAGCGGCATGAGGAAGGTCGCGATCGTCGGCGCAGGAATGACACCCTTCGCCGAACATTTCGCTCTGGGCATCCGGGACCTGCTTCCGATGGCCTTCGCCGACTGCGCGGCGAGCGTCGACAAGGGCGTGAGGAAGTCGGACATCGACGCGGCGTGGTTCGGCTCGATGGGGACGACGGACGGTTTCCCGTCCGGGATCCTCGCCGACACCCTCGGGCTGCACGACGTTCCGGTGACGCGGGTCGAGAACTCCTGCGCGACCGGACACGACGCGATCCGCAACGCGGTCTACGGCATCGCGTCGGGGGCATGCGACGTCGCGCTCGTGATGGGTGCCGACAAACTCCGGGAGACGGCCTCGAAGGGCATGCTCTGGGAATGGGAATCCATGACGCGCGACATGGCGTGGGATTTCCCGCTCGGCCTCGCGCAGGCGGGTTTCGCGTTGCACATGCGCCGCTATCTGTACGAGTCGCCGGCCACCCGTGAACACATGGCGATGGTCGCGGTGAAGAACCACCGCAACGCGTTGAACAATCCCAAGGCGTGCCGCCGATTCGAGCTGACGGTGGAGGAGGTGCTGGCCGCCGACACGGTGGTGACGCCGTTCGGCGTCTACGATTGCGCGCCGCAGAGCGACGGTGCGGCCGCGCTGATCCTGGTGGCGGACGACGTCGTCGACCGCTACACCGACAGGCCCGTGTGGATCCGCGGCACCGGTCTGGGTTTCGACGCCGTGATGCACCAGCACAAGCGCGATCTCACCTCCTTCGCGGCGACGCGGCGCGCGGCGAAGCAGGCGTTCGGCACCGCGGGCCTGTCACCGGGGGACATCGACGTTGCCGAGATCCACGACTACTTCACCGGAATCGAGATCATCAGCTACGAGGATCTCGGATTCGCCGAGCGCTTCGAGGGTTTCAAGCTTCTCGAGGCGGGAGTCACCGAGGTCGGTGGGTCGCTGCCGGTCAATCCCAGCGGCGGTCTGAACACGAAGGGGCATCCGCCGGGCGCGACCGGTGTCGCCCAGTGCGTGGAATTGTTCGAGCAGCTCCGCGGACAGGCGGTCAACCAGGTCGACGGAGCGCGAACAGGTCTCGCGCACAATGTCGGAGGCCCGACGGCCGTTGCGGCCGTGACGATCCTGGAGGGCCCCGGAGGCTGATCCCGTACTTCCACCCGGCATCGCTGTTCGGCGAGGACCCGTGCACCCGTCCGGTGCACGGGTCCTCGCCGTGCGTACGAGCCGGCCCGTCACCGTCTTTCCGTCTCGCATCTCGAATATCTTGCAGCACTGCAAGATTGCCGTTCTGAATAATTAGAAACTCCATTCGTCTTTTCTGTAATCCTTATTGCCGCGGCCACACGCAGGCTCTAATGTGTGGGGCATCACAGGTAGTGCACTCTGCTCGTGTTCTGCGTCGCCGTGATCCACGGCCTCGGTAGTACGACGAAAGTTGAGCCGGATGTTTCTCACAGTTTCGAAAAAGGTGGGCCGCAGCCTGCTGGTGGTCCTGCTGGTGACCATCGCGGTCGTCGGTCTGCTCGGTCTCGCGCCCGGCTCCGTCGCCCAGGTCATCCTGGGGGAGAACGCAACTCCCCAGGCGGTCGCCGAACTGAACGCCAAGCTCGGCCTCGACGCGCCCTTCTGGAGCCAGTACTTCGGGTGGTTGTCCGACGCGGTCCGGGGCGATCTCGGAACCTCGCCGCTGACGGGTCAATCCGTGAGCGAGGCCATCGCCGAACGGTTGCCGGTCACGCTCCAGCTCGCCGCGATGGGTCTGCTGATCGCACTGGTGGTCGCACTCGTCATGGGCGTGATCTCCGCATCCCGCCCGGGTAGCGCCGTCGACCGCGGCATGAACGCCCTGTCGGCCGTCTTCCTCTCGGTGCCCGCTTTCATCGCCGGCCCCGTCCTCATCTACTTCCTCGCGATCAAGCTCCAGATCTTCCCGGTGATGGGCTGGTCCCGGATCAGCGAAGGTCTCGGCGACAACTTGCGCAGCGCGATGCTCCCGGCGCTCGCCATCGCCCTCACCGAGATCGCGGCCTTCCACCGCCTGCTCCGTACCGACCTCATCGGCACGCTGCGCGAGGATTTCATCGCCGCGGCCCGGGCCAAGGGGATGCCGTCCTGGTACGTGATGTTCCGGCACGCACTGAGGCCCTCGTCGTTCTCGCTCATCACCGTTGCCGGCATCAACCTCGGCCGCCTCATCGGCGGCACGGTGATCGTCGAGACCCTGTTCGGCCTCCCGGGTCTGGGCCAGCTCGTCGCCTCCTCCATCACCTCCCGCGACGTGATCATGGTGCAGGGGATCGTGGCCTTCATCGCCGTCGTCTACGTGGGCATCAACACCCTCGTCGACCTCAGCTACCAAGTCGTCGACCCGCGGGTCAGGAAGGTGGTCGGAGCATGACGCAGGTCGCGCTCGAGAAGAAGGACGACGCACAGCGGGTCGAGTCGGCCACCCAGGATCTGCCGAAGGTACCCGCCGCCAAGAAGACCCGCTCGGTGCTGGTCTACCTGTCGATCGTGTGGCTGGTGCTCATCATCGGTGCCGCGATCTTCGCGAGCGTCCTTCCGATGGCGCCGTACAACATTCCGATCGGCCCTCCACGGACCCCGCCGAACCTCGATTCCCTCGACACCCTCCTGGGAACCGACACCCTCGGCAGGTCGATCCTGTCCCGCGTCGTCTACGGTGCGCAGGTCTCCCTCGTCATCGGCGCTGTCGCCGGTCTCGTGGGCTTCCTGATCGGATCGTTCTTCGGCATGCTCGCCGGCTACTTCGGCAAGCGTGTCGATGCGGTGATCTCGCTGTTGGCCGACGCAATGCTCGCCTTCCCGCCCCTGATCCTGCTCCTGGCCCTCGCTTCGATCCTCACCCCGAGCGTGCGGACCATCCTCTTCGGTCTCGGCCTGCTGGCGATCCCGTCGTTCATCCGCCTGGCGCGAGCGAACACCCTCTCCTGGTCGTCGCGTGAATTCGTCAGGGCTGCGAAGAACATGGGTGCCGGCAGCGGGCGGATCCTGTTCCGGGAGATCATGCCCAACGTCCTCGCGCCCCTCGCGTCGTACATGCCCATCGTGATCGCGGCGCTCATCGTCGCGGAGGGATCGTTGAGCTTCCTCGGCCTGGGCATCCCGCCGCCGCAGCCCAGCTGGGGCGGAATGATCAACGACGGCAAGGACGCCATTGCCACGTCACCGCACCTGGTGTTCGTACCGGCACTCGTCATCTTCTTCACGGTGTTCGCCCTCAATCAGGTCGGCGACCACCTCCGTACCAGGTACGACCGCACGCTCCACGACTGAGATCCCGAAAAGCGCTCGTACTCAGAATTTCCGAAGAAAGGTCGACCATGATTCGACGTAGAAGAATGTTCGCGGCGGTCGCCGTGGCCTGTTCCGCCGTACTGGTCCTCGGGGCCTGCGGATCGAGCGGTTCCGACACCGCCTCGGCCCAGGACACCGCGGCGGTCGGCGACCCCGTGGCGGGTGGTTCCGCGACCGTCCTCCAGGCCGGTGAGCCCCGTTCGCTCGACCCCGCCGCGCTGTCCAACACGTGGGCCCATCAGCCGGTGCTGGGCAACGCTCTCTACGGCGAGCTGATCATCACGAACAACGACACGTTCGACGTCGAATACCGCATGGCGACGGACTTCTCGACCGAGGACAACGGGAAGACGTTCACGCTCGCACTGCAGCCCGACCTGAAGTTCAGCGACGGCACCCCTCTCGACGCCGCCGCGGTGAAGTTCAACTGGGACCGTCTCGAGGACCCGGCGCTGGCCTCGACGACGATCCGTCAGGCGTCGCAGATCGAGTCCACCGAGGTCGTCGACCCGACCACCCTGCGCGTGACGATGGTCGAGCCCAACCCGCAGTTCGCCCAGGCCATCGTCGCCGGTGCGCTGAACTGGATCGCATCGCCGGCAGCCCTCGAACTGGGGCAGCAGGCGTTCGACGAGAACCCCATCGGTGCAGGGCCGTTCACGCTCGTGAACTGGACCCGTCAGGACTCGATCCGACTCGAGAAGAACGAATCGTACTGGGACGCCCCGAAGCCCTACCTCGACGAACTCACGATCCGGACGGTGGCCGACTACAACCAGCGACTGAACGCAGCCACGACGGGGGCTGCGGACCTGTCGATGGAATCGAGCTGGACCAGCCTCGAGCGTGCCGAGTCCGCGGGCCTCGCCACCCAGGTGACATCGACCGGCGGTGGACAGTTCGCCGCGATGAACTTCCGCAGGGCTCCCTTCGACGATGAGCGGGCACGTCGCGCGGTGTCTCTCGCTGTCGATCTCGATGCCGCGAACACCGTGGTGTACAACGGCGAGGGCGAAATACCGCGCACCTTCTTCCCCGAGGATTCGCCTTATCACGCCGACATCGCGCTCTCCGAGACGAATGCCGAGGAAGCACAGAAGCTGTTCGACGAACTCGCTGCCGAAGGCAAGCCCGTCTCGTTCACCTATCTGGCCTACCCGACAGCGGAGGCGCGCTCTCTCGGCGAAGCCATCCAGGCCCAGCTCGGCGCATTCGAGAACGTCGACATGCAGGTCGAGGTGCTCGACTACCCGACGCTCACGGCGCGGGCGGGTGCGCGCGACTTCGACATGATCATTTCCTCGGCGATCACGCAGGACCCCGACTTCCCGCTCTCGATCGCGTTCGACTCTGCTTCGACGGGCAACTTCACCGGGATCAACGACCCCGAGCTCGACGCAGCTCTCGAGCGTGGCCGGTTCGGCACGACCGTCGAGGAACGCAAGGAGGCGTACGACGTCGTCCAGCAGCGCCTCGCCGATCAGGTGGTGGGTCTGTGGTACGTCCGGGCCACCCCCTCGGTCGCCTACTCGAAGGATCTGCAGGGCGTGCAGCTCTACACCCTCGGATCGCCGATGCCGGCCGAATTCTGGCTCAGCAACTAGCCGATACAGCCGACAAGACGGAAGGGACCGGCTCGCCGTGACCACTCAGCCCATTCTCGAAGTGAGAAATCTCCGTGCCTACATCGGCACGCCTCGAGGCACCGTCCGCGCAGTGGACGACGTGTCGCTCGATCTGGACTCCGGACAGGCGCTGGGTATCGTCGGCGAGTCGGGCTCCGGAAAGTCGGTGATGGCCCGGGCCATCATGGGGCTCATGCCGCCCCGCTCGGGCCGATCCGGATCGGTGACCTTCCAGGGCCGCGACCTGCTGGCCCTGACCAAGAAGGAGAAGCGCGAGATCTGGGGCAAGCAGATCGCGATGGTCTTCCAGGATCCGGGCCGGTCGCTCAACCCGGTCGTCCGGGTCGAGCGACAGCTCACCGAGGGGATGCGGAAGCACCTCGGCGTCAGCAGGTCCGAGGCGCACACCCGGGCGCTGAAGCTCCTCGAGGAGGTGGGCGTCCCCGACCCGGAACGACGCCTCCGCAACTATCCCCACGAGATGTCCGGTGGCATGCGCCAGCGCGTGATGATCGCGATCGCGCTGGCATGCGAACCGGATCTGCTCATCGCCGACGAACCGACCACCGCGCTGGACGTGACGATCCAGCGTCAGATCCTCGACCTGCTGCGGCGCGTCCAGCGCGACCGGGGCATGTCGATGATGCTCATCAGTCACGACCTCGCGGTGGTCGCCGGTCGCACCGACCGGGTGTCGGTGATGTACGCCGGTCGGCTCGCGGAGGTCGGTTCCACCCGTGAGGTGTTCGAGCAGCCGATGCACCGCTACACCCACGCACTGCTCGGGGCGACCCCGACGATCGACCACGTGCGGCATGCGCCGTTGCGGGTGATCGGCGGGTCGCTGCCCGACCCGACGTCGCCACCGGACGGTTGCCGGTTCGCGCCGCGCTGCAACCACGCGTCGGACGAATGCCACACCACACCGCCCCCGCTCGAGTCGGTGGGCGTCGATCATCACGTTGCGTGTCTGAGCCCGGTGACCGTTCCGGTCGGGGCCGTTTCCGGAGGTGAATCCCATGGCGGGTAGTGGCGCCACTCATCTGCGCGGCGACGAGGCCCTGCTCAGTGTGCAGGACCTGGTGGTCGAGTACCCCACCGACAACGGTACGGTGCAGGCGGTCTCGAAGATCAGCTTCGACATCCTCCCCGGTGAAACCCTCGGCATCGTCGGCGAATCCGGGTGCGGCAAGTCGACCACCGGTCGTGCGGTGCTGCGGCTGGACCGCATCACCTCCGGCCGTATCCGGTTCGGCGACGAGTGGATCGAGGAGGCGAGCGAGAAGCGCATGCGCTCCCTCCGGCGCGACATGCAGATGATCTTCCAGGATCCGGTCGCCTCGCTCAATCCGCGCCGGTCGGTCGCCGACATCGTCGTCGAGGGTCTGACGGTCGCGAAAACACCTGCGAAGGAACGGGCGACGACATCGGTGTCGGTCCTCGAACAGGTCGGTCTGCCCGGCGAGCGTTTCGCCGGCATGTTGCCCCGCCAGCTCTCGGGTGGCCAGGCGCAGCGCGTCGCCATCGCGCGAGCGCTGGCCCTGAATCCCCGGCTGCTCATCTGCGACGAACCGGTCTCGGCGCTCGATGTGTCGGTGCAGGCCCAGATCCTCAACCTGATCGAAGAACTCAAGGCGGAGTTCGACCTCACCGTCGTGTTCATCGCCCACGATCTCGGCGTGGTGCGCACGGTGAGCGACAAGGTCATGGTCATGTACCTGGGCAAGGTCTGCGAATTCGGTGATTCCATCGAGATGTACGACGACCCGGCGCATCCCTACACGCGCGCGCTGCTCGATTCGGTGCCGCTGACCGACCCGGAGAAGGGTTTCGCCGGACCACCCCTGGCCGGCGACGTGCCGTCGCCACTGGCACCTCCCACGGGTTGCCGGTTCCGCACCCGCTGCCCGATGGCCCAGGATCGTTGTGCCGAAGAGGAACCCGAGATGCGTGAGGTCCGTCCGGGCCAGTACGCGGCCTGCCACTTCCCGCTGCCGTCCGTGACCGGACGCGATCTTCCCGAACCCGCCGCCGTCGGTGCCGGTGCGGACGCCTGATCGACCGAAGGGCCGCACGATCCGGGTACTGGTCTTCGCGGGCATCGTCACCACGGTGATGTCGACCCTCGTCATCCCACTGCTCGGTGAACTGCCCGCCCTGCTCGGGACCAGCCCGTCCAATGCGTCCTGGGTGGTCACGGTGACCCTGCTCGCGGGTGCCGTCGCGACACCCGTGACGGGACGCCTGGGCGACATGTACGGCGCGCGCCGGATGCTGTTGGTGTGCACGATCCCACTCATCGTCGGGTCGTTCCTGTGTGCACTGTCGTCGTCCCTGGCCCCGATGCTCGTCGGCCGTGCCCTCCAGGGTGCGGGCTTCGGGATCGTGCCTCTCGGCATCAGTGCGTTGCGTTCCCTCGTGCCACCGGCTCGTCTCGGCTCGGCTATCGCCCTGATGAGTTCGTCCCTGGGGATCGGGGGAGCACTCGGCCTGCCGCTCGCTGCGGCCGTCGTCCAGTACACGAACTGGCGGATGCTGTTCTGGGGAGCCGGTCTCGCCGGTGTGCTCGTCGCGGTGCTCATCGCCCGGCTGGTGCGGGACACCCCGGTGCCGGCGGAGGCGGGCCGATTCGACCTTGTCGGCACCCTCGGGCTCTCGGTCGCACTGGTCGCCGGGTTGCTGGCGATATCCAAGGGCGGCGACTGGGGCTGGACGGGTGCGACGATCCCGATCCTGTTCGCGGTCTCGATCGTCGCGTTCGTGGTGTGGGGCCGGTGGGAACTGAGGTCTCCGGCACCGCTCGTCGATCTCCGGGTCTCGAAGGGGAACCGGGTCCTCGTCACCAACATCGTCGCGACCCTGATCGGTTTCTCGATGTACTTCCAGGCGCTGCTGGTTCCCCAGATCCTCATGCTGCCCACGGAGACCGGATACGGACTGGGACAGTCGATGGTGGCCATGGGGCTGTGGTGCGCACCGGCCGGTCTGCTGATGATGGCGATCTCCCCGCTGGGGGCGCGGCTGACGACCCTGCGCGGCCCCCGCACGACCTTGTTCGCGGGCTGCCTGATGATCGCCGCGGCCTATGCCTTTGCGGGACTCCTCATGCGATCGCCGTGGGGTCTCATGGCGCTCACCTGCTGCGTCGCGGCGGGGATCGGACTGGCGTACGGGGCCATCCCCACATTGATCATGGGGGCGGTGCCGGCGACGCAGATCTCGTCGGCCAACAGCGTCAACACCCTGCTGCG
This sequence comes from Rhodococcus sp. AB351, assembly GCF_049538275.1. Classification (NCBI taxonomy): domain Bacteria; kingdom Bacillati; phylum Actinomycetota; class Actinomycetes; order Mycobacteriales; family Nocardiaceae; genus Rhodococcus; species Rhodococcus sp. AB351. Next base: position 420,617 of record NZ_JBMVFW010000001.1, read on the forward strand.
TTCGGTCGGAGGCACGGCGTCGGCGGCGGTCGCGGGGGTCGTGCTGGCGCAGACGACCGTCGCCTTCCGCGGAACATCGATCCCGTCCGAGGGAGGACTCCTCACCGGCATGCTGATCGGGGCGGCGTCCGCGCTGCTGGCCGCCGCCGTGACCCTGGCCATCCGTCGTGTCCGACCCGAGGACCGGACCGATACAGAAGCTGCGCCGGCCGTCTCCCGTCAGTGATGGGACAGGGCGGTGGGGTGTGCTTCGTTGTCGATACCCGGGATGCCGCGTCCACGCAGCGACGCCCCCGCGGTCTCCGCCACGAAGTAGAGGGCGACGAGCCCGACCACGCACGCGCCCATCATGTAGAAGGCCGGCATGAGATCGTTGCCTGTCCGCTCGACGAGCCATTCGTTGATCGCGGGGGCCGTACCACCGAAGATCGAGGTGGACAGGTTGTACGAGATCGCGAACCCGGCGAACCGGACCTGCGTGGGGAACATCGCGGGGAAGGTCGCCGAGATGGTCGACAGCTGCATCACGTACAACAGGCCGAGCACGGTGAAGCCCAGAATCGCCCAGCCGAAGCCCACCGACATCAACATGTACATCGGCGCGGCGAGAACGAACAGACCTACCAGCGACGCCGCCCAGAGGGGCTTGCGCCCGATCCGGTCCGACAACGCCCCGGAGAACGGGATGACCGCCATCATCGCGAGCTGACCGATCAACACCAGGATCAGTGCCGAGGTGGTCGTCAGACCGATCCGATCCTCGAGATAGGTCGGCATGTAGCTCAGCAACGTGTAGTTGCAGACGTTCAGCGCGATGACCAGACCCATCATCTTGATGATCGGCCGCCAGTACCGGGTGATCAGGTCCTTGAACTCGGCGCCGACGCTGGCCTCCTCCTGGTGCGCCTCCTCGAGTTCCTTGAAGACCGGTGTCTCGTCGAGTTTCGAACGGAGGTAGAGGCCCACCAGTGCGAGCGGGCCGGCGACGAAGAACGGCAGTCGCCAGCCCCAGGTCGCCATGAAGGCGTCGGTGGACAGCAGATCGATCATCAGGACGAGGAACGCACCGACGGAGAAACCGCCCAGCGTGCCGAACTCGAGGAAGCTGCCGTAGAAACCACGCTTGCGGTCGGGGGAGTACTCGGCCATGAAGGTCGCCGCGCCGCCGTACTCACCGCCGGTGGAGAAGCCCTGGATCATGCGCAACAGCACGAGCAGCAGCGGCGCCCAGAACCCGATCGATTCGTACGAGGGGACAGCGCCGAGCAGCACCGTCGAACCACCCATCAGCAGGATGGTGAGCGCCAGGATCTGACGACGACCCAGCCGGTCGCCGAGCGGACCCCACACGAAACCGCCCAGCGGCCGCATGATGAAGGAGACTGCGAAGACGCCCAGCGTGAGCAGTGTCGCGGATTCGAGATCGCCGGGAAAGAACGAATCGGCGATGTAGGTGGCCGTGTAGGCGTAGACGCCGTAATCGAACCACTCGGTGAAATTGCCCATGGCCGACGCGCCGATGGCGCGCCGTACCGTCTCCGGCCGCTCTTCGTGAGCGTCCGGTGTCGGGTCGACGGAACCGTTCTCCACGATTGCCCCCTCCGATCGAGCTCGGTGCCTCGGCGGATACCCGAGTCGGAGGAGGACGAAACCGATTCCCGTGAAGTTCCTCGAAGCCGTGGTCAGGCGGACAGTCTGCTGAGGGGATGCGCCGACGAGACGTACCGTGCCCGATCACGTCGGTCCGCCGCGGCGGCGAGGTCGACGGTGTCGAGCCGCTCGTCGCAGATGCGCACGAGTTGCTCGAGGATGTGTGGTTCCAACCGGTTCCACCGATGCTTGGTCAGCAGACCGCGGAGGCGGTGGAAGTAGTTCTCGGGGGTGATCCCGAAGGTGACCCAGATGTCCTCGTCGGGCCCACCGTTCCAGTGCCGCCACTTCACGGCGAAAGCGATCATCGCAGCTTCGTCCGACATGCCGGAACTCCTGTCTGATGGGGGATGTGTCAATGGAGTAGTTCTTTGACGACCTTGCCGGTCGCGTTGAAGGGGAGCGCGTCGATGTACTCGACGACACGCGGAACCTTGAATCCCGCCATGCGTGTGCGGCTCCAGGCGATGAGGTCCTCGGCGGGGACGGGATCGGACGAGACGACGAACGCCTTGCCCACCTGGCCGAGCCGGTCGTCGGGAATCCCGATCACGGCCACCTGGTCGACGGCCGGGTGTTCGAGCAGGAAACCTTCGATCTCGGCGGGATAGGCGTTGAAGCCGCCGACGACGAACATGTCCTTCTTGCGTCCGATGATCCGGAGGTGGCCGTCGGCGTCGATCTCGCCGAGATCACCCGTGTGGAGCCACCCTTCGGCATCGACGGCTGCGGCGGTGGCCTCCGGATCGTCGAGATAACCCTGCATCACGTTGTATCCGCGGATGAGCACCTCGCTGTCGTCGGCGATGCTCACTTCCACACCGTCACAGGGTTTTCCGACGGTCGTGGCGATCTGTTCGAAGGTGTCGCCGCGGCGGGAGGCCGTCGCGGTGCCGGCCTCGCTCAGGCCGTATCCCGTCATGATCGTCTCGAAGGGCAGTTCGCTCCGGATCCGCCGGATCAGATCGACCGGGATGTCGGCCGATCCGGTCACCGCCGCGCGCAGCGACGACAGGTCGTGGGTCCGGTCCTGCTGCGCTGCGAGGAGCGAGTGGTAGAGCGTGGGTGGTCCGGGCAGCATGGTCACATGTTCCCGCTCGATCAGGTCGAGGACGGTGTCCGTCTCGAAGACCGGGACGGGAATCATCGTGGCGCCGCGGATGAACGACGCGACGAGGCCGGCCTTGTAGCCGAACATGTGGAAGAACGGGTTGACGAGCAGGTAACGGTCGCCGCGTCGCAGATCGGCCAGATCGCACCACTCGGAGAACATCCGGAGGGTCTGCAGGTGGTTCATCATCACGCCCTTGGGGCGTCCGGTGGTGCCCGAGGTGTACATGATGTCGGCGATGTCCTCGCCGACCACCTCGCGGGTGAAAGGTCTTCCGCTGTCCAGGAAACCGGATGCGATGTCGATCCGGGGGGTGCCGGTCGGCACCGCGTATTCCTGGTCGAGGAAGCCGTCCTGCACGAGGGTCAGCTTCGCTCCGCTGCGCCGGATGATGTCGCCCGCCTCGTCCTCGCGGTAGCGGGTGTTCACCGGGACGAGCACACCACCCGCGGTGAGCAGGCCGAAGGCCGCGACGATCCACGCGGCGGAGTTCGGGGCCCAGGTCGCCACCCGATCACCCTTGCCGACACCTGCGTCGGCGAATGCTCCGGCGGCGCGGCGGATTCGATCGGTGAGATCGGTGAACGAGATCCGGAGGTCCCCGTCGACGACCGCTTCGGCATCACCGAAGCGGTCGCCGGCGCTGAGGACCATCTCGGGGATGGTCCGCCAGCTCATACCTTCAGGAGCCTCGCGAGGTTGCCGCCCATGACCAGCTTCTGGTCCTCGAAGGGCAGGTGCTGGATGTGCTGGATGTAGGTGGTCGGCTCGGCCAGGCCCTCGGGGTGCGGGTAGTCGGAACCGAACAGCACGCGCTCGGCGCCGATGAGGGCGGTGAGCTTGCTGAAGTCCTCCTCCCAGAAGGGGCTGACGTGGATGCTGTTCTTGACCGCCTCCACCGGGTCCTTCATGCCGAAGCCCTCGGGGGCCTTCTTGAAGGTGTCGGCGAGGTTCTGCAGCAGACCGGGCAGCCAGCTCGCGCCGTTCTCGATCACCGCGATCCGCAGCTCCGGGAAGCGGAGGAGTGCACCGTGGCAGACCCACGACGCGACCGCGTCCTGGATCGGACGCCACTCGTTGACCATGTGGAAGGTGTTGGTGACGAACGGCAGCATCTCCTTGTCGGCACCGTCCCACTCCGCCGTGTGGCGGGCGTAGCCGCTGTCGGACGAGTGCTGGGTGACGAGCACATCGAGTTCGACGACACGCTTCCAGAAGGGATCGAACTCCGGCAGGGCGAACGAACGCGGTCCGCGGTAACCGGGAACCGGAGCCGGGCGCACGAGGATCGCCTTCGCGCCGCGTTCGACGCACCACTCGAGTTCCTCGATGGCCTTGTCGACGATCGGCAGGCTGATCACCGGCACGGTGAAGATGCGGTCCTTGTAGTTGAAGGACCACGTCTCGTACAGCCACTGGTTGAGCGAGTGCACGACGGCGTGGATCAGCTCCGGATCGTCACGCATGCGCTCCTCGACGAGGCTGGCGAGGGTGGGGAACATGAGCGTGCGTTCGATGCGGAGTTCGTCCATGAGCTCGAGACGGGCCGCCGGCTCGCGGAAGGCCGGGATCGACTTCATGGACTTGCCGAAGATCTCCCGACGGCTCTTGCCCTCGGGGTTGCCGTTCTTGAAGTAGTCCTCCATGGCGCCCGGCCGGGCGACGACCTCGAAGGTCGGGTTGGGGATGTAATCGCTGATCTGACCGCGGATCGCGATCTTCGTGCGGCCGTCGACCTGCACGTACTTGATCACGTCCTTGTACTTCTCCGGAAGGAACTTCGTCAGCGCCTCCTCGGTCTCGTACAGATGGTTGTCCGCATCGAACAGCTGGTACGGCAAATCGTTCGCGGTCATCAAATCCTCCTTCTCCTGTTGAGAGAATACTATTCTCATGTGTGCACAGCCGCAATATCCTGACGAAGCCGGAACTTCTGGATCTTCCCGCTCGCCGTGCGCGGGAAGTCGTCGACGCGGTGCAGTTCCTCGGGCCACTTCTGCTTGGCGATGCCCGCCTGCCGGAAGTGTGTGCGGATGTCCTCGAGCGTCGGCATCTCGTGCCCGGGCCGCAGGCGCAGCACGGCGGCGGCATGTTCTCCGAGGCGCTCGTCCGGCGCCGACACGACGGCGGCCTCGGCCACCGAGGGCAGGGTCAGGAGCACCTCCTCGACCTCGAGCGCGCTGATGTTCTCCCCACCGCGGATGATGAAGTCGGCCTTGCGGTCGGTGATCGTCAGGAAGCCGTCCTCGTCGACGATCGCGACGTCTCCGGTGTGGTACCAGCCGTCCTCGTCGAATGCGCGTGCCGTGAGTTCGGGGGTCGTGTATCCCATGCACAGATCCGGTCCGCGGCTGAGGATCTCGCCGTCGTCGGCGATACGGATCTCCACTCCCGGGCACGCGTTGCCGTCGGTGAACAGGCGCTTGTCCACCGGATCGGTGACGAGCGAACTCGTGATCGACGGGTGCTCGGTGCTGCCGTAGGCGCGGAACACCGTGATGCCGAGATCGTCGAGACGACGGGTGACGGCGGCGGGCACGGTCGACCCGCCCAGGCCGGCGTACTTCATGTACTGCAGGTGCCGGTCCGGATCGAAGTTCGGGTGGTCGAGCAGACTGGTGATGAAATAGGTTGCACCGCCGCCGATCACGAGTCCGTCGCTCTCCATCAGTTCGATCGCGCGGGCCGGATCCCAGACATCGAGCAGGTTGATGGGGGTGTGGTCGAGGATCGGGATGAGGAAGGCGTTGACCATGCCGATGAAGTGACCCACCGGCGCGCCCGTGAGCTGTGAGCCGCGGTCGGCGGGATAGCGCTCGGAGAGCTGCCTCGTCTCGAAGCCGAGCGTCCGGTGCGTGTGGATCACGCCCTTGGGATCGCTCGTGGTGCCGGAGGTGAACGCCAGCAGTGCCGGCTGCGAGGGATCGACGGGGAGCACGCCCTCGAAGGGCTCGTCGTCGAGCAGGTCGTCGAAGTCGCGTCCCACGACACCGACGACGGGAACGTCGGCGCACAGTTCGGGCCGGTACTCGGTGTATCCGAACTTCTCGGCGCACACGAACACCTTGGGAGCGGACTCGCGCAGGATGTACCCGAGTTCCTTGGGACCGTAGAAGTGGACGATCGGCACGACCGTCGCGCCCAGGAGGGACGAGGCCCAGAAGACGGCCGCGGCCTCCATCCAGTTGGGGAGCTGGAAGGCCACGACGTCGCCGGGGCCGACTCCGCGGCGGTGCAGACCGGCCGCGAGGCGCCGCGCGACGTGTTCGACCTCGCTCACGGTGCCCGCCCACGGTCGGATGGTCGAGTGGATGCGGAACTCGGTGTCGGGTGCGGCCTTCAGGCCGCGCGCCAGCATGTCGCCGATCGTCTCGCGAGTCCACCACCCTTCGCTCTCGTAGCGTTCGACCAGTTCGGAGGGGATCTGCCGCATCTGAAAGCTCCAGTGTCCGGGGTGGCGTCACGCCGCCGTTCGTCGCGGCGCGACCGGTGCAGACCGGCCTTGGCCGGTTGTGGAGATGCTATTCTCCGACAAGTAGAATTCCAATATCAGTTCGGAGAGCAGACCATGGTGGAGCTGGAGCTCGACGACGGACTCGCCGTCGTCACCATCGATCGCCCGCACGCGCGCAACGCCATCGCCCCCGAGACGATGGACCAGCTCGAGAAGGTGCTCGACGAGGCCGAGCAGGCGCAGGCGCGCGCCCTGGTGATCCGCGGTGGTGGCGACCGCGCCTTCGTCTCCGGTGGCGATCTGAAGGAACTCGCCGAGCTCCGCACCCACGAGCAGGCCGCCGACATGGCCCGGCAGATGCGCGCCGTGTGCGACCGGATCGCCGGCTTTCCGGCGCCCGTCGTCGCCGCGCTCAACGGTCACGCACTCGGCGGTGGTGCCGAGGTGGCCGTCGCCGCCGACATCCGCATCGCCGCGGACGACATCAAGATCGGCTTCAACCAGGTGTCGCTGGCGATCATGCCCGCCTGGGGCGGTGCCGAACGGCTGGCGTCGCTGGTCGGACGCGGGCGTGCCCTCATGCTCGCCGGGACCGGCGACATCCTGCGAGCCGAGGAGGCCGAACGCATCGGCCTCGTCGACAAGGTGATCCCGCGGGAGACCTTCGACGAAGGGTGGCGCACTCTCGGCCGCGCCCTCGCCAATCCGTCCTCCGCGTCGATCAAGCATGTCGTGAACGGCGCGAGTCCGGAGGAAGCGGTCGACGCGTTCGCGCGGTTGTGGATCGGCGATGCGCACTGGGAAGCGGCCGACAAGGTGCTCTCGCGCGGCAAGCAGGCGCGCGGAAAATAGGGCACAGGGAAACCAGGACGGGTAGTTGTCACTGCAGCGCCGAACGTTTGCGCGCCCTGAAGACTGTTGCATACCGTCCGAAGGCGTGCTTCTGTCCGCGAACCGTGCACGCCTGCTCGTTCCAGGGTTGCGGTGATCTCCCCCTGCGGGTCCGGACGGACGTTTGGATGCACTCTCGGCGGGAAGCCTGCATAGGTCCTGTCCCCCCGACGCCGGGAGCACCTGTGCCTGCATCGACCGCGACCGTTTCGCCCACCGACGCCGCTCGGCTCCTCGGGCAGGTGGCCGTGCCGTTCGTGGCGGTGGGACCGATCGCTCGTCGGCGTTGGGCGATGAAGTTGCTCGAGAAGAACCAGTCCGATGCCGGCGTGGTCCGCCTGGTCGCCGATCTACGGAAGCGGCACGGTGACGGACCGGTGGTCGTGCCGATTCCCGGCCGCACCCTCGCGATCGTCCTGACGCCCGAGGATGTGGACCGGATCCTGCGCACCGACACGGCGTCGTTCACTGCGGCCAACAAGGAGAAGGTGGCCGCACTCAGTCCGTTCCAGCCCAACGGTGTGCTCATCTCCCGAGGGGACATCCGCGCCCAGCGACGCGCGTTCAACGAGTCGGTCCTCGAACCGGAACACGCCCTGCACCGTCTCGCGGCCGAGTGGGTTCCCGTGATCGAGCAGGAGGCGCAGAATCTGCTCGAGCACGCGAGGTCGCGCGGTGAACTCGACGCTCCTGATTTCGTGAAGACCTGGTGGCGCCTCGTTCGGCGACTCGCGTTCGGCGACGCCGCCCGCGACGACGAGAGCATCACCGACCAGTTGTGGACGCTGCGCTCGAACGGGAACTGGTCGTTCGCGCATCCGCTCCGGCACCGCCTGCGCGATCGGTTCACCCAGGACCTGCACCGTCATGTCACGGCGGCTCCGTCCGAGAGTCTGGCCGGGGTGGTCCGGGACCTCGCAGCGCCGGCGTCCGTCGACCCGATCGGGCAGATGCCGCACTGGTTGTTCGCGTTCGACGCCGCAGGCATGGTCAGCGCCCGAACCCTGGCGGTGTTGTCGACCCATTCCGAGCAGCGTCTGCGCGTCGAGTCGGAATTGTCGGGAACCGAAGCCGGGACACCGCAGGTCTACGAGTACCTGCGGGCCTGCGTGTTGGACACGACCCGGCTGTGGCCCACCACTCCGGTGATCCTCCGGGACTCCGTGGAAGAGACCACGTGGAGCGACGGTGCGAGTGGTACCTCCACGATTCCCGCCGGTACGGGCTTCGTGATCCTGTCCTCGGCCTTCCACCGCTCCGACGACCTGCCGTTCGCCGACACCTTCGAACCCGAGATCTGGCTCGACGGCCGCGCCGAGCGCTATCCCGCGCTCGTGCCGTTCAGCGCCGGACCGACGGTGTGCCCCGGGCGCAGCATCGTGCTGTTCGCAGCGAGCACCTTCCTTGCGACTCTGCTCCGGTCCGCCGAGTTCACCGTGGTGTCGGATATGAAGCCGGATCCGGCGCGTCCGCTGCCCGCGACGTTCGACAATTTCGGTCTGCGTTTCGCGGTGCGGTAGGACTGCCCGGAACGGCCTCTTTACCCCATCGGAAACCGTTTCCCCGTTATCCGATGGCGTGACGTCACTCACTGTTTACCCCGGTTTTGCGTCCGACGCGTGAGGTCGATGGTGTCGATGTGAATCGAGTAGGGCAAATCGGGCACATTTTGTCCGATACCGGTCGGTTTGGAGTCAAGGCGACACGCTCAGGTCGTCAAAGGTCGAAGTACTCTGTGATGGAATCGTGACCCTTTCGTTACCGAGGGCCTGTCCCAGAGGAAACTGCTGTGATCCGAAATCCTGAATCCACCCCCACCCGAGAAGCCACCGATCTGCGACGGCGCGCAACCCGCGCCGGCAGGTGGATGGCAGTCGCGGTCCTCGCGAGCGCCGTCACCGTCGGCGGAACGACGGTCGCGAACGCCGCAGGCGACCGGGTCCGCGTCGAGTCCGCCACCGCATGGACCGGCGCCGGGGAGAACCTCTCGACCGCACCCCAGGTGCTGAAGGTCGCCGGTGTCGACGCATCGCACTACACCGAGAAGCTGAACCGCGCCGCCGAGCGGGAAGCGCAGCGTGTCGCCGAGGCGATCGCTGCCCAGGAGGCGGCGCAGCGTGCCGAGGCCGAGCGGATCGCTCGCGAGGCCGCCGAGCAGGCCGCTCGCGAGGAGGCCGCGCGTCGTCCCGCACTCGCCTTCCCCGCTGCGGGAACGCTGACCTCGGGCTTCGGCCCGCGCTGGGGCACCAACCACAACGGTGTCGACATCGCGAACTTGATCGGCACGCCTATCGTCTCCGTCACCGACGGTGTCGTGATCGACTCCGGTCCGGCCTCGGGCTTCGGCCTGTGGGTGCGCATCGCGCAGGACGACGGCACGACCGGCGTCTACGGCCACATCGACCGGTCCCTCGTCTCGGTCGGCCAGCACGTCCGCGCCGGCGAGCAGATCGCCACGATGGGCAACCGCGGCCAGTCCACCGGACCGCACCTGCACTACGAGGTGTGGCAGCCGGGCGGCGCCAAGGTCGACCCCATCCCGTGGTTCCACGCGCGCGGCGTTCCGGTGCCGAGCTCGCACCTCGGCTGATCCGGTAGGCGACAGCCCGAGAACGAAACCTGAAAACGACCACTGCCCCGATGCATTCCGCGTCGGGGCAGTGTCGTGCGTGGAGCTACCAGATGCGCACGCGCTCCGAAGGATCGAGATACAGCCCGTCACCTTCGCTGACCTCGAACGCGTCGTAGAACGCGTCGATGTTGCGGATCACGCCGTTGCAGCGGAACTCCGGCGGCGAGTGCGGGTCGACGGCGAGACGGCGTGACGCCTCCTCGTCACGAACCTTCGTACGCCACACCTGCGCCCATCCGAAGAACACGCGCTGCAGCCCGGTCAGGCCGTCGATGACGGGCGCGGGCTTGCCGTCGAGCGCGATCTCGTAGGCCTTCAACGCGATCGACAGGCCGCCGAGGTCACCGATGTTCTCGCCGATCGTGAAGCTGCCGTTGACGCGTTGTCCGGGAAGGGCTTTCGGCTCGAACGCGTCGTACTGCGCGATGAGGGCGGCGGTGCGCTTACCGAACTCTTCGCGGTCCGAATCGGTCCACCAGTTCTCCAGATTGCCGTCGCCGTCGTACTTCGCGCCCTGGTCGTCGAAGCCGTGCCCGATCTCGTGCCCGATGACCGCGCCGATACCGCCGTAGTTCGCGGCGTCGTCGGCGTGCAGGTCGAAGAACGGAGGCTGGAGAATCGCGGCGGGGAAGACGATCTCGTTCATCCCCGGGTTGTAGTAGGCGTTGACCGTCTGCGGCGTCATGAACCACTCGCCGCGATCGACCGGACCACCGAGCTTGCCGAGATCTCGGTCGTACTCGGCGGCGTAGCCGCTGCGGTAGTTGCCCACCACGTCGTCCGCGGTGATCGTCACGGCGGAGTAGTCGCGCCAGGTGTCGGGATAGCCGACCTTGGGCGTGAACTTCTCGAGCTTGCGCAGCGCGGCTTCGCGCGTGGCCGGGCTCATCCATTCGAGGTCGGTGATGGACTGCCGGTACGCCTCGGTGAGGTTGTCGACGAGCACCTGCATGCGCGTCTTCGCCTCGGCGGGGAAGTGCCGTTCGACGTAGAGCTTGCCGACGGCCTCGCCGAGCAGGTCCTGCACGAGCGACACGCCGCGCTTCCAGCGGTCGCGGATCTCCTGCGTGCCGGTGAGCGTGCGGCCGTAGAACGCGAAGTTCTCGTCGACGAACGCCTCGGACAGATACGGAGCCCGCGCGCGCAGCACCCGCCACACCGCCCAGGCCTTCCAGTCGTCGAGGTCCTCGTCGGCCCACAGCGTCGCGAACGTCTCGAGGAAGCTCGGCTGACGGACGACGATCTCGGCCCACTGGTCGGTCGTCGCACCGGTCGCGGTGATCCATCCTGTCCAGTCGAACTGCGGAAGGTCGGTGAGCAGCGAGTCGAGGGTGAGCAGGTTGTAACTCAGGTCGGCGTCGCGACGCTTGACGACGTCCCAGTGCCCGGCGGCCAGCTTCGTCTCGAGCGCGACCACCGTCGCCGCGTCGTAGGGCAGGTCGGCGAGGGCGAACATCCGGCCGATGTGGGCGGTGTACTGATCGCGGATCTCGGCGTAGCGGTCCTCGCGGTAGTACGACTCGTCGGGCAGACCGAGCCCGCCCTGCGAGACGTGCATGAGATAGCGCTCGGAGTTCTTCGAATCGGTGTCGACGTAGTGCGCGAGCGCACCCGTCACGCCGGCGCGCTGCAACCGGCCCAGCACCGCCGCGAGCGCGGCACGGTCGGCAGCCCCGGAGACCGCCCCGAGTTCCTCGCGGATCGGATCGAGACCGGCGGCCTCGATCGTCGCGGTGTCCATGAACGAGGTGTACAGGTCGCCGATCTTCTGGGCGTCGGTGCCCGGCTCGGCGCCGGACGCCGCGGCTTCTTCGATGATGGTCCGCACGTCGACCTCGGCCTTGTCGGCGAGCGTGCGGAAGGCTCCGTCGAGCGCGCGGTCGGCGGGGATCTCGTGTTCGGCGAGCCATCGGCCGTTCACGTGTTCGAAGAGGTCGTCCTGGGGGCGGACCCGTTCGTCGACGTGTCCGAGATCGATGCCGGAGCGAATCTCCGAGTTCTGCGCGAGGGTCATGCTCCCCATCCTTACACCGGATGGGCAGGTCGTGCAGTCGCCCGCGGACCGGACCGCCGTGGAAGTGGGAGAACACCCTCGGGAGCGTTTACATACTCCTAACATCGCCCTCATGACCGAAGGTTCCACGACGGAGCCGCCCGCGGCGACCCCGTCGACACAGATGCTGGTCGATCCCCGCTTCATGCCTGTCGCGGATCTGTTCTTCCGGATGTTCTACAAGCCGAGCCAGGGCGGCGGTGCTCTCGCCTGCTACCTGCACGGCGAACCCGTCCTCGACATCTGGGCGGGCTGGGCCGCACGCGACAAACGGTGGACCCGCGACACCGTCGTGCTGTCGTTCTCCACCGGCAAGGGGGTGGCCAGCACGGTGGTGCATCGCCTCGCCGAGCGTGGCCTGCTCGACTACGACGCGGCCGTGGCCGAGTACTGGCCGGAGTTTGCCGCGGCCGGCAAGGAGACGATCACGCTGCGACAGCTCATGTCGCACCGCGCCGGACTGCACAAGTCGCGCGGGCTCGTGCCCGGCCGGGAGGGGCTGCTCGATTCCGAGGCGGTGGCCGCCGCGCTCGCCGCCTCCCCACCCGATCCGCGACGCTTCCACGGGCCGGGTTATCACGCCGTCACCTACGGCAACCTCGTCGCCGAGGTCGCATCGCGCGTGACCGGGGTGCCCTTCCAGGAACTCGTGCGCACCGAGATCGCCGAGCCGCTCGGCACGGACGAATTCTGGTACCACGTGCCCGAGGACCAGCGGCACCGCATCGCCCGGGTGTTCCCCAAGGTCAACTTCCTGCCGGCACCGTGGACGACGGCGTCGGCGGTGCTGTCGCGCGCGCCGGGCGTGCGGGGTCTCGCCGAGGCGGGCATGGCGGAGGGCTTCGACGAGCTGATGCGCAGTCCGTCCGCGCACGACGCCGTCATGCCGGGATGGAACGGTGTGTTCACCGGGCGGGCCCTGGCCCGCATGTATGCGGCGATCGCGAACGGCGGAGCGATCGACGGTGCCCGCCTGTTGAAGGAGGACACCGTCGACCAGTTGCTCGAAGTGCAGACCCGGCGACGCGACTACGTCCTCGGTATCCGGCCCAATTGGCGGCTGGGTTACCACCCGGGTTGGGTCGCCCTGCGGCAGCAGCCGCTGCGGTCGGTCGGGCACTACGGGTTCGGCGGCTCGGGAGCGTTCGCCGACCCGGAGACCGGACTGTCGGTCGCGTTCGTCACCAACCGCATGGGCAACACCTTCACCACGATCTCCGACGGCCGGTTCCCGAGACTCGGCGCGGCGGCGGTGACGGCCGCGCGCCGAACGGGGTGATCAGACGTCGACACCCACGTTGACCGCGGCGAGGACCCGGTCGCCCTGACGTGCGGTGACGGTCGTCCCCGTCGGGTCGTGGATCGAGTCGGTGTCGTTGCGGGTGTCGCGGCCGCTGTGCTCGGTGTACGGCTCGACGGTGGAGAAGATCTCGTCGGTGAGCGCGTCGTCGAAGTACAGCTGCGTGGTGAGCACCGTCGACCGGTCGATGTGCACCTTCAGGTGGATGTGCACGGTGCGGCCGCGGTACCAGCCGGGATAGATCGTGTCGAAGAAGACGATGCCGTCGGCGTTCGTCACCTGCGCGCCGCGCAGGTAGGTGCCGTCGTCGGTGGTCGTGGCCTCCACGTCTCCCGAGCTGTACGAGCCGTCGGAGGTCTCCCCGGAACCCGGTGCCTCCGGTGCTCCTGGCGCCCCGGGCGGCGGACCCATCCCGGCGGGCGGCTGCATGCCCTCCGGCGGTGTCATCCCCTCGGGTGGACTCCCACCGGCCGGCGGAACCGGTCCACCGGGGAAGGCCGTGCCCGATTCGAAGCCCGAGTACTCGCCCCCGGCGTCGCAGTGCCAGATCTCGACAACGGCGTTCGAGATCGGAGCCGCGGACCCACCGGGATCGCAGTTCGCGAGATCCTGCACCCGCACTGCCAGCGTGAGGGGGAGGCCTGGCCGGTCCTCGACGATGTCGCGGCGGATGGAGTCGACGTCGAACCAGTACGGTCCCTGCGTCACCTCGGCACTCATCACACAGCTCGGTGCGTCGTCCAGCATCGCGACGAGCTGTGCGTCGATGCCGGTCGCGGTGGGTGTCGTGGTGGTCACCGCCGATGCGGTGCCGGTCGTCGCGGTGGTGGCCGATTCGTCCGTGCCGCACGCCGCCGCGATCAGCCCACCCAAGCCGATCGTTCCGCCGAGCGCCAACGCCCGTCGGCGGCTGACACGTCTGCGGCTCGCCTCGACGTCCTCGTTCATGATCTCTCCTCCGTGCGTCCTCGTTCCGACCATCGTCCGTCCGGACGCTCGAGACACGGTGCGAGAAGGCTGGGAGATTCCTGCGAACCCGTTACGCGCGGGGGAACAGCTGGACGTTGGCGTGCGCGCGCACGTAGACGGTGCCGTCGGCGGCGCACAGCGTCGTCTCGAAGGACGCGAGTCGCCGTCCGGCCCGCACCGCGTCGGACCGCAGTTCGATGACCGGCCCGGGTACTGCCGGGGAGCGGAGGTAATCGAGACCGATCTCCAGCACGCGGTAGTCCTGATCGATGCCGGTCAGTGTCTGCGCGGCCAGGCCGGTGACGGCCTCCGCCATCGACACGAGCACACCGCCTTGCACCGAACCGATCACGTTGGCCATCCACTCGCGCGGCGACAGCCGGGCCTGCACGACGCCGCGCTCGGCGACCGTCACCTCGAGTCCGAGCAGTCCGGCGAGCGGTCCGCGCGGAAGAGTCCCGGTGGAGATGCCCGTGACGATGTCGAGGCCGGGCAGTTCGGTCAGGATCGCCGCATCGGACCACGGTTCCGGCTCGTCCCGCTCCGGCACGGCCTCCGATGCCTCGGCGCCGAGTTCCATCGGCGTGCGCCCGACGACGATGGAGCGCCCGACCAGGTGCGCGACGAGAGCACCCTGCTCGTCGCGCACGTCGGTGCCCGACACGGCGGTGGACTCGTCGAAGAACAGGCTGCTGCCGTGGCCGACGAGGGCACCCGAGGTGGGGAAGGGGCGGGCGAGCGTCGCCGTCAGGTGCGACAGCACGCTCTGTGGTCGCTCACCGGTCTCCGCGAACCGGGCGATGCCGGCGGGTACACCCGCCGCGAAGTCGGTGAAGACTCCGATGGAGGCGAGCGTGGTCTGCCCGCGGTGGTCGAACAGGTGCGATCCGACGGACTGGGTGACCGAGACCGACGCGTCGTCGGCGACCTCGATGCCGACGCCCATGAAACGACCCGGACGGTCGACGGTGAACTGAGCGGTCTCGATTGCCATTCCTTGCTTCTACCAGGAACAGCGCAGGAAAGAGCAATCGGGGAGCGGTTCACCCAGGTTCACGGTGACCCGTCGCTTCAGCTGCGTGGCGTCTCCGGACCGCGACGACCCTCGAGTTCCCGGATCCGCTTCGACGCCTCCTCGAGCCGCTTCTTCCGCTCGGCGGCCTCCGACTTCTTGAGCTCTTCGTAGACCTTCTCGTCGTCGTCGCTGTACTTCAGGATCAACCGCGGAACGCTGAGCGTGACGATCAGCGACGGCCACACGATCCACGCGTAGCTCCAGTCGAGAGCGATCTGCAGGACGAGGAAGGTCACGAGCGTGACGCCGATGATGATCCAGTCCAGCGTCTCGACCATGCTGCCGCGTTCGCGGAGCGAGGCCAGCTCGTCCTCCGGGGACTGGGGTGCCGCCGTAGGAGAGCTGTCGTGGCGGACCGCCGGTGCCGAGGAGTCGGGGATCATCCGGATGTGCCCGTCGACCTGTTCGAGAGGAACACCGCCGGGCAGTCCCCGGAACGACGGGAGCAACGCCGAAAACGTTCGCGCCGAAGATATCTCCCCGGATCGTTCGTAGAACTCGGCGCTGTCGAGCCGGCCCGCGGCGTAGTGTTCGCCGAGTGCGTTCAACGCGTGCATACGTTCGGCGTCGCTGAGCAGCAGGTCGTCGTGATCGGAATTGCCGGTCATTTCTTTTCCCGCGCTTTCGGAGTCGGTTGTCGATTCCTGGTGCATCCCCGATCCTAGAGCCGATGATCGGGCCCCGATCCTAGAGCCGATGATCGGGCATGTCCCGGGCGAGGATGGCCGCCTGGATCCGCGATTGCAGCCCGAGTTTGTGGAGCACCCGGGCGACGTGTGTCTTCGCCGTGTTCTCACCGATGCCGAGGCGGGTGGCGATCTGGCGGTTCGACAGTCCCTCTCCGAGACACGCGAAGACCTCCTGTTCGCGTGCGGTGAGGGCATCGAAATCCGGACCGTCCGGAACATCCTCCCGCCGAGTCGTTTTCGAGACGAACGCGTCGATGACGGTTCGCGTGACCTGCGGTGAGAGCACGGACTCCCCGGAGTGCACCGCCCTGATCGCGTCGAGCATGGCATCCGCCGAGGCGGTCTTGAGGAGATATCCGGCCGCCCCGGCACGAAGACTCTCGAAGACGTACTCGTCGATCTCGAAACTCGTCAGCACCAGCACCCGGGCGCTCGTCTCCTCGGTGATGGTGCGGGTCGCGGCGATCCCGTCGACGTGCGGCATGCGGATGTCCATGAGGACGACATCCGCGGCGAGCGCGCGGGCCTGCGACACTGCGACGGCGCCGTCGGCGGCTTCGCCCACCACCTCGATGTCCTCGCTCGTGTCGAGCAGGAGTCGCAGGCCCGCGCGGATGGCGCTGTGGTCGTCGGCGAGCAGCACCCTGATCGTCACGTCGTACTCCTGTTCGCGAGCGGCAGTTGCACGTATGTCCTCCATTCGTTCCCGTCGCGACCGGAGCGGGCGTGCCCGCCCACCGCGGCGGCGCGCTCGGCGATATTGCACAGGCCGTGCCCGGCGCCGCGGGCCGGTGACGGACCTGCGATGTCCGGGTCTCCGATGGGGTTCACCACCTCGATCCCGAGCCGGCCGTCGGTGTCGTCGAAACGAAGGGTCACCGGCCGTCCCGGTGCATGCTTGACCGCGTTCGTCAGAGTCTCCTGGACGATGCGGTAGGCCGTGAGATCGACCTCCGCGTCGAGGTCTGCGGGAGGACGACCGTCGATCCGGACGGAGGTGCCGGCGGCGCGTGCGGATGCGGTGAGCGGTTCGAGGTCGGCGAGGCGACCCGCCGTGGTGATCTCGTCGTCGGTGTCGTCGCTGCGCAGCAGGCGCACCATCGACTGCATCTCCTGCAGGGCGGCCACGCTGCCGGAGCGTACGGACTCGAGCACGGTCAGCGCTCTGTCGGGATCGGACTCGCGGAGACGGAGCGCGGCCTCGCTCTGGATCGCGATCGACGACAGGTGCCCCGCCACCACGTCGTGCAGGTCGCGGGCCAGACGCTGCCGCTCGGTGGTGATGGCGGCGCGACGGTCCAGTTCCGCGACCCGCGAGAGGGCCTCGGCGCGTGCCCGTTCGATCTCGGCGGCGTCCCGATGTGTGCGGACGGATCGGGCCCACCAGATCGGGACGACGATCACGAGCGCGGCGATCGACACGGCCCACACCGCGATGCGCAGGTCCTGGAAGTACACACCGAGCGCGACGGCGCCGACGACGATCGGGACCACCGGGGCGCGTTCGAGGAATCGGCTGGTCCGCGCCGAACCGAAGAGCGCTGCGGCATACAGCAGGTCGCCGTATGCGATCCAGACCGGCAGAGAAGGGCCGACGACGAGGTCGATCAGCACCGGAACCGTGCCCACCAGGAGTGCGAGAAGCGGTCGCGTGCGGCGCATCGTCATCGGTGCACACACGCAGGCGAGCAGAACGAGCCACACCCACAGCGGCTGCGGCGAGCGGTCCTCGACGAGCACACCGAGATCCAGGGCGTACAACAGTGCGCCACCCGCAAAGTACGCGAGGGCGACGAGCAGGGAGTTGTAGCGCGGGTTCACGAATCCCACTCGAATCTCGGATTCACGGTTGTCCACGGGAACGATTCGACCACAACCGGGAGAGAATCAGGGTCGGCGTCACCCGAAGTGATGAGGCATCTGTCGCCCATCGGGCGACGCGCGCATAGGGATGTGCGCGCGATTCTGAGGTCATGTTCAGCCACATCGCCGCCTTCATCGTCGGATGCGAGATCGCGTTCTGGGTCGTGCTCGCGGCCGGACTCGTGTTCCGGTACCTGCTCCGGCTCGGCAGGACGGGTGCGGTGCTGCTCGCCCTGATCCCGCTGATCGATGTCGTCCTGCTCGCGGCCGTCGCCGTGGATCTGCACAACGGCGCGGAGGTCGGCTGGATCCACCGTGTGGCCGGCATCTATCTCGGTGTGAGTGTCGCCTTCGGACCGAGCATCGTCCGGTGGGCCGACCGGCGGTTCGCCTACCACTTCGCGGGTGGTGCGAAACCGGAACGCGCTCCGAAGGAAGGCCCGGAGGCCTTCCGCAAGGAATGTGCGGACTTCGGGCGATGGCTGCTCGCGGCCGGGATCAGCGCGGCCGCCGTACTCGGACTCGGGTCGACCGTCGCGAACGGCGAACAGACCTCGGCGCTGTACGGAATCTTCCCCACCCTCGCCACGATCACGGTGATCTGGCTGATCACGGGCCCGGTCTGGATGCTCGGCAAGCAGTGACGACCACATCGCTCCGAGAAATCTCCGGGTGCGCGATGAGTGCTCGCGGGGCGGCCGGTCTGTATCCGTGACATCCGGACCGCGTCCCGTACAGGACGAGCCGAACACAGGAGAAACCATGTCGCGCATGCTGTTCGTCAACCTCGCCGTCGAGAACGTCGCCGCCTCCCGTGCATTCTTCGACAAGCTCGGATTCACCTTCAACGAGATGTTCTGCGACGAGAACACCGCGTGCCTGGAGATCAACGAGCAGACCTACGTGATGTTGCTCGAGAAGCCGCGATTCCGCGACTTCATCAACGACGACATCTGCGACACCACGAAGGCCCGCGAGGCGCTGATGTGTGTGTCGGCCGACAGCCGGGAGGGTGTCGACGCGATCGTCGACGGCGCGCTCGCGGCCGGTGGCAGCGAGTGGGTGACGGCCGGCGCGCAGAAGGCGCAGGAGGAGATGGGGGACTTCGCCCATCAACGGGCCTTCCGCGACCTCGACGGCCACGTCTGGGAGGTCATGTGGATGGATATGGCTGCCGCGTCGCAGGCGTGGGCACCGGAGGATGCCGAGGAGAACACCACCGCGTAGGCCCTACCGTGTTGTTCAGCGGGCTGCCGGGTCCTCCGGCAGCCCGAACCGGGCGAACAAGGCTGTGGTGTCGTCGGAGAAGAAGACGGTGGCGTGCGTGACCCTACCGTCGACGATGTCGAGCACCTGCAGTTGGAAAGGGTGGTGGCGGCCGTCCTCCCCTCGCATGTACAGCCCGAATGCCGGCTGGCCGTTGGCCACGGTGGGAAGCAGTACCTGGTCGCCGGGGCCCTTCGCGGGGCACTTGTGCTTGATGAGGGAGACGATCGCGTCGGGGCCCTGGTACCAGCCCTCGAAGGGCGGCATCTCCCAGACGGCGTCCTGGGTGAGCATCTCGACGAGCGAATCGATGTCGTACTTCTCGAAGCCGTCGACCCAGCGCTGCAGCAGTGCCTTGGTCTCGGCGCTGTCGGGTTCGGCGAGGTCGTCGTCGCGGACCTGGGCGTCCTTCAACTGCGCACGTGCCCGTTGCAGAAGACTGTTGACCGCCGCCGTCGACGTGTCGAGTGCGGCCGCGACCTCGGTGGCGCGCCACTGCAGGACCTCGCGGAGCAGCAGGACCGCGCGCTGGCGTGCGGACAGGTGCTGCAGAGCAGCGACGAACGCGAGGCGGACGGAATCGCGGGATGCCGCGATGGTGGCGGGATCCGACGGATCGTCGGTGGCATACCCCACGGGGAACGGCTCGAGCCACGGCACCTCGGGGCGGGTGACCAGATCGTCGGTGGGATCGGAACTGGGCGCGCCGAGCCCGGTGGGCAACGGCCGGCGGCTACGACCTTCGAGCGCCGTCAGGCACACGTTGGTGGCGATACGGTGCAACCACGTGCGCAGTGAGGAGCGGCCCCCGAAGTTCTCGTAACCGCGCCAGGCGCGCAGATAGGTCTCCTGGACCAGGTCTTCCGCATCGTGCAGCGACCCGCTCATGCGATAACAGTGGGCGAGCAGTTCGCGACGGAACGGCTCGGCGAGTTCCATGAAATCGGTCGACGTCGATGTCGAACCGGCAGATTCTTCGAGCAGTTGTTCGGTCATGAGCGCGATACCCCCGGCTGGTCGGACCCGAATCCGCTACCCGTCAGAGAGTAGTCGGGGGCACCGACAGAAGACAGATGATCGTCGGGTCTCGATCGGGGCGCCGGATGCAGGTACCGTGCACGAAGTCGCGCCGAGGTGAGCGCGTGGTGGACGGAGTGGGGACAGGTCGTGCACGAGTACACGCTGCGCGAAGGCGTATCCGGAGCGCAGGGCCACAGCAGGCCCGAGCGCAACGGCCCCGTCGGCCCCTTCGCCGACGGTCTTCCACCCGGTGCCCTGGACGTCGAGCGGCCTCCGCTCGACCGGTTCGGGCCGGCCGAGCTCGGACGGGCCGTGGTCGTCGCCGCCGTCCTGATCGCTTTCGTGGTGTGGGCGGTGCTGCGGTGGACCGTCCGGCCCCGGCAGCACAGCGTCGTCGAAGCGGCCGCGCACGGCACCGTCGACGCCTTCGAGCATCTCGGGCCGACCTTCGTGAAGCTGGGACAGCTCATCGCATCGTCGCCCGGACTGTTCCCCGCGGCCCTCGCCGACGCGTGCCTGCGCATGCTCGACGATGTGCCGACCTTCCCCTCCGAACAGGCCCGTGCGGTGATCGAGGAGGATCTCGGACACCGCATCGACGAGATGTTCGAGTCGTTCGACGACGTGCCGCTCGCCGCGGCGTCCGTCGCCCAGGTGCACGGGTGCGTGCTGCGCGACGGCCGCCGGGCCGTGGTGAAGGTGCAGCGGCCAGGGATCGCGCACCGCATGCTCGTCGATCTGCGCGCCGCCTACATGGGCGCGAAGCTGCTGCAGCTCTTCGAGTTCTTCCGCATCGCGAACACTCCGGGGATCATCCGCGATCTCTACAACGCGACGATGACCGAGCTCAACGCGGCGGTCGAAGCGGATCGTCAGGATCGCTTCCGCCGCAACATCTCCGCCTTCGGTGACAACACCTTCGTCACGGTGCCCGAGGTGTACTGGCAGTGGTGCGGTCCGCGGGTGATCTGCATGGAACGCCTGCAGGGCAAGCCCGTCGACCGGGTGGTGCCGGGCCAGGACGATCTCGACACCTCCCTGCTCGTGCGCCGCGGGGTGAAGGTGTGGATGGAGGCGGTGCTCTGTCACGGCCCGTTCCACGGCGACGTGCACGCGGGCAATCTCTGGCTGCTCGACGACGGACGGGTCGCGCTGCTCGACTTCGGCATCGTCGGCGAACTGCCCGAGAAGTGGCGCGCGCTGCTGCGGGCGCTGTTCCGTGCCGCCCTGCTCGACGGCGACTTCACGGCGGTCGCGCAGAGCGTGCGGGCGCTCGGTGTCGCCGCCGACCTCGACGTCGACGACGCGGCGGTGGGCCGGCAGGTTGCCGAGATCTTCGGTCCGCTGCTCGGTCAGGACGTGGGGGAGTTGCGGCTCAGCGAACTGATCGGCGCGCTCGTCTCGCTCGGACGCAAATGGAACACGTCGACTCCCGAGGAGCTCGTGTTGTTCGGGAAGCAGCTCGGATATTTCGAGCGCTACGCGACCGCGCTGGCACCGGGTTGGGTGCTCGGCCGCGATCCCTTCGTCTTCCGGAACATCTTCCCGGAGGAAGTGGCCATAAGAATCGCCGAATCGAACGTGAGCCTGCCCGACTGAGGCACGAGCCTGTTCGGTCTTTACAGGATGCGACCCGCCCCGTAATTTGAACGATCGTTCGACCAAATTATGGTGCGAGCCACACTGGCTACCGGAAGGACCGCGACCGCAATGGCAACTTCGCAGGACGTCGTACTGAGCACGCGCGACGGAAACGTCGTGACCTGGACGATCAACCTTCCGGGGGCGCGCAACCCGATCTCGGGTGACGACGTCGTCGACCGTCTCGTCGAACTCGTCGAGGAGGCCAACCGCGACATCGACACCCGCGTCGTCATCCTCACCGGCGCCGGATCGGCCTTCTCCGCCGGCGGCAACGTCAAGGACATGGACGAGCGTCGCGGCATGTTCGGCGGCGCACCCCACGCCCTGCGCGAGGGCTACCGCCGCGGCATCCAGCGCCTGCCCCGGGCCATCTACCACTGCGAGGTCCCGATCATCGCCGCCGTCAACGGACCCGCCGTGGGCGCCGGCTGCGACCTCGCGATGATGTGCGACATGCGGATCGCCTCGTCGAAGGCATTCTTCGCGGAGAGCTTCGTCAAGCTCGGCATCATCCCCGGCGACGGCGGCGCCTGGCTGCTGCCGCGCGCGGTCGGTGCGGCGCGCGCCGCCGAGATGGCCTTCACCGGCGACCGCGTCGACGCCGCGACCGCCCTCGACTGGGGCATGGTCTCGCAGGTCGTCGAACCCGAACAGCTCCTCGACGCCGCGAACGCGCTCGCCGCTCGCGTCGCCGTCAACCCCCCGAACGCACTGCGCATGACGAAGAAGCTCCTGCGCGAGGGCCAGCGCGTCGATCTCGACACGCTCCTCGAACTGTCGGCCTCCCTCCAGGCGCTCTCACACCACAGCGAGGACCACCGCGAAGCCCTCTCGGCGTTCCTCGAACGACGCACCGGCGACTTCACCGGCAACTGACCTTTCCCTCTCCTTCCCCCCACCCCCGGAGGGCAAACCATGCAGCGGACGATCTTCACCGAAGAACACGAGCAGTTCCGGAAGATGGTGCGCGACTTCATCGAACGTGAGGTCGCGCCGCATCGCGAGGAATGGGACGAGATGGGTCGTCCACCCCGCGACTTCTTCCGCCGGCTGGGCGAACTCGGCATCCTGGGCATCCAGGTCCCCGAGGAGTACGGCGGAGGCGGCGAGTCGAGCTTCAAGTTCAACACGATCGTCTTCGAAGAGGTTGCGCGCGCCGGAGTCTCGTTCGGCTCCTACACCGTGCACGCCTGCCTGATCCTGCCCTACCTGCTCGAGTACGCGACCGAGGAGCAGAAGCAGCGCTGGCTGCCCGGCTTCGCCGACGGCTCGATCATGACCGCGATCGCGATGACCGAGCCCGGCACCGGCTCCGACCTCGCCAACATCGCGACCTCGGCGAAGCTGTCCGAGGACGGAAAGCACTACATCATCAACGGCGCGAAGACCTTCATCACCGGCGGCGTCACCGCCGACCTCATTCTGACGGTCTGCCGCACGAGCCCGTTCGATCCCGAGAACCGCCGCGGCGGCCTGTCGATCATCGCGGTGCCCACCGACAGCGAGGGCTTCGCCGTCGGTCGCAAGCTCGACAAGATCGGTCTGCACCAGCAGGACACCGCCGAACTGTCGTACACCGACGTCAAGGTGCCGGTCGAGAACCTCCTCGGCGAGGAAGGCGCGGGCTTCGGGTACCTCACCCACAACCTGCCGCAGGAGCGTCTGAGCATCGCCCTGAACCAGGTCGGCTTCGCCGAGGCTGCCATCGCACACGCAATCGCATACACCAAGGAGCGCAAGGTCTTCGGCAAGCCCGTCGCCTCGTTCCAGAACACGAAGTTCGTGCTCGCCGAGTGCTCGGCCGAGACCCAGGCCGCGCGTGTCTACGTCGACCACTGCCTCGAACTGCTCGACCGCAAGGAACTGACGGTCGCCGATGCGGCCCGCGCCAAGCTGTTCTGCACCGAGGTCTCCGGTCGCGTCATCGACAAGTGCCTGCAGCTGCACGGCGGTTACGGCTACATCACCGAGTACCCGATCGCCCGGCTCTACGCCGACACCCGCGTGACCCGGATCTACGGTGGCACCAGCGAGGTCATGAAGACGATCATCTCCAAGGACCTGGGGCTGTAGGCATGTACCCGGGCCGTTACGCCGCGGTCGCCCCGGACCGGCCCGCCGTGCACGAGGCCGCGACCGGGCGGACGCTCACCTATCGGGAACTCGAGGACGCGTCCGTCCGGTTCGCGCACTGG
Organism: Rhodococcus sp. AB351; assembly: GCF_049538275.1. Classification (NCBI taxonomy): domain Bacteria; kingdom Bacillati; phylum Actinomycetota; class Actinomycetes; order Mycobacteriales; family Nocardiaceae; genus Rhodococcus; species Rhodococcus sp. AB351. Next base: position 444,429 of record NZ_JBMVFW010000001.1, read on the forward strand.
CTGCGCGCGCACGACGTCGGCAGGGGCGACCACATCGCGGTGATCACCGTCAACGTCCTGACGGTGTTCGAACTGTACTGGGGTGCAATGCGTTCCGGTGTCTATATCACGCTGGTGAACAGGCACCTCGCACCCGCCGAGGCCGCGTACATCGTCGACGACTGCGACGCGAAGGTGCTCGTCGTCTCGGCGCCGCTCGCCGAACTCGCCGAGGCGATCGCGCCGCTCACCCCGAAGGTGACGCACCGCATCGCCTTCGGAGGTCGGGTGCCCGGACATCTCGTGTACGAAGAGGAGGTGGCGGGTCTTCCCGTCACCCCCATGGTGGACCAGCCTCGCGGCAGCGACATGCTGTACTCCTCCGGCACCACCGGGCGCCCCAAAGGCATCAAGCCCGCGCTCACCGGTGCGCAGGTGGGGGACGAGCCGGGTTCTCCGCTGCTGAAGCAGGTGCGCCGCTTCGGCTTCGACGAGAACACCGTCTACCTGTCGCCGGCACCGATCTACCATTCGGCGCCGTTGCGGTACAGCGTGTCGACGCAGGCCCTCGGTGGCACGGTCGTGCTCATGGACCGGTTCGATCCCGAGCTCAGTCTCGCGTGCATCGAGCGCTATCGCGTCACCCACAGCCAGTGGGTGCCCACGCATTTCGTGCGCCTGCTGAAACTTCCCCGCGAGGTCCGCGAGCGCTACGACCTGTCGTCGATGCGGTGCGCGCTGCACTCGGCGGCTCCGTGCCCGGTCGAGGTCAAGCAGGAACTCATGCGGTGGTGGGGCGAGATCGTCTACGAGTACTACTCCGCGACCGAGGCGATCGGCAACACCCTCGTCACCCCGCAGGAATGGCTGCGCAAGCCGGGCACCGTCGGGAAGACCGGTGGCCCGGGCACACTCGGCCTGGCCCGCATCTGCGACGAGAACGGCAACCGGCTGCCCACCGGTGAGATCGGCACCGTCTACTTCGAACGGGACGACTTCTCGTTCGAATACCACAAGGATCCGGAGAAGACGGCGTCCACGAGGCACCCCTTCGAGGGCAACTGGTACACCACCGGCGACATCGGATATCTCGACGAGGACGACTACCTGTTCCTCACCGGGCGCGACAAGTTCACGATCATCTCGGGTGGGGTGAACATCTACCCGCAGGAGATCGAGAACGTCCTCGCGCTGCACCCGTCGATCGCGGACGTCGCGGTGGTCGGTGTGCCGGACGCGGACCGCGGTGAACGCGTCGAAGCGTTCGTGCAGCTCGTCCCCGGCGCAGAGGGATCGGACGAGCTCGACGACGAGATCATCGGGTTCTGCCGGGAACGCCTCTCGCGTTTCAAGTGCCCCCGGCACGTGCGGTTCGTCGACGAACTGCCGCGCACGCCGACGGGCAAGATGGTCAAGGGCAGGCTCGGCGAGCTGATCGCGCAGTACGCCGACACGGGAGCGTTGTCGTGAGAGTGCTGTCGCCGAAACAGCGCGTCTTCATCGAGGCGGGCCGGAAGGAATTCGTGCGCAACGGATACGGCTCGTCGTCGATCCGGACGATCGCGCAGGAAGCCGGCGTGAGCCTGTCCGCGCTGTACTACCACTACAAGAACAAACAGGATCTGCTGCTGGCGATCCTGCTCGACGGTGTCGACACCTACGACGCGGTCTGCGACGCCGAACTCGCCCGCGCCGGCGACGATCCCGTCGAGCAGATCCGCGCGTTCGTCAGGGGGAACGTCATCTTCCGCACGCAGTTCCCCGACCAGGGCCGCATGATCGCGACGGAAGTGCGCAACCTCGAACCCGAGGGTGCGCGACTGTACGAGGAACGCCGGCGTGCCGGCCGGAGACGGATCCGCGACATCATCGATCGCGGTGTCGCACAGGGTGTCTTCACCACGAAGTACCCCGACGACTGCCGCCGGTCGATCCTGGCGATGGTCTCGGCGATCGCCAACTGGTACGACCCCGCGGGCCCGGACGGCCCGGACAAGATCGCCGAACGCTACGCGGACCTGTCGCTGGCGCTGCTGTGTCCCACCATCACCGGTGGAGAAGGAGATTCACGATGAGTGCACGACTCGTGCCGAGGGCGGGCACTCCCGACCCGGCACTGACGGAACTCCGTGCCGAGGTACGGGCGTTCTTGAAGGAACAGATCGACGCGGGCGTGTTCACCCCGGGCATCGACACCTGGCTGACGCGATGGAACCCCGAGTTCACCCGCGCGCTCGCCGCTCGCGGCTGGGTGGGTATGACGATCCCCGTCGAGTACGGCGGACACGGACGGACCTTCATGGAGCGCTTCGTCGTCACCGAGGAGCTGCTCGCGGTGGGCGCTCCGGTCGCCGCCCAGTGGGTCGCCGACCGTCAGGCCGCACCGTCGCTGTTGAAGTACGGCACCGAGGAGCAGAAGAAGCGGTTCCTGCCGGGCATCGCGGCCGGTGAGATCTGCTGGGCCATCGGCATGTCCGAGCCCGACTCCGGATCCGACCTCGCGAGCGTCAAGACGAAGGCCACGCAGGTGGACGGCGGGTGGCGGATCTCCGGCACCAAGCTGTGGACGTCCGGGGCGCACCACGCCGATGCCTTCTTCGGCCTCGCGCGCTCCGCACCGCTCGATCCGGCGCACCGCCACGACGGGCTGAGCCAGTTCATCGTGCTGCTCGACTCCCCGGGCGTGACCATCCGCCCGATCCTGTCGATGTCCGGCGACCACCACTTCAACGAGGTGCTGCTCGACGACGTCTTCGTCCCGGACGACCTGGTGCTCGGGCAGATCGGCGCCGGCTGGGAGCAGGTGACGAGCGAGCTCGGCTACGAGCGCAGCGGTCCCGAACGTTTCCTGTCGACCTTCGGGGTGCTCGAATCCCTCGTGCACGGTGTGGCCGACGGCAGCGTCGAAGCGGACACCCGCATCGGAGCGACCATCGGACGCATGGCGGGCCTGCACCGCATGTCCACCGCGGTCTCCGAGTCCCTCGAACGTGGCGAGAACGCCGAACTCGCGGCGTCGGTCGTGAAGGTGCTCGGCACGAAGACCGAGGGCGACCTGGCGGATCTCGCCGACGAGATCGCGGGATACACCGCGGCCGACGCACATCTGGCCGAGCTCGTCCGGGCAGGCGTCATGCAACGACCGGGCTTCACACTGCGCGGCGGCACGAGCGAGATCCTCCGCGGGGTCATCGCACGAGGATTGGGGATGAGATGAGCGGGCAGGACGCACTGCAGTCGACGGAACTGCGCGACTTCGCACAGATGCTGTCCGAGGTGTTCACCTCGGGTGACGACCACCGCATCGGGGAGGTCGTCGAACTCGATCGTGCCCTGTGGAGCACCCTCACCGAGCTCGGCCTCGATCGGCTCACCGGTTCGGAGGAGAGCGGCGGAAGCGGCGCGGGATGGCTCGAGGCCGCCCTGCTGCTCGAAGCCGCCGGCAGCGCCGCTGCTGCCGTGCCGGTGGCCGAGAACGACCTGCTCGCGGGTTGGCTCCTCGAACAGGCAGGCCTCGAGGCGGCACCGGCCGTGCGTACCGCCGCGGTGCTCGACGCCGACGGCCGCGCGCGCCACGTGCCGTGGGCCCGGTTCGCGGACTCGATCGTTGTTCTGTGGGAGTCGCCGCAGGGATGGCAGGTCGCCGAGCTCGCACGCGGCGACGTCGAGATCGTCGAGGCCGTGAATCTGGCGGCGGAGCCCCGCGATCACGTGCGCGTCGACCTGTCGACCGTGTCGGGACATGACGTTCCGGCGGGCACCGCCGACGAGTTCCGCTACCGGGGCGCGCTCGTCCGTGCGCTGGCCACCGCGGGTGGGATGGATCGGATCCTCGAGCTCGTCGTCGACCACACCACCGCGCGCGTGCAGTTCGGTCGTCCGCTGGGCAAGTTCCAGGCGGTGCAGGCGCTCGTCGCCGACATCGCCACCGAGGCCTCGCTCGTGCACGCCGCCGCGGACGGTGCGGTCGATGCCGTTCTCGCGGGAGGTTTCGGTGACGCGTCGACCCGCTTCGCGATCGCAGCGGCCGCGTCGTGTGCCGGACATGCGGCCTCCGTCGTCGCCCGCAACGCCCATCAGGCGCTCGGCGCGATCGGCTTCACGATGGAACACGAGTTGCATCGGCACGCCAACCGGATCCTGTCGTGGCGCAGCGAATTCGGCACGGTTGCGTCGTGGGATTCCGAACTGCTCGCCGCGGCCGGTGAGGCCGGGGACGTGTGGGCGTTGATCACGGGTGGCCCGGCGCGCTGACCGCCGCCGGTCGCCGTCGTCAGGCGGCGGACGAGCTCCCGGCCGTGTCGCACTCGGTGACGTCGAGATCGGGAGCGAGGATGTCGAGCAGCATGCGCACCTGGCGCGTGGGTGCGACGACATGGAAACGGCCGGGCCGGATGTGAACGGCATCGGCAAGCATCGAGGCGACCTCGGAGTACATGAAGGTCACCTCGGACAGGTCGACGACGACGTGGTCGCCCGAGTGTGCGAGGTCGCCGAGAGTGGATGCGAACTCCGCTCGGGCGGTCATGTCGAGATCACCCTTCACCCGCAGGACACTGCAGCGACGGGAGGGGGAGTGGACGTCGAGACGGTAGCGCGGCGCTCGGGCGACGGTCGCTGCACCGACTCGTGAGAGTGCGCCGGTGTGGGTGACGATCCTGCGGGTGGTGCTCGTACGTGTGCTCATTGCGGTCTCCTGTCGGCGTGGATTCGTGCCGTCCGGTGCGGGCTGGATCACGAACAGATGGTCGGCCTGCTGGGTCGTGGTGAGAACGTCGGGGTCGCGGTGAGAACTCGCCTCGGGCTTGCACAGAGCCTGTCCGACGGAGGTCGCTTCCCGACGACCTGTCCCATAACGGAACGATAACGAAACATTACGTTTCTATAACGTAGGCGTTCTGAGCTGCGGAAATATCCTATGTTCCCGGCTCCGTCGGCCCGAGCGGACGATCGGTGGCCGGAGATGGGATGCTGGATCCATGAGCGCTGTTCCTGCCGACGCTGCCGCCGACGCGGAGGCCGCGTTCGGCGGCCTCGTCGTGGAGACGGAGCTTGCCCCGATCCACCGGCTCGACAGCGGTGCGTTGTCCGCCGTCGAACTGCAACTGCGTGGTCCGGAAGGATCATCGTTGCACGACGCCACTGCGCTGAGTGAGGCCGCTCGGGCCATGCACCAGAAGTCGGAGCTGGACCGTATCAAGTGGCGCAGGGCCGGCCTGCATGCCGGGTCGGCGGTCCCGCACCTGGTGACCGTCGATCTCGATTCCCTCGACGAACTCGGCGCGCTCGACGAGCGCCGGAACCCGACGACGGTCGCTCTCATCACCGAGCAGGCACTGATCGCCAGTCCCGCCAAGACGCTGCGCACCATCGCGGCGGCGCGCACCGCCGGCATGCTCGTCGCGGTGGACGGTGTGGGAGCGCGTGCCCAGGCCCTCGCGCTGCTGCCGCTCGTCGAACCGGATGTGATCATCACGGCGCCGGCTCTGATCGCCCGTGCGGCCGACGCCTCGACAGCGAGGATCGCGCACGCCGTCGCCGCGTACATCGAATCCAGCAGCGCGGTCGTCATCGCGCAGGGCGTCGATTCGGAACTGCATCGCCGCCGCGCCCTGGGGCTGGCCGCCGAATACGGGATGGGCGCGCTGTATCCGACGGTGGCTGCGAGCGGAGATGCCGCGCAATCGGATTCGGACGTCGAGCCTATGTCGCTGCGTCCGCGACCTGCCGTTCCGGACGATCCCGAACTCACCCCCTTCGCCCTGGCGTCCGAAGGGCGCAGGCGCACGCGCAGTTTCAAGCGGCTTCTGGTGTCGATGAGCAAGCTGCTCGAGACCAATGCGGTGGGAGCCGGACCGGAGACGATCGTGCTCGGCACCTTCCAGCGCGCCGAGCACTTCACGCCGACTTCACGGGCACGATGGGCGCAGCTCGCCGAGCAGGTCGCGTACACCGGGGTCTACGGCGTCGGAATCGATCCCTACGTCGACTCCGCGGTGCACCACGCGCCGTTGGACCCGGACGATCCGATGGTCGACGAATGGAACGTCGTCGTCCTCGGCCCGCACTTCGCGTGCGTGCTCGCCGCGCTCGACATGCACACCGACGCAGCGGATCTCGACCGCGAATTCCACTACGTGCTGTCCTACGACCGCGGCACCGTCATCCGGTGCGCCCACAGCATCCTGGCGCGTTTCGAAGGGTGACCCGCGGGGGAGCGGCTCAGGACGACGGCGGGATCTCCAGGGATACCGATCGGGGACGGGACAGGGTCGCGCGCGCCGCACGGGCGACGGCCTCCCGGTCGTAGGAGACGACGTACTCGAATTCCCGCTCACCGCCGGCAGTTCGACGGTGCAGGTCGAGCGCCGAGAGTGCGCACGCGAACGACTCTCCCAGGAGGATGACGTTCCACTCCTCGACGAGTGGATCGTGCGGTTCGATCGGGACGAGGTCCGGGCCCGAGTCGCTCGTGCCGAAACCGACCGCGAAGACCGCCACGTGCGCGAGGGTGTCGGACATCGACATCCATCGCCTGCGCGCAGCTCCGGTGAAGTGGTCGTGGTGTTGGAAGGTGCCGAGGGCCACCGTGTCGGGTCCTGCCTCCCCGGCCCGCGCCTCGAGATCGGCGCTCATGGAGACCAGCAGCCCCTTGCCGCTCCGCACGCGTTCCCGCCCCGCCGACAGGATGCGGAAGGGCGTGGCGGTCGCGTCGTCGAGCGGTGCGCTCCAGGGGGGTTGCCGGAACAGCTCACCGCGCGGCGACGAAGGATCGGCCTCACCCTGTAGCGCTGCACCGCAACCGAAATCGATACCGTGGGCGAGGGCTGCCCGGCGATGCAGGTCGGAGTCGATACCCTCGGCGAGAACGACGGAGTTCGTGCGCTCGCAGTGGGCCCGCAAGGACAGCAGGGTCGTGGCGGCTTGTAGGTCCGATGCGACGAGCGCCTCGGCCGGTACGACGACCACCTCGGGCTCCACCAGGGCAAGGACGACCGTGGCGCGGGACGTCGATTCCGCGATGCGGACCGCCACGGCGAATCCGCGCTCGCGCACAGCGGCGATCCCGCGCAGGACCGTCGGAGGGTCGGCGAACACCTCGTGCTCGTCGACCAGCGCGACGGCAGCGCGACCGGCCGCACTCTCTGCGGTGCCGTGTGCGAGGCCGGACAACGGCATCAGGACGGGGACGTCTCGACCCGCGCCGGAATCAGCCGCGGTCAAGGGCATCACGGTCGCGACGACCGTGCCGTCCACGAGGTCGTGGATCGCGCTCGCGTGCATCACGTGCCGCCTTCCCGCATCACGGCGGTCCGTCCGCCGAGCATCACACGGACGCGCACAGGGACCGCCGAGAGCAGGATCCGGTGCGTCGTCCGCTGCGGACATCCTGCCAGCCGCCGCGTCGGTGACATCGACGGCCTTCGGCGGGCTCGTCCGGGCGATCACCGCAGATACAGGCGGACCTTGTCGATCTCGTTGCGCAGCAGGTCGATCTCCTCGGCGGTGGGATCCTCGGTCAGTGTCAGCTCGTCGGAGACCTTCAGATCCCAGCCGGTCGCGGCGCGGACCTGGTCGACGGTGACACCGCGGTGGATGCTGGTCAGCTCGAGTTCGTCGAAGGGATCGTGCCGAGACAGCACGCCGAGGCTGGTGAACACCTTCGTCACCCCGCGCCCGCGCGGCATGATGCCCACGCCCGCCTCGCGGGCGCGCACCGGACTCGGGGTCGTGCAGAAGTCCAGTTCGGCGGGGAAGGCGCTCGGATCGTGGCGCCGCATGATCACGAACACCTCGCCGGCGTTGGGCATGATCTCGACGGCTCCGCCGCCGCCGGGCAGGCGCACGGTGGGCTTGTCCCAATCACCGATGATGCTGGTGTTGAGGCTGCCGTAGCGATCGATCTGCGCCGCACCGAGGAAGCCGACGTCGACGTTGCCGCCCTGCAGCACGTACCCGAACAGCGACGCCATGGACACGACGGATTCGGCGCCGGAGACCACGACGGAATCGGCGATGCCCTCGGCCATCGCCTCGGGATGCGCACCGCAGACGCCGGATTCGTAGATCAACTCGACGTCGGGGTTCGAGGTGCGGGCGGCGAGGTCGACGGCGAGGGTGGGCAGACCGACCCCGGCGAAGACCCGGGCCTTGCCGGCCAGTTCCCGCGCGGCGACGGACACGATCAGTTCGGTGGTGGAGAAGGTTTCGGCGGTGGTCACTTTCGGCTCCCGTAGTCGACGGTCCCGGAGGGGCGCGGGGCGACCTCGAGGTCGGCCCAGTAGTCCTCGCCCAGTTTCTCGAGGTATTCGGCGTGGTCGCTGGTGGTGAGGACCCATTCCTTCAGCCAGGTGCGCAGTTGCTGGGGGTCCTTGCTGATCGCGGTCCAGCGGCGGTAGAACGCGCAGTCACGGTCGTAGTAGCCCTGCGCGTAGGAGGGGTGCGCTCCGCGCGGGCACAGCACCACCGCGTCCACCGCGTGCGAGGGGACGAGGGTGCGGCTGGGGTCGGAGCGGATCACGTCGTCGTCGACGATCTCCTCGACCACCACGATGGCCTTCTTCGCGGCGTAGACCGCTTCCTGCTGGACGCCGGCGATGCCCCAGATCTGGACGTTGCCCGAGCGGTCGGCGCGCTGGGCGTGGATGATCGTCACGTCGGGGTTCAGCGGAGGCACGACGTAGACGCTGCCGCCGCCGAAGGGATCGTCGACGAGGCGGATGTTCGGGTTGATCTTCGGCAGGTCACTGCCGGCGTACGAGCGCAGCGGGAAGAAGGGCAGCCCGGCCGCGCCGGCCTGGTAGCGGCAGACCATGCCGTAGTGGCTGTACTCCTCGACCTCGAGTGCGACGGGGTCGTGGTTCTCGATGCGCCGGCGGATCTCGTAGAGTCCTCCTGCGGAACCGCTGGCGAAGAACGACGCGACGAGCTTCGACACGCAGTCGGCGGCGATGAGCTGGTCGGACACGATGTCGGGGGTCATCCGGCACAAGGTCAGGTCGCGCCTGCCCTGACGAATGATCTCGTGCGCGGCAGCGAAGGGGATCAGGTGCGAAAAGCCTTCGAGCGCAACGGTCATCCCGTCTTCGATGTAGGTCGCGACGGCCTCGCGCATGGTGATGATCTTGTCTGCTGGCATACGAAAATCTCCCGACGACGTGAGTGTGTTTCGACTCTGTCACGGGCGTCGAAGAGCGTCCAGTGCAAAATTGTGATCGGATTATTGCGGATTCTGAAATAATCGGGAGCCGTGGACCTCCCTCAGATCAGCGCCTTCCTCGTCTGCGCCGAGGAATTGCACTTCGGCCGGGCGGCGCAGCGGCTGCACCTCACCCAGCCCTCCCTCAGTCGCACGATTCGCCGGCTGGAGAAGAATCTGGGGGCGGAGCTGTTCGAACGGAGCACTCGGCGGGTGCGTTTGACCGAAGCCGGACGCGCCCTTGTCGAGCCTGCTCGCGCGATCCTCGAGGCGGTGCGGATGGCCGAGATGGCCGTCACGGCGGCAGGTCGCGGCCGAACGGGGAGAGTGCGGATCGGTTTCGCGGCATCGTCGTCGCATCATCTGGTCGGACGATGGGCCCAACTCGTCCGGCGGACTCACCCCGGGATCGAATTCGTCCTCATCAGTTCGGCCTATGCCGGTGACGTGGTCGACGGCCTACTCGAACGAACGCTGGATATCGGTCTCGTTCGGTTGCTCTTCTCGCCTCCCGGGATAGCGTCCCGGGTGGTTGCTCGCGAAGACTTGGTGGTAGGGCTGTCGCGCCGTCACCGACTGGCCGAGAAGCGGACCGTTCGGATGGAGGAGCTGGCGGGGGAGTCGTGGGTGATGTTCCCGGCGGATCGCGGTTCGATGCTTCGTGAACTGCTGCTCCGGACGGCGGACGAGTCCGGCTTCTCGCCGAGGATCGTGCAGAGCGCGCCGGATTCGCTGTCGCTGGTCGCTCTCGTCTCCGCCGAGGTCGGCTGCACGCTGACCGTCTCGTCGGTGGCCGAACACGTGGTCAACGACGACGTCGTCTTCGTTCCGCTCGACGGCTGCCGGCCGATCGACGTGCGCCTGGTGTGGCGATCGGACGACGCCAGTGCTGCGCTGACGGAAGTTCTCCGCTTGTCGGAGGAGGCATTGCCCTCCTTCGGACCGCGACCGTGATCGGCCGTCTCCGACGGTCCCGGTCGGGCTCCGACGGAGCTCGGGGTGAGGGGCGGAAGGTCTCGGGGAAGCAAATCCTTGGGAACCCGGGTTTGTTGGTGTAAAGATTGTCATAGATTATCGGGGATGATGAAGCCCGGGGACCCGGGGAGTCCGACGGGTGGAGGTGTTCTATGGGCCGGGTGGGGCTGCGACCGCAGAAGACGGCGATGTTGGTGGCACAGCGGATCGTCCAGGACATCGATCGCAGAGGGAACAAGGTGGGCGATCGCCTGCCTCCTGAACGCGTCATGCTCGACGAGTACGACGTGGGGCGGGGGACGCTCCGTGAATCGCTACGGTTCCTGGAACTTCAGGGCGTGATCGCCCTCAAGCCGGGTCCGGGCGGCGGGCCGATCGTTCAGCAGCCCGACAGTGAGGGGCTGGCGACGTCGATCACGCTGTTGTTGCAGTTCGAGAACGCGCCCTTTCGCACGATCGTCGAGGCGCGGACCGCGCTCGAACCGATGATGGCGCGGCTGGCTGCGGAACGGATCAACGACGAGCAGTTGGCCACGCTGAAGTACTCGGTGGACCACATGCGGGAGAATCTCGACGACTCCGAGATCTTCCTCGAGATGAGCCGGGTCTTCCACGACACCGTGGCAAAGGGGTCGGGTAACGCGTTGTTCGGTTATCTCATCCACGCGCTGCTCGACATGCTCGATGGAACAGCGATGGGAATGGAGTACTCCGAGCGTCATCGAAAGGCGACTCTCGATATCCACGAGAAGATCTACAACGCGGTCGCCGACCGTGATCCCGAAGCTGCGCTGACCGCGATGGAAGAGCATATTGCGGGCATCTGGCGATATGAGCAGAAGCACTATCCTGAGGCTCTCGAAACACCGATCGCATGGGGCAATCAGGGCTGACATCGCCGGATACGACTCCTGCGTGGACGGCGGGGCAACCGAAAGGTTGCCCCGCCGTTATTGTTTCGCTGTTTCGAAATCCGGGCGATTCTGCAGGTCTTCGACCCGCTGTTGACAATGGATCCAATGATGCGCATCATATTGGTGATCTGCATCACGAACACTGGGCAGTTGTCATCAGCCCCACGAATGGAGAGCGGTGCATGGCCATTTCACGCACGACCCGATTGAAGTCTCTCGGCGGTACGACTGCGGCACTCACCCTCGTTGCGACCCTCGTTGCAGGATGCGCCGACTCGGGCGCTTCCGGAACCGGCACGGGAAGCAGTGACGGGGTGGACTACGGCGCCACCGAAGAGGACTACATCGCAGCCTTCGAGGATGTCGAGCCGATCCGCTTGTTCACCCAGTCACCCGCTCCCAAGGGATCGGCGACCGGAGTGCCCGTCGAGAAGTACCTCGACACGATCACCGAATGGTCGGGCGGCAAGATCACCTTCGACGTCGCGTACTCGAATGCCGTTGCGCCGCCGGCAGAGATCGACAACGCTCTCATGGACGGACGTCTCGATCTCGCCCACATCATTCCGCAATACGAACCGTCGGAGTACCCGGCGACCACCGCCCTGATCGACTCGAGCTTCGCTTCCCTGCAGACTCCCCTGCAGGGTGCGCTCCAATCCAATGCCTGGGCGAACCAGGTCGCATTCGACACACCCGAGTTGCTGTCGGAGTACTCCGACAAAGGCATGAAGCTTCTTCTGCCCATGTACAACTCCGGTGCAAACGGTCTCTTCTGTGCTACCGAGCGACGAGATCTCGCCGCCACGCGGGGCGCCCAGGTGACCGCGTCCGGACTGTCCATCAACGCCGAGGTCGCCGCACTCGGCGCCACGCCGGTCTCGATCGCCTACACCGAGCTGTTCGAAGCCCTCGAACGCGGCATCGCCGATTGCTCGGTCACCTCGTTCACCGTCGGGATGCTCGGTGGCTTCCTCGGTCAGACCCCATATGCCGTGATCGACCCGGAAGTGGGTCTTGCGGTCGGCTGGGGTGGAATCGCAATGAGCGAGCAGGCATGGGATTCGCTTCCCCTTGTTGCGCAGCAACTGATGTGGGACAGCCTCACCGTCTACCTCGAATCCAACATCGAGGACAAGATCCTGCCCAACACCGTCGACGGGATGAACGCGCTCCTCGAGTCCGGAGGCAACGTCTTCCCGTACGAGGAGGACGCGCGTGAAGCCCTCCGCACCGAGAACCGGCGACTGCTCGACGCCCAGCGCAGCAACGGAGCCTTCGAGGACGGAGACGCGTTCGTCGGCCGGATCGAATCCTCCACGGCCGACTGGGCCGCCACAGTCGACGAGCTCGGCTACGAACGCACCACCTACGAAGAGTTCGCTCGGACCTACGAGCCCGGGGCGATCGATCTCGCAGATTACAGCGCGAAGGTCTACGAGGAGATCTTCCTTCCCCACCGCCCGTCCTGACCCGACAGGAGTTCGACAGATGACGCACGCCGAGGGCTGCCCTGTCAGCCACACCGATTACACGCAGGAATCGGAGATCTACGGCCACTACACCCTGCTCGACGACGAAAGGGAAGCTGCCAGGTTCCATTTCAACGACACCACCGAGCGCGGATTCTGGATGCTCACCCGGTACGACGACGTCCTCGCCGGCTTTCAGAACCACACGAACTGGACCACCGCCGTGCGGACCGCACTGTTCCCCGGAAGCACGATCCGGCTGCTCCCGCAGGACCTCAACGGTGAAGAGCACCAGAAGTTCCGCCGCATCATCAACCCGTTCTTCGCGCCCGCCGCCGTGCGACGGATGGAAGAGCTGGCACACTCGCGGTGCGTCGAGTTGCTCGAAGAACTCCGTCCCAAGGGACGCTGCAACTTCGTCGCGGAATTCGCCATCCGCTACCCCACCGACCTGTTTCTGGTCCTGATGGGACTCCCGGTCGAGGACGGTGACTTCTTCCTGCCGTGGACCGAGGAGATGTTCAACTGCATGCTCCAGGGCGACCTGGAGGGCGCGGAGGCACCCAAGAAGAAGATCCTCGACTACTTCACCCGCGCCATCGAGGAAAGACGCGCCAACCCCCTGGATCCGGCCGAGGACATGGTGACTCGGCTCGTGCAGGCCGAACTCGACGGCGAACCGCTCTCGCACGACACGATTCTGACCACCTGTCTGTCGATCATGCTCGCCGGACTCGACACCACGCGCTCGGCGCTCGGATACATCTTCACCCACCTCGCCCAGCACGACGAGGACCGCCGCCTGCTCGTCGAGGAACCGGAATTCACCCGCGACGCGGTCGAGGAGTTCATCCGGATGTACCCGCTGGTGATCCAGGCCGGCCGGGAGGTGCAGGAGAGCTGCGAGTTCGAAGGGCTCGAGATGGCCGCAAAGGACGTCGTCTGGCTCGGAATCGGTTCGGCCAACAGGGATCCGCGTAAGTACGACGAGCCGGACAAGTTCGTGCTGGGACGCCCCGGGCTGAACCAGCATCTGGCCTTCGGTGCCGGTCCGCACCGATGCCTGGGAATGCACCTGGCCCGGCTCGAACTGGCCGTCGTCCTCGAGGAATGGCACAAGCTGATTCCGGACTACCGGATCAAGGAGGGCGCGACTCTCGTCGAGCGCGGTTCCCAGTTGACCCTGAAAGAACTCGAGTTGGAATGGGATGTCTGAGATGACGATGTCGATCACCAGGGACAAGTGCATGGGGCACGGCCGTTGTTACTCGGTGGCACCCGATCTGTTGTCCGACGACGAGGAGGGTTTCGTAGCCCAGGCCGGTCAGGAGTTCGAGGTCGACGGTGAACTGATCGGTCAGGCCGAGGCGGCGGTGGGCGCCTGCCCGGAGCAGGCGATCCACTTCGCGCGCTAGGTCAGATAGGCCATCCCTGTTCGAGATCGGTTCCCATGTGCAGGTCGATGGTGAGCGACTCGAACAGGGCATCGGCGTTCGTCGCCCGGATCTCGGCTGCGTAGGTGCCCCAGCCGATGCCCGAACTCCGGTCCGTTCTCGAGGTGTACCCGAAATAGCACTCGAGGACGACCAGGCCGGACTCGCCGGTGGTGACACGCGGCTGACAGATGAAATGCCGTTTCTCGGACGGGTCGATCGAGCGGGCGTTCCGGAAGAAGCCGGTGATCTCGTCGCGACCGCGGTACGTCCCGCGGCTCGTTCTCAGTTCACCGCCCGAAGCAAACAGGGAAGCAAGTGATTCCGGTACGGGTGCATCGAGCAGCGCTGCGTATCGGTGCATCAGGCCGGACGCTTCCCGCTCTGCCTCCAAGGTCGCCACACGTGTAGCGAGATCATATATGAGAGAGTGTAATTCGGTCTCCATTGCGAGCCTTTCCGATCAGGTTTCGGGGGTAGGGCGACTATAGGTGATGTCGGCGGCATCGAACGAGATTGTCGAAAGAGATTGCAGCGTAATTATTTTCGATCGGGATTCGGGGAAGGTGCGTCGTGGATCGGTTCGAAGGGAAAGTCGCTGTCGTCACCGGCGGAGCCAGCGGTATAGGCGAAGCGGTGGTGCGGCAGTTGCACGCGGAGGGCGCCTCGGTCGTCGTCGCCGACATACAGCGGACTCCGGGTGACGCGCTCGTCGCCGAACTCGGTGAGCGTGCACGTTTCGCCCGCACGGACGTAACGGTCGAGGCGGATGTCGCCGGTGCGATCGATCTCGCCGTCGAGGCATTCGGCCGACTCGACGTGATGTTCAACAACGCCGGTGTGATGGGCACTCTCGGCCCCATCGACCGGACCCCGATGGGCGAAGCGGACCTCACCCTCGCGGTGAACCTGCGCGGCGTCCTGTGCGGATTCAAACACGCCGCCCGCGTGATGAAGCCCCAGAGATCCGGAGTCGTCATCTCCACTTCCAGCCCCGCGGGTGTCCTCGGTGGCGTGGGACCCCACGTATACAGCGCCGCCAAGGCGGCGGTGGTGGGGCTGTCGAACTCGGTGGCGGCCGAACTGCGACCCTTCGGGATCCGGGTCAACACCGTGATCCCCGGGGCCGTGATCTCACCCATGACGGCCGCCGTGGTCGGTGGCAGTGCGAACGATCTCACCGGCGCGGCTGCCGCGCTCGGCGAGTCCGCGCCGATGGGGCGGGTGATCTCCCCGGAGGACGTCGCGGCAGGCGTGCTCTTCCTGGCGAGCGACGACGCCGCATTCGTCACCGGAGCCACCTTCCCCGTCGACGCGGGCATGACCGGGATCCACGGACGTTCCCCCTACACCAGCGGGCGCTACGAGGAACCGACAACTCTTCTCGAAGCCGGACGCGCAGGAAGCACACCCACACGTGCGTGATCGCACGCATCGACACGATCGAACGAACGAACGAACGAGGAGTACATCTGATGTTGACGGGTAAGAGGACGCTGGTCACCGGTTCCGCACAGGGAATGGGGCGCGACATCGCCCTCGAGTTCGCGCGCCGTGGCGCGGAATTCGTCGGTGTGGCGGACGTCAACGCCGACGGTGCGGCGGAGGTGGCCGCCGAGATCGAGGCGATGGGTGTCGCTTCGCGTGCCATCCCGGTCGACCTGTCGGACGGCGCCGCCGTCGGTGGAATGATCGAGACGGCGGTGGCGGCAGCAGGCGGACTCGACACGCTGGTGAACAACGCCGGCGTCATGGAGAACGCCTTCACGGACAACACCTCGTTCGAGGAACTGCCGGAGGACGTGTGGGACAAGGTTTATGCGATCAACGTGAAATCGGTCTGGCTGGCCACGAAGGTGGCAGCACCGCACCTGCGGGCCTCGACACGCGGCCCATCGGTGATCAACGCCGCGTCCGTCGCCGGCATGGTCGGCTACGTCAGCACTGCCTACCCGTCGAGCAAGGCCGCGGTCATCCAGCTCACACGGACCTCGGCGATCGCGCTGTCGCCGGAGGTGCGGGTCAACGCCTTCGCACCGGGATCGATCGAGACCCCGATGAGCCGCGCCTACCTCGACGCCGCCGAGGACGACGAGATGCGACAGGCACGGCAGCGCGCGATGGTCGGCGCGCACCTCATTCCGCGGTTCGGCACGGGCGACGAGATCGCGAAGGTCGCCGCCTTCCTGGCGTCGGATGATTCGTCGTTCCTGACCGGCATCGTCGTGCCCGTGGACGGTGGTACCACGGCGTGGCGTGGACTGCGGTCATGACGACCGCGCTCACCGCCGCGGCGATAACAGGTATCGGCGAATCGCAGTTCGGTCGGTCAGTGGACCGTCCGCTCGCCCGTCTCGTGCTCGACGCGTGCCGCGCCGCACTCGACGACGCCGGGCTCACTGCATCCGAGATCGACGGCGTGGTTGCCGCGGGCGCCTATCCGGGCCCGGACGAGGTGTCCGTCGCCCTGGGTATCGACCGCACGTACACGGCGTCCCCGGGCATCCCGGCCGGTGCCGGACCCCTCGCGGCCGTCGAGACCGCACGCGCGGCCGTCGAGTCCGGCCGAGCGTCCACCGTGCTGGTGTATTACGGCTATGCCGGGTCGAAACCCGGAGGGCCGTACGGCTTCCACGCCCAGGATCCGGTCAAGGCGAGCCTGGAGATGCCGTTCGGCTGGTACGGGCAACCGGTCTACTTCGCGGCCTGGGCCCAGCGCTACTGCCATACGTACGGGCTCGACACCGACGAACTCGGCTCGATCGCCGTCTCCAACCGGATGTGGGCGACGATGACACCCGGTGCGCAGCGTCCGAAGCCTCTTACCGAGGCGGACTACCTGTCCTCACCGATGATCGCGTCGCCGCTGCGCGCGGCCGATTGCTGCCTGATCTCCGACGGGGCGGGCGCCGTCGTGGTCACCACCGTGGAACGCGCGCGGGATCTCGCCCGGATACCGGTGGTCGTGGCGGGCTCGTCGACCGTCGCGGTCGGGCCGTCCATGACGTCCTACTTCACGCAGGCCGAGGACATGTGCTCGTTCGGATCCGCGGTGTCGGGACCACGTGCCTTCGCCGAGGCGGGACTGACCCCGGCGGACGTCGACGTCGCGGAGATCTACGACTGTTTCTCGATCTCCCAGGCGATCCAGGTGGAGGACCTCGGGTTGTGCGGCCGCGGCGAGGCATTGTCCTTCCACCGGGACGGGCATACCCGCCCCGGCGGTTCCCTGCCGGTCAACACTCACGGCGGGCACCTCGCCTACGCGTACGTACCCGGGATCGTGCACGTCGTCGAGGGCGTTCGTCAGCTTCGCCGCGAACGCGGGGCAGCGCAGGTCCAGAACGCGTCGACGGCGGTGGTCGCGGCCCTCGCAGGTGGCGAACACACGACGTTGATCCTGACCGAGGACCGGTGATCACGTGACCGAAACAGTGGACATGGTGGGTGTGCCCAACTTCCCTCCTCCGCAAGATGTTCCGCAGCTGCAGCCGTTCTGGTCCGCTCTGGGGCGAGACGAACTCGTCTTCCCGCGTTGCCGCGAGTGCGGGCGGTGGCACTGGTACCCGGGTCCCGGTTGCCGGTGCGGTCACGACGAGGACTTCGTATGGCAACCGGTGCGAGCAGAGGGCGTGATCTTCTCCTTCACGCGGGTCGAGCGCGCATTCCTGCCGAAGGGGTCCGATCCGCCCTACATCGTGGTGCTCGTCGAGTTCGACGATGCGCCGGGTGTGCGTCTGGTCACGAACCTCGTCGGTGACGGAGCCGCTGCCCCGTCGATCGGTGATCGTGTGATCCTCTCGCCGACCGTCTTCGACACCCACGTCCTCCCGACGTTCACGATCGCACCGGGCCAGAACTCACGAGAAGGTGTACGACGATGAGACTTTCACTGCGTTACGACATGCGCGCCCCGTCGATCGGTGCCGCGCCTGTGGAGCTCTACCGGGCAGCGGTCGAACAGGTGGGATGGGCCGACGCGCTCGGCTTCGAAACCGCCTACATCGCCGAGCATCACGGCGCCGAGGACGGCTACTGCGCGTCGCCGATGATTCTCGGTGCCGCGATGCTCGGCCGCACCGAGCGGATCCACGTGCACTTCTCGGCGCTCGTCGCCGTGCTGCACCACCCGCTGCGACTCGCGGAGGATCTTGCGACACTCGACCTGATCGGTGGAGGTGGACGGGTCGAGATGACGATGGGTATCGGATACCGTCCGGACGAATTCGAGATGTTCGGTGTGCCGATGAAGAAGCGCGTCCGGATCCTCGAAGAGATCGTCGAGGTGCTGGACAAGGCATGGACCGGGGAACCGTTCGAGTTCCGCGGCACGACCGTGCGGGTGCGGCCCACCCCCGTGGGACCGAACCGTCCGCCGATCTACATCGGCGGGTCGGCGGACGCCTCCGCCGCGCGGGCGGCCAGCCTCGGCGACAACTACATGCCGGCCGGTTCCGAGAAGGAACGGCTGTACGAGTTGTACGAGGCGGAGCGCACGCGCCTGGGGCTGCCGATCCCGCCGCGCCCCGCCCCGGCCGGGCCTTTGTTCCTGCACGTGACGGACGATCCCGATCGCGACTGGGAACTGCTCGCACCGCACCTGATGTACACGACGAACATGAATGCGCAGTGGGCGAAGGAACGCGGAACGGGTACTACCGGGTACACCTTCGTCGAGAACATTGCGGAGCTGAAGAAGCAACCGCAGTTCGTCGTTCTCACCCCGGAGCAGTGCGTCGAATATGCGCGGGAGCGCGGAAACGACACGGAACTGATGTTCCAGCCGCTGATGGGCGGGATGCCTCCCGAGATCGGCTGGCGCTGCCTGGAACTGTTCGAGTCGCGGGTGCTGCCCGAACTCGAGAACCTGGGACTGCGGGAGCCGTCCGGGTCCCGAAAGATCCCGGCGTCGGCATGACTGCCGGCCGGAGAAGAGAACGAGGTGTAACCCTATGAGAACTCGATCCGTCGTGGGTGCGGTCGCCGGACTCACGATATGTGCAACGGTCCTGTCGGCGTGCGCGGAATCCACTTCTGCGGGTACCGGTGACCGGAGCGGCGGTGCGGGTGTCGAGTACGGGGCGAGCATCGAGGAATACCGGTCCGCGTTCGAGGACGTCGAGCCGATCGTGATCCACACCCAATCGCCCGCCGCCAAGAACGCATCGGGTGGCCTGCACATCGAGAACTACGCGAACGCCGTGTCCGAATGGTCCGGCGGCAAGATCACGTTCGACATCGTGTACTCGAACGGCATTGCCTCACCCACCGAGGCCGACGACGCCGTCCTCGACGGCCGGCTCGATCTCGCGCAGGTGATGGGGGCATACGAACCGCAGGAGTATCCGGCCACTTTCGCCCTGAACAACGCCAGTGTCCTGTCGGACAACAGCGTGATCGTGGGAACGCTGTCGTCCAATGCATGGCCGGTCGACGTGGCCTTCTCGACCCCGGAGATCATGGACGAGTACGACGATCACGGACTGAAACTTCTGCTCCCGTCGTTCAACTCGGGGTCGATCGCGTTGATCTGCAACCAGGACCGCAACGAACTCGGGGAGCTGAAAGGTCAGTCCATCGCGTCCGGTTCGGCGACTCTCGGAACCCAGGTCACCGCGCTCGGCGGAAACCCGGTCTCGATCGGATACACCGAGTACTACGAGAGCCTGCAGCGCGGGGTGGCTGCGTGTGCTGCGACCACGCTGACCGCAGGCATGATTGCGGGGATCATGGAGGTTGCCCCGCACGTCGTGATCGATCCCGAGGCGGGATTCGCCAATACCGCAGGCGCGCTCGCGATGAACGCCGATGTCTGGAACGATCTTCCGCTGGTCGCTCAACAGCTGCTGTGGGATCGGCTCGACGTGTTCGTCGAGGGAAGCCTGAACAAGATCTGGGACGGCACAGTGGACGCATCCGCGACGATCGCGCAGTTCGGCGGTTCCGCGCAGACCTTCGCGGACGATGCTCGCGAAGCACTGAAGGCGAAGAACGAGTCGATCGTCGCGAACCTGGCGACGACCGCACCGGGCGGTGAGGAGTTCGTCGAGCGGGTGCGTGAGAGTGCCGCGGCGTGGCGCACCACCGTGGCCGATCTCGGATACGAGAACACCGTCGACTACGGCGGTTTCGCAGAGTGGTACAGCCCCGAGGCACTCGACGTGACCGCCTTCGTCGATGCGCTGTTCGACGAGGTGATGGTCGCACATCGGCCTTCGTGACGGATCTCGCGGATCGTAGCGAAACGGGCCCGGAAGCAGGTTGCTTCCGGGCCCGTTCGCCGTACTCGCCGGATCAGGGGGTGTAGGGGTCGGCCCTGGTGATGGGGGGAGCGGTCTTCCAGTCGGGTAGTCCCAGCTCGGGCGTGCCGACCACGGCCTTGCCACCGGAGAGATGGGTCCACTGCGCATGGTTGAGCTGGTGGATCGTGAAGCACGCGTCGAGTGCGTTGCTGAAACCCATCGCGTCCTGGCTCTGGTTGACCGATTCCTTGACGAGCATCGCCGCCATCGTCGGTACCCGTGCGATGCGGCGCGCGAACTCGAGGGTCTTCTCCGTGAGATCGTCCGCCGGGAAGATCTTGCTCACCATGCCGAGCGCGCGGGCGTCCTCAGCGTCGAGACTGTCTCCGGTCAGAAGCAGTTCTTTCGCCTTCCTGGGGCCGAATTCCCAGGGATGACCGAAGTATTCGACGCCGCACATGCCGAGCCGGGTGGCGACGACGTCTGCGAACTGGGTGCCTTCGGCGGCCACGATGAGGTCGCACGCCCAGGTGAGCATGAGCGCTGCGGAGAAGACGTTGCCGTGCACCTCGGCGATGGTGATCTTCCGGAGATCGCGCCAGCGACGGGTGTTCTCGTAGAAGTAGTGCCACTCCTGGTGGAAGCGGGATTCGACGGCGTCCTTGGTGCCGCCGGTGCACGCGTAGGACCAATGCTGGTCGGGGCCGGGGTTCCGCTCGGCCAGGTAGTCGGGGCTCCCGAGGTCGTGCCCGGAGGAGAAGACCGGGCCGTTGCCGGCCAGGATCACCACGCGCACGTCGTCGTCCGCCTCGGCTCGCAGGAAGGCCGCAGTGAGTTCGACGAGCAGGCCCCGGTTCTGGGCGTTGCGGTACTTCACGCGGTCGAGCACGATGCGGGCGATGGTGCCTTCGTCGTGGGTTTCGTAACGAAGGTACTTGTACTCGGTGACGGAACGGGGGTCGGTGGTCACGAAGATTCCTTCCGGAAGATGTCAGACGACGTGAGACGAACGGGAGGTCGGAGCAATGCAGGTAGTGGCGACCAGTCGCAGCGCTTGGTCGAGCAGGGCCTGGGAGACCGCGTGGAAACGCGCTCCGAGCGCTTCGTCGGTCTTTCCGGCACAGGCGCGCGCGTGGGTGCCTTCGAGGATGATCGCGAGCCGGTAGCAGGCGAGAACCTGGTACCAGTCGAAGTTGCTCATGTCGCGACCGCTCGCTTGTCCGTACCGGGCGACGAGTTCGTCGCGGGAGGGCAGTCCGTCGAGTTGCTGCGCGAGTCCCTTCGTGCGGGACTCGTTCGGGTCGGGCCAGGTCGCGAGCAGGTGGCCGAGGTCGAGGAGGGGGTCGCCGACGGTGGCGAGTTCCCAGTCGACGATCGCCGCGACCGCAGGTGACTCGCGCTCGAACATCACGTTGCCGAAGTGGAAGTCACCGTGGATGATTCCCTTGCTCCAGGTGGCGGGCCGGTGCTCGTCGAGCCATCGGCCGATCTCGTCGACACCGTCGAGTTCGGGACCGGGCCAGCCGTCGAGTTCGTGGTAGGAGTCCAGTTGCTTACGCCAACGGCCCACCTGTCGTTCGATCCATCCGTCGGCGCGGTCGAACTGTTGTTGCCCGAGGACGGTGGGGTCGATGCTCCCGAGGGCTGCCGCGGCGTCGGCGAGGGCGAGTCCCATGGCGTGCTGCATCTGCGGTGACGATGCGTGTGGTTCCGGAACCTCGGTGGTCGCGGTGAATCCGGAGACCGCTTCCATGACGAAGAAGCAGAAGCCCATCGTTTCGGTGTCGTCGCAGGACGCGACGAGTCGGGGATGGGGCACGGTGCTGCCTGCGAGGGCGGTGAGGATGCATGCCTCCCGCCGCATCGTCTCGTCGCTGTTGGCGCGTTTGTGCAGCGGGGGCCGCCGGAACACGTAGTCGTGTCCGTTCCGCGTGAAGCGGACCAGGATGTTCTGGGTTCCGCCGGTGAGGCCTACGACGTCGGTGATCGGCCCGGTGCCGACACCTCGGTCGTCCAGCCAGGACATCAGGGCTGCGACGTCCACGTGGGCGCGGTCGCTCATCGGTGCCACCTCGTGTTTCGTGTCGAGTTCCGGACCTCGGGCCAGGAACGGGTTGTACAGGCGAGTGACCGGGGACACTCGATGGGCACTCTACACATCCATACCAACCATTGTCATGATTAGCTTCACATTAGGGCTCATGATTGTTAGAGTTCACCTCACGACGCCCGGCCGGCTCGACAGCGCACCGGCGGGAAGCTCTCGAACTTCCGAAGCGCGGCCGTTCACGCGCCGGTAGAGCAGCGTCGTGGACAAGCCGGTCGCTCTCATCCAGGTGGTGCAATGGGTATCGAAATGGTTCTCGACATGGCGACCTCGGTCGTACCGGACCGAGTGGCGGTGGGTCCCCTCGAATCGGGGCTGACCTATCGGCAGCTCGACGAACTGACCTCCGGAGGTGCCGAGTTCGTTCGCAAACACGGCGCCGCCCACCTGGTCTTCGTCGGTGTCAACAGCCCCGTCCTGCCTGTGCTCACGTTCGCAGCGGCGAAGGCGGGCATCCCTATCGCGCCTCTGAACTACCGGCTCACCGCAGGCCAGTTGAACGACCTCGTCGCACAGCTCGATCGGCCGCTGATCGTCGCCGACCCCGCTTACCGGGACGCACTGCGCGGAGCGGCCGACGTCGTGCTCACCGGCGACGAGTTCCTCGAAGCCGCCCGCGCCGCCGGCGCCGGCAGCCCCGAACCGTCCTCCGACGACGGAACTGCGGTGGTGTTGTTCACCTCGGGGACGACCTCCGCGCCCAAGGGAGTGCTGCTCCGGCACCACCACCTCACCTCATATCTGTTCAACACCGTCGAATTCGGTTCCGCCGGTGAGGAACAGGCGACTCTGGTCAGCACCCCGCCGTATCACATCGCGGGCATGGGTGCCGTCCTGAGCAACATCTACGCGGGACGCCGGATGGTGTACCTGCCGGACTTCACGCCCCAGGGCTGGCTCGATCTCGTGCGCACCGAGGGCATCACGAGCGCGATGGTCGTGCCCACGATGCTCGCTCGCGTCGTCGACCACCTGGGCGGTGAACCCGCCCGTACCCCGACCCTCGCTTCCCTCGCCTACGGTGGGGCACGGATCTCGCAACCCGTGCTCGAGCGCGCACTCGCCGCCTTCCCCGAGACCGGGTTCGTCAACGCCTACGGCTTGACCGAGACCAGTTCCACCATCGCCGTTCTCGGACCCGACGATCATCGCGAGGCGCTGTCCGACGAGTCCATCAGGGACCGGCTGTCGTCGGTGGGACGCATCGTGCCCGGCATGGAGGCCCAGATCCGCGCGGAAGACGACATCACCGTCCTCGCCGACGGCGAGACCGGACTGCTGTGGGTGCGGGGGGCGCAGGTCAGTGGCGAGTACATGGGGAAGGGGTCGGTGCTCGACGAGGCCGGCTGGTTCCCCACCCGTGACCGCGCCCGCATCGAGGACGGTTTCCTCTACATCGGAGGACGTGCCGACGACACCATCATCCGCGGCGGTGAGAACATCGCACCCGCCGAGATCGAGGACGTGCTCGTCCGGCACGACGACGTGCGCGAGGTCGCCGTCGTCGGTGTACCGGACGACGAATGGGGAGAACGGATCTGCGCCGTGATCGTTCCCGTCGGCGACGATCACGCGCAACCCGAGCAGGTGCGGGCCTGGTGCCGTGAGCGTCTGCGGGGTTCGCGTACCCCCGACGACGTGGTCTTCGTCGACGAACTGCCCAAGACGCCCACCGGAAAGCTGGTTCGCCGGGATCTGATCACGCAGATCACCGCAGCCGGCCCGGTCTGAATCGAGACCCGCGTGTCGTCCGAACTCACCCGCCAGTGGGTCCTTCGCTCTCGTCCGAAAGGTCGGCCGAGCGCGGAGGACGTCGAACTGGTCGAAGCCACGCTGCCTCCGATCACGCGCGGATCCGTGCTGGTGGAGAACCTCATCATGTCCGTCGAGCCGTACATGCGCGGCAGGATCGGTGGTGAGGCCACCTATGCCGAGCCGTACCCGCTCGACGAACCGATGCTCGCTCCCACGGTCGGTCGGGTCGTCGAATCCACCGATCCCGCGATGCCGGAGGGGGCCCTCGTGCTGCACGAACACGGATGGCGCAGCCACGCCGTGGTGCCGGCCGAGCAGTGCCGCATCCTCCGGGACGACGGTCTCGGTCCCGCCGACCATCTCGGTCCGATGGGGATACCCGGGATGACCGCCTGGATCGGATGCGAACGCATCGCCCGGATCGAGACCGGGGACGTCGTGTTCGTCTCCTCGGCCGCCGGAGCCGTCGGATCCGTCGTCGTGCAGATCGCGAAACTGCGCGGTGCCACCGTGATCGCCAGTGTGGGCAGCCCCGAGAAGGCGGACGCGGTACGCGCACTCGGTGCCGATGCCGCCTTCGACTACCACGACGGCCCGGTGAAGGACCTGCTGCGGACGGCGATGGAAGAGGTCGGCGCGTCGGCGTTGAACGTCTACTACGACAACGTGGGCGGCGAACACCTCGAGGCCACGATCCGTGTGATCGACGATCATGCGCGCATCGTGCTGTGCGGCATGATCAGCATCTACAACTCGGCCACACCACAACCGGGACCGCGCAACCTCATCAAGCTCGTCTGGAGACGCGCCCGGATGGAAGGCTTCCTTCTCCGGGACCACCTCGACGCGCGCGACGCCTTCGAGGAACAGATGTCCGGATGGCTGCGATCCGGAGCGATCCGGCCCGTACACACCGAGTTCCCGGGCGGGATCGACGGCGCATGGGACGCCTTCCTCGGGATGCTCGACGGCCGGGCGACCGGGAAGGCCGTCGTACCGCTCGTCGCCACCACCGATCCCGGTGCCACACGTGAAGCGGGCGGGAACGGACTGCCCGAGAAGGAGAGGACACGATGACCGATCGCACACTTCCGTTGGAAGGCAAGGTCGCCCTCGTCACCGGCGGGAGCCGGGGGCTGGGTCGCGAGATGGTGCTCGCATTCGCCGCGGCGGGGGCCGACACCGTCATCGTCAGCCGCAAGATCGACAGTTGCGAGAAGCTCGCCGCCGAGGTCCGCGAGACCACGGGGCGCAGGGCGCTGCCGGTGGCCTGCCACGTCGGCGACTGGGATGCCCAGGAGACACTCGTCGAATGGGTCTACGCCGAATTCGGTCGGATCGACATCCTGATCAACAACGCAGGCATGTCGCCGCTGTACGACTCGCTCGAGTCGGTCACGGAAGCGTTGTTCGACAAGGTCTTCGACGTCAACCTCAAGGGTGCGTTCCGTTTGACGACGCTCGTGGCACCGCGCATGGCCGAGGCCGGGGGCGGTTCGATCGTCAACATCAGTTCCATCGCCTCGGAGCGGCCTACCCCAGGCGACCTGCCCTACGCCGCCGCGAAGGCCGGCTTGAACGTCATCACCAAGGGTTTCGCGCAGGAGTACGGCCCGGCGGTGCGGGTCAACGCGATCATGGCAGGCCCGTTCCTCACCGACATCAGCAAGTCCTGGGACATGGACGTCGTCACGGAACGTTTCAAAGCTCTTCCGCTCGAACGAGCAGGCAACCCTGACGAGATCGTCGGTGCCGCGCTCTACCTGGCGGGACCCGGTTCGACCTTCACCACCGGCGCGATCATTCCGGTCGACGGCGGCCGCACCGCGATGCGCTGACCGCTCGCGTCGAACAATTTTCGAGAAAGGAACCCACATGAGCTGGGGATTCGAAACCGACCCCGAGTATCAGAAGGTGCTCGACTGGGCCGAGGAGTTCGTGACCGACGAGGTCGAACCCGTCGACAAGGTCATCACCCATGCCTGGGATCTACAGGACCCCGTGCGGCAGAAGCTGATTCCACCATTGCAGGACAAGGTCCGCGAGAAGGGCCTGTGGGCGACCCACCTCGGACCCGAGCTCGGTGGTCAGGGATTCGGGCAGTTGAAGCTGGCGCTGCTCAACGAAATCGTCGGTCGCACGCACTCCGGACCGATCGTCTTCGGTGCCCAGGCACCGGATTCGGGCAACACCGAGATCCTTGCGCACTACGGCACCCCCGAGCTCAAGGAACGCTACCTGAAGCCGCTCATCGAGAACGAGATCGTCTCGTGCTACGCGATGACCGAACCGCAGGGCGGCTCGAACCCGGTGGAGTTCGAAACCCGCGCAGTTCTCGATGGTGACCAATGGGTCATAAACGGAGAGAAGTGGTTCGGCAGCAACGCGCGGTTCGCGTCGTTCTACATCATCATGGCCGTGACCGACCCGGACGCCGCACCTCATCGTCGCCTGTCGCAGTTCATCGTTCCGGCCGATACACCGGGCCTCGAGATCGTCCGCAACACGGGCGTGTGGGGTCACGACTACGAGGTCGGCACCCACGCCTACACCCGGTGGACGGACGTGCGAATCCCCAAGGACCACATCCTCGGAGAGGTCGGTCAGGGGTTCGAGGTGGCGCAGACGCGTCTGGGCGGTGGCCGTATCCACCACGCGATGCGCACCGTCGGCCTGGTGCAGGCGTCGCTGGACATGATGCTCGAGCGTGCGGTCTCCCGCACCACGCGGGGCAAGCGTCTCGGCGACCAGCAGATGGTCCAGGAGATGATCGCGGATTCGTGGCTGCAGATCGAGCAGTTCCGCCTGCTCGTGTTGCGGACCGCGTGGCGTATCGATCGGTACAAGGACTATCGCAAGGTCATCAAGGACATCGCCGCGGTCAAGGCCGCGATGCCGAAGGTGTTGCTGGACGTCACCTCCCGCGCGGTGCAGCTGCACGGCTCCCTCGGTGTGTCCAAGGAGCTGCCCCTCGGCAAGTGGCTGTTCGAGAGCTACCACATGGGGCTGGCCGACGGCGCAACGGAAATTCACAAGGTGGGTCTGGCCCGTCAGCTGTTGCGCGACGCCGAACCCCACGACGGTCTGTTCCCGAGCTACCACCTTCCAGGACTGGAGGACCTCGCGCGCCGCAAGTTCGCTGCTCAGCTGGCGGGTCTCGAAGACTGACGTGCGTTCCACGGGTGGGGCCGGAACCACGTGTTCCGGCCCCACCCGTGGTCGTTCAGCCGTCGGCGGAGATCACGAAGGCTGTCGACCCCGCCAGGCCGTTGGAGACGGTGACGACGGACCGCTTCGCGTCCGGAATCTGTCGCTCTCCGGCACGACCGGTCACCTGGTAGGCCGCTTCGGTCAGCTGGGTCATGCCGTGAAGTCGGCCTTCGGCGAGACAGCCACCACCGGTGTTGAGGGGGAGCTTGCCACTAGGGCGTGCGTTGCCGTCGTCGATGAAACCGGCGGCCTCGCCGTGACCGCAGAAGCCGAGGCCTTCGAGCCAGGTGTAGGTGAAGATCGAGAAGCCGTCGTAGAGCTGCGCGATGTCAATGTCGTCGCGGCCTACCCCGGCGGCGTTCCACAGCCGGTCGCCGGTGGTTTCGGCGCCGGCGAGGATGTCCTCCAACGTCATCGGGACGCCCGTGGCGCCGACGTGGTTGCTGGTGGCGTACCCGGAGATCAGCGCGGGCGGGTTGCGGAGGTCGCGCGCCCGGTCGGCGCGGGTGAGTACGACGGCCACGGCGCCGTCCACCGGTAGATCGCAGTCCAGCATGGTGATGGGGTCGGCGATCATGCGCGACGACAGATAGTCGTCGACGGTCAGTGTCTTACCGCGGAAGTATGCGTTCGGGTTCGCGTGCGCCCGTTCGCGGTTGTCGACGACGAAGCGCGCCAAAGATTCTCGTGTTGCGCCGGCGAGGTCGAGGTAGCGTTGTGCGACGGTGGCGGCCCAGCCGGCCGGCATCGAGAATCCGTAGGGTGCGAAGAACTGGTCCTTTCCGGCCGCGCGCGCGGAGCCGAAGTTCGAATAACGGCCTTGCGGCATGTGCAGTGCGCGGTAGAGCACGACGTGGGTGCATGCCCCGGCGACGAGCGCGTTGATCGCGTCGATGGCCGCGTGGGTGACCATGGGCATGGTGTTGCCGAGCCACGTGATGTTGTCACGGATCTTCAGGGCGCCCGCCAGGTGGCCGGGAGTGACGACGTCGATTCCGTCGCGGGTGCCCTTCTCTCCACCGTAGACCGGCATGGTGGGGGTGGTCGCGAGGCCGTCGACGTCGTCGCGGGTGAGTCCGGCGTCGGTGAGCGCGGCGTCGGTGGCTTCGACGGTCAAGGACAGGAGGGTGCGCGGGTTGCGCCGGATGAGTTCGGTGTAGCCGACGCCGGCGATGGCGACCTTGTCACGGTATTCCCACATGGTTACGCCTTCCTCGGTCGGAACTGGGGTACGACGTCGCCCGGAGCGAGCTCTTCGAAGGTCGCCTCCAGGGACATTCCGATGTGCACGTCCACCGGATCGGTGTCCACGAGGTTGGTCGTGACGAGCAGGCCGCTCTGTTCGTCGAGTTCGACGACGGCGACGACGTAGGGGAGACGGTCGGCGAATCCAGGGGCAGGGGCGTCGTGCATGACGGTGTAGGAGTACAGCGTTCCGCGGCCCGACACCGCCTCGAAGGTCAATTCGGCGGTGCCGCAGGTAGGGCAGGATTCCACCGGAAGGTGCAGGTAACGGCTGCAGGGAGTGCAGTATTGCACCGCGAGACGGTTATTACGTGCGGCCTGCCAGTACGCGGCGGTCGTGTCGTCGGCGAGGGGTAGGGGCTTCGGCGGAGTGTCGGGGGGTGTCATCGGACCTCGTTCGGGATTGACATCTATTGCAGATAATGGTGATCATCTATTGTGATTGTGTGACGCCGGTCTCGGCACGTCAAGTCGAGAAGACGTCAATCATTCGCAGGAACTCTTGACTCCGGGACAATTCAGGCGAATGATATGACTCAACCAAGTGACGCAGATCACGACGGAGGGGTGAGCAGTGGTGCATCGCAATCTCGATTCCGGGGTCCGGATCGAGGACGTCGACCCGGACCGGCTCGGTGCGGTACTCACTGCGCTTGCCCAGCTGCTCACCACCTGACATCGGCGTCCCCCACGTGCCTACCTTCCCCTCACACCAGCGGAGTTGACATGAGCGCATCCCCGAGCGCTTCGAAACGGCCCAGCCCGTTGCAGCTGCTCATCGAGATACCTGCCATCGTCGTGCTGTTCGTCATGATGATCCACGTGACCGCCAACGCGCTCACGCGTGCGTTCGCCTCCTCGCCTATCCCCAACACGCTCGAGATCACCCAGTACATCTATGTCCCGATCATCGCTCTGCTCGGCTTCATGGCCGCACAGAGCAGGGGCGAGCACATCGTGGCTGACCTTGTGGCGCAGTACTTCCCCAAGAACGTCAGACGCGCTGTGCTCGCCGGCGGTTACGCGATCGGTGTCGTGGTGTTCCTCGGCTTCGCATGGTTCGGGCTGCAGGAAGCCCTTCACGCGCGTGACATCGGCAAGACTGCAGGTGTTTCCACGGTGGTGGCGTGGCCCGTGTACTTCCTCGTCCCGATCGCTTTCGGTGTTCTGACAGTTCAATTCGCTCTCGCCGGAATTCGAGTACTGCGCGGCGCAGAAGACGCTGTCGACTCCGTCAAGGAAGCCGACGCCGAGGTTGCCCGTATTCAAGAGGAAGTCGCCGACGAGTTGGGTCTGCCCCCCACTACCTCACCCGCGCCGAGTTCGGAGAACCGATGACCACCACAACGACCGTCGACTCGCGCGACTCCGCGCCTCAACCACCACTGGTGGGGTCCAGCAACAAGTTCTCGACTCGGTCCTGGACGCTCTTCGGTGTCTTGATGCTGATGCTCGTGGGTTCTACGGCTGCGGTCTTCATGCCGCTGAAGCCTGTCGCGATCGGATGCGCGGCCCTCGTCATGATGGTGACCCTGCTCTTCCTCCGGGTGCCGGTGGCGCTGTCGATGCTCGTCCCGTCGTTCGCGGGGCTGTACGCCATGCGCGGTGAGCGGACGGTCACCAGTGCGCTGACAACGCTCCCTTACGACGAGGTGGCGAGCTGGACGCTCAGCGTCGTGCCGATGTTCGTGCTCATGGGTCTGCTGTTGTGGCGTTCCGGAATGACCGACACGCTCTACACCGCTGCGCGTCAGTGGCTGGGCTGGCTTCCGGGGGGATTGGCCGTCGGTACCAACATTGCCGGTTCCGGGCTTGCGGCGGTCAGCGGATCGACCACCGGTACCACCTACGCGCTCGGGCGTATCGGGATCCCCGAAATGCTCAAAGCAGGCTACGATCGGCGCCTCGCCGTCGGTGCGGTTCTGGTCGCGGGTCTGCCGGGGCAGCTGATTCCGCCGAGCATCCTCCTGGTCCTGTACGCAGGCATCGCCGAGGTTCCCGTCGGCAAGGCCCTTCTCGCGGGCATCGGACCGGGCATCCTGGTCTCGATCATGTTCTCGATCGCGATCATCCTGATCGCCGTGTTCGCCAAAGACTTTGCAGGGCCTAAGGAAAGCCGCGTCGCAGCCGCCGATGTCTCGTGGGGTATGCGGTTGAAGAGTCTCGCAGCGGTGTGGCCGATTCCTGTTCTGGTGCTGGTCATCATCGGCGGCATGTTCTCGGGTGTCTTCACCGCAACGGAAGCGGGCGCGGTCGCGGCGCTGTGTTCGGTCGGCATCGTGTTGATCTGGAAGCGTAAGACCGGCGGTGCCGGGCGCGCCCTTCTGGACGGCTCCATCGGCACTGTATCGACGGTCGGTGCTGTCTTCCTGCTGCTCGTCGGCGTCGAAGCGCTCTCTCGGATGATGACGCTGACCGGAATCAGCAACGGGTTCGCGGATCTCATCACGTCGATGGATCTCGGACGTATCGAGTTCCTGCTCCTGATGATGGTGGTCTACCTGTTGCTCGGGGCGTTCATGGATCCGCTCCCGATGATGGTGCTCACCGTCCCCATCCTGATTCCGACGCTCGAAAGCCTGGACATCTCGCTACTGTGGTTCGGTGCCTTCGTGGTGTTCATGGGGGAACTCGCGATTCTGTCGCCCCCGGTCGGTATTCTCGCGATGATCGTCCATTCGATCGTCAAGGACCCACA
Organism: Rhodococcus sp. AB351; assembly: GCF_049538275.1. NCBI lineage: Bacteria > Bacillati > Actinomycetota > Actinomycetes > Mycobacteriales > Nocardiaceae > Rhodococcus > Rhodococcus sp. AB351. Next base: position 475,658 of record NZ_JBMVFW010000001.1, read on the forward strand.
GGTGAACCTGGGTAAGAACATTCCGCTCAAGGATGTGTTCGTCGCTGCGGCATGGTTCCTGCCGATGGCGATCGTGGTGGTGCTGATCCTGATCTTCTTCCCGGAGATCTCGACGTTCCTGCCGGACAGGGCCAGCGGAGGGTAGGAGTTCGGACAGGCGCCCGGGCCCGCTGCGTCGGAAGTGATGCGATGCAGCGGGCCCTTGCGCGTTCTCGGAGGAAAGTCGTTAGCAAGGCTGGCTATCGTTCCATTCGGGAACTATCTTGAAATGCATTGCATCACAGCGAATTACAGCGTCTTTTTCCAAAGCCTGTGTATCGAGATCGATTCGTTCCATGAAAGGAAGACCGGCATGGGTGGTCCCCTCCAAGATTTGGTGGTCGTCGACGCGAGTTGGGGGATGCCGTCGGCCGTCGCAACGATGCTCCTGTCCGATTACGGAGCCACCGTCATCAAGGTCGAGCGTCCCGGTTCGAGCGACAAATCCGATCTTCGAAAGCTCCTCGACCGCGGAAAGTGGAGCGTCGAACTGGATCTCACGACCGATGAAGGTCGCGAGTCGCTTTTCGCTCTGCTCGGGAACGCCGACGTGTTCGTCGAATCCTTCGGTGCCGGTCGCGCCGACGCGATGGGTATCGGCTTCGATATCGTCGGTGCCCGCTACCCGGAACTGATCTACACGTCCGTCACCGGATACGGCGATGTCGGGCCGCTGGCCGAACGTCCCGGATACGAGGCACTTCTCAACGCTCGCCTCGGCCAGACCGCCGAACAGCGCGGCCACCGCGACGGTCCGATCTTCATGGGCCACCCCACCGTCTCGTACGGCACGGCCTTCCTGGCCACCATCGGAATTCTCTCGGCACTGCGGGCGCGCATGCGCACCGGCCGGGGCCAGCACGTGGATACCTCGCTGCTGGACGGAATGCTGACGATCTCCTCGATGAGCTGGTGGTGGAACGAGAAGGACATCTCCTATCTCGCGCGCAGCGGACCACACGCGGGCTTCGGTCGCACCCGGCTGATCACCGATCCGTTCCGCTGTGCCGACGGCGAATGGATCGTCCCCCACACCGGCGGCCCCGGCGCGTACAAGAGGCTCATGGACCTCCTCGGCTTCGGCGACATCACCCCGTCGATCGACGGGCCGGAGATGTCGGTTCCGCTCAGCGACGAGGAATACGAGATCGCGCGGGTCCGCGCGCCGGAGGTGTTCGCGACGAAACCCCGCGCGGAATGGCTCGATCTCCTGCACGCGGCCGACATCGCAGCCCTGCCCGTTCTACGGCCCGAGCAGACCCTCGACGATCCCCAGGTCACTCACGCCGATCTGGTCGTCGACCTCGAGGACGAGGACTACGGAACGGTGCGTGCGATCGGCCCCGTCATCCGCTTCGAGAAGACGCCGCCGGCCACACCGACACGCGCCCCGAAGCCCGGTGAGCACCGGGAGGCCGCGGCCTCGGTCCGCCGGGACGACCGCTGGACGGGAGCCGGAACCGGAGCTGTCCTCGGGTCTGCGCTGAACGGAATCCGCATCGTCGATTTCAGCTCCTTCTTCGCGACCGGATTCGGCGCGCGTCTGCTGTGCGATCAGGGTGCCGACGTCATCAAGGTCGAACCCCTCGTCGGCGACCAGATGAGGCCGCTCGGAGACCTCTACGAAGCGTCGCAGCGCGGCAAGCGCAACATCTCCATCGACCTGAGAACCCCGGAAGGCCAGGAGGTCGCGCGTCGGCTGGTCGCCGAGGCCGACGTCGTCATGGTCAACTACCGGCCGGGCAAGGCCGAGAAGATCGGCCTCGGTTACGAGCAGCTGAAGCAGATCAATCCCGACCTGATCTACGCGTATCTGCCCGGTTTCGGCTCGACCGGGCCGAAGTCGACGCTCAAGAGCTTTGCGCCGTTGCAATCGGCCCTGGTCGGTTTGCCGTTCATCGGTGCCGGTGAAGGAAACGAACCGATCCGCCGAGTTCTCGGCAATGAGGACCTCTACAACGGATTCCTCGGTGCGACAGCCGTTCTCCTCGCTTTGGCCCACCGCGAGGCGACTGGCGAAGGCCAGTACGTCGAGAGCCCCCAGCTGCATTCGAGTCTGTTCGTCCGCAGTGAGTTCGGCGTGGCGGCCGACGGCACTCCCGTCCGGGGACACACGCTCGACGCCGATCAGATGGGTGTGTCGCCGCTGTACCGCTTCTACCGGACGGCCGGCGACGGGTGGGTGATCATCGCCGTGCAGGGGCAGCGGAAGTTCGACGCGCTCGCCTGCACACTCGATGCACCCGAACTCACCGTCGATCCGCGGTTCGCGACCGAGGCCGCCCGCACCGCGCACGCCGGCGAACTCGCCGGCGTGCTCGAGGAACGTTTCGCACGGATGTCCGCGCAGGAGGCGTTCCGGAGACTCGACGACGCGGGTGTGCCGGTTGAGATTCCGTCCGAGCATCCGCTCATGCCCGAGATCCTCTGGGAAGAGTGGGCGGCGGAATCGGGCCGGGTCGTCGAGCACCATCATCCGGAATACGGCTGGTGCCGCGAGGTCGCCGTCACGGTGCGGATGTCGGACACCCCGGTGCGGTTTCGCGGACCGAGCGCGAGCCTCGGACAGCACACACGGGAGATCCTCACCGAACTCGGCTACGACGAGGCCACGATCGACCAGATGGAAACCGGGGTGTGCCGGACCGCGATGCCGGTGTCGAGCGCTACCTGAACCTCGGATGAGAAGAACGTTTCGACGCGGCGCCGCCCGGCGCCCGGTGCACAGAACAGGAGTGGAAATGTCGGGAGCAGGACGCCTCGCGGGGAAGACGGCCATCGTGACGGGAGGCGGTTCGGGTCTCGGCCGTGCCAGTGCCCTCCGGTTCGCGGAGGAAGGTGCTCGGGTGCTGGTGGCCGACCTGGATCGCATCGCTGCGCACGACTCCGTCGACGAGATCACCGCGAAGGGAGGGCAGGCGCTCGCGCTCGGCGTCGACGTCACGTCTGCGTCCGAGTGCGATGCGATGGTGGCGCGGGCGATCGAGGAATTCGGGCACGTCGACGTGATGTTCTCGAATGCCGGTATCACGGGTAACGGGTCGGCCGCCGAGATTACCGAAGAGCACTGGGATCGCGTCATCGCGGTCAATCTGAAGAGCGTGTGGTTGTGCGCCCGCGCGGTGCTGCCGCACATGATCGAGCGGGGCGGCGGTTCGATCATCAACCAGGCCAGCATGGCGGCGCTGATCGGTATCGACGGCATCTTCCCGTACACCGCCGCGAAGGGTGGGGTGACGGCGATGACCAAGCAGATGGCCGTGGCGTACGGGCCGGACAACATCCGCGTCAACGCTATCTGCCCGGGTACGATCCCCGGCCCGTTCGTGTACCAGTCCCGCACCGAACGCGAGGGCGCGCCCGAGGATCACGAGGCGAAGAACCGCGAAGTGGCGCAGCGGTTTCCGCTGAAACGCCTTGGAAATCCTGAGGACATCGCCAATATGGCGGTCTATCTGGCCAGTGACGAATCGAACTGGACGACGGGTGGCATCTTCGCCGTCGACGGTGGCCGCAGCGCAATGTGAGCACTTCCCCCGGTGGTCCCGAACCTCTCTGCAGGTTCGGGACCGCTGTCGTATTCGAGAGGAGAGTCGATGAAGGCTGTCGTGGTGTCCGAAACGAACGGGCCCGAGGGTATGGAGTTGCGTGAGGTTCCCGAGCCCGACCATTCGGGGAAGGTTCTGATCGATGTGGCCGCGACGGGGGTGTCGTTCCCGGACCTGCTGATGACGCGAGGTGAGTACCAGCTGCGCCCGGAACTGCCGTTCGTCTCCGGTGCGGAGGTCGCCGGGACCGTCCTGGCGGCTCCGAGTGGAGCGGCGTGTGCGGTGGGGGACCGGGTGATGGCCGTGACCACTCTGGGCGGCTTCGCGGAACGGGTGGCGATCGATCCGTCACGGGTATTGCCGCTGCCGCCCGAGCTGTCGTTCGCCGAGGGGGCGGCCATGGTCATGAACTACCTGACGGCGGAGTTCGCGCTGTCCACCCGCGCGGTCCTGCGGGCGGGGGAGACGGTCGTGGTGCTCGGTGCCGGCGGAGGAATCGGGGCCGCTGCCATCCAGATCGCTCGCAGTGGGGGTGCGCGCGTGATCGCCGTCGTCCGTCGCGCCGGCATGGAGCAGCACCTGCACACTCTGGGCGCCGATCACGTGGTGGCGCTCGGCGAGGGATGGACACATCGGGTGGCCGAGTGTGCTGGCGGGGTCGGTGTGGATGTCGTCGTCGACCCTGTAGGCGGCCCGGTGTTCGACGAGGCGCTTCGGGTGCTCTCCCCCGGCGGCCGGTTTCTGGTGATCGGGTTCGCAGCGGGGAGCATCCCGACGGTGAAGGTGAACCGTCTGCTGCTGCGCAACATCTCAGTGGCGGGCGTGGCATTCGGCGCGTGGGTCGGCGGACGTCCGGATGAACTGCACCGACTGAACGATTCCCTTCGGGAGCATGTGCGGCGAGGGTTGCGCCCGAGCGTGGGGGAGAGTTACGAGCTGGCCGAGGTTCCGGCTGCGCTGTCTGCGCTGGCAGAGGGACGTGTACGTGGGAAGGCGGTCGTGGTCCAGAAATAGATACGCGGAAAACCCTTGTCTTAATCTATGAACATCATTATAGTGAACTATGTAACGTTCAGCCCGAAGAGCGGCAATCGCTCACGTTCCGGGCTCGCCACACCTCGAAGGAGCGGACATGAGTTCCGACGTCACCGAAGGCACCGAAGCTGCAACCGGAAACCGGCTGCGCTGCAACACCTGTGGATCGGAAGCCATCATCACCCGAGCTGGGGGATCGGCCCTGACCTGCTGCGGCGTCCCCCTCGAGATCACCTTCGGCGGATGACGGCCGACCGGCACACCACCCCACCATCACTTCAGGAGTCCACATGAACCAGGTCGGCAAGCGTTACACGTGCACCACCTGCGACACCCAGATCATCTGCGTGAAGAAGGGCGAGGGGCAGTTCACCTGTCACGGTGCCCCCATGGAACTCGTCACGGCGAAGCCGCTGCCTTCGTCCGACTGACATGTGACCGGCTCGCCCGAGCCGAACCGCCGTACCGAGACAGAGCTGCGCACGGCGCGGCACCGTGCGACAGAAGGAGCGTGCAATGGCTGGTCCACTCGACGGACTCGTAGTGATCGATGCGAGCTGGGGCATGCCCACGGCCATCTCGACGATGATGCTGGCGGACTACGGCGCGCGCGTCGTCAAGATCGAACGCCCCGGTGGAGGACCCGACGGTCGGTCCAACGTCCGCAAGACCACCGACCGCGGCAAATGGAGCGTCGAGGCCGACGTCCACACCGAAGAAGGCCGGGCCGTCGTTCGTGGATTGCTCGCCCACGCCGACGTGTTCGTCGAGTCGTTCGGAACCGGCCGGGTGGAGACACTCGGCCTCGGCTACGACGAGCTGCACGCCGAATTCCCTGAACTCGTCTACGTGTCGGTGACCGGATACGGCACCACAGGCCCCCATGCCTCGCGACCGGGATACGAGGCGCTCCTCAACGCCCGCCTCGGACAGATGGCCGAACAGACCGGCCACCGTGAAGGCCCGATCTTCATGGGTCACCCCACCGTCTCGTACGGCACCGCCTTCATCACCACAATCGGAATCCTGTCTGCACTGCGTGCCCGCAAGTTCAACGGCACCGGACAGAAACTCGACACGTCCCTGCTCGACGGCATGCTCGCCATCTCGTCCATGAACTGGTGGTGGAACGAGAAGGACATCTCCTACCTGGCCCGCAGCGGCACCCAGAAGGGATTCGGCAACAAGCGGCTGATCACCGACCCGTTCGAATGCGCCGACGGCAAATGGCTGATCCCGCACACCGGAGGCCCCGGCGCTTACAAGCGAATGATGGACCTGCTCGGCTTCGGGGACAAGACCCGGACGATCGACGGACCCGAGATGGCGATCCCGCTCGACGACGTCGAACTCGACATCGCCCGCAACCAGGTGCCCGAAGCCTTCAAGCAACGCACGCGGGACGAATGGCTCGAGTTGCTGCACGCCGCCGACATCGCCGCCTTGCCCCTCAACCGGCCCGAGGACGTCTTCGAGGACGATCAGGTCCGTCACGCCGGCATCGCCATCGAACTGCCCGACGCCGACCACGGAACGATCCGCCAGATCGGCCCGGTCATCCGTTTCGAGAAGTCCGTACCAGCAATGCCGACGCCCGCTCCCACGGTTGGTGAGCACACCGCCCGCGCCGGAGAGATCACGCGTAGCGCGCTGTGGGCACCGAAGCCCGACCGTGGCGCCGCCGTGTCGACACCCCTGCAGGGTGTGAAGATCCTCGACTTCAGCTCGTACTTCGCCACCGGATTCGGTGCCCGGCTGCTCTCCGACCTCGGTGCAGACGTGATCAAGGTCGAGCCGCTCATCGGCGACCAGATGCGTCCGCTCGGAGACCTCTTCGAAGGCGCCAACCGCGGCAAGCGCAACATCGCCCTCGACCTTCGGACCCCCGAAGGTCAGGAGATCGCGCACCGGCTGGTCGCCGAGGCCGATGTCGTGATGCACAACTACCGTCCGGGCAAAGCCGAGAAGATCGGCCTCGGCTACGAGCAGCTCAAGCAGGTCAACCCCGAGCTCGTCTACGCCTACCTGCCCGGATTCGGTTCCAGCGGACCGAAATCCGGACTCAAGTCCTTCGCGCCCCTCGTCTCGGGCATGGTCGGCCTCAACTTCGAAGGCGCCGGCAAGGGCAATGCCCCGATCCGGCGCGTCATCGGAAACGAAGACCTCTACAACGGCTTCCTCGGCGCCGTGACCGTCCTGCTGGCGCTGCATCACCATCTCAACACCGGCGAAGCGCAGTACGTCGAGAGCCCCCAGCTGCACTCGAGCCTGTTCGTGGTCGGGGAACACTCCGCGACCCTCGACGGACGGGCGGTCCCTGCCCACGAACTCGACACCGACCAGACGGGCTGGTCGCCCCTCTACCGGCTCTACCGTACCGCCGACGGCTGGATCACCATCGCCGTGTTCGGCGGCGCGGCCTTCCGTCGTCTGGCAGAGGCCCTCGACCGGCCCGCGCTGGCCACCGACCCCAGATTCCGCACCCACCACGACCGCCAGGACAACGCGGAGGCGCTCACCGACATCCTGTCGGAAGCATTCGCCGGGCTCGACAGTGCAGCCGCCTACAAGCTGCTCGACGAGAACGACGTGCCTGCCGAAATCCCGCTCGACTACCCGATCATGCCGGAGCTGCTGTGGGAGGAATGGGCTCTCGAATCGGGCCGCGTCGTCGAACATCATCACGCCGAGTACGGCTGGTGCAGGGAGGTCGGCATGGTTATGCACCTGTCCGACACCCCCGGCCGTTTCAAGGGCGGTAGCCCCGCCCTCGGTGAACACTCCGCCCGAATCCTGGCCGAACTCGGGTACAGCCCCGAGGAGGTCGACGCACTCATGGCGTCCGTGTGTGCGCTGCCCACGGCCGCAGCGAAGGAAGACTGATCATGGACATCACCTATCCGAAGGAAGCCGAGGAGTATCGGACATCCCTCCGGGCACTCCTCGAGTCGAACCTCCCGGACGATTGGAAGGGAATCGGATCGCTTCCCGACGCCGAACAGGAGGAGTTTCTCCGCTCGTGGCGAAAGGTGCTCTACGACAACGATCTCCTCGCAGTCTCGCTGCCCCGTGAATACGGTGGTGGTGGGCTCTCCGATCTCGAGCAGGTCGTGCTCAACGAGGAACTGATGCGTCTCGGCGTGCCTGAGGGCACGGAGAACGACACGCTCGGTATCAAGCTGCTGTGCAACACCCTGGCCGTTCTGGGCACCGAGGAACAGAAGGCATACTTCATCCCTCGCACCCTGACCGGGGAGATCGTCTGGTGCCAGGGGTACTCCGAACCCGAAGCCGGCTCGGATCTCGCCGGCATGCGCACGCGCGCCGTGCTCGACGGTGACGAGTGGGTCATCAACGGCCAGAAGACGTGGACATCCGCCGGCAGCAACGCCAACTGGATCTTCGCGATCTGCCGTACCGACCCCACCGTCGCAAAGCACAAGGGACTGTCGTTCCTGCTCGTTCCGATGGATCAGCCCGGCGTCGAAGTCCGCCCGATTCTCAATGCTGCCGGTTACACCGCCTTCAACGAGGTGTTCTTCACCGATGCACGTACCGCTGCCGAGAACGTCCTCGGTGAGGTGAACGGTGGATGGCACACGGCCAACACGCTTCTCGGATTCGAGCGGGGCGTGCGGGCGACGACCGACGCTGTGCGTTTCGGTCGCGAGGTGGACCGCCTGATCGAACTTGCGCGCGAGCGCGGATTGACGGACGACCCGCACATCCGCAGCGAACTCGCCTGGTGCTGGCAGCGTGTGCAGACGATGCGCTTCCGGGGATACCGGGCGCTGACGAAACTTCTCGAAGGGGGCCGGCCCGGCACCGATGGTTCGTTCTCGAAGATCTACTGGGCGGAATTCTTCCAGCGTTACACCGAGATCGGACTCGAGATCCTCGGACTCGAGGCGTTGACCCCCGAGGGGCAGGGCAACAACGGCATTCTCGTGACCCCCCAACCCGGCACCGAGAACTCATCGCGTTGCTGGGACGACATCGCCCTCTACGCGCGCGCAGCCACGATCTACGGCGGCAGCTCCCAGATCCAGCGCAACATCATCGGTGAACAGTTGCTGGGACTTCCCCGGGAACCACGGCTCGACAGTGGGCCGTTCCAGGACATCGGGCGTCGCAAGAGCGCCTGACCTCAGCTCTCGCCGCCAGGCGGCAGAACGGAACCAACGTGTACTTCGAATTCGACGAGGATCAAGAGGAATTCCGGGCGTCGTTGCGACGGCTCCTGGCCGAACGCGCACCGATGACCCGGGTCCGGGAGATCGCTTCGGTCCGCGGATACGACGAGGCGACATGGCAGTTGCTCACCCGCGACATGGGAGTTCCCGGACTCCACATCTCCGAAGACCTCGGCGGAGGCGGCTTCAGCTTCCTCGAAACAGCCTTGGTGGCACAGGAACTGGGGCGCGCACTGACGCCGGTTCCGTTCGTCACGGTGATCGGAGCCATGGAGGCGATCTGCAGGCTCGGATCGGCCGAGCAGCGCGAGCGGCTCGTTCCGTGCCTGGCGAACGGGAGCGTCATCGGCGCTCTGGCCCTGCCCGGTAACCGGGAACTCGAGGCCGATGCCGCGACAGTGCGTGCATCGGGCGACGGTAGCGCCGTGCGGCTCACCGGCCGGCTCGACTACGTGGCGTTCGGTCACATCGCCGACCTGCTCGTGGTGCCTGCGCTCGGTCCCGATGGGGATGCCGTCGGGCTGTACGTGGTCGAGTCGTCCGCGGCCGGTGTGGAGGTCGAGGTGCGCGAGTCGCTGGACCTGACTCGGCCGCTCGCCACCGTCGTGCTCTCGGACGTGGCTGCGCAGCCGCTCGGGGCTGATCGGGACCGGATCGGGAGGGTCGTCGACATCGTTCGGATCCTTCTCGGCAACGAGGCGGTCGGTGCTTCGCAGGCCACCCTCGACATGGCGGTCGAGTACGCAAAACAGCGCGTGCAGTTCAACAGGCCGATCGGGTCGTTCCAGGCGATCAAGCACAAGTGCGCCGACATGGCCATCGCGATCGATTCGGCCGAGGCGACGGTGATGTACGCGTCGATGTGCGCAGCCGACGATTCCGCGGATCTGCGGGCAGCAGCTCTGATGGCCAAGGCGCAAGGCTCCGAATGTCTCACGCTGTGCGCGTCGCAGAACATCCAGGTGCACGGTGGTATCGGCTTCACGTGGGAGGCCGACCCGCACCTGTACTTCCGCCGCGCGAAGGCGATAGAGCCGCTCTTCGGAAATGCGTTGCACCACAACAGGATGCTGGCCGACGTCGTCGGTATCTGAGATTTCGAACGGAGTCGGAACGATGACGACAACGATGCGTCGCCTGGACGGTGAGGTAGCTCTGGTGACCGGGGGAGGGTCCGGGATCGGGGCGGCGTCGGTCCTGCGATTGGCTCAGGAGGGTGCGGCGGTCGCCGTGATCGACGTGCACGGGGACGCGGCCGAGGCGACGGCCGCGGCGGTGCGCGACAGCGGTGGTAGCGCCGTCGCGTTCGCCGCGGACGTACGGGACGACGCGGCGATGGACGACATCGTTGCGCAGGCGGTGTCGCAGCTCGGTGAGATCGGTGTGGTGTTCACGGCCGCCGGCGTCAGCGGTGCGCGTCTCGACAGCCACGAGGTCTCCCGTGAGGATTGGTACGGCGTGCTCGACATCAATCTCTCGGGCACGTTCTTCACCATTCGAAGTGCTCTTCCGTCCCTGCTGCGACGCGGTGGTGGATCGATCGTGACCTGCGGGTCGACCTCGTCGTTCGTCGCGACTCAGGGCGGTCTGGCTCCGTACCGTGCGTCCAAGGGCGGGGTCAAGATGCTGACCCAGACCCTGGCGGTGGAGTATGCGCCGCACGGTATCCGGGTCAACAGTGTGTGCCCGGGCGCGGTGCGTACGAATCTGAGCAGTAATACGGCGGCGATCGTTCCCACGACCGGTACGGTGCGGAATCCGTCGAAGCCGCTGAGCGTTCCGCTGGGGCGCTACGGGGAGCCCGAGGAGATCGCGTCGGTCGTCGCATTCCTCGCGTCTTCCGATGCGTCCTACGTAACCGGACAGGCGATTCTCGTAGACGGTGGAGTCACTGCGGGATAACGCAGCGCGGTGGTCTTTTCGTCGTCGGCTCCGAGCCTTGACACGCCAATAATTCAGGCGCATGATTAGCATATAGCCGTGAGGTGAATCACTCCGGCCGAGGTGACAATCGGCAGCGGCACGTTCTCGCGGTCATCCCGATGAAGGAGTCTCAGTGACAATATTCTCCAAGGCGCGCGTGATCCCCCGCGCCGGTGTCCTCGTAGCAGCGAGCGCGCTCCTGCTGGCCGGCTGCGCGGAATCGTCCTCCGGCGGCGCCGGAGGCAACGGCGGCGGCGAGGGCGTCGAGTACGGCGCGACCATGGAGCAGTATCAGGCAGCATTCGAAGACGTGGACCCCATCGTCCTGAACACCCAGTCGCCCAGCACGAAGGGGTCCACCGGCGGAGCATTCCTCGACGCCTACACCCAGGCCGTCGAAGAATGGTCCGGCGGCAAGATCACCTTCGACATCGCGTATTCCGACGCCATCGCGAAGTCCACCGAGATCGACAATGCGGTGGTCGACGGTCGCCTCGATATCGGCCAGGTTCTCGCGGTCTACGAGCCGCAGGAATTCCCGGCAACGTCCGCCCTGCTCGACGCCAGCGTCCTGTCGGATCAGAGCGTTGTGACCGGCGCGCTCCAGTCCAACGCGTGGCCCGCAGAAGTTGCCCTCTCGACCCCGGAAATCGTCTCGGAATTCGAGAACAAGGGCCTCAAGCTCATGCTCCCCGCCTACAACGCCGGAATGAACGCGCTGTTCTGCTCCGAGCCCAGAACGTCGCTGCCCGACTACGCGGGCCGCAGCGTCTCGGTCGGTAGCACCGCAGGCAACCAGCAGGTGTCGGCACTGGGATCGACCCCGACCTCGGTTGCATACACCGAGGCGTACGAAGCGCTCCAGCGTGGCGTCATCGACTGCTCGATGCTCAGCCCTGCCGCAGCGCAGATCGGTGGCATCATCGAGGTTGCTCCACAGACGGTCATCGATCCCGATGCGGGCCTTGCGGTTCCGACCGGCAACATGGTGATGAACCTCGACGTGTGGGAGTCGCTGCCGCTCGTCGCGCAGCAGCTGATGTGGGATCGCCTCGACGCCTTCGTCACCGGCAGCATCCAGGGCAAGATCTGGCCCGTGACCGTCGAATCCGTTCGTGAGATCCAGCAGTACGGCGGCACGATCAAGCCGTTCGACGACGACGCACGTAAGTCGGTGCAGGATGCCAACAATCGAATCGTCGATGCGATCGCCGGCAACACCGGTATCGACGACGGTGATGCCTTCGTGACCACCATCCGTGAGAGCGCGGACAAGTGGAGCGCCATCGTCGAAGAACTCGGATACACCAACGAGACCGACTACAACGGCTTCGCCGACTGGTACAGCCCCGAGAAGCTCGACATCGAGCCGTACGTCCAGCGGGTCTACGAGGAGATCTTCCTCCAGTACCGCCCGTCCTGACCGAATCCGCGAGCCGAGACCGAAGGAAGTCGTATGAGCGAACGCCACTCGGGCACAGCGCCTGTCGCGCTCGACGGTGCCATCGACATGCATTGTCACTTCGGGCCCGAACCGCTCGTGGAGATGGCCGCCAAGGCTCCCCACAGCGTCGACCCCGTCGAAGCTGCACGGGAGGCCGCGCAACACGGAATGCGTGGACTGGTGCTCAAGGCGCACGAGTTCCCCTCCACCGTGGCCGCGCACCTCGCCAACGCGGCTGTGCCGGAAGTGCAGTCGATCGCCGGCATCTGTCTCGACCATCCGGTGGGAGGATTGAACCCGCACGCCGTCGAATGTGCGCTGCGTGCGGGAGCGAAGGTGGTGTGGCTGCCCACGCTGTCTTCACAACAGGATGCTCCCGCCAAGGTCAAGGCCTTCTTCGGGGAGAAGGAGGAGGGCATCCACGTCGTCGACGCAGACGGTGAACTCGTGCCGGAAGTACGTACGATTCTCGACCTGATCTCCGAATACGACGCGGTGCTGGCAACCGGTCACATCTCCACCGCCGAACACTTCGCCGTGGCCCGCACCTACGCGAGTCGCGGACGCGTGCTGGTTACGCACGCCATGCACGCCACGACCGGCCCGCGCCTGACCGAGCAGGAGGTCGTCGAACTCGCCGACCTCGGTGCGAGCATCGAATTCGCTGCGCACACGTGCATGGGGGAGCCGTCGACCTTCTCGAACGTGATCTCGGCGCTGCGCCGACTCGACCCCGGCCGGGTCGTGCTGTCCACGGACTACGGCTGGAGCACGAAGATCCCGCATCCCGCGGCAGGGCTGCACTCCTACGTCAACGCCCTGTGGGACGAGGGGATCGAGGAAACCGACCTGCGCGTGATGACGTGCGACAACCCCGCGAGGCTATTGGGCCTGGCGTGACAAGTTTCGACCGTACGAAGGAAGCTCTCCGATGACCGACACACAAGGACGGGTGGCCGGAAAGGTCGCCTTCATCACCGGTGCCGCACGTGGCCAAGGCCGTTCGCACGCAATACGGCTCGCGCGGGAAGGCGCCGACATCTACGCCACCGACGCGTGCGAGGACATCGCGTCGCTGACCTACGGCATGGCCACCGAAGCAGATCTCGCCGAAACCGCCCGGCTGGTCGAGGAGACCGGCCGTCGCATCATCACACGCAAGGTCGACGTCCGCGATCAGGCCGGTCTGGACGCTGCCGCCGCCGACTGCGTCGAGCAGTTCGGCCGCATCGACATCGTCAGCGCGAACGCGGGTGTCTGCGGCTGTCGCCCCACCGTCGAACTGACGGAGGACGAATGGCAGGACATGATCGATGTCAACCTCACCGGAGTGTGGAAGACGACCAAGGCGGTCATTCCGCAGATGCTGCTCACCGGCGGCGGGTCCATCGTGCTGACGAGTTCGGTCGTCACGTACAACGGTTCACGTAATGTGGGGCATTACAACGCATCCAAGCACGGTGTTGTCGGTCTCATGCAGACGCTCGCTGCGGAGTACGGCGGACAGGGTATCCGCGTCAACGCGGTACATCCCGGCAATGTGGGGACCGACATGCTGTTCAGTGAATCGACCCTGCGGGTCTTCTGCCCGGACCTGGAGAACCCGACCATCGAGGATCTGCGCGAGCGGGCCCGCGGCCGCAACGTCATGGACACGGCATGGGTCGAACCCGAGGACATCACCAACGCAGTGCTGTGGCTGGCGTCGGAGGAGGCCCGGTACGTCACGGGCATCTCGATTCCGGTCGACTGCGGTCTCCGTATCAGCTGATCAGCCGGAAGGAAACAGGTATGGGTGCACGCAACGAGGGACGTAAGGTTCTGGTCACCGGTGGTGCCGGCGGTATCGGTGCGGCAGCGGTCCGCCGCCTCGTCGAGGAAGGTGCTGCGGTCGCCATCCTCGACCTGGACGGTGCTGCGGCCGAAGCCCTCGCCGGAGAACTCCGCCGGTCGGGAGCTGTCGCGGTCGGGGTTGCCGCGGATGTATCCGATCCCGATTCCGTCGGACCGGCCGTCGACGACGCTGCGGCACAGCTCGGTGGCCTCGACGGAGTCGTGACATGTGCCGGCATCGCGAAGTCGGCGCTCGTCCACGAGATGACCGTGGAGGACTGGCATGCGGTCGTGGGAGTCAATCTCACCGGCTCGTTCCTCTCGGTGCGTGCTGCATTGCCGCACATGTTGAATGCTCCGCGGTCGTCTGTGGTGACGATCGGATCCGTTGCCTCCGTCATCTCCGCGAACACCAACACCTGCAGCTACGATGCGTCGAAGTCGGGTGTCCTCGGGTTGACGCGGTCGATCGCAGTCGGTTACGCCGACCGCGGGGTGCGGGCCAATGCATTGTGTCCGGGCGTTGTGGACACCCCGCTCGCTCGGAAAGCGCGCCAGGAAGGTGGCGTCACGAGTACCGCTCTGGCACAGACACCGTTGAAGCGCCGCGCGGAGGTCGAGGAGATGGCGACGATCATCGGTTTCCTCATTTCCGACGAATCCTCGTATATGACGGGTTCGACCGTCTCGGCGGACGGTGGCCTGACAGCGCAGTAACAGCAATCCGTCTGGTCACAGGGAGATACCGACCGAAGGCGTACCTCGGCCGTGTCCGACCCCACCGAAGCATCGATCCGGTCGCGGAGTCCTCGCCTGGTAGACATACAGCGACGCCGGATGGGGAACCGCGAACGCGAAAGGAACACCAGGGTGACGAGCGACGGAACCACTCGGAGCGAGGTGGAGGTTTCTGCCGGCCTGCCGTTGGAGGGCACCACCGTGGTGAGCCTCGAGCAGGCGGTCGCCGCGCCCCTCGCGACGCGCCACCTCGCGGATCTCGGTGCCCGGGTCGTCAAGGTCGAACGCGTCGGAGACGGCGACTTCGCCCGCGCCTACGACAGCGCTGTGCAGGGACTGGCCGCCCACTTCGTGTGGCTCAACCGCGGCAAGGAATCCTTCGCCGTGGACCTCAAGTCGCCCGAGGGCATCGACGCGGTGAAGAAGCTGATCCGCGGCGCCGACGTCTTCCTGCAGAATCTCGCACCCGGCGCGGTGGAGCGTCTCGAACTCGGTGCCGACGACCTGCGTGCCGACCACCCGGAACTGGTGGTGGTCAACATGTCGGGATACGGAACCGATGGACCGATGCGCGACCGCAAGGCCTACGACATGCTCGTGCAGTCCGAGACCGGCCTGTGCTCGATCACCGGCACGCCCGAGACGGCGGTGAAGACGGGCATCCCCACCTCGGACATCGCCGCGGGCATGTACGCGCTCACCTCGATCCAGGCGGCGCTGCTGCGCCGGCACCGCACCGGCGTCGGCGCAACGATCGACGTGTCGATGTTCGACGCGACCGCCGAATGGCTCGGCTACCCGATGTACCTGCAGATGTACCAGGGACGCCAGGTGCCGCGGATGGGTCTGTCGCACACCTCGATCGCGCCGTACGACAAGTACCCCACCTCGGACGGCGAGATTCTCATCGGCGTGCAGAACGACCGGGGCTGGCGCACGCTCACCGATGTGCTCGGCATGCCCGAACTGGGCGACGATCCGCGCTACGCCACCAATCTCGAGCGGGTGCGTCGCCGCGAGGAGGTCGATGCGCTGGTCGGGCAGGCCACCAAGCAGTTCACGAGCGCAGAGCTCGACGAGAAACTCGCCGACGCCGGTGTGCCGGCTGCGCAACTGCGGGATCTGCGCGGACTCATCGAACACCCCCAGCTCGCGACCCGCGACCGCTGGCGTGAGGTGCAGACCGAGGCGGGCCCGGTGCTTGGCATCCTGCCGCCGATGAACTTCCGCGACGTCGAACTGCCGATGGGTGCGGTTCCGGGTCTCGGTCAGCACACCGACACGGTGCTCGCCGATCTCGGGCTCACCGACGAGCAGATCGCGGGCCTGAAGAAGGCCGGCATCGTCAGCTGATCCGCCCTGTTCCGTCCGCTCATCAAATGTGCGGCCATAGCGTCCGGTGCTTATAGGTATCCGAAGTGACCGGCATCGTCGATTCTGATGGATTCGTGCTGCTCAGCGATTGACGATCCCCGCCGGGTACCGAAAAATGGCCGTACAAATACTCGTTCGACGAGTGCGGGTCCGCGATGGCCCGATGGGCAAGGAGGCGGCGATGTACGGATCCGGCGACCGTGACTGGGTGGTCGCGGCGCGGTGCCGCGGGGTGGACACGTCGATGTTCTTCCCTCAGCCCGAGGACGGCCGCGGTGCGGTGCTCCGGGCCGAGCGGCAGGCGAAGGAGGTCTGTCGCTCCTGCCCGGTGATCGACGCGTGTCGAGCGCACGCCTTGCGTACCGGAGAGACGCACGGCGTGTGGGGCGGCATGAACTACGCCGAACGGCGAGCGTTCGAACGCTCGATGAAACTCGGTCGCCTCCAGTCGGCCTGACGCGGTCAGCCGACGTTGGTGACGGGGATCAGACCGCCGGTGATGGAGGCGCCCGCATCGGAGATCAGGAACTCGATGACCTTCGCGATGTCGGCCGGCTTCGACCAGCGGCTCGTGTCGGCGTCGGGCATCGCGGCGCGGTTGGCAGGGGTGTCGATGACGACCGGTAGCAGCGCGTTGACGCGGATGTGATCGTCGCGGTACTCGAGCGCCATCGTCTCGACCAGCGCCGACACCGCCGCCTTGGAGGCGATGTAGGAGGCGCCGCCCGGGAATGGGTTGAGCGTCGCGGCGGTGGAGATGCAGACGATCGATCCACCACCGCGGCGGATCAGGTGGGGCAGCGCCGCCTGGCTGACGGAATAGGCGGTGCGCAGATTGAGGTCGAGCTGGGAGTCGAGCACCTCGATCGGGGTCTCGTGCATCCGAGGTCCGGAGGTGAAGCCGCCGACGAGGTTGACGACGCCGAAGAGGGGAGCGTCGGGGTCGTCGCACGCCAGGTTCAGGGCGTCCTCGAGCTGCTGCTCGTCGGACAGGTCGGCCTGGACGAGCTGGAGGTTCGGATGCGTGCCCACGCGCTCGAGCTCGTCACGGACCAGCCACGGCACCACGACCCGCCATCCGGTGTCGAGGAGATGTTTCGTCACGGCGCTGCCGAGGCCGCCGGTGCCACCACTGACCAATACGGTGCGAGCCATCTGCCTGTATCCCTTTCGAGCGAGCCGTCTGCCGTGCTCCGATCGTCCGCCGGTGCACGAGAGGAACGATACCGCAAAACGGAAATGATGTTCTCATTTTTTTCGGTGGTTGGGACGGATGGTCCCTGAGCTGCGGCGACGGGTGGATGTGCTGCCTGCCGAACGACTTCGTACGAAGATCATGACGAACAAACGACGCAAGTGGAAGGACGGTCGATGACCGACATCGAGGCAGAATTCGTTCACATCGCAGGTCTGCGCGCCTACCTGGCCAGGCCGCTCGGCGGTGCCACCGGAGGAATGCTGCTGTTGCCCATGATCACCGGCATCGACGCCCAGGTCCGCGAGTACGCGCACGACATCGCCGGAACCGGTGTGACCGCGCTCGTCTGGGACCCCTGGCACGGACCGAGCGCCGACGACACCTCGCGCGAGGAACTCGTGGAGTTGATGCGGGGCCTCGACGACGAGAAGTCCCTCGCGGAGATGACGGTCCTGCTCGACCACGCCTTCGGTGAACTGCGCATGGAGAAGGTCGGCGTGATCGGGTGGTGCCTCGGCGGACGTCTCGCCCTGATCCTCGGCGCCCGCGACACGCGGGTCGCGAACGTCGTGGCCTACCACCCGTCGATCGCGGTGCCGCCCGCCCCGAACCACACGATCGACGCCGTCGAGCAGGCAGGTCGCGTCGCGGCACCCGTCATGGTGCTGCACGCCGGCGCCGACACGATCATGAGCGCCGAGACCTTCGCGAACCTGCAGGCGACGCTGCAGCAGCGCGAGACCGGCGCGACCATCACCCACGTCTACCCGGGCGCCGAACACGGTTTCTCCTCCCGCGACCGGCACGGCAATCCCGTCAACGCCGACGCCTACGCCGTGTCGTGGCCCCAGGCGCTGAGCTTCGTCGGGGACACCGTCAGGTCCTGACATCGGCGACACCGTCAGGTTCTGACGCGTTCGCTACAGAAATGGCTTTCCGCTGCGGTGATTGCTGGCAATTGCCGTAGCGGAAAGCCGATCTTGTAGCGGATGAGCAGAAATTTTCGGGAGAAACGGTTGCACATGCGCGCGTGAGGGCCACGATGGAGCGCATGGCGTCGAGCGCGAAACTCGAACAGGTCGTCATCCGCATCGCCGGCGACTCCGGCGACGGCATGCAACTCGCCGGTGACAGGTTCACCGCCGAGGCGGCCGCCTTCGGCAACGACCTGGCCACACAACCCAACTTCCCCGCCGAGATCCGCGCACCTCAGGGAACTCTTCCCGGGGTCTCGAGCTTCCAGATCCAGATCGCCGACCACGACATCCTCACCGCCGGCGACCGGCCCGACGTGCTGGTCGCGATGAACCCGGCGGCCTTCAAGGCCAACGTCGGAGACCTGCCCCGAGGCGGCACCGTCATCGTCAACAGCGACGAGTTCACCAAACGGAACCTGAGCAAGGCGGGTTACGACGCCGATCCGCTCGGCACCGACACCGTGGAGCATCTGACCGTCCACGCCCTGCCGATGAGCACGCTCACCGCCGGGGCCGTCGAACCCGCCGGCGTCGGCAAGAAGGACGCGCAGCGCTCGAAGAACATGTTCGCGCTCGGTCTCCTGTCGTGGATGTACGGGCGGCCGATCGCGCCGGTCGAGACGTTCCTCGAGCGCAAGTTCGCGTCGAAGCCCGACATCGCGCACGCGAACGTCCTCGCCCTGCGCGCCGGCTGGAACTACGGGGAGACCACCGAGACGTTCGCCACGACCTACGAGGTGGCCCGCGCGTCGCTGCCACCCGGGACGTATCGGCAGATCACCGGCAACACTGCCCTCGCCTACGGTCTCGTCGCGGCGGGTCGTGCGGCGGGGATGGACGTCTTCCTCGGCACCTACCCGATCACTCCGGCCTCCGACATCCTCCACGAACTGAGCAGGCTCGAACGCTTCGGCGTGCACACCTTCCAGGCCGAGGACGAGATCGCGGGTATCGGCGCTGCGATCGGCGCATCCTATGGCGGTGCGCTCGGCGTCACCAGCACGTCGGGCCCGGGGATCGCCCTGCAATCCGAGGCGATCGGTCTGGCGGTGATGACCGAGCTGCCGCTGATCGTCGTCGACGTCCAGCGCGGCGGACCGTCCACAGGCTTGCCGACGAAGACCGAACAGGCCGACCTGATGCAGGCGATGTTCGGCCGCAACGGCGAATCACCCGTCGCGATCGTCGCTCCGCAGTCGCCCGCCGACTGCTTCGACGCGGCACTCGAAGCCGCGCGCATCGCGATCACCTACCGCACCCCGGTCATGCTGTTGTCCGACGGCGCGATCGCCAACGGATCCGAACCGTGGCGGATCCCCGACATCGACGACCTGCCCCGCATCGACCCGCGCTTCGCCGCGTCGCCGGGTGACGACGACCCCGGCTACCTGCCCTACGCCCGCCACGCCGACACCCTCGCGCGCGACTGGGCGATACCCGGAACCGCAGGTCGCGAGCATCGGATCGGCGGACTCGAGAAGGCCGACGGCACAGGCGACATCTCGTACCACCACACCAACCACGAGCTGATGACCCGACTACGGGTCGCGCGGGTGGCCGGTATCGACGTCCCGAATCTCGACGTCGACGATCCCACCGGTGACGCCGAGGTGCTCGTGCTCGGCTGGGGGTCGTCGTACGGGCCGATCGGGGAGGCCGTGCGTCGTGCTCGACGCGCCGGTCATCGGGTGGCCCGAGCACATCTGCGTCACCTGGCGCCGATGCCGAAGAACCTCGGCGACGTGCTCGGACGCTACCGGCGCGTGCTGGTCCCGGAGATGAACCTCGGTCAGCTGTCGTTCCTTCTGCGGTCGCGGTTCGACGCCGACATCCAGCCGGTGACGAAGGTGGCGGGCATGGCGTTCCGCGCCGACGAACTCCACGACGCCATCGAGGCCGAGTTCGCCGGGACACTCGCCGACACCGAACGATCCCGGACACCGGCCGCGGTCGCCTCGTCGACGAAACTCGACCCCACAGCAGAGAGGGCACGAGCATGACCGGACTCCTCGGCCACGATCTCGGACTCCGCCCGCACACCGACGCACTCGACGGTGTGCCCCGCACGGATGACCCGCAGAAGGCGAAGGACTTCACCTCCGACCAGGAGGTGCGGTGGTGCCCGGGCTGCGGCGACTACGTCATCCTCGCCACGGTCCGCAGCCTGCTGCCCGAATTGGGTGTCCGGCGTGAGAATCTCGTGTTCGTCTCCGGCATCGGATGCTCGTCGCGGTTCCCCTACTATCTCGACACCTACGGTGTGCACTCGATCCACGGTCGCGCCCCGACGCTCGCGACCGGTCTCGCGGTGACGCGCCCGGATCTGTCGGTGTGGGTCGTCACCGGCGATGGCGACGCCCTGTCGATCGGCGGCAACCATCTCGTCCACGCTCTGCGCCGCAATGTGAACATGCGGATCCTGTTGTTCAACAACCGGATCTACGGTCTCACCAAGGGGCAGTACTCGCCGACTTCGGAGGTCGGCAAGGTCACCAAGTCGTCACCCGGCGGGTCGGTCGACGCGCCGTTCAATACCCTGTCGCTCGCGCTCGGCGCCGAGGCATCCTTCGTCGCACGTGCCCTCGACTCCGATCGCGCCGGGCTGACGGAGGTCCTGCGCGCGGCGGCACACCATCGCGGCGCGGCGTTCGTCGAAATCCTGCAGGACTGCCCGATCTTCAACGACGGGTCGTTCGACGTGCTGCGCAAGGACGAGGCGCCGTCGCACCTGATTCCGCTGCGGCACGGCGAACCGATCGTCTTCGGAGTCGACGACGAGTTGTGCGTCACCCGAAAGGGTTTCGGCCTTCGGGTGGCGCAGCGCTCCGAGGTGGATGCCGCCGACATCGTCGTGCACGACGCGCACACCGACGACCCCGAGTACGCGTACGCGCTGTCGCGGTTGTCGGACCAGGATCTGCGTTACGTCGTCACGGGGATCGTGCGGCAGGTCGCGCGGACGACCTACGACGACGCCGAACGCGCCCGGGTGCGGACCGCGCAGGAGTCCGGCACCGCCGACCTGCAGCAGTTGCTGCGGGGCGACAACACGTGGACGGTGCCCTGATGCCGGCATCCGCTACCGTCCTGGTCATCCGCTACGGCAATTTCTGTAGCGGATGGCCGAAGTTGTAGCGGATCAGGTGTGGCGGACGACGCGACCAGCGATGACGGTCGCGCGGACTGCGTCTGCGGTCGGTGCCGCGAGGGCGTCGACCAGGGGACGGTCGAGCAGGACGAGATCGGCCGGCGCGCCGACCCGCACGCGACGAGCAGCGCTACCGGGGTCGTCGAGCGGCGCCAGATACCGGGCCAGCGCCGTCGCAGCGGGAATGCGTTCGTCCGCCCCGACGACGTCGCCGGTCGGGCACGTACGGGAGACCGCGGCGGAGATCACCGCCCACGGATCGACAGGGCCGTAGGGGGCATCGCTGGACAACGCGACCGGCACGTCGCCGTCGAGGAGGCTTCTGCAGCGATAGAGGTCGGGCAGGTCGACGGTGGGCACGTCGCGGAGATAGGCGTCGCCGCGGTCGGCGAGGAAGCCGGGCTGGGTGATCACCTGCAGACCGAGACGCCGCAGGTCGCCGATCGACTCGGCCGGGATGAGGGCGCCGTGCTCGATGCGGTCGCCGGGGATGGTGCCCACCTCGGTGAGGACGGCGAGCAGGATCGCGAACGCCTCGCGACTGACGCAGTGCACGGCCACCCCGCGACCCGCATGGTGGGTGCGGCGGATCGTCGTCGCGAGGTCGTCGAGGTCGGGCAGCCCGGAGTCGGCGAGCACGATCTTGTAGGGGCCCGCGGCGAACGTCTCGGAGCCGACGAAATCGAGTGGCGCACCGAGAAGTCGGATGCGCTGCGGGACGGACCCGTCGACGTGGGAGGCGCGGAGGTGTTCCAGGGTCGAGGGGGTGAGGTCGGGCGTCGCGTCGGTGAGACCGGTGATGCCGTAGGACGCCAGTTCGGCACCCACGTCTGCGAGCGATGGTGGGCCGGAGTCGGGTAGCCGGTCGCGGAGCCATGTGTCGGCGCGCCACACGCGTCCTGTCGGTCGTCCCTTCTCGTCGCGTTCGACGCCGGGGTGATCGGCCGTTGCGAGTCCCGTGAGTGCGGCGGCGGTGGAGTTCAGGAACCATACTGCACCGCTTCGGTGTTGGATGCGCACGGGACGCTCGGCGTGCAGCATGTCGAGAGAATCCAGATCCAACAGGCCGGCAACGTCCTCCGAGTACCCGACACCCCGTATCCATCCGTTACCGGCCGCGGTTGCGAGTGCGCGGGCGAGGTCGTCGGCGGTGTGGACGGCAGGTGGGCCGCAGCGAACCGATGTGCGGTCGGCCGCGAGGGCGTGCAGGTGGATGTGGTGGTCGTGCAGGCCCGGAAGCAGTGCGCCTCCACGACCGTCGACGACGTCGGCCGACGCGGGTACCGGCACTTCCGATCCGAGGACTGCGACGACCCCGTCACGGATGAGGACATCGGTTCCGCCGATGCCGTCGACCTCGACGTCGCGTACGACGAGGACGCTCACGGCCGGATGCCCAGATCGGTGAGTACGCGCCGGGTGTCGCGCCCGGATTCGGCGACCTCACCGGAGATTTCACGCCTCTGGGGTTCGGCGACGGCAACGGCACCGTCCGTTGTCTGCAGCACCCACTGTTCGCCGTCACGGATGGCGGGTTGCGAGATGGTCGTGGGTTCGTCGAGAGTCGCCGCGACGACGGCGGACATCGAGATGTCCCAGAGTTTTCCGCGCCCGTCGGGTGGTGCCGACATGGCCAGCGCCGCGGCGGTGAGACCCGTGAGAGGATCGGCGATCGCATCGCCGACGAAGACGGGACCTTCCGCGTCGTACGCGATCAGTCCGGCGGAGGCGGCGATGTCGTCGCCGAAACCCACGCGGTGCGAATCCCGTCCGTGCGCGGTGATCGAGATCCATGTGGTGCAGTCGTCCACGGCTTTCACCGCGTCGAGGCCGAAACCGGCGAGTGCCCGCGGTCGCGACGCCTCGATCACGATGTCGGCCGCTGCCACCAGTTCCGCGAGTTCGCGTCGTTGCGTGTCGTCGGCGGGGTCGAGCACGACCGATTCGTGCCCGCCGTGCAGCAGTCGGTAGAACTCGGCATTGCCGCGACGCGCACCGTCCGGCCGCGACGGCGTCTCGACCTTGACGACGCGCGCACCGGCGAGACCGAGCAGATGCGCACACAGCGGCCCGGCCCACAGTGCGCTGAAGTCGACGACGAGCAACCCGTCGACCGAGCGGGGCTCCGACGGCATCAGGGGAGCGGCCACACCGTGGACGACCGGGCCCGCCGCGATCCCGAGCATTTCGGCACGCTCGGCCAGCTCCGCCCCGGTGTGTTCGACGAGCCAGTCGGCGACGGCAGGCCACGGATCGTCGGGGATCTCCTCGCCGATCAGGGCGCCGAGCAGGAGTGGGTCGTCGGGACGTGCGCAGGAGACCGCAGCCCACCCGTCGATCGTCGGCAGCAGACGACATGCACCTCCGGCGGAGACCGCTCCACTGCGACGATGACCGGTGAACGCGGCGCGTTCGGACAGCAGGCGCGCACCGTCGACGTCGACGACGCCACCGGACGCCGCGGAGATCCACGCGGAGCGTTCGCGGGCGACGGTGGCGGCGCGACCGGATGGGAGCAGTGGGGGACCGTCGACTCTGCCGGTCAGAGAGGCAATTCCGCTGTCGGCCCAGTCGCGTACCGGGTCTGCGGCGAGGTCGGGGGCCACGACCGTGATGTTACATTTCGTGCCGGATGGGGCCTGGTGGAGTACAAGGACGGACCACATGGATACGGCACGAACGATGCTTCTCTCCGCTGCGGACCTGGCGAACGGAACGGCGGGAGAGCCCCTTCTCTGTGAGGGCGGTGCCGTGTCCCGGCCGATGGTCGTCGTCGATCTCGACGGAGGCGTTCCCCTGCTCGAGCGTGCCGTCGAACAGGCGGCACGGGCCGACCGGATCCTCGTCGGCCGCGCGACCCGCGAGATTCCCTCCGAGGTCCGTCCGTTGATCGACGCGCTCGACCTCACCTACGCGCCGGTCGCGCAGTCCCGCGGCGTGGTGGAGACGCCGGATCCGGACGCGAGCATCGCGGCGTTCGCCGAGGCCGTCGCCGCGAACCCGCAGGCCGCGCTGGTGGCACGGCAGGTCGTGCGGGCATCCGAGACGCTCGCGGTCCCGGAAGCGATCGACGTGGAGTCGCTCGGCTACTCGACGTTGCAGGGCGGACCGGAGTTCGCCGCGTGGCTCGCCGGACGCGGTCCGCGCCCACTGCCGCCGCCCTCGGACGAACCGGTGCTGATCGCCCGCGATGGCGACCTCCTGCACATCACGCTCAACCGGCCCGAGCGTCGCAATGCCTACGGAACGGTGCTGCGCGACGCTCTCGTCGACGCCTTGCGACTCGCGATCCTCGACGACAGCATCGAACGGGTCGTGCTCGACGGGGCGGGATCGTCGTTCTGCGCCGGCGGTGATCTCGACGAGTTCGGTCGCACGCCCGACATCACGCTCGCGCACTTCGTCCGGACGCGCGGGGGAGCGGGGCGTCTCGTCGCGCAACTCGCCGGTCGTATCGAGGTGCGGTTGCACGGTCACTGCATCGGTGCGGGTATCGAGATCCCGGCCTTCGCGGGGTGGGTGGCCGCGACTCCCGACACGGTCTTCCGGCTCCCGGAGGTCTCGATGGGTCTCATCCCCGGGGCCGGCGGGACGGTCAGCATCCCGCGGCGGATCGGCAGGTGGCGGTCGCTGCACCTGTTCGTCACGGCCGCGCCCCTCGACGCCTCCCGCGCACTCGACTGGGGATTGGTGGACGAGATCCGCGACATGTGAACAATCTGTTGACAACGAGTTGTTCACACGCCATCCTGGGTTCATGTCCGAGGAAGGCTTCACCCCACCGAATCCGAGTCGCGAACGCGCGCACCGTGAGTACGCGGGGCTGTTCCGGATCGCCGAACGGCACGGCAACACTCCCGAGCAGCGGGCCAGGCAGTCGCACCCGGAGATGCTCGACCCGCTCGGCGCCATCCGTCTCGTCGCGGCTCTGGCGGGTGGCGTGCACAGTCCCGGCCCCGGCGAACCCGAGGTCGACGACGCCGACGTCATCGCCGCGCTCGGTCTGGTCCCGAAGGCACGCGCCGAGATGGACCAACTCGAGGCGCTGATCCTCCGCATCGCACGGGAACGCGGGATGACCTGGCAGGAGATCGCTTTCGGCCTCGGCCTGGGAAGCACCCAGGCGGCCCGGCAACGCTACGAGCGCCTCGTCAAGCGGGTCGACGCGTAACGGCGAAACCGACGTCGTGCGCGATTTCCCGGAGGATTTCGCACACGACGTCGGTCTCGGCAGCAGTGGCCGTCAGGCCATGAGTGCGGTGAACCGCCAATCCAGGACGGGAGTCGGCTCGGCATCTCCGCGGTCGCCATTCGCGGCACCGCCGCGGTGCGCGTAGACGAGCGACCGCAGGTTCAGCACGCCACCGCCCTCGGCGAGGGGCTCGGCGGATTCGACGTGCAGGTCGCTGGTGAGGGTGTCGCCCTCCTGCACCGGACCGGTGTGGTCGCACGACTTCCAGCCCAGCACCGTCACGAGATTCGGCAGAGCGCGCGTCGCCTGTGAGAAGGCCAGGCCGATGGTGTGGCCGCCGTAGACGAGACGACCCGAAGCGCCGACCCGCTCGTCGTGGTGCGTCGCTGCGATGTTGAGGCTCAGGCGCGCGAGTTCCGGTGCGCTCGAGACGACGTCGCCGCTGGACTGCAGCACGGCGCCGGCGAGGGACTTGTCGAAGTGCTCGCCCGGCACCTTCGACCGGTAGACATCCAGATCCCAGTCGGCGGGCGCGGACCACTGCGGTTCGTCCTGCGGTCCGATGGCCGAGAGGTCGTCGGAGTGCACGACGCGGTCGGGATCGGGATTCTCGCTCAGCGGCAGCATCGCGCAGCGGTAGAAGTCGAGGACGGTGTTGCCGTCCTGGTCGACGGTGTTCATGCGCAACGCCGCGAGACCGGTGGGCTTGCGTCCGGGCTTCGCCGAATTCTCCTTCAACCCCACGACTTCGGTGGTGGTGTAGAGGGTGTCGCCGATGTGCGGGAAGCGGCGGAAACGCAGGCCGCGGTAGAAGAGATTGGCCTTGACGTGGTGCGTGACGAGCGTGGACTGCCCGATCGCGATGTCGGTGACGAAGCCGGCGTGCGCAACCGGCCCACCCGCGACGGCGGCCGAGAGGTGCTTGTCGAGCGGAAGGCGCAGGCGGTCACCGAGAATGCTCTGGTGCGCGGCGGCGAGACCGTCGGTGAGCGTCACGGCGGGGGCGGTGTCGAAGACCTGGCCGACGGTCAGTTCGTCGAAGTAGGGTCCGCCGACGTACGAGGTGGTCATGGCTTTCAGGCTCCGATCTTCGACAGGGTGCGGCGGGCGGCGACAGCGACGGCCTCGTCGAGCATCTGGCCGTCGAGCTGGGC
The DNA here is from genome assembly GCF_049538275.1 of Rhodococcus sp. AB351. NCBI lineage: Bacteria > Bacillati > Actinomycetota > Actinomycetes > Mycobacteriales > Nocardiaceae > Rhodococcus > Rhodococcus sp. AB351. The sequence goes on from NZ_JBMVFW010000001.1 coordinate 502,454, forward strand.
GGCTCCGGCGCCGCGGTTCTCGGCTTCCTCGAGTGCGGTGAGGACCTTGCGGGCGGCGTCGACCTGATCGTCGGTGGGTGTGAAGGCTGCTGCGGCAGAGGTGATCTGCGCGGGGTGGATGACCCACTTGCCGTCGAATCCGAGATCGGACACCCACTGCGCCGAATGGCGGAAGGCGTCGTCGTCGGCGATGCCGAGGAACGGCCCGTCGATCGCCTGGACACCGGCGGCGCGGGCGGCGTGCAGTACGCGGTCCTGCACGTAGAGCCAGTGCTCGGGGGCGGCGGTGCGGGCGCGGCCCAGGGAGGCGCCGAGGTCGGCGTAGCCGATGATCACGCCGGCGACCCGGGAGCCCGCGACGATCTCGTCGATGCGCTGCACGCCGGCGGGGGTCTCGATGAGGGCCTGCACCGGGACGGTCGATTCACCGAGGATGCGGTCGGCCTCGACGAGATCGTCGGCGCTCTCGACCTTGGGGATCACGATCGAGGCGAGGGCGTCGCCGAGTGCGGCGCACGCGCGCAGGTCGTCCTCGAACCAGGGGGTGCCGCGTCCGTTGATGCGCACGGAGACGGTGCGTGTGGCGCCGTGCTCGCGGACCAGCGGAGCCACGAGCTCGCGGGCGGCGTCCTTCTGGGCGGCGGTGACGGCGTCCTCGAGGTCGAGGACGACCTCGTCGGCGGCGGAGGCGAGGGCCTTACCGGCTTTGCGTTCGTCGGAGCCGGGGGCGACGAGAACGGCGCGCCGGCGGAGGTGTTGCTCGGAAGACACGGGGACCTCGGGGAGTTCGGTCGGCAATGACGGCGCTAAATGTACGGCCATTGTTGGCGGTATGCCACCCCACGGAGAGGTGTGCCCATAGGAAGGTGCAGTCGTTCGTATCGGCTAAAACTCTGCAATCACGACGTCGAATGAGTGTCTTCGCGTTGACAACGCCCGAACTTGGTCCACAAAATGGCCGTACAAAGTTTCCCGGGTCCGTGTGGCCCGTCCCCAACGAAGGATGCCCCGTGACCTACCTGAACGACGAAGAGACTTTTCTGGTCAAGACCGTCCGCGACTTCATCGATCGGGAGGTCAAGCCGTCGGTGCAGGAGGTCGAGCACGCCAACGAGTACCCCGAGAAGTGGATCGAGCAGATGAAGCAGATCGGCATCTACGGGCTCGCCGTGCCGGAAGAGTACGGCGGATCGCCGGTGTCGATGCCCTGCTACGTCCAGGTCACCGAGGAACTCGCCCGCGGATGGATGTCGCTGTCGGGTGCGATGGGCGGGCACACCGTCGTCGCCAAGCTGCTGACCCTGTTCGGCACCGAGGAGCAGAAGAGCAAGTACCTGCCCAAGCTGGCCACCGGTGAGATCCGCGCGACGATGGCGCTGACCGAGCCCGGCGGCGGCTCCGACCTGCAGGCGATGACGACGACCGCCAAGCGCGACGGCGACGAGCTGGTCATCAACGGTGCCAAGACGTGGATCACCAACGCGCGTCGCTCCGGGCTGATCGCGCTGCTGTGCAAGACCGACCCCACCGCGCAGCCGCGCCACAAGGGCATCTCCGTCGTGCTCGTCGAGCACGGCTCGGGCCTGACCGTCTCGCGTGACCTGCCCAAGCTGGGTTACAAGGGCGTCGAGTCGTGCGAGCTGAGCTTCGATGGCTACCGCATCTCCGCCGACGCGATCCTCGGCGGCGAGCCCGGCAAGGGCTTCGCCCACATGATGAAGGGCCTCGAGACCGGTCGCCTGCAGGTCGCCTCCCGCGCTCTGGGTGTCGCGACCGCCGCACTCGAGGATTCCCTCGCCTACGCGCAGCAGCGGGAGAGCTTCGGCCAGCCGATCTGGAAGCACCAGTCCATCGGCAACTATCTGGCGGAGATGGCCACCAAGCTCACCGCCGCGCGGCAGCTGGCGCGCTACGCGGCGGAGAAGTACGACAGCGGCGAGCGCTGCGATATGGAGGCCGGCATGGCCAAGCTGTACTGCTCGGAGATCGCGATGGAGATCGCGCTCAATGCGGTGCGCATCCACGGCGGCTACGGCTACTCCACCGAGTACGACGTCGAGCGCTACTTCCGCGACGCGCCGCTGATGATCGTCGGCGAGGGCACCAACGAGATCCAGCGCAACGTCATCGCCAGCCAGCTCGTAGCACGCGGCGGACTGTGACGACCGGCCGCTAGGATCGGTCCGTCATGGACTACAAGGTGCGGGAAACGGAACCGGCCTACGCGCAACTCGCGCGCCAGCTCCGGGAGGCCGTCGAAGCGGGACGGTACAGCGACGGCACGCGGCTGCCCACCGAAGCCGAACTCGCCGAGGAACACGGCGTGAGCCGGCAGACGGTGCGCCGCGCTTTCCAGGATCTCGTGGCCGACGGCATCGTCTACCGCGTTCCCGGCCGCGGCACCTTCGCGAACGAGTCGGGCCGGCGCTACCGGCGCCAGCTCGGCTCGATCGAGGATCTGCTCGCGTTGTCGGCCGACACGGTCATGCAGATCGTCTCGCCGCTGCGACGCGGAGTCGACATCGACGCCGCGAGCCGGCTGCGTCTCGACACCGACGTGCTGTACACGGCTGTGTTCAAGCGCCTGCACGACGGAATTCCGTTCGTGCTCACCACGGTTCACCTTCCCGAATCCGTCGCCGCGCACGTGCTCGACGCGCCGGAACTCCAAGCGGGCGCGTCGAGCCGCAACACGATGATCGGGCTGCTCGAACCGCATCTCGACAGCCCGATCGTCGAAGCCGCACAGTCCATCACGGTCGCGCTCGCCACCGAACAGGTGGCGACCGAGCTGAACTGCGAAGTGGGACATCCCCTGCTGCGCGTCGACCGGTTGTACTCGAACGACGACGGCGTGCCCACCGAGTTGTCGGTGAGTTACTTTCTGCCCGAGCACTACACCTATCGCGTCACCCTCAGGCGAGCCGGTCTCTGACCGTCGCCGCACATCGACAGGAGCAACAATGCGGGTTTTCAACGGAATCGACGAGGTCGAGAAGGCCGTCGGCGAGCACCTCGGCCACAGCGACTGGCTCGAGATCGACCAGAAGCGCATCGACCTGTTCGCCGAGGCCACCGGCGATCACCAGTGGATCCACGTCGACCCCGAGCGCGCCAAGGACGGCCCGTACGGCAAGACCATCGCCCACGGTTACCTCACCCTGTCGTTGCTGCCGGTCCTCGGCACCCAGATCTTCTCCCTCGAGGGACTGAAGATGAAGGTCAACTACGGCAGCAACAAGGTTCGTTACCCCGCGCCGGTCCCTGTCGGCTCGCGGATCCGCGCCGGCGCCGAGTTCAAGTCGCTCGAGCGCACCGCCAAGGGCGCGAACCTCGTCGTCGGATACACCATCGAGATCGAGGGTGGAGAGCGCCCGGCGCTGGTCGCCGAGACGGTCGTCGTTCTCGTCCCCTGATCGTCAGGAGATCTCGATCCGGAGGATGCGATCGTCGTCGCCGGCCGGGCTGCCGCGACCGTCCCGGTTGGACGTCGTCAGCCACAGCGAGCCGTCCGGCGCGGCGACGACGGTCCGCAGCCTTCCGTACTCGCCGACGAAGAAATCGGTTGCGGTGGCTGCGGTGTCCTGAACATCAATGCGCCACAAGCGTTCTCCGCGCAGGCCTGCCATCCAGAGGCTGCCGTCGAACCACGCCAGGCCCGACGGCGACGCCTGCGAGACCGGCCACGTGAGGACCGGATCGACGAATTCGTCGGAACCCCCGGCGCCTTCGACCACAGGCCAGCCGTAGTTTGCGCCTGCCGTCACGAGATTCAATTCGTCGACGTCGTTCTGCCCGAATTCCGACGCCCACAACCGTCCCCGGTCGTCGAACGAGAGTCCTTGTACGTTGCGGTGACCGAGCGAGTACGCCGGCGATGCCGGATCGGGATTGCCGGGTGCGGGTTCGCCGTCGCTCGTGATGCGAAGGATCTTGCCGCCGAGCGAATTCGGATCCTGGGCCAGTTCGCGGCGGCCCGCCTCGCCGGTCGCGACGTACAGCATCCCGTCGGGACCGAAGGTCATCCGCCCACCGTCGTGGATCCGGGCGGACGGGATGCCGTCGAGGATCACCTCCGGTTCGGCAAGCGTGGTGCCGTCGAGAACTGCTCTGAGTACCCGGTTGTCGCTGCCGGTGGTCACGTAGAGATAGACGAAGCGGTCGGTGTCGAAGGTCGGCGACACCGCGATCCCCAGCAGCCCCGATTCGCCCTGCGCGAGGGTCTCGCCGACGCGACCGACCTCGCGGACCTCACCGTCGGTGATCTCGACGATCCGGCCGCTGTTGCGTTCGGTGACCAACGCGGAGCCGGTGGGCAGGAAGGCGATGCCCCACGGCGTGTCGAGTCCGGACGCCACCGTCCCGATCACGTGGGGTACTCCGTTCACCTCGGAGACCGCGGAGGCGGTTGCGTCCGTGACGGTCCCGGTGGTCGCCGGTCCGGTGGTCTCGGTGTCCGGCGCGGTCGATTCGGACGCGCACGCACTCAGCGGCAGTACTACCGCCGCGGTCAGGCAGGCCAGACGTCTGCGCATCACGTCGTACATCCTCGCGCGACCACCCGCCAGGTGTCCACCACTTCACCGTTCGAAAGCACGATCAGTTCGTCCGCGAGGTTCACGGCGTTGCACACGTGGTTGGGGATCACCCTCACCTTGTCGCCGAGTCGTGGGCGGGTCGACGCCTCCGGCCACTGCACCGTCGCGTGATGTTCCGACAGTGCGGTGATGCGTGCGTCCGGTTCGCCGAGGATGCGTCCGTACCCGGTGGCCCACGCGGCCCGGTCGGCGCCGAGGACCTTGGAACCGGCATCGAGGACGACCACCTGGTCGCGAGTGGAGACGACGGTTGCCAGCGCGGTCAGTGCGATGTCGGATTCGCTCACCGCGCCGAGTTCGAGTTGCTGGGCGTCACCGAAGATGTACACACCGGGTCGCAGTTCGGTTGCGACCGTAGGTACTTCGAGGAGAGCTGTGGGGGAGGAGCCGCCACTGATCACGGACGGCTCGATCCCCGCTGCTCGTAGCGACGCCGCTGCAACCGCCAGCGCGTCGGCTTCCTCCCGGGCGGCACTGCCCGGCGCGTCGGGTGCGTACGAGTGGCCGGGGAAGGTGAAGACACCACGCACGTCGAGGCCTGCTTCGCGCGCCGCCGACGCCACTGTTCCGGCCTGCTCGGGCAGCACGCCGGTGCGGTGGTGCCCACTGTCGATCTCGACGAGCACCCCGATCGCGGTGCCGGCGTGCTCGACGAGTTGCCGGGCTCCGGTCGCCGAATCGATCCCGACCGTGAGACGCACCCGTCCGGCCAGCGCGCGCAGCCGAGCGCCGCGGGCGGCGTCCACCCACAGCGGATACGCGACGAACAGGTCGTCGAAGCCCTCGTCGGCGAAGACCTCGGCTTCGGAGACGGTCGCAACTGTGAGACCGCGGGCTCCCGCGTCGAGCTGCCGTCGTCCGATCTCGGAGCACTTGTGCGTCTTCGCGTGGGGTCGGAGCGACAGACCTCGCGAGGCGGCGGACTGCGCCATCCGCGCGATGTTGCGATCGAGGATGTCGCGGTCGACGAGCAGTGCCGGAGTGGTGTCGAGATCCATGGCCGAACCGTAGACGGTCGGGACCGGAAATTTAGAGAGTGCGCGACCTCTTTTTCGTGTTACCCTCGCGCCATGAGTGGTGTGGATCACAATCATGGGGATTTCGACGTCATCGTCCGAGGTGGTCTCTGGTTCGACGGGACGGGCGCGCCCGGCGTCGTCCGCAACCTCGGCATCCGCGACGGGGTCGTCGTCACCGCGACCTCCGACAGCCTTCCCGCCGGCCCGAACACCGAGGTCGTCGACGCGCACGGCCGCTGGGTGATGCCCGGCTTCGTCGACACCCACACCCACTACGACGCCGAAGTGCTCGTGGGTCCGGGTCTGTCCGAGTCGGTGCGGCACGGCGTCACGACCGTGCTCATGGGCAACTGCTCGATCTCGACGGTGTTCGTGCCGCCGGTCGACGCTGCCGACCTGTTCAGCCGTGTCGAGGCGCTTCCGCGAGAGCACGTCCTCTCGGCTCTCGAGAAGTCCAAGACCTGGAGCACGCCGCGCGAATACATCGAGGCGCTGAACAAGCTGCCGCTCGGACCGAATGTGACGGCCTTCGTGGGGCATTCGGACGTCCGCGCGTCGGTGATGGGACTCGGACGCTCCACGGAGTCGGCGAACCGCCCGACCCGCGCCGAACTCGCCGACATCGACGCGCGCGTCGAGGACGCCCTCGACGCGGGCTTCCTCGGAGTGTCGACGATGACGAACCCGTGGGACAAGATGGACGGCGACCGTTACCGCTCGCGCACCCTGCCGTCGACCCACGCGTCGTGGTCGGAATTCCGCCGCCTGCACAAGATCCTGCGCCGACGCGGTCGCATCCTGCAGGCCGTGCCGAACCTCAACACCAAGTACGACGTCGCGTTCTTCGCCCTCGCCAGCACGGGCATCGGACGCAAGCCGATGAAGGCGTCGGTGCTCGCCGCGGCCGACACGAAGGCCGAACGGTGGGTCAACCGCATCTTCGGTCCGATCGCGTTTGCGGCCAATCGGATCGGCAAGGGTGCCTTCCGCTGGCAGCACCTGCCCACGACCTTCGAGGTGTACTCCGACGGCATCGACCTCGTCGTCTTCGAGGAGTTCGGATCGGGTCGTGCCGCACTGCATCTGCAGGACGAACTCGTCCGCAACGACCTGCTGCGCGACGAGGCCTACCGTCGCTGGTTCCGGCAGGACTTCGAGAAGAAGTTCTCACCCCGCGTGTGGCACCGCGACTTCGACGACACCCGGATCGTCGAATGCCCCGACGCCTCGCTCATCGGCCGGTCGATCGGTGACGTCGCGCGCGAGAGGAAACTGCACCCGGTCGACACCTTCCTCGACCTCGTCGTCGAGCACGGCCGGAAGTTCCGGTGGCACACCGTGATCGCCAACGACCGCAGCAAGGTCGCCGACCGGCTCATCCGCACTCCCGGCGTCACCGTGGGATTCTCGGATGCCGGCGCCCACCTACGGAACATGGCCTTCTACAACTTCGCGATCTGCCTGCTGCGCCGCGTCCACGACGCCGAGAAGTCGGGCAAGCCGTTCCTCACGCTGCCCGAGGCCGTCCACAAGCTCACCGGCGAACTCGGTGACTTCTACGGAATCGACGCCGGCCACCTGCGGGTGGGCGACCGCGCCGACTTCGTCGTTGTCGATCCTGCCGGGCTGAACGCCGATGTCGACGCCTACCACGAGGCTCCGCTCGAGGAGTTCGGCGGAATCCGCCGCATGGTCGACCGCAACGATCGCGCCGTCACGGCGACGGCGGTCGCCGGCCGGGTGGTCTACCGCGAGGGTGAGTTCGTGCCCGGCTACGGACGCACCGTCGGCACCGGCCGGTTCCTGCGCGCGGGAGTGGAGGAACGTGGACCCGCGCCGATCCGCACCCCGGCGGGTGAGCCCGTCGCGTGAGCGCACCCGCAGTACGCCGCACCCAGCAGGAGCGCAGGGAGGAGACGATCGGTCGCATCCTCGACGCGACCATCACCTCCCTCGCCGAGCTCGGCTACACCGCGACGACGATCGGTGAGGTGTGCCGGCGCTCGGGGGTGTCGTCGGGTGGGGTGTTCCGGCACTTCCCGACGCGACTCGACCTGATGATCGCGGCGGCCGATGCGGTCCGGGAACGCCAGTTCGCGAACTTCGAGGCCGGCCTCGCGGCGCTCGGTGACGAGCACGCGGACATCTCCGAGTCGCTGCGGGTGTGCCTCGAACTGCTGCGCACCGCCTGCCGGGCGCCGATGAACGCCGCCTGGTACGAACTGCTCGGCGCGGCGCGCACCGACCCGGCGCTGCGGGAGCATCTGGCGCCGATGGCCGAGCGCTACCACGCCCAGATCGTCGATTTCGGCAGGTCGCTGCCGGTCGCGGCCCGGTTCCCGTCCGACATCTTCGACACCCTGCTGCTGTCGCTCGTGCACATGTTCGACGGCGAAGCGCTGGCGTCGACGGTGCATCCGCAGCCGGAATTCGACGTGCGACGGATCGAACTGATGGCCCGGATGTTGGCGCTCGTCACATCTGACATAAGTTCGGGTGATGAGCAATAACGGATCTGCTCCTCAGTGGTTCGTCGACGCCCTGGCCGCACCCGTCGAGACCGGGAAGGTCGAGGCAGCGGGTGCGACCATCGCCTTCCGGGCGTGGGGCGAATCCGGTCTGCCGGGCGTCGTGCTGGTCCACGGCGGCATGGCGCATTCGGGGTGGTGGGACCACATCGGCCCGCAGCTCGCCGCCGGACGTCGCGTCGTCGCTCTCGACCTGAGCGGTCACGGCGACAGCGACCACCGCGAGCACTACACCCTGGAAGCGTGGTCCGCGGAGGTTCTCGCCGCGGCCCGGGTCGGCGGTATCAGCGGTCCGCCGGTCCTCATCGGCCACAGCATGGGCGGGATCGTGTCGTTCGCGGCCTCCCATCTCCACGGCGACGAACTTGCCGGTGTTGTGATCATCGATTCGCCGATCCGCGACATGACGCCCGAGGAACTCGAGATGCGCGCGAAGGCCGTCGCGAACGCCGGACCGCCGAAGGTCTACGCCGCGGCGGAGGACGCCGTCGCACGGTTCCGCCTTGTGCCGCCGCAGGACGACGCCGAACCCTACGTGCTCGAGCACATCGCCCGCGGGTCGCTGAAGCAGGTCGACGGCGGCTGGTCGTGGAAATTCGACAATCTCCGCATGGGACGTGAGGGGCGCCGTAGCCTCGAGGTGATGAATCCGGGATGCGCCGTCGCCTACTTCCGCTGCGAACGCGGCATCATCGACGACGCGCTCTACGGGCGGATCGTCGATAATCTGGGCCCTGATGCGTTGCTGATCGATCTTCCGGCTTCCGGCCACCATCCGATGATCGATCAGCCGCTGGCCGTCGTCGCTGCAGCCCGGACGCTGCTGGCAGCCTGGGGGAGATAGCCGCATGAATCCGCTCCGACCGGTCGCCGTCCGTATCGGAGCGTTGCCGTGGTTGCCGCGGTACTCACGGCCGATCATCGCGGTGGACAAGGCCATCCAACGTGTCACACGCGGCAAGGTCACCCTGCTCGCGATCGCGGGACTGCCGTCGCTCGTGCTCACCGTGAAGGGCCGCAAGACCGGGGAGCCGCGGTCCACGCCGCTGCTGTGCGTGCCGCACGACGGGGGATGGCTCGTGGTGGGCTCGAACTGGGGACACCCGAAGGCGCCGTCCTGGGCCGTCAACCTGCGCGCGGCCGACCGGGCGCAGGTGCTGTACGACGGGCACGAGTACGCGGTGTCGGTGCGGATCGCGGAGGGCGACGAACGCGAGCGGCTGTGGCACGTGCTGCTGCAGACGTGGCCGAACTACGCGCTGTACGCGAAGCGCACCGACCGGGTGCTTCCCGTCTTCGTACTGACGCCGCTCGAGTCCTGATCGCAGGTCAGAGCGGGCGGTCGGCTTCCTCGACGCTCACCGGCCTGCGCCGTTCGCGCAGCAGGTGCCGCGCCGCCCAGTCGAGCCAGAACCCGAGGAAACCGATCACGACGATCACGGCCATGACCTGGTCGTAGGCGAGCTGGTCGCGGGCGTTGAGGATCTGGTAGCCCAGACCCGACCGCACGCCGAGCATCTCGGCGGGCACGAGCACGACCCACGCGATACCGAGGCCGACCCGCAGACCGGTCTGCACCTGCGCGCGGATGGCCGGCAGGACGACGGTGGTGAGCAGTTCGAGTCGCGTCGCGCCGAACGATCGGGCCACCATCAGATAGCCCTGGTCGATGCCGTGCACCCCGGCCGCCGTATTGATGACGATCGGCCAGATCGCGGCGGCGGCGATGAGGAAGAAGACCGGCTGGTGCCCGATGCCGAACAGCGCCACGGCGATCGGCGCCCACGACAGCGGCGAGATCATCCGCAAGAACTGCATGATGGGCATCGTCGCGCGTTCGACCAGCGGGTTGAGTCCGATCAGCAACCCGAGCGGGATGCCGAGCGTCGCGGCGATCAGCAGACCCACCAGCAGCCGCCACAGACTCGCGAGGGTGTCGGGCAGCAGGACACCGCGGGCGAACAGGTCGACGATCGCGGGGAAGACGTACTGCGGGGCGAAGTCCCGCACGAGCGAATCCGGCGCGACGAGCACCGTCGTCACGAACCACCACAGGGCGATCGCGATGACGATGGCGACGGCTTGGGGGACGAGGGGCAGATGCCGGACGGTGCGGGCCGTCTCCGGCGCCGTGCTGGTCGGGGCGCTCACGAAGGATCGACCTCCTCTGTGCGGGTGAGATCGGCGGGAAGGCCGAAGGCATCGGTGCCGTCGACGCGGGTGAGGGACGTGCGGACGAACCGGTCGTCGACGAGGTCGTCGTGCACGGTCGCAGGGTCGAGGCGCGACAGGAACCGCGTGTCGCCGTCGACGACGGTGTCGTGCATCGCCTCGATCAGCGCCGCGGTGAAGGTCGGGAAGGGGAACGGCTGGTAGCCGATGCGCTGCGGCTGCCACTGCGGGTGCACCGTGCCGGCCTCGCGGTCGGGATAGGTCAGCGCCTTCGTGATCGCGGGCAGCGGCTGCGGCAGGTAACCGGCGGAGAGCATCGCGGCCGCGGCCTGACGGTCGGCGCCGATCTGCAACTGGGCGGAGACCACCGAGTCGGTGAGGGACTGCACCGCGACGGGGTCGCGTTCGATCAGGTCCTCGTGCACGAGCAGGGCGCAGCACGCGTGGTCGCGCCAGACATCACCGAGGAAGCGGTGGATCCGCCCCACCCCGCGGACCTCCGCGGCAGCATTGAACGGATCGGCGACGGTGAACGCGGCGATCGAGCCGTTCGCCAGGGCCGGGATCATGTCGGACGGACCCATGACGACGAGACCCACGGTGCGGGCGGACTTCGACGGCGCCTCCCGCACGACCGGCGTCAGTCCGTGCGCCCGCAACAGTTGCTGCAGGGCGATGTTGTGGATCGACCACCAGAACGGGATCGCCACCGTCTGCCCGGCGAGATCGCTCAGGTCGGTGATGTGCGGGGCGACCGTCAGTGCCGAGCCGTTGGTGTGGTTCCAGCCGAGGATCCGCACGGAACTGCCGAGGCTGTACCGCAACTGGACTGCCATGGGCATGAGCAGGTGCACGACGTCGACGCGTCGGCTGATGAAGGCCTCGGCGAGCGACGCCCAGCTGCGGAAGAGCACCGGCTTCGCGGAATCGACGACGCCGGCGGGATACAGACTCGATCCGTGCGCGACGAGCAGCGGCGCGGCGTCGGTGATCGGCAGGTAGCCGATGCGCAGCTGACCCGTGCGGTTGGCGCGGTCGGTGGTCGCGGTGCGCGCGAGGTCGATCGTGCCGGCGATACCCCCGGCAGCCGCGAGGCCGAGTGCACCGCGCATGAGGGTGCGACGACTGAACAGGCCCGGATCGGTCATGTCGCGGACAGCGACGAATCGCGGTAGTGCGCCAGGATGGCCGGACGCAGCGCGTCGCGGTCGAGCGCCGACATGCCGCCGAGCGTCCATTCCTGCTGCACCACACCCGAACTCCCGAACAGTGCGATGCGGTCGGCGAGTTCGAGCGCCTCGTCGATGTCGTGGGTGACGAGGACCGTCGTGAAACCGAGATCGCGCGCGAGTTCGCCGAGCCACGATCGCAGATCGGAACGGGTGGCCGGGTCGAGAGCGCTGAACGGTTCGTCGAGCAGCAGCAGTCGCGGACGCACCGCGACGGCGCGGATGACGGCGATGCGCTGGGCCTGACCGCCGGACAGTTGGTCGGGGTAGTAGCCGGCGAGCGCGGAGAGGCCGAACCGCTCGAGGAGCGAATCGGCGTAGGCGGTGTCGAACCGCTCGCGGTGCGCGGCGAAACGTCCACCGAAGGCGATGTTCTCGCGCACGGTGAGCCACGGCATCAGGAAGGGTTGTTGGAAGACCATTCCGGTGTGCGGGCGGTTGTCGCCTTCGGTGTCGGGCCAGTCGACGGAACCGCGATCGAGGTGATCGAGACCCGCGACGATCCGCAGCAGCGTCGACTTGCCGCTACCGCTGCTGCCGAGCACGACGAGGAACTCGCCGGTCGCGATATCCAGGTCCACCCCCTGGAGGACCGGGCTACGGCGACCGGCGAAACTCTTGTATCCGTTCGCTATTCGTACTGCGACAGTTCCCACCGAAGCTGTCCTTCCGACGGCGATTGAATGGGCAGGAAGGCCGCCTCACGGAATCGGCGGTTGGTGGCGCTGGCCGTCGCGTATCCGGCGCCGCCGCGCAGTGTCGCCTCGAGGCGGGTCGCCGCGACTGCGACGACCGAACCGTCGAGGCGCAGACGGATGAATTCCGCAGGAGCGATCGAGGCGGGATCGGTGGCGAAGCGGTACAGCCGTTCGCGCAGCGACTCGTAGCGCGCCGAAAGTTCTTCGTACTCACCGGTGAACTGTTCGCCGAGTCCGTGCAGGCGGCCGGCCGCCTCGGTGAGCGACGCGCGTGCGATGCCGACGCAGAACGAGGTCTGCAACATCATGAAGGTGGGACGGATCGAACCGCAGAAGTTCGTGAGATCCTCGGTGAGGATGTGCGACTGCGGAATCCGCACACCGTCGAACTTCAGCGAGGTCGACGACGTGGCACCGAGCGCGAGCAGTTCGGGTGAATCCGCGATGGTGATGCCTTCGGCATCGGCGCGGACCACGGCGACGAGACGATCGCCGTCGGCGGTGCGGGCCGGGAAGACGATCACCGAGTCGGGAAAGACGTTGGACGCCCAGTGGATCGGTCCGGTGACGGTGATGCCGTCGTCGGTCCGTTCGGCGACGAGGGGGAGTTCGCCGAGACCGGCGAGATGCTTGAGGGCCGCGGCCATGGCGGTGACGCCGATCGTGCGGCCGGACGCGAGGTCGTCCCGGTAGCGATCACGCAGGAACTGCGGTGCGCGATCGATGTATTCGAGCGCCATGCGCTGCGCCCACAGCGAGAAGCCGACGGTGAGCGACTCTGCGGCGACCTCGTCGATGACCGCGACCATCTCGGAGAGACATTCCCCGTCCAGCCCCTTGCGGAGCAGGCCGAGCTCACCCGTGCGGGCGATGTCGGTGCGGATGTCGGTTTCTCCGCGATCGAGAGCAGCGGCGCGGTCGCGTACGAATTCTGCGATCGCCGCGCGCTGTTGCTCGCTCGTTCGGTCAATGGCCGCGGTCATCGGATGATTATCCTTCGAGGGAGTGGAGACGGTCGATGGGCGTGCTGACGACCTCGCGGGCACGCACGACGGCGGCCTCGTCGGGGGCGTTGTAGAAGCACAGGCACTTGTCCATGTCCTCGCGGACGTAGGTGCGCAGGAAGCTCACCTCGGGGACATCGGCGTACTTCGGCGAGTTCGCCTTCTTGCGCGCGAGGTAGGTCTCCATGTCGATCGTGTCGGGGATGTCCCACTCGACGAGGTAACCGGCCTCGGGGCGGGTGGCCTTGATCTGGTCGAGCTCGGCGCCGACGAGACGGACCTCGTTCGGGCCGACGATCTCGGCGACATCGAGGGAGGCCGACTCGAGCTGCGCGGGGCGGCACGCGTCGAACTCGGCAATCGCGAAGACGCGCGTGCCACCGGTGGTGACCTGGGATTCGATCAGTTCGCCGCCGGCAGCGACGACAGCATCGTCGAAGGCCTTGATGGCAGCCTCGGCCTGGCCTTCGGTGGGGACGAGTTCGTAGAGATACAGCGACATGAGGTCACCTTCCGGGAAAGCGGGTTGGAACTGTGACCGGTCCGGGCACGACGGGGCGCCGTTTCGTCTTCGGACGGGGCGACTACGGCATGCGGCGCACGCAGACGAGGCCGGTCAGAGAGAGGAGCGACAACACGCAGCAGTCGACACCCGCACGAGATCCACGTGCAGGCGGCGAGTCAGAAGGCTGTGTGTCACGTGCTCCACCGTACTGTGAATAGAACGGTCTGTCTATCGCGCGCTGTCCGTTACGCTGGGCACGTGCGTACGTTCGTCGAGAGTGAATCAACCGGCACTCCGAAGGGCACGGCCGGTCCGAAGGGGAAAGCCGAGGGGTCGCCGTCCAAGCCCTCACCCGCCACACGCCTGCTCGACACCGCGAGCGCGCTCTTCGCCGAGCACGGCATCCGCGCGGTGGGCATCGACCGCATCCTCGCCGAGGCCGGCGTCGCCCGCGCGAGCCTCTACTCGTCGTACGGGTCGAAGGATGCACTGGTGCTCGCCTATCTGGACGACCTCGACCGGCGCGACCGGCAGCGATGGCACGCCGCCGTCGAACCGCTCGACGATCCGATCGCGAAGATCCTCACCTTCTTCGATCTCGCGATGCAGTCGGCGCCGAAAAAGAACTTCCGGGGATGCCAGTACGCCAACGCTGCGACGGAATTTCCGCAGGAACCACTCGAACCGGTACTCGCGCACCGGGAATGGCTGAAGACGACGCTCGTCGAACTGCTCGACCTCGCCGGGGTGTCCGAACCCGAGGCCGTGGCCCGGCGCGTGCAGCTGATCTACGACGGTGCCCTGTCGGGCAGCAAGTTCGAGCACTCGGTCGAGCCCATCCGGTTCGGTCGCGACATGGCTGCGGCGACCATCGAGGCGCACCTCTCCCGCTGATCCGTGCCGCCGCGGCAGCCTGCGGACTCAGCCCGCAGAGTTGCTCCGCTGCTGTGAGCGCTGCTCGGCGGTGGTGGTCTTCGCCGGCCGCGGCACGAGAGCGCGGAAACACACGCTGGCCAGGACGAAGGTGCCGAGCGTCCCCACCACCGCGGCCACACCCGTCGAACCGGGACGGTCGTCGATGGTGTAGTCGGCCAGTGCGCTGTCGGCGAGCCGATGTTCCTCGACGTCCCGCGCCATGCAATCGCCTGTGAGATCCTCGGCGAGCGAGTCGATCTCGCAGCCGCGTGAGGTGGCCACCTCGAGAGCGCCGGGGGTGTCGACGGCGAGCGGTGCGAGGATCCCCGCGACGACGAGCGAAGTGAACGCCAGGCCGATGAACAGCGTCCCGCGAGCGCGCGGACGCGGAGGCGGGGGCGGCGAGGTGGTCGCGTCGAGAGGATTGACCGGCAGTCGGGTGAGTTGGACGGATTCCGGGGAGATCCGCGCGACGGCGAGGACGACGGCGGCCGTCACCACACCCTCGACCAGCCCGACGGGAATGTGCGTGGCGTAGAGGAATCCGATGTTCGACACCGGCACCGCATAGGTGCCGCCGAGGGCGTACTCGACGACGAAACCCGTCACCGCCGCGAGGACCGAGACGAACCCTGCGACGAACGAGACCAGGCCGAGCATGACGAACCGCCGCACCCCGTGGTGTTCGCACAGTGCGCGCAGTGCCGTCGCGGTGAGGAAACCGGCGGCGATGGCGACGAGCACCATGTTGGTGACGTTGGCGCCCAGAGCCGACAGGCCGCCGTCGGCGAAGACGAAGGCCTGCACCACCAGGACGATCGTCAACGCGACCGCACCCACGAACGGGCCGAGCAGGATCGCCGCGAGTGCGCCGCCCACGACGTGGCCGCTGACGTCCGGCAGCACCGGTACGTCGACCACCTGCAGGGCGAACAGCAGGGCGCAGACCGCCGCCGCGGTCGGCACCGACCTCTTGTTCAGGTCGCTGCGTGCGTACCAGGCGGCGATGCTGACCCCGATCACGGCGATGACGAAGAACCACGCGGATGCGCGGTCGGCGATCAGACCGTCGCCCATGTGCAGGGCGAGGACGTCCGTGCCGGCAAACCCACTCGAATCGACCATCTCCGATGTCCCTCTCGCCGACGGAGTGCTCTGCGGCGAAGGCTAGTACCGGCACGCTGTACGTGGAGCGTTTTCGACTGCCCAGTGGGACGAAAGGGCGGGAGGGAATCGACACCTGTTCTATGTTCGGTGCATGTACGAGTGGTCCGACACAGACCTCATGTTCCGCGACGCACTTCGCGGATTCATCGAGAAGGAAATCCGTCCGCACGTCGACAATCTCGAGTCGGGAGAATTGCCGCCGTACGACATCATCCGGAAGTTGTACGCGACTTTCGGCATCGACGAGATGGCCCGCGAGTCGCTCGAACGTGCCCTCGCGAAAGAGGAACGCGGAGAGAAGTCTTCGGGATCGTCCGGAGGTACCGGCGGGTCGCCGGGCATGGCGGCGTTGCTCAACATCGAGATCGCCGGGGTGAGCCTCGGGCTCATCGCCTCGCTGGGCGTCAGCCTGGGTCTGACGGCGGGCACGATCCGTAGCCGCGGCACCCTCGCGCAGAAGAAGCGGTGGTTGCCCGAGCTGGTGACCTTCGAGAAGGTCGGTGCGTGGGCGATCACCGAACCCGATTCGGGATCCGACGCCTTCGGCGGGATGAAGACGACGGTGCGCCGCGACGGGGAGGACTACATCCTCAACGGCCAGAAGACCTTCATCACCAACGGTCCGTACGCCGACGTGATCATCGTGTACGCGAAGCTCGACGAGGGGGATCCCTCGGTGGATCGCCGCGACCGCAAGGTGCTTGCATTCGTGCTGGACAAGGGCATGGAAGGGCTCACCCAGAGCCCACCGTTCAAGAAGATGGGCATGAACTCCTCGCCGACGGGCGAGTTGTTCTTCGACAACGTGCGCCTGACCCGCGACCGGCTGCTCGGGGAGACCGAGGACGGCGGTCGCAGTGACGGCAAGGACAGCGCGCGCGAATCCTTCGCCACCGAACGGATCGGCATCGCCTATCTGGCCCTGGGCATCATCGAGCAGTGCCTGAAGCTGTGCACGGAGTACGCGAAGTCCCGGAAGCTGTGGGGCAAGGAGATCGCCCAGTTCCAGTTGATCCAGCTCAAGCTCGCCGAGATGGAGATCGCGCGGGTGAACGTCCGCAACATGGTCTTCAGCGCGATCGAGCGCGCGCAGGCGGGGAAGCCGGTGAGCCTGTCGGAGGCGTCGGCGATGAAGCTGTACTCGTCGCGGGCGGCGACCGAGGTGGCGATGGAGGCCGTGCAACTGTTCGGGGGAAACGGGTACATGGCCGAATATCGGGTCGAACAACTTGCACGTGATGCGAAATCGCTGATGATCTACGCGGGTAGCAACGAAATTCAAGTAACACATATCGCGAAGGGATTGCTTACACAGTAATCCCTGCGTACAGCCGCTCGAAATTCGCAAACGGGACAATTTTCGGATGGGGGATGACAATTCCCCCGCTGTGTCGACTATTGTTCGCCATGAGAAAAGTTATGCCGGTCACCGACGAGGGGAGTGACCGGTCCGGAGGGGAATCCGAGCGGAAATCGGGGGAGCGATGTACGCGGAACGAAAGGACGGCGACAAGCCGTCGGTCACGACGGACGGCAGGAGCGCTCGCGCAGAGCGCACCCGGCAGGCCGTCATAGAAGCTCATATCGCGCTCATCAGGGCGGGAGAGCTCAAACCCACAGGGGCGCAGATCGCCTCGCGGGCCGGAGTGTCCCTGCGATCGTTGTGGGGACACTTCGGCGATCTCGAGACGTTGTTCGCCGCCACCGGTGCCGAACTGATGCGGCGCCAGGACGACGCCTACGAGCCGATCGATCCGTCGCTGCCGCTCGACGAACGGATCGACGCCTACTGCAGGCAGCGGGCGGAACTGCTCGAATACATCGCGCCGTTCGCGCGGTCGTCCGAGATCCGCGCGCCGTTCTCGCGCGAATTGCAGCGCAACCGCCTGCGCTATCTCGACCGGGCGCGATACGAGATCAGGGCGTTGTTCTCCGACCAGTTCGAGGGCGTCGACGACACCGTCCGCACCCACATCGAGAACCTGCTGGGAGTGTCGACGACCTGGCCTACCTGGGTATCGCTGCGGGACGTACTGCGCCTGTCGGTGCCCGAGGCGGTCGAGGTCATGAAACGGTCGGTATCGGCGCTGCTCGCGGAGGCATCCGGAGTCGGCCGACAGCAGGCGGTTGCCCGTGCTGCGCAGGAGAAGGCCGTGGTCGCACCGCACCGGAAGGCGCAGCAGTCCCGGCCGGTGCCGGCGATGACACCGCGGGAACAGGTCGTCGTCCCGGCCTGAGCGCCCGAACCGAGTATCAGCGCGTGTCGGTCGGTTTCCGGCCGGCGCGTGCCGAGAGGAAGGTCTCGACCGCAGGTAGTGCGGCCGAGACCGTCTCGGCATGGTCCACCCCGCGCAGAATCGCGAGTCGCGCACCGGGGACGGTGCGCGACAACGCGCGGGTGTCCTCCACACGCAGGCGGTCGTCCGACCCGACGACGGCGAGCACGGGCACGTCGATGCCCGCGAGTGTCTCGTCGCCGATTCCCGGTTCCCGATCCGACCGGCGGAAATAGGCGGCGAGAGCCTGCGCGTCGTTCTTAGAAAAGGCCGAACGCGTCGCGGGATCGACCGGCGTGCGACGCCTTTCCTCCCAGGCACGGATGAAACCGTCCATGCCCTCGCGCTCGAGCACGTCGACGGTGCCGGGGAAGAACATCGCGTCCATCGCTCCCTGCTGGGGGCGTGCGCTCCCGCCGAGCAGGGTCAGACTCGCCAGCCGCTCCGGAGCGGCGACGGCGAGCGCGAGTCCTGCACGGGCGCCGAACGAATAGCCGACGTAGTGCACCCGGTCGGCTCCCGCCGCGTCCAGGACGGCGAGCAGGTCCCCGACGATCGCGTCCATCGCGTAGGCATCCTCGTCGTGCGGGGTGTCGCTGCGGCCGTGGCCACGCAGATCGGGCATGACCAGACGGAAATCCCCGCCGAGCGCCTTCACGTACCCGAAGGCCCGCCACACCGCCGACGACAGGGCACTGCCGTGGACCAGCAGCACGACCGGTGCCCCCTCGGGGCCTGCCGTGGTGAACCGGATCCGGGTGCCGTCGGCGGGATTCGTCGCATGGCTCATCCCAGCAGTATCGCCGAACGGCTCATCTTTCGAGTTCGACCGACCGATCCACCGCCACCTCCTCGAGGAATCGTTCGTCGTGCGAGACCACCACGAGCGCACCGCTGTAGGCGCGCAGGGCCTGGGTCAGGTGCGCGAGACCGGCCAGGTCGAGGTTGTTGGTGGGCTCGTCCAACAGCAGCAACTGCGGAGCGGGATCGGCCGCGAGCACGATCGCGAGCGCGGCCCGCAGTCGTTCCCCGCCCGACAGCGCCCCCACGGCGACCTCGGCGTGACGGCCGCGGAACAGGAAGCGCGCCAGACGCGCCCGCACCTGCTGCGGAGTCAGGTGCGGCGCCCGATCCTCGGCGTTCTCCGCGACCGAACGATCGTCGTCGAAGATGTCGAGCCGCTGCGGGAGCAACGCGAAGGGAACGTGGGGTTCCGCTTCGACGATGCGGTGCAGCAGGGTCGTCTTCCCCGACCCGTTGGGCCCGCGCAGCGCGATCCGCTCCGGCCCGACGATCTCGAGCGGTGCGTCCGCCACCCGCCGACCGGGCGGAACCGCGGTCCCGGGCAGGTCGATGCGGATCTCCGGATCGTCGCGCACCGCGTCCTTCGCACGGTCCAGGTTCTCCCGTGCCGTGGTCAGATCCTCCTCGTGCTCGCGGCGGAAACGCCCGGCGGATTCCTGCGCCTGCCGTTTGCGCGCGCCCATGACGATCTTGGGTTCGCGCTTCTGCTCGTACATCTTCTGCCCGTAGCGTTGCCGCCGGGCGATCGTGACGTGCGCCGCCGCCAGTTCGCGTGCCTGGCGCCGCACGTCGTTGCGGGCATCCCGCACCGCAGCCCGTGCCGCCTCCTGTTCCTCCGCGACGATCCGCTCGTATTCGCCGAACCCGCCGCCGAACAGGCGCAACGCACCGTTGCGCAGTTCGGCGATCGCATCCGTGCGGTCGAGCAGTTCCCGGTCGTGCCCGGCGACGAGCACCGTGCCGGGGAACCGGTCGAGTGCATCCTGCAGGCGCGCACGACCGTCGGCGTCGAGATTGTTCGTCGGCTCGTCGAGCAGCAGCACGTCCGGCTCGTCGAGCAGGCGTGCGGTGAAGGCGAGCAGCACCGTCTCCCCGCCGGAGAGCTGACCGACGGTGCGATCGAAATCCCCGGCGTCGTGCAGGATCCGGTCGAGGCCGACTCGGTGCATGAGCGCGAGGGCGCGGTCCTCGATGTCCCACCGGTCGGCGACGACCTCGAAGTCCCGATCGTCGAACGATCCGGATTCGATGCGTCGCAGTGACTTCCGGATCTCTCCGATACCGAGGACGGAATCGACCGGCACCGTCGGATCGAGGGTCACGTCCTGGGGAAGGTAGGCGACCCGTCCGCGCACCGTCGACGAACCGGAGGTCGGGCGGAGTTCACCCGCGATGAGCCGCAGCAGGGTGGTCTTCCCACTTCCGTTGCGGCCCACCAGGCCGATCCGCCCGGCCGGGACGACGGCGTCGAGATCCTGCACGGCGACGGTGCCGTCCGGATGGACGTAGGAGAGTGCGGACAGCGTGATACCGGATGAAGACATGGTGGCTCCCGAAGGGTGAGGGTCGATTGCGCGAGTGCGCGGGGGACGGGACCTCTCACAGGAGCAACGGACTTCTCCGATCGACGGGTACGGGATGCGAACACCATGGTGATCCCGCACCGTCCGGTATGCAACCGAATATTTCACCCCGACTCCTACCTGCGATAACAGGCACGGGCTCGGAAGTGCAGGCATGATCGGGACCGTGCGGATCCGACTGATTGGTATGGGTGTCGCGGCAGCCACGGTGCTGTCGCTGTCGGCGTGTGCGACCGGCCCCGATCAGCCGGAGACGATCGCGGAGGAGTTCGCTGCCGCTCTCGACGCCGGCGACGTCTCCGGCGCGGCGGCGTCGACCACCGATCCGGTGGCCGCGGAGTCCGCGATCGACGCCCTCTTCGCCGGGCTCGGCCACGACGATCCCACCGTGAGTGTCGCGGGGACGGGCGACGACGACACCTTCGAGCTCGACGTGACGTGGACCTTCGGGGAGGGTCGCGACTGGTCGTACCGCACCACCGGCAGCGCGACGGAGGATCCGGAGGCCGATGCGTGGCGGGTCCGCTGGGATCCCACGGTGCTGTCGCCGGAGCTGGCGGGTGGCGCGTCGCTGGAGTACCTGACCACCGTCGGCGCCCCGCCCACGATCTTCGACCGGGCCGGGCGGCCGCTCATGGGGGAGCAGGTCGTCACCGTCGTGAACCTGGATGCGACCGCCGATCCCGCCGCGGTCGCTCCCGTGCTGGCCACGGTCGTCCCGACCATCACGGCGGAGAGCCTCGCCGAGCAGGTCGCGGCGGCCGCCGGCGGGACTGCGGGAGTGATCACGCTGCGTGAGGAGGACCTCGCGCCGATCGAGGATCGCCTCGCCGCGCTGCCCGGTGTGACGCTCGTGCCGCAGACCCGTCTGCTCACCACCGAGCGCGATCTCGCCTCGCCCGTGTGGTCCGGCCTCGCCGAACTCTGGCAGGAGGGGCAGGATGCCTCGGCGGGCTGGGTGATCCGGCGGGTCGCGACGGACGGCACGACGAGCCAGGTCGCCGGCGAAGCGGGACCGGAGGCACCCGACCTGACCAGCACGATCGATCTCGACCTGCAGCGACGGGCCGAGGAGGTCCTCGCCGGTTTCGACACGCCCGCGGTGATCGTCGGGATCGAACCCTCGACGGGCGCGATCCGCACGATGGCCCAGAACGACGAGGCCGACGCCGAGGGGCCGATCGCCGCGACCGGCCTCTACCCGCCGGGGTCGACGTTCAAGGTGGTGACCACGGCGGCGGCGCTCGATGCCGGGCTCGCCGAACCCGACACCGTGCTGCCGTGCCCGGGCGTCGCCTCGATCGGTTCGCGCACGATCCCCAACGACGAGAACTTCGATCTCGGCCCGGTGCCGCTGCACACCGCGTTCGCGTTCTCGTGCAATACGACGATGGGGCAGCTCGCTCTGGACCTGCCGCCCGACGCCCTGCGCGCGACTGCAGAACGGTTCGGTCTCGGCATCGATTACGTCACGCCCGGTCTCGTCACGGTCACGGGTGACGTGCCGGTCGCCGACACCGATGCGGCCCGCGTGGAGGCAGCGATCGGGCAGGGGCAGGTGACGGCGTCGCCGTTCGGGATGGCGCTGGTCGCAGCCTCGGTGGCGAACGATCGAACGCCGGTTCCGGCGATTGTCGAGGGGCAGCCGGCGACCGCGGATCGGGACGCCGAACCGATGCCCGAGAACGTGCTCGCGGCACTGCGAGAGATGATGCGCGAGACTGTGATCGAGGGTACAGCCGGCACGTTGCGCGACATTCCCGATCTGACGGGGAAGACGGGGACGGCGGAGTACGGTGACAACGTCGGGGCGCACGGCTGGTTTATCGGATCACAGGATAATCTTGCCTTTGCGGTGTTCGTGTCGGGGGCGGACGGCTCGGCCCCTGCCGTCGAGGCGGCGGGGCGATGGCTGAGGGGGTAGGGACGCGTGGCGCAATTGTGATGTGTTCGTGCACAACGCGTGCTGGTATCTCGTGTGACTGAAGTGAAGGTTGTTACATATGAGATTTCGTGATTGGCGGGGGAAGCGGGGGCGCATCGTCGCGCTGGCCGTGTGCCTCGTCGTGGCTGTCGTCGCGCTGACGACGGTTGTGTTCTCGGATTCTCGAAGCGAGGCGCAACGCCTCGTCGACGACTTCGTCGCCGCCCTCGACGATCGTGATGCGGGCGCAGCGGCGGCCCTGACCTCCTACCCGAACGCGGCGGAGGAAACGATCTCGCAGATGTACGACGGTCTGTCCGACGGCACCGTCGACTACGACGTCACCCAGCTCGTCGAACTCAACGACGACTCGGGATACTTCACGCTCTCCGCCGGCTGGAACTTCGGTGAGGGCAAGGACTGGTCGTATCAGGTCACCGGTTCGGTGCGGAAGCTCGCCGTCGGCTGGCGTGTGTCCTGGGACCCGGAGGTCGTCGTCCCCGATCTGTCGGGCGGACGCACCGTCCATCACGTGCGCACCGACGCCGCGCCGCCGAAGATCTTCGACCGCACGGGCCGCCTCCTCATGGAGGAACAGACCATCAACGCCGTGGTGCTCGACCCGGCGGCGATGCCCGATCCCGTCGACACCACGAATCGCCTCGCGGCGGTCCTCGAGCCGGTCGCGCCCGTCATCACCGCCCAGCTGATGCAGGAGCGGATGGCGGAGAACCCCGGCAACCGGATCACCGCGGTCAAGCTCCGCGACCAGGACTACCAGTTCCTCGAGGACGGCATCGTGTCGATCCCCGGCGTCGAGGTGCTCACGACACCCACCCTGATCAGCGCCGATCGGCGGATCTCCACGCCGCTGCTCGACTCGCTGCGCTCGGCCTGGCAGCTCGAACGCGACCGGACGGCGGGCTGGGCGGTCACCCTCGAGGATCCCGAGGACGGCCCGATCCAGGTGGCCGGCTTCCAGGGCCCGCCGCCCCCGGATCTGCAGGCGACCGTCGACTCCCAGGTGCAGCTCGCTGCGAAGGAAGCGGTCGTCACCGCCGGTACCCCGGCCGCGCTGGTCGCCATCCAGCCGTCGACCGGCGGCATCCTCGCCGCCGACGTCAACAACTGGGCCATGGAACTCGGTCCCGTCATCACCCACGGCCTCTACCCGGCCGGCGGTGTTCTCGATCCGGTCCGGCTCGCGGCCGGTCTCGAGCGCGGTGTCGATCCGAACGACGTGGGGTCCGACGATGTCGCCGCGACCGCCCGTCGTCTCGGCCTCGGCGTCGACTACGACGTGCCGGGCTTCGAGTTCGAGACCTCGCAGATCGGCTACAACCGGTCCGGAGTGGTCCAGTTCGCCGGATCGGACTCCGACGAGAACCTGATCACGCCGCTCGGCGCCGCGGTGCTCGCCGCCTCGGTCGCACGAGGCAGTGCCGCTGTCCCGACGATCGTGCAGGGCCAGGAGACGGTCGTCCACGACGCCCCCGAGGCGCTGCCCGGCTCGGTGATCGACGCGCTGCGCGGCATGATGATCGACAACGTGCAGAACGGCCCGGCGTCCTTCCTCCGCGGACACGCCGGTCTCGCGGGTATCGCCGCGGCGAGCGGCGAGGACCGCTGGTTCTTCGGCTACACCGGCGGCGACCTGGCCTTCGCGGTCTTCGTCGCCGATGCCGACGGCGGCGACCGCGCGATCAAGATGGCCGACACCTTCCTGCGCAAGCTCGGAGAACCCCTGCTCGGGGAGTGACCGCCGGAGCCCGGTCCACGGCACACTGATCCGCCGGAGCCCGGTCCACGGCACACTGATCCGCCGGAGGACGGTCCACGGCACACAGGTACGTTGAGCGATCGTGACCGTCCTCGATCTGGCCCTGCTCGTGGTTGCCGGATTCTTCGCGGGTGTCGTCGGGTTCGTCACCGGCCTGGCGTCGATCGTCTCGTATCCGGCATTGCTCGCCGTCGGCCTCCCGCCGGTCGCGGCGAACGTCACCAACACCGTCGCGATGGTCGGTGTCGGTGTCGGGGCGCTGACCAATTCGGCGCGGGAGGTCGTCGACACCGGCCCCCGCGTGTGGTGGTGGACGCTCTACGCCGCGCTCGGCGGTGTGGTGGGGGCGGCCGTCCTGCTCGTCGCCCCGCCCGACTCGTTCGAGGCGATCGTTCCGGGATTCGTTGCGCTCGCCGCTCTCGCGCTGCTGCTCCAGCCACGCATCCGCACCCTGGCCGGCGGCCGCGACCTGCCGCGGGTGTTCTCCGTGGCGGTCTTCGTCGTTGCGGTCTACGGCGGATACTTCGGTGCCGGCGCGGGCGTCGTCTTCTACGCGCTGGTGCTGATCTGCACGTCCGAGCAGATCTGGCGCGCGAGCATCCTCAAGAGCTACCTGCTCGGCGTCGCCAACCTGGTCGCGGCGATCGGGTTCGCCGTCTTCGGACCCGTGCACTGGGGAGCGGCGGCCGCGATGGCCGTCGGCGCGTTCGCCGGTGGCTACTGCGGTCCGCCGCTCGTGCGGCGCATACCCCCGAACCTGCTGCGCGTGGGTGTCGCGCTTGCAGGGTTCGGGTTGGCGGTATGGCTCGCTCTCCGCTGAGCGGTGTCTCTGTGCAGCGGTGTCACTGCACTCTGTGCAGCCGGGGTCACTGCACGCCGTGCATGAGCTTCTTGATGCGCGGTGCGAACAGGGCCAGCACGATGCCCACTGCGATCGACGCTCCGCCGATCCACAGGTAGTACGGCACCTCGTTGTTCTCGTCGTAGAACCCGGCGAGGGTGCCGGCCATGGCCGTACCGCACGCGACGGACAGGTAGAACAACGCGACCATCTGCGTGTGGAAGTTCTTCGGCGCGAGCTTCGTCGACAGCGACAGTCCGACGGGGGACAGGAACAGTTCGGCGAAGGTGAACAGCAGCAGGATGAAGACGAGTCCGAGCAGCGGAGCGCTGTTGGGGCCACCACCGGCCATGGGGATGAAGCACAGGAAGGCGATACCCATGATGATCGTGCCCGCGGCGAACTTGATGGGCGACGACGGCTGACGCGGTCCGAGCTTGGTCCACACGGCGGCGAAGACACCCGCGAACAGGATGATGAAGACCGGGTTGATCGACTGCACCCAGGACGGCGGGAACTCCCACCCGAACAGGTCGCGGTTCAGGCGCGTGTCGGCGTAGACGGCGACCATCGTGAACTGCTGCTGGAAGAGCGACCAGAACACCGCGCTCGCGATGAACATCGGGATGAACGACAGCACCCGGCTGCGCTCGACCGGGGTGATCTGCTTGCTCGACAGCATGATGACGAAGTAGGTGATCGTCGCGATGATGGTCAGGGCGACGACGATGTCGGACATGTTGCTCGTCGTGACGAGGCCCGTCAGCGCGGCGACCGCGATGAGGACCACGGCGACCAGACCGATCCCGGCCGCTTTCGTACGGGTCTCGGCGGGCAGGGGATGCGGCGGCACCTTGCCGATGTCGCCGAGATGCTTGCGGTAGATCGTGTACTGCAGCAGGCCGAGGAACATGCCGACCGCGGCGAGACCGAAGCCCCAGTGGAAGCCGTAGCGCGTCTGCAGGAAGCCGGTGAGCAGCGGGCCGACGAGCGCGCCGAGATTCACGCCCATGTAGAAGATGGAGAAACCGGCGTCGCGTCGGGGGTCCTGGTCGTCGTAGAGATCGCCGACGATCGACGTCGCCGTGGCCTTCAGGCCACCGCTACCGAACGCGACCAGCACCAGGCCGACACCGACCCCCACGAAACCGGGAAGCACCGCGAGCGCGATGTGGCCGAACATGATGAGCACGGCACTGTAGAACAGGGTTCGTTCGGAACCCAGCAACCGGTCGGCGATCCACGCCCCGAGAATCGTCGACAGGTAGACCGTGCCGCCGTAAGCGCCGACGATGGAGGTCGCAGCCCCCTGACTGATCCCCAACCCGCCCTCGGATGCCGAGTAGTACAGGTAGTAGATCAGGATGCCCTGCATGCCGTAGAAGGAGAATCGCTCCCACATCTCGACACCGAACAGGTTGGCCAGGGGTAGTGGCTGGCCGAAGAACCGATGGTCGGATCGCGACCCGGTCAGAGTAGGTGGTTCCAGCGTGGACATGATCCCCACTGTTCCACCGCGCGGGGCGCGAGCGCGAAAAATTCGCGTATCCCGCGGTCGCAGATCACACTTCGGGTGCGAGTGTGAGAAACGAGACCGAGAGGTCGGTGAGCGTCGACCGCGGGGCGGTCAGTGGGCGTCGACCGCGGGGTGGTCAGTGCGCGTCGACCTTGCGGCGCTGGAGCAGTCCGACGACGACGCGCCAGCCCACCAGGAACAGGCCGAGGAAGATCGTCGCAACGATGATGAAGGCGGTCGCGGTGCCCTGACCGGTGACGGCCCGCAGCAGCATCCCGACGACGAGGGTGCTCACCCACACGAGTAGTCCGGTGGGGACGGCTGCGAAGGCGTCGAACTTGTCGCGGTAGAGCCACGCGGTGAAGAACCATCCGGCGGTGAGGCCGCCGAGGAACGGCCATGCCGTTCCTGCGAGCCCCACGAGATCGAGCACTTCGTCGTGGCTGGAACGACCGAGCACGGCGAATACGACGACGAGAACGACGTCGATCGCCAACGCCGGGGTGTACTTCTTCACGGGTCCAGAGTAGCGGCGGCGCGGGGCGCGTCGGAATCTCCGGTGCGTGCTCTCGAGCACGATTCGGGCCGGTGGAGCGGGTGGAACGCGACAGCGCCCCTGCCGGAGCAGGGGCGCTGTCGTCTGCGAGAGGGGTCAGGCCTGCAGGCCGGCCTCGATCTCGAGGGTGATGGTGATCTTGTCGCCGACGACGGCTCCGCCGCCTTCGAGCGGCATCTCGATGCTGATGCCGAAATCCTTGCGGTTGATGACGGTGGTGGCCTCGAAGCCGGCGACCGGACCCTGGCCCATGCCGGGGTTGACGCCGTTGAACTCGAGCTTCAGGTCGACCGGGCGGGTGACACCGTGGAGCGTGAAGTCGCCCGTGACGATGTAGTCGTCACCGTCGGCACGCACGTCGGTCGAGGTGAAGGTGGCGACGGGGAACTGCTCGGCGTCGAAGAAGTCGGCGGAGCGGATGTGCGCGTCGCGGTCGGCGTTCTTGGTGTTGATCGACTTGACGTCGATCTCGGCGTTCACCGATGCGGTGCCGTCCTCGGCGACGGTGATGGCGCCGGAGAAGTTCTCGAAGGTGCCGCGAACCTTGCTGACGACGAGGTGCCGGACGGTGAAGCCCACGTTCGAGTGGACGGGGTCGATGGCCCAGGTGCCGGTGGTCAGGCCGGGGAAGGTGGTGGTGGCGGTGGTCATGGTGGTCCTCCTCGATGATTAAACTTTCAACTGCTTGTCGACAACCATGCCACCAAATAGTTGCTTGCGCAACTACATTGTGGGGCGGATCACGCCGGCTCGGGATTCTCGACCGGACGACGTCGCCGTTCGAGGGTGCTGCGCTCGTGTTCTGCGCGCTCGGCGATCGGATCGATCTCGTCGGGTCCGTTGCCCCGGTACATCGCGGCGACGGTGGCCCAGCCCGCCAGGGCCACGAACGCGAAGCTCACCATCCGGTACACGAAGACCGCTGCCAGCGACTGCGACGCGCTCAGTCCGGCGGCGGTGAGCGTCGCGATGAGGGTGCCGTCCACGAATCCGAGGCCGCCCGGCGCGAGCGGCACACTGCCCACGGCCTTCGCCGCCGCGAACGCGATGAACAACCCCGCCACCGACGGAGAGCCGCCGACGGCCCAGCACGCCAGTCCGAGGCATGCGACATCGGCTGCGCGGTGCACGGCCGACCACGCCACGGCGGCCACGCCGTCGCGACGCGCGAGTTCGACGGCCTCGACCTGCGCGAGGGTGCGTTCGAAGACGTCGAAGCCAGTGTCCCTCGGCTTCCTCGTGATGCGGTTGACCCGATGGAGCACCCAGGTGCCCGCCGCTTCGATCGACGTGGGGTTCTTCGCGACGTATCGCAGGCCGAAGATCAACGCGATCGCGCCGGCGAGCGACAACACGAGCGTGACGGGACTGATCCGGCTGCCGACCGCGAACGCGCCGATCATGCCCACCGACGCCAGGGTCACCGCCGCGATGACGCCCGAGACCGCGAGCTGCCACGAGGCGACCACGGGAGTCGCGCCCCACTTGCGGGTCTGCTTGTAGGTGAAGG
Source organism: Rhodococcus sp. AB351 (assembly GCF_049538275.1). Taxonomy (NCBI): domain Bacteria; kingdom Bacillati; phylum Actinomycetota; class Actinomycetes; order Mycobacteriales; family Nocardiaceae; genus Rhodococcus; species Rhodococcus sp. AB351. The sequence goes on from NZ_JBMVFW010000001.1 coordinate 531,079, forward strand.
CCGTGGAGAAGACCGGTCCTGCGGGCAGGGTCACCGCCATCGCCGTGCTGCCGTAGATCACCGACGCCGACCGCCAGTGCCCGACACGCACCCCGCCGGCGCGGAGCAGTCGCTGCTGCACTCCCGCGAAGCCGCTGAGGGAGATCATCTGCGCCAATACGGCCGCCGCGAACCAGCCCCAGTGCATCTCCGTGACCGCGCGCCACGAGTCGCTCATCGTCGGCCACAGGTAGATCGCCTCGACCGTCAGCAGGGCCACAAGAGCGATCGCCGAGACCCACTTGATCCACCGGAACGAGCCCCGACGCGGCGTGGCGTCGGGGCATGGAGGATCGTCGTGCGGCTGCGCCACGCTGTTCACCGTAACCGACCGTCGGGTCACGAAGAGGGCGCTATGGCCGTTCCGCGTCGTTCGCGGGTCCTGCGGGACGGGCCGTCACTCGTCCGTCGAAGTGTTCGATTCGTCCGTCCCGTTCGCTTCTCCGGGGGCTCCGGGATAGCGCACGGGCCAGGCGAGATGGGTCATCCGCCGCCGGCCGCGCAGCTGCACCTCGTCGCCGAGTTCCCAGTGGCTGCGCTCCTCGTCGTCCGCGAAGTACAACGCGCTCGATGACGCGAGAACCCTGCTCGGACGCATTTTCGCGAGCTCGGTCAGGCGCGAGGCCTCGTTGACCGGGTCGCCGATCACCGTGTACTCGAAGCGCTCCGCCGCGCCGATGTTGCCGGCCACCGCGAGTCCCGCCGACACGCCGATCCCGACATCGAGTCCGGTGATCTCGTCCAGAGCGAAACGCAGTTCGCGGGCCGCCGCGAGCGCCGCCGTGGGGGCGTCGGGCCGGTCGAGGGGAGCGCCGAAGATCACCAATGCCGCGTCGCCCATGAACTTGTTGACGAAGCCGTGATGGTGGTCGACCACCTCGACGACGACACGGAAGAACTCGTTGAGCAGTTCGACGACCTCGCTCGGCGGGCGCTCGGCGGCCGTCGCCGTCGAACCCACCATGTCGACGAACAGCACCGCGACGTAGCGCGTCTCACCACCGAGTTCGGTGCCGTACTGCAGGGCCCGGCGCGCGACGTCCTCGCCGACGTGCTGACCGAACAACTCCCGCAGACGTCGGCGTTCGTCGGACTCGGCCATCATGCGGTTGAAGCCGACCTGCAGGCGTCCGATCTCACTGCCGTCGAACACCTCGACCTGCACTCCCGAGGCGCCGCGCTGCACGCGTTCGATCGCCCAGCGCAACTGCTTGATCGGGTCGGAGATCTGCGCCGACGTCAGCAGTGACAACACGAGCGCGAGGCCGATCGACGTCACCGCGAGCGCGAGTACGGACAGGGCGAGCGCGTCGGCGTCGAAGTCGGTGTTGGCGCTCAACTGCGTCACGCACAGCAGCACGATCCCGGCGACCGGCATGAGCGTGCCCAGACCCCAGGTCATGGCCAGGCGCGTACCGACGCCGGGAGCCATCGTCCGGTCGAAGTTCCCCTCGCTCAGCGCCCGCGCGGCGACCGGCCGCAGGATGCGTTCACCGAGCATGTAGGTGAAACCGAAGGTGCTGGTCGCGGCCATCGCGACGGTGACCGACACCGCCACCGCGAGCGACGGCATCTCCTCGGCGGTGAGGAAGACGAAGAGCACGCCGCCGAGCAGCCACAGGCCGAGATGCACGATTGCCTGTCGCAGCGGGGCGTGCAGGGCCGCCATCTGCTCCGCACGAGTGGGCGGTCCGCCGCGGAGCTGCCACCGGACGACCGAGCGCAGCGTGATCGCCGCGGCGCCGAGGCTCACGATGCCGGCGAAGACCAGGTACACCGCGAAGACCGCGAAGTTGCGGACCCGATCCGCGATGATGGCGTCGGTCTCGGCGATGGGGATGCCGTACCGGACGAAGGCGAACACGAGCATCGCACCGAACAGGTTCGACGCGCCCATGGAGACCATGTAGAGCGGCCAACGACTCCGCAAGGTGGCGGCGACAGCTCGGTACGACCTCAGCACGACTTCAAATCAAACCACTGTGCGGACGGTCACAGGATGGGGCGGTCACCGTTGGGGCGAGGAGTGGTTGGATTCACTCGCCCCACCCACCGTGGCGAAAGGTGCGAAACGTACACATGAGGCCGTCTCCGACCGGTCCCGACGCGGATGCGCCCCTGTGGCGGGCCGCCCAGGTCTTCCGGCTCGTGACCGTCGCATATGCGGTGGGATCGCAGTTCTCGACCGTCGTCAACTACACCCGTCCGGGCCTGTCGTGGTTCTTCGTCGGGGTGCTCGTGACGTGGTCGCTCGTCTCGGCGGTGCTGCTCTCCCGCGAGGCACGACTGAGGCGCACGGTCACCGTGGTCGACCAGATCCTCGCCGTCGCGTTGATGGCGGCGACCCGGCTGGTCGCCGACCACGACTGGTACAGCAACCACCAGACCATGCCCACCACGCTGTGGGTCGCCAACGCCGTGCTCTCGGCCGCGATCCTCGGCGGTCCGCTCACCGGCATCGGTTCGGCGCTGCTCATGTCCGTCGTCAGTGCGGTGGTGCGCGACCAGATCAACCTCGATCTGTGGCGGGACGCGACGGCGCCCGTGCTCGTCGCGTGCGGTGTGGCGATGGGGTTCGCCACCACCACCGCGCGCAGTGCGCACCGGCAACTCGAGCAGGCCGTGCGCGTGGCAGCGGCCACCGAGGAACGGGACCGGCTCGCCCGCCAGGTGCACGACGGCGTGCTCCAGGTGCTCGCGCTCGTGCAGCGGCGCGGAGTCGAGCTGGGTGGTGGTGCGACGGAGCTCGCCGAGCTGGCCCGCGAACAGGAGACCGCGCTGCGGCAGCTGATCTCCGAACAGGACACCGACGTCGACCGCGGTGGGCAGGACGCCGACCTCACCGCACTCGTCCGGGCCCGCGCCGGGACGACCGCGACGGTCTCCGCGCCCGCCGATCCGATCATGATCCCGCGGGATCGAGCGGAGGAACTCGCGGCGCTCACGACCGCGGCGCTGTCGAACACGCAACTGCATGCCGGCGCCGGGGCCGCCGCCTACATCCTGCTCGAGGATCTCGGCGACGAGATCGTGCTCAGCATCCGGGACGACGGCGTCGGGATCGCGCCGGGCAGACTCGACGAAGCTCGCGAACAGGGACGCATGGGGGTGTCCAAGTCGATCGTCGGGCGAGCGGAATGGCTCGGCGGCGTCGCACTGCTCGACAGTGACGTGGGCGAAGGAACCGAATGGGAGATCCGGGTACCGAAGGGGGAATGAGTGGCCGAGATCAACGCGGAAGCACACGAGAACACCGCGGAGGAACGCGGCACCGTCAGCGTGATGGTGGTCGACGACCACCCGATCTGGCGCAACGCCGTCGGACGTGACCTCGAGGAGGCCGGGTTCACCGTCGTCGCCGAGGCCGACGGTGTCGCGAGCGCCGCGCGTCGTGCCGCAGTCGTCCGTCCCGACGTCGTGCTCATGGACATGGCGATGCCCGACGGCACCGGCACCGAGGCGACCCGCGCCGTCCTCGAGGTCTCCCCGGACAGCCGGGTACTCGTCCTGTCGGCGTCCTCCGAACGCGACGACGTCCTCGGCGCGGTCAAGGCCGGTGCGTCCGGTTATCTCGTGAAGAGCGCCTCGGTGCACGAGCTCGTCGACGCCGTCCTCGCGACCGCGCGGGGACAGGCCGTCTTCACCCCCGGACTGGCCGGGCTCGTGCTCGGCGAGTACCGCCGGATGTCGAACGACGTCGCAGACCGCCGGCCCCCGCCGACCCTGACCGGACGGGAGACCGAAGTGTTGCGCCTCGTCGCGAAAGGGTTGTCGGCGAAACAGATCGCCGCACGACTGACGCTCAGCCACCGCACCGTGGAGAACCACGTCCAGGCGACGCTGCGCAAACTGCAGCTCGCCAACCGCGTGGAACTCACCCGCTACGTCATCGAACAGGGCCTCGAATAGCACTCGCACGGCGAGTGAGCCGTACCGATCGTCCCGTTAAGCTCGGGGGCATGGAACCGAGGGATCTGCGGGTGTCGGACGCCGAGCGCGAGCACGTCGGCGAACTTCTGCAGCGGGCGGTCGGGCAGGGGATGCTCTCGCTCGGGGAGTTCACCGAACGGATGGACACCGTCCTCGCTGCCAAGACCCGAGGCGACCTGAACCAGGTGCTCGTCGATCTGCCGGGCATCCAGATCCGGCCCGAGTTCCAGGACCAGAACCTGCCGGGCATGTCGCAGCCGCACTACCCCGCACCGAGCGCGACCGGCTACCCCGTGCCGAGCGCGGCCGGCTACCCAACGCCGAGTGCAGGCGCCTATCCCGCGACCGGCCAGGGCGCCCCTCTCGTGATCAAGGGCCGTGTCTCCGGCATCGAACGCAAGGGACGCTGGCACGTGCCGCCCGCCATCGTCCTCGACACCGTCGCGTCCTCCGTGACCCTCGACTTCACCGAAGCGGTGATGCAGACGCAGGTCGTGCGGATCGACGTCAGCGACTACCTCAGCTCGGTCAACATCGTGCTCCCCGCCGAGGCCACAGCCGATGTCAACGGCGTCGAGAACGTCGCGTCGAGCGTGACGTCGAAGGTGCGCGGCGGAGCGCCGTACGGGCCGCTGCACGTCGTGGTGACGGGCAAGGTCCGCGGCGGGAGCTTCAACGTCACCCATCCGCTGTCCACGCGGCTGCGGAAGTTCTTCAACGGCAGCTGACCGACTCCTCGAAACACCCGAGGCGACCCGCATGCGGGTCGCCTCGGGTTCGTTCGGGAGGTCAGTCGCGACGCTGCCGGGCGATCAGCTCACTGACGCTGATCGAACGGCCGCTGTCGGGACCGTGGCGTCCACGGCTCCGCGACTCCGCGTCGTTCTGCTCCGGCTGCGATTCGTCCGCTCGCGCTTCCTCTCGCTCGCCGGCCGGGTGGGGCGGCTGCGCCTGCCCCCGGGACCGCGAGGGCAGAGGCGGACGAGGACCGCCCTGAGCCGGAGGCTGCATGCCCTGCGTGGGCGGCTGCTGCGTACCCGGCACGGATGGCCGGGCAGGTCCCTGCACCGAAGGTCGCGGTGCCTCCGGAGTCGGGGGACGCTGCGATTCCGGTGCTGCGGGTCGCTGGGGCTTCGGCGCCGAGGGTCGCTGGGGCTCCGGCGCCGAGGGTCGCTGGGGCTCCGGTGCCGAGGGTCGCTGCGGCTCCGGCGTCGAGGGTCGCTGCGCTCCGGGGGCCGGCGGACGCGGTGCGTCGGATGTGGATGGCCGCGGTGTGTCGGATGCGGGCCGCGGACGCTGCGCGGACGACCCCCCGCCGGGCGACGTGCGGCGCAACTGCGACAACCAGTTCTCGATCGCCTGCGGATCCCGTCCACGACCGGTGCCGGGCTCGCTCGGACGCGACGCCTGGGCGCCGGGCAGAGGCTCCGCATCGCCCGGAACGGCCGGTGGCCGGACGAACGACTGCGGCAGCGGCGGCGGAACTTCCCCGCGCTGACGGCGGGGGAGCGGAGGCACCGACGACGGCGACGACGGGTCGGACGCACCGCGCTGTGTCTGGTCGAGCGCACCGCGCTGTGTGGCATCGAGCGCACCGCGCTGCGTGACATCGCGCTGCGGCATCTCGGGGGCACGACGTTCGGACTTCTCCGGGACACCCTTCTCCGGGACACCGCGCCCCGGAAGAGCCGAGCCGTTGCGCTCGTCCACCGGCGGCCGATCCTCCGGGCGACGACGCGGCTCCGGGACCGGACGCGACGGACGCCCCGGACCCGTACCGGGCTGCACCGGACGGCTCGCCGGCATCGGACGCCCGGCTGCCGGCGGCACCCGTTCGCCGTTCCGCGGAGCAGCAGGAGGACGACCGGATGCGGGCGCGGCCGGACGGACCGAAGGACGGCCCGGGGCCTGCCGTCGCACCGGCGGCGGCGTGAGATCGCGGAGCTTGCGCTGTTCGGCGGCAGGCCTCGGCGGAGCGATCTTGGGCAACGGCTGCGTGAGGTCGGAGCCGCCCTCGAAGGCGCCTGCCGGGAAGCGGTGCGCGCCCGTGGCCGCGACCGTCGCCGGACCGAACATGCCGACGGTGATGAGCTCGGGAACGTCCTCGGGCATCAGTTCGTCGGCGAGGATCGGCTCGCCCAGGCCGATCTTCTCCTGGACCCGCTTCATCCACGCCGGGGCCCACCAGCAGTCGTCGCCGAGCAACTTCATCACGGCGGGCACGAGGAACATGCGGATGACGGTCGCGTCGATGATCAGCGCGGCGATCATGCCGAACGCGATGTACTTCATCATCACCAGCTCGGAGAACCCGAAGGCGCCGGTGACGACGATGAGGATCAAGGCGGCCGCGGTGATGATGCGACCGGTGTGGGCGGTACCGATACGGATCGACTCGGTGGTGCTCGCCCCCATCGATCTCGCCTCGACCATTCTGGAGAGCAGGAACACCTCGTAGTCGGTCGACAGGCCGTACACGATCGCGATGATCAGCACGAGCACCGGCGACATGATCGGCCCCGGGGTGAAGTTGAGCAGGTCGGCGCCGTGACCGTCGATGAAGATCCAGGTGAGGATGCCCAGCGTCGAACCCAGACCCAGGGCACTCATCAACACGGCCTTGACCGGCAGCACGAGCGAGCCGAACGCCAGGAACATCAGCAGCGTCGTCAGCAGCACGACGACCAAGACCATCAACGGCAGGGTGTCGAGCAGGGCCGCGATGGAGTCCTGCTCGATCGCCGGGGTGCCGCCGACGAGCACTTCGACACCCTCGGGCCATTCGGCCGCGTGCAGGTACTCGACGGTGTCGGAGGACTCGTTGCGGTCGGTCAGACCGGCCTTGAGCACGCGGACGCCGTCCTTCGCCGGGCCGGTGATCTGGAACTTCTCGACGAGACCGGGAGCTTCGCTGGCCGTCGTGATGATCTTGTTGAGGTCGCCGCCCTCGGCGCCGCGGACGACGAGCTTGACCGGCTCGGCGCGCTGGCCGGGGAACAGTTCGTCGAAGGTCTCCTGCGCGACGCGCGTGGGGTGCTCGGGCGGCAGGTAGGTCTCGTTGATGCCGCCGAACTTGATGCCGGTCAGCGGCATGATGAGCAGCAACAGACCGATGACCGTCGGGATGGTCACCTTCATCGGGTTGACCATCACCCAGCGGCACAGACGGCCGAGGAAACTGTTCTCGACCTGCTCGTTCGACTGGATCTGTCCGAAGCGCTTCATGCCGAACCTGTCGATGCGCCTGCCGAGGATGCTCAGGATGGCAGGCAGGATCGTGATCGACAGCAGGGCGGCCAGCGAGACCGCCGAGATCGCGCCGTAGGCGACCGACTTGAGGAAGCCCTGCGGGAACAGCACGAGGCCACCGAGGCTGGTGACCACCATCGTCGCCGAGAACACCACCGTGCGACCTGCGGTGACGACGGTGCGTCGCACCGCCGCCGGGGTGTCGTAGCCCTCGGCGAGTTCCTCACGGAAACGCGACACCATGAACAGGCCGTAGTCGATCGCCAGACCCAGACCGATCAGCGAGACGACCGGCGCGACGAACGAGTTGACCTCGGTGAAGTTGGTGATCAACCGGACGATGCCGTTCGCCGCGACGATCGTGAGACCACCGGTGATCAGCGGGAGCGCGGCCGCGACGACACCGCCGAAGACGAAGAACAACAGGATTCCGACGGCCGGGATCGCGAGGATCTCCATGCGCTTGATGTCGTTGGCCATCGTGTCGTTCAGCGCGCCGGAGATCGGCTGCAGACCGGCGAGCTGCACGTCGACACCGTCGATGTAGAACGCGTCCTTGACCTCGCGGAAGTTGCCGGTCAGTTCCGTGTCGTCCTCGCCGGCGATGGCGATCGACGCGATCGCGTGCTGGCGCGACGGGTCGGCCAGCGTCGGCAGCGACGGTGCGTTGTCGGTGGGCCAGTACGCACCGTTGATCTTGAGGATTTCGTCGGGGTGCTCGGCGACCAGCGAGTTCAGGCTGTCGGTGACCTTCGCGGAGAACGCGGGATCGTCGACCGTGCTGCCCTCGGGTGCCGTGTACAGCACCAACACGTCGCCCGCGGTGTCGCGGCCGAAGGTGCCGTCGGCGAGCTTGGCAGCGGCGACGGACTCCGAACCGGGATCGTCCCAGCCGCTCTGGCTGAGGTGATCGTTCAGGCTCAGCCCGTACCCGGCGAGCGCGAGCAACCCCGCGACCATCACCGCAATGACGGTGAAGCGCGCGCGGTAGACGAGCTCTCCCCAACGGTCGAACACGTAAGTCTCCTATTCGGCGACGCTCTTGCGCCCCACCAGGAGAGCAGAAAGCGGTCGGAACGGCTGCAGCCAGGCACCCTCGTCGGGCAGCGATTCCAGGCTGACGCGGGGCAGCGGTTCGCGGAACACACCGGGAATGTCCTCGAGATCGAGGAACTCGATGATCTCGGAGGTCACCGCCCAGCTGGCGTGCTCGCGGAAACCGAGCACCTGGGTTGCGATGCCCTCCTGAGCGAGCCGCTCGAGGGGTTCACGGAACGCCTGCCCGTCGGCGGAGGCCACCATCACACCGGCGAGACCCTCCCGGTGCCTCAGCTCGATGTGGTTCAGCATGTCGGAGTCGACATCGCTGTCCTCGTCGATCTTCGGCTTGGCGAACACCGCGAAGCCCACATTACGCAGGGCCTCGACCCAGGGGCGGACGACGTCCGCGCTGCCGGGGGCGATGTTGGTGAACACCGTGGCCTCGGGTTCGAGGGTCGCGGAGTGCAGACGCGACAGTTCGGCGGTGCGCCCGAGCAGCCACCGGCCGAGCGCGTCGAAGCGCGGACGGTAGGCGGCGGTGGGCCGGCCGCCGAGGATCGCGCCGAGGCCCATGTCGAGGTTGGGGGCGTCCCAGACGAGCAGGACCTTACGGACCGGCTCGACGCCGTCGATCGCGGAGGAGTCGGTCACGCCGGGAAGCTCTTCATGGACACTCATGCTCCGATCTTCCCCCAGACGAACTCGTTGATCGCGCTACCCACCTGGTGTGCCTTGTCCTCGAACTTCGTCACGGGGCGTTCGAGACTGATCGGGGAGGTGCCGGTGAAGCGGGCGAGGCGCGGTTCGGCATCGCCCACCTCGGCGATGGCCTCGGCGTACTCGGCGTGGTCGGTGGCCACGTGCAGCACTCCACCGGACTTCAACCGGTCGGCGATCAGGGCGAACGTCGGGGCCTGCAGGAGCCGGCGCTTGTGGTGGCGGGCCTTGGGCCACGGATCCGGGAAGAAGACCCGCACGCCGGTGAGCGACTCGGTGGTCAGCATCTTCTCGAGCACCTCGACGGCGTCGCCGCGCAGGATCCGCAGGTTCCGGATCGGCGCGTCGGTGTCGTAAGTGCGTTCGATGTTCTGCAGTGTCTGGGCGATGCCGGGCTTGTAGACCTCCACGGCGATGAGGTTCACCTCGGGCTCGGCCGCGGCCATGGCGACCGCGGCGGTTCCCGTTCCGGATCCGATCTCGAGGACGAGCGGCGCGGAGCGGCCGAACCAGGCGTCGACGTCGAGCGGCTCGTCGCCGACCTCCTTGCCGAGTTCGGGCCAACGACGGTCCCAGCACTGCTGCTGGGGGTCGGTCAGCGATCCACGGCGGGACCGGAAACTCGTCACCCTGGGGTACAGGCGGTTCCCGCGGGTCGGGCGCTCGTCGAGCGTCTCGGTGGTGTGCTGATCGGCTTCGTTCACCCGTCCATTGTCGCGTATTCCGAGAGTGTGTGGCGGGAGTGACCTGAGTGGCCACAGTGTTTTCTCAGGGAAGCGTTCGTTCGGCTGCCTGTCAGCGGTCTCTCTGCGACAATCTCCGCCGACGATCGGGGGATCATGACGGGGGAGTTGTGGCACCACCTCGCCGCGCAGGTCGAACAACTGGATGCGCAGGCAGGGCGGTTGATTCGCCGGGCGCTGGCCGAGCATACGGCCGCGCTGCGGGTGCAGGTCGCGGGGCGGGCCGGGACCGGCCGGGAGAGCATCGAGGCGCAGGTTGGCGAACTGCTGCTCCGGAGGGCCGAAATCGAGGGTGGGGAAGTAGACGCGGCCGTGGCCGGAGTGGCAGTGGACACGCCGGACGGCCCCGATCCGGTCCTCGACGCCGACCTCGTCGTCTACGTCGTGCCCCGTCGTCTCGACCCGGCCGTCGCCCATCCGGCCGACCGCGCCGCGCTGGCAGCCGTCGATCCCCGCCGCGTCGTTCTCGTGGTGTCCGGCGAGCCGGATGACGCAGAGTGTGCCGCCGTCGCGTGTGCAGTGGGCGTGCCGCCGCATCAGGTGGTCGCCGTCCACGACGACGCGCGGCTCGCGGAACCGCTCGCCGCGCGTGCGGCCGTGGTCCGCCGCCTACGCGACGAGGAGCTCGCCCGGGTCGTGGCGGGTGTCCCGGCTGCACCGCAGGCGCGCGAACTCGTCGAACAGACCCTCGACCTGATCGGGCTGGGCCCGATGGAGTCCGTCGCCGCAGGACCGCAGTGACACCGCCGAGCGGTTTCGTGGATCCGGCCGACGACGTCCTGCGCCGATGGAATCCGCGCGGATGGATGGGACTGCACGGGCCGGCTGCGACCGGCGTGCGGGTCGTCGGAGTGCCCGGTTCCGGCGCCGGCACGCTGGCAGCAGAGCTACGACATCTGGGCGGGCCGGACATCACGGACGAGGGCCGCGCCGTCACTCTCGTGGTGCTCGACCCGTCGGCGACGATCGGCCGCACCGAACTGGACCTCGTCCGCGCGGCTTCGGCCGAGTCGATCGAGGTGGTCTGCGCGCTGACGGGTATCGACCGCTTCCCCGACTGGCGTGCGGTGCGCGACGCCGACGTCGAGATCCTGCAGCGGCACGCATCCTGGCTGTCGCGGGTCGTGGTCCTGCCCGTGAGCGCCGCGGCCGCGCGGCGGGCACACGAACTCCGGGACGACACGAGCGAGGCGGTCCGGCAGACCCTGCTCACCGCGTCCGGACTCGTCGAACTACGGGACGTCCTGGCCGCCACGGTCCGCTCGTCGCACGACCCGCGACGCGCACGGGCAGCGGTCGTCGCCGCCACCCGGCCGATGATCGAGGAGGAGATCGAGCGACTGAGCGCGGAGGACGAGGAAGGCGACCTGCGTGCGGAGCGCTCCCGCCTCATCGCCGCAGCACCACCCGCGACCTCCGGTCCCGACCTGCGCCGGCTGCAGGTGACGCTGTTGCAGGAGGTCGCGATGCGCGTGCGGGCGGCGTCCACCGCTGCGGGCGAGGTGCTCGAGACCGCGGACGCGGATGCGGTGGTCACGACGATCGACGCCCACGTCGACGACCTGTGCGCGCGGCTCACCGACGAGACGGCCAGGATCGCACCGGGCACGCCGGCGCCGGAACCCACGCGCACGGCCCGCCCACCGCAGACCGCGCGGTCGATGGAGGACACGCTGACGGTGGTCTTCGGTGCGTCGGCAGGTGCCGGTCTCGGCAGACTGCTCCTCACCCCGTTCGGGGACCTGCCGGGCTGGATGTCGCTGGTGGTTGCGATCGCGTGCGCGGTCCCGGCGGCCGGATGGCTGATGCGGATCCGCAGGCGCATCGCCTACCGGGACCGGATGCGCCGGTGGATCGCCGACGAGCTCGCGACCGTGCGCGCGGAACTCGACACCTGGATCCGCACCCGTATCCACGAGACGGAGCTGCAGTCCACCGCGCTCGCCGTGGCCGCGCGCGACCGGCACGCGACCCGCGTGCGCGAACGCGTCGCCGCGATCGACGCGGAGATCACCCGTCGCCGTGGCGAGCGGCGTGCCCGTATCGCGGCGTGCGAACGCGACCTGGCGGCACTCGGCCACATCCCGGAACCGCAGGGCCCCCGCGTGCGTCCAACCGGATAGGAGCGATCCGGCGCGTGCCCGGGTCGGAAAGGGAGACGATGGCCGAACTCGCCGGCTCGGGTGGCGCACCCCAGCCGTTCACCGATCCGTTCGATCCGTCGGTCTTCGATCCGTCCGAGGTGGCCGCCTGGGCCGACGAACTCGACCCGACCACCGACCTCGACGGTGACGGCGCCGCCGAGACCGTCGTCGCCGACACCGAGCGCTGGGGAGTCGGCGGCGACTGGGGTGACGGCCTGGTGGTGGCCACCGACACCGATCTCGACGGCAGCAGCGACCGCCTGTCGGTGATCGCGGCCGACGGCCGCTACGGCGTGTGGAAATACTGTCGCGAGCTCGACGGATCGGGTCGGTGGAGCCGACTGGACACAGGTAGCCTTGGATACGACGTACACCACGGAGAAGAGTCGAAGTGATTCATATCCGGCTGCGCAGCAGGGGGAGGGGACGGTATTGTGCGCAAGTTCTGAATCGTTTCTGTGAGATTTCCGACCGGCCCCGAGTGACGCCGGTCGGCATTCCGACGTTAACCTCTATGAAAAGGACATCCGGCGCCTACTTCGACTGTTCGGCCACGGACGAAGTAGGTGGTACCCCTGCCGAGAGGGGCAAGCCCGGATCTGCCATCGTCCGCACAGAAGAACGTGCAGGTCGAAGGTGGGATCCGGTTCCGGGCACACCCCAGGAGAGTTTTGATGACCTCAGCGACCATTCCCGGTTTGAACGGTACCGACGACAAGCTCCCGACCCAGCATGCCGAGTTGCTTGCCTGGGTCCAGGAGATTGCCGAGCTCACCCAGCCCGATCGTGTCGTATGGGCCGACGGATCCGATGAGGAATGGGACCGTCTGACCTCTCAGCTGGTCGAGGCCGGCACCTTCACGCGTCTGAACGACGAGAAGAAGCCGAACTCGTTCCTGGCCAATTCCGATCCGTCGGACGTCGCACGCGTCGAGTCGCGCACCTTCATCTGCTCGAAGAACGAGATCGACGCGGGCCCGACCAACAACTGGGTCGACCCCGACGAGATGCGCGCCACGATGACCGAGCTGTACCGCGGCAGCATGCGCGGACGCACCCTCTTCGTCGTGCCCTTCTGCATGGGCCCGCTCGGTGCAGAGGACCCGAAGCTCGGCGTCGAGCTGACCGACTCGGAGTACGTCGTCGTCTCGATGCGCATCATGACCCGCATGGGGAGCGCGGCGCTCGAGAAGCTCGGCACCGACCGTCCGTTCGTCAAGGCGCTGCACTCCGTGGGTGCGCCGCTCGAGGCCGGCCAGCAGGATGTCCCGTGGCCGTGCAACGAGACGAAGTACATCACCCACTTCCCCGAGACCCGTGAGATCTGGAGCTTCGGTTCCGGCTACGGCGGCAACGCCCTGCTCGGCAAGAAGTGCTACTCGCTGCGCATCGCGTCGGCCATGGCCCACGACGAGGGCTGGCTGGCCGAGCACATGCTGATCCTCAAGCTGATCTCGCCCGAGGAGAAGGCCTACTACATCGCCGCGGCGTTCCCGTCGGCCTGTGGCAAGACCAACCTCGCGATGATCCAGCCGACCATCCCGGGCTGGCGTGCCGAGACCCTCGGCGACGACATCGCGTGGATGCGTTTCGGCAAGGACGGCCGCCTCTACGCCGTCAACCCCGAGTTCGGCTTCTTCGGCGTCGCCCCGGGCACCAGCGCCGACTCGAACCCGAACGCGATGGCGACCATCGAGGCCGGCAACACCATCTACACCAACGTCGCGAAGACCGACGACGGCGACATCTGGTGGGAGGGCATCGGCGGCCAGACCCCGGCGCACCTCACCGACTGGCTGGGCAACGACTGGACCCCCGAGTCCGGCACCAACGCCGCGCACCCGAACTCGCGCTACTGCACCCCGATGTCGCAGTGCCCGATCCTCGCCCCCGAGTGGGACGACCCGCAGGGTGTGCCGATCTCCGCGATCCTGTTCGGTGGCCGCCGCAAGACGACGGTGCCCCTCGTCAGCGAGTCCTTCGACTGGCAGCACGGCACCTTCCTCGGCGCGACCCTGTCGTCCGAGCAGACGGCTGCGGCGGAGGGCAAGGTCGGTAGCGTCCGTCGCGACCCGATGGCGATGCTGCCCTTCCTCGGCTACAACGCCGGCGACTACCTGAACCACTGGATCACGCTCGGCAAGAACGCCGACGAGGACAAGCTGCCGAAGATCTTCTACGTCAACTGGTTCCGTCGCGGCGACGACGGCCGCTTCCTGTGGCCCGGCTTCGGCGAGAACTCGCGCGTGCTCAAGTGGATCGTCGACCGTATCGAGCACAAGGCCGGCGCGCAGTCCACGCCGATCGGCTACGTGCCCAGCGCCGCCGACCTCACGCTCGACGGTCTCGATGTCGATCCCGCCGACGTCGACGAGGCCCTCAAGGTCGACGTCGAGGAGTGGAAGTCCGAGATCGACGGCATCGCCGAGTGGTTCGAGTTCCTCGGTGAGAAGGTGCCCTCGGGCATCCGCGACGAGTTCGAGGCCCTCAAGCAGCGCCTGGGCTGAGTCCGTACACCACGACGAATGCCGCTCCCGGTTTCCCGGGGGCGGCATCCGCCGTCTGTGGGGTGAAATCCGGGAAATCGTCCACAGTGGACATCTCGGTTGTGCCACGCTGACCGGTGACGCAGTTCGACGATGCACTGCAACTGCTTTCCGTCGGCGAGAGGGTCGTCTCGTGCGTGGTTCGGGTCGTATCGGTCGGAAATGTGCGGCACTGGTGGGGGCGACGGCGCTGGCCTGGGCGCTTCTGGCGGCGCCCGCCACCGCACAGAGCGAAGAGCAACTTCGTCGGCGGACGTCGTTCTTGGCGAGAAGACCACGGTGGCAGCGGCTTACGCGCTGGCAGTTGCCCCGGTACTCGGAACTTCCCCGAACGGCCCCGCCGCCGAGGCGCGGCGGCCTCCGGGTTCCGTGGGGTGTGGTCGTCGACGGCAACGACAACATCTGGGTTGCGAACTTCGCCGGCCGGGCCGTCTCCCAGTTCTGCGGCAGCAGGGCAGTCGCCTGCCGTCCCGGAACCGCCACGGGCGCACCGATCTCCCCGGCCGTCACCGGCTACGGACTCGACGGCCTCGTGCGCAACACCGGCATCACGATCGACCAGGCCGGGAACGTGTGGGTGGCGAACAGTTGGAAGCAGATCCCGATCCAGACCAATCCCGGCGGCTCCGAGATGGTGGCCTTCGTCGGAGCCGCTGCGCCGGTGGTGCCCTGACCTCGACGTCTAGACCGCTGCCGAGGCAGAGGTCCAGTGCAGGTCGTCGTCAACCTCGGCTGGTTCAATCCGACACGAGTTCCATGACGTGGGGAAAGCGTTCGCGAACGGCGCGGTTCACATCCGATTCTTCGATGCGTGCGAGTTGCTGTGCCGAAAGGGCCTTCAAGTCGGTGTAGGTCGAGACGATGCGTAGGTCCCGCTCTTCGATGGCCGATTCCAGGAGGTTGCGGATGAACCGAGCGTTGCCTTCGCGGTCGATGAGAGAACGTGTAGAGCCCTTGGTCGACGTCTCGTTCGCCGTACACAGCACTGCGGCGATACGTTCGATCTCTGTGGCGGCGGACGGATCCAGATCGGCGCCGTAGACGCCGCCGGCCATCCGGTTCGCGATCTCTGCCAGCTCTGTCGCAGAGTACGAAGGAAACCTGATGTGTCGCGAGAACCTGCTCTTCAGGCCCTCGTTTCGGTTCAGAAAAGTGGTCATGGCATCTTCATAGCCTGCCACAATGACCACCACGCGGTCGCGATTGTTCTCCATCGTCGCGAGTAATCCGTCGATCACCTTGCCTCCGGCTGCGTCTCCACCGATCCAGCCGTCGTGGTACAGCGAGTACGCCTCGTCGATGAACAGGACGCCGTCGACTGCGCTTGCGAAGATCTCTCTCGCCAGCAGTTCCGGGGAACCCGATCCGGGCGCGAAGAAGTCGTTCGGCGCAACTTCCACGACTGTGTCGGTCGCGAGAATGCCGAGTCCGTAGTACATCTGTGCCAGCGCGCGGGCTACAACGGTCTTGCCGACTCCGGGAGGCCCGGTGAACACCAGGTGGCGTGAGCGTGCGGAGGGACGAACGACATCGGTAGCGTGATCGCTCTGAGCGTTCGCGAGAAGAGTCGAGGCAGTGAGCTTTTCGATTTCCCGCTTGACGGACTGGAGGCCGACCATGGCATCGAGTGCGCGACGTGCTCTCGAACAGGCCTCGGCGCGCTTCGATCGATCGGTGTCATCGGAGATTCGACTGCCGGAGGGCTCGGTGGCCGGATCCCAGGGGTCGGTACGTCGTGAGATACGTTCCGCGCTGGTCAGAGCGAGACGGTGATCGGGGTTGTGTAGTGCCTCGGCGTAAGCGGCGTCGTTCGGTCGCGTGGCGTACACGCGCTCCAGCAGGGTGCGTGCTCTCGGCTCGTCCCCCGATTCGCGTGCGATCAGTGCCCGGATGTACATGGCGTACGCAACGAGCCACGGAGTATCGGACTTCTCGGCCAACCGGAGGCGGCGGTCGGCTTCTTCGAAGAGTCCGAGAAACGCACAGGCGACCCCGACCATCACGTTCGCTCCGACGCGGAGGTATCCGTCGGCCCACTCTCCGACAGGACCCAGAACGGACAGCACATCGGTCCATCGGCGGGTCTCGTAGTGCAGGGCCCCCATCATGTAAGTGGCGAGTTGTGAGGGAGGCTGCATGGTTTCGAGCAGCGCGAAGGCGTCCTGAAAGTGGCCTGCGTCCATACGTGCCTGGGCTGCGGCAGCCCAGATCTCGGGACCTGTCGAGAGACGATGCGACGCGAATCTGCCTGCCTGGAAGGACCCGGACAATGTTCCGGGACGCAACCCCGCCCGCGTTTGTTCCCGGAAGAGACTCTGGTGCGCAGTGCGCATGAGATTCTCGATCACAGCTTCGTTCACGAGACCGGTCGTTGCGAGGCCGAGCCATGCGTCGCACATCATGGGGTCGATCGCCAGCGCTTCGTGAAAGCATTGCCGGGCGACGGCGAAGTCCGTGCGCTGTCGCCTTCCCTTGACGAAATAGCCCAGGGCCATCACGCCGTCGTCGAATCGCTTCTGCGCACGCCTCTTGTCGAACACTGATCCCCCCGGCTCTCGTACGGAACATCCGGGAGGAAGATCCTAGTCAGCGTGCACCGAAGGGTGCTCCGTGGGCAACTGCTTTACACCTCACGCGTTCTGCGTTGCCGCCCACTCGTCGAGCCGTCGCTTCGCTTCCTCCGCGGGCACGTTCTCGACCCGCGTCATCACGGCCCACCGATGACCGAACGGATCGAGGATCGACGCGAACCGGTCGCCGGTGACGAAGGTCGACGGTTCCTCGAACACCTGGGCACCGAGGGCGACGGCCCGCGCGAACACGGCGTCGGCGTCCGCGCAGTACAGCACGTACGAATGGTCGACGTCGTTCGTTCCGCTCGGCGCGTGCAGGCCGATGCCGGGATGGGGATCGCTCAATTGCAGTCGGCCGTTGTCGAAGTCGAGCTCTGCGTGCATCACCGTCCCGTCGGGGCCGTCCATCCGCTCGACGACGGTCGCTCCGAACGCGTCGCAGTAGAAGTCGATCGCGCGGGAGGCACCGTCGACGACGAGGAAGGGGGTGAGGGAGGTGTATCCCTCGGGGATGGGGTTCACCGAATTCGTCATGGCGCCAGTGTCGGACGCCGACCGTGCGCTCGTATTGAAGAAATCCGACCGGTGACGACCTAGGGGCGGAAGACCGCGCGCAGGCAGTCGTCCTCCTTGTTCTTGAACATCTCGTAGCCGCGTACCGCGTCGGTGAGCGGAAGGTCGTGCGTCATGAGCCAACTCGGGTCCAACCTGCTCTCGAGGACGTGTTCGAACAGGGTGGGCACGTACCGCTGGCCGTGTTGCTGCGCCGTCCGCAGGGTCAAGCTCTTGTTCGTCAGCACCGCCATCGGGAACTTGTCGGTGACACCGTAGATGCCGAGCACCGACACGACTCCGCCCTTGCCGCAGGACAGGATCGCCTCGCGCAGGGAGGTCGCGCGGTCGCTCTCCATCCGCAGCGCCTGCTTGACCTTGTCGTAGGCCTGCATGACGCCGGTTCCGTGACCCTCCATGCCCACAGCGTCGATGCAGGCGTCCGGTCCGCGTCCGCCGGTGCTCTCGCGGAGCGTCTCGTAGACGCTGTCGACCTCGGCGTAGTCCACGGTTTCGGCGCCGACCTTCTTCGCGGCGCGGTCGAGGCGGTCTCGGAAACGGTCGATCACGATCACCCTGTCGGCGCCCATGATCTTCGCGCTTGCCGCGGCCATGAGACCGACGGCGCCGGCGCCCCAGACCGCCACGGTGTCGCCCGGGGTGATGTCGCAGAAGTCGGCGCCCATGTAGCCCGTCGGTACCGCGTCCGACAGGAACAGGGCCTGTTCGTCGCCGACACCGTCGGGGATCTGGAAGCAGTTGACGTCGCCGAAGGGCACGCGGATGTACTCGGCGTGCGAACCTTGGTACCCGCCGAAGGGATGGGTGTAGCCGTAGATTCCGCCGGTGGGATAGCCCAGCACGGGTTGCTGCATCGCGGCGTTCGGGTTGGTGGTGTCGCACACCGCGTGCAGGCCGTCGGCGCAGTACGGGCACTTCCCGCATCCGATGAACGACGGCACGACCACCCGGTCGCCGACCCGCACGTTCGTCACCTCCGGGCCGGTGTCGACGATCTCGCCCATGAACTCGTGGCCGATCACGTCGCCCTCCCGCATCCCCGGCAGGTACCCGCCGAGGAAGTGCAGATCGGACCCGCAGGTCGTGGTGAGGCGGACCGCCACGATCACGTCGTGCGGGTTGACCAGGCCGGGATCGTCGACCGTCTCCACCGACAACTCGTTCACCCCTATCCAGCACAGGGCTCGCATCACGCGTCTCCTTCCGATGCACGGGCACTCGGACTGCCCTGCAGGGTGGGGATCTCACCGGTCTGCATGAGAGCCCGCGCACGGTAGAGCGCAGTGAAGGTCAGGGCGCCGGTGACGAGATCGGGGACGGGAACCTCGGCGCGCAGGGTCATCTCGGTGCCGCCCCGGGGCGCGTCGGACACCGCGAGCACTACGCGCGGACCCGGGGTGTCCGCGGCGTCCTCGCCGACGAACGCGAGTCCTTCCGAGGTGACGTCGACGCGGGTGTCCCAGGTCGTCGTCCTGCCGGGGCTCTCCCAGGTCCAGCGCAGCCGGTTCGCTTCGACCGTCTCCACCCGGACGTGGTCGCCGAAGACTCTGCTCAGGTTCTCGGGATCGCGCCAGAACTGCATGACCTGTGCGCGCGGAGCCGCGACGGTCACCGTCTGCGGTTTCCGAGCGTCGACGGGCCGGTCGACGGCGCGCCGGACGAATCCGCCCACCGAGCGACCGGCGTCGTCGATCGCCCTGTTCGCGTTCTCCACGACTCGGCTCGCGTTCTGCACGACTCTGTTGAAGTCGACCACGGTCGTCTCCTTGCTCGGATGCTCGGATGCTCGGATGCTCGGATGCTCGGGTCGGTGTTCGGTGTTCGGTGTTCGGTGTTCGGTGTTCGGTGTTCGGTCTAGTCAGGGTCTTCCGCGTTTCGGCGTCTGTTCGGCGACACCGTGCCGTAGCGGGGGGTGATCGTCCACTGTGCTTCGTCGAGTGCACGGATCCTCGGCGCGAGCGTGCCCGGCGCCAGTTCGTTGTAATCGGGGACGGGAAGATCGTGACGACTCATATGGTCGGCTACCCGTGCTCGGTGGCCGGGCAAACCCGGTCGAGCCGGTCCGAAATCTCGCGGGGCACGAACCCGTCGAGGCCGGGCCGGGCGACGACACGCCGACTCGCCGGGGAATAACGACGGCGTACGGATACGTTCGTACATCGATGGGCCCGCCGAGTCGTCCGATGACGGCGAAATGGTGCAATAGACCGAGACCGCGACCCGAGCCGCCGTGTGTGGCCATGAGGAGGATCGAGCATGAGCAGGATCTACGACAACGTCACCGAGCTGGTCGGACGGACCCCGATCGTCAAGCTCAACCGTCTGACCGAGGGAGCCGGCGCCACCGTCGCCGCGAAGCTCGAGTTCTACAACCCGGCCAACAGCGTCAAGGACCGCATCGGTGTCGCGATCGTCGACGCCGCCGAGAAGTCCGGTGAGCTGAAGCCCGGCGGCACCATCGTCGAGGGCACCTCCGGCAACACCGGTATCGCGCTCGCCATGGTCGGCGCTGCGCGCGGCTACAAGGTCATCCTCACGATGCCCGAGACGATGTCGACCGAGCGTCGCGTGATGCTCCGCGCCTACGGCGCCGAGATCGTCCTCACCCCCGGCTCCGAGGGCATGAAGGGTGCCGTCGCGAAGGCCGAGGAGATCGTCGCGAACACCGAGAATGCCATCCTGGCCCGCCAGTTCGGCAACCCGGCCAACCCGGAGATCCACGAGCGCACCACCGGTGAAGAGGTCTGGAACGACACCGACGGTGCCGTCGACATCTTCGTCGCGGGCATCGGCACGGGTGGCACGCTCACCGGTGTCGGCCGCACCCTCAAGGACCGCAAGCCCGACGTGAAGGTCGTCGGTGTCGAGCCCGCCGACTCGCCGATCCTCACCGGCGGTGAGCCCGGCCCCCACAAGATCCAGGGCATCGGCGCGAACTTCGTGCCCGAGGTCCTCGACCGCGAGATCTACGATGAGATCGTCGACGTGAAGTTCGACGACGCCATCGAGGTCGCCCGCCGCCTGGGCACCGACGAGGGCATCCTCGGAGGCATCTCGGCCGGCGCCAACGTGTGGGCCGCACTCGAGATCGCGAAGCGTCCGGAGAACGTCGGCAAGCTGATCGTCGTCGTCGTTCCCGACTTCGGCGAGCGCTACATCTCCACCCCGCTCTTCGAGCACATCCGGGACTGATCGCCGTCGTGGGGATCCTGCACACTCTCCGGGAGGATCTGCAGTCGGCGCGCGGCCACGACCCGGCCGCGCGCAGCGACGCGGAGAACGCCATCGTCTATTCGGGGCTGCACGCGATCTGGTCGCACCGCATCGCGCACCGGATGTGGCAGGTGCCCGCCCTGAAGGGACCCGCGCGGATCCTCGCGCAGTTCACCCGGTTCCTCACCGGCATCGAGATCCACCCCGGCGCGACCATCGGCCGGCGCTTCTTCATCGACCACGGCATGGGCGTGGTCATCGGTGAGACGGCCGAGATCGGCGACGACGTGATGCTCTACCACGGCGTGACGCTCGGCGGCCGGTCGCTGGCGAAGGAGAAGCGTCATCCGACGCTGGGCAACCGTGTCACCGTCGGGGCGGGGGCGAAGGTCCTCGGCCCGGTGGTGATCGGCGACGACAGCGCGATCGGCGCCAACGCCGTGGTCACCCACGACGTGCCGGAGGATTCGATCGCCACTGGTATCCCCGCGACCGTCCGGTCCCGCAAGAAGCACGAACCGCTCGTGGATCCGACGACGTACATCGATCCCGCGATGTACATCTGAGGTCGCGTCCTCCCGAAACACGAACGAGGGGGAGGATATGTGCGAGTTCTCCGTCGAGAACGCACATATCCTCCCCCTCGTCGTCGGGGATCAGCCCTCGTAGCCGGGCGGGTAGAGCACGGACTTCAGTTCGCAGAACGCCTCGAGTCCTTCGGGGCCGTTCTCACGCCCGATGCCCGAGTTCTTGAACCCGCCGAACGGCGAACCGGGATCGAATGCGTACCAGTTGATTCCGTACGTTCCGGTGCGCACACGCGACGCGATCTCGAGGCCCTTCTCGATGTCGGTGGTGTACACCGAACCGGCGAGGCCGTAGTCGGAGTCGTTGGCGATCTTCACGGCCTCGTCGACGCTGTCGTAGGGCAGCACGCACAGCACGGGACCGAAAATCTCCTCACGGGCGATCGTCATCGAGTTGTCGACGTCGGCGAAGATCGTCGGCTCGACGAAGTAACCCTTGTCGAGGTGCGCCGGACGGCCGCCGCCGATCACGACGCGGGCACCCTCTTCCTTGCCCTTGGCGATGTAGCCCTCGACGCGGTCGCGCTGCTTGGCGGAGATCAGCGGACCGATCTGCGCGGCCTCGTCGCCGGGAGGGCCGACGGGGAAGAATGCGGTTGCACCGGCGACCTTCTCGACGACCTCGTCGTAGCGGGAGCGCGGAGCTAGGATGCGCGTCTGGCCGACACATGCCTGACCGGTGTTGATCAGCCCCGACATCACGAGCATGGCGATGGTGGAGTCGAGGTCGGCGTCCTCGAGGACGATGGCCGCGGACTTGCCGCCGAGTTCGAGCGAGCAGCGCTTGAGGTTGCGTGCTGCGATCTCGCCGATGTGCTTGCCCACCGCGGTCGAACCGGTGAAGGTGATCTTGTCGATGTCGGGATGGGACACGAGGTTCTCGCCGGTCTCGGCGCCGCCCGGAACCACCGACAGCACACCTTCGGGAAGGCCTGCCTCGGTGAAGATCTCGGCGATGAGGTTCACGGCCAGCGGAGCCTCGGGTGCGGGCTTGAGCACCACCGAGCATCCGGCGAGCAGTGCGGGTGCGATCTTGTTGGCGCACAGGAACAGTGGCACGTTCCACGCGATGACGGCGGCGACGACGCCGACCGGTTCGCGGGTGACTCGGGTGCGGCCGAAGGACCCGGTCCGTTCCTCGACCCAGTTGAACGAGTCCGCCAGTCCGGCATAGTAGTTCAGCGTGCCCAGGGCCGGGGTCATCTGCACCATCTGGACGGAGGGGCCCGGCTGTCCGAGTTCGGAGGCGATGACGCCGGCGATCTCGTCGTTGCGCTGCTCGATGAGCGATATGGCCTTGGCGAGTACCTGGGCGCGTTCGGCCGGCGACGTGCGCGGCCACGGCCCGTCGTCGAAGGCACGCCGGGCGGCGGCGACCGCGGCGTCGACGTCCTTCGGTCCCGCGACCGGCACGGAGCCGACGCGCTCCTCGGTGGCGGGGGAGAACACCTCGAGTCTCTCGTCGGTCGACGGTGCCACCCATTCGCCGCCGATGAACAACTTGTCGTAGTCGGTCATGTCTTCCTCATCCGTTGCTGTGTGCTCACGTCTCGGATCGCGCGGCCGTCGAGCGCGCCGCGGTGCTGTGACCCCGAACACTAGAACACGTTACAGCCTGAGGCCAGAGGGTCACCAGATCGAATGGGACCGGACGGCCTCACTCCCCGAGGTGGCAGCGCCGGTGCAGCAGGCGGATCTCCTGTTCGAGTTCGGGAACGGGCCCGTCGACGACGGCATCCGGCACGACCTCGCGGATCGGCAGCGGACGGACCGGTGCCGCCGGCACGCCCATCTCACCCAGCCACCGGACGAGTTGTTCGGAGGACGCCGCGTAGACGATCCGCCCCAGGCCGACCCAGCCGTGCGCGGCCGCGCACATCGGGCAGTGCTCACCGGAGGTGTAGACGGTGGCGGTGGCACGCCGGTCGGGTTCGAGATGTTCGGCCGCCCATCGCGCGAGTGCGAACTCGGGGTGCCGGGTGCGGTCGCCGCCGGCGATACGGTTGCGGTCCTCGGCCAGGACCGTGCCGTCCGCGTCGACGAGCACCGACCCGAACGGCTCGTCGCCGGCCGCGACCGCCTCCTCCGCGAGTTCGACGCACCGCCGCAGGTGTTGCAGATCCGTGTCGTTCACCATGGATGTCTCCTTCCTCCCTCGGCTGCACAGTAGGGCGGGGGAGGAGTCGGGTGGCGCGAATCGGCGACCGTCACCACACTGGAGGGTGCCCAACGGTCAGGAGACATGACATGGCGGAGAACAATCCGTTCGGGTTCGATCCCGAAGATCTCGACCGCGTGGTGCGGGAAGCCGGTGAGGAACTGCGGGAACTGAAGGACCGCATCTTCTCGTTCCTCGAGCCGCCGGTGGCGCCGACGCGCACGCAGCCGCGGCCCGAGACCACCGGCGAGAAGGGCGACGGCGTCTGGGTCGTCTACACCACCGACGACGACGGTGTGGCCCACGTCGACCAGGTCCATCGCACCGAACTCGACGCGCTGCGCACGCTCAAGGGCAACACCGACCCGCGACGCTCGGTGCGGTTCCTGCCCTACGGCATGAGCGTGAGCATCCTCGACCGCCCGAGCGCCACCGAGGAGAGTGCCCCCGGGGACACCGCTCCCGACGACGCCGCGACCGGCGAGAACTGATCAGTTCTCAGCTGCCGTCGTGGAACGACAGGTCATCCACCATCGTGGATGTACGAGGCGAGCTGGTCGCGTTCGGTCTGTAGTTCGTCGATGCGGCTCTTGACCACGTCGCCGATACTGACGATCCCGACCAGCTGAGCGTCCACCACGACCGGCAGGTGCCGGATCCGTTGTTCGGTCATCGTCTCGGCGAGACTGTCGACCGAGTCGGTGGGCAGGCAGGTCGTCACCGTCCGGGACATCAGTTCGTGTGCCGGGGCGGCGAGGATCGACGGTCCGCGTTCGTGGAGGGCGCGTACGACGTCGCGTTCGGTGACGATCCCGGCGACGGTCTTGCCCTCGCACACCACCATCGCGCCGATGTTGAACCGCGCGAAGTCGCCGATGAGCTCGCACACCGTGGTGTCGGGCCCGACCGTGTGCACCGCCGAACCCTTGTTCCGCAAAATGTCAGCAATCCGCATCCGGTACCGCCGATCTGCTCGCAGAGCATCCCGGCGGCCCGCCACCGGTTTCCGCCGGGACTCCGATGTGGTCCTCAGGGTAGGCCGGAAAGCCCGGTGTGCCGGGTCAGGTTATCCAGTCGTGACCTGCGGCGACGATCGATGCGCCGGTGAGGGTGCCCAGGGCGCCGAGTTCGGCGGGGACGATCTGCAGGTCCTGCACGAACCGCAGGCGGGCGTGCCGGGCCGCCGACGCCAGCATCGGCCGCCACAGGTGCCCGCCCGACTGCGCGAAGCCACCGCCGACGACCACGCGTCCCACATCCACAAGGGCTGCTGCCGACGCGATGACCTGGCCCAGTGCCGTTCCCGCCCGCTCGAGTGCCGCGGCGGCGACGCCGACCCCGGCCTCAGCGTCCGCGGCGAGCGCGACACCGTCGGGGCCTTCCCAGCCGTGGGCGCGGGCCCAGCGCACCGCCGACGGGCCGCTCGCCACGGTCTCGATGCAGCCGACGCCGCCGCACGCGCACACCGTCGTGCCGTAGGGCGAGACGACGTGCCCGATGTGACCGGCGTTCCCGGTGCGGCCGCGCACGATCCGGCCGCCGAGCACGAGACCGCCGCCGATACCGGTGCCGAGCACGACCCCGAGCAGGTCGGCGACATCGCGGCCGGCTCCGAAGCGCTGTTCGGCGAGGGTCGCGGCCGCGCCGTCCATCACCAGATCGACGCGGGCGTCGGGGAACACCGAACGCACGGCGTCGACGAGTGCGAAGCCGGAACTCCACTCGGAGATGTTGATCGGGCAGATCGTCCCGGCGTTCGTGTCGACCGGTCCTGCCGCGGCGATCCCCACGGCGGTCACCGGTCCCTCACCGATCTCGGCGACCTCCCGGAGCAGTCCCGCGCACGCGCCCCACACGTCCTTCCGGGGGACCGGCACGGATCGGGCTTCGAGCGGGGTGCCGTCGTCGGCGGCGACGGCCGCGGCGAGCTTGGTGCCGCCGACGTCCAGGGCCAATGCGGTCATGGCGACGACACTAAGCGACGGGTCAGCGTCGCCGCAGGACCAGGACCAGGTTGCTGACGAGGAACTCCCGGACGCCGGGCACGTTCACGAGCCACCACGCCCAGTTCGGGTGGTAGCGGGGGAAGGCCGCGAGCAGTTCACCGTCGGGTGTCGAACGTGCCCAGCGCAGACCGTCGGTCGCGCCGACATCGAACAGCGACACCCCGTACCGGTTCTTCGGCTCCCTGCCGTGTTTGCGGGCGTAACGCCGGGCCGCGTACTCGCCGCCGAAGGCGTGCCACGGGCCGGTCTCGTGCCCTCCGAACGGCCCCCACCACAGGGTGTACGACAACACCATCAGTCCGCCGGGCCGCGTGACGCGCAGCATCTCGTCGGCCATCACCCACGGCGTCGGGACGTGTTCGGCGACGTTCGACGAGAAGCACACGTCCACCGATCCGGTGCGCAGAGGCAGTGCCAGGCCCGA
Organism: Rhodococcus sp. AB351; assembly: GCF_049538275.1. NCBI lineage: Bacteria > Bacillati > Actinomycetota > Actinomycetes > Mycobacteriales > Nocardiaceae > Rhodococcus > Rhodococcus sp. AB351. Next base: position 557,022 of record NZ_JBMVFW010000001.1, read on the forward strand.
GCCGCGGATCGCGCCGCCCACCTGCAGGCCGGCGGCGTGCATCTCCGACGGGTCGGGCTCGATCGGCACGTAGCGCGAACCCACCTCGGTGAACGCGTCGGCGAAGTAGCCCGGTCCGCCGCCGACGTCGACGACCGTGGTGCCCGTCAGATCGGCGCCGGTCAGACCCGTGTAGAGATCGCCGATGAGGTCGACGGTGTCGCGCGCGAGACCGCCGTAGAACTTCTCGGGTGCCGTCTGCTCGAACCGGAAGCTGCCGAGCAACCCCACGGAGCGGCGCAGTGTGGCGCGGCGGGCGAACAGCCGGGTCACGTCGGTGCGGGGTCGGGTCGTCGATGGCACGTCCAGTCACCTTAGTGCGGGCCTCGCACTCGTCCCTCACCTGTCGCCGACCGGCACCCGCTACTGTGTCCCTGTCATCGTTCGAGTCACATCTGCCCGGCCGGGTGGTCGAGTCGACATACAGGGGGTCACCGCGTGCGGGAGGTTCTGCTGCTCTGCTGGCGCGATAGCGGGCATCCGCAGGGTGGTGGCAGCGAGCGGTATCTCGAACAGGTCGGGGCACAACTCGCGGCGCGCGGCGTCCGCGTCGTCCTGAGGACCGCCTCCTATCCCGGAGCTCCCGAGCGCGACCGGATCGACGGCATCACCGTCAGCCGCGGCGGGGGACGGCTCACCGTCTATCCCCGCGCGCTCGCCGCGATCCTCGCGGGCAGATTCGGTGTCGGCCCCCTCGCCGGTATCCGTCCCGACGCCGTCATCGACACCCAGAACGGCATCCCGTTCTTCGCCCGGCTCGTCGCCGGCGCGCCTGTCACGGTGCTCGTGCACCACTGCCACCGCGAGCAGTGGCCGGTCGCGGGCAGGCTGATGGCCAAGCTCGGCTGGTGGATCGAGTCGTCGCTGTCGCCGCGTGTGCACCGCCGCAATCAGTACCTCACCGTCTCCCTTCCGTCCGCCGACGAGCTGCGCGCTCTCGGCGTCGACCGGGAGCGGATCGCCGTGGTCCGCAACGGTGTCGACGCCGTCCCCGCCGGTGTCGCGGTGGGTGGCGACGACACGCGCACGGCCCACCCGAGCGTGTGCGTGCTCTCGAGGCTGGTGCCGCACAAGCAGATCGAGGACGCCCTCGCCGCGGTCGCGGCGTTGCGCGGCACCGTCCCGGGTCTGCATCTCGACGTCATCGGCGGTGGCTGGTGGGAGCAGAACCTCCGCGATGCGGCCGCCGAACTCGGCATCGGCGACGCCGTCACCTACCACGGCCACGTCGACGAGCAGCGCAAGCACGAATTGCTCTCCCGCGCCTGGGTTCACGTGATGCCCTCGCGCAAGGAGGGGTGGGGTCTCGCGGTGGTCGAGGCCGCCCAGCACGGTGTGCCCACCATCGGCTACCGCAGCTCCAAGGGACTGACCGACTCGATCATCGACGGCGTGACCGGTGTGCTCGTGGACTCACCCGCCGAACTGACCGCCGCCGTCGCCGATCTGCTCGCCGACGCCGACCGTCGTCGTCAGCTCGGCAACAAGGCCCGCATCCGCGCCGGCGAGTTCTCGTGGGAGGCCACGGGGGAGGGCGTGCACGAGGTCCTGTCCGTCACGACCTTCGGGCACACCGTCTCAGGACTGTTCCCGCGCGCCGACGAGCCGTCGACGCTCGCCGACCCGCTGCCCGAGCGCGCAGCCAGCGCCGCCGGCCAGTACCAGTAGCCACACCACGTGCGTCCCGATCGCCAGGGCGCGGTTCGGTGACGGAGTCGAGGTGACTCCTTCCACCCGGTACAGGCTCAGATCCTCGTCCTGATAAGCGGTCTCGAGCGCGTCGAGTGTGCTCTGCGCGTCACCGAGTTCGCCCGGCGTGCCGTGCTCGACGAGCACCCAGCCCACCCCGCGCGCGGCGAGCGCACTCGGGTCCGCGCCGGACAACAGCAGAGCTTCGACGTCCTCCGCGCGACGACCCTCCCCGGCGACACTGCCCTCGGCGACGATCAGGGTTCCGGTCTGCAGGACGTCGGCGCGCAGCATGCGCGGGGACGGATCGAGCACCGGTACGGGCCCGGAGAAGTCGAAGACCCGGAACATGCCCGCGGGCAGCACCGCCACGTCGCCGTCGTCGGCCGTGACCATCTGCGAGACCCTCTCCCAGCCCGACGGATAGCGCACGGGTTGCAGTTGCCCGCCCACACCCCACACCAGGTCCGGCAGCGCAACCAGCACGGCGGCGATCGCGGCCGTCGCCCACACCGGTTCGGGCGCCGCGAAGCGCCGCGCGAGGACGGTCGTGCCGGCCGCCGCGGCGAGCGCGTAGGCGGGCATCGCCCACGCGACCCACTTCTGGGTGTCGCGCAGCAGTCCCGCGCCGGGCACGTTCACCATCGCCCATTCGCCGAGGGCGAGGCCCGGGCCGGTCGCGGCGAGGGCGATGGCGAGCACCGCGAGGACAGCGGGCACCACGACCGCGACGATCACCGGATTCCTGCGTCGCCGCCACAACGCCGGCACCCCGCACGCCACCACCGCCAGCAGCAGCAGGGTGCCCATCAGCGCCCATGCCGTGGTGCGCGAGGTGGGGACGGCTTCGGCGTTCCAGATCCCGCCGAGTCCCGCCACCGAACCGATCGTGCCGAGCAGCGGTTCGGCCCGGGCGGCGAACGCGCGCACTCCGGCCGGGTCCGCTTCGGTGCCGCCACCGGCGAGCGCCGTCGCGACCAGCCACGGCAACGACACCGTGACACCCAGCGCGAGCGCGCCGCCCACGCGCGGCGACACCCGCGTCCGTCCACCGGGGGCGACGAGGACGGCGCAGGCCGTCACGATCGCCAGCAGGGCGCCGGTCGGGGTCGGTCCCGCAGCGGCCAGGCACACCGCGAGCGACGCCCACCCACCGCGCCTGCGTCGCCGGATCGCGACGGCCGCGCAGATCGTCCACGGCAGCGCGGCGTATCCGGCGAGCAGACTCCAGTGCCCCTGCAGCAGCCGCTCGGCGACATAGGGATTCCAGATCGCGACCGTCGCCGCGACGAGCCGGGCGCCGGTTCCGCTCGTCGGCAGCACCACCGCGACCAGCCGTGCCGCGCCCCATCCCGCCGCCCACAACGACGCGACGAGCAGCGCCGTGACCGCGACACCACCGTCGACGACGGTGCTCACCCACGCCAGCAGGGCGTCCTGCGGCACCGCACGGGCGGCGGCGTCGGACAGACCGAGGGCGGAGTCGGTGAGGAACGATCGGGGAGTGCTCACCGCATCGCGGAAGAGCAGGTAGCCGGGGGAGACGAGGAACGGGCCGAACACCGCGACCGTGAGGACGAGGGACCAGACCGCCGGGAGAGCCGCCGTCGTGGACATGCGGGACGACTCCGGGCGGGACATGGCGGCAGAATACGGTGTCGTTCCGGATGGGAGGATGAGCGGATGCCGCGAACACCCCGACCCGCGTCGGAGGGCACCGAGACCACTCGTGGTTCGACGACGGGCACCGAGACCACTCGTGGTTCGACGACGGGCACCGAGACCACTCGTGGGTCGACGACGGGAACCGCCGTCGCCGGTATGACACTGGTGACGGTCGGCGCGATGACCGCGAACCTCGCGTCCTATCTGTTGCACCTGCCGGCGGGACGCTGGCTCGGGCCCGCCGGATACGGCGAGTTCGCGAGCCTGCTCGCCGCGCAGCTCGTCCTCGCCGTGCCGGCGCTGGCGTTGCAGACGGTCGTCGCCCGGGAGGCCGTGCACGGCACCGGCGCCGCGGCGCTGCGCCGTCTCGGTTACCGCTGCGCCGTGCTCGCCTTCGTCGTCGCGATGCTTCTCGTGCCCGTCGTGGCGTGGGCGCTCGACACGAGTGTCGGGGGAGCGTTCGGATCGCTCGTCACCGCGCCGCTGCTCGTCCTCCTCGCCGCCGAACAGGGTCTGCTGCAGGGCCGGGGCAGGTTCGCGGCGCTCAGCGTGGTCCTGGCCGGAGCCGGCATCGCGAAGGTGGTGCCGGCCGTCGCGGTGCTCGCCGTCGGGGGCGGCCCCGGTGCCGCGCTGTTCGCCGGGGCGCTCGGCACGGGTGCGGTCGCGCTGGCCGCGAGTGTGCTCGTGGGCCGGACGTCGGGTGGACGGACGGAACCGGTCCCGACCGCGGGGGCGGTGCTGCGTGCCTCCCAGGTGCAGCTGGCCCTCATCGCGCTCACGTCGCTCGATCTGTTGCTCGCCCGCATGCTGCTCGACCCCGATTCGGCCGGCCTGTACGCGCTGGGGGCGGTGGCGACGAAGGTCGCCTTCTGGTTGCCGCAGGCGGTCGGTGTGGTGCTCTATCCGCGGATGGCGAATCCCGCCCAGTCGGCGGCCGCAGTGCGGTCGGCGCTCACCGTCCTCGTCGCGATCGGCGCGGTGCTCGTCGCCGGTGCGGCGATCTGCGCACCGATCGTCCCGATGCTGGTCGGCGATGCCTACGGGCCGGTGCAGTCGCTGCTGTGGCTGTTCGCGCTGCAGGGCGCGTGTCTGGCCGTCCTGCAGGGGGCGTTGCTGTCGGCGATCGCCGGGGAACGCACCCATCTCGCGCTCGTCGCATGGGCGGGCCTCGCCTTCGAGGCGGTGCTGATGTTCACGGTGGCGTCGACCCTGCGGCAGTTCATCGCGGTCGCCGTCGGTGTGGCCGCCGCGACGGCCGCAGTGGTCGCGGTGCTCGCTCTGCGCGGTGCCGGCGCGACCCGGTCGTCCACGGACGAGGCGGCGACCCCGTCCACCGACGAGTGACCCACGAACGAAACCGCCCCCCACCGGGATCGGTGAGGGGCGGCTCGGTTCGTCTACCGGACGATCACTCCTGCGTCGGAGGCTTGCGCAGATCGGTGCGCGGGATCTCCTGCGTCTGATCCGTCGTCCAATCGCGCTGCTGCGCGTTCGGATCGGTCTGACGCGGGATGACCTCGGTGCGGTCGTCGGTGTGATCGCGCTGCGCGCCGGCCGAATGCGCCGGGCCGACCGTGGTCGTGGCCGGGCCTGCCGGAGCGGGACCGCCGGTCGCGGTGGCCGGACGACGGTTGCCGCCGCCGCGCAGGCCGAGCACGAAGCCGACGATCAGCAGGATGACGCCGAGGATGCCGAGGATGATCGGCAGGGTGCGGCCGAACAGCGAGATGGTGTCCTGGCCGTCCTTGGCCTGCTCGATCTGGTACTCGATCGTCTCCTCGTTGAACGGGAGCGTCACGTTCAGAACGGTCACCTCGGGCTTGTCGGCCTCGCGGGCGTAGTACTGGTCCTGCTGCTCCTGGCCCTTGACGACGACGCCGGTAACCGGATCGACCCACAGGTCGCGGGTGTTGTTGTACCAGCGGGTCATCGTGATGGGCTCGTCGCCCTCACCGACACCCCAGGTGGAGGCGGGCAGGCTGAGCTTGTAGGTCGGGACCTCGCGGTCGGCCTTCGACAGGTCGATCGGGCCGATCTCCTGGCTGAAGTGGTAGACCTTCATGCCGTTGATCTCCTCCTCACCGACGAAGTCGATGGGGAAGTTGTCGCGAGCGTTGATGTCGTAGTACGGGTACGACTCCTGCTGGACGTCGAACGGGAACTTGTACTGCAGTCCCTCGCGGTTGTCGATCTCCACCGGCGGCTTGTCGGCGTTCACCTGGATCGTGCTCACGCGATCCGGGAACTCCTCCTCCGAGACGGGCATGGAGGTCTTCCGGTCGATCGTGACGCGGTCGACGACGGCCGAGACCAGGCCCGTGTCCCCCTGCATGTCGAGTCGTCGCACGGTCTGGCCGGCCTGCAGCGTCATGACCTCGGCGTCCGAGGGATCCTCGACGGTGACGAAGCGCTGCGCGACGATCGGCACGTCGCGATCGACCTGCGCGTTGCCGGCGAGCAGCTGGCGGGAGTTGAGGATGTCGCCCGTGCCCTCGGCGACCGTGGTCACCTCGAGATCGAGCGGTGTCGTCCTCAGCTTCCCGAGCGTGTACGTCGGCACGAGAATCGCGATCACCAGGAGGAAGGCCCCCAGGCCCACCAGAATCATTGCCAGTATCCGGCCGGAGCTCGAACGCTCAGCCATGCTTTCTCCTCACTCAACGGTCGTCATCGAGTACCCCCACCGGCAGCAGCAGGGCTGCACGGATCGCCTGGCATCCGGCCCGCGAACACCACGTGAGCTCAGACACTAACAGCCCGGTATGGCAATATGCGCGCCCGCTCACCGCTGGGACGGATCCGTAGTCGATCTTCGTCGTTGCCGGGATCGTCCCGTTCCGGATGATCCTGCTCTGTCCGCCGCTACCGCGACACGGCACACTGGTGCCCGATGACCACCACCACCGACCGGAACCGCAGCATGAGCGGATTCCTTCCGGCACTCGAAGGGATGCGCGGCTTCGCCGCGGTGGGCGTGTTGATCACCCACGTCGCGTTCCAGACCGGCGCAGTGCACGACCCGCTGATCGGCCGGGTGTGGGCGCGGTTCGACCTCGCCGTCGCCCTGTTCTTCGCCCTGTCCGGTTTCCTGCTGTGGCGTCCGCACGCCGCCGCGGCCCGCGCGCTGGGGCCGTCCCCCTCGACGACCCGCTACTTCCTCTCCCGCGCGACCCGCATCCTCCCCGCCTACTGGACCGTCGTGATCCTGGTGCTGTGGTTGCTGCCCGGCGCGGGCGGCGGCGCGACGGTGTGGTGGTCGAATCTCGCGCTCGTGCAAGTGTTCGTCCCACTGACCCTCACCGAGGGGCTCACCCAGATGTGGAGCCTGTCGGTGGAGGTGGCCTTCTATCTCGTGCTGCCGCTGCTCGCCCTGGCGGCGAGCGGGCTGCGCGGGGACGCCGCCCGCTACCGCGTCCCGCTGCTGCTCGCCGTGAGCGGACTGTCGCTGCTGTGGGCGTGGGTTCCGGTCGGCACCCCCGACCACATCAACCACACCAACTGGCTGCCCGGCTACCTGCCCTGGTTCGCGGCGGGCATGATCCTCGCCGAACTCGTCACCGGACCCGAGACGTGGATGCACCGGCTCGCGGCGCGACGCACGGTGATGGGAGCGATCGCCGTCGCCGCCTTCGCGGCCGCGGCCACCCCGCTGGCCGGACCGGAGACGCTCACCGATCTCGCACCCACCGAATACCTCGCCAAGATCGCCCTGGGCGCGATCATGAGCTTCGCGCTGCTCGCCCCGCTGACGCTCGCGCCGCGCCGGCAGCACCGTGTCCTCGCGAGCCCGGCCGCGCTGGCCGTCGGACGGTGGTCGTACGGCGTGTTCATCTGGCACCTCGCGGTGCTGTCGATCGTCTTCCCCGTCTTCGGGATCCCGGCCTTCGCGGGGCACTTCTGGTTCGTGCTGACGGTGACGGTCGTGCTGAGCCTGGCCGTCGCGTCCGTCAGCTACGCCCTCGTCGAGGAGCCGGCGCGTGCCGCCTTCCACCGCTGGGACAAGGCCCGGCGCGGCACCGCCGCCAGACCCACCGCGACCACGCCGACGAGCGCCGCGAACTGAATCAGGAACGAGTGCCCGACATATCCGTCGGGTGATCGCCACGGCCCGGTGGACAGCAGCGCCATCGCCAGCATCGTCGCGCCGCCCGCGGTGCCCACGAGCACGCGCGACGCCACGACGGGGCCGCGGCGCACCGCGAGCGCACCGATCCCCGCCGCGCCGGCGACCGCGACGGCGGCACCGACCCATCCCGCGAGGAGCGTCGCGGCGACCAGCACACCCGCCAGTGCGAGAACCGACGAACCCCAGGTGCGCGGCATCGGACCCGGATCGTCGACGCGCCGCCGCGGCCACACGGCCGCCGCGAACAACGGGACGAGCAACAGCAACCCGCCAAAGATCCCGAGCCGGTACCAGCGGTCGGTCGCGAACTCGAGGGTCAGCGTCTGCTCCGGACCGGCCGGCACGATCCAGCCCTGCTGCCAGCCGTCCACGACGACCGGCGTCGCCACGGCACCGTCCGGGGTGCGGGCCACCCAGCCGACGTTGGTGCTCTCGGGCACCACCACGAGCCGGTCCTCGTCGCCCGCCGGAACGGTCACTTCGCGCAGGTTCTCCGTCCAACGGCCCTTGTCGAGTTCCGTCGGCTCCGCGACGGGCGCACCGGAACCGGGGACGTCGAGCCGCAGGCCCGAGACGACGAAGGCCGCACCGGGATCGACGTCGATGTCGACCCGGCCCGGGTTCATGCCGACGACGTCGGTGTCGCACAGCGTCGCAGGAACCTCCACGCCCGCCGCGAGATCTGCGACCCGCGCGGTGAGCGATGTGCGATAGGTGCGCCCGTCGATCTCCACGACGGGTCCACGCTCGCAGTCGACGGTCACCGTCTCGTCGTAGACGGATCCCTGTGCTCCGATCGGCCCGTCGTCGCCGAGCACCGACACCTCGGCGAGCCCGGGCGGGCTGAGTTTCGAGAAACCCAGCACGGTGCGGTCGAGGGTGTCGCGCCAACGCACCACGGTGAGTTCGATCCGGTCCGTGACGTGCGGGGTCAGGTCGACGATCGTGTCGTCACCGTCGAGTTCGCGCACCTGCGGTCCGTTGCCGAGATTCACCGCGACCCGCGACGGCGCGACCGGCAGCGCTCCCAGCGCCGCCCTGATGTCCAGCCCCGTGACGCGCTGTTCCTCGGGCAGCTCCAGCGTGAGCGACGGCCGCGGCGCACCCGCTTCGAGCGAGCTCTCCTCCGCGGTCCACGACGTCCGCGGATCACCGTCGGTGAGGGCGAAGGCCGAGCCCTGCAGGTCGACGACGTCGGCGTCACCGCGCGCGACGACCCGATCCGAGCGGTCCACGAGATCTTCGAGCGCCGGCCCGGGACGCGCGCGCAGGAGCAGTTCCGGGCGGACCCAGGTCTCCTGCGGCACGTCCAGGGTGCGGGTGAACATGCCGGGTTCCTCGGCGGAGGTGGCAAGTCCGCGCGCGCAGCGCACGCGGTCGTCGGTGTCGACACAACTGCCGCGACCGGGGAACTCCTGTCCGAGCTGCCATCCGCGCACCGCGGCGTCCTCGGCCGGGCCCGGCACCACGATTCGGCGACGGATGTCGATCGGGCGCGGCTCGTTCCGGTCGGTGAAGTCCTCGACGACCACCTCGGTGAGACCGAACTGGTTGCCGACCGTGCCGCGTTCGGTGTGCACCGATGTGATGCGGATCCATGAGGTGGTGCCCAGCGGCAGCGCGACCGTCTGTTCGCGTCCCGGCTTGTCGACGCGCACCGCCGTGCTGCCCCGGTCGGTGGACACCTCGAGCCACTTGACCGGATCGCCGAGGGCACCGGAACTCGTCGTCAGGTGCAGCAGACCCGCCTCGATCGGTTGGTCGAGGTCGAGCTGCAGCCACTGGCCGACCGCCGATTCGAGACCGTTGCTGTGCCAACCGGTCGTCGGGTCGCCGTCGACCACCGCGGCCGGGCTGCTCGCCACCGACGTGCCGCCGAGCTGGGTGGCATCCGACGCCGCGCTCGACACGCTGACGCGGGCGCCCTCCCACTCGGCCCGGACGAGTTCGGTGTCGGGCACCGGATAGTCGGGGACGGCGTTGTGGGTGCGGCGCGGGTCGTCGGCCGTGCGGATCGTCGACGAATGATGGTCGACCTGTCCGTAGTCCGTCTCGCGGTCCGTCGGGGTGTCGGTGATCGTCACCTCGTCGACGGGCAGACCCGCACGGGCCGCGTCGGCAGCGAGGAGTGTGGGACCGACGAACTCGGGCTGCGCGGTGTTGCGGCGCAGCAGCGCCTCGGGGCCACCCTGCACGACCGGCACGTCGGCGGCCTCCACGACATAGGGGCCGACGGGTGCCGCGGCCGGCTCGGCGACGCGGTAGATCTCCACGGCCGGATAGACCCGTCGCAGGTCGGCGTCGGTGACGAAGTCCTCGGGGTTGTCGAAGACGATGTCGTCACCGAACTCGGCGACCCGCTCGATGCCCGGCGAACCGTCGAGCGCGCGGTGCACGAGTGCCGGTCGCGCGGCGGGGGAGGTGTCGGGATCGAGGTCGTTGCGCACCACCAGGAAGCCGATGCCCTGGCCGCGCAGGGTCGCAGCGAGACCGTCGGACGGGCGGCCGTCGGCGATGTCGCGTTGCACGGCGTCGAGGGCACGGATGGCGCCGGGCGGCACGAGCGGGACGGCGTCGCGCACGGCCCACGGCGTCGACGCGAGTGCCTGCAGCGGTTCGTCGCGGGTGAGCCCCCACATCTGGCTGCCGAACGGCGCGCCGGGAACGATGAGGGCGCGTTCGCCGCGCTCGCTCGTGTTGTCCTCGAGCCAGGCCGCCGCGGCGTGCCAGTGATCGGGGACCTCGTCGTAGGCGCCGCGCGGAGCGAGCCGTCCGGTCCACGCGAGCGACGTCGCGAGCGTCATCGCAACGAGGATCAGTGTCGTCACCGCGACCATCGGATTGCGTTCGGGATGCGCGAAGGCGTTCCGGGCACGCGTCCACGGCACCGATCCGGGCAGGGGCACGGCACGCAGCAGGTGCGCGATCCCGAGCACGATCGGCAGTCGCACGAGCGGTTCGAGCTTGTGGACGTTGCGCAGCGGCGCACCGGCGGTGTCGAGGAACAACCGGACCTGCTCGGCGAACGGCGAGTCCAGCTGGCCGACGTAACCGACGCCCATGCCGACGAGACCCACCACGAGGATCAGGGTGAAGCGACCGCGCGCGGGCATCGACCGCATCGCGAGACCGGCGAGGCCGGCCGCCGCCAGGGCGCCGGTGACGAGGACGGCGGCGGGCTGCGTGACGAGCACGGCGCCCGCGATGCGTTCGGGGGAGACGAAGGGCGTCCAGCTGCTGGTGCCGCGCAGCACCTCGGCGAGCGACGTCCATTCGGTGGTGACACCGGACGATTCGATGAAGTCGAGGAAGGGCGGACTGACGCGCCCGAGCAGCAGCAGCGGCACCATCCACCAGGTCACCGCGACGACGCACAGCGGCAGCCACCACAGCGTGAAACGCCACCAGCGCCGGTTCGGGCGGTGCGCGGCCCACCACAGGGCCGCGACGAGACAGGCCGCGGCGGTCGCGACCGCGTTGATCGCGCCCATGAGCGCCACCGCCACGGCGGACTGCGCGGCGAGCCGGCGGGCCGAGCCGGGATTCTGCGTGTTCAGATACCGCACCAGCGGCAGCAGCACCCACGGCGCCAGCATCATCGGATGTGCTTCCGACGAGATGGAACCGAGCGTCGTGAGGACGCGCGGGGACAGCACGAACACCGTCGCCGCGATCAGGCGGGAGCTACGGCTCCCGATACCGAGGGCTTCGGCGAGGCGGACGAGGCCCCAGAATCCGGCGACGAGCAGCAGCACCCACCACACCCGCTGGGTGATCCACGGGGGGATGTGCAGCAGTTGTCCCGCGGCGAAGAACGAGCCGTGCGGGAAGAAGTAGCCGTACGCCTGGTTCTGCACCTGCCCGAGCGGCGCCACACTGCTCCACTGGTGAGCGGCGCGCGTGAGGAAGCCGATCGGGTTCTGCGTCAGGTCGTACTTGGTGTCGGCGACGACCAGGCCCGGAACCTGGGCGAAAGACAGGACCACCGCCACCGCGGTGACTGCGTACAGCCACCGGCGGGACAGCGGTTCGGCGGACGGGAGCTCCGTCTCGCCTCGGTACGTGCGTGAACTCGAAGCGTTGCCGGCGCCGTCAGCGGCTGCCGTACTCAACCTGGTTCAGGAGGGACGAATCGGCGTTGCCACTGCGATCGATCTGAGGGCGCGAATTCTCCTGCACAGCGGCCGTCACTCCGAAGACCGCCACGGCGCCGAGTACGGCACCGACGACCACGCTACCCAGGCCCGGTCCCAGGAACTTCCCCATTCCGTCTCCCCATCTCCAGTGACGCAGGCAGTCATCGCCGGCCGCCACGCTGTCTATCGGTCCGCGCCAAACTATCACCCCGGCAGGCGTCGGCGGACGGTGCGAGCCTCCGAGTCGATCTTCACCGTCGCGGCGGTGCGCTACACGCCCAGCGCGCCGAGCAGCGTGCGCAGTTTCGCGGTGGTCTCGTCGAGCTCGGCGACGGGATCGGAATCGGCCACGATGCCACCTCCGGCCCAGGCCACGGCGCGTCGGCCGTCGGAACTGAGCTCCGCGCACCGGATGGCGACGAACCAGTCGCCGTCGCCCTGTTCGTCGCACCAGCCCACCGCGCCGCCGTAGAAGCGCCGGTCGCCCTCGACCCGGGCGATCGCGTCCAGCGCGGCCTCCGTGGGGGTGCCCGCCACGGCCGGGGTGGGATGCAGGACGTGGGCGAGGGTGAGCGCGTCGGTGCCGGCGTCGCGGAGGGTGCCGGTGATCGGCGTGGCGAGATGCCAGACGTCGGGTGTCGCGGTGAGCTCGGGCTTGTCGGGGATGTCGAGGTCGCTGCACAGCGGGGCCAACCGCGTGCGGATCCAGTCGACGACGTAACCGTGCTCGGTGAGGTTCTTGTCCGAGGTCAGCAGGTCCTCACCGGCGCGGCGGTCCTCGTCCGGATCGGCCCGGCGGGCGGCGGTCCCGGCGAGGGGACGGCACGTGACGGTGTCGCCGCGCCGGCTCACGAGCAGTTCGGGGGTCGCGCCGACCAGCGTGTGCCCCCAATAGCGTTCGCCCGCCGCGCTCAGGTCCAGCGCGTACGTCGCCGCGTCGGGATGGCGTTCGATCATGCGGGCTGCGAGAGCGAGCGGGTCGAGGGGTTCGTCGGCCTCGAGCGCGACCCGCCGGGCGGCGACGACCTTCTCCATCTCCCCGAGGGACAGCTGCTCCACGAGCCGGCGCACCCGCTCGACGTGCACGCGGGGCAGCGGCAGTTCGGCGGAGATCCGCACCGGCGGCAGGTCCGACAGGTCGGACGGGGCCTGCCACGGGCCGTCGGTGATCTCGACGTCGTCGGGCTGCGCGAGGGCCACCGGACGGTGCCGCGAGAACGGCAGTGCACCGACGACGATCGTCGCCTTGCCGCTGCGGAGTGCCTGCGTGGCGGAGTGGACGTCGTCGAAGAACCGGCGGGTGCCGGTGGCGTGCACCGAGCGTTCGGCGCGCGAGAGCAGGAATCCGTCCATGGTGGATCGACAATATCCCTGCCCGCACCCGGCGCCGGTGACCCGGTACGGGGCGTCAGCGCCCCGGCGGCACGATCAGGACCGGCCGGTGACTGTGCCGGAGCACGTGATCGGCCACCGACGACTGCAGCAGCGACCGCAGACCGGTGGTGCCGCGGGTGCCGGTGACGATGATGTCGACGTCCAGCTCGTCGGCGGCCTCGATGATCGCCGACCACACCGCGTTGACGACCTCGACAGTGCGGCCCTCGGCGTGCAGACCTGTCGAGCGGGCCAGCTCGAGGCCCTCGTCGTTGGTGATGCGCGCGTCGGACAGGGCGACGTCCTCGCTGTCCTCGTCGGGCACCCAGTCGGGTTGCATGACCCCGGACAGGCCGGACATGCGGGCGGCCTGCCGGACCATCGGCTCCCAGGCGGTGACGACGACGGCGCGGCACGACTCGAGGAAACGACCCGCATACTGCACGGCACGCTTCGAGTTCTCGGAACCGTCGTAGGCGATGAGGATCAGATCTGCGCCCACCGCGTACCCCCTGGGTCGGATTCGGATGCTCGGGTGCACCTTAACCTGCCGGAGCGTCCCTGGGGGAGGTTCGAGCTGTGGGTCTCCGAGGTTCGTCCGCTACCGTCGGCACCATGCGGATCCGTCACACTGTCGCCGCCGTGCTCGCGGTCGCCCTCACCACCGCGGGATGCGGTTCGTCCGATTCGGGCGGCGACGACCCGGTCGAGGCGACGTCGAGCTCGGCGACCGCCTCGTCCACCACCACCGCGACCGCCACGACCACCGAGGCGACCGCAGCTGCGACGTCGGCGACCTGCGGCGACGATCTGCTCGCCCGGCTGACGCTGCGGCAGAAGCTCGCCCAGTTGCTCAACGTCGGGGTCACGAGCGCCGCAGACGCGCAGGCCATCGTCGAATCCGAGCAGATCGGCGGCATCTTCATCGGCAGCTGGACCGACGCGTCGATGCTCACCGACGGTCTCGTGCCGCAGGTGGCCGCGCAGAGCGCATTGCCGCTCATGGTCACGATCGACGAGGAGGGCGGCCGCGTGTCGCGCGTGGGCGACCTGTTCGGCCCCGATCCGTCCGCGCGGGTGACGGCGCAGACGATGACGGTCGACGAGACCTACCGGATGGCGTTCGAACGTGGACAGGAACTGAAGTCGCTGGGCATCACCGTCGACTTCGCACCGGACGTCGACGTGAGCAGCCAGCCCGACGACTCCGTCATCGGCGACCGTTCGTTCTCCGACGATCCCGAGGTCGTCACGCAGTACGCCGGCGCCTATGCGCGGGGACTGATCGACGCGGGAATCATGCCGGTACTCAAGCACTTTCCGGGCCACGGTTCGGCCTCCGGTGATTCGCACACCGGTGCCGTGACGACCCCGCCGATCGAGCAGCTGCAGCAGAGCGATCTCGTGCCGTACCGCAGCCTGGTCTCGCCCGAGGTGGGCGTCATGCTCGGCCACCTCGACGTTCCGGGCCTGACCGGCGGGCTGCCCGCGAGCATCAGCCCGGCAGCGGTGGATCTGCTCCGCTCGGGTGCCTACGGCGGCCCTGCCTTCGGTGGCGTGATCTTCACCGACGACCTGTCGGGGATGCGCGCGATCACCGACACCTACGGCATCACCGAGGCCGTCGAGGCCGCGATGGTGGCGGGCGTGAACCAGGCACTGTGGCTGACCACCGACGAGGTGCCCGCCGTGCTCGATCATCTCGAGCAGGTCGTCGCGGAGGGCACGCTCTCACCGGAATGGGTCGACGAGTCGGTGCGGACCGTGACACGCGCGAAGGGCGCTCTGGACTGCTGAAATGTCGCAGGTTGCTTCGACCGTAGGCTTCCTACCGTAGAGTAAGAACTTCATTCGAGGAGTCCGGGAGGAGTCATGGCGGGCGGAACCAAGCGACTGCCGCGTGCGGTCCGCGAGCAACAGATGCTGGACGCCGCCGTCGAAGTGTTCTCCGAGCACGGTTTCCACAACACGTCCATGGACGCCATCGCGGCGCGGGCGTCGATCTCGAAGCCGATGCTCTACCTGTACTACGGGTCGAAGGACGAGTTGTTCGCGGCGTGCATCGCCCGCGAGGGGCAGCGGTTCGTGGAGGCGCTCACACCGGCGGGCGACCCCACCCTCGCCCCGCGTGAACAACTGCGGGTCGCGCTCGAGTCGTTCCTCGGCTTCGTCGACGAGCACCGGCCGTCGTGGATGGTCCTCTACCGTCAGGCGCTGTCGCAGCAGGCCTTCGCGCCCCAGGTGCAGGGCAGCCGCGACCGGCTGATCGAACTCACCGCGCATCTGCTCGAATCGAGCACGCGCGATCCGGAACCCGACACGAACTTCACGATCATGGCGGTCGCGCTCGTCGGTGCCGGTGAGGCCGTCGCCGACCGCATCGCCGGCGGTGAGATCGACGTGCAGCAGGCTGCGGATCTGCTCGAGAACCTGGCCTGGCGCGGTCTCGCGGGACGCAAGCGTTCCGACCAGATGCACTGATCCTTCTCGCCGGGAACACCACGGCGACAAAACTATTCGCCCCCAAGGGTTCGGGCGGGGCGGAACGCCCCCATCGCGTCCCGCCCCGCCCGAAGTCTCGGTGGTTCCCCGCCCTACCGCAGCGTGGCGGTCAGGTGCGGGTACTGCTTCTTCGGATGCCGCAGTGCCAGATCCCATCCGTCGGCGACGTGCTGCGCATACAGGCTCAGCGACGACGGCAGCAGCACCGGCTTCCCGAACCGCACCGCGTAGGTCACCTTGCCGGGGATCCGCCCCTCGACCGCCGACAGGGTGGCCGCCGCGCTCCACATGCCGTGGGCGATGGTCTTCGGGAATCCGAAAGCCTTGGCGCCCAAAGTCGAGACGTGGATCGGGTTGCGGTCACCGGAGACCGCCGCGTAGCGGTCGATGACCTTCTGGTCGACCCGCAACGTGGAGGTGGGGACCAGGGGAATCTCCTCCTCCTTCGGCTCCGGCTTGGGCTGACCCGACAGCGACGTGCGCTGCTGGTGCAGGAAGGTCGACGTCTGCCGCCACACCAACTCGCGTCCGACGTTGACCTCGCTGACGAGATCGACCAGCAGCCCCTTGCGGTGTTCGCGCATGTTCTCCGCGTGCACCGCGATGTCGAGCGGCTCGGTGACCGAGATCGGCCGGAACTGCTCGATCACGTTCTCGGCGTGCACCGAACCGACGGCAGCGAACGGGAAGCCCTTCGACACCATCAGTTTCATCACGAGCGGGAACGTGAGGATGAACGGATAGGTCAGCGGCAGGCTGTCGCCGAACCGCAGCCCACACACCTTGGTGTACTCGGCGAGATCGTCGGGATCGACCTTCAGCGACCGCAGGACCAGGACGTCGTCGGGCAGGCTGTCGCCCGACGCGCCCACCACGGGCAGCGTCCCGAGCACGGCCCGGCTGTAGATGTCGAAGGTCGACGGCAGCGAGGACAGTTCGATCCGTGCCATCTACGCCCCCAGCATGGACTGGCCGCACACGCGCACGACCTGCCCGGTCACGGCGCTCGACGCGGGGCTCGCGAACCATGCGACGGTCTCGGCGACGTCGACGGTCTCGCCGCCCTGCTGCAGCGAGCTCATCAGGCGGCCGGCCTCGCGGGTGGCGACCGGGATCGCGGCCGTCATGGCGGTCTCGATGAAGCCCGGAGCGACTGCGTTGACGGTGATCTTCTTGTCGGCGAGCGCCTCGCTGGTCGCCTGGACGAGACCGATGACACCGGCCTTCGAGGCGCCGTAGTTGGTCTGGCCGCGGTTACCGGCGATACCGGCGATCGACGACACGTCGATGACCCGGCCGCCCTCCTTCAGCGCGCCCTTCTCGACGAGCACGTCCGTGATCTTGCGCGGGGCGATCAGGTTCACGGCCATCACGGCGTTCCAGCGATCGGCGTCCATGTTGACGAGCAGCTTGTCGCGGGTGATGCCGGCGTTGTGGACGATGATGTCGGCGCCGCCGTGACGCTCGAGCAGGTGCGCGGCGAGCTTCTCGCCGGCGTCGGGTGCGGTGACGTCGAGCGCGAAGGCGGTGCCGCCGACCTTGTTGGCGGTCTGGGTCAGCGCGTCGCCGGCCGCGGGGACGTCGGCAGCGACGACCGTCGCGCCGTCGCGGGCGAGCACCTCGGCGATCGTCGCGCCGATGCCGCGGGCCGCCCCGGTGACGACCGCGACCTTGCCGGCGAGCGGGCGCTCCCACGACTCGGGGGCGGTGGCGTCGCCCTCACCGATGCGGATCACCTGGGCGTCGACGAAGGCCGACTTCGCCGAGAGCAGGAAGCGCAGCGTCGACTCCACGCCGGACAGGCCGGTCGCGGCCTCCGGCGAGACGTAGACGAGCTGCACGGTGGCACCGCGACGCAGTTCCTTGCCGACGCTGCGCGTGAAGCCCTCGAGGGCGCGCTGGGCGATGCGCTCGTCGACCGACCCGGCCTCCTCGGGCGTGGTGCCGAGGACGACGACGCGGCCGCTCGGGGCGAGATTGCGCAGGGAGGGCTGGAAGAACGTGAAGAGCTGTTCGAGGCCCGCGGGGTCGGTGATGCCGGTAGCGTCGAAGACGAGTGCGCCGAACTTCGTGTCGGACGGCTCGGCGAACGTGTAGTCGCTCAGGAGGTTGCGGATCGGTTCGACCAGGCGGCCGTTGCCGCCGAGCAGAACGGGGCCGGGGAGCGGGGGCTCGCCGGGCTGGTAGCGCCGGAGCTTCTCGGGCTGTGGCAGACCGAACTGCTTGGCGAGGAACGCTCCGGGTGCGGACGAGATGAGCTGGGCGTAGAGCTTGGGTGCGCCCTTGGCTTCGGCCACGATTCCACCTTCTTCGATTCGGTCGTCGGTGCAGTGTTCGACAGCAAGCGTGTTCGACAACAAACTTACCCGTGAGTAAGAATAGTAGCCAGAATTCGAATCCGTCCGAAACCGGGAGACACCAGTGACCACCAAAGCCCGTTCCACGCAGCAGCGCCGTGTCGCCGTTCTCGGAGGCAACCGGATCCCGTTCGCCCGGTCCGACCGCAAGTACGCCCGCGCGTCCAACCAGGACATGTTCACCGCCACCCTCGACGGTCTCGTCGGCCGCTTCAACCTGCAGGGTGAGCGCCTCGGCGCCGTCGTCGGCGGTGCCGTCCTCAAGCACGCCCGCGACTTCAACCTCGTCCGCGAGAGCGTGCTCGGCAGCGCGCTGAGCCCCTACACCCCGGCCTGGGATCTGCAGCAGGCGTGCGGCACCGGCCTGCAGTCGATCATCGCGGTCGGCGACGCCATCGCCGCCGGACGGATCGAGGCGGGTATCGGCGGCGGCGTCGACACCACTTCCGACGCCCCGATCGCCGTGAACAACCAGCTCCGCGAGTTCCTGCTCTCCCTGAACCGGGCCCGCACCACGGCCGACCGGGTCAAGCTGCTCGGCAACGTCCGCCCGTCGATGCTCGGCATCGAGATCCCGCGCAACGGCGAGCCGCGCACCGGCCTGTCGATGGGTGAGCACGCCGCGATCACCGCCAAGGAGTTCGGCGTCTCCCGCGAGGCCCAGGACGAACTGGCCGTCGCGAGCCACCGCAACATGGCCGCCGCCTACGACCGGGGCTTCTTCGACGATCTCGTCACCCCGTTCCTCGGGCTGACCCGCGACGACAACCTGCGTCCCGATTCGTCGGTCGAGAAGCTGTCGACGCTGAAGCCGGTCTTCGGCACCAAGCTCGGCGACGCCACCATGACCGCCGGTAACTCGACGCCGCTCACCGACGGCGCGTCGGCCGCGCTGCTGTCGAGCGAGGAGTGGGCCGCCGAGCGCAAGCTGCCCGTGCTCGCCTACCTCGTCGACTCCGAGACCGCCGCGGTCGACTACATCCACGGTGGCGACGGGCTGCTCATGGCGCCCACCTACGCCATCCCGCGCCTGCTGCAGCGCAACGGCCTGACCCTGCAGGACTTCGACTTCTACGAGATCCACGAGGCGTTCGCCTCCGTGGTGCTCGCCACACTCCAGGCGTTCGAGTCGGAGGAGTACTGCAAGGGCAAGCTGGGGCTCGATGCCCCGCTCGGCTCGATCGACCGCAGCAAGCTCAACGTCAACGGCTCGTCGCTGGCGGCCGGCCACCCGTTCGCCGCGACCGGCGGCCGGATCGTGGCCTCGCTGGCCAAGATGCTGCACGAGAAGAAGCAGGAGACCGGCAAGCCCGTCCGCGGCCTGATCTCCATCTGCGCCGCAGGTGGACAGGGTGTGACGGCGATTCTCGAGGCCTGATCGACATCCCTCGGAAGTCGTTGAGAAAAAAAGTTCCGTTCGGTGTGTAACGCTCCGCGACGGACAGCGATAGACCCAGCGACCCCGCGCTGCTGCCTGACCCCCGACCTGGTAGCAACGCGGGGTCTTCGCATTCCGGGCGAAGCCGCCCGAAGCTGGGGCACTACCCTTGAAACCAGGTAGTCGGCGCGCGAATTCGACGGCGCGCCCAGCTTTGCGAAGGGATCCGGGTGAGCGGCAGCAACGGGACCGACGAGTCCCCTCACGAGCACGACGACGCACGAGCCGAGAACGTCGGTTCGACGGCGGAGTCCGCTCGCGAGGCCGAGGGTGCGTCGGCTCCTACCGAGCGTTTCGAAGCGGTCGATCCTCACCGGGAGGTGGCGGAGGCGGGCAGTGTCACCGAGCCGCAAGCGGGTGAAGCGACCGAGCCTGGAGCGGGCAGCGTCACCGAGCCGCAGCCGGCCGCCGAGGCTCCGCAGCCGGTCGCCGGCGAAACGCCGGAGGCGAGCGGAGCGGTGGAACCGCAGGTCGACGAGCCGAAGACGGAAGCCATGGCTGCCCCGCAGGCTCCCACAGAGGCCCGATCCGATGGCACGGACCAGGTGGCTCCCACCGGCGCGGACGGGTCCCCGACCGAGAACGTCCATCCTTCGGAGGCACCCACCGCGGTCATCCCGGTCGTCGCGCCGGGGAACCGCGCACCGGACGGATCGTCCGCCGCCACCCATCGGCTCCTCCGTTCGCAGGGGGAACCGGACCCGGCGCAACCCGGTCCGGCACAACCCGGTCCCGAACAGCCGGGGGCTCCCGTCCCACCCACGTCGACGGCGATGCCGTCGGCCGCCCATCCGCCGCAGGGCGACCAGCCGACCCACCAGATGCAGGCGGGTCCGCCGCCGCAGGGGCCGCCTCCCGTCACCCCTCCGCCCACCGGCGGCCCGGGAGGCTCCGGCGGAGACGGCGACGAACCGGGTAGGTCCGGATCGAATCTGCCCCGGCGCACGATCGCGCTCGTCGTCGGTGGTGTCGTCGCGCTGCTCGCCGTGTTCTACGTGGCCGATCTGGCGTTGTCGTCGGGCAAGGTGCCGCGCGGTGTCACCGTCGCGGGTGTCGAGATCGGCGGCATGTCGCTCGATGCGGCCGAGGCCGAACTCACCGAACAACTGACGCCGCGGCTCGACATGCCCGTCGACGTCACCGCCGGCGACACCCAGGGACAGATCGTGCCGTCCGAGGCCGGGATCGGGATCGACTGGCCCGCGACGCTCGACCAGGTGGGTTCGCAGCCGCTCAATCCGTTCACGCGACTCGCGTCGTTCTTCGGGAACGACGAGGTCGGTGTGGTCTCCACGCGCGACGAGGTCGCCCTGTCCGCAGCCATCGAGAAGGCCGCCACTGCCGCCGCGCACGAGCCGCGCGAGGGCAACATCGTCTTCGAGGACGGCACACCCGTTCCGGTGACGCCGCAGCCCGGCCAGCAACTCGACGTGGCCGTCGCGGGCGACGTCTTCGCCGAGCGCTGGCCGTACGGCGACGTCTCGCTGCCTGTCGAGAGCGTCGACGTCACCGTCACCCGCGAGGGCCTCGACCGGGCGCTGGCGGAGGTCGCCGTTCCGGCCGTGGCGCAGGATCTGGTCGTCCGGGGGCTCGACGGGGCCGTCGGTGTGCTTCCGCGCGATGCGGTGGGCGCCGTCCTGTCGTTCGTGCCGGACGGTTCGGGAGGACTCGAACCGCAGTACAACACCGAGGCCGCGATCGGCATCCTGGCGCCGCAGCTCGCGCCGTCGGAGACCGAACCGAAGGATGCGCGGATCGTCCTCGACGGTGGTCGCCCGACGATCGTGCCCAGTGAGACCGGCGAGATGGTCGACTGGCCCGTCACCCTCGAGAAGTTGCCCGACCTGCTGAAGGAGGAGGGCGACCGCAGCACCGACGCGGTGTACAAGAAGGCCGAACCCGAACTCACCACCGAAGGCGCCGAGAAGCTCGGCATCGAGGAAGTGGTCTCGGAGTTCACCACCAGCGGCTTCGAATACGCGTCCGGCGTCAACATCCGGCTCGCCGCCCAGGAGATCAACGGCGCCATCGTCAAGCCAGGGGAGACCTTCTCCTTCAACGACTACACCGGTCCGCGCGGTGCGGCACAGGGGTACATCGAGTCGGGCATCATCGAGTCCGGACGTCCCGGTAAGGCCGTGGGCGGTGGCATCAGCCAGCTCGCGACCACCCTCTACAACGCGACCTACTTCGCCGGCATGGAGGACGTCGAGCACACCGAGCACAGCTACTACATCTCCCGGTACCCGGCGGCCCGCGAGGCCACGATCTACGACGGCGCCATCGACCTGAAGTTCCGCAACCCGTTCGACACGGGCGTCCTGATCCAGACGATCGGCACGAGCTCGGACATCACGGTGCGCATCTGGGGCACCAAGACCGTCGACGTCCAGTCGGTCACCGGCAACCGCACGAACTTCACCTCACCCAACACGATCACGTTGCCCGCCGGGTCGGCCTGCATCCCGTCGAGCGGCGCGCAGGGCTTCACCGTCACCGACACCCGCATCGTCACCGACGCACGGACGGGCGCACAGATCTCGAACACGACGCGCACAGTCCGGTACGACCCGGTCCCGATCGTGAAGTGCATCAGCCCCGAACCGGAACCGAGCGACGAGCCTTCCGGTGGCGGCGACGACGCGACCTCCGGCGACACCGGATCGGAGGACGCTGAGGCCGAGGACGCACCCGCGCCGGAATCGCCTGCGGCAGAAGCGCCGGCAGAGGGTGGAACCGAGGAGGAGTAACCGACGTCCTCGAAACTTCGGGGAGGTTGTGTGCGGTTCCGGCGAAGAACTCGCACACAACCTCCCGTAGTTTCGTCACTCCGGAAGCGGCACCACGTCGGGGATCTCGCCGTCGAGGATGCGGAGCTGCGCGTCGCGTAGTTGCTTCTCGCCGTGACGCTGCAGCCACGCCTTCCCGGCCGGGAAACGGCCGATCACATGGTGTTTGACGACGTTCACGGCGAAGCGACCCACCGGATACCACGGCGGACGCAGCGGGACCTTCAGTGCGAGGACGCCGGACGGGCCGAGAAGTGTTGTCGCGAGCGACAGTCCGCGTTCGTATTCGTACCGTCGACGCAGTGCCTGGAAACGCGGATACCGGGTGTGGAGCGGGAGTTCGACGAGCGACCGGGCGAGCATGTGGCTGTTCTCGTCGGCGGCGGGTGAGGACGACCCGATCTGGTACATCATCCGCAGTCCAGAGCGCTCCTCGAACCGGAGCCACTTCGGGTCGACGCCCATCAACCACCCGACGTACGCCCACAGGTGCAGGACGGCTTCGGCCTCGCGCCGGGTGTACCGCACACCCAGGACGCGGGTGTGGAGCAGGAAGGTGATCGAGAACAGGCCCAGCGTGCCGGCCTGGTCGAACTGGTTGACCGGTAGTCCGCGGAACTCGGTGTCCCACTCGCCGTCGTGCTCGTGGTGATAGTCGACGAAGGCGTGCATCAGTCGCACGTGCACCGAGAGCGTGAAGCCTTCGCCGAAGCGTTCGAGACCGCCGTCGGCGACGCACCCGTTCCACCACGTCCCCGTCTCGGCGATGCGCCGGCGGGTGCGCTCACCGGTGAGGCGACCGGACGACGTCAGCACCGGTAGTGGACCGGAGTTGTTGTATCCGCCGAGCAGCGAGCCGTAGGCGAGGACGTCGCCGACGTCGGATCCGACCCTGCGCAGCGTGCGTGCGCCGAGGGCGATCGTGTCGCGGTCGACCCAGTCGGGGGTGTCCTCGAGCATCTCGAAGTACTTCCGGAGCACGGGAGGGGCGTCGGGGACGGCGTCGATGTCCTCGGCCAGTGCAGTGCGGAACTGCGCGAGGGTGACAGTACGGTCGCGCCGGATGGCCCGCACCAGTTCGGCGCTGGGTTCGTCGCGCTCGAGTAGGGCGCGGCGCAGGGCGTCCGCCTCCTCGGGTGTGGCATCGGGAGCGCGTCCCGCGAAGGGGCGCAGGGGTGCGGTGATGCGGGCGGCCTTCTCGCGGTCGCGCATGTACCGAGTCGTCGTCGACGTGCCGGTGATGGTCACAGGGCTCAGAGTGCTACTGACAACAAAGGTTGTCAATGCTGCTCCCGAAAAACGACGAGACCGACGTCGTGTGCGAAATCCGTCGGGAAATCGCGCACAACGTCGGTCTCGTCTATCGCGCTACCGCCGTGAGCGGTTCGATCAGAACGCCGCTTCGTCGAGCTCCATGATGTCGAGGTCGACGTCGGTGATGATCTGACGCGCGACGCTCAGCTCCGGCAGGACGTTCTTGGCGAAGAAGGACGCGGCCGCGACCTTGCCCTCGTAGAACGCCTTGTCCGAGGCGTCGACGCCGGCGTCGAGCGCGGAGAGCGCGATCTCGGCGTGCTCGAGCAGCAGCCAGCCGATCATCAGGTCGCCGAACGCCTCGAGGAAGCGGACCGAACCGAGACCGACCTTGTACAGCTCGGTGGGCTGCTCCTGCGCACCCATGAGGTACTGGGTGAGCGTGGCGACCATCGTCTGGGTCTCGCCGAGGGCGGTGGCCAGGAGCGTGCGCTCCTTCTTCAGACGCTGGTCGGCGTCGTCGCGCTCGACGAACTTCTTGATCTCACCGGCGACGTGGGCGAGCGCCACACCGCGGTCGCGGGCGATCTTCCGGAAGAAGAAGTCCTGCGCCTGGATGGCGGTGGTGCCCTCGTACAGCGAGTCGATCTTCGAGTCGCGGATGTACTGCTCGATCGGGTAGTCCTGCAGGAAGCCCGAACCGCCGAGGGTCTGGAGCGAATCCTTCAGGTACTGGTAGGCGCGCTCGGAGCCGCAACCCTTGACGACCGGCAGCAGCAGGTCGTTGATGCGGTGCGCGAGACCGGCGTCGGCGCCCGAGACCTGCTCGGCGACGGAGTCGTCCTGGTGGGCGGCGGTGTACAGGTACACGGCGCGCAGGCCCTCGGAGTAGGCCTTCTGCATCGCGAGCGAACGACGGACGTCCGGGTGGTGCATGATCGACACGCGCGGGGCGGTCTTGTCGGACATCTTGGTCAGGTCGGCGCCCTGGATGCGCTCCTTGGCGTAGTCGAGGGCGTTGAGGTAGCCGGTCGACAGGGTCGCGATGGCCTTGGTGCCGACCATCATGCGAGCGTGCTCGATGACGTCGAACATCTGCGCGATGCCGTTGTGGACCTCACCGACGAGCCAGCCCTTGGCCGGAACACCGTGGCCACCGAAGGTGACCTCGCAGGTCGCGGAGGCCTTGATGCCCATCTTGTGCTCGACGTTGGTGACGAACACACCGTTGCGCTCGCCCATCTCGTTCTTCTCGAAGTCGAAATGGAACTTCGGGACGAAGAACAGCGACAGGCCCTTGGTGCCGGGGCCGGCGCCCTCGGGGCGGGCGAGGACGAGATGGAAGATGTTCTCGAACAGGTCGTCGGAGTCGGCGGAGGTGATGAACCGCTTGACGCCCTCGATGTGCCAGGAGCCGTCGTCCTGCTTGATCGCCTTGGTGCGACCGGCGCCGACGTCGGAACCGGCGTCGGGCTCGGTGAGGACCATGGTGGCGCCCCAGCCGCGCTCGACGCAGGTGGCGGCCCACTGCTTCTGCTCATCGGTGCCGTTGTCGTAGAGCACGCCCGCGAAGGCCGGGCCGGCCGCGTACATGAACGCGGCGGGCTGGGCGCCGAGCATCATCTCGTTGACGGCCCACAGGAGGCTGCGGGGTGCGTCGGTGCCGCCGATCTCCTCGGGGATGCCCATCGACCAGTAACCGGCGTCCCACCAGGCGCGGAACGACTTCTTGAACGGCTCGGGAAGCGACACCGAATGGGTCTCGGGGTCGAAGACCGGCGGATTGCGGTCGGCGTCGGCGAAGCCTTCGGCGGCCGGCCCCTCGGCCAGTGCCTTGACCTCGGCGAGGATGCCGCGTGCGGTGTCCTCGTCCAGATCGCCGAACTTGCCGGCTTCGAGGACCTTCTGAATCTTCAGGAACTCGAAGAGGTTGAACTCGAGGTCGCGGAGGTTGCTCTTGTAATGGCCCATGTCGTCGGTGTCTCCCAGTGTGGTGCGGTCCAGCTGGCTTCAAGTACCGCCCAAGTTATTACTCGTCGGTAACATCTCCATGTTACTCGTCGGGCAACTAACTGCCAAGAGGTGGTTTGCTCGCCACGACGAGCGCGTCGATCGCCGTTCCCGCGTCGGTTTCCCGATATCGCCGTTCGGCAATCCCGATTTCCAATCTTCCGTCGATTTCCTCGACGAGATCGGTTGGCGTGTAAAGGATCTCCTTGTCCTGGGGTCCGCCCACGCCCTCGTCGACATTTATCGTGTCGTGCCCCAGGAATATGAGGATTCCTTCAGGTTTCAGCGAATTGATGGCGCGGTCGAGAAGCGCCTTCCGCTGTGGCGGAGGGAAATGCAGGAAGGCCGAGAGAATCAGGTCATATTCACCCTCGAACGAGTCGGCCGTCACATCTGCGAGGACGTAGCGGAGCCGGTCTCGCGAGCGCGACGGCGCCTGCGCCGCGATCCGGCGGGCCTTGTCGAGGGCGACCTCGGAGAAGTCGACGCCCACGACCTCCCATCCGCGCGTCGCCAGCCACAGGGAGTGACGACCTTCACCACACCCGAGATCGAGGGCGCGACCATGCGGCAGCGACGCCACGTGTTCGACGATCACCGGATTGGGCGGCGCGCCCCAGATCAGTTCCGACGCCGCATACTTCTCGTTCCAGTCCTGTGCATCCATACCGCGACGCTAGCCCGCGTCCGGTGGACGGGACGGCCGCTTGCGGTGCGGGTCACGGAAGCGCATCGTCGGGGTAGCGCTGTGACGAAACCGTGACCTGCGATATCGTTGACCGGATGCGATGTGCCGACACGCGGTACGTCGAGGAGGAGGAGTTCGTCTGATGGGTGCACAGATCGCTGTCCCTGCCCCGCTGAGGAACAGCGCGCTGCTCGGTCTGGGTGTGCACCGCCCCGAGCGCATCGTCACCAACGACGAGATCTGCCGGCAGATCGACTCGAGCGACGAATGGATCCAGTCGCGGTCCGGCATCAAGGAGCGCCGTTTCGCGAAGCAGCATCCTGAGGAGTCGGTCGTCGACATGGCGACGAGCTCCGCCGAGCAGGCCCTCGCGGCCGCCGGCCTCACGGGTGCGCAGATCGACACCGTGATCGTCGCGACCTCCACCTACCCCTTGCAGACCCCGCAGGCCGCGGCTCTCGTCGCCGACCGCATCGGCACCGGTGGTGCTGCCGCGCTCGACATCCAGGCCGGCTGCGCAGGCTTCTGCTACGCCCTCGGCGTCGCCTCCGATCTCGTGCGCGCCGGAACGGCCGAGCACGTGCTCGTCGTCGGTGTCGAGCGCATGAGCGACACCACCGAGCCCACCGATCGCTCGGTGCGCTTCATCTTCGGCGACGGTGCCGGTGCCGTGGTCGTCGGCCCGTCCGACGAGGTCGGTGTCGGCCCCACCGTCTGGGGCTCCGACGGTTCGCAGGCCAACGCGATCCGCCAGGAACCCGACTGGGTCGACTTCGCCACCAACCCGAACCAGAAGCGTCCCTGGATCATCATGGAGGGCACCGCGGTCTTCCGCTGGGCCGCCTTCGAGATGAGCAAGTTCGCCCGGCAGATCGCCGACAAGGCCGGCGTGGCGCTCGAGGACCTCGACGCCTTCGTCCCGCACCAGGCCAACCTGCGCATCAACGACGTCATCGTCAAGCAGCTCGAGCTGCCCGAGACGGTCGCGGTCGCCGACGACATCATCGAGACCGGCAACACCTCCGCGGCGTCCATCCCGCTGGCGATGGAGAAGATGCTGCGCACCGGCCAGGTCGAGGCCGGATCCACCGCGCTGCTCCTCGCGTTCGGTGCCGGCCTGTCGTACGCGGGTCAGGTCGTGAAGATGCCCCCGCTGGCGAAGTAGGAAGCGGCAGCAGTACGACTTCGTAGCAGTATCGACATATGGCGAGCACTCGCACGTCGTCCATTCCCCGTTGGGTCTGGGTCCTGTGCTTCATCGTGGTCAGCGTGGTCGTCGTCCTCCTCGAACCGGTGGGGGACGACGAACCGGCAGGTCCCGGCGGGAGCACGGTCGAGAACCCCTCCGAAGCGCTCGAGGCGCTGGCGGCCCTGCCCGTCCGGCCCGCCGAATCGCAGAGCGGCTACGACCGCTCGCTGTTCGGTTCGGCCTGGACCGACGAGGTGACCGTCGAGATGGGGCGCAACGGCTGCGACACCCGTAACGACATCCTGCGGCGCGACCTCGTCGACGTCTCCTTCGAGTCCGGGAAGAAGCAGTGCACGGTCGTCGCCGGCACGCTCGAGGACCCGTACACGGGGAAGACGATCTCCTTCCGTCGCGGGGTCGAGACCTCGTCCGCCGTGCAGATCGACCACGTCGTCGCCCTGTCCGATGCGTGGAAGAAGGGCGCCCGCTATCTCGATGACCAACAGAAGCGGAACCTCGCGAACGATCCGCGCAACCTGATCGCCGTCGACGGCCCCACCAACCAGGGCAAGGGCGACTCCGACGCGTCGGAATGGTTGCCGCCGAACACCGCCTACCACTGCGAGTACGTCGTGCGGCAGATCGAGGTGAAGACCACCTACGAACTGTGGGTCACCCAGGCGGAACACGACGCGATGTCGCGCATCCTCGCTTCCTGCTGATCACGTCTCCAGCAGGGCCCGCACGATGTCGTCCTCCGACATCAGCACGTGCGCCGCGGCCGGCCCGAGGGGCACGTAGCTGTCGTGGGAGGTGACCCGCGTGATCCGGCCCTGCCACGCATCGTCGACGAGGGTCGCGACGACCGATTCCGCGACCCCTCCGCTGCGCCGTGTCTCGTCGACCACCACCACGCGCTCGAAGCGGCGGACGTGTTCGAGCAGCGCGGTCGTCGGCAGCGGCGACAACCACTGCAGGTCGAGGACGGTCGCCGCCACTCCCGCGCGACGGACGGCACGCAGACTCATCGGCACCCCGTTGCCGAAGGTCACCACCAGCACGTCGCGCCCGTCGCCGTAGGTGCACACCGATCCCGGTGGGAGCCCGGCGGTGTCGGGGACCTGCTGCCACAGTCCGTCGCCCTCGTCGTAGAGGTCGCGCCGGTGGTACAGCGCGATCGGTTCCAGGTAGACGCACACCCGGCCCTCCTGACGGGCCAGTTCGACGCACGTGCGCAGCAGGGCGCCGGCCGTGGCGGGTGAACTCGGCACGGCCAGCACGAGACCGGGGATGTCGCGCAGCACGCCGACGGAATCGTCGTTGTGGAAGTGACCGCCGAAGCCGCGCTGGTAGGGCAGGCCCGCGATGCGCACGACCATCGGATTGCGGTAGCGCCCCTCGGAGAAGAACGCCAGGCTCGCCGCCTCGCCGCGCAGTTGATCCTCGGCGTTGTGCAGATAGGCCAGGTACTGGATCTCCGGGATCGGCAGCATGCCTGCGACGGCGAAACCCAGCGCGGTGCCGAGGATCGTCTGCTCGTCGAGCAGGGTGTCGAACACGCGTAGGCGCCCGAAGCGTTCCTGCAGTCCTCGGGTGACGCCGTAGACCCCGCCCTTGAGGCCGACGTCCTCGCCGAACACACAGGCGTGGGGATCTTCCTCGAGCAGCTGCCCGAGCGTGCGGGTCACGGCCCGGGCGAGCGTGAGCGGTTCGTCGGCCGGATGCGGATCGTCGTCGACGTGCACGAGCCCGGATTCCAGCGGTCGCATCACCTCGGCGGCGGTCGCCAGTCGCGGCGGCCCATCTATCGAGTCCGCGACGGAGTCGACCTCGGCTCGGATCCGCTCGTACCGGTCGAGAACCCCTGCAGCATCGAGCACTTCACGCGCAACGAGTTCGCGGGCGGTGCCCACCAGCGGGTCCCGTTCGTGATCGGCGGCGAGATCCGAGGGGCTGCGGTAGGCCGACTCGACGTCGGAACCGGCATGACCGAGGAAACGCACCGCCCGCACGTGCAACAGGATCGGCGCCCGGGTCGTGCGCGCCGTCTCCGCGGCATCGGTTGCGGCAGCGAGCATTTCCACCGGATCGGCGCCGTCCACCGACCGGTAATCGATCCCCGGATACGACGACAGCGACCGCTCGAGCCAGCCGGGCGGGGTGGGGACGCTGATGCCGAGCCCGTTGTCCTCGCACACCAGCAGCAACGGCAACGGCAACCCGCGGTGACGGCAGTAGGCGGCCGCGTTCAGGGCACCGACCGCCGTCGAATGGTTCGCCGAGGCGTCGCCGAAACTGCACACCACCACCGAATCCCACGGCCACGCCGCATCGAGTCCGAGACGCTGCATCCGAGGCAATGCGAGGGCGAGACCGACGGCTCGCGGCAGATGCGAGGCGATCGTCGACGTCTGCGGCAGGATGTTCAGGTCGGCGTTGCCGAACACCTTGTGCCGGCCCGCCGAGATCGGATCGAGCGTGGACGCCGCGCATCCGGCGAGCACGTCGCGGATCGGGGTGCTGCCCTCGACGAGCGACGCGCGAGCCGCGTAGAAACCGCCCGAACGGTAGTGCAGCAGAGCAGGATCCGTCACCCGCGTGCACAGGCCCAGCGCGGCGTTCGATTCGTGGCCCGCCGACGCGATGGTGTAGAAACCCTCACCGCGTCCCTGCAGGGTGCGGGCCGCGAAATCGAGGTGCCGCGACTGCACTTGGGCGTCGAAGTACCGCACCAGCAGGTCGTCGTCGACCCGCCGGTCGACCGGCCGCTCCGGCGGTGCGTGCCCGGGCAGAGCGCGCACCGCGGCGACGAAACGTTCGTCGAGTTCGTCGGCGGCGGTCACCCCTTCTTTCTACGCCCCGATCACCTCGGAAGGAGGTGGATCGGACCTCCGTCGTTCGGGAACGGCAACGACGTGAAGTTCATCGGCGCGACGTAGTCGGCCGGCACGTGCCAGCGGAAACGCAACAGCAGGTGGTGCAGCACCGTCTTGATCTCGGCTCCCGAGAAATGCATGCCGAGGCACCGATGCGCGCCACCGCCGAAGGGTGCCCAGGCGTACTTGTGCACCTTGTCCTCGCGGCGCTCCGGCGAGAACCGCTCAGGATCGAAACGTTCCGGGTCGGGCCACAATTCGGGCATGTGGTGGGAGAAGTGCATCCCGAGATTGAGGAGGGTGCCCTTCGGGACGAAGTGTCCGAGGATCTCGGTGTCCTTCGCCGCGCGTCGCACGACACCCGGCACCGGTGTCACCAGTCGCTGGCATTCCTTGATCACCAGATCCAGCGAGGTCAGTTCGTCGAGCCGGTCGAAACTCGGCGTGGTGGTGCCGAGCGCGTCGGATTCGTCGCGGCACCGCTGCTGCCATTCGGGGAACTGGCCGAGATACTGCATCGCCGTCGACAGTGTGATCGTCGAGGTGTCGTGCGCGGCCATCATCAGGAAGATCATGTGGTTGACCACGTCGTCGTCCGAGAACCGTTCGCCTTCTTCGGATTCGACGTGGCAGAACACCGAGAAGATGTCGTCGCCGTCCCCTGCGCGACGCGCGGGGAGATAGTGCCGGAAGAACTTCTCGAGGCGTGCCCGTCCGACGATGCCGCGACGCCACCGCGTGCCCGGCAGCGGATAGCGCACGATGGCGGTGGCCGCCTGCACGCATCCGATGAAAGCCCGGTTCACCTCGTCCATCTCGCGGGCGGACGATCCCTCGGCGCCGCCCATGAAGATCTCCGTCGCGAGGCCCAGGGTCAGTTCCTTGAGCGCCGGGTACACGCGGAAATCGTCGCGCGGTGTCCACCCGTCGAGGGTCCGTTCGATCGACGGGTGCATGCGGTCGGTGTAGAGGGACAGTCGGTCGCGGGTGAACGCCTGCGACATGATGCGACGGTGCGCGGTGTGCTCGTCGCCGTCGAGCAGCATGAGCCCACGGTCGAAGAACGGCCCGATCAGGGCGCGCCAGCCCGGTCCGTTCAGCAGCGCGCGGTCGCGGTTCTGCAGGGCCGCGCCGACGGCGTCGGGGCCGAGCAGCACCACCCAGGGATGCCCGGCGAAGCGGAACCACGAGACCGGGCCGTGCTCGTGGTACCGATGCGTATACGCCGCAACGGGATCGCGCATGTACTTCAGCGCGTAACCGACATAGGGGAGGCCGTTGTCGCCGGGGACGGGAGCGAGGCCTGGAGGCGGGGGAGCGAGCATCTTCGTCACGGGCGCATCTCCGGGTGGTCGGAATCTGACGCTGGCTGTAGTCAGATCCAATGTAGCGCGCATCACATCTCGGTTGCGTCGATTCGTCCCACGGGACGGTCGCTGGTCGGGCGTGCGGGTGCGTGCCATGCTGGCGCCATGGACGTCGAACGACCCAAGCTCGAAGGCACCGTCGCGGTCGGGGAGGGCCGCCGGCTCGGTTTCGCCGAGTTCGGGTCGGCCCAGGGCCGCACGGTGTTCTGGCTGCACGGCACGCCGGGTGCCCGCCGCCAGGTCCCCGTCGAGGCCCGCGCCTTCGCCGAACGGAACCACATCCGCCTCATCGGGGTCGACCGTCCGGGGATCGGTTCGTCGACGCCGCACATCTACGAGAACGTCCTCGCGTTCAGCGACGACCTGCGCATCGTCGCCGACACCCTCGGGGTCGACCGCATGGCCCTCGTCGGACTGTCCGGCGGCGGTCCCTACACCCTCGCCGCTGCCTATGCGCTGCGCGAACGGGTCGTCGCGGCCGCGGTCCTCGGCGGTGTGGCACCGGTGGTCGGTCCCGAGGCGATCGACAGCAACCTGATGAAACTGGGTGCCTTCGTCGCGCCGGCACTGCAGACCGCGGGTGTCCCGATCGGTGTGGCGATGAGCGCGGCGATCCGCGTAGTGCGCCCGTTCGCGTCGCCGATCATCGACCTGTACGGACGTCTCTCACCCGAGGCCGACCGCCGCCTGCTCGCCCGTCCCGAGTTCAAGGCGATGTTCCTCGACGACCTGCTCAACGGCAGCCGACGCCAGATCTCCGCGCCGTTCTCCGACATCGTCGTGTTCACCCGCGACTGGGGTTTCCGCGTCTCCGACGTGAAGGTGCCCGTGCGGTGGTGGCACGGCGACACCGACCACATCATCCCGATCGAACACGGCCTGCACATGGTGGACCTGCTGCCCGACGCCCGGTTCCACCACCTGCCCGGCGAGAGCCATCTCGGGGGTCTCGGTGCGTCGGAGGAGATCCTCACTACTGTTCTGGAGTTGTGGGACCAGGAGTGAGCGAGGGCGAACGCCCGCTGCCGAGAGCGCTGCACCTGCGACCGTCGGCGTTGGCAGCGGTCGCCGTGGGCGGCCTGCTCGGGACGAGTGCCCGTTACGGCCTCGGTCGGTGGTTCCCCGTCGAGTCCGGCGGCTGGCCGGTCACGACCTTCGCGATCAACGTCCTCGGGGCGCTGCTGCTCGGCTTCCTGCTCGAGGCGCTGATCCGCATCGGACCCGACACCTCCTGGCGGCAGGTGGTCCGGCTCGGAGTGGGCACCGGTGCGCTGGGCTCGTTCACCACCTACAGCGCACTCGCCGTCGACACCGACCTGCTGCTGCGCGACGGGTACCTGCTCGCCGCGGCGACCTACGCGCTGGGCACCGTGCTCGCCGGATTGCTCGCGACCGGCGTCGGCATCGCGCTCGCCGCCCGCCTGGGTGAACGCCGGAGCACGTCGTGATCGTGGTGGGGGTGGCATTGGCGGGCAGCCTCGGCGCGGTCGTCCGCTTCGTCGTCGACAGTGCGCTGCGTGCCCGCTCCGGGTCGTTCCTGCCGTGGCCGACGGTGCTGATCAACGTCGTCGGTTCGTTGCTGCTGGGGCTGCTCACCGGTGCGGTGCTGTTCCACGACGCCCCCGCGGAGTTGCTCACCGTCGTCGGGGTGGGGTTCTGCGGCGGGTTCACCACCTTCAGCACGACCAGCGTCGACTCCGTCCGCCTGATCGTGGCGCGCCGCTACGGTGCCGCCTGCGCGATCGCGCTGGGCACCCTGGCGATCACGCTCGTCGCGGTAGCCGCCGGGCTCGGTCTCGCCGCCGTGTGGTGATCAGCGCGAGCGGTCGATCAGGTCGAGCGCCGAGCGCAGTTCGCCGGCGTCGACCTGACCGGGAGCCGACGCGGTGCCGACCATCCCGAACGTCGCCGCCGATCCGAAGACCTGACCGGCGATCCGCGACACCACGCCGAGACCGCCCATCGACATGGTGATCAACGGGCGGTCGGCGTGGTCCTCGTGCATGGTGCGGGTCGCATCGAGCAGCGTGAGCACGTCGGCCGTCGACCGCGGCATGACGGCGATCTTGCAGATGTCGGCGCCGAGTTCCTGCATTTCGCGCAGCCGCGCGACGATCTCGTCCTTCGGCGGCGTGGCGTCGAAGTCGTGGTTCGACGCCACCACCGCGACACCGCGGGCGTGCGCCGCCGCGACGATCCGCTCGACGGCGGCACGGTCGCGGCGGTACTCGACGTCCACCAGATCCACCGTGCCGCTCTCGGCGAGCGCGACCGTCAGATCTGCGTACGCCTCGTCGGCGATCGCGATCTCCCCGCCCTCGTTCGCGGTGCGGCAGGTCGCGAGCAGGGGAGTGCCCCGCAACTGCTCGGCGAGGGCGCCGGCCTGCGCGACCACCGAGGCGACGTCGTCGACGGTGTGGAAGAAGTCCACGCGCCATTCGACGACGTCGGCCCGATCGGCGACGGCCGCGATCTGCTCGCGCAGCGCCTCGGGGGTGCGGCCGGTGACGGGGACGACGATCGTGGGTGCGCCTTCACCGATCACCACGTCCTTGACGCGAACCGGTGTGATCGTTCGTCCCACGTGCCGTCTCCGTTCCCTCGTCCGATGGCCGGACCTATTCGATCACGGCCGCTTCGACCCGCTGTCCGCAGTGTCCGCAGTGTCCGCACCGACCTCGGTTCCCTCGACGACCACGACGGTGTCGTCCTTCGACGACTTCGCCGGGTCGGCGATCGCCTCGCCCCGCGCGACCATGAGCGCCTCGTCGGAGAGCGGGATCTCCTTGATGAAGCACGCGAGGACGAACGCGATGAGCAGGAACGGGATGAGGTACCAGAACACCGGGGCCAGCGAGTCGGCGTAGGCGTCGATGATGCCTTCGCGGACGGGATCGGGCAGCAGCTTCATCGCTGCCGGATCGACGGTCGCGGTGGCCTGGCCGGCCTGCTCCGGTGTGGCGCCGGCCGCGGTGAAGACCTCGACGAGCTTCTCCGCGAGGCGGTTGGTGAAGATGGTGCCGAAGATCGCGACACCGAGCGCTGCACCGACCTCACGGAAGTAGTTGTTCGAACTCGTCGCGGTGCCGATCTCGTCGGCGGGCACCGCGTTCTGCACGATCAGGATGACGACCTGCATGATCAGGCCGAGACCCAGACCGAAGACGAACAGCATCGAGCAGATCACCCACAGCGGGGTGTCGCCCTCGAGCGTGGTCAACCACAGCATGCCCGCCGCGGTGATGAGCGAACCGACGATCGGATAGATCTTGTAGCGCTGGGTCTTGGTGATGGCCAGACCCGAGCCGATCGAGGTGATCATCAGACCGGCCATCATCGGCAGCAGCAACAGACCCGAGACCGCGGCCGAGGTGCCCGACGACATCTGCAGGAAGGTCGGCATGAACGCGATCGCCGAGAACATGCCGAGGCCGAGGACGAAACCGATGGCCGTGGCGTTGACGAAGATCGAGTTGCGGAACAGCGACAGCGGGATGATCGGATCCTGCGCCCGCGACTCGACGAGCACGAACAGGCACACGAACACCACGAGTCCGGCGCCGAACATCCACGTGAGCGGAGCGGTCCAGCCGCGGTCGGCGTCGCCACCGAAGTCCGTGAAGAAGATCAGGCAGGTCGTGGCGAGCGAGAGCGTGAGCACACCGAGGATGTCGATCCGCTTCGTCGGCTTCTTCACCGGCAGGCGCAACGCGAACCAGGTGATGACGAACGCGATGATGCCGACCGGCACGTTGATGTAGAAGCACCACTCCCACGTCAGGTGGTCGACGAAGAAGCCGCCGATCAGCGGGCCACCGACGGCCGACAGACCGAAGATCGCGCCGAGCGGGCCCATGTACTTACCGCGTTCGCTCGCGGGCACGATGTCGGCGATGATCGCCTGCGACAGGATCATCAGGCCGCCGCCGCCGAAGCCCTGGATCGCGCGGAAGACCACGAAGGTCCAGAAGTCGTCGGTCATCGAGCACGCCGCGGAGGCGATGGTGAACACGCCGATCGCGATGAGGAACAGGTACCGGCGCCCGAAGACGTCGCCGAACTTGCCGTAGATCGGCATCACGATGGTCACCGCGAGCAGGTAGGCGGTGGTGATCCACGCCTGGTGTTCGACGCCGCCGAGCTGCCCGACGATCGTGGGCATGGCGGTGGAGACGATCGTCTGGTCCAGGCTGGCGAGCATCATGCCCGCGATGAGCGCGGAGAAGATGATCCAGATCCGTCGCTGGGTGAGAACCAGAGGTTCCGAAGTGGTGGTCACGGTGTTCCTGTCGGAATAGGAATATCGAGCTGTTACGTGAAGGTGGCCTGCGCAGGAGTGAGGCGATCGGAAATTGTTGCACCCGGTAACTTCTGCTGCAAGGCAATTTCCTCCCGGTCACTCGAACCAGGACCGCACGGGCGGTTTGACCCACATGATCTTCTCGTCCTCGTCGGTGCGGACCGCTGCGGGATGATCGGGGTGCTTCTGCGCCCACGCCGTCTTCTCGTCCATCAATCTCGCGGCGAGTTCCCAGGTCTCCATGGTGCGCGGTGGATGCGCATCCGCGGCCCGCGCCAGCTTGCGTCGCGTCTCGTCGGTCATGGCGAGCAGTTCGGCTCCCGAGATGCCGCGGTTCCATGCATACCGGGCCAGGGTCACGGCCTTGTCTCGCCGGTTCTTCTCGGCGCGATCGGTGTGGGCGAAGTCGGCGTCGCTCATGCTCCGAAGGTACGCGTCGGCCCGGACAAGGTCGCCGTCGACGAGCTGTCGGATCCGGCCACGCCGGGGGTGCCGTCTGCCTACCCTCGATGAGGGGGCTGAGGGGGCGTGATGACGGCCGACGAGATCCCGGAGGGCACACCCGACACGGTGGCGGCGCGTGCCGCTCGGCCGCCGCGGGTGCCGGTGTCCGACCCGACCCTCGGCATCGAGGTTCCCCGGTCCTTCCGCGGCACACCGCCACACCGGTTGGTGGCGCTCGGCGACTCCCTGCTGCAGGGCTTCCAGAGCGGCGCGATCTACAACACCGACGTCTCCGTCCCGGCGATCGTCGCCCACGAGCTCGGCGCCGACCTGCGGTACCCGCGCTTCGGTGGACCGGGCGGACTGCCGCTGAACGTCGAAGTGCTGTTGCGCCGGATCGAGGAGCGGCACGGATCCACGCTCGAACCGTGGGAGCTGCCGACCGCGCTCTTCACGGCGCGGGGTTTCATGGACGAGGTCGAGGACTACTGGGAACGCGGACCCGGCGCGACACCGCCGCTCGTCGGATATCTCCACAACCTGTCGTGCTTCGGCTGGGATCTGCGCGACGCGCTGCAGAAGACCGCACGCGTCTGCGCCGAACGCATCGGAAGACCCCGCGACGATCTCGTGCGGCAGCTCGTCGAGAACAACGGGGAGCGGGCCGCGTTGTACGTCTATCCGAACACCGACGACCGGCGCCGCGAGATGACACTGTTCGACGTCGCGACCGAACTCGGTGCCGAGCACGACGACGACACCGACGCGGGCATCGAGACACTCGTCGTCTTCCTCGGTTCGAACAACGCGCTGCAGACCGTCACCGAACTGCAGGTCGTGTGGAGCGGCGACGACTTCCGCGACCTCGACGCGAAACAGGCATACACGATCTGGCAGCCCGAGCATTTCGACAGCGAGTTCGCGGAGGTCGTCGCGAAGCTCCGCGACATCGACGCGCGGCACGTGGTGCTGTGCACCGTCCCGCACGTCACCATCGCACCCATCGCCCGGGGGATCGGGGCGAAGAACGGCTCGCCGTACTTCCCCTATTACACCCGGCCGTGGGTGGACGCACGTCGCTTCGACGCGAGCCGCGACGAACACATCACCGGCGCGCAGGCCCGCATGGTCGACGCCGCGATCGATCTGTTCGACGAGACGATCACCGAGGCGGTCGCCGACGCGCGTCGCGCGGGACTGGACTGGTACCTGCTCGACACCGCGGGCATCCTCGACCGCCTGGCCGCCCGCCGCTACGTCGACGACCCCGAAGCGCGACCGGCATGGTGGCAGCCGTACCCGCTACCTCCGGCGCTCGCCGCGCTCGACCCGGTGCCCGACACACGCTTTTTGTCGGCCGACGGTCACGGTGGCCGCGACAGTGGGGGACTGTTCTCCCTCGACGGTGTGCACCCGACGACGGTCGCCTACGGGATCCTCGCCCAGGAGATCATCGACGTGATGGTGCGTGCCGGCGTCGAATTCCGGACGCGGAACGGAACGGTGCGAAACGGTCCTGTCGCCGTGGATTTCGATCGTCTGATCCGGCACGACACCCTTGTGCGTACGCCACCGCAGAACATCGATTCGACGCTGTCGATCCTGGGATGGCTCGACGAGGTGCTCGATGTGTTCCGGGTGCAGTTGCGATTCGGTCTGTAGGAGATTAGGTCAGGTTGATGACGTGAGCGTGCGTCGCCACGGCGTCCTGCATCTTCTTCCGCGACAGCGAACGCGGACCGCACGCGCATCCCGAGGGAATGGCGTCGTCCTCGAACTGCGTCACCTCGAGGGTGTCCACATACTCCGAATTGAGTGATGTGCCGTTGTGCGGTGTCGCTTCGCGGTCGCGGTTGCCGCGGCCGCCGGGACCGCTGCGGGAGACCACGACCTGACCCTCGGTGGTGTTGTACACCGCCGCTACGGTGTGGCCCTTGGGACAACGAACCTTGAGGACGGCCTTCTCGGTGCGCTGGGGCCCGAGTTCCTTCACTGCGGCGAGTGCGAGCTTGCGACGTTCGGTAGGGGGTGTCGTGGCGATATCCATTTTCCTATTCCACCTCACAGTGTCGGGGTTCACAGGGCTTCGGCAGAACCGCTTCGGGGTTTGTTTTCAGATGATCTCGTCGGTGAGCCGGTGCGGTGTGCCGAATCGATGAGCGGTGATCGTGACGGACTGTTCGGCCAGGAACGGCAGCATTTCGATTCGTCCGGATCCGGTCACCGGATGGTCGAACACCGCGATGTCGCATCGGGTGTTGAATTCGGCGGGCGGCGCTGCGCCGATCAGGCGGACACGCGCCGGGGTCGTGTCGACGATCCGTTCCTCCCATTCCACATCACTCTCCACGCGCACGCGACCGCCGAAACGTGCTGTATTCGAGCATC
This sequence comes from Rhodococcus sp. AB351, assembly GCF_049538275.1. Classification (NCBI taxonomy): domain Bacteria; kingdom Bacillati; phylum Actinomycetota; class Actinomycetes; order Mycobacteriales; family Nocardiaceae; genus Rhodococcus; species Rhodococcus sp. AB351. The sequence continues at coordinate 595,653 of NZ_JBMVFW010000001.1, forward strand.
TTACGAGATCGACGGCGAAAGCCGAAGAGATTTCCACCGGCGCGCCCGCCCGGGCCGCGGCACCGAGCACGCGCACGAGTTCGTCGGGCCGCCCGGCCTCACCGAGGCGTACGTGTGTGCGAACGGGCCGGTACCGGAACAGGTTCCGCTCTGCCGAGAGTCCTGTGACATCTTGTGCCACAGCGAATTCCGACGTCCACGCTCGCTCGTCGTCGTCGAACGCCCGGCGCAGCGCGTCCTCGTCCCAGGTGCACGGTTCCCAGGAGCCGAAGCCGAAGAGGTAGTTCGGCCCACCCGCCTTGAAGCCCGCGCCCACCGACGACTTCTTCCAACCACCGAAGGGCTGCCGTCGCACAATGGCACCGGTGATACCACGGTTGACGTACAGATTCCCGGCCTGCACCCGATCGAGCCAGCGGGCGATCTCGTCGGGGTCCAGCGAGTGAAGACCTGCCGTGAGTCCGTAATCCACCTCGTTCTGGATCGCGATCGCCTCGTCCAGGTCGGCCGCGGTCATCACCCCCAGCACCGGACCGAAGAACTCGACGAGATGCGTGCGCGACCCGCGTCGCACCCCGGTGCGCACGCCGGGTGTCCACAGCCGGCCCTCCTCGTCGAGCCGGCGCGGTTCGACGAGCCACGACTCGCCGTCCTCGAGTTCGGTGAGAGCGGTGAGCAGTTTGCCCTGCGCCGGTTCGATCAACGGCCCCATACGGGTTCGCGGATCGTGCGCGGGACCGACCGGCAGTGACCGCACCGCGTCGACGAGTTGGTCGCGGAACCGGCGGGAGGTCGCCACGGAGCCGACGAGGATCACGAGCGACGCCGCCGAGCACTTCTGCCCGGCATGCCCGAACGCCGACTGCACGACGTCGCGCACCGCCAGATCCGGATCGGCGCTCGGCGTCACGACGATCGCGTTCTTGCCGCTCGTCTCCGCCAGCAGCCGCCTCCCCGGACGCAGCGAACGGAACAGCTCGGCGGTCTCGTAGGCACCGGTGAGCACCACCCGGTCGACGCGGGGATCGGAGACGAGCTTCGTGCCCAGCGACCGTTCGTCGGCGTGGACGAGATGCAGGACGTCGCGGGGCACACCGGCATCCCACATCGCCTCGGCGAGCACCGACCCGCATCGCGCCGTGAGGGTCGCGGGCTTGAGGACCACAGCCGAACCGGACGCCAGCGCCCCGAGCGTCGATCCCGCCGGGATCGCGACCGGGAAGTTCCACGGCGGCGTCACGACCGTGAGGGTCGACGGCACGAACCGCGCACCGTCGATCTCGTCGAGCGCGCGGGCCCGCTCGGCGTAGTACCGCGCGAAGTCGATCGCTTCCGAGACCTCCGGATCGGACTGGTCGAGCGTCTTACCGCCCTCGGCCGCCATCACCTCGAGCAGATCGGCGCGCCGCGCCTCGAGCACATCGGCCACCTGTTCGAGGATCCGTGCGCGTTCGGCACCGCTGCGGGCACCCCAGACACGACCGGCCGCGTTCGCGTCGACCAGCACGCGCTCGAGGTCGTCCTCGGAGGAGAGGGTGTGGGCGCGCACGGTGTCGATACCGAGTTTCGACGACGGCACCCGCTCGAGGATGCGGCGCCCCCACTCCCGGTTCTGCGGCAGGGACGGATCGGTGTCCGGCGTGTTCGTGAACACCGGCGGCGCAGGGGTGGGAGGACCCTGCCGGTTCTGCGTGCGGTTGGGGAAGGGGACGCTGTCGTCGAGCGCCGCCACCGACGCACGGAACCGCTGCTCCTCGCGTCCGAACAGGGCGGGATCGTCGGCCAGATCGAACACCGCCGACATGAAATTCTCCTGCCCCGAACCCTCGTCGAGCCGACGCACCAGATACGAGATCGCGACGTCGAACTCGTCGGGGCGGACGACGGGTGTGTAGAGCAACAGGCTGCCGACGTGTCGACGGATCACCTCGGCCTGGCTCTGCGCCATGCCGAGGAGCATCTCGAAGTCGATCCCGTTGCGCACCTGCCGGCGACCGGCGAGATCCCACGCGTAGGCGATGTCGAAGAGATTGTGCCCGGCCACCCCGATCCGCACGTTCTCGATCCGCTCGGGCGTGAACGCGTAGTGCAGCAGCCGCTTGTAGTTCGTATCGGTCTCCTGCTTGGTGCTCCACGTCGCGAGCGGCCATCCGTGCAGCGACGCGTCGACCCGTTCCATCGGCAGGTTGGCGCCCTTGACCACCCGGATCTTGATCGCGGCGCCGCCGCCTGCGCGTCGCGCCGCCGCCCACCGCTGCAGTTCGATCATGGCGGTCAGGGCGTCGGGCAGATACGCCTGCAGCACGATTCCGGCCTCGAGATGGAGGAACTCGGGACGGTCGAGCAGCGTCGTGAACGCCGCGACCGTCACGTCCAGGTCGTGGTACTCCTCCATGTCGAGATTGACGAACTTCGGCGTCGGCGAGGTCGCGGCGAGACGGTACAGCGGGGTGAGCCGCTCGACGATGTCCGCGACGGTCTCGTCGAACGCCCATGGCGAGTGCGGCGCGACGGCCGCCGAGACCTTGAGCGAGACGTAGTCGACGTCGTCACGTGCCAGCAACGCATGGGTGCCCTCGAAACGGCGACGCGCCTCGGCCTCGCCGAGGACGGCTTCGCCCAGCAGGTTGAGGTTGAGCCGGATGCCGGGGCGTTGCAATCGTGCGATGGCCCGGCCCAGCGCGGCATCGTCGGTGTCGACGACGAGGTGCCCGACCATCGTCCGGAGCGCGCGACGCGCGGCGGGGACGACGAGGTGCGGGAAGCGGGGACCGATCGCACCGCCCGCCCGCACGGCCGCGCGGAGGTGGACGGGAAGGAAATCCGGTATGTTCCGCGACAATTCGGCAAGGGCATGCGCTGCGGTCGCCGGATCCTCGGGGCGGATGACCTCGTCGACGAAGCGCACGGTGAACTCGAGTCCGTGGGGATCCTTCAGAACGTCGGCGAGGTGGCGGGCCGCACGGTCGGGTGCGACCTTCGACGATTCCTCCACCCACCGGCGGGCCAGAGCGACAGCATCCTCGACGATCCGCACGATGCGCCTCCGATCGACGGCGTTTCGAACCTGACGCCAATCTACCCACCGGAGCCGGTTCGCGTTTGCGGTCCGCGGTGCCGGGAATACAGCGCGAAGGGGACAGTCCCGACCGATGAGGAGACGAGAGTGAACCGTCAGGCCCCCGCGTCACGTGGCGCGGCGTCATCCGCCGAGCGCATGGCGCAGAACGGTGTATTCGAGAAGTTCGCACGTGCCGGCTACGTCGGCAGTGGCATCGTGCACCTGCTCATCGGCTACCTCGCGATCAGGGTCGCGTTCGGTCGCGGCGAGCAGGAGGCGTCGCAGTCCGGTGCGATGGCGGAACTGGGCGAGCAGCCCGGCGGGAAGATCGCGTTGTGGATCGCCGTCGTCGTATTCGTGATGATGGGCCTGTGGCGGTTCGCCGAGGCCGCCTTCGGTAAGGCGTCCGAGCCTGAGCAGCCCGACGCCGACATGAAGGACAAGGCGTTCGACCGGTTCAAGGCCGCCTGCGTCGGTGTCGTCTACCTCGCCTTCGCGTACACCGCGTTCGGGTTCGCCCGCGGCAGCGGCAAGTCCAGTGGTGAACAGAACGCGGGACTGACGGCGAAGCTGCTGCAGTCCGGCGCCGGCAAGTTCGTCCTCGTCGTCGCGGGACTCGTCATCCTCGCTGTGGGCGCTTACCACGTCTACAAGGGTGCGTCGAAGAACTTCGTCGACGATCTGAAGAGCCACCCGAGCACGTTCGTGAAACGCCTCGGCCTCATCGGCTACGTCGCCAAGGGGCTCGCGCTCGGTCTCGTCGGTGTGCTGGTGATCGTCGCGGTCTTCCAGGCCGACCCGCAGAAGGCAGCGGGCCTCGACGGTGCTCTGAAGACGTTGGGCTCGCAGCCTTTCGGCACGGTGCTGCTCGTCCTGATGGGACTCGGTATCGCGGTCTACGGCCTCTACAGCTTCGTCATGGCCCGCGACGCGAAGATGTGACGCTCAGTCGTCTGCGTCGTCGAACCAGAACGACTCGGTCGCGACGTAGTGGAGGGTCGGTGGGCCGGGCAACTCGAACTCGATCGCGCCCACCGGCCGCAGCTCCCCGTCGTTGTCTTCGCAACTGGCGGTCGCGATGTTGAGTCCTGCGGCGATCCCGGTGAACTCGAGGGTCTGGTAGTTCGCTCCGAAGATCTCCGCGATTCCGGACTCGCCGGTGCCGAGCGCCGCGACGCAGATGAAGGGGTGGTCCTCGTCCGGTGGGGACGTGTACATCAGCTTCACCAGCACGGTGTCTCCGCGGGTGCTGACCGTCCACAATCCTCGGGTGTCCGTATCCGCCGCTGCGCTCGCGGCAGGTGCGAAACCGGCGAGCAGTGCGAGCGGTGCGAGCAACGAGACCGTCGCACGCAGGGTCCTGCGATGGTTCATGGGATCTCCTCGGAACCGCGGTGAGTCCCCGACATATTCATCGTCCGCACTCGACATCCGGGGGAACGGGCGAATCGGATGTTCGTGAAGAAGACGTGACGGCGACGAGATCGTCGTACCCGGTCCGTGACTCCCCGGGTCACGAAGAGCTACCGCCTCGACCCAACTAGTTGACAACGCAACTAGTTGGGATCATCCTGGTTGAGAAAGCAACCACATCGGAAAGAAGGTGGGTCGATGATCGCCGACGAGCAGCAGCGCTACGAAGAATTCGAGCGTCGGCGTGCACTCATCCGCGACGCGCACCTGAAGCCCGCCGACGCGCGCCCGCAGTCCTCGGCGCGGGGACTGCACCACACCGCGCTGATCAGCAGCGACGTCGAGCAGACCGTGCGCTTCTACCAGGATCTCCTCGAGTTCCCGCTGACGGAGTTGATCGAGAACCGCGACTATCCGGGGTCGTCACACTTCTTCTTCGACATCGGCAACGGCAACCTGCTGGCCTTCTTCGACTTCCCCGGTCTCGACGTCGGCCCCTACCGGGAGGTCTTCGGCGGTCTGCACCACATCGCGATCAGCGTCGCCCTTCCCACCTGGGAGCGCCTGCGCGACAATCTGATCGACGCGGGTGTCGAACTCGTCGAACACAGCGACGTCTCGCTGTACTTCCGCGACCCCGACGGGGCCCGCCTCGAACTCATCGCCGACCCGCTCGGCGAGATGTACGGCTCGAAGGTGCTCTAGCGCGAAGCTCTAGCACGGGGTAAGGGGAGGTTGTGTGCGTGTCCGTCTACCGGACACGCACACAACCTCCCCTTCGTCTGTTCGCCGAACTCCTACTCGACGATCGGGAAGATCGACTCCCCGTCCTCGGGGGCGCCGCTGATCTGACCGCGGTCGACACGCGAATCCTGCACGATCACCCCGTCGACCTCGTCGGCGAGTTTCGAGTCCTCGGGGGCGCCGGTGGTGGCGTCGTCGATCACCTCGTCGACGTCCTCGGTGAGCTCGTCCTCCGGTGTCGCCGCGACAGGCTTGTCCAGCGGCTCAGCGGGTTCGACGTCGGGTTCCTCCTCGGCGAGGCGCTGGTCCAGCGACTCGCCTTCTTGCTCTTCACGCTGGGTCGTTCCGAACTTGTCGGCGCCGCTCCAGTCCTCGGGCGGGTCGACGACCTCGTCGCCGTCGTCGTTCCGCACTTCGTCGGCGTCGAGGCCTTCGCTGGGGCTGAGGGTGTCGCCGGGACCGTCTTCGATGCTCATGTCGAGGAGATACCCGGCCGGCCCGGTGCGAAACCGTCGGCGGTTTCACTCCCGGTCGATCAGGCTATGCCGTCGGAACACCACATCGAGGGAGCCACACATGGACGAGAACGATCTCTTCCAGCACATCGAGAAGCTGGTGGACGAGGAGAAGACGCTGCGCTCGCGGACGGGCGCGGACGGCCTGAGCGACGAGGATCTGCAGCGCCTGCGCGCGGTCGAGAAGAGACTCGACCAGTGCTGGGACCTGCTACGACAGCGCCGCGCGAAGGCCGAGTTCGGTGACGACCCGGACGCCGCCCAGGCGCGGCCGGTCGACGAGGTCGAGTCCTACCGACAGTAGGGCGCCGACGGTGGGTCGACCGTTCTGCTTCGGCGACGAACCGTAGCCGGGTAGTTCGGCGTTCAGCACGTCGAAGTGCTCGGCGAGTCGCGGCACGAGGGTGGAGAAGTCGTCCATCGTGGCGCCGATGCCGTGCAGGAGGAGTAGGGGGTCACCGGATCCGGTGCGGCGGTAGCTCAGTCGTGAGTGCATCGGTTCCATCTTTCCCTTCCGGACGGGCCGGAGTGCTCTGTCGCAAAGGCTGTGTGTTCTGTCACATTCGTGAGGAAGGAAAAGCAACGACCTGGCCGAATGCCGTGTTATAGCCCTTGCTTATCGAATTTCTAGAAACTATCGATTGGCACAATTAATAGTTCGCGGATAACGTCGAAGCCGTCAACCCCATCGAGACGAGTGAGGTTTCTACATGTCGCTGATCAACAAGAAGATCAAGCCCTTCAAGGCCGAGGCTTTCAAGGACGGCGCCTTCGTGACCGTGTCCGACGAGGACATCAAGGACAAGTGGGCGATCTTCTTCTTCTACCCCGCAGACTTCACGTTCGTCTGCCCGACGGAGCTCGGCGACCTCGCGGACCACTACGAGGAGCTGCAGAAGCTCGGCGTCGAGGTCTTCTCCGTCTCGACCGACACGCACTTCACGCACAAGGCATGGCACGGCTCGTCCGAGACCATCGGCAAGATCAAGTACGCCATGATCGGTGACCCGACCCTGCAGATCAGCACCGACTTCGAGGTCCTCCGTGAGGACCAGGGCCTTGCCGACCGCGGCACCTTCCTGGTCGACCCGGACGGCGTCGTCCAGTTCACCGAGGTCACCGCTGAGGGCATCGGCCGCAACGCCGCCGAGCTCGTCCGCAAGGTCAAGGCCGCTCAGTACGTCCGCAACCACCCGGGTGAGGTCTGCCCGGCCAAGTGGGAAGAGGGCGACGACACCCTCGCTCCGTCGCTGGAGCTCGTCGGCAAGATCTGATTCGTCGACGGAAATTCGTTCCGGTGGCACGGGATCGAACGTCCCGTGCCACCGGGCACCGTCCGGGTCCGCTCGGCTCGAGCTGAGAAGTTCGCCGACTCCCATCTCTTCCGGTCACAGTTCTTCCACCTCTGGAGTGAATCCTCATGCTCGATGCCTCCCTTGCCGCCCAGCTGAAGTCCCTTCTCGAAAAGGTCACCCAGCCGATCGAGCTCGTGTCGTCCCTCGACGACCGGCCGAAGTCGAAGGAACTCGCCGACCTCCTCGATCAGATCGCCGGCATGTCCGATCTGGTCACCCATGTGCGCGACGGTGAAGCCACCCGTCGCCCCTCCTTCCTGATCCGCCGGGTCGGCACCGACATCGCGGTCGAGTTCGCGGGTATCCCGCTCGGCCACGAGTTCACCTCCCTCGTGCTCGCCCTGCTGCAGGTCGGCGGCCACCCCTCGAAGGAGGCCGTGGAACTGCTCGAGCAGGTGCGCGATCTCGAGGGCGACTTCCACTTCGAGACCTACTTCTCGCTGTCGTGCCAGAACTGCCCCGACGTGGTGCAGGCCCTGAACGTGATGTGCGTGACCAACTCGCGCATCAAGCACACCGCGATCGAAGGCTCCCTCTTCCAGGACGAGGTCGACGCACGTCAGGTCATGGCCGTGCCGACCGTCTTCCTCAACGGTGAGCTGTTCGGCTCCGGACGCATGAACCTCGAGCAGATCGTCGGCAAGCTCGACAGCGGCTCCGCCGAGCGCACCGCCGCCGCGATCAGCGAGAAGGATCCCTTCGACGTCCTCGTCGTCGGTGGTGGCCCCGCCGGCGCGACCGCCGCGATCTACGCCTCCCGCAAGGGAATCCGCACCGGTGTTCTCGCCGAGCGTTTCGGCGGCCAGGTGCTCGACACCATGGCCATCGAGAACTTCTCCTCCGTCCCCTACACGGAGGGCCCGAAGTTCGCCGCCGAGCTCGAGAACCACGTGCGCCAGTACGACGTCGACATCATGAACGTCCAGAAGGCCTCGAAGCTCACCCCGGCCCCCACCGAGGGTGGTCTCGTGGAGGTCGAGCTCGAGAGCGGTGCCCGGTTGCTCTCGCGCAGCGTCGTTCTCGCGACAGGTGCCCGTTGGCGCGCGATGAACGTGCCGGGTGAGCAGGAGTACCGCAACAAGGGCGTCACCTACTGCCCGCACTGCGACGGCCCGCTGTTCAAGGGCAAGCGCGTCGCGGTCATCGGTGGCGGCAACTCCGGTGTCGAGGCCGCGATCGACCTCGCCGGCGTCGTCGCCCACGTGACGCTCATCGAGTTCGACTCGGTCCTGCGCGCCGACGAGGTGCTGCAGCGCAAGCTCCGCAGCCTGCCCAACGTCGACATCGTCGTCAGCGCCCTGACCACCGAGGTCCTCGGCGACGGTTCGAAGGTCACCGGCCTGACCTACACCGACCGCACCACCGACGAGTCGCGCACCCTCGAGCTCGACGGCGTGTTCGTCCAGATCGGTCTGCTGCCCAACACCGAGTGGCTCTCCGGCACCGTCGAACTCAGCCCGCGCGGCGAGATCGTCGTCGACGACCACGGTCGCACCTCGGTGCCCGGCGTGTTCGCCGCCGGCGACTGCACGACCGTCCCGTACAAGCAGATCATCGTCTCCGCAGGTGCGGGTGCGACGGCCGCGCTCGGCGCGTTCGACCACCTCATCCGCACGAGCGCCCCGGCCCAGGCCGAGGAAGCGGTTGCTGCGACCGTCTAGGCGTCACTGCAGCCCCGTGGCCGTCACCCTTCCGGGTGGCGGCCACGCTGCTTTGTCGGGGGAGGTCGTTGCCGAGAATCTCGCGGAAACCGCCCACATTCTCCCCCAATTCACCCGCGGCAAGCCCCACCGAGCAGGTGCCCTACGCCGATTACGCGTCGTACCTGGAGTGAACTTCGGGGAGGTTGTGGCCGGGAATTTCGACGAGAGCGACCACAACCTCCCCGAAGTTACGATGTGGCATGGCTGTTGTGGTGATGGGCGTCAGTGGATGTGGCAAAACGACTTTCGCGAGGCAGCTCGCGGACGCGATCGGCGGAGCCTTCATCGAAGCGGACGACTATCACAGCGACGCGTCGATCGAGAAGATGCGCTCGGGGCGTGCGCTCGACGACGACGATCGTGAGCCCTGGTTGCGTGCGGTCGCCGAGGCCGCAGCCGACAGCGACGAGACCCCGGTGGTCGCGTGCTCGGCACTGAAGCGGTCGTACCGCGACATCCTGCGGGCCGGCACCCCGGCCGTCTTCCTGCATCTGGATGTGCCCGTCGACGTCGTGCGGTCCAGGGTCCGCGGACGCGGCGGCCACTTCTTCTCCGAGTCGCTGGTGGCCTCGCAGTTCGAGACGCTCGAGCCGCTGGGACCCGACGAGCACGGCGTCACCCTGGATGCGACCCGCTCGCTCCCCGAACTCCTCGACACCGCCCGCTCGTACCTCGAAGGCCGGTGAGGCCCGGATACGACGAAGGCCCCGACCGTGTGGTCGGGGCCTTCGTGTGAGAGCCGATGACGGGAATCGAACCCGCGTATTCAGCTTGGGAAGCTGATGTTCTACCATTGAACTACATCGGCACGCTGGGCTTTTGCCGATTCTCACCGACTCCGGCCCGAGCTTTCGGAGCAAACTGTAGCAGACTCTCAGGGTCGATCGCGGGACCCCTGGACCAGGGATCGGCCCGTCCGGATCCGCCACCGCATGTCGGCCAGCAGCACGCGGTAGGGCAGCTCCCGCACCGCGACCGGCAGCCTCTTGTTCACCACACCGAGAGCTCGCATGACGCGGTCGAAGCGACGCTGGTCGCGCGGCGTCCACGGCAGCAGCATCTGCTCGCGGAACAGCTGCGGCAGGAAGCCGGCGGTGAAGAACAGGTTGAGCTTGCCGAACAGGGCAGGGACGGGCTGGGGCAGGAACTCGATCCGGGCGATCGACAGCAGGTGCTCGCGGATCGTGTCGTCGATCTTCACCTTGTGGAGGTTGTCCTCCCAGTACTGCTCGAACGCCGCGCGGTCCTTCGGCCACATGTGCTGCGGCACCTGCAGTGTCGTGCCGAAGGTCGCGCCGTTCTGATAGAAGTACTCGATCGCGTCGTCGGGGATCGGCCCGTACAGCGCGCGGTGCACGTCCTCGAACCCGCGGTAGATGCACGACGCCACCCACAGCTGCAGTTCCGGGTCCATCGCGTTGTATTCGACCGGGCTCGACTCGGTGGAACGCACCTGCGCGTGCGCTTTGTTGACGCCGCGACGGAACAGGCGCTTCTCGTCGTCGGTGCCCCGCGCCGCGACAGCCAGGTAGGTGAGGGTGGTGCGGGTGCGCTTGATCGGGTGGTCGAACAGCCGTCCCGACTCCACGCGCGACTCGTAGACGCCGTAGCCGACACCGGGCCACGACAGCTGCATGATGATGTTCGCTGCTCCGGCGGCCAGGCCGAGCCCGTCCATCGTGTCGTCCAGGCCGACGGGCTTGTCGACGGTCGTCGTCATCGGATGTCCCTCCATCGTTCGAAGTGACCACGACTGTACTCAGATGCGCGCCGACGGTAAAGACCGGAGGTTGCGCGGAACGGAAACCGGACGCTGCGAAGATAGGGGTATGGCAACTGGACGGCTCTACGGTGGACGCGCAGGCGAGGAACGACAGGCCGGTCGGCGAGCGCAGCTGATCGAGGCCGGTCTCGACCTCCTCGGAGCTGCCGACGGCGAAGCTACGCTGTCGGTGCGCGGTGTCTGCAAGCGCGCCGGTCTGGCGTCGCGCTACTTCTACGAGAGCTTCGCCGACCGCGACGAGCTCACCGGTGCCGTCTACGACCACGTCGTCCAGCGCATCGCCGAGAGCACTCTCGCCGCCGTGACCGCGGCACCCGCCGACGACGACCGCGCGATCGTGCGGGCCTGCGTCGAGAACATCGTCCGCGAGATCGACGAGGACCCGCGGCTCGGCCGCATGTTGTTCTCCGTCAGCCAGGCCAACACGCAGCTCGCGAAGCGGCGCCTCGACTCGACCCGCATGTTCGCCGGCCTGGTCACCGCTCAGGCCGAGAACATCTACGCCATCACCCCGAGCCCCAGGCTCGATCTTGCGGCGCACTACGTCGTCGGCGGACTCGCCCAGGCGCTGACGGCCTGGCTCGACGGCACCGTGCCGCTGAGCCACGACGACGTCGTCGAGGAGTGCACCGAACTGCTGCTCACGATGTCCAGCCAACTGCGGCGCGACTCGGCCACGTAGAAACCCTCGACGGGGAGATTGTTAACCTCTACTCGTGCTGCTCTCCGATCGCGATATCCGCGCTCAGATCGCCTCCGGGCATCTGGGCATCGACCCGTTCGATCCGGAGCTCGTGCAGCCCTCGAGTGTCGACGTCAAACTCGACAGCCTGTTCCGCGTCTTCAACAACACGCGCTACACGCACATCGACCCGGCGAAGCAGCAGGACGAACTGACGTCGCTGGTGCAGGTGCCCGAGGGTGAGCCGTTCGTGCTGCACCCCGGCGAGTTCGTGCTCGGGTCGACGATGGAGCGGTGCACCCTGCCGGCCGACCTCGCCGGTCGCCTCGAAGGCAAGTCGTCGCTGGGCCGGCTCGGTCTGCTCACGCACTCGACGGCCGGGTTCATCGACCCGGGCTTCGACGGGCACATCACCCTCGAGCTGTCCAACGTCGCGAACCTGCCGATCACGCTGTGGCCGGGCATGAAGATCGGTCAGCTGTGCCTGTTCCGGCTGACGAGCCCCGCCGAGCACCCCTATGGCAGCGCGAAGGTCGGGTCCAAGTACCAGGGCCAGCGCGGGCCTACGCCGTCGAAGGCGTACCTGAATTTCGTGCACAAGCACCCCGACGCGCGTCCCAGCTAGTTCTTCCTGCGCACGCCGCAGACGAACACCAGGGGTGAATCTCGTCCGTGCGGGTCGGACACACTCACGTCCGGGTTAATCTCTGGACGTGCGCGTCGCTGCGGTCGCTACCGCCCTGCTGCTCCTGCTCGCGGCCTGCGCGCAGGACACTTCGTCGCGCCCCTCGCCTCCCGAGGATCTGCCGGTGGTGCGTGCCGACGGCGACCGTCTCGTTCTCGACGGACGGACGTGGTGGCCCGCCGGACTCAACGCCTACCAGCTCGGCACCCGCTGGGAGGTCAACCAGGGATGCGGTGCCCAGGTGGATCTCGACGAATTCTTCGGTGCGCTGGCGCCGCGTTCGATCGTGCGTTTCGACGCCTTCCAGTCCCACGCCGTGCACCGGATCGGCGGCACGCTCGACTTCACGGCGCTCGATGCCGTCTTCGACGCCGCCGAGCGGCACAGGGTGTATCTGATCCCGGTTCTCGCCCCGCAGGACAGCGATTGCGACGCGGGTGGATACAAGCAGGCGGACTGGTACGACACCGGTTGGCGCGACCCGCTACCCGGTCATGTACTCGCCTACGACGACTGGGTCGCGACGGCCGTCGAGCGGTGGGGGTCGTCGCCGGCGGTGGCGATGTGGGACCTGATCGGCGAACCCGAGACCGCGACCTGCACCGACGACGAGTGCACCCTCGAACGACGCGAGTGCCTGCCCGGTGGCGCCCGGCTGCTCCGCACCTGGATCGACGACGCGGCCGCCATCGTCCGTGAGCACGACCCGGACCGGCTGGTCACGGTGGGCACCATCGGAGGAGACCAGTGCGGTTCGGCCGGAGACGATTTCGCGATCGTCACCGGCTCCGAGCAGCTCGACGTCGTGCAGTATCACGACTACGACGACGCGCAGTTCCTCGAGCAGCGGCTCGACGGGTTGTCGAAGCCGTTGCTCGTCGCAGAACTCGGTGTCCGGGCCGGTTCGTGCCGCACCGCGAGCGAGCGTGCCGATATCGTCGACCGCACGCTCACGCAATACCGCGACCTCGGGGCGGACGGCGCACTGATGTGGTCGTTCGTCCCCGACCCGCGACCGGACGAGTGCACCTACGACATCGGCCCGGACGACCCGGTCCACTACGTCCTACGGCGTCACCACCGCTCAGGGTGAATCACGGTCGAGGACCCGGAAGAGTCGCCAGTCGGGTTGGTCGGCACCGTCGTTGGGGATCTCGAGTTCGAGCAGCGCGATGTCGCTGCCGGTCTCGTAGATGGTGGGGTAGCGGCGGTTGACGGCATCCGATGTTCCCCGGCCCTCGTTGGGGACGGTGAGGATGTACTCGACGCCGGAGGCGGAGGGACGGTTGAGCACGGCCGTGAAGTCGGCATCGGAGGGGATGACGAAGGTCTCGGGGCGTTCGGTGGCCGAGAAGATCGCGAACCCGTAGACCGTGTCCATCAGTACCGAGCCCGGCGGCAGGTCCATCGCGTCGAGGTATTCGGCGATGCGTCGTTCGGTGGAGAACGCCGCGATCACCCGTCGCTGCTGCTCGCGCACCGCGGACGGATCGTCGTTGTTCGGGAACAGCACGGTGCGCAGCGCGTGCTGTTCCTGCGACAGGGTGGGTGAACCCATCGCGACGAACGTGACGGGCAGACTGCACACGAGGAGCACCGCACCCAACGGTGCCGCGCCGCTGCGGTCCTCCGCTCTCGGAACGGCGTGCGGTCCGGGACGTCGTGCCGTGAGCAGTCCGCGTCGCGGAGCCAGTTGCACGACCCACACAGCGAGCAGCGGGATCGCGCAGATGTAGAAACGCAGGAACGGGAAGGTCATCCCGCGTGCATAGGACAGCGCCGCGAATCCCAGGACCGCGCCGAAGACGACGAACGGCACGAGCGGTTCGAGATCTCGTCGCCGCCGAGCCAGCACCGCCACGACCGGAATCAGCAGCGGAAGCGCCGGTCCGAGCACGACGGTCTCGGCGAGCGAGAGGGCGATCGCACCGAGCCCACCGGACGACCCGCCACCGCTCTGCTCGAGGATGGCGGCATTGCCGTAGGTCGAGGTGAACTGCGCGAGCCATTCGCCGGTGACGAGCCAGCTCGTCACGACGAACGCGACGAAGGCCAAGGCGAGGGGCGCGGCGACGAGGATCGCGTCCATGATCGCCGGCTGCCATCCCGAGCCGGGAGCGTAGCGGCGCGACCGGTACCGGACGAGCAGTGCGACGAAGACCGTCACCGCACCACCGACGGCCAACGCGTCGTACCGCGCGAGATACGCCAACGCCAGGGCGATTCCGGCGAGCGCCAGGTCGTGGATGTCGTCGGTGCTGCACCAGCGGATCAGACGACGTGCGGCCCAGCACAACGCGAACAGGAACGGTGCCTCGCTCATCCCGTTCGCGCCGTAGTAGACGATCATAGGGTTCAGGGCGAACACCGCCGTCACCGTCCACACGAACCACGGCGGGCATCCGCGATCGCACGCGATGCGGTGGATCTGCACCGCCGCGCCGGCCATGAACGGCGCCGACATGAGCACCGCCGTGACGGCATAGGCGGACAGTCCCGGGAACCACGCCGACAGTCCCGTGAGGGGCACCTGGACGAGCGCGGTGAGGGGTGTGAACACGAAACCGATGGCGGCGAGGTGCGGGTCGCGGCTGAGCAGCACCGACCGCGCAGCGCTGACACGGCTGAGCGCATCACCCTGGTAGTACTGCACGTCCAGCGCGAGCCACAGTCCCACCACCAGATAGATCAGGCAGGCGGTCCAGAACACCCACGTACTGCGCGCCCTCACGACGACAACCCGTGGAAGGTCTTCTCCCAGTAGGAAGGATTACGGATGAGCTGATAGGTGCCTTTGATCGCCGCGATCGACATGAGGACCCAGTAGAACGGCACGGTCAGGCACGGCCACCACAGGTTCGCGTGCCCGGTCTCGCGGCACGCCACGAAGTTCATGTACATCACGGCGACGTTGCCGAACACGAGCGAGATCAACGCGGGGAAATAGGCGTACCAGGGGAAGATCTCCTCGATCAGCTCCGCCTGCCCGAGCAGCCACGCCAGCGTCGTCATCCAGAACACCATGTTCAGGCACGCGATGATCGGCGTGCCCGCGAGCAGGGTCGTGAAACGCAGCATCCCCGCAGTGCCGATCACCCGCCACAACCGGACAGGCCTGCGCATGTGGACCAGCCAGGTCTGCAGATAGCCCTTGTACCAACGGGATCGCTGCCGCACCCAGTTGATCGGATCGCTGTTCGCCTCCTCGAGTGTGGTCGAGTCGAGAACCGCGGTGGAATAGCCGGATTCGGCGATCCGCACGCCGAGATCGGCGTCCTCGGTGACGTTGTACGGATCCCACGCACCGATCTCGTCGAACACTGATCGGCGGATGTGGTTCGACGTGCCTCCCAGCGGGATCGGCGACTGCGACTTCATCAGTCCGGGGAGGATGAAGTTGAACCACAGTGCGTAGTCGGCGGTGAACCAGCCGGTCAGCAGGTTCTGGGTTCCGTTGTGGAAGGCCAGTTTCGCCTGCACGCACGCCACGTCGTCGCCGAGCCGGTCGAAGACGACGACCACCCGGCGCAACTGCAACGGCTCGGGCAGATCCTCGGCGTCGAAGATCGTCACGATCTCACCGGTCGTGAAATGCAGACCGTAGTTGCACGCCTTCGGTTTCGTGCGCGGGTCGGCGGCCGGGACGAGCAGGATCTCGACGCTCTCGCCGAGCCCGGCCTTCTCCGCGGCCTCGATGGTGACGGTGTCGTCCTCCTCGAGCAGCAACAGCACCTGGAGCTTGTCGGCCGGATAGTCGAGCGCGGCCATCGCGGCGAGCAGGTCGCCGACCACCTCGGGTTCGTTGTAAGCGGGCACGAGCACCGTGTACGGCGGCAGCTGATCGTCGGTGAGGGCGAGTGCTTCCTCGTCGTCGACGATGAACTGCGCGTCGCGCGCCATGCCGCGGGTGAACAGCAGCAGCCGGTCGGCGAGGGTCGCGATGTACCCGAAGGTGCACAGCACGGTGAAGACGATCAGGGTCGGTTTCGTCGCTACGACGAGGGAGAGCACGAAGGCCGCGGCGAGTGCGAATCCGAGATATTTCTGCCACGGGACGAACGCGACCGACGCCGACGAGACGGGGCTGCGTTCGCGGAGTCCGTGGACGGCCTCATGCAGGGCTGCCTCCCGGTAGGCGTCGAACTCGAGGGTGCCCTCGGCTGGGACATCGTGTCCGGAACCGACGTTCACTCGTCCTGCCACTGTGCCTCCACGAGCTCGCGACCCACCTCGATGAGCATGGAACGGTCCTTGTACTCGGGCTCGGTGTCCTCGACGGTGCCGTTGCCTCGCAACAACACCCGCACCAGCGTGCGCACGTTGGCGACAGTGTTCGGTTCGGGCTGCGGGAACGGCGCGTCGAGTTCGTGATTGTCCACCGTCAACAGGCTCACCCGCTGGGCGACGGTGTTGCTGCGGGTCCACACGAAGCTGAGCAGACTCCACGTGAGGAGCAGCTTGTCGTCGACGACGGTGAAGTACTCGGCGGTCACCCCGCGTCCCAGATCGACGTACTCCTTGGGGCTCACGCGCGACATGCCGAGTTCGTACATCGACTGGGTGGGGTAGACCGCGAACGCGTTCGGGCTGCGTACCTGCAGGGTCTGCACGGCGACGGTGCGCGGACGCAGCAGACGGTCCCAGTCCGGATCCGGTTCCTCCGCGCGGATCATCTGCCGGCGCAGCACCGATCCCTGACGGAAATAGGCACGGGGCCAGTCGTAGTCGACGGACGACAACTGCACCCACCCGGCCGGGACGATCTGCGTGGCGGTGCCCGAATAGGGTGGCCCCTCCGATACGGGTGTCAGCCGTTGGTCGGGCAGCGGCACGAGTGCCGCGAGGAGCGCGGCCACCACGATGCACAGCGCTCCCCGCACGGCCTGGGGAATCGACACCGGATTCGGTGGCAGCGTGCGCGGGGCGAGCCCGCGGTAGGTCCACAGATAGGCACCGGCCCCGACGACCACCGTCGCGATCACCGCCGGCACGTACTGGGACACGGCGATGGGTGCATCCGGCCACCGCTGGTCGATCAGGATGAGCACCATCAGGCCGGTCACGAATGTCGTGGAGCCGTAGAAGAATCCGCGGGCCCGGGTGCGGCGCGTGGCGAGTCCGATGGCGGTGGCGGCGAGCACGAGGGTGACCTGTCCTGCGGCGAGTTTCGTGCCCCCGAACTCGACGAGCGCGATCCGGTAGAGCACGGGTGAGCTCAGGAAGAGCATCATCCACGCCTGCCAGTACGCCGCGGTCACGCGCAGACCGAACATCGCCACGCACGCCCCGCACACGAACACCCACGCGGCGAGCACGTCGAGGTGCATCACCTGATAGGTCGTTGCGTATCTCGGCATCAGTAGCCCCTTGATCGCGAGCGCGATCAACAGCAGGAGCACCGACGTGATGATGTCGGTCTGCCGGTCGTGGATCGGCAGTTCGTTCTTCCGCTGCCGCGTGACTCCGATCGCGACGATCGCGACGAGAGGCGGCACGATGAGGACGTAACCCCCCGTGGTGCCGGTGCGGATCTCGTCGATCAGCTGCAGCCAGGTGGAATGGAAACCGATCAGGGTTGCGGCGACTATCACGATCCACCGATTGGTGGTGTGCAGCATCGCGTTCGTGAAGAACCGCTCGGTGAACGACGGTTGCTCCACTGTCGCGGTCATCGTGTTCCCCGCGACTGCGGGCGGCGCCGGCGGGAGAGCGCCCACACCGCGGCGCCTGCCGCCCCGGCGACGAGCAGGACGACCCCCGCGACGACCACCGCGGTCACCGTGCTGTCCGATTCCGACGACGGTGCGTCGAGGTCGTCGTCCTGGCTCCGGGGATCGATGAGGGAGATCGGATCGCGGTCGGGTGCGGTGAACAGCACGCTGCCCTCGAGTTCGAACCAGCGACCGGGCTCGGCGGAGAGCCAGTCGAGTGTCCGATCGAGTTCCTCGGGAGCACCGGTCGACGTAGCGACCAGCACGGTGCGTCCGTCACCCCGCACGACCTGCAGCGAGGCGAAGTCCACCTCGGTGCCGAAGGTGAGGCTGGTGCTCTCGCCGTCGGCGTTGCGGACCTCGAACCGGCGGTCCTCGGTGCGGACGAGCGGCAGCTGCGACTGCAGATCTTCGGGGAGGAGGCCGTTCGCGTCCACGATCACGGCCGGTCCCGACGAGGCGAGCGCTTCGTCGATCGTCACCCATTCGGGGTCCAGTGGACGGCTGGTGAGCGACTGGAGTCCGGCAATGATTCCGACGGCACGGGAGACGTCGACGAGACTGCGGTCGGAGGTCGCGACGTCGACCTTCGGCATCAGCGTCTGGGGCAGCGACGGGAAGCCGACGGGGAGCGGGGGATCGGCGAGTGTGCTGGAGACACGACTGTCGCCGTCGATGCGCAGGGTGACGGGTTGCTGGAGACCGCACTGCTGCTGCGCGCCGGTGGTGCGGAGTTCGACACTGACGTCGGTGAGCCGCCCGAGGGCCGAGTTCGGAACCGTGACGACACGGTCGATGACGCCGCTCGCGTCGGCCGCCCATGAGTCGAGCGTGATGTCGCCGGCGGAGACGGTGATCGACCCTCCCTGGGTGGCGGGGAGCGGGGTGTAGGAGCCCTGCAGGTCGATGCTCACGTCGCGCACCGGCCGCCCGAACTCGGTCTGGTCGAGGAAGAGGTGCACGTCCGCGATGCCGAGGCTGCTCGTCTCGAGGTCGGACACCCGCAGGTCGTACAGGGTGGCCGAGTCGGGCGGGAGGATGGGGCGGGTCTCGAACGCGCCGACGGCGACGTCGGAGGCGACGGCGAAGCCGGACAGGGCGCTGGTGATCAGGCGGCCCTGGTCGAGGAGGGTCTCCGCGTCGCCGCGGACGTACAGGGCGGGCGGCCCGTCGGGCACCGGCACGACCTCCGCACCCGTCTCCTCGCCCTCGCTGACGACGATCTGCCGGACGAACGGGGTGTCGGCGGCGGGAGGAACGCCGTTCGCCGGGAGTTCACGTACGTCCACGGGCACCTGCCGGCCGGAGTAGCGGGCGCTCACGGTCGCCGCGAGGTCGAGGGCGACGCTCGCCTCGGCGTCCGTGGGTTCCTCGGCCAGATACAGCTCGAGGCGATCGAGGACCGGCGGGAGGTAGTCGGCGACCGCCTGCGGCGCCGCGGGGGTGCCCGCGTACCGGACCACACCGTCGCGCAGACGTACCGAACCCAGCGTCCAGTCGTCGGGGCAGATGTTGTCGACGGCGACCAGGTGCAGATCGAGCGAGATCACCGCGGCGTCGTTCTCCACCTTCGCCCCGGCGAGCGGGATCGACAGCGGCACGATGGCGCCACCGGGCGGCAGTTCCACGCGCGTGAGCAGGCGCCCGTCCGAGACGACGTCGATCCATCCGCGCGCGACATTGGTGGGCAGTTCGGCGGTGGTGTCGAGGAAAGCGGGAGTATTTCCGGCCGGGACAGGAAATGTGAGCGTGACGACATCGGAATTGCCGCGGAATTCGATGTTCGACCCGAGTCCGAGATTGCGGGTCGGGAATGCGACCTCGCCCGGAGGCGTCGGCTCCGTCGGCTCGAGATCCTGCGCTGCAGCGGTAATCGGATTCGCGCACAACGTCATCGAGGCGGCAAGAGCCAGCAGGAGGGTGCGTCGGGAACGGCGACCGGTTCGGGGGGATGTCACTCGAACAGCGTATTGCGTCCGGTCACGAGAATATTGCAGACGCGGCGATAATTCGGTGTGACGTTGCGCTGTTGTAACGGAACGCACGCCGGTCTCGATTTCAGCCGACGACCCCGAATCGGACGAATCAGGAGGCTCCGTGACGGAATCCGTGAGCGATCCGCTGTTGTTCGTCGCGCACACCGGTGAACGGTCGGGTGCCGAGAAGATCATGCTGATGCTCGTCGACGTCGCCCTCGCGCAGGGCCGTCGGGTCGTCGTGGCGTGCCCCGACGGGCCGCTCGCCGAAGCCCTTCCGGTCGGATGCGTCCGTGTCCGGTTGCCCCGGCTGGGCATGTGGGGACAGACCGGAGTCGGGCGGATCGCGGGACTGGCAGGTCTTCCGGTGCGGTGGCTGGTGGGAGCGCGCAGACTCCGTCGCGTGCTCGCCGCGGAGCGGCCGCAGGTGGTGTGCAATTCGTTGTTCGCACTGCCTTCCCTGCGACTCGCCGTGCTCGGCACGTCCCACCGGGAACGTGCCAGGTGGCTGGTGCACGACACCCTGTCCTCCCGTAAGCAGCGCATCGTCGCCCGGATGGGCAGAGGCGCCGTGGGGGAAGCGGTGGCCGTCTCGCGGGCCTCGGCCGTCCCGGTCCGGGAATGCGGATATCCGGTGGTCGTCGCACCGCACGGCGTCCCGATCCCGCCTGCTCCGTCCCGGCCGGCGTCTCCCCAGGGCTCGACTCCTGACGGCTCGACCACGCGGGTGGGCATCCTCGCGTCGGTGACGGAATGGAAGGGACACCGCGTCCTTCTCGAGGCGGTGGCCGAGGTGCCCGGCGTCCACCTCGACGTGGCGGGGGAGCCGTTCCCCGGCGACGAAGGCTTCCTCGACGAGCTTCGGCGTCGCGCAGACGCCCCCGACCTGCGTGGACGGGTGTCGTTCCTGGGCCGGGTCGATCCCGCCGAGGTCTTCGCGGTGTGGGACGTGATGGTCTCTGCGAGCACCTCACCGGAGGCGGGGCCGCTGGTCGCACTGGAGGCGATGGCGCACGGTGTGCCCGTCGTCGGCACCGATCACGGAGGGACCGCCGAGTACCTGGCGGACGGCGCGGGACTGCTCGTTCCACCCGGCGATACGAAGGCTCTTGCAGAGACGATGCGGCGATTGATGTCCGACCCCGACCTGCGGTACGAACTCGCCGTCACTGCGCGTCGCCGGGTGGAGGAGTGCCACGATATCGAGGTGACGTTGCCGGCCATGGTGAACGCCTTGTGGGCGACGGGCGTCACATTGTGAGGCGTCCTCGAGTATTGCTTTTGCAACCATGTTGTGATCTCCGATGTTTGGTGTTCTCGGCGGATTCGCGCACACTGTGAGCCATGTGGGTGTGGATCGCATCGGCGCTGGCGGCGTGGCTGGGCCTCTCGGCTCTCGGCGCGCTCGCGGTCGGTCGGTTCCTGTTCGTCTCCGAAAGGGAGGAACAACTCGTCGAGATGCAGCGGGAGCAGCGTGATTCTGCGAATCCTCCCGTCGCTTCCTGACACGCCGGACGTCCGCCTGCGCGATACTCGCGAGTAACAATTTCCCGTGTCTAGACTCGGTTCCGCGTCGTCCTCCTGTCCCCCCATGTGAGGACGGCCGCACGGGTCGGTTACCCCCCATCACCGGTCCGTGCAGAAGCCTCGGCCGATCCACCACCACGATTGCCGGGGCTTCACCTATTTCCGGCGGAGATATCCTGTCGCTCATGACCGAGCAGGCTCCCCGCGTCGCGATCACCTACTGCACGCAGTGCAAATGGCTGCTGCGCGCCGGTTGGATGGCGCAGGAACTGCTGAACACCTTCGGTACCGCGCTCGGCGAGGTCGCGCTCGTTCCCGGGACCGGTGGGGTGTTCCGCATCGTCGTCGACGACACGGTCGTGTGGGACCGCAAGGAGGACAAGGGTTTTCCCGAAATCGCCGCGCTCAAGCAGCGAGTCCGTGATCTCGTGGAGCCGGATCGTGATCTCGGGCATGTGGATCGGGCCGCCCGGACCGATGCCCCACCTCATCGCGACAGCAACGACATCTAGCGGTAACGTTCTCGCATATGTGCCCGCGTTCTACGCGCGTCGGGCACGGTCGACGGCGTGCCGCTCACGAAAGTGGTCGCCGACATCGAAATACGGGGAGGAAAATCGATGAATTCTGTTGCGAAGAAGGCTGCAGTCGCGGCCTCCGGTGCCGCACTGCTGGCACTGGTCGTTCCGGGTGTCTCGTCCGCTGCGGGTCCGAGCGTCTCGGCGAAGGCGGAGAACGGCGCCATCGTCGTCGACTTCGATCTGACGCGCGCCGACGTCGACCGCGGCGTCACCTGCGTCACCTACGTCCTGAAGCCGGGCACCGTCGACACGGCCGATCCGTCGGGCCGCATCGACGCGCAGCCCGCCGGCACAAGGTTCTCGGTGACCAACACGAGCACCTCGAGCGCGCTGTACATCAAGGACGGCGCACCCTCGCAGGCCGGTCCGGAGTCGATCACCGACGGCACCTACAACGTCTTCTGGGGCTGCCAGGACGCCTCGGGTGCGCAGTACGAGAACATCTTCGACGCGTCCGGTCGCCCCTTCACCGGTGGCATCTACGTGACGGTCGGCGGCGGTGAGTCCGCACCGCAGGGCGAGTCGGCTCCGCAGGCACAGTCCGCGCCGCAGGCCGAGTCCGCGCCCGCACCGCAGGGCGAGTCCGCGCCGCAGGCCGACAATGTTCCGCCGGCTCCCCAGTCGCAGCCGGAGCCGGTCGACCCGCTCCAGTTCGTGATCAAGTTCCTGCGCGACCTGATCGGCGCCTACCTCTGATCGGAGTCCACACTCCAATCCGCACGTAGCGACATCGGCGGCACCTCCAGCGGGTGCCGCCGATGCCGTTTCCGTACCGACCCTGTAGATGTGGTCCGGGTAGATCTGGTCCGGGGGATCGATTTCCTGCGGCAGGGAAGGAGAAGGGGTGGACGCCGCCTCGATCGCGACGGGTCTCGCATCGTCGACGCAACTGCGACGTGCCTACGGCGCGAGCATGCGGCCGCTGACGTCCGGAGGTCACTGGTCCGAGGGCGACGGCTGGTGGATCGGTATCACCGCGGCCCCCGACCCCGACTACAACCTCGCCCTCGTCCACGGCGGCGACGTGACCGCCCACGCCCACCATGTCTACGAAACGCTGACGGAGGCCGGTCATCCGTCGATCGTCCTGCTCGCCGGCGATGGGCTCGGCGCCGCCCAGGTCCTCGCCGACCGCGGCTGGGTGTGTGCGGGTTCGCTGGACCTGACCTACCTCGTCGCCCACGATGCTCCCCTCGATCCGGGTTTCCAGGTTCTCGGCGAGGCCGACATGCTGCATGCCCGCGAACTCGCCGCCGCGACCTTCGGGATCGCGCCCGGGACCGCCGCGGTCGCCTACGCCGACGTCGTCGCCCGCACCGCCGGCGTCGAGGTGATCGGGATCTTCGACGACGAGGATGTCGGCGATCGGGATTCGGACGACGAGGATGCAGACGGCCGGGCTGCGGCTCTGCAGTCCTGCACCCTGCTCGTCGACAGCGGGCCGATCCGGACGGTGTGGTCGCTCGGAACCCGGACCGGCCGGCAACGTCGCGGATACGCGAACCGGCTGATCCGGGCCGGCGCCGCCCACACGCACGCGCAGCGAGGTCCGGTCGCGATGTGCGAACTCACCAGGCCGCGTGTCACCCCGCTCTACCTCGCAGCCGGAGCGCGCGTCGCCGAGACCTGGCAGATGTGGTCCCGTCCGCGCTGGCTGCTCGGCAGCTGACGGACGTACGGGTCGGTAACATTTGCCCGATTCGCCGCGACACACTGGCGACGTGCCCACTCCCCGGGGCGACAGCGAAAGGCCTGTGCATCGTGTCCGAACGAAGCATCCGCGACGCCGAACTGCGTCGTGAGCTCGGTGTTCCTCCCACCGTCGACCTTGTGGGGCATGCCCGCGATCTCGCTCGCGTGGCCGTGCCCGCCGCACTCGTCGCCGCGCTCGCCGCGGTCGCGGTCTTCTTCGTCCGCGACAGCGGCCCCGGGGTGTACGAGTCGTCGCTCGTCGCGGAGATCCGCTCGTCGGCATCCGTGTCCGGCAACGACGCGACCCTCGGGCAGCTCATCGCCCCCTATGTCGCGCTGTCACAGGACTCGGCGGTCGTGGCCGCGATCGCAGCCGAGACGAACGAGGACCCCGCGAAGCTGCCGTCGAGGATCGACGTCGGCTACGGCTCGTCGCCCACCCTGCTCACCGTGACAGCCCGCGACGACTCGCAGGCCGACGCCGACCGGCTCGCACAAACGGTCGTCACACAGCTCGACCGCGCGCAGACCGAACGCAATCGCGTCGCCCTCGACGCGCGCATCGCCGAACTGGACGCGGTCGTTGCCGGTCTGCGCGCCGACCTCGCCGCGAGTATCGCGGCCGACGAGGAGGGCAACGCGGAGGGCACAGCCGACCCTGTGGTGCAGACCGAACTCGATGCGCGGCTCGAGCAGCTCCGGCAGGCGCGTTCGGGTGCGAGCCTCGAATACCTCCAGGTGCTGTCGATGCCCGCCGGTACCGGGACGAAGGTGTCCCCGATGCCGCGTGCCGAGGCCGCGGTCGCCTTCCTCGCCGTGTTCGTCCTCGTCGCGGAGTTGCTGGTCGCGCTGAACGGACGCTTCGGAGCGTCGAACAGCCCGGCCTGGGCCCGGCGGGTCGCGCGTCGCCACCGGACAGCTGTGCAGATCGAGCGCGACGATCGGGAGACGCTTCCTCTCGACACGATCGTCATGCTCGGGCAGCGCGCCTCCCTCGGCGACCACATCCTCCTCCTCACCGGCGAGGGCGTGACCGTCGAGACCGACGCCTTCGGCGATGCCCGCGACCGGATCGTGTGCTGCGGAGTCGGGGAGCAGTGGTGGACCCGCGCGAAGACCGAGGGGCTCGCGCTCGCCGTGATCGTGCTGCAGGCCGGGGCCGAGGAGCGAGCGCAGGCGGAGGACACATTGCGTGCCCTGGCCGAGATCGAGGTGCCCACGCGTCTCGTCGTGCTCGGTGCAGGACGCGAGTTGGTGCCCGTGCTTCCGGCCCGGCGCCGCGAAACGGCCGTGGAGGCGGCTCCCGAACCCCCAGCTCCCGTCCCGGCCGCCGCACCTGCACCTGCACCTGCACCTGCACCCGCGGCGCCTGCGCCGCGACCGGTGCCCGACGACCGTCACCGGGCTCCGCAGCCGGTGCCGTCGCAGCCGGTGCCGTCGCAACCCGAGTCGCTGTTCGTCCCGCCCCAGGATTCGGCCTACCGGCAGTACCGCTACGACGAGGGGCACGACTACGGATACGCCGACCAGCAGGGCTACCGGGACGGGCACGCTCATCCCGAGCAGAACGGTTACGGCGAACCTCGGGAGACGTTGCGCTACTGACCGCGTTCCCGCCCGAGTTGAAGCTCGGCGCCGACAGGCTATAGTGATGGCGGTCACTCCAGGGGATGGGTGTGATCTGCGCAGCCGAGCACATCGGCGTCACGACGAGGAAAACAATTTGTCTATCTGCATTGCCGGCACCCCGCAGCACAGCACCGCGACGCCGGGAAGCACCGAATGGATCAAGGCTCATCTCGCCCGCATGGACGACGTCGCGGGCTCTGTATCGTCCTCCGAGGACGTCGCCGCAGAGCGCGTCGTCGACGCGCGTCGTTAGGCTCCTCCCGGGGACTGCAACGAGGACCGGTCGGGTACACGTGCCGTGAACCGGTCGACGGAGGGAGCGAGACATGAGGGAGTTGTTCCGAGGGCAGCTCGACGACCTGGTCGGACGCCTCGGTGAGCTCGCAGCGGTCGCGGCCGAGGGGCTCGACCTGGCCACTCGTGCGTTGTTCGACACCGACCTCGACGCAGCCCAGGCCGCCCTCGATCTCGACGCACGGATCGCCGAACTCGATACCGACTGTTCCGAGCGAGCGGTGCGGATCCTCGCCCTGCAGGGTCCCGTGGCCGCCGACCTGCGGTTGGTGTTCTCCGCCGTGCGCATTACGGGCGATCTCACCAGGATGGGCGAACTGAGCCTGCACATCGCGCGGGTCGTACGGCGTCGCCATCCCGAGTCACTCGTGTCCGACCTGCTCCGCGACGATCTCCGCCGGATGGCCGATCTCGCGGCGCAGATCGTCGCGATCCTGCGCGACGCGTTCACCGACTTCGACCTCGACACGATCAAGGGCACGCACGTCATCGAGACCGAACTCGATGCGGTGCATTCGCGACTGCTCTCCCTGCTCGAGAGTCCCGAATGGGACGGCGACATCCGGACCGCGGTCGACACCGCACTCCTCGCGCGTTTCTACGGGCGTTTCGGCGACCAGGCCGTCGACGTCGCTGATCGGCTGATCTTCTTCGTCACGGGCCAGCGGCCGGCCGCCTGACTTCGGCGCGCGCACTGCCGCGAACCGTGCGATTCTCATCCACATGACCAGCGACGAGCGCCTCTCGGTCGGCGGTCCTGGGGTGCCCGGGTTCGACGACCTCGACTTCGACGCCCTGTCGGCGCGGTCCGGTGCCAAGTGGGCACGGGCGGCCGCCGAGGGGCTGGCCCCCGCATGGGTCGCCGACATGGACTTTCCGGTCGCACCGCCGATCGCGCGTGCGCTGCACGAGCTGGTCGACCGCAACGATCTCGGTTACCCCGACTGGTTCCACGGCACCCCGCTGCGCGAGGAGTTCGCGCAACGCATGCGCACGCGTTACGGCTGGGAACCCGATCCCGGTGCCGTCCGCGAGCAGACGGATCTCATCCAGGCATTGCAGCTCGTGCTGCACCTGAGCACCACGCGCGGCGATGCGGTGGCGATCCAGACACCGAACTACCCGCCGTTCCTGGCGTCGCTGCGACGGATGGGGCTGCAGCAGATCGACTTTCCGTTCGTCGACCGAGGCGACGGGTGGGTGCTCGACTTCGATGCGTTCGAGCCGTTGGTGGCACGGCGTCGTCCGCGGGTGCTGGTGCTCGTCAACCCGCACAACCCCACCGGGCGGGTGCTCACGCGTGAGGAACTCGAGCGGATCGCCGATCTCGCCGAACGGTTCGACATGCTCGTCGTCAGCGACGAGATCCATGCCGAGCTGATCTACGAGCCGCACCGGCACATCCCGTTCGCGTCGCTCGGACCGGAGACCGCTGCCCGTACGGTGACGCTCACTTCCGCCAGCAAGGCGTTCAACCTCGCAGGGATGCGGTGCGCGGTGGTGCACTACGGCTCAGAAACACTGCTCGTGCGCCGGGACGCGGAGCCGTTCGATCTGTACGGGACGGTCTCGGTTCCGGGAGTGATCGCGACGCTCGCCGCGTGGCGCGAGGGCGACGCGTGGCAGCGCGGCCTGCTGCAGGTCCTCGACCGGAATCGTCGACGAGTGGACGAGGTTCTGCGCGAACGGATCCCGTCCCTGCGGCACCACCTGCCGCAGGGCACCTACCTGACGTGGTCGAACACCGGACCCCTCGGCATCGATGATCCGGTGTCGGTCGTCCGCGATCGGGGACGTGTCCTCGCCGACGGCGGGGTGCGGTTCGGGTCGGGGGCACGCAACTTCCTGCGCATCAACTTCGCGACGTCGGGGCCGATCCTCGAGCGGATCCTCGACGGCGTCACCGACGCGCTCGGCGCCTGACCGTCAGCGCACCACTGTCACCACACCGCGTCGGCCGGGGTGCTCGTGGACTCGAGTGTGTCGTTCGCGGCAGCGCATCCCGAGGCGGCCGAAGCGACCACGGCGCGTGAGGGTTTGGCCGAGAAGTTCTGGTAGAGCAGCCCGAAGTTCTGCTCGACGTCGGCGCGGTTCGTCCCGCGGTCGCGCATCGAGTAGACGAACACCTTCTGCACCCAGCCGAGTCGTCGGGCCTCCGCGATGCCGTCGGCGATGATGTCGGCCTGGCGTTGCGTGCTCACCGCGTTCGAGGCGGTTCCGGTGGGGGCGCCGAACTCGGTGGCCCACATCGGTGTCGCGGCGTCGCCGTACTGCACCATCGTGTCGCGCATCAGGCGCATGCGGTAGAAGGTGTTCCAGCTCTGCGTGCTCGCATCGTTCGGCAGGGCCGGATAGCTGTAGGGGTGGATCGACAGGATGTCGAAGTACTGCTGTGCGCCGCGGGCGTAGAGCTGCTGCACGTAGGTGACCGGTGAGATGTTGGTGCCGTCGTCCACGGCGGGGGCGAGGCCGCCGTTGAGAATGCGCGCGCCGGGTTGCACCGACTTGATCGCCGGTGCTGCGGCGGCGAGCAACTCGACATACTTGCCGACGTCGGCCCGGGGCCGGAAGAAACTGGTCAGGTTCGGTTCGTTCCAGATCTCCCAATGGGTCACACGGGTCGAATAGCGCTGTGCGGCCTGACGGGAGAAGGCGGCGAACGTCGCCGGGTCGGCCGGATATCCATGGGTGTCGGAGCCGCCGGCGACACGCGCCCAGGCCGGCGTGTACGCGATGATGCCGACCACCTCGAGTCCGCGGGCACGGGCGCGATCCACCACACGGTTGGGCACCGACCAGTTCTGTTGTCCGCGGTTCGGTTCGATCACCGACCAGTCGATGTCCACGCGCAGCCACCGGGCGCCGACCGCGCGGATCGCGTCGAGTTCGCGGTCGAGTTCGGAGTCCGACAGATACATCAGCGGTGCGCCGGCCGCGATACCGATGTCGTCGGTCGCGCAGGTCGTCGGGGGAGGCGGTTGGGTCGGTGGGGCGCACGCTGCGAGTGCGGCGAGGGAGCACGAGAGGGCTGTGGCCAGTGCGGTACGTGCGAGACGACCCATCGACTCTCCTGATGTATAATCCGGACAATTCAGGCATTGGTCGTAACACCGCGCCGCCGACCTGCGATTCTTTCGGTGGAGCGAGCGGCAGACCGACGCCGCGAATTCACTCTAACGAGCAGGGGGCCGGAAGGTGCGGGATTTGTGGACCGAAGGTTCCGGTGCATGCGCACCGTGAGTTTCGAGATCCACGACGAAGACTCGGCCGTTCGGCTCTCCGCGGAATGGGACGACCTCGCCCATGAGGCGGGTGGGCGCGTCGCGACGCGCCCCTCCTACGCACTGGCCTGGAATCGGATGGGACGCGGTCGATCGGCCGTGTGCACCGTCCGGCGCGGCGGGCGCCTCGTCGGACTCGCGCCCCTGCACGCCCGTACCCGGCTCGGGGTCACCGCCTTACGGCTGCCGGCCCACGGCCTCGCCACGATAGGAACCTTCCTCGCGACCGACGAGGCCGCGCTCGCCGATCTGCTCGACGGTATCGCCGGTCGGAACATGGCACTGCAGCTCGACCACATCGATCTCACCGATCCTCTCGTGGAGATGCTGCAGGCCTCGTCTCGCTGGAGCGTCGACATCGCCGGCACCGAACGGTGCCTGACCGTCGATGTCGCCACCGGTGCCGGCGCCGAATCGTTGCGTGGTCGCCGCACGCTGAAGACGCTGTCCCGGCTCGAACGCGCACTGGAACGCGAAGGCACCCCGGTCTCCGTCGAAGTGGTGCGCGATCCGGACCATCTCGCGCAGAGGTGGCCCGACATCGACGCGGTCGCCGCGGCCGCCGACGAACACGGCGGACGCGACAACTTCTGTGCACCGCCGTTCGTCGCGTTCACCCGGCCGCTGCTCGAGGCCGAGGCCCGTGCCGGCCGGTTGCTCGTCGTGGGCCTGCTCGTCGGCGACCGATGGACGGCCCACGAGATCATGTTCCGCACCGGGACCACGGCCGAGATGTGGCTGAGCCGCTTCCATCCCGAGGTGCGTCGCTACCAGCCCGGCCAGTTGCTGCAGCGCCACCTCGCCGACCGGCAGGACGAACTGGGCATCGACCGCTTCGACTACCTGCTCGGCACAACGGAATTCAAGGAGCAGTGGGCGAACGGTGAATACCGGGTCGGGCGGATCGTCGCCGTCCCCACCTCGCGACCGCACCACCGGTGGACCCTCCGCGCCGCAGATCTCGGAGCCGACCTCGTCCGTCCCCTGCGCATGGCGGCGCGCGACGCCCTCACCTCGAACCGCTGCTGATCAGAGGCAACCCGGAGTGACCGCGGCCGTGCGCAGCACGTCCCAGGCCGGTTTGAGTGCCCCGTCGTGCGCGAGGATCCCGAAGTTCTGCTCGCGATCGGCCACCTCGGTGCCCCGGTCGAAGAGGCTGTAGACGAACAGCTTGTCGACGAATCCCAATGCGCGTTGCTCGGTGATCCCGTCGCGCAGGATGTCGGCCTGCTCCGTGGGCCCCACCGCGTCGGTGTCCGTGCCCGTCGGCGCCCCGAACTCCGTTGCCCAGATAGGCTTGTCGGAGTCCCCCCGCTCGACCATGACGGTGCGCATCTCGCGCATGCGGTAGAAGGAGTTCCAGTCGGACGTCGACGCATCGGACGGCAGAGCGGGATAGCTGTAGGGGTGCATGCCCACGACGTCGAAGGCCGACGACACGCCCTGGTCGTACAACTCGGTGAGGAAAGTCGTCGGGGCGATGTCCGATCCGTTGTCGGTGCCGGGGGACAGGCCACCGGTGACCACCACCGCCCCGGGGTCGACGTTGCGGATCGCGTCCGACGCCGCCACGAGCAGGTCGGCGTACGCGCCGACGTCGGGTTGTGGGGTGAAGAAGGCCGTCAGGTTCGGCTCGTTCCAGATCTCCCAGTGCGTGACGCTGTCGGAGTAGCGATCGGCGACGTCGCCTGCGAAGCGACCGAATTCTCCGGGCTCGGAGGGCATCCCGTGCGGGTCGTCGGCGTCGGCCTCCGACGTCCGCGCCCAGCGCGGAGTGTGAGTGAGCAGGCCAAGCACCTGCAGGTCGTGTGCGTCGGCCGCGGCGACGACCCGGTCGGTGCCCCTCCAGTCGAAGCGGCCGCGCGCAGGTTCGATGGTCGACCAGTCCATGTCGAACCGGATCCAGCCGGCGCCGCTGTCGGCGACCGTCGACATGTACGCGTCGAGGTCGGCGGAGTCGAGGGAGTCGAGGCCGGCTCCCGTCGCGACCCCGAGACTGTCGGCGGTCAGATCGGTTCGGCAGTCGCGTGGCTCGGTGCTCTGGGTACACGACAGAGCGAACACACCGACAAGGGTGAGAACGGCGCGGAGCGGCATGGACCGCGACACGCGACGCGGCATCGACCGCGAAAGGGACACTGCAACCTCAACGGGACTTGACGAGACCGACGAGGCCGAGCCCGCCGGTGATGGGAAGGACATGGGTTCCGGCCAGAACACAGACAGCCGAGAGGACAGCGGTGACGGGCCAGGGAAGATCGTAGCGCTCCGCGAGAAGCGACATCCACACGGCCACCGCAACACCCAGCATCGCGATCGAGACGGTCTGGGTGAAGGGGAACAGGCCCCCGATCCGGACGGTTCGTGCGACGACGATCCAGATCGCGACGAGCATCGCGGCCTCGGTGAACACCGTCGCCAGCGCCGCCCCGTCGAACGACATGCGGGGGATGAGGACGAGGTTCGCCCCGATGTTCCCGGCGAGTGCGGCCAGCGCCACCCACGGGTAGACCCGGTGGCGTCCGGTCGCGATGAGCACCATGAGACCGAGTTCGGTGAGCATCGACAGAGCGCTACCGAGCACCAGCATGCGCGACGCGTCGGCCGCTTCGGCGAATCGCTCGCCGTAGAGGAAGGACAGCACGCCGTCCGCCGACGACCAGAAGACCGCGGTGGCGGTCGCGCCCAACACCGCGAGAAGCATCGCCGCCTCCCGTGTGCGCTGCCGGAACATCTCGCTCTGCGCCGGCCAGGTCGCGACCAGCAGCGTGGTCACCGGTCCCACGACGGTCGACGACACCATCGACAGCAGGTCGGCGAACTTGTATCCGACGGTGTAGAGCCCCACCGAGTCGAAGGTGTCCATCCGCCCGAGCATCAGCACGTCGATCTTCGACAGCAGGGTGAGCAGGGCGAAACCGATGCTGAGGGGGACGGCCTCGACGAGCATCTCGCGCCACCGCCACAACTGGGCGCGCGCGGCGGGCAGAGGTCCGGCCCTGCCCGCCCGCACGCCGCGCACGAGAATGCCCGCGCCGACGATCTCGTTGATCACCGCCGGCACGACGAGCACGAGCAGCACCGGATTCCACAGCACTGCGGCGATGGTCGCGATCAGCTGCGCGAGCTGGCCGAAGGTCTCGGCGATCGCGACCGACGCCATGCGCAGGCGACTCTGATACATCACCGACAGGGCGTTGTTGGGCGTCGCGATCACCACGACGAGACCGGCGACCACCGTCGCCCAGACGACATCGGACGAGTATCCGAGCAGCATCACGTATCCGACGGCCAGCGCGTACCCGAGCAGACCGAGTACACCGCGCAACGCGATGAACGCGGTGGTGACGTAGGAGACCTCCCACGGATTGCACTCGACGAGCTTGGCGAGCACCACTCGACCTACGCCGAGATCGGTGACGACGGACAGCAACCCGAGCAGGCCGAAGACGAAGGAGAACTTGCCGAAGTCGTCCGGTGCCAAGGCGCGGGCGATGATCATCGAACCGGCCCAGCCCATCGAGGCGACGGCCAGCCGGCTGCCGAGCATCACGACGGTGTTGCGTCGCGCGGCCCGCCCGTCGAGTTCGGGCGTCTGCGGTTCGTGGAGGGTGCCACCGGGGTCGTGGGCAGCGACGATCCGCTCCATCACGACGGTTTCGGCCATCCGGTCGGCCAGCGAATGTCTACCCACGCGACGGCCTCGTCAGATTCTCAGGCCTGCGGTGCGGTAGGCATCGCGCGTGAGTTCGGCGGTGCGCGTCCATGTCGAGGTCGCGGCGACCTCCCGTCCTCGGGTGCGCAGCGCCTCCGCGGTGTCGCGGTCGTGGACGACGACGCGCAGGGCCGCTGTCCACGACGTCACGGTGTGTTCGGTGACGAGCAGGGCTCCGTCGTCGACGACATCGGGCAGTGCACCGACGGCGCTCGTCACCACCGCCCCGCCGCACGCCATCGCCTCGAGCGGCGGCAACCCGAAGCCCTCGTAGCGCGAGGCGTACGCGACGGCGGTCGCCGCGGCGTACAACGAGGGGAGGTGGGCGGTGGGAACGTAACCGAGACCGATCGAACCGGCCGGTGCGTGGGGTCCGGTGGATCCGGCTCCGGCCAGCACCAGCGGGATGTCGAGGAGACGGCACGCGTCGGCGACGAGCGCGACGTCCTTGCGGGGTTCGACGGTGCCGACCTGCAGGACGAACCGTTCGGGCAGCCGGTACGCCCTGCGGATGTCCCGCATCTCCTCGGGGGCCGGAGGTTTCGCCCACACCGCGGGCGCGAGCGGAGTGACCACGGCCTCTCGGCCGCACAGCGCCAGGAGACGTTCGGCGGTGAAGTTGGAGACCGCGACGAGTACGTCGGCCCGTCGCATGGCATCGCGCAGCAGTGCACGCTCACCGGCGGCCCGGTGCCTGCTGAACGCCCACGGGGTGTCGAAGACGGCGAGATCGTGGAACGTCGAGACGGTGACACCGGAACACAGGACGGGCAGGTCGACGTCGAGGCTGTGGAACAGGTCGACCCCGCGGACGGGCACCTTCGCGTACAGCATCCGCCGCACCCCGTCGGCGACCGGTCGTACCGACGGGGTCACGCGAGGGGGCAGTTCTCCCGTGGCGTCGCACTGCACGGTTGCCCGCAACGCCGCCGAGGGGAGCAGGGGGTCGAGCGCGGTCAGCAGCTCGCGGACGTAGGTCTGGACTCCACTGCCGGACGGTCGGAGTGCGAGGGCGCCGAACCCGATGCGGTGAGCGAGCTTCGGCGAGGTGACCAGTGTTGCGTCAGTGCGCATCCGACAGTTCCTAACAGTAACCAGAAATAGACGTCGAGAGGGAAGATCTCGAGATAGGTCGCCACCGTGGAGGCGACCGCCGCCGCGACGATCGTGCCGCTCACCCCGAGTGCGAGTGCGGCGTCCTGTCCACTCAGCACCCGCGACGCACGCAGCGTCGAAACCGCGGCGCAGACGAGTACGAGGACGAACAGCCACACGCCGATCGGGCCGAGTTCCACGGCGAGCTTCATGTAGTAGTTGTCGGGCTGATAGGGCATGAACCCGAACTGCACGGCCGCCGTGTACGACAGTTCGGACAGCATCGGGTTGCTCTGGGCCACCGTGTCGGCGGCAGCCGAGCCGGTTGCACCGAGACCCTGACCGAACGGGTGCACCCACAGCGACGACAGGGTCTGCGACCAGCCATCCCCGCGCTCACCGAGGCTCGACGAGGAGAACAACGGAGCGAGTATCGAACTCGGCACGGCGAAGAGGACGAGCGGTGCGAGCGCCGCGGCGGCGCCGAAGCCGAGGAACAGGGCGCGGTAGCGGTGGACCGCCAGCCACAACAGTGCGACGGCGAGACCGATGTAGCTGGCGCGCACGATCGTCACACCCATGCCGAGCACCATGATCGGTGTCGCGCACAGGAACAGTTTGTTGCGGAGCCGGTGCGGATCGGCGAAGGAGACCGAGCACCCCACGATCAGTCCGATCATCACGAACAGGCCGAAGGCGAAGGGTGTCGTGAACGTGCTGAAACTGCGCAGGATTCCGCCGCTGATGCGCAGATGCTCGTCCCAGCGGTAACCGAGTTCGGCGAGTCGCTCACCGCCGATCACCTGTTGCGCGAGTCCGACGACGGCGGTGATGGCCGTCGTGCCCATGAGGATCGACACCAGGTGGTCGCGGTCGCGGGCGTCGAACGGTGCACGCCACAGGATCACCGGGATGACGAGGTAGAAGTAGGTGATCTTGATGGCGATGATGCCGGCGAGCCCCGAGACGAGCAACGCCGACAGGACTCCGATCGCCACCCACGCGACCACGGCCGGCCACCACGGATAGGACGGTGCCGGCAGCCGCCGTCGGTAGGGGCTGACGAAGGTCGCGCCGAGGGTGAGGAGCAGCAGCCCCTCCTTCCACGGCGACAGTGCTTCACCGCCGGGGACGATCGCGAGCAGGCCGTGGAACGGAGTGAGCGCGGCGATCGCCAGCAACCCGCGTTGGGGTCGCCGCCAGAGCAGCACTCCCAGCACGAGCACGACCGGAACGGCGAGCATCAACAGGGGAGTCATGAGACGTACTCGCCTGCAGCGGGATCCGCGGTGTGGGACCCGAAACGGGAGAGCACGGTCGAGGTGACCGCCGTGCGGAGGAACTCGCGCCCGTCCCGCTGCCGACCGCTGTGCTCACCGACCTCGCTGGTGAGGATGTCCCCGGTGAAGCCACGTCGGCGTACCCGGCGAAGTCCTTCTTCTCCGCGCTGGGTCAGGAACCACCGGTGGTCCTCGGCGGACAGAACGACCGTGGCCGGCACACCCGCGCGACGCAGTGCCTCCAACCCGACCTCGGGAACCTGGGTCACGCCGAGTCGGCCGAGCAACAGCCACAACGGATAGGGCAGGTACTTCTGCGCCCACGGCTTGATGCGGGCACGCAAAGAGATCGTCTGCGGTTCCGCCGGGGCTGCGATCGCCGGAACGTCGGGTGCGTTCGGACCGAGATCGGCGCGCAACGACTTCCGGCGGTGGGTGCACCACAGGATCACGTTTACGAGCACGGCGGAGTGCGCTGCACCCCGGAGGGCGACCCACGACGAGTACCACGCACCCGAACACAACCCGATCACCACGAGGTCCTGAGGATCGACGCCGAGCGCGGCGACAGCATCGAGAGCGTCGCGGTCGGAGTCGTCGGAGTACAGCGGTGTGGGGGTCGCCCCGTGCGCCGTGCCGGTATCGCCGACCCCGGTCCGGTCGAACCGGATCGTGGAGATCCCGTGCGCGGCGAACTCGCGCGCGAGCTCGACCCAGAGACGACTCGGGCCGAGCCGGTGCTCGTAGGCAGTGCCGAAGAACAGCACCGTCGGGGCGGACGGGCGCGGTGCGCCGAACCCCTCGGTGCCGACACCGTGCGTACGCAGCGCGAACATCTCGTTCGGACCGAGATACTCGACGCTCTCGTGGATCGGGAGCCCCGAGTCGGTGGTCGCGACGACCGCGCGCTTGCGCCCGGGGAAGTGGACCTCGCGCGTCGCCGCGGGCGTGCCCGCAGCGACTCGGTCGGCGATCCGGATCAGCTGCTCGGTGGGGATCGCGGAATGCAGTGTGCTGGGGGTGACGAAGGATTCGTGGGCCTCGAGGGAGATCTCGTCACCGCCGAGTGCAGTGGCGAGCGCCGACACCGCGGCGGTCTCGCGGGCCGTGGGTCGGGTCGCGAGCAGGGTCCGTGTGCCGGTCAGCGACCGCGGATCGATCTTCAGAGCGCCGAGGGCGTCGGCGGCCTCGGGGGCGAGAACGCCGCCGACGATCGACACACGGGGGTCGTCGGGATCGTCGGCACCGAGGGCGAGCCGGTAGAGAGCGCGTTGTTCGCGCAGCATCGCTCGGCCCGAGACGATCGGATCCCACAGCACGACGGCATCGACCGGCCCGCACTCCGGCAGGGCCGTCGCCGCGATCAGTGCGCCGGCGCGCAGTCCCACGACGGTGATGTGCTCGGCGCCGCTCGCGCGGGCCGTCTCCACCGCGGTCACGACACTTCGCTGCCACGCCGCGACCGCGTCGGGCGAGTCCTGATCGCCGGCGGAGTCTCCGGTGCCCGCGTAGTCGAAGCGCAACGCCGCCAGGCCGCGCTCGGCGAGTTGCTCGGCGAGCGCCTTGATCCCCCGATAGGTGTCGAGGTGTTCCTTGCCGAGGGGCGGGCACAGCACCACCGCGCCGCGTGCGCGGCGGTCGGCGGGAAGGTGGACGTGGCCGAGGAGAGGGGACGCGGGATCGCCGAACCACGACGCGTGTCGCACATCCACTCCGTGACCTCCACTGTCGAGGGGGTGAAAGAGGGGGTGATTTCCCGACCCCGTCTCGGACCCTGAATCTTCTTGTCGTTCGGACGCATTCGTATCGATGGATTGTGCCGACCCGTTACCTCTCGGCGCCGGCAAGGTCATAAGGTACCTCCCCGATCGGCTCGGGTTCTTCGGAGGGATGGCTGTGCCCGGAATCTTGGTGCACGAATGGATCGCGCGCGACGGAGGTTCGGAGAAGGTGCTCGACGAATTCGTCCGCACCTTTCCCGACGCCGACGTCCTGTGCCTGTGGGACGACGCCGACCGGTATCCGGGGCGGACGGTGCACGAGAGCGGTCTGGCGCGCACGCCCCTGCGCCGGAACAAGGCGCTGGCGCTGTCGGCCATGCCGTACGTCTGGCGTCGCCGACCCGGCTCGTACGACTTCGCCCTGGTCAGCTCGCATTGCTTCGCCCATCACGTGACCTTCCGCAGCGCACCGAGCGGGTTCGAGAAGTTCGTCTACGTGCACACTCCGGCGCGCTACCTGTGGAATCCGGAGCTCGACGATCGGGGCGCCTCGCTCGCGGTGCGGTGCGCGGCACCTCCGTTGCGGGCCCTCGATCGGCGTCGTGCACGGGAAGGCGCGCACTTCGCCGCGAACAGCGATTTCGTGCGCAGCCGCATCGAGCGGGCCTGGGATGTCGAGGCGCGTGTGATCTTTCCTCCGGTGGAGACGGCCCGCATCGCGTCGGTGCCCGACTGGCGTGACGAACTGTCCGCAGCCGAATCCGCCCTGTTGGAGGGGCTTCCGGAGGTTTTCGTGCTGGGGGCGTCGAGGTTCGTACCGTACAAGCGACTGGATTGGGTGATCCGTGCCGCCGACCTCGCCGGGGTGCCGGCAGTGATCGCGGGATCCGGACCGGAGGAGAGCCGGCTGCGGCAGCTCGCCGACGAGGCGACTGTGCCGGTCCACGTGCTCGCTCGGCCGTCGGACGCCCTGCTCTACGCGCTCTACCAGCAGGCCCACGTCTATGTCTTTCCTGCGGTGGAGGACTTCGGGATCATGCCCGTCGAGGCACGTGCGGCAGGGGCGCGTGTCGTCGTCAACGCGCTCGGAGGTGCTGGTGAGACGGTTGCCGAGGGGGTCGACGGGTTGTGTTTCCGCGAGGACAGGGTGGAGGCGGTCGCCGAGTGCATCACCGCGATCGACGGTGTGCCGAAGGGCCGTAACGAGGCCGTCGCCGCGCTGTCCTCGGAGAACTTCCGGCAGCACATCCGCGACTGGATCGGGGAGGAGATCGGAACGGCGTGACTCACGTCATACTACCGACGAGTAGACGAACTCTTGTCGCCGGTTCGTCCCTGTTGTACCTTTCTCCCGGGTCGGGAGCCTGCTGATGGGTTTGATGGGGTTCGATGGGGGATCGTCATGGCTCACTGCCGCCGACCGAGCTGCGTTCGTCGCCGCTTCACGAATGTGTTCTTTGCTGAAGTAACTACGCGCACAAGTAATTCGAGTTACGCGTAGCTCCTTCGCTTCAGGGGTGGCATCACCCGCGTCACTGTGATCCGTTGCACTGGAACAGGATTCGCGTTCCTTCGAAAAAACGGACATAATCACCGAATCGTTCATCTGGCTGTCGGGGCCACTTCGCGTGGAGTAGGCAAGCAGGAGAAGTATGGGGATCGGACCCGAGTTGGCGCGCCGCAACGCGCCGACCCACGACACGAGCGATGGTCACGGAAGTGTCCCGCGCAGACAATGGCAGCGCACCTATCTCCGGTCGCTGGCGATCACCGACACGACGATCGTCGTCACGACCGTCGTCCTGGCGCAGGGGGCCGGGACGATGATCGGTGGACCGGTCGACCCGGGGTCCTCGGTGACCCGGGGGCTCGCCTCGGCGATCGTGGTGGCCGGCCTGTGGCTTGCGATTCTGGCGCTCAACGGAACTCGTAAGAAGCCGATCGTGGGCAGCGGCGAGGAGGAGTACCGGCTCGTCACGAGGGCGACCCTGCAGACCTTCGGTCTGCTCGCGATCGCCTCGTTCCTCGTCGACTCGTTCGCCACCGACCTCGACACGATCCGGGTCTACCTGTTGCTGGCCATGCCGGTCGGCCTGGTCGTTCTGCCGCTCGGACGCCGATGGTGCCGTCGTTCGATCGAACGCCGGCGTGTGCGGGGCGAGTTCCGGACCTCGGTGCTCGTCGTCGGCTCCGAACGCGCGGTGGATGCGATGGTCGGATCGTTCGTCCGCGACACCTCGGCCGGATACCGCGTCGTCGGTGTGTGCACCACCGGGTACACGGGGGAGAGCGGGCGCAGCATCACCGTCGCCGGACAGGAGATCCCGGTACTCGGTGCGGAGACCGACGTGATCAACGCCGTCAAGCTCTCCGGCGCCGACACCGTCGCGATCGCTGCCGGAACGCACTGGGGGAACGGTGATATCGGCGAGCTCGCATGGGAACTCGAGCCGTATCGCGTCGATCTCGTGGTGGCTCCCGGCGTCACCGACATCGCCCTGCCGCGACTGTCGATGCACCCCGTGGGCGGGCTGCCGTTCGTGCATGTCGAGGAGCCGCAGTACCGCGGATCGCACCGGCTCGCCAAGACGACCTTCGATCTCGTGTGCGCGGTCCTCGCCCTGACCGTGGCGGCGCCGGGCATGCTCGTGGTCGCCGCGCTGATCAAACTCCAGGACGGCGGCCCGGTCTTCTACCGACAGGAACGCGTCGGACTGGGCGGCACCGTCTTCCGGATGTGGAAGTTCCGATCCATGGTCGTCGACGCCGACCGGATGGTCGATACGATCCGCGCACAGACGGGTCAGGAGGACGCGACCTTCTACAAATCGGCCCGCGACCCGCGGATCACGCCCGTGGGGCGGTTCATTCGCCGCACGAGCATCGACGAACTGCCGCAGCTGTTCAACGTCCTCACCCGCGACATGAGCCTCGTGGGGCCGCGTCCCCTCGCGGTCGGTGAGGGAGAGAAGATCCCGGGCTTCGTTCCGCGCCGCATCCTGGTGCGTCCCGGCATGACGGGACTGTGGCAGGTCTCCGGCCGGTCCGATCTGTCCGAGGCCGACCGCATCCGGCTCGATCTGTTCTATGTGGCGAACTGGTCGATGGTGCAGGATCTGCTCATCGTCGTGAAGACGGTGCGGGCGGTGCTGGCGAGCGACGGCGCCTACTGACCCGCTTCCGGCGCGGGGTTTCGCGGCCGGGGAGTGGGGAACCCTTCGAATTCGTCCTGGAGTGTCGGCAGGAGGAGGAGAAGGTGAGCACGTCCGTCCGAAGTTTCCATCCCGATCCCGACGACATCCCGCTGATCACCTCACTCGACCAGCTCGCCGACCTGGCGACGGATCCGCTACTCTACCTCAGGTATTCGAAAGGCCCGGCCGCAGATGCCGAGGACGGGCCGAGCCGCGACTACGAGGCGAACGTGACCCTGCCGGGGCTCTCGGCCACCACCCTCGGTCCCGAGCCGTGGTGGCGCCGCCCCGTCAAGGACTGGGTTGCCCGGCGTGTCTGCAAGTACTCCGAGCTCGCCGAAGAGGACGGTCGATTCGCGTGGGTCCTCACGGGCAGGATGGTCGGGCGCGGTCCCGGCCACGAACCGTTGCTCGTCGACGTCCGGCCCCATGCCCGGCTCGGCAGGAATGTGCTCGACGAGGCCGAGAGGTGGTACGAGGAGCACTTCGACGTCGGCGGTGATTCGCGCAGGAGCGCCTGAACACCGTTCGCGCAGAACGCAGGAAGCCCACCCCGGCATGTCGCGGGGTGGGCTTCCGTCTGCTCGTCACATCGGATCTCGCGTGTGCGTCACACCAGATCGCGCGGTATCCGGCGCTGCCAGCTCTCCGAGTGGACACGACGATCGCCGTGATCGTCGTCGAGCTCGAAGGCGTCGAGCTCCGCGTTGATCACGAACTCCTCCGGGGTGGACGTGAGGATCGTGCGGGTACGGACCTCGGTGCGCCAGTCGTCCCGCTCGTAGCGGCGCAGGGTCTGCGTCTCACCGCGCACCGAGTTGGGATCGTTGCCTCCGAAACTGAACCACTCCTGGGTGCGACGTCGGATGACCGTGCCGGTCTCGTCGATCCGGAACGACCCCTGGTCGTCGAGGATGTCGAGGGTCGACACGCCGGTCGCGAGGTCGCGGGTGGTCCGCCAGTGGTGCTCACCCGGCTGCAGCAGGGTGATCCCGAGTTCCGGAGCCGCTTCCGGTTCGCCGAACTCGCGCAGATGCGCGTCCTCCGGCCGGGGCGGGCGCACCGGCAGATGCAGACCACCGCCGGTGTACACCGTCACCTCGGCGGGTGTCGGGGACGGCCACGCCAGCGGGAAGTACGAGGTGGACAGCGACAACCGCAGACGGTGCCCTGCCGGGAACACGTGGGCCATTCCGTTGAGCTCGATCCGGATGCGGTAGCGCCGCCCCGGCTCGAGGGGTTCGGGCTTCTCGCTGCTGTCGCGGTGCGTGAGATTGAGCAACCCGTAGGTCACGCGTGTCGCCTCACCGTTGGGCGCGACGTCGGACAGCCGAGCGGCCAGCATCGCCGCGGGGCTGTCGGACGAGACCTCGAGTTCCAGCTCGGGACGGCCGAGGATCTCCGTCGTCGTGTCGAGCGCCTCGGTCTCGAAGACGAGCGCACCGCCGTCCTCCTCGCGCTGGTCCGACGGCAGGTCGGGCGTCGCGGCGTAGGACGCCCACTTACCGGCGAACATGCCGACACTCAGCGGGGACCGGAGGGCCAGGGGCCGTTCGTCGACGGTGAGGGTGCCGGCGTCGTCGGGATGCAGCGCATACCGGTCGAAGGTGTAGCGACGGTTCTCGATGTTCGGCGACGGCCACGACGGTTCGGCCACCCACCGCCCCGGACGTTCCGCGTAGGACGGGTTCGGTTCGATGGACTCCTGCATCCAGGCACGCACCATCGGCTCGTCCATCACTCCGGTGTCGATGCCCTTGAGCCAGTGATCCCACCACCGCACGACCTCCTGGAGGAAGCCGATCTCCGGACCGGGAACCCCGAGATGCGGATACTTGTGGCCCCACGGTCCGATCAGTCCCTTGCGGGGGACGTCGAGATGTTCCATCAACCGGAAGATGGCGTTGGTGTAGCCGTCGGCCCAGCCGCCCACGGCGAGGACCGGGCACTGCACGGACGAGTAGTCCTCGTTGACGGAGGCGCGCTTCCAGTAGTCGTCCCGGTGCTGGTGTTCGAGCCATTTCTCGATCCACAGGCCGCTGCCCTCGAGACGTTCGTGCCACATCTCGCGCCAGCGCTCACCGACGATGGCGGGATCGGGAGGCAGGCTGTTGAAGGCGAACATCACCGTCGCCTCGGACAGGTTGTCGGACAACAGGCAACCACCCATGTAGTGCATGTTGTCGACGTACAGGTCCTCGGTCGCGGAAGCGCTGACGATCGCCTTCAGGGCCGGCGGCCGGCGTGCCGCGACCTGCAGGCTGTTGAAGCCACCCCACGAGATGCCCATCATGCCCACCGAACCGTCGCACCACGGCTGGGCGGCAAGCCATTCGATGACCTCGCAGGCGTCGTCGTGCTCGTCGGCGAGGTACTCGTCGCGCAGCACTCCGTCGGAGTCGCCGCTGCCGCGCATGTCCACCCGCACGCAGGCGTAGCCGTGACCGGCCATGTAGGGGTGGTTCAGCGCGTCCCGTCCGCGCGTGGAATCCCGCTTGCGGTACGGAATGTATTCGAGCACAGCGGGTACCGGGTGCGCTTCGGCGTCGACGGGCAGCCAGATCCGCGCGGCGAGCCGTACGCCGTCGCGCATCGTGATGAAGACGTTCTCGATGACACGGACCTCGTGGGGGAGATCGGTGATCGTGTGCATGCAGAACTCCTACCGATTCTCGGGTGCAGGATCGAAGGTGAACGGAAGTGCTTCCAGGCCTTCGCGATACCGCTGTCCGAGCTGTTCGACGCTGTCGGCGCCGATGTACATCGTGCCCAGTTCGTAGCGGTAGGCATCCTGGTTGGGAAGGTCGGCGAGCCGGTCGCCGGGAGCGACGTCGATGCACACCAGGGCACCGGGGATCCGTTCGCGGAGGCGGGCGATGTCGGCTTCCGAGGGCACCGACGTGACGATGCCGTCCTCGTAGCGCGGGATGATGCACTTCGCCGCCACGGCGGACTCGCCCTGCCGGTGCGGCATCCGGGGCTCCCGGCCGAGGGCGATGTCGATGGCGACCTCGTGGTTCGAGCTGCCGTCGACCTTGGCGAACAATTCGCTGTGCGACTGGGAGATCCGGGTGTTGATCTCGATCAGCCAGAGCTTGTCGTTCTCCTCGTCCCACATGAACTCGGAGTTGAAGCAGCCGTTGTCGAAGCCGACGTGGCGCAGATAGCGCTCGGTGATGTCGATCATCCGTGCCTGCACCTCCTCGGGCACGGTGCTCGCCGGGTAGTCGAGGCGTTCGAAGCTGTGCCCGGCGGCGTCCTTGCGCATGTCGAAGACACCGTGGACGTTGAACTGTCCCTGGAACATCGTGCCCTCAGGGGCAGCCTGGATACCGCTGACGACCTGCTCGGCGAGACAGGTGGTGCCCGAGCTCCTCCCGATCTCGTCCGGAAGGTCGACGCGGCGCAGGACCTCGTCGAAGGCGTTACCGACGAGTCCGATCTTCTCCCGGATCTCGACGAGAGCGTCGGCGAACTCCTGCTCGTTGCGGATCTCGAATCCGAGTTGCGACGAATGCGACTTCACGGGCTTGACCCAGAACGGGAATTCGAGGTCGATGCTGTCGAGGGCGTTGTCGTCGAAGGGATCGAACGAGTTGAACTGCGGGACGCACTCGGGAACCGATTCCTTCTGGGCGAGTCGGCTCCAGTACTTGTGCTCGGTGGCCACGATGCTGCGCAGCGACGGCGAGGGGATGTTGCGTTCGGCGGCGAGGATCGGGGCGAGCACGCTGGTGGGGAAGTCCCAGTGGGCGATGATCCCGTCCACGCTGCCGGGGAAGTCGTCCAGTTCGCGCCGGCAGGCGTCGAGAAGATCGTCGAACACGTATTCGTCGGGCTCGACCAGTGTTTCGTAGTCGAGGAGGCCGTGGAAGCTCAGCTGGTCGGCGCCACGTACGGTCTCGAGTTCCTTGCGCTGGATGTCGGTGAGTCCGAGGACGAAGATGTTGGTGCTCATGAATGGAGCCTTCCCGCTCTCTTGCGTCACAAAACAAACCGGTAACGAAACAAACCGTCGGGAAGGTACTTTCACGCGCAACCGCCCCGGCTCGCGGGGAGCCGGGGCGGTCGGGTCGCAACGATCGATCAGGGGTTGTCAGGGTCGAGGGCGTCCTTCACCTTGCCCACGAGTCCCTTCTCCGTTCCCATTGCGGCAGAGCGGGGCTTGCCCTGCGATCCGTCGTAGGTCGCGTACAGCTTCGGGTCCGGCGGCGGTGCGCTCGAGACGTCGCCCAGCGGGACCGGGTCGGCGAGGAACGACATGGGCGTCGTGCCGTCGGGGCCGGTGCCGTGCGCCCAGCGTCCCTGATCGGAGGCCGCGCCGTCGGACAGGTGCCACAGGCTCGACGCGTGCTCGGAGTGTTCCTCGTCGAACAACGCGTTCGGTGCGATCGGGCTGGGCTCGATGCCGTCGGCCTGCAATTCCTCGATGGCTGCGAGCCACAGGTTCTGGTGATAGGTGTCGCGCGCGAGGTTGAACCGGAGCATGTCCTTGACACCCGGATCATCGGTCATATGGTACAGCCGCGCGGTCTGCACCCTGCCCTGCGCTTCGGCGGCGACGTTGGCCCGGAAGTCGGCGAGGAGGTTACCGCTGGCGACGATGAAACGCCCGTTCCACGGCACACCGTTGCTGTCGGAGAGGGTGGGTCCGCCACCGGAGACGATGGCCTGCTGTGGATCCATGCCGCCGAGTACCGCTGCGACCACCGGGTCGGCGGCGGCGTTCT
Source organism: Rhodococcus sp. AB351 (assembly GCF_049538275.1). NCBI lineage: Bacteria > Bacillati > Actinomycetota > Actinomycetes > Mycobacteriales > Nocardiaceae > Rhodococcus > Rhodococcus sp. AB351. The sequence continues at coordinate 640,020 of NZ_JBMVFW010000001.1, forward strand.
TGGTCGACTCCGTGGCGGGTGCGCCTTCGAGGAGACGCGCCACCATGGTGGCGATCATTTCGACGTGCCCGATCTCCTCGGTGGCGACGTCCATGATCATGTCCTTGTACTTGCCGGGCATTCGACAGTTCCAGCCCTGGAACAGGTACTGCATGGTCACGGTCATCTCGCCGTATGCGCCGCCGATCAACTCCTGGAGTTTGCGGGCGTAGACGGGATCGGGCTTTTCGGGCTTGACGTCGAACTGCAGATGATCTGTATGACGAAACATGTTGCTCCTCGAATGCCGATTGTCGTGCGGACACGCGCGCGCGCGCGAGGACGCGCTCATTGATGACACCTCGTGGCGCCTGGTCTCGACGCCACCTCGGTTGGCCCGTGGTGCTGCGTGCGACTACCCGTGCCTGTGCAGCTCAAACGCCCTGTCGATATCCACCGTTTGTCACCGGTGTTGTGTCAACGTGGAGAGATGGAGAACTGGCCGGATTCCACCCTCGACGACGTCGGGAGGGTGGCTCGCAGCAAGGGCGTGGAGCGGTTGCGGACAACCGCGGCGGTCCTGCTCGTGATCGTGCTGGTGGCCGGGGTACTGGGCTTTTTCGGCGTGCGGAGTTCGACGGCCACCGCACAGGGCGGCGGGTACGGGGTCGACCTGACCTACCCGCGCATCGCGCGCGCCGGGCTCGACGTCCCGTGGACGGTGACGGTGCACCGTGACGGTGGCTTCGACAGGGAGATCGTCCTGGCGATCGACACGTCCTATTTCGAGATCCTCGAGATGCGGGGCCGGCTGCCCGAGCCGTCCTCGGAGACCGCGGGAGACGGGCTGGCCTACCTGACCTTCGATCCGCCGCCCGGCGACGAGTTCACCTTTGCGCTCGACGTGCGGATCCGGTCCGGACGACAACGGGGCGAATCGGGCTCCGTCTCGGTGATGGACGGCGAGAAATCGGCAGTGACAATCTATTTCGATACCTGGTTGGTGCCCTGATGGAAATCGTGATCCGCGCGCTCGTCCTGTTCCTGTTCCTGTGGGGGATCACCCGCCTCGTCGGCCGGTCGAGCGTCGGCGAACTGAGCACCTTCCAGCTCGTGCTGTTCGTGGCCATGGGAGATCTCGTGCAGCAGGGGATCACGCAGGACGACGTGTCCATGACGAGTGCGGTCCTCACCATCGGTGTCTTCGCGGTGCTGACCCTGGCCCTGTCGATGATCAACGCCCGCTTTCCGCGGATGCGCGGCATCACCCACGGGGTCCCCGTGGTGATCGTCCGGGACGGCGAACCCGACCTGCAGAACCTGAAACGGGAACGTCTGTCCCTCGACGACCTCATGGCCGCCGCGCGGCAGGAGGGAATCCGGCGGTTCGCCGACATCGATCTCGCGGTGCTCGAGACGAACGGGAAGATCTCGTTCTTCGTCCGGACGAGAGCTCGGGACGGCGCACCGGACGAACCCGACCCGGCGTGACGGGGGTGCCGCGCCGGGTCGGGTTCGGGTCGCTCAGGTATTGCGTCCGGTCAGGGCGTCGCGCAGTCGGTCCACCATGCCGACTCCCGGGCCGACGGTCTTGTGGAACAGTTCGGAATGCGGCGCGGACGGATGCGGCCGGGTCGGGGCCAGCTTCTTGGCGGCCTGCACCTTGGTGCCCACCTCCACGAGGGTGTCGTGCCCGAGATGCGCCCTCAATGCCGGGAACTGGTCGGATTCTTCGTCATCGGCGTGGTGCTTCAGAAGCTCCTGCAACTTCTTCACCAGGGTCGTGAACTCCGCACTCGACGCGTCGGCGCCCTCGAGTTGCTTCATCACCTGCACGATCTCGTCGTGCTCCTTCTTGTCGTGCTCGACGGCTTCCGTGCCCCCGGGGAGGTGCTTCTCCATCTCCGGATAGACGAACATCTCCTCGGCGACGGAGTGCCTCATCACCTCGGCGATTACGGAGTCGGTGAGGTCGCGGCGCTCCTCCGCGTCGAGCGTGGTCTCCGCTCGGCCCAGAAGTTCGAGCATCTCCCGATGGTCCTCGGTGAGAATGGTGACGACATCCTGAGCGGTGTCGTGCGAATCGGCGGAACCTTCTGTGCTGCTCATGTAAGAAGGGGTTCACCGGTGTCGAGATCGGCAAACACACGGGAGGCGAGAGCCGTGGACGAACCCCGATCGATGCGAGCGTGGCGAGTGGTGGAACCCGGCCCCGTCGTCGGCCACCCCCTGCGATTCGAATCCGTTCCGCTGCCGGAGATCGGACCGAACGATCTGCTGGTGCGCGTGCTGGCGTGCGGTGTGTGCCGCACCGACCTGCACGTCACGGAGGGTGATCTCCCCGTCCACCGGGTGGGTGTCGTCCCGGGGCACGAGGTGGTCGGTGTGGTCCATCGGGCGGGGGAGGCGGTCGAGGGCTTTGCCGTCGGCGACCGCGTGGGCGTGGCCTGGCTGCGCTCGACCTGCGGGCAGTGCCGCTACTGTCGCCGGGGCGACGAGAACCTCTGTCCGAATTCGAGATACACCGGATGGGACGAGGACGGCGGGTACGCCGAGTTCGTCGCCGTACCGGCGGCCTTCGCCCTGTCGCTGCCCGACGGATACGACGACGTCGAACTCGCCCCGCTGCTCTGCGCCGGCATCATCGGCTACCGCGCGCTGAAGCGCGCCTCGGTCCCCGACGGCGGCAGGCTCGGCATCTACGGCTTCGGCGGCAGCGCCCACATCGCGACGCAGGTCGCCCTGGCGCGAGGTGCCGAGGTGCACGTCATGACGAGGAGCGAGGATGCGCGGAATCTCGCCCGCGAATTCGGGGCCGCGTCGGTGCAGGCTGCCGCCGACGCACCGCCGGTGCCTCTCGACGCTGCCATTCTCTTCGCGCCCGTCGGCGACCTCGTGCCGCCCGCACTCGAGGCGCTCGACCGCGGCGGTATCCTCTCGATCGCCGGCATCCATCTGACCGACGTCCCGCAGCTGAACTACCAGCGGCACCTGTTCTACGAGCGAGAGATCCGGTCGGTGACCGCCAATACGAGAGAGGACTCCCGGGAGTTCCTCGCGTTCGCCGGGCAGCACCGCATCAGGGTCGCGACGATGCGATACGAGCTGGACGAAGCCGACCGTGCGTTGGCGGATCTCGCCGGTGACCGCGTGCGCGGCGCTGCCGTCCTCGTGCCCGATGCGGCACCCGTCTGACGCCGGCGATCACGCCCGAGATCGCCAAGTAGGGACTTTCTGCCCTACGGGAACGTCCCGCCCGGGACGACGATAATGGTGTCGGACCCAGGAGGGCCCCTCGGACTTCTCACCCACGAGGAGATGAGGACAATGTCGACATCATCGGCTCATTCTGCAATGCACACCCATCCCGACATCGTCGAGATGCGCGAACGCTACGACCGGATGGGTGAACAGCCCACAGTCCAGGTCACCGACGGATTGATGATGGTTGCCGGTCTGTACGCGGCGGCATCCGCCTGGATCATCGGCTTCGCCGATCAGACGGCACTCGCCACCACCAATCTGATCTGCGGCCTCGCGGTCGCACTGCTCGCCATGGCGCTCGGTTCGGCCTACGGCCGCACCCACGGCCTGGCGTTCGTCGCGCCACTGCTCGGTCTGTGGTTGTTCGTCTCGCCGTGGCTGGTCAGCGGCGTCGACACCAGTACGTCCATGATCTGGTCCCACGTCATCGTGGGTGCGATCGTGTTCGTCCTGGGCGTGGCCGCGGCTGCGATGGGAACCGGCCTGATGGACCGTTCGCGTTGACGGTGCAGTAGCCCGGGATGCAGTAACCCGAACGGTGCTGCCGGCTGCATGTCTGAACCGGCAGCACCTCACCGGGTGCGGCGTCCGGACACCGATACCGGCTACCGAGGGCCATACCCTCCCGGCGGCGACGGCAACCCGGTCCACGGGTTCGTGAACCGGGGAGAGGTGGAACCGCCCGTGCCCGCCGCGGGCGGTGATTCTGAGCACCGTGCACACTTCATGTGTGTGCGGTGCGTCACATTTGAGCGAAATGATGCGCTCGAAAATCTTTTGTTGACGTGATCGCCTAGCTCAATCAACCATTGCTGTACCAAATGACGCGATCGAAGTGGCGCAGACACAATCGGACGCCGCGACGAAGGACGGGTGGTACGCAATGACCGAGACCGTAATCCGGGAGAGCGAACGACTTCCCTACGACCTCGACGACCGATATCGCTCGGGCTCCGGCACCGTGCTCCTCACCGGCGTCCAGGCCATCGCCCGCCTGTTCGTCGAACAGCAGGTGCGGGCCATGCGGGACGGTCGCCGGGTGGCGACCTTCGTCTCCGGATACCAGGGCAGCCCCCTCGGTGGTCTCGACAAGATGCTCCACGGCATGCCGAAGGTCCTCGCCGAGCACGACATCACCTTCGTCCCCGGATTCAACGAGGAACTCGCCGCCACCGCCGTGTGGGGCAGCCAGGGACAGCTCGGTGCCGGCACACCGACCCACGACGGCGTCGTCGGCGTCTGGTACGGCAAGGGCCCCGGCCTCGACCGTGCCACCGACGCGCTGCGCCACGCCAACATGTACGGGGTGAACCCGAACGGCGGCGTGCTGCTCATGGTGGGCGACGACCCCGCGTCGAAGTCGTCGACCGTGCCCGCCGTCAGCGAGCGATCCCTCGCCGCCCTCGGCATCCCGGTCCTGTTCCCGCGCAACGCCGCCGAGATCGTCACGATGGGCCTGCACGGCGTCGCGCTGTCGCGCGCCTCGGGATGCCTCGTCGCCCTCAAGATCGTCGCGGACGTCGCCGACGGCGCCTGGTCCGTCGACGGCTCCATCTCCGACCTGCCCATCACGGTCCCCGAGATCGAATGGGAAGGACGGCCATTCGTCTACAAGCAGCGCCCCATGGCCGCGCCCGGCGACAGCGTCATCGCCGAGGCCGACCTCTACGGCCCGCGCTGGAAGATCGTCCAGGAATACGGCCGCCTCAACGGCCTCGACGTGATCGAGGTCGACCCGCCGCAGGCCCGCGTCGGCCTCGCCGCCACCGGCACCACCTTCGACGCCCTGCGCCAGGCCCTGCTCGACCTCGGTGTCGACGACGCCGCGCTGCACCGCGCCGGCATCCGCCTGCTGCGCATCGGCATGCCGTACCCCATCGGTCCCGAGATCGTCCGCGAATTCGCCCGCGGCCTCGACGAACTGATCGTGGTCGAGGACAAGACCGCCTTCATCGAGACCCAGATCCGCGAGATCCTCTACGGCACCGCGAACGCCCCGCAGATCGTCGGCAAGAAGGACGCCGACGGCCGCCCGCTCGTGCCTGTCGACGGTGAGCTCACCGCCGGTCGCCTGCGCGGCCCGCTGCGTCGCGTGCTGCGCGGCCACGTCGAACTCGGCCCCGCACCCCTGCCGCAGTTGTCGCTCGAGGTGCTGTCGACCCAGCGCACCCCCTACTTCTGCAGCGGCTGCCCGCACAACCGCTCCACCGCTCTGCCGGAGGGTTCGATCGGCGGCGGCGGCATCGGCTGCCACACCCTCGTCACCCTGTCCGGCCGCAAGGACAGCGCCGTCACCGGCCTGACCCAGATGGGTGGCGAAGGTGCGCAGTGGATCGGCCAGGCGCCGTTCACCGACATCGGTCACATGTTCCAGAACCTCGGCGACGGAACCTATTTCCACTCCGGCCAGCTCGCCGTGCAGGCGTGCGTCGCCGCCGGCGTGAACATCACCTTCAAGCTGCTCTACAACGACGTCGTCGCGATGACCGGCGCGCAGGACGCCGAAGGCGCCCTGAAGATCCCGGCGCTGACCCACAAGCTCACCACCGAGGGCGTCCGCAAGATCATCATCTGCTCCGACGAACCGAAGCGCCTCCGCAAGCGCACCCTCGCGCGCGGCACCGAGGTCTGGCACCGCGACCGGCTCGACGAGGCACAGAAGCTGCTGCGCGAGATCGAGGGCGTCACCGTGCTCATCTACGACCAGCACTGCGCCGCCGACGCACGCCGTCAGCGCAAGCGCGGCACCCTGCCCGCCCGCACCACCCGCGTCGTCATCAACGAAGCGGTGTGCGAGGGCTGCGGCGACTGCGGCGTCAAGAGCAACTGCCTGTCGGTGCAGCCGGTCGACACCGAGTTCGGTTCGAAGACCCGCATCGACCAGACCTCCTGCAACACCGACTACTCGTGCCTCGACGGCGACTGCCCGTCCTTCGTGACCGTCGAGACGTCGCCGGAGAAGCCGAAGCGCCGCAAGGCTCCGACCCCGCCGCGCATCCCGGACGCCGCCATCGACACCCCGAAGGGCACCCGCAACGTCTTCCTCGCGGGCATCGGCGGCACCGGCATCGTCACCGTCAACCAGGTGCTCGCCACGGCCGCGCTGCGCGCCGGATTCGAGGTCGAGTCGCTCGACCAGATCGGCATGAGCCAGAAGGCCGGCCCGGTGGTCTCCCACCTGCGCTTCGCCGCCGACGGACTCGAGCCCGGCAACCGCGTCGGCCCGGGCGGTGCCACCGCTCTGCTCGCGCTCGACCTGCTCACCGCGACCGAGCCGAAGAACCTCGCCTACGCGAACCGTGAGGAGACCGTGGCGGTCGCGTCGACGAGCCGCGTCCCCACCGGCGACATGGTCTACGACCGCTCGGTCCGGCACCCCGACGAGCAGGACCTGCTCGCGCGCCTCGACACCGCGACCCGCACGACCGTCTCGTTCGACGCCCTCGCCGCAGCCCAGGCGCTGTTCGGCGAGACCTCGGCTGCGAACTTCCTCGTCGTGGGCGCCGCCCACCAGCTCGGCGGACTCGAGATCCCCGCCGACGCCATCGAGGAGGCCATCGAGATCAACGGGGTGGCCGTCGCGACCAACATCGCCGCCTTCCGCTGGGGCCGGGTGGCCGTCGCGGATCCCGCGGCCTTCGCCGCCGCGACCGAACCGGCCCGCACCGAGCGCGCCGCCACCGTCGCACCCGAGCGTCTGTTCGCCGGCACCACCTTCACCGGTGAGGTCGAGCGGCTCGTGCGGATCCGCGCCGCGTCGCTGATCGATTTCCAGAGCGAAGCCCTCGCCGCCCGCTACATCGGGCAGGTGCAGGCAGCCTGGGAGGCCGAGCGTCGCGTCACGAACCGCACGGACTTCAGCGAGGCCGTCGCCCGCGGGTTGTTCAAGTTCACCGCCTACAAGGACGAGTACGAGGTCGCCCGCATGCTCGTCGACCCGGCCTTCCTCGACGAGGTGCAGGGCCAGGTTCCCGGTGGCCACAAGCTCACCTACCGCCTGCACCCGCCGGCGCTGCGCGCACTCGGCCGTGAGAAGAAGGTCGGCTTCGGACCGAAATCGCATGTCGCGCTGAAGGCTCTGGCCAAGGCGAAGCGTCTGCGTGGCACGAAGCTCGATCCCTTCGGCTACGCCCATGTCCGCCGCGTCGAGCGTGCTCTGCTCGCCCACTACACCGACACGGTCCAGCGACTCGCCGCCGACCTGAATGTCGACTCCTACGACCGCGCCGTCGAGATCGCGGCCCTGCCCGACATGGTGCGCGGCTACGAGGACGTCAAGCTCCGCTCCGTCGAGCAGTACCGGGCCCGCCTCGCCGAGCTCGGCATCGACACCGACTTCTGAGCCGACACCGACTTCTGACGCACGAACACCCTCTGCTGCAAAGGAACCCACCGATGACCACCTCTGCCCTCGACCTCCCCGAGTTCACCACGTCCGACGGAGTGTTCGGCCGCTCGGCCCGCCTGACCGACCGCCCGCACGAGCAGGTCGTCTTCCACCACGACGCGGCCACCGGATTGCGCGCCATCGTCGCGATCCACTCCACCGCACTCGGACCCGCCCTCGGTGGCACCCGCTTCTACCCCTATGCGGACGAGATGTCGGCGCTCGAGGACGTGCTGCGACTGTCGTGGGGCATGACCTACAAGGCCGCGGTGTCGGGTGTGAACCTCGGTGGCGGCAAGGCCGTCATCATCGGTGATCCGAAGACGGACAAGAACGACGAACTGCTCGCCGCCTACGGACGATTCGTCGAGTCGCTCGGTGGTCGCTACATCACCGCCGCCGACGTGGGAACCCGCGCGGAGGACCTCGACGTGGTGGGCCGGCACACCGCCCACGCCGTGGGGCGCACCGTCGCCGCCGGCGGCTCCGGCGACAGCTCGCCGCTGACCGCGCTCGGTGTCTTCCAGGCCATGCGTGCCGGCGCCCGGACCGTCTGGGGACAAACGACTCTCGCGGGTCGCACGGTCGGTGTCGAGGGTCTCGGCAAGGTCGGATACGAGCTGGTGAAGCTGCTCGTCGCCGACGGTGCCGAGGTGATCGTCTCCGACGTGAACCCCGCGGCGATCGCCCGCGTGGTCGACGAGTTCCCGGCGCAGGTCACCGACAACGTCGTCGCCTCGTCCGCCGACGTCTACGCCCCGTGCGCCCTCGGCGGCACGTTGACCTCGACCACCGCTGCCCACCTCGACGCACGTCTCGTGTGCGGTGCGGCCAACAACCAGCTCGCGCAGCCCGAGGTGGAGGGACTGCTGGGCAAGCGCGGAATCGTCTGGGTGCCCGACTATGTCGCGAACGCGGGCGGACTGATCCAGGTCGCCGGTGAGGTCGACGGATCCGCCGCCGACGTCGTCCGCGAGCGGGTGGAGTCGATCTTCGACCGCACCGCCGAGATCTTCGACGTCTCGAGCACTCTCGGCGTCACGCCGGGCGCGGCCGCCAACCGCATCGCCGAGCGGCGCATCGATACCGTCTGATCCGCACAAGGGAACTGGTCCGCACAGGGAAACTGATCCGCACAGGGGAACAAGGGGAGGCACCGCGAGGTGCCTCCCCTTCTCGTGTTCTCAGGAGCTTCCGGCCGACGACGACCGGCCGTGCCCAGCATCGCGGGTGATGTGCTCGACGAGCGGCTGCGTCCGGTACTCGATCGGTGTGGTGAGCGCGAGCGTCGTGGTGGTGTGCGCGACGCCCTCGATGGCGTGGAGCCGTTCGAGGACCAGCAGGAGGTCCTCCTGGGACTGCGCCGCCATCCGGATCAGGAGATCCTCCCGGCCCGTTGTCGCGTGGACCTCCAATACCTCTGGGAATCGGCCCAATTGGGCGATCACATGCCCCATCCGCGCCTGGACGAGCTCGGCGCCGATGAACGCCTGCAGCGGCACGCCCAGCTTCGGCAGGTCGACGACCGGTCGGTATCCGGTGACGGCGCCGGACTCCTCGAGTTTCCTGATGCGCGACTGCACGGTGTTGCGGGCGACGCCGAGCTTCGCCGACAGGTCGACGATTCCTGCCCGGGGGTTGCGCGTGAGCTCTCCGAGGAGAGCTGCGTCGAGCCGGTCGAGACTGAACACGATGACACCCTTTCCGTTGTGATGCGCGTCACCACTCGAGCATAATGCTCAACTGATCAGAAAGATATTGACACTTCACGAGCCAGTGCCATGATTGCTGCATCAAATGCTCACGCAAACACGGCTTGCTGCAACGTAATGCGCGCGAAGTGAGCGACATGCCTACCCCTCGCCCGGACCGGGCGTGGCGGGCGCCGCAATCACCCCGAGGAGCACACAATGCCCGGAGTCGGCATCTGGCGGACCAAATCCGTCGAACAGTCGATCGCGGATACCGATGAACCCGGTTCGCGGCTACGACGAGAACTGACCGCCAAGGATCTGACCGTGTTCGGCGTCGCCGTCGTGGTCGGAGCCGGAATCTTCACCCTCACCGCCCGCACCGCCGGTAATCTCGCCGGACCGTCCATCTCGCTGGCGTTCGTCCTCGCCGCGATCGCGTGCGGTCTCGCCGCACTGTGTTACGCGGAGTTCGCCTCCGCGGTACCGGTCGCCGGCAGCGCCTACACCTTCTCCTATGCCACCTTCGGTGAATTCGTCGCCTGGATCATCGGATGGGATCTGATCCTCGAGTTCGCCCTCGCCTCCGCGGTCGTCGCCAAGGGATGGTCGATGTATCTCGGGGGCATGTTCGGCGGGGACGCGTCGATCGACCTCGGACCGATCACGGTCGACTGGGGGTCGCTGCTCATCGTCGGCGCCATCACGATCATCCTCGCGATCGGCACCAAGGTCTCGTCGCGGGTTTCCGCCGTCGTCACCGCCATCAAGGTCGCGGTGGTCCTGCTCGTCATCGTCGTCGGCATCTTCTACATCGACAAGTCCAACTACTCCCCGTACGTCCCGCCGGCCGAGGAGACGCAGAGCGCCGCAGCCGGCATGCACCAGTCGCTGTTCTCGGCCCTCACCGGCGCGGGTGGTAGCACCTACGGCTGGTACGGCCTCCTCGCCGCGGCGAGCCTGGTCTTCTTCGCCTTCATCGGCTTCGACGTCGTCGCCACCACCGCCGAGGAGACCAAGAACCCGCAGAAGGCACTGCCCCGCGGCATCTTCGGTTCGCTGGCGATCGTCACCGTCCTCTACGTCGGCGTCACCCTCGTGCTCACCGGCATGGTGAGGTACACCGACCTGCGCACCGGCAGCGAACTGGTCGGCGACGGCAGCGCCACGCTGGCCACGGCGTTCGAGGCGCACGGCGTCACCTGGGCGCAGATGGCCATCAACATCGGCGGTCTCGCCGGCCTCACCACCGTCGTGATGGTGATGATGCTCGGCCAGACCCGCGTGCTGTTCGCGATGTCCCGCGACGGACTCGTCACCCGCAAGCTCGCCGTCACGAACCACAAGGGTGTGCCCGTGCGCATCACCCTGATGGTCGGTGGTGTCGTGGCCGTCCTCGCCGCGGTGTTCCCGATGGGTGTGCTCGAGGAGATGGTCAACATCGGCACCCTGTTCGCCTTCGTCCTGGTCTGCGTCGGCGTGATGGTGCTCCGTCGTACCCGCCCCGACCTGCCCCGCGGATTCCGAGTGCCGTTCGTGCCGCTGGTCCCGATCCTCGCGGTGCTCGCCTGCGGTTGGCTCATGCTCAACCTCTCGGTCGAGACGTGGATCCGATTCGCGGTCTGGATGGTCCTGGGCGTGGCGATCTACTTCGTCTACGGCCGCCGCAAGTCGGTGCTCGGACAGCGCCTGAAGCTCGAGGCCGCGCAGCAGGAAGCTGCGAAGCACGAAGCGAAGGAACCCGAACCGGTATAGATCCCTCGTCCACGAGCCCGCCCGCACCGAATCGGTGCGGGCGGGCTCGTGTGTTCCGGCGGTTGCGGGTACCCGACCGGAAGGAGACCGGACACCGTCCGGTCGCGACGCCGAGGAGGAGAGTCATGGCCACCTGCGACACGTGCGGCAACGACTACGACAAGGCCTTCACCCTCACGCGTGGGGATGTCTCGGTCACCTTCGACAGTTTCGAGTGCGCGATCACCGCGATGGCACCGCAGTGCGCCCACTGCCACTGCTGCATCCTCGGGCACGGCGTGGAGTCGACGGATGCCGTCTACTGCTGCGCGCACTGTGCTCGTCAGGCCGGGCACACCGAGCTGACGGACCGTGCCTGACGGAAGAATGCGGACCGCGCGAAAGCGACAAAAAGGACTCTGCGAGTTGATCTTTCGGGTGAACTCGAAAAAGATCTATGCACGCGGGTGAGCAAATTGCTCTATGCTCTGAACAGCGCAGCAGAGACGAAGGTCACAAGGGTTACCCAGTGTTTTGTCCGAACGCAGGACGAACCGGACATCGGGACCCGATTACCATTCGATCTGCCCCTGACGTCGGGGAGGCCGACAGGGAAGGGCCCCGCCGGCGATTCGAGGGGAGGAGCCGGCGGGGCCTCGCGCTGTATCTCCTGTGTCGGGGAGGACTCTAGGGAGACACGGCCACCTACGCCGTGGCCGCTTTGGAGCTTAGGTGAGAGTTGGGCACTCGTCCAGAGCCGATACTGAAACGAGACCTGAGAAATCTTCTCGGCGTCGAACCGGGACGTTCATCCTGCTTTGCGGCGGATGGGGCCCGCTTCGACGTCGCTTCCCGCCGGAAAGACGGGGGTCGGCATGGCTCGGGACCCGTCGGGATGCCTGCGGTACGACGTCTGCCGCTGCGAACGCCGACGGCGCCGACGATTCCGCGTCGTCCAGAAACCCCAGGCTGCGATGCACACGCCGACTCCCGAGAGCAGGTCGGCCTCGGTCAATCCGTGGTTCGGCGTCACCGAGTACAGCACGCGCCCCTCGAGAGGCCCGTTCATCAGCACCCAGAGTCCGGAGGCCACGAGCGCTGCCGCGCTCGACAGCAGATGAGGGCGAGAGAGGCACCACGTCGACGCGGCGAACAACGAGCACATCGCGACGAGCGAGTAGAACACGGCATTCTGCACGGTCGACTCCTCTCGCTCCTGCCGGATATCGATCAACTGTACTGGCGGAGGAGTCGGGCCCACCGAGTCGCAAGTCGTGACTCTCGCAACATGGGTATCAGCTCAGGCGTTGCAGGGTGACCGTCGTCAGGGCGAGCACCTGATCGTCGGCTCCGGCGTCCACGAGGCGGACGTCGACGACCGCATGGTCCTTCGTCTCACGGACCACCGTGACGTGCGACCGCGCCGGCCCCACCTTCACCTGCGACAGGTAGTGGGCCTGGATATCGGTGGCCACGAAACCCGGGAGGACGGTGTGCGCCGCGTGCTCGGCGAGCAGCGCCTGGGCGCCACCCTGGATGGTGCCGATCATGTTGGCCACGAACGGAGTGAGATCGAGTTCGAGTGCCCCGGTGTGTGCGTCGAGGGTGCGCATCCCCAATCGGGAGTAGATCGATCCCTCGACGTGCTCGCTGGGATATTCGCGGATGGTGCCCACCCACTCGCCGGGGTTGTAGTAGTCCGAACCGGCTGCAGCGGTGCGAGGAAGTCGCACGAAGGTGACGAGACCGCGCCCCGCCGGTCGTAGCCTGTCGTCGTCGAGGGCGGCGACGAGCTCGCCCATGTCGGTGATGCCGCACCCGTCGAAGATCTCCGCGGCGACGTGCACGGTCTTCTTGCCGACGCGCACCAGGCGGGTGTCGACGACGACCGGCCCCTCGGTGAGTGGTTCGGCCGTGTGGATGGAGAGGTCCTGGGTCGCGACCCAGTCCGGGCTGCACACGGCGAGTGGTGGGGTGGACGTGACGATGTCCACCACGGTGGTGAGCACCCCGAGTGCTGCGGCGCTGGCGTCGTTGCGCAGCTTGTCGTGCAGGTCGGCGCGCATGACCGCGCGTTCCTTGCTCAGCTGGAGCGACGTCAGGCCGAAGTCGGCGGTGAAGGTGTACCGGCTCATCGTCACCGACGGCCGCTGACTTGCGGAAATGCCATTCTCGCTCATGAGAGTGATATTGCCATTCTGTGGTCGACGACGGAAGGGTTACGTCGTTCGGAGGTTCACAACGCACAGGTGAGGCTCGCAACCCTGATGGTCGACCATGGGCGTTGTGAGCCTCACTTCTCGGTTGTGAGCCTATTCGGGCCTCGGTGTCTCCGCGAACGAGTCGCGCTGCTGCACCATCCACACCGGGGCGATGAAGATGCCTTCCGCTTCCACGCAGATCCCCTCCGGGTCGGCGATGTGCCCGACGACGAACGCCTTACGTCCTTCGACACGGTCGAGTTTCGCCTCCACGCGCAGAGCGCCGAGGGGCGTGCGCTTGCGGTAGCGGATGGTGAGCGTGCCCGTCATCCCTGGATATCCCGAGATGCGCGCGGCGTCGCCGAGGATCTGGTCGAGCAGCAGCGCGGAGACTCCGCCGTGCACGTGCCCGGCCGGCCCCTCGTAGACGGGACCGAGGTGGATGTCCGTCCACACGCGACCGTCGTCGTCCTCGTGGATGTCACCGATCGGCGCGATGGCGTTGCGCAGGCCTATTGCGGCATTGCCCCAATTGCGGAATCGGCCCGAATCGTTGAACCGGGTGCCGTACGGACCGTCCTCCCGGTCGCGTTCGAGGATCTCGCGCGCAGCTGCGAGATGTTCCCGCGCCCGCGCGACGTCGTCGGCATCCACGCGGGTCTGCAGTGCGAGCCGGATCAGTTCGCGCACGTCCTCGGTGAGCGGCCCGTAGGCGGCCCTCTGCTGATCGATTTCCTCGTCGGACAATCCGTCGTTGACGTAGAGCTCGAGGATGGAATCGGTCATCAGGGTTCTCCGGATCGTGAGCGTGGTGAAGGAAAATAGTCGACCGCGCGCATGGTGAACGAGTCAAGTTCTGCTGCCGCTGTACGGGATCGCCGCAAAATCCGTAAAACGGACCGTTCTGTACGAAAACGTGTGAACCCCGGCACGGGCGGGAACCAATGAGAGAACCCCGTCGGCTTAACGAGGGGAGGGGCCGACGGGGTCCGTCCGTGCCATGTCAAAGGGGAGGAGACACGGCACGCTTTGTTGCGAGGAGCAACAACGACTCCACGCTACCCGCGATTCTTTCACCTGCCAACTTCATCGAGGGGTGATCGACGGGGTGAATTTGCCCGATCTGCACCTATGGCGAGCGTCGTAATTCAAGCGTACCGTTCGCTTCTGCGTGCGCGGGTATGCGCCGGACAGGAGTCGATGGTCGTGGCCGTAACCATCCACAAGGGCCGTGACAACGTCACCAAACGAGTGCTGCTGGGAAGACCGCTGCGCAGCGACACTCTCGGCCACACCCTGTTGCCGAAACGCGTGGCCCTGCCGGTGTTCGCGTCCGACGCCCTGTCGTCCGTCGCCTATGCGCCGGAGGAGATCTTCCTCGTGCTGTCGGTGGCGGGCCTGTCCGCCTACGCGTTCTCCGGCTGGATCGGTCTCGCCGTCGCCGTCGTCCTGGTCGTGGTGGTCGCGAGCTACCGGCAGAACGTGCATGCCTACCCCTCCGGGGGCGGCGACTACGAAGTGGCGACGAAGAACCTCGGTGCGATGGCCGGCCTGACAGTGGGCAGCGCGTTGATCGTCGACTACGTGCTGACGGTCGCCGTGTCGATCTCGTCGGCCGCCCAGAACATCGGGTCGGCGATCCCCTTCGTCGAACACCACAAGGTGCTGTTCGCGATCGCCGCGATCACCCTTCTCACCGCAGTGAACCTGCGGGGACTCCGCGAAGCGGGCACGGCTTTCGCCATCCCCACCTACGCCTTCATGTTCTGCATCGGGGTGATGCTGGTCTGGGGTTTCGTACGTCTCGTCGTGTTCGACGCCCCTCTGCGCGCCGAGTCGTCGCACTACGAACTCGTCGCCGAACAATCCCACCTGACCGGACTGGCTTTCGCATTCCTTCTTGCCCGCGCGTTCTCGTCGGGGTGTGCGGCACTGACAGGAGTAGAGGCCATCAGCAACGGGGTGCCGGCCTTCCGGAAACCGAAATCGCACAACGCCGCCACCACCCTGCTCATGCTGGGCGCCATCGCGATCACGCTGCTCATGGGCATCATCGTGCTCGCCGAGCGACTGGGCGTCGTCGTCGCCGCAGACCCCGCGACGCAACTGCTCGGGGCGCCGGAGGGATACCACCAGAAGACGCTGGTCGCACAGGTTGCCGAGACGGTCTTCGCCGGCTTCCCGCTCGGCTTCTACCTGGTGACTGCTGTGACCGCGTTGATCCTCGTCCTTGCCGCCAACACCGCGTTCAACGGTTTCCCGGTTCTCGCCTCGGTGCTCGCGCAGGACAAACACCTGCCGACGCAGCTGCGCACCCGAGGTGACCGGCTCGCGTTCAGCAACGGCATCGTCTTCCTGGCCCTCGCAGCCATCGTGTTCGTCTGGCTGTTCGATGCCGAGGTCACCCATCTCATCCAGCTCTACATCGTCGGGGTGTTCGTCTCCTTCACGTTGAGTCAGACCGGCATGGTGCGCCACTGGACCCGACTGTTGGCGACCGAGACGGACACCCGTCACCGGCGGAGGATGCAACGCTCGCGCGTCGTCAACGGTGTCGGCCTGGCGATGACGGGGACAGTCCTGATCATCGTGCTCATCACGAAATTCGTAGCCGGCGCATGGATAGCGATCCTCGCCATGATGACCGTCTTCGTGACGATGCGGGCCGTCAACCATCACTACCGACGCGTGGCGTCCGAACTCGACATCGGCAAATGGGACGGTCTGCTGCCCAGCCGCACGTATTCGATCGTGCTCGTGGCCAAGCTGCACCATCCGACACGCCGGGCGCTCGCGTACGCCTCGGCCACCCATCCCGACACCCTCGAGGCGATCACCGTCGACGTCGACGAGGAGGACACCCGTGCTCTCGTGCACGAATGGGAGGCCAGTGACATCACGATTCCGTTGAAGGTGCTGGAGTCGCCGTATCGGGAGATCACGCGACCGGTGCTCGATTACGTCAGGCGGGTGCGGGGCAACTCACCGCGCGACGTGGTCACCGTCTTCATCCCCGAGTACGTCGTGGGGCACTGGTGGGAGAATCTGCTCCACAATCAGAGCGCGCTGCGGCTCAAGAGTCGTCTGCTGTTCCAGCCCGGGGTGATGGTGACGAGTGTGCCGTGGCGGTTGCACTCGTCGGACTCGAGTTAGGCGAGCGCGGAGTCCCGTTCCCGATCAGGTTCGCGATGTCTGCACCGGCCCGCAGCAACACTTCGGATTGCACGGCGATGGTGCGTAGTCGCTCGTGGAGTGCATCCCGAGCGGTGTCGGTGTCGTCGTCGGTTCCGATCGCTGCCATCACCGCCCGGACCGCCGGGATCCGGTAGCCACCCGCGCGTAGTGCGGCGACGATCCGCGCATCCCGCGCCGCGGCGGGTGAGTAGCTCCGAATACTGTTGCGGTCGGTCCGTTCGGGCGCGACCAATCCCTCCTTCTCCCAGAACCTCAGCGTGGACGACCGCACCCCGATCGCCGTCGCCAGCTCGGTGATGCTCATGGCGTCGCGGGGCAGCGGAGGCGCGTCGTGGGCGGCCTCGTCGACGATGGTGTCGAGTGCGCGGAGCGCGGCGAGACTCTCGTCGCGTGCACGCGCGAGCCCACTGTGGAGTTCGACGACACGAGCGAGCGCCTCGTCGTAGGGGAGTGTCTGCACATCGTGCATGACACTGCGCGCCTCCACGGGCCCGACCGCGACAGCCAGTGCGCGGTACGCACGCAGAGCCGCGACGTGTTCGGGTCCGAATCTGCGATAGCCGTTGGGCATTCGTACGGCAGGAGGGATCACCCCGAGACGTTCGAGGTCGCGCACCTGCTGCACGGAGTATCCGACGGCTGCGGCCAGGCGCCCCGTCGTCATCGTGTGCTCCACAGCCGAACCCTCCATACGCACTTCAAGGCGACACTCGAAGTATGACGATGGAACAGATCCTCGCAGAGATCAGGAGTTTCGACGGTGTCCTCGAGCTCGCACCACAGGAGGGGAGTGGGCATCCCGAGATCTCGTGGGGCGATCACTTCTTCTACTACACCTCGGACGGAGAGGTCCCGCACAACCGGCAGCCCTACGCGACGATCGTGACGAAGAACTATCCGGACGACGAGGATTCACGCCTCGACGAACCGGGCCGATGGCGAGTGAACGTGCATGCGGGGTCGCAGCTGTTCATCGAACTGCTCGGCTACCCGCCCCGGTCCGTCGACCCCTCGACGATCGACTTCGCCGAGGCCGACGTGTTCATGCCACACCCGCTCTACGGTTCACTGGGGTGGGTCGCGGTCGTCGAACCCGGCGAGCGGGCCACGCCGCGTCTGCTCGAAGTGCTGCGCGACGCCCACCTGGCCGATCGGCGCCGCGTCGAACGCAGGAGCGCGCTGCGCGACACGGAGTGATCGTGCGAAAGAGATTCTGCCGTCACTCATCCGGATTGTTCTCGAAGAACGACGTCACGGTGTCGACGGTGAAGCGATGACGCAGACGGCACGCAGAGTTCTGGTTCGCGAACAGCCCCGGGATGCGGAAGGCATCCTCGCGCGCGACGGTGTGCGTCCACTGCACCGGCACGATCCACTCGCGGTGGTCCTCGTGCGGGTCCGTGCCCTCGCTCTCGTGGACATACGGCGCCTTCAGCTCGAGGCTGCGGAACGGGACCGGCCGGCCGTCGACGACGAGCGTCGCCTCGTCGGCCGGTGCCGCCGGCCCGGTCACGACGCCGATGCCGACGTACCCGTTCTTCGGGATGTAGACGAAGACGCGGCCACCGACAGGCAACTCCTGCAAGGAATCCGAATACCAGCGGCCGCCACCGGCGGCGAGGAAACCGTAGCGGCGGCCGTCGTCCCAGTTCCGTGACGGGCTGCGCTCACCGAAGTTCACGTACCAATCCCGGCCGTTCCATTCGGACTCGGGACGATTCGACCCGGACGATTCCGCCACGCACACTCCTTCGTCGGGAACACCTCGTTCCACGGTAGGCGCGCGGCGCCGTCGGTGTGATCAGTGCCAGTCGCTCTTCCTTCCGAGGGTCTCGACGGGAGTCGCACCGGGCCGGGTCCACTGCGGCACCGGGCGGCTCGTCTCATCCCATGTCGCGTTGCCGTCGGCATCGGCGCGCCAGAACCAGCACGGGTCGTCTCCCTCCGGCCACCCCTCGGGTTTGTCCTCCCACCTCTCGCCGCGTCCGTACGGGGTCATGTCGAGCAGGCCGGCCGAGCTGTTGGCCCTTTCGGTGCCGCGACCCGTCATGGAGTAGGTGAGGAAGGTCCGGTCACCGTCGCGGAGATAGGAGGTGAGATAACCCATCGCTCCGCCCACGGGTTCGGCGACGTCGCGCACCGAATACCAGGGCTGGGTGTATCCCATGAACTCGACGAACGCCGCCACCTCCTCCCACGGACCAGTGGTGACGAACGCGAGCGACACTCCGCGAGCATTGAGGTAGACGGCATCGCGGACGTGCCAGGCCGTGGTCGTGCACCCCTCGCACTGTCCCTGCGGAGGCGCGCCGTCGTACCACATGTGCTTGTAGACGACGAGTTCGTTGCGGCCCTGGAAGAGGTCGAGGAAGGGGACCGGGCCGTCGGGCCCGACCACCTCGACCGTTCCGTCGAACTCCACCATCGGGAGTCGTCGGCGGGCCGCGGCGATGGCATCGCCCTCCTTCGTGTGGGCCTTCTCCCGAACGAGGAGTTCGTCGCGCGCGGCCTGCCAGGCCGCGAGGTCGACCACGGGTGGACGGCTGGAATGCGGTTCGGTCATGGTGACCTCCGGAAAGCGGGAACCGCGACGCGCGCGGGAGCGGATCGGACGGATTACACGCGGCTCGGTTGGAGCACGTCGCGGAGCACGGCGGCGAACGCTTCCGGATCGCCGGGCATGCCCTCGGCGGCTCCCATGAAGCCACCGTGATCGCCGGGGAACAGCGTCGGAGTGGTGCCGAGTCGCTCGGCGAGCGCTGCCGAGGCGCGGCCGCACAGCTGGCGTACCGATTCGCGACCACCTGCGACGACGATGTGCGTGGACGCGTTCGCCAGAGCGTCGAGATCGGGGTGGTAGCCCGTGCACGACATCCAGTTCTGGCCCAGCAGCACGTCGTCGCGGGTCCCGTCGTCCTCGGTGGGCAGGCCGAAGTCGGACGGGTTCGGAGCAGGCCGGTCGAGATAGTCGGAGGTCAGCTCACCTTCATAGCTGACCAGTGCGATGAACTTCGCCATGGCCGGCCCGAGGCCGCTGCGCTGATAGGTGTCGCGGATGTCGTCGCGCACCGCTTCGGCCCCGATGCGATCAGGCAACAACTCGACGATCGGCGGTTCGTGCGCGACCAGCGTGCGCACCTGCTCGGGATGCCGCGAGACGAGTTCGAGCGCGTTGACCGCGCCGCCGCTGCTGGCGAAGACGTCGACGGGACCGAGATCGAGCTCGGCGAGGATCCGGTGCAGGTCGTCGGCGTGCAGGGCCGGGGTGGACTGCATCGACGTGTCGGTGCGCGTGCCGCGACCCGTGCCGCGCGGGTCGTAGGTGATCACCGTCCGGTCGTCGAGGTAGGAGACGAGGCTGGTGAAGCCGCTCGCGTCCATCGGGGATCCGGCGAGCAGAAGAGGAGTGGTGTCGCCGGGGGCGGTGCGGACGTCGTAGACGAGAGTCGCGCCGGGGACGTCGATCGTGCGGGTGACGGGTTCGGGCATGTCGGCTCCTTCGGGGTCGGTGACCATACCGACTCGCGGTGCCCGCAAAATTCATCGCACATACGACCGCGTCCGCACCCTTGATGGATGCGGACGCGGCGTGCGCTGGCTCAGTGGGCGATGCCCGGTTTCGCGGGCAGTCCGCCGAGGAGCGCAAGAGATCCAAAGTGCATATGTGTTCCTCCTGTCGTTCGGTTATCCGGACTGCGTCCGCACCGGGACGCTGAGCCAGGAGTACCCGTGGCCTCGGCGCCAAACACCGCCGAGGATCGAAAATTCATTTCGTTATGTCTTCGTGCCCTCGGGGAGTTTTCGCGCGGTCGGGCCGGGTCGGGTCTGCGATTCGCTCGGCCTCAGCGGACCGTGGCCGTGGGCGCACTGCACGACCGCTTCGACCGAAGCGCCACAGTCGCGGTGTTCGATGAGCAGTGACGGGCCGTCGGGATCTGCACAGTAATTGTCCCCCCCACTGGAGCAGGGCGATGACCGGAACTACCGAGGCTCGTCCGACGATCGAGGACTACGGGCAGAAGCCGCCGAGCCGATTCGTCGAGGCGAGCGGCTTCGTCGTCGAGGAAGCCACTTCCTGCGTTCGACGACGGGATGCCGCGCGTCGGTCACGGCAGAACCGTTGCAGCAGGGGAGGACTCAGCAGCTGTGGCTGGTGATCATCACTGACACCGAGACCGGCAAGGTCCTCGCTCGTGGTCAACTGCGGCTACAGAACATTCCGTTGCCGGCGTAGTTGTTTGCGCGCATCGGTGTCGGGAATCCGTATCCATGGCAAGCATGGAACCGTTTCTCCCGATCAAGCACACCGGCTCCAACGAGATCGACGCGGCCGATCCCGGTCAGCGCGCGCCGGCTACAGATCCCGGACCCGTCCCGGGTGAGGACGTCGACCCCGAGATGGCGCAGCGCGAGAAGGACGAACTCGAGAAGAAGATGTCCGAAAAGTGTGACGAGGAAACAGTTTTCCGGACTCCGGAAGTGGATCCGTCCGAATGGACCGAACCGCGCCCGCACGCAGGGGGTGGTGCGGGCGCGGAGTCGATCGGTCCGGCTGTCAGAGAATGATGCCGAGGGCGGCGAGCAGTCCACCGAGGGTCAGTGCGAGAGATCCGAGCAGCATAGGAATACCTCCATGTTGTTGTGGATGGGCACGCCCGCGAACGGGCGCGGGAAGTGAATGGATCCGCAAGATCGATTCACTTCCGTCCCATACTTCGCGAAGGCCTCAAAGCCTGTTACCTGCCGTCACTAGTTGTTATATATCTGTGATAAAAGTGTCCGATTAGACCGAAATGCTCTTTGATCATGGGCGTTTCAGGACTTGGGATTCACGGCGTTCTGGGACTTTCCGCGTTCGATCACCGCAGCCCGTCGCTCGGCGACCCGCGACGGCGAGAACTCCCGCATCCACTCTTCCGAGGTCTGCTGCTCCACCCGTAGGGCCGGTTCGACGACATGCTCCTCGGCCCGGCGGTACGACGCGAGCAACGCCCGCATACCGGATTGGTCGTTGCCGGCGATCGTCCGCGCGACCTCCACGGCCGTGCCGAGCAGTTCGTCATGCGCGACGACCTGCGTCACCAGACCCGCACGCAGCGCCTCCTCGGCACCTACGAAGTTGCCGGACAGGCTCATGCGACGCGCGAAGCCCGGACCCACCGCCGCGGGCAGGCGCTGGGTGAGTCCCCAACCCGGCAGGACGCCGACTCGCGCGTGGGTGTCGGCGAAGCGGGCGCGCTCGGACGCGATGAGGAAGTCGCAGGCGAGCGCCATCTCGAGGCCACCGGTGATGGCGGCACCGTTCACCGCACCGATGATCGGCTTGGAGATGGGCTTCCACGGATGACCGATGGGGAGGTCGCCGCCCGACACCAGCGACAGGTTGCCTCCGCTCTCCCCGAGTTCCTGCAGGTCGAGTCCGGCGCAGAAGGCCGGGTCGGTACCGGTGAGGACCACGACGTGCGTCTCGTCGTCCACCTCTGCGGCGGCGATCTCGGTGCGCAGGGCATCGATGAGCGCCGAGCTCAGCGCATTCCGCGCCTCCGGGCGGTTGAAGGTGAGGATGCGGACGGAATCGCGCTGCTCGACGAGCAGGATCTCTTCGGAAGTCATGGCCAGACAGTATCCGTAACTTCGGTGGATCCGACCCCGCTCAGCGGGGCTGAATCCACTGAAGCTGTGCCTGCGCACGTTCTTCGATCCACGAGCGCATCGAGTCGACGCTCTCCTGCAGCGCCTCGGCCGTGAGTCCATCGGAGGTCGGCACCGACGCCGCCACCTCGTCGAGGACCTCGAGCGCCAGACCGCTGCCGTAGATCTGCTCGGACAACTCCTGGTACGCCTGGTGGTAGATCTCCGTGAAGGCGTCGGAGTCGAGGAAACGGGTCTTCAGTGTGTTGCCACCCATCGGGCCCCGACCTTCCCCGTCACCTCCCGGCATTCCCGGTGGCATGCCCTGGGGCATCCCCTCCGGTGGCGCGTCGCCCGGCATGCCCTGCGGAGGACCACCGCGCCCGAGCCGCATGGACGGTGCGTCGCCCTGCTGCATCGCCGGTGGCTCGGGTGCGCCCTCCGTGTTTCCTCCGGAGCCGCCCGGTCCCATGCCGCCCATGATCGAGATGGAGTCGTCCGGGCCGGCGGACGTATCGCCCTGCATGGCCATGTTCAGATCCCACGAGACCACCGACAGCTTCTTCGTGTCGAGGTCGTACCAGAGGTAGTAGTTCTGACCCGGTCCGGCCATGTCATCGAAGTTGACGAGCAGGTTCTGGGTGGCGACGTACCGGGCGAAGGACTCGACGTCGACCCAGTCGGCCAGGTGCGCGTCGAACTCGGCATTGTCGGCCGAGTCCATCCACTTCAGGAAGCTGATGATCGGTTGCAACGTCCCGGAATCGGCGGCATTGATCTCCTTGAACTGGTCGGCGTAGTCCGACTGGTCGTCTCCGACGTACTCGAACCGCGACGACGCATCGGCCTTGTAGAGATAGCCAGGGGAGTCGAACAGCGAGTTGGCGTACTGCTCGTCGGGATGCTCGAGCACCAGTCGCGTCGCGGTGGCGCTGTCGTTGACCGAGTACACCGTGTACGCGTACCGCTGGGTCGGCTGATCGGTCTCGGCGGTGAGCGACAACGCCATCGCCTCGTTGATCACCGGCGAGCCCGGCCGCACCGACAGTTCGGTCATGCCCTGATACGCGCGACCGTCGACGTACTTGTCGAAACGGATCAGCAAGGGCAGTGAGGTCGGATCCTCCGGGTCCACCTGCGTCATGCCTTCCATCCCGGGCGGGCCCTGCGCCTGATCGAAACCCTCGCCCTGCAGGCCGCGCAGCGTCGAGTTGCCCTTCAGGCGCACACCCACGTCGTCGATGCGGGTGCCGTCGATGACCACATCGGCGACCACCCACTCCTTGTCGCCGTCCTTCTCGTATGCGGAGATCATGTCGTCGTACTCGGAGTCGCCGATCTCGAGCGACAACTCGTGTGTGACGGAGGTGTCGAACAGGTCGACTGTGCCGGCGACATTCTCGGTGATCTCCGAGGAGATGATCGTCGGGTCACCCGTGATGTAGGGCCGCACGCGTGCCGCTCCGAAGGCCGTGGCCACGATCGCGACGAACGCGATGAACGCCACCGGCAGTTTCCAGTGCCGACGCAGCGAGGTCGGTATCCGGTGCCGCAGACGGCGCCGCGGGGTCGGTGCCGTCATCACAGGTCGGTCTGGTCGTAGCCGGTCAGGACGCTCACCCGCTGGCCGGCGTTGACGGCGCTCAGAGCGGCGATCAGGTCGTTCGAGCTCGTGCCTTTCTTCAGCTGAGCCGTGTAGTACAGCTCCACCAGGGCGCCGGCGCGGACGGATTCGGTGGACACCAACTCGTATTCACTGCAGTGCTTGATGAGAACGTCCTCGACGGTGGCGGTGTAGGCGGGCTCCGGCGGCACCTGCACCTTGACCACCTGACGCTGCACGTCGAGCTTGAACCAGTTGAACTTGTTCATGATGAGCAGCACGAGGCAGATCGCGACGGTCGCCGCGATGGCGAGCACGTAGAAGCGGGTACCGGTGGTCATGCCGATGGCCATCACCAGGAAGATGAACCCGACATCACGGGTTTCCTTGATGGCGTTGCGGAATCGCACCACTGACAACGCGCCGACGAGAGCGAACGCCCGGGCGATGTTCGATCCGACCACCAGCATGATGAGCGCGATGACCATGCCGACCAGCACCAGCGTCTGCACGTAGGACTGGCTGTAGGAGACGTTCTTGTGCGTGTAGCGGTAGACCCACGCGATCACGCTCGACAGTACGAACGACAACGCCAGCGACACCACGATGTCGAAGGTCGTGAACGTGCCGCTGAGATCCTGGAAATCGAAATTCATATCCGTCCTTGTTTCGGAAAAGGGAAATTCAGCGAACCGGAATCGGCTCGGTGGAAAGGAAGTCGGCGGGCACCCGCGCGTCGAAGCCGTCCGGCAGCACCAGTTCCGGTGCGCCGAAACGGGACCGGGGTGCGAGCCCGAACGCCTCGACCGACTGGCAGTACTTCGACACCCGGATCACCGACATGTCCAGCCGCGCCGTCAGATCCGTCGCCCAGTAGGGCACCCGCTCGTTGGCCTTGAGCTCCACGATGGCCAGCTTCGGCGGGATGATGAAGCGGTTCTCGGCGCCGGACGCGAAGTGGAAGTCGCGGTCGCGGCCGTGCACCTTGTGGTCGATCGTCACGCGCAGGCCGAGATCGGCATCGCGTCCGACGAATGCCTCGCGCAGATAGCCGGTGGTCACGATCGGTCGCAGATCCAGATTCCCCACGAGGCCGGAGACCTCGTTGACGAACGGTCGCTGCGAGTCGTCGCACTCGATGTCCTCGCGCCCGTTCAGCCATCGCAGAGCGACGCCGTAGGGGAGTGCGGTGCGACGCTTCTGCGTCACCCGGTTGACGCGCTGCTTGATCTCGACCTGCACGGGAGTGTCGTCGGTGCACGCGGCCGGGTCCCCGTACAGCCGCATGCGCACCTTGCGGCGGAACTTCAGGCCCTCGATCTTCTCCCAGTAGAACCGCAGATCCGCGGTGTCGTAGTACAGCGACGTCACCGGATATCCACCGTGCGGTGAGTACGGATCGGTGTCCATCCGGGCGGCGAGCTCGCGCCGCAGGTCGGGCACCTTCATCTCGTCGACGAAGTACTTGATCTCGTACCGGTTGAACGCGTGCAGTTTGCTCGCGGTCTGTTGGAAGCCGTTGTTCACCGGAACAGCACACACCCGTCACCTCGAGGAGCCTTGGAGGTTTCCTGGCAGTTTGCTGGCAATCGGGAGACTCACAGGAAACTGCCAGGCTTCCTCGAGCGGAGCGTCAGCCTCACCCGCGACAATCGATGCGTGACCGACCGGATTCCCGAAGCGCGCGTGCTCGTCGTCGACGACGAACCGAGCATCGTCGAACTGCTGTCCGTGAGCCTGAAGTTCCAGGGCTTCGAGGTGGAGACGGCGAGCAACGGCGCCGAAGGACTCGACAAGGCGCGTCGCTTCCGACCCGACGCGGTGATCCTCGACGTGATGATGCCCGGCATGGACGGCATGGGCATGCTGCGCCGCCTGCGCGCCGACGGCATCGATGCGCCCGTGCTGTTCCTGACCGCGAAGGACGCGGTGGAGGACAAGGTCGCGGGCCTGACGCTCGGCGCCGACGACTACGTCACCAAACCGTTCAGCCTCGAAGAGGTCATCGCCCGGTTGCGCACGATCCTGCGCCGCGCCGGCAAGGTGTCCGAGGCCGAACGCAGTTCCCGCATCACCTTCGCCGACCTCGAACTCGACGAGGACACCCACGAGGTGTTCAAGGCGGGCAAGCCCGTGTCGCTGTCGCCGACCGAGTTCACGCTGCTGCGGTATCTCATGCTCAACGCCGGCACGGTGCTCAGCAAGCCCCGCATCCTCGAGCACGTGTGGAACTACGACTTCGGCGGTGAGGTCGGGGTGGTCGAGTCGTACGTGTCGTATCTGCGACGCAAGGTCGACACCGGCGACGTCCCCCTCATCCACACCGTTCGCGGGGTGGGTTACGTGATGCGGGAACCCCGCACATGAACCGCCTGCGGGCGCTGCCACTCCGTTGGACGCTGGTGGCCGCCCTGGTGCTCCTGGCCGGCATCGGTCTGCTCGCGTCCGGGGTCGCGGTCACCTCGGCTCTGCAGAATTCCCTGCTGTCGCGGGTCGATCGCGACCTCGAGGAGGCCGCACGCACCTGGGCGCGACCCGAAAGGCCACCACCGACGCCGCCGCTGGATGCCCCCAACTCCCGGCGACCACCGAGCCCTTTCTACGTGCAGGTCGTCGACGCCGACGGTCAGGTGTTGTTCGTCGTCAACGACGAGTCGACCGCACCGGATGTGCCGGAGGAGCCGACGGGCAGGCCCGTCACCGTCGGATCCGTGGGCGACGACGGTCCGCACTGGCGGGTGATGAGCACCGAGAATGCATCGGGTGTCGTGACCACGGTCGGCATGAGCCTGGCCGAGGCCGAGGAGACGGTGGACAGGCTCGTCGTGCTGCAGACGGTGATCGGTGCGGTAGTGCTGGTCGCGCTGGCGGTGGCCGGCGGTGTCGTCGTGCGTATGAGTCTGCGTCCGTTGGACGAGGTCGAGCGCACCGCTGCCGCGATCGCCGAGGGCGACCTCAGCGAGCGGGTGCCCGAGGGTGATCCCCGAACGGAGATCGGCCGCTTATCGGTGACCTTCAACGCGATGCTCGGCAGGATCGAGTCCGCCTTCGCGGCCACCGCAGCATCGGAGGAGTCGGCCCGTCTTTCGGAGGAGAAGATGCGTCGTTTCGTCGCCGACGCCAGCCACGAACTTCGCACCCCACTGACCACAATCCGTGGCTTCGCCGAGTTGTACCGACAGGGGGCGAGCACCGACACCGGCATGCTCATGGAACGCATCGAACGCGAAGCCCGTCGTATGGGCCTGCTCGTCGAAGACCTGCTGATGCTCGCGCGACTCGACGAACAACGACCGCTCGACCGTTCCCCGGTGGATCTGCTCGCGGTCGCTGCCGACGCGGTGCACAACGCGCGTGCCGTCGCGCCCGAACGAACCATCACCCTCGACATCATCGACGGCCCGGGAACTCCTGAGGTTCTCGGCGACGACGCCCGTCTGCGTCAGGTGTTGAGCAATCTCGTCACCAACGCGTTGACCCACACCCCACCCGACGCCGACGTCACGGTGCGGGTGGGCACCGCGGACACCGATGCTGTCTTGGAAGTCGCCGACACCGGCCCGGGCCTCGACCCCGACGACCGGGAGCGCGTCTTCGAACGCTTCTACCGCGCCGACGCCTCCCGCACCCGCGCATCAGGGGGGAGCGGGCTGGGCCTGTCGATCGTCGCCGCGCTGGTCGCAGCGCACGGCGGGAAGGTGGAAGTGGAATCGGAGAAGGGCCTCGGCTCGACGTTCCGTGTCCGCATCCCCCGCCTACTCCCACGTTGACGCAGTCGCCGGGAGATCGGTCGAAGAGCGATTGTCCCGCTGGGCTGAAAAGCTGTGTCGCCGCCCACATCGCGGTTCCTACTCTCGACTCATCCGAGGAAGGGAACCGGAAACAATGCAGTCGCTCGCCTGTCACACCTGTGACGCTCGCGTGCTCGTCGCGAAGTACAGCCCCGCTCATACCAGTATCCAGTGGTCCGACGAGGCCAGGCAGGCATGCCGCGAGATCGCGGCCGCCGCCGCGTGCGGTCCTGGTGCCTACGTGATGCGCTGTGAGGCACTCGACCGCACGGTGGACGAGGCGGTGTCCGACGGGGTGATCCGGACCGGCCACCGAGTCGACCCCGCCATCGCTCCTCTCGCTTCCACGGAGGCAGTCACCTCAGCCCGGTGACCGCCGTTCGCCTTCACCCCTTGCCAGCCCAGGAGAAACCATGACCGTCCCCCAGGAGCGGATCGAGATCCGCAACATCGATCCCGGTACCAACCCCACCCGCTTCGCGCGCGGATGGCACTGCATCGGCCTCGCCAAGAACTTCCGTGACGGAAAGCCGCATCAGGTCAAGGTGTTCGGCACCGACCTGGTGGTCTTCGCCGACACGGCAGGAAAGCTGCACGTGCTCGACGCCTTCTGCCGGCACATGGGCGGCAACCTCGCGCGCGGCGAGATCAAGGGCGACACCATCGCGTGCCCGTTCCACGACTGGCGCTGGAACGGCCAGGGCCGTTGCGAAGCGGTGCCGTACGCGCGCCGCACGCCGAAGCTCGGCCGTACCAAGGCGTGGACGACGATGGAGCGCAACGGGGTTCTGTTCGTCTGGCACTGCCCGCAGGGTAGTGAGCCCACTCCCGAGCTCGCGATCCCCGAGATCGAGGGCTACGAGGACGGGCAGTGGAGCGACTGGACGTGGACGACCATCCACGTCGAGGGATCGCACTGCCGTGAGATCGTCGACAACGTCGTCGATATGGCGCACTTCTTCTACGTGCACTTCCAGATGCCCGAGTACTTCAAGAACGTCTTCGACGGGCACATCGCCGGCCAGCACATGCGCTCCTACGGGCGCGACGACATCAAGACCGGTGTGCAGATGGATCTGCCGGAGGCGCAGACGATCTCGGACGCCTTCTACTACGGCCCGTCCTTCATGCTCGATACGATCTACACGGTCTCCGAGGGCACGACCATCGAGTCGAAGCTGATCAACTGCCACTACCCGGTCACGAACAACTCGTTCGTGCTGCAGTTCGGCACGATCGTCAAGAAGATCGAGGGCATGTCCGAGGAGCAGGCCGCCGAGATGGCGAAGATGTTCACCGACGGTCTCGAGGAGCAGTTCGCCCAGGACATCGAGATCTGGAAGCACAAGTCCCGCATCGAGAATCCGCTCCTCACGGAGGAGGACGGCCCGGTCTACCAGTTGCGTCGCTGGTACAACCAGTTCTACGTCGACCTCGAGGACGTCACGCCGGACATGACGCAGCGTTTCGAGTTCGAGGTGGACACCTCCCGTGCGCTCGAGTCGTGGCACAAGGAGGTCGAGGAGAACCTCAGCGGTTCGGCGGAGTGATCCGATGATCCGTCCCGCCGTACGCGGCGGGGCGGATCATGTGTCGCGTCGGCGGAAGCCGTCGACGAACAACGACACGATGGTGCGCGAGAGATCGGCGAGGGTGCGGTTCGGTCCGGGCCGGTACCAGCGGGAGGCATGCCAGACCGCGTCGTAGATCAGTTCCCGGAACGCTTCGGGATCGATGTCGGTGCGGAAGACCCCTTCCGCGATGCCGTCCCGGATGGCCTCGCGCCATGCGACTTCCATGGCGTCGGCAGAGGAGACCATGTCGGCCTCGACGACGCGCTCGCGCATGTACTCGCCTTCGCGTCGCCAGATGGAGGTGGCGCCGTGATAGTCCTCGGAGGTCTCCAGCGCGATCTGTGTGAAGGCCTCGAGTCGTTCGACCGGCGGTAGCGACCGGGCGAGCACCTCGCGGCACCGTTCGTTGAGGTCGGTGATGTACTCGCGGATGAGCTCGGTGACGATCGCTTCCTTGGACGGGAAGTAGTGGTAGAGCGCTCCGGAGTAGACACCGACCGCATCGGCGATCTCGCGGATGGTGGTGGCGGTGACACCCTTGCGGGCGAAGATCTCCGCCGACCTGTCGAGTATCTGTCTCTTACGCTCCTGCGGGTCCACCGTCGTCCTCTCGTAAGGCCTGGGTGAGGCCTGTTCCGGACCGTATTCTGCCACATTCATTGATCAACCGATCAATGGAGTCCCGTCCCGACGTCTTCAGGAGTATGCATGGCCGTGACCCGCATGGACCCGATCGTTCCCACCACCCCCCTCGCGGGTGGCACCGCCCTCGTGACCGGCGCCGGCCAGGGCATCGGGCGAGGGATCGCACTTGCGCTCGCCGCGGCCGGCGCCTCGGTGGCCGTCGTGGGGCGCACCGCGGAGACGATCGGTGCCACCGCGGTCGAGATCGAAGCTCGGGGCGGCCGTGCGGTGCCGTACGTGTGCGACGTGACCGACGCGGCGGCCGTGGAGGCGACCGTCGCGGACGTGGTGAGGGAGTTCGGTGGCCTGAACATTCTGGTGAACAACGCGCAATCACCCGCTCCGGGAACGCTGCTCGAACTCGACGAGGCCGTGTACCGCGACGGGATGGAGTCCGGCCCGACCGCCACCTGGCGGATGATGCGGGCGTGCCACCCGCACCTGCGCGGCGGTGGTTCGATCGTCAATCTCGGATCGGCGGCCGGTATCCGGTGGAACCCCTCGGGCACGGGTGGATACGCCGCCGCGAAGGAAGCGATCCGGGTTCTCACCCGCACCGCCGCCTGTGAGTGGGCGGCGGACGGGATCCGCGTCAATTCGATTCTTCCGCTCGCCGATTCGGTGGCCATGCAGGAGTGGGCGGAACGCGAGCCGGACGAAGCCGCCGCATACGCGAGTTCGATCCCACTCGGTCGACTCGGTGATCCCGAGACCGATATCGGGCCCGCTGTCGTCTTCCTGTGCAGCGAGGCGGCCCGCTACATCACGGGCCATTCGCTTCCGGTGGACGGAGGTCAGGCGCTGGTGCGCTGAGCCATCGGCCGGCCGAGGTGTGGCTGGGAATCGGCCGGGGACAGGGAGCGCCAGACGGCCCGTGCCGCGAGCCGGACCGGGGTGGCCAGGCTGACGGTGTCGACGATGTCGACGGGTCCGGTCACGGACAGCGCTCCCACGCACATCTGCCCGTTTCCGATCGGCGCCGCCACGCATGCGATACCCGGCAACGATTCCCCGCACTCGTGCGCGACGTGGCGTTCGCGGATACGTGCGATCTCGTTGCGGGAGAGCAAATTCTCAGCCCTCGGAGCAGTGGCGTACGTGCATCCGGTCGCAGGATAGGCGGCGTGCATCCGGGTGTGGGCCAGAAGGGCCTTTCCGAGTGCGGTGCGATGCGCCGGCTGCCGTCCGCCGATGCGCGAGGGGAGTGCGACAGGTCCGCGGCCGACCTTGTCGACGTAGCGCACATCGCCACCTTCGAGAACCGCCAGGTGTACGACGAGACCTGTCGCCGAATGCAGGTCGTGCAGGACGGGGTGGGCCGCTCGGTGCAGGCGGTCGTGGTTCCTCGCCAGCGCGCCCCACTCGAGCGGTGTGCGTCCGAGCGCGTAGGTCTTGCCGCGCTTGCTCACCCAGCCGTGCTCGGCGAGCTGGGTGAGCAGCCGGTGGGTGGACGAGCGGGGCAGGCCCGTGCGCGTCGACAGTTCGGAGAGGGTGAGGCGATCGCCGGTGTGGAACTCGTCCAGGAGCCCGGCCACGCGGGCGATGAAGGCGTTGGAGAAGTCGTCGGTGTGTGTCATGGCATCCTCACGATGTGCCGGAACCGTCCGTTGATCGATTGATCAACGGGGCTGTGGACAGGGCGTGGTGTCACGCGGTCAGGGTCGCTTCCAGGCGGTCGGCTGCCCGACGCAGCCGCCGGGTCGCGTCTTCGCCGAGCGCCTCGACGGGGCCGGCAAGTGAGAGTGCGGCGATCTCCCCGTCCCCTGCGGCGAAAGCGGCGACGGCGTGCCGGAAGCATTCACCGCCGTACACGACACCACCGGCGAGCGTGTATCCGTCGGGGCCGCTCAGCGCAGGATGGTGCCCGTCGCGTCGGGCGAGCAGCGCCAGGCCGGCGACGGTGTCCTCGGCGGGACGCCGCTGGCCCGCCCAGGTGGTGTCGGTGAACTGCGCGCCGCTCACCTTCTCCAGGTAGACGACCTGGTCGTCGTCGAGAACGGTCAGGTGGACGGCGAGACCGGTCTCTCGGTGCAGGTCGTACATCGAGCGGAGGGCGGCGCTGTGGATCCGGTCGTGTGCCTGCGCGAGGGCGCCGAGCTCGACGATCTTCGGGCCGAGGTGATAGGTGGTGCCGCTGCGACGCATCCATCCGACCCACACGAGCTGGAGAAGCATGCGATGGGCCGACGAGCGGGGGAAGCCCGTTCGTCGGCACAGTTCGGTGAGGGTCAGTCCGTCCGTGTCGCGGAACGGTTCGAGCAGAAGGCCGACGCGGTCCATGACGGACGAGGGGGTGGGGAGGACTTCGGACATGGTCTTCTCCGTGGCGTGTCGTTGATTGATCGACCGATCAATGAGTATCTACGACTGTAGTGCCACTCGGAGCTCTGCGGAAGAACGAATTTCAAGACCGACGAAAAATGCACCGCGACCGGAAGTCGCGGTGCATTCGTCGGACAGGCCCGTGGGATATCAGGCAGTGGGAGGCAGGAACGCCTTCAGCGGCTCGGATCCCGACTGGTCGTGGCCCCAGTACGCATCCGCCGTGATCTCCTCGGACGTGTAGTGACGCTCGTCGACGAGCATGCCTTCGGTACCGAACTCGAGATCCCAGCCGCCGGGTGCGCGGACGTAGAACGAGATCATCTTGTCGTTCGTGTGCCGGCCGAGCGTCGACGAGATCGAGAAGTCGAGCTTGTTCACCCGATCGAGGGCCTGGCCGACCGCGTCGAGAGTGTCGACCTCGGTCATCAGGTGCACCAGGCCGGGCTCCTCGTTCGGCGGAGCCGGGCACAGCGCAAGGCTGTGGTGGCGTTCGTTGATACCGAGGAAGCGGACCCGCACGAGGCCGTCCTCGTCGAGACGGATCGAGCCGCGCGGCAGGAAACCGAGAACCTGCGTGTAGAACTCGTACGTCTCGGCGAAGTTCGCCGTCGGCAGCACGACGTGACCCAGGCCGAGGCCGCCGGTCACCCAGCGTCCGCCGAACCGCGTCACGACCGGGCTGTGGTCGAGAACCGGCCCGAAGAACACTTCGAGGCGGGTTCCGGCCGGATCCTCGAACGCGATGGCGCCCTCGGCGTCGATGTAGGTCGCTTCCTTGTGCGAGAGCACCTCGACGGTGCGTCCCGACTTCTCGACGGCCTCGCGCACTCGCTGGAGCGCGAACTCGTCACGCACCTCCCAGCCCACGGCCAGGGCCTTGTCGGAATCGCCGGGCAGCACCTGGATGCGGGAGCGGCGCTCGTCGATGCGGGCGTAGAAGCCGTCGGCCTCGGGGCCGGTTCCCTCGGCCATGCCGAGCCCGTCGAGGAGCAGGGCGCGCCAACGCGGCACGTCCTGCGTCTGGATGCGGAGGTAGCCGAGACCTCTCAGTTCAGTCATGTCATCGTCCTCGAAAGTGAAGGGGGGAATCAGATCATCGCGCGGTAGGGACCCTGCGGGTCGCCACCGAGCTGCGTCAGGGCTGCGGAGTGGTAGATCATGCCGGGCACGTGGATGGCGTGCGTCAGGCCGACGTGTGCGTCGCGCCAGAAACGCTGCATCGGAGTCTTCAGGTGCACCGCTGCACCGCCGGCACGCGCGAAGATCTCGTCCATCGCCCGCACGGCGCGCCACGCGGCCGAGATCTGGGTGCGACGTCCGATGGCGCGCTCCTCGAAGCTGATCTCCTCACCGCGGTCCGTCTTGTCCCAGAAGCGGTCGACGGTCTCGAGCAGCGCGAGTCGCGACGCAGAGATCTCGGAAGCGGCCTCGCTGATGGCGTACAGGACGTACGGGTCCTCCTTGATGGGGACACCGGTGACCTGGACGCGCTCCTTCTGCGCTGCGATGTAGCAGGCGAGTGCGCCCTCGGTCATGCCGATCAGCGACGAGGTGATGCCCAGCGGGAAGATGTACGAGAACGGGAACTTGTACAGCGTCTCGTCGCGACCCGCGTGGCGCCAGCCGTTGCCGCTGAGCACGATGTCGGCGTCGATCGTGCGGTGCTCGGGGATGAAGGCGTCCTTGATGATCAGGTCCTTCGAACCCGTGCCGCGCAGGCCGATGACGTTCCAGCTGTCCTGGTCGATCTCGTAATCGGAGCGGGGGAGCACGACGTGCAGCACCTGGCCGGTGCGGTTGCCGTCCTTGTCGCCGACGGCGGCACCGATCATGATCCAGCCGCAGTGGTCGGTGCCGGACGAGAACGACCAGCGGCCGTTGAGGATGTATCCGCCGTCGACGGGCACCGCGACACCCATCGGTGCGTACGGCGAGGCCATCCACATGTCGTTGTCCTCGCCCCAGATCTCCTCCTGGGCCTTGGGGTCGAAGAAGGCGAGCTCCCACGGATGAACGCCGACGATGCCGGCGACCCAGCCCGTCGCGCCGTCGAGTGCACCGAGCGCCATGATGGTCTCGGCCGCCTCACGCGGGTGGCCTTCGAAGCCGCCGTACTCTTTCGGCTGGAAGGTGCGGATGATGCCGGAGTCACGCAGGCGCTTCGCGGTGGTGTCGGTGAGGCGCATGAGCTTGTCGCCCTCGACACCCTCGGCGCGGATCTCGTCCGCGTGCTGCATGATCCTGTCCAATACCTGACCCATGACGGTGACTCTTCCTGGGATCGGCTGCTGTGAGCCGGGACTGTGTGGGAGGGGGTGTTCCGCGTAACGGAGCGACCTGCGCTGTGCAGGTGTGGCGTATCGAACAGTCCCAGCCCGTGATGTGATCGCGCACCGATGTTTCCGTTGAACGGGACATCCGGGCAACACGGACGGGGTCCGCCCCCTTCGGCGGGCCGGCTGTTGTTCCGATCAGCGGGACGTTGCAGGAGATTGCGTCCGACGGCCGGTAGACAGGCCGGTGACCGCCTGCTCCGGAAGGATCGCCATGACCGAGACCACGGACCGCCCGACCAGCGACCTGTCTGCGGCCGAACAGCTTCTCGCCATCCACGAGATCCAGCAGGTCTTCTCGGCACGTCTGCGGGTGATGGACACCAAGCAGTGGGATCTGTACCCGACCCTGCACACCGAGGACGTCGTGAGCGAAACGTGGGGTGGACTGCCCAGCGACAAGCAACCCCGCACCGGTGAGGAGGCGGGCCGCGTGGTGGGTCGCGAGGCGCTGACCCGCGCCATCAGCAACCTCCTCGACGGTCCGGTGCCGGTCACCTCGGCTCATCACGGCCACTGCCCGGAGATCGTCCTCGAATCCGACTCCACCGCCCGCGGGATCTGGGCGATGGAAGATCAGCTGTGGTGGGACAACGACGGCGTCGAGGAGTCGCTGCACGGGTGGGGGCACTACCACGAGGAGTACCGCAAGGTCGACGGTGTCTGGCTGATCTCCTACCGCAAACTCACGCGTCTGCGTGAGGTGCACACCCCCGGTTTCTTCAGCTTCCTGAAACGTCTCTGAACGACGCCCGTCAGGGCAGTTCCGGCAGCGGGCGCGTGGCGACTTCTTCCGCTTCCGCGGGATCCATCCCCACCATGCACAGCATCGCCCGTGCGTAGATCTCGTCGATGTTCTCGGGAGCCTCGGTCGACACCACGTGGTGCAGCGTCGACAGCAGAGAGCCGAACACACAAGCCGTCGCGATGTCGATATCCGTGATGGTGAACCGGCCGGCGTCGACGCCGTAGCGCAGGTCGCGGGAGGCGCGCGGGCCGAGAATGCCGATGAGTTTCGGGTGGGCGATACCGAGCCGGACGACGAACCATCCCCACAGCGGGTCGCTCATCGCGTGCCGCACGAGATGCCGCAGCGACGACGCGAATCTCTCCGCCGTATCGGGCATGTCTTCCGTCATCGAATCCATTCGGGCGCCGAGGGATTCGATGGATTCTTCGGCGACGGCTTCGACGATCTCGTCGCGGGACGCGAAGTAGTTGTAGAACGTGCCGACGCCGAGGTCGGCGGCTTCGGTGATGTCGGCCGGCCCGACCGCGTCCACGCCGCGTTCGGCGACCAGTGTGCGCGCGGCCTCGATGAGGCGCGCGCGGGTCTTCTCGCGTCGACGCTGGTGGCGCGACGTGGCAGGCGCTGCGGCTTCGTTCGACGTGGTGGGCACGTCCGTACCGTACGCCATGCGAACTCAGATATGAGCATGCAATCAGAACTGAGGGATTGCTCAATATTGAGTGCTGTGTCACTATGGTGTCAGTCGGTATGACGTAGATCACCCGAAAGGCCACCCGCCATGACGAACCTCCACACTCTTCCCGCGGACGACGTCCGACAGCTCGAGACCGATGTCGCCGTCGTCGGATGCGGGCCGGTCGGCACCCTCCTGGCTGTCCTTCTCGGCCGGCAGGGGCACCGCGTCACCGTCGTCGACAAGTGGCCCACCCCCTACGAGCAGCCGCGTGCCGTGACGTTCGACCACGAGATCGCCCGCATCCTCGCCGTTCTCGGCATCGATTCGGACGACGATCCGGCCATCGAATTCCACGACGACCTCTACTACTGGCGCAGCGCTGCCGGCGAGACCCTGCTCGAGGTGGACTGGAAGTCCGTCGCTGCCTCGGGGTGGCGTACGCGCTACTGGTTCTCCCAACCCGAGCTCGAGAAGCGTCTGCGCGAGGTCGCGGCCGAACTGCCCACGGTGACCATCCGGCGCGGCTGGACCGCGGTGGGTCTCGAGCAGGACGAGAACGGCATCACCGTCAGCGGCACCGTGACCGACATCGCCGGTACCTCCGTGCAGGAACAGATTCGCGCGCAGTACGTCGTGGGAGCAGACGGTGCCAACAGCTTCGTCCGCGAAGCCCTCGACCTGGACTTCACCGACCACGGTTTCTTCTTCGATTGGCTGATCCTCGACATGATCCCGAAGGGCGACCTGCCCGACCTGGGTCCCACCCACTGGCAGCTGTGCGACCCGGCGCGACCGACGACCATCGTTCCCGGCGGTCCCGGCCGTCGCCGCTGGGAGTACATGGTGCTGCCCGGCGAGGACCCCACCGACATCGCGTCGGAGGAATCCGCATGGCGGCTGCTCGAGCCGTGGGGCGTGAACCCCGGCAATGCGGAGCTCGAACGCTCCGCGGTGTACCGCTTCCAGGCGCGCTGGGCCGAGACATGGCGTCGCGGACGGGGACTGATCGCGGGAGACGCCGCACACCTCATGCCGCCCTTCGCGGGCGAGGGTATGTGTGCGGGCCTGCGCGACTCCGTCGCTCTGGCGTGGCGCCTCGACCTGGTGCTGTCGGGCCGGGCGGACGACGCCGTTCTCGACTCGTACGGCACCGAACGCAAGGGGCACGTGCGTCACTACATCGACTTCTCGATGCGTCTCGGGCAGGTCATCTGCATCGCCGACCCCGAGGAGGCGGCGGAGCGAGATCGTCGCATGATCGCAGAGGCAGCCTCGTCCGACGGCGCCCCGGTCGACACCGACATCGCCTCCCTCGGACCGGGCATCTGGCAGCAAGGCTCCGCGCACGCAGGCGAACTGTCGGTGCAGGGCATCGTGGAGGCGAACAGCCGAACCGGACGGTTCGACGAGGTGGTCGGGCGCGGGTGGATCATCCTGGGACGTGGAGATTCACCGGCCGATCTGCTGACCGACGAACAGTCGCGGCGGTGGGCCGATCTCGACGGTCGCTGCGTGCGTATCGGAGAAGCGGAGTGCGACGTGACGGACGTCGACGGAACGTACAGCGCATGGCTTGACGAGATCGGAGCAGAGTTCGTGATCCTGCGTCCCGACTTCTACGTCGCGGCCACCGCATCGGACACTGCCGGGCTGCAGGCCTCGCTCGACGCGATACTTGCCGGCCTCCACCTGACCGTCGACGTGACCTCCCCGGCCGCGTGAAAGGAAAATCGACCATGGCTATGGATTTCCACCACGTCACCCTCGGCCAACGCGTGCTGTTCGGGGCGGGACGAGCGTCCGAGAACGTCGCGGCAGAAGTGTCCCGCCTCGGCGCGACCCGCGTGATGGTCGTGGCATCGCCCGCTGAAGAGACTGTGGCGCAGCAGGTGTGCCGCGACATCGACGTCGCCGTCTTCCACGACGGTGTCGCCCCGCACGTGCCGATCGAGCGCGCCGAGGCTGCACGAAAGGCCGCCGCAGAGCATGCAATCGACCTGATCGTGAGCGTCGGAGGCGGCTCCACCACCGGACTCGCCAAGGCCGTCGCACTCACGTCCGGCATCCCGATCGTCGCGGTGCCCACCACCTACGCCGGATCCGAGGCAACAAACGTATGGGGTCTGACGGAGGCCTCGCAGAAGACCACCGGTGTAGATGCGGCGGTGCTGCCCGTCAGCGTCGTCTACGACGCACAGCTCACCCTGTCGCTGCCGACGGAACTGTCGGTGGCGTCGGGTCTCAATGCGCTCGCGCACTGCGTCGACTCGATGTGGGCGCCGCGCGCCGACCCGATCAACCGGGCACTCGGCGCCGAAGGCATCCGGGCGCTCACCGAAGGACTGCCGGCGATCCAGGCCGACCCGTCGAATCTCGAGGGGCGCGAGCAGGCCCTCTATGGCGCCTACCTTTCGGCGGTGGCGTTCGCCTCCGCCGGTTCGGGCTTGCATCACAAGATCTGTCACGTCCTCGGCGGCGCCTACGACCTGCCACACGCCCAGACGCACGCCACGGTGCTGCCCTACGTGCTGGCGTTCAACGCGCCGGCAGCACTCGACGCCGAACGCCGGATGGCTGCGGCCTTCGGTGCCGATACCGCCGTCGCCGGCCTGAACGCGTTGCGCGCCGAGCTGAATGCTCCGCGCGCGCTGAAGGACTACGGATTCGACGAGTCGAATATCGACGAAGCGGTCGAGCTGGTCCTGCCCGTCGTACCCCCGTCGAATCCCCGCTCCGTCTCCGCCGACGACCTGCGCGATCTGCTCCGCAGCGCGCACGCCGGCGACAACGTCCCGTCGTAGAAAGGACAGCGGACATGACCGTCGAACCCGGTACCCGCACCACCCCCGCCCAACAGGCCCTCGAAGAAGAACTGATCGGCAGGGTGCTGGCGTCCTTCGAGAACACCCCCGACCCGCGGCTGAAGCAGATCATGCAATCGTTGACGACGCACCTGCACGCCTTCATCCGCGACGTGCGCCTGACCGAAGCCGAGTGGAACAAGGCCATCGAGTTCCTCACTGCCGTCGGGCACATCACCGACGACAAGCGTCAGGAATTCGTCCTGCTCTCCGACGTTCTCGGCGCGTCGATGCAGACCATCGCTGTGAACAACCAGGCGTACAAGGGTGCGACCGACGCGACCGTCTTCGGCCCGTTCTTCGTCGAGGACGCACCGGAGATCCCGCTCGGCGGCGATATGGCCGGCGGCGCGTCCGGTCAGCCGTGCTGGATCGAGGGCACCGTCACCGACACCGACGGCAACCCCGTGCCGAACGCCCGCATCGAGGTGTGGGAGTGCGACGAGGACGGCTTCTACGACGTCCAGTACACCGACGGGCGTATCGCGGGTCGCGCGCATATGTTCACCGACGACCAGGGCACCTACCGCTTCTGGGCACTGACACCCGTCCCGTATCCGATCCCGCACGACGGTCCGGTGGGGAAGATGCTCGACGCCACCGGCCGCTCACCCGTGCGTGCCGCACACCTGCACTTCATGGTGAGTGCCGACGAGCTGCGGACCCTGGTCACCCACATCTTCGTCGACGGCGACCCGCAGCTCGAGATCGGCGACAGCGTCTTCGGTGTGAAGGACTCACTCGTCAAGGAGTTCGCGCAGCAGGCGCCCGGCACCCCGACGCCGGACGGACGCGACCTCGGGGACAGCTCCTGGGCCAAGGCGCGGTTCGACATCGTGCTCGCCCCCGAGGGCGTCTGACCACACGGGCTGACGCGGTGAAACGGGGTTCACCCCTGCAACACGCCGGGCGAACCCCGTTTCACCGCGCGAAGTTGTTTCGCAAAAGCCGAACCCCACCGGCGCCGGGGACGGTGTCGGTGGGGCTTCGCATCAAGGTGTTCTCAGTAGAGCTTTTCGAGCTTGTCGAGATCGACACCCTTCGTCTCGCGACTGGTGGCCACGGCGATCACGGTGATCGACATGGTGATCACCAGATAGACGATGACTGCGGTGGCACTGAAGCGGTCGACCAGCCACACCGCGATGAACGGGGCAGGAGCCCCAGCGATGATCGACGAGCCCTGGAACACCAGCGACGAACCGGCGAAGCGGTACTTGGTGGGGAAGAGTTCCGTGATCCACGCGGCTTCGGGGCCGGCGAGCATGCCGTGCAGCAGAGCGCCGACGCAGACACCCACCCCGAGTGCAGTCATGTTCTCGGTGTGCACCAGAGCGAAGAAGATGGGCGCCCAGATGACGAGCGAGATCGAGGGGACGAGCATCGCGATCTTGCGTCCGACCCGGTCGGACCACCAGCCGCCACCGATCATTCCGAGGAACTGGCAGACCGACGCGAAGGCGACGGTGGTGACGATGGCGCCGCGCGTGTAGTCGAAATAGGTGGTGGCGTAAGCGATGACGAAGATCGTGTAGACGTAGAACGCGATGTTCTCGCCGAGACGCATGCCGAGGCCGTGGAGCAGCGGGCGCGGCTTACGCAGAGCCTCGACGATGCTGGACGATTCCTTGCGTGCAGCCTTGTCCTCGGCGGACTCGGCCTTCGCCTGCGCGGCCTGGTAGACCGGAGATTCCTCGACACCCCGTCGGATCAAGAAGCCGATGATGAGCAGGGGCACGGCGAGCAGGAAGGCGACGCGCCAGCCCCAGTTGTCGAATGCGTCCCCGGGGAAGACGACCGCCAGGATGCCGACCGTGACGGTGGCCAGGACGGTACCGGCCGGAGCTCCGGACTGCGGCCACGCCGCCCAGAATCCACGACGCTTGGGTTCGCCGTATTCGCTGACCAGGATTACTGCGGCGCCGAACTCGCCACCGAGAGCGAAGCCCTGGATCATGCGCAGGACCACCAGGGCGACGGTCGCCCAGATGCCGATCTGGCCGTAGGTCGGCAACAGTCCGATCGCGGCCGTCGCGCCTCCGAGCATGAGGAACGTTGCCACCAGGATGGGCTTGCGTCCGAACTTGTCACCGAGGTGACCGAAGACGATGCCGCCGAGAGGACGGGCGACGAAACCGAGTCCCTGTGTCGCAAGTGCCATCAACAAGGAGGCGACGGCATTCCCGCTGGGGAAGAAGAGAGGGCCGAGGACGGTCGCGGCCAGGATGCCGTAGACCGCGAAGTCGTACCACTCGAGGACGGCGCCGGCCATGCTGCCGGCCAGAACCCGCTTGAACGGAGTTCTGGTGGTCGGTGTGCCGGAATCCGGTGGGACGGACGGCGTACCCGACTGCTCGATGGTGGTCATGTTGTGCCTTTCCGAACGGGTTCGAGTAGGGCGGTGTGTCACAACTGGAGGGTCAGCTTGTTGCCGCATGCGCGGGAGCAGCAGGTCATCATCGTTCTTCCGGCGGCGCGCTCGGCCTTGGTGAGGACCAGGTCGCGGTGGTCGACCTCGCCGTCGAGAACGGGTACCTCGCAGGCGCCGCAGATACCTTCTTCGCAGTCGCTCTGCGCGTCGATGTTGGCCGCTCGAAGTGCTTGGAGCACTGTCTGATCGGCTGCGACCGGAACGGTGATGCCGGAATCCTTCAACACCACCTCGAAGCCGTGCTCCTTGGACGGATCGAGTTCTTCGAGCGTGGAGGAGAAGTGTTCGACGTGCAGCGTGTCGTCGGACCAATGCGCAGTGGCCTCACCGAGCGCGGAGAGCAGACGTTCAGGTCCGCACGAGTACACCTGTGTGTCCTCTTCCGGGGTGGCGAAGAGGGTGGGAAGGTCCATGCGGGTGCCTTCGTCGCCGGGATAGATCCGGACACGATCTCCGTGGTCGCGTGCGAGACGGTCGAGAAATGCCATGGACGTGCGTGAGCGGCCGGCGTAATGGATCTCGTAGTCGCCACCGGCAGCCTTGACCTGATCGGCCATCGCGATCACCGGCGTGATGCCGATACCGCCGGCGACGAAGACATATCGCTTCGCGTCGGGGTCGAGTTTGAAGTGATTGCGGGGACCCCGCACACGGAGCGTGTCGCCGACGGACAGTTCGGTGTGGATCCACCGGGATCCACCCCGGCTCTGGGTGTCGTGCAGGACGGCTACCTGGAAGGTGTTGCGGTCGTTCGGATCACCGCACAGTGAGTACTGGCGTGAGACGGTGCCGCAGTCGATGTCGATGTGCGACCCGGCGGACCATTTCGGAAGCGGGCGCCCGGAGGTATCGCGCAGGGTGATCAACAGGATGTCGTCGGCGACGCGTTCCAGCCCGGAGACGGCCATCGTGCGAGCGATCGTGTTCTTCGACGGTTCGCCGATCTTGACCGGCTGCTGTCGGGACAGCACCGTGGGATCGGTCCTTTCAGGGTTGCGCGACGGATCCCAGCGAACCCACACATGATCGGGTCCGCGGAACGAGGTGTTGGGGAGGTAGGTGAATTCCTGGTCCGGGACCAGCTCCATGTGGGGCAGGCGGCGGGTCAGCTCTTCGAGGAAGATCTGGATCTCCATGCGCGCGAGATTCTTTCCCATGCACTGGTGGCTGCCATACCCGAAGGTGAGATGGTCGCTGGCGTTGTCGCGTCGGATGTCGAAGTCGTCGGCCTGGTCGAAGTGACGTTCGTCGTGGTTCGCGGACGAGTTCACGATCAGCAGCTTTGCCCCGGCGGGGATTGCGACACCGTTGATCGTGGTGTCCGCGGTGACGAGGCGCCGCCACGCTGCTACCGATCCGGAGTGACGCAGGCATTCTTCGACCGCGTTGGGGATCAGGCTCGGGTCGGCGCAGATCTCTTCCCACACGTCGCGGTGTTCGAGCAGCAGCCGCAAAGCATTGGCGGAGGCGTTGGCAGTCGTCTCGTGCGCGGCGACGATGCCGGCCATCATCATCGAGTGCAGGTAGGAATCGGTGACGACGTCCGGCTGTTCCTGCTGAACGCGGATACCGAACGGCATCCAGCCGTGCCCGTCGGGGTTCTTGCGCATCTTGTCGAGAACGGTGCCGGCGAACTGCCAGAACTTACCGACAGCATCGGCGACGGCGACCTGCTGTTCGGGAGCCGGACGTCCCCACGTGTTGACGGTGTGCGCGATCGAGTACTCGCGCAGGGTGTCCATGTCTTCCTCGGGCACGCCGAGGAAGTGCAGCGCGACGGTGAGCGGAACCTCCCAGAGCATCTCGTCGACGAGGTCGACGTGTCCGGTATCGATGAAGCGATCCACGTACTCCCGGGTCAGTCGACGCACCATCGGCTCGTGGTGAGCGAGCGCAGCGGGAGTGAACGGCTCCATCAGCGCACGGCGTCGCGGCATGTGCGCAGGTTCGTCCTCGTTGACGAGGGTGCGATTCATGGCATAGCCGTAGCGAGCGAGGACGGCGTTCGCTTCGTCGGAAGTCGGGGTGATCTTCTCCAGGGCAATCGAGGGGGAAAACAACTGGTTGTCGCGGAAGACGGCCTTCACGTCCTCGTAGCGGGTGACCACCCAGTAGTCGAGTTCGGGGCTGTAGAAGACGGGTTCTTCGTCGCGTGACCAACGCAGAGACGCGGCCGGGTCCACCTGGTACGGGCCGGTGAAGGGATCGAACGATGCAGCGCGCGGGGAGACGGGGCAGCCGGTCGGGGAAGTGAAGGCGGTGTGGTCGACGGGGCAGCGGCTCTCCGCGGCGGGTTTCGGGGTGTCGAGGACGGTGCCGATCGACTGACTCGTCATGATGCTCTCCATCTGCGAACTGCAAGTTTACTTTTAACGAACACATATGTTCGTTGAACGCACAGTAGAACGGTAACGGCGGTCACACTCGGCGTCAATGTCGGGGTCGGATCTCTGTGCTGAGGGCACAAAAAAGGACGCCCTCAGCGGGCGTCCTCGAGCGTGGCTGTACTGGTCAGGTATCGAGCAGGCTGTTGATCCGTGCGGCGGTCGCCACAACGGCGGCTGCCGCAACATCGGTATCGAGACCTTCGATCGCGACAACGCCGACGCTCGCCTCGAATCCCGCGCCCTCATGGTCGAGGGGGGAGCGCACGCTGGCTGCCACGCCGACAGCGCCGTGCTCGAGCTCGCCGGCGGTGATGCTGAAACCGTCCTCGCGTGCACGTCGGACGGCGTCGGTGTCCGTATCCGATGCAGCGCGGCCGGCGAGGATCGCGAGACCGGCCGCGCCCTTGGATACCGGATGCCTCGTACCGACTCGGTAGCCCACTCGGAGGATGCCCGTATCGGGTTCGGCCACCGCAATCACGACGCACTCGTCGCCTTCGAGAGTCGACAGAAAGGCGGTGGCCGATGTCTGCTGAGCCAGGTCTCGCAGGAGCGGTTGCGCCACTTCGCGCAAGCGGGGGCGGAAGCGTGAACCGAGAAGAGCGGCTCCGACGGCAAGTCTGATCCTGCCGTCCTGTGTTCGGGCCACGAGCGAATGCGCTTCGAGGGTCGCGACGATTCGATAACCGATGGCCCGAGCGACCTCCAACTCGGCCGAGAGTTCCGCGATCGAAATTCCCCCCGGTCGCTGGGACACGATGTCCAGCGCACGTAGACCGCGATCAAGGGTCTGGAGGGTGCTCAACGGTTCTCCTCGGGGCTCTTGCTAGGGATACCGAAGCCTATCTCGACCACATCTCCGGCTATCGGCGCGAATGTGTGGCGGGTGTCTAGGGGCAGTTTCTTGGGTGTCGACCGGCCCCCGCGCGCTGAACCGGGGCTCACCCCTGCAACACGCCGTGCGAGCCCCGGTTCGGCGCGTCAGCCCGCCCCGCCTTCGATGGATGGGCGGTCAGGCTGTGCCGGCCGCGTTATGCGCGCGCCAACTGACAGAGGGCGCTTGAGGTTTCAGAAACTCGCGGTAACGGTATTCGTCACTTGGTTCTCG
Organism: Rhodococcus sp. AB351; assembly: GCF_049538275.1. Classification (NCBI taxonomy): domain Bacteria; kingdom Bacillati; phylum Actinomycetota; class Actinomycetes; order Mycobacteriales; family Nocardiaceae; genus Rhodococcus; species Rhodococcus sp. AB351. The sequence goes on from NZ_JBMVFW010000001.1 coordinate 684,626, forward strand.
CGGTGATCTCGACGGCCTCGGGAAACTCATCGGGTTCTGAGCGGGAAACAATGTTGCATAAACGTGATTATCGTCACTCGGAGTGTTCCGTTGTTCGGGTTACATGCAGGTAGGTGAACTCGAAGCCCAAGGGATTCAACCGAACACACGACACGGTCGCAGCGTTGCCCCGGACTCCGAGGGTGAATTTCCCGCGTGATCTGCGAGAAGACTTCGATTAACAGGTAACGCTCAGCTATTTCTCAGAGATAGTTCGGGTAACGCTCGCTCGAGTCCGGTTCCAGTGCCGGCGCCTGGACTCGTCGGGAAAGTTTTGTCTCGGGGAGGAGACACATTTATGGGGAGGACTGCGGGATGACGACGGTCGATGATCGAGGGCTCGACCCGTCCGACGCTCAGCGGGGTGCACCGAAGCGTGCCCCCGCTGATGCGTCGCCCGGCACCGGTGTCAACCGGTGGAAGTGGCAGAACGTGTACGTGAAGAGGCTGTACCTCACGGACGCGATCACCGTGGTCCTCTCCGTGATCCTGGCGCAGACCGTCCGCTTCGGCTACGAGGATCTGCTCCTCGCCGGAGGTGGCGGCCAGCTCGATTACACGGTGGTATCTGCCGTCCTCATCGTGGCCTGGCTGGGCGCGCTGAGTTTGTTCCGTTCACGGTCGCGTCGCGTGATCGGCGCCGGCTACGACGAGTATCAGCGGGTCATCTCGGCGACGCTCGCCATGTTCGGCACGATCGCCATCATCGCGCTCATCACCAACCAGCAGATCGCGCGTGGCTTCCTTGCTATTGCGTTGCCGGTGGGTCTTGCCGGTTTGCTGTTGTCGCGGTGGGTGTGGCGGAAGGTCATCGCGCGCAAGCGTGCTCGCGGCGAGTTTCAGACCTCGGTGCTGGTGGTCGGTGGTGCGCGGGCGGTGCGGCACATGGCGCGTACCTTCTCCCGTAAGGATGGGGAGGGTTACCGCGTCGTCGGTGTGTGCGTGCCCCGCTATTCGGGAGCGCCCGGTGATGTGATCGATGTCGACGGCCGGGAGATCACCATCTACGGCGACGAGCACTCGGTCGTCGAAGCACTCGAGTTGTCGGGGGCGGACACGGTGGTGGTCACCGCCACCGAGACCCTGGGTAGCGAGGGTCTGCGCGATCTGGTGTGGCAGCTCGAGCCGCTCGACACCGACTTGGTCGTGGCGACGGGTGTGGTCGATGTGGCCGGTCCGCGGATCGAGATGCGTCCGGTGGCGGGTCTGCCGCTGATTCACGTCGAGAAGCCGAGCTATCACGGGGCGAAGCGGTCGGGGAAGCGGATCTTCGATCTCGTCTTCGCGAGCGCGGCGCTGGTGGCGTTGGCGCCGGTGTTCGCGGTCATCGCGCTGTTGATCAAGCTCGAGGATCGGGGTCCGGTCTTCTACAAGGCCGAGCGCATCGGCATCGACGGCACGCCGTTCGGGATGATCAAGTTCCGGTCGATGGTGACCAACGCCGACAAGATGGTCGACACGTTGCTGGCGCAGAACGAGGGCGCCGGCCCGCTGTTCAAGATGAAGGACGATCCTCGCGTGACCCGCGTGGGCAAGGTGATGCGGCGGTTCAGCATCGACGAGTTGCCGCAGTTCCTCAACGTCGTCCGTGGCGAGATGAGCGTGGTGGGTCCGCGTCCGCCGTTGCGGCGTGAGGTGGAGGCCTACGACGGTCGGGTCAAGCGCCGCCTGCTGGTGCGCCCCGGCGTGACCGGCCTGTGGCAGGTGTCGGGTCGGTCGGATCTGTCGTGGGACGAGTCGGTGCGGCTGGACCTGTCGTACGTGGAGAACTGGTCGATGGTGTCCGATGTGCTGATCATCGGCAAGACCGTCAAAGCCGTGCTGGCCAGCGACGGCGCCTACTGACACAAGCTCGACAAGAACGGCCTCGGAGTTCCCACTCCGGGGCCGTTCTTTCATATGCGGTAGACAGCAGCGGTGCCGTTCAGTCGGCTTTGCGCTTCGTCGAGCGGCGAGGCCGACTCCCGTTATCCAACGGCTCGAACAGTTCAGCGGTATTGATGGTGGCGAGTTCGCGGCTCGCGGCCTCGTACAGGCCGGTCAGCACCTGCATCGATCGCGACGCGTGCCGCATCTTCGTGGTGATGTCGCTCAGTTCCTCGAGGTTGGACACCAGGGTCTCGCGGCGGAGCTGGGCGTAGCGATCGGTGACGGCCCGACCCTTCTCGGTGACGGTGAAGACGGAGGAGGTGCCGGCCTTCCGTCGTTCGAGTAGGCCGAGGCTGACGAGCTTGCGGAGGTTGTACTGCAGATTGGGCAGATCCTCCCGGTTGGTCAGCTGGGCGATCGTCGCGGTGTCCTTCGAACGCTCCTGCATCCGCACGACGTGCAACGCGACGATCTCGTTGAAGGCCAGGTCGAGGTCTGTGGCTGCCCGGATCGCCTGGATAGCGAAGCGTTGGAAGCCGCCCTCGGCTTGGAGGATCGCGAACTCGAAGGACGTCAGGGCGTCCTCGTAGGCGTTCTCGGCGAGATGCCAACGTCTGCCGGTGGGCAGGGGTGCGGTCTCGCTGGTCGGCTCGGAGTCTGCGCTGGTCATCACTGTCTTCCGCGATAGGCCCGGGCTCATCGCCCCGCGGCGGGGTGCGCCGCGCGGGTCAACGGTATCAAGATTGCGCACATGTCATCAATGTAAATTTCATGGATTTTCTATTGACGTTCCACGGAACTTCGATACTGTGGCTTCAGACACAGCGAGTGTCACCCACTTCTCGAAGACCCGGTTCTCGGGTCCGTACCTCGGTCGCACCTCAGCCCATCCAGCGACCTACCCCACCCCTCACTCACCTCCAGGGAGTCATTCCATGACCGCTATCTCGCACAGCGGATCCTCGGCGGGAGTCACCCGCCAGTACGCCCCGTATGTCCAGGCAGACTGGGGTTTCGCCAACCACTGGTATCCCGCGCTGCTGTCCAGCGAACTCGAGGACGGCACCGCCAAGGGCGTCACCATCGGTGGACACGACATCGCCCTGCGTCGCAGTTCGGGTAAGACCTACGCAGTATCCGACCGCTGCATCCACCGGGGCGTGAAGCTCTCGGCGAAGCCGATGTGCCTGTCCGAGGGCACGATCACGTGCTGGTACCACGGCTTCACCTACGGACTCGAGGACGGCAGCCTGACCACGATCGTCGGCAATCCCGACGACTCGCTGATCGGGAAGGCCGGCATCCGGACGTACCCGGTGGAAGAGGTCAACGGGATCATCTACGTCTTCGTGGGTGAGGAGGACTTCGGGACTCCGCCTCCGCTGGCCAGCGACCTTCCTGCGCCGGTCACCAATGACCCCAATGATTCTCCGGTGCCGCACCTGCTCGACGAGGGCATCGTGATCCGCGGCATCCACCGCAAGCTCGTCGGCAACTGGCGCCTCGCTGCTGAGAACGGCCTCGATCCGGGACATCTGCTGGTGCACTGGGACAACCAGATCCTGGTCGCTCTCGACCGCGCCCTGCCTCTCGGTGTCAATGCACTCACCGACTCGGCGACGGAGGAGATCGACATCGAGGACGGTCCCAAGGGCGTGATGAACCGCTACGACCGCCCCGACCTGTACCAGCCGGTTCTGGACAACCCCAAGGTCAACATGAAGGCCCGCGGCACGGTCCCGCACTACTTCCGCACCTCGTTGTGGGTCCCCGGTGTCCTGATGGTCGAGCACTGGCCCATCACCGACCACGTCCAGTACGAGTTCTACGTCCCGATCGACGACCACCATCACGAGTACTGGGAGATCATCGCCACCCGCGCCCGCACCGACGAGGAGATCGCGGAGTTCAACTTCAAGTACGACAACTTCATGCTGCCGCTGGCGCTGGAGGGCTTCAACAACAGCGACGTCTTCGCTCGTGAGGCCACCGAGGAGCACTACACCCGCTTCGACGGCTGGAACAACGAGATGTTGTGCGACATGGACTATTCCATCATCGCCTGGCGCAAGATGGCGGCCCGGCACCCGCGTGGCTTCTTCGAATCGCCGTACCTGGACGAGGACTGACCCATGACGATCACCCCGACCGAAGCGGTGGCGGCGTCCGAGGCCGGAGTCGTCCACACGGTAGATCTGACCTTCGCCGACGGCACCAAGACGGTGTCCGTGCCGGCCGGTTCGACGGTCCTCGAGGCGGCCACGGCCGCCGGGGTTCGGCTGGTCAGTCAGTGCACTGTCGGGACGTGTGGGACGTGCGTCGGCAAGGTCGTTCGTGGTGACCTCGCGATGCCGCAGGACCGTGTGTTCTCCCTGCGTCAGGACGAGATCCGCGAGGGCCAGCGACTGTTGTGCCAGTCGGTGGCGTGCGCGGACAGTGAGGTCGAACTCGATTATCCGGCCTCGATGTTGGACGAGTATCCACTCGTTGCCGCCACCGCCAAGGTCGGGGCGATCACCTGGCTCGGAGAGTCGGTGGTGGAGCTCGTGCTCAAACTGCCGAAGTCCGTCCGGTTCGCGTTCCGCGCCGGCCAGTACGTCCGGATGCAGGTGCCGGGCACCGAGGAGTGGCGTTCGTACTCGATGGCATCGGGGGAGCGCGACCGCAAGAAACTCGCGTTCACGATCCGGGTCCTGCCGTCCGGGGCGATGTCGGACTATCTCCGCAACGTCGCAGCCGTCGGTGACACGATCGAAATCGAAGGACCCAGCGGAGGTTTCGGACTCTCCGACGAGCCCGGTCCCACGTTGATGATCGCAGGCGGCACCGGTCTCGCGCCGATGTTGTCCATGCTCGAGAACCTGCAGACCGCCCGTGAGGACCACCCGATTCGTCTCGTGTTCGGATGCGCCCGGGAGGCGGATCTGTTCCATCTCGATGAACTCGAAGCCCGCCGGAGCTTCATGCGCACCCTCGATGTGCGGGTGGTGTCCGATGAGTCGACTTCCATCGACGGGGTCCTCACCGGAAACCCGGTCAGCGTCCTCACCGAGGACGACGTTCGTCACCCGCGTACGTCCGCCTATCTGTGCGGACCGCCCGCGATGCTCGCCGCCGCGCACGACCGGCTGGTCGAACTCGGCCTGCCTGCCGAGCGCATCCACGCCGAGCAATTCCTTCCCAGTTAGCCGCCTGCCCGCGGCGCCCCTTTCGAAACAGAGGACGATATGAGCATCACCCGCTTGGGCGCTCTGAGTGTCGACGTCTCCGATCTCGACACCTGGCGTCAGGTTCTGGTCGATCTGCTCGGATTGCAGGCACGACCTCGGCACAATGACACCGATCCGCTGCTGATCCGGATCGACGACCATCACCACCGCATCGCGCTGTATCCCGCGGACGAGGATCGGATCCGGGCCATTACATGGGAGGTCGACGGCCTCGACGAGCTCCGCGACGTCGCGGACCGAGTGGCAGCCGAAGGTATCGACGTCGAATGGGTCGATACCGGTTCGCCGGAGGAGCGACTGGCCGTCGCAGCGTTCCGGTTCACCGACGCCGACGGTTTCCCCAACGAGGTGGTCTTCGGACCCACCATCGATCACACCCCGCTGGCCGGCGGAGGGGTGATCAGCGGGTTCGTCACCGGCGAACTCGGTCTCGGCCATGTGGTCCTGATGTGCAAGGACTACCCTGCCGCAGTCGATTTCTACACCCGGGTTCTCGGGTTCCGGCTCACCGACTACATCGTGTGGGACGGTGCGGATGCGACCTTCCTGCATTGCAATCCGCGGCACCACAGCCTGGCCTTGATGAACGAGTGCTTCAGCTTCACCGGCGGCGACTTCAACCATCTGATGATCGAGGTGGCATCGCTCGACGACGTGGGCCGCGCCTACGATCTCGTCACCGGCGCAGGCATCGCACTGCAGATGACCTTCGGCCGGCACACCAACGACGGCGTCACCTCCTTCTACATGCGCACACCGTCCGGCTTCGCAATCGAGATCGGCTACGGAGGCGACACGATCGACTCCGACGACTGGGAGGTCAAGACCTTCCGTTCGCCGTCGCGGTGGGGCCACGAACCGCAGAAGGTCGGATGAGTGCCGTGACCGGCTCCGATACCGTCTCGCCGATCGCGGACATCCTTGCCGACGAGCATCCGAGTGTCTCCGCCGTCGAGCACTGCCTGGACCGGATCGCGAAGCGTGACCACGTCGTCGGGGCGTGGGCATACCTCGACCGGGATCTTGCGATCGAGCAGGCGCGAGCACGGGACGGAGAGCAGCGACGCTCGCCGCTGCACGGTATCCCGGTGGGAATCAAGGACATCATCGAGACCGGCGACCAGCCGACCGGTTACGGCTCGAGCCTGTGGGCCGGATGGCAGCCGGCCCAGGATGCAGAGGTCGTCCGCCGGCTCCGGCGGGACGGCGCGGTCATCCTGGGTAAGACGACCACCACGGAGTTCGCCACCTACCGACCCACTGCGACCCGCAATCCGCACGGCCTCGACCGGACTCCGGGAGGGTCGTCGAGTGGCTCCGCTGCCGCGGTTGCCGACGGTCAGGTGCCGCTCGCACTCGGCACCCAGACCGCGGGCTCGGTCCTGCGACCGGGTTCGTTCTGCGGTGTGTTCACGCTGAAGCCGACCTACGGGCGCTGGCCGTTCGACGGTGTCCTGCCCGTCGCGCTGACCTTCGACACCGTCGGCGTGTTCGCCCGCCATCCGGCGTGGCTGGGGGCGGTGGACGAGTCGCTCTCGACCGACGGGGCCGCCACCCCACGGACCACTGTTCTTCCCGCGCTGCGGAACCTGCGGGTGGGGATTCTCCGGCCGCCGTGGGCCGATCGGGCCACTCCGGCCGCAGCGGCGTTGCTCGACGAGTTCGCGGAGAACCTGCAAGGGGTCGTCGCCGATGTGCGGGATGTGCCGGTACCCGACGAGTTGGACGCTCTGGACCGGGCACACACCCTGATCATGGCCGTGGAGGCGTCCGCATCGCTCACCGACCGGATCGCTCGTCCACACGTCGAGCGGGTCTCCGAGCAGTTGCATCGATTCCTCAACGAGGGACGGACCGCCGCTCCGAGCGAGGTCCAGCGGGCACGCGAGGTGCTCCGGGATGTCCGGACGTTCGTCGGGCAGGTTTTCGCCGACGTCGACGTGCTGGTCACGCTCGCGGCACCGGGCGAGGCCCCGCCGATCGAGTCCGGCACCGGGGATCCGGTGTTCAACAAGCTCGCCAGCATCGCCGGATGCCCTGCGGTCGGGCTTCCCGCGGGCCGCGGGTTCGGAGGGCTGCCCCTCGGCATCCAGATCATCGCTCCACACCACGCAGACCAGGGGCTGGTCCGCATCGCAACGTGCCTGACCGACCGCGTCGGATTGGCGCATCGCTTCGAGGTTCACGACGAAGGGGGCCGACCGTGACCGACACTCTCGAGACAACCGACACTGCGACACTCGATCCCGCTCGGCGGGAGATGTACGAGAAGGTTCTGGCGAAGCTCGATCCGGATCGATTCCGGGAACTGCTCGTCGACCTGGTGAACATCCACAGTCCGACCGGCCGGGAGCGACCCGCGTCCGAGTACATGGCGTCGTACCTGCAGGACAAGGTCGGGATCGGTGCCCGGTACCAACCGATCTCCGAGCACACAGGCAACGCGATCGGGGAACTGCCGGGCAGCGGTGGCGGTAGCCGGCTGCTCCTGTACGCGCCCATCGACACCCACATCGACCCGGAGGCGGACGTGCCGTGGGTGGGGAAGTCGTTGCGACCCGACATGGTTCCCGAAGCGAAGGTCGACGGCGACCTGGTGATCGGACTCGGTGCCTCGAATCCGAAGTGCATGGTGGCAGGGTTGACCGAGGTGCTGCACGCGGTCGCCGACGCCGACCTGCCGTTGCTGGGTGATCTGGCCATCGGGTTCGCAGGTGGCGGGATGCCGGTGAGCATGAGCAACCGCGACCAGGTCGGCATGAGCTCCGGCGTGTTCCACCTGCTCACCCACGGCATGATGCCCGACCACGCGATCGTGCTGAAGCCGTGGTGGGCGGTGTACCCGGAGGAACCCGGGATGTGCTGGTTCAAGGTGACCGTGCGCGGCACCTTCGGATATGCCGGTATCAGTCGTGGTACCGAGGGCTTCCGGTCGTCGATCGTGCCCGCAGCCACGGTGATCCAGGCGATCGAGGCGTGGCTGCCGGAGTACACCGCACGCAACACCTCCGGGTCGACGCTGCCGGAGGGCTGGATCTCGGCGGTCCGGTCCGGCAACCCGGACAAACCGGCCTTCCCTTCTGCCGCGACCGAGATCTACCTCGACGTGCGGGTCAATCCGCGGACCACACCCGGCGAGGTGCGCCACCAGTTCGCCGAGATGATCCGTGCCCTGCGCGCGCAGCACCCGGACATCGAACTGGATTGGGAGATGTACGGATCCTTGCCGGGTGGCATGACCGACCCCGACAACTGGATCATCCGGAGCTGCCGACGCGGTTGGGAGGAAGTCGAGGGCAAGCCCTACGAGTCCACCCCGCTGCTGGGTGGGCAGACCGACGGCACCCTGATCCGTCGGCTCGGAGTTCCCTGTGCCCGAATCGGTTACCCCTGGCCGCCGGCGAGTGCCCCGGCCGAACTCAACGAGGGTCTCGGCGGCATGGGCGTCGCCTCGGTGACCGACGTGATGATGGCAACCCGTGCCATCGCGTTCGCAGTCGTCGACACCTTGACCCGTACCCGAGAGGAACTCGACCTGTGAAGCGCGTACTGAACATCGTCCCCGTTCCGGTTCCACCGGAAGCGTTGGACGCCTTCGCCACTCAGCTCTCCGGCGACTTCGTACACCCGGCGTTCGAGAACGTCTTCGTCTCGGCACGCAACGGCGGCGGCACCCTCGACAGCGCCTACGAGACGACCCTCGCGGACGCATTCGTGCTCGACGCGGGTTGTCGTGCGGAAGAACAGGGTTACGTCGGGGTCTGCGTGAACTCGATGAGCGATTCGGCGCTCGCCGCCCTGCGCTCGCGACTGTCCATCCCGGTCGTCGCACCGAGTCAGGCCACCATGCTGCTGGCGTGCATGCTCGGCAAGAAGTTCTCGGTGATCACCATGTGGCCGCAGTGGCACGAGCTGTACCACAAGGCTGCTCGCGAGAACGGCATCATGTCCCGGCTTGCTTCCGTGCGCGACATCGGTGTCCGCCCCGATACCGCCGAACTGCTCGCGGGCAAGGAGGATTTCGTCTTCGCGGCACTCGAGCGCGAGGCGAAGACCGCGATCGCGGAGGACGGCGCCGACGTCATCATCCTGGGTTCGACGACGATGCACCAGAGTCACGCCCACCTGTCCACCGTCCTCGACGTGCCGGTGCTCAATCCCGGTGTCGTCGCCTACAAGATGTGCGAGATGCTCGTGCAGACCGGCCTGTCGCACAGCAAGCAGGCCTACCCCTCTCCCGAACGGCCGCAGGACGACCTGCTCGCCGCGGTGGCTTCCGTCTTCCCTTCCAAGGAGTCCTGATGCAGGTCGATACCAATCCCGAAGTCGCACAAACCATCCGCACTTCCGGGTTCGAGACCAACTATCACGACGTGGGGGAGGGAGACGGCATTCCGGTGCTGCTCCTCCACGGTTCCGGCGCCGGCGTCTCGGCGTGGGCCAACTGGCGAGGTTTGATCCCGGTCCTCGCAGAACAGCGTCGAGTGATCGCTCCCGATCTGGTCGGCTTCGGATACACCACCCTTCCCGATCCGGTCCGGTTCGAGATCTTCGATACCTGGATCGATCAGATCCTCGCTCTCCTCGACGGCCTCGAGATCCCGAAGGTGCACGTGGTCGGCAACTCGTTCGGTGGTGGACTCGCATTGCACCTCGCAGTCCGGCACCCGCAGCGGCTCGGCCGAATCGTGCTGATGGGAGCCGGCGGTGTGCAGTTCGACTTCACGCCCGAACTCGATGCGCTCTGGGGATACACGCCGTCGGTCGAGAACATGAAGAAGATCATGGACATCATGGCCTACGACCGGTCCCTGGTCACCGACGAACTGGCCGAACTGCGGTACCGGGCGACCATTCGGCCGGGTGCGCAGGAAGCCTTCGAGCAGGTCTTCCCCGAACCCCGGCAACGGTGGCTGGACGCGCAGATCGTGCCCGACGAGGACCTGGCCGCCATCGAGCACGAGGTACTCATCCTGCACGGACGCGAGGATCGAGTGGTACCGGTCGCGGCTTCGCAGAAGATGTTCGACCTGATTCCCAACTCGCAACTGCACATCTTCGGTAAGTGCGGTCACTGGACGCAGATCGAACACGCCGCACGTTTCCAGCATCTCGTCAGCACGTTCTTCGCCGAGGATTCCGCGGGGGCGAACGAGGGATGACCGGCCGGGGACGAAGCGTTGCGGTGGTCGGTGCGGGTATAGCCGGCCTGTGTTCGGCGAACATCCTGTCGGAGTTCGGATTCGACGTTCATGTCTACGATCGGACCCCGGACGTCGGCGGGGTGTGGAGTGTGACTCGCCGGTATCCCGGTGTCACCACTCAGAACAACAAGGGCACGTATGCGTTCTCGGACTTCCCGATGCCGGACGAGTACCCGGAATGGCCCACAGGTGAACAGGTCCAGCGGTATCTCGACGACTACGTCGAGCATTTCGGGCTCCGGCGCCTGCTGCGTCTGGGAACCGAAGTGGTCTCTGCGGAACAGGACCCGGAGTCGGAACGGTGGACGGTCACCAGTAGGAGTCTCGATTCGGACGAGACTGCGGTCGAGGAGTACGACTACCTGGTCGTGGCGAACGGTATCTTCTGCGACCCGTTCATTCCTCCCTACGAAGGTAAGGAGGAGTACGAGGGTGCGGGCGGACGGCTCTGTGCGGCGTCGGATTTCCACGACCTCGCCGATGCGGCGGGCCGCGACGTGCTGGTGGTCGGGTACGGCAAGTCGTCCTGCGATGTCGCAGAGGCGCTGAGTGAGGTGGCGGCGTCCACCACCGTCGTGGCCCGCGAAGTCACGTGGAAGATGCCGCGCAAGCTGGCGAACGTGCTCAACTACAAGTACATCCTGCTCACGCGTCTCAGTGAGGGGTTGTTCGAGCACATCGAGCAGCGAGGATTCGGACGGTTCCTGACCGGGCCGGGGAAGTTCGTCCGCAACGGTCTACTCGGTTCCATCGAGAAGATCGCCCGACGCCAACTGCGGTTCGATCGGACCGGGCTGGTTCCGGAAGGCTCGTTCGAACGGATCGTGCGACATGCCGTCAGCCTCGCGACCGAGGGATTCTACGAGAAGGTCGAGGCCGGCACCATCTCGGTGCGGCGGGGACGATCGATCGCCGTTCTGCGAGAGAAGGACGGTCGGCCGGTCGCCGAACTCGACGACGGATCGGTGCTGCCGGCGGATGTGATCGTCTGTGCGACCGGGTTCGTGCAGCGGGTGCCCTTCCTGTCGGCGGCGGTGCAGGAGCGCCTGCTGGACGATGACGGCAATTTCCTGCTCTACCGGCAGATCCTGCCCAACGACGTGGCCAACCTGTACTTCGTCGGTTATGGGTCGTCGTTGTTCAGCCCGCTCAGTGCAGAGGCGGCGGCGCTGTGGACCGTCAATCATCTGCTCGGTGGAGAGATTCCGCCGGTGGAGGAGCGTCGCGAGTTCGTCCGTACGAGGCTGAACTGGATGATCGAGCGCACCGAGGGCAAGCAGGCCCGGGGCACGAACATCATCCCGTTCTCTCTTCGGCATGTGGACGAGGTTCTCGACGAGATCGGCCTGAACGTCGGTCCGGGTACCCGATTCCTGCAGTGGCTTCTGCCCGCGCGCCCGTCGTCGTACCGGCACGCCGCCCAGGAATTGAAACGGCGGCATTCGGTGGCCGACAAGAAGGCCGCGTCGAACCGCCATGCGTCCACGCATATGCCGATACCGTGGGACGAAACAGTCCGGAGGTAGCCGCATGTGCACAGCCGCCAACTACACCGCCAAGGACCACTATTTCGGCCGGAATCTCGACCTCGAATACTCCTACCGGGAAGCGGTGACGGTCACGCCGCGGAACTTCCCGTTCGAGTTCCGTAAGGTGCCGCCACTGAAGACGCATCACGCCATGATCGGCATGGCGACGGTAGCCGAGGGTTATCCGCTCTACTACGACGCGACCAACGAGAAGGGCTTGAGCATGGCGGGGCTGAACTTCCCCGACAATGCCGACTACAAGCCCGTTTCGGAGGACGGGACGAACGTCGCGTCGTTCGAGTTCATCCCCTGGGTGCTCGGACAGTTCGAGACCGTCGCGCAGGTGCGGGACGCGCTTGCGGACGTGCGCATCGTCGACATTGCGTTCAGTGAGGAGTTCCCGCCGTCCCCGCTGCACTGGATCATTTCCGACCGGGACGAGTCCATTACCGTCGAATCCGTCGCCGAGGGCTTGAAGGTCCACGACAACCCGATCCAGGTCCTCACGAACAATCCGACCTTCGACATCCAGTTGTTCAACATCAACAACTACATGAGTCTGTCGGTCGATCCACCCGAGCCGCGCTTCTCGAAGGAGATCCCCTTCGATACCTACAGTCGCGGCCTCGGTGCGGTGGGGTTGCCGGGAGACCTGTCCTCGATGTCGCGTTTCGTCAAGGCCGCCTTCACCAAGGTGAATTCGGTATCGGGCGGCTCGGAGTCCGAGGCGATCAGCCAGTTCTTCCACATCCTCGGTTCCGTGGAACAGCAGCGGGGATGTGTTCGGCTCGAGGACAAGTACGAGATCACCATCTACTCGTCGTGCTGCAACACCCACAGGGGCATCTACTACTACCGCACCTACGAGAACAGTCAGATCACCGGTGTGGACATGCACAAAGAGGATCTCGACGGGAGCGAACTGGCGTCGTATCCGCTGGTGAAGAGCCAGCAGGTCCTCATGCAGAACTGACCGCAGCTCGATCGGAACGGCCTCGGGGTTTCGACTCCGGGGCCGTTCTCGATCTCCGACACCCAATCGTGATTTGACTTTCCGCTGTGATGACCCGCACAGTATGTACGCACAGCGTTCACTACGTACGCAGTGCGTACAGAATCTCTCGTTCCCTTGGAAGGAACCTTCGGTGTCACGACGCTCATTCGAATTCGGCCGGATCCGCACGGCGGCAGTAGTGGTGTCGGGTGTTCTCGCGCTCGCACTCACGGGCTGCAGCTCCGGTGAATCTGCAGCTCAGGAGACACCCGCAGCCCAGGAAACGACGGCGTCGGATGGTTCGCCCACGGACTCCGCTCACCCGGCCTCCGAAGCTCCCGCCGAGGGGGAGATGCGCGTGACGCTGCTCGGCACGGGCAGCCCGGTGCCGAGCACCGAGCGCTACGGCATGTCCACGCTGGTCCAGGCCAACGGCTTGAACCTCGTCTTCGATGCGGGACGCGGAGCCACGGTCCGCCTGACGCAGGCCGGCGTTCCGGTCGGTCAGGTCGACGCCGTCTTCCTCACCCACTTCCACTCCGACCACATCAACGGCCTGTCCGACCTCTGGATGAGCAGCTACGTCCCGGCGCTCGGTGGGCGCGAGGGCGCCTTCCAGCTCTACGGGCCCGTCGGCGTCCGGAACATCGGCGACGGAATGCAGAGCACCTACCGCAACGACATCGACGTGCGCGTCGCGGACAAGGAAGTGGATCCCGCGACCACGCCGATCGAATCGCACGAGTTCGCGGAGGACGGCGTCGTCTTCGACCAGGACGGCGTCACCGTCACGATGTTCACCGTCGAGCACGATCCGGTCGGTGCCATCCAGCCGGCGGTCGGCTATCGCGTCGATTACGCGGGCAAGTCGGTGCTCATCAGCGGCGACACCGTGCCCACCGAGAACGTCCTGAAGTTCGGTGACGGCGTCGACGTGCTGGTGCACGAGGTCGCCGACTTCGAGGATCCGACTGCGCTGCCCAGCGTGTACGCGCACCACACGAACCCGCAGCAGGCAGGCGACATCTTCGAGCAGACCCAGCCGAAGATGGCCGTGTACAGCCACATCGTCAACGGCATCCCCGGCCGCGTCCCCGGGATCTCCGAGGAGACGCTCGTCGAACGCACCCGGGAGAACTACGACGGCCCGCTGACCGTCGGCACCGACCTGATGACCTTCCTCATCACCGACGACGAGGTGCAGGTCGACAACTGATCGACAGCACGGACCGAACCCCGCCGGCACCGTCGGTGGGGTTTCGTCATAGGGCATCCGGGGTCATCTGGTCGATGTACCCCGTTTCCGACGAGGAGGACCCGACATGGCGGCCACCGTCTCCGATCGATTCGACATCGACGCCACACCCGAGCAGGTGATGCGCGCCCTCGAGGATGTCGAGCGCATCCCCGAGTGGTCGTCGGCCCACAAGAGCGTCGAGGTCCTCACCAGGGACGACGACGGCCGGCCGATCCGGATCCGCATGACGCTGTCGCTGCTCGGCTTCTCCGACACCCAGATCATCGAGCATTCGTGGACGGAGACGTCGACGTCGTGGACTCTCGTCGAGAGTTCCATGCAGCGCAGCCAGGACGGGGAGTACGCACTCGAGCCGACCGAGCGCGGCACCCGTGTGCACGTCACCATGTCGCTCGAACCGGAGGTCCCGGTTCCCGGCTTCGTGCTGAAGCGCGGGCAGAAGCATGCGGTCGAAGCGGTCCGGAAGGGGCTGACCGAGTTCGTCCTGTCCAATTACGCCTGACTCGCCGTCGGAAGTTCCAGAGTGAACCGGGCTCCGCAGCCCGGTCCGTCACTGTGCGCGTGGATGCGACCGGCGTGGGCTTCGACGAGTGCCCGCGCGATCGTCAGGCCGATGCCGCTGCCGCCGTGATTCCGGTCGCGGGCGGTGTCCGCGCGGTAGAACCGGTCGAAGAGGTGGTCGAGGTGATCGGGCGCGATGCCGACACCCGTGTCGGTCACGGTGATCTCCGTTCGGTCGCCGCCGAGGATGCGAGTGGCGACGGTGACGTTTCCTCCTGCCGGTGTGTGCCGTAGGGCGTTGTCCAGCAGGTTCGCCAGCACCTGTCCGAGCCGGTCGGGATCGACCGTCACCGGCGCAGATTCGACGACCTCGGCCTGCAACGTCACACCTTTGCCGTCGTACTGCTCGCGCACCGCGTCGACCGCCGTGGCGACGAGGGTGCCGGTCGTCGTGGGCACCCGATGGATGCGGGTGAGGTGCTCTTCTGCCCGGGAGACCGCTGTGATGTCCTGTGCCAGGCGGCTCAGCCGGTGGGTGGCGGCTCGCAGAATCTGCCGGGTGTCGTCGTCGAGAGTGCGGACGCCGTCCTCGAGTGCTTCCAGATAGGAGTCGAGTGTGGCGATGGGTGTGCGCATTTCGTGCCCGAGGTCGGCGAGCATTCTGCGCCTTGTGATTTCGGTGGCTTCGAGGCGTCGTGCCAGCTCGTTGAAACTGGTTGCCAGTTCGTCGAATTCGTGGCCGAGCTCGGGGCTGGGGACGCGGGTGTCGTAGCGACCTCCGGCGATCTGTGCGGTAGAGGTGGTCACCGTGTCGAGCGAACGCTGGATCCGTCGCGCGATGTACCAACTGACTGCCGAGGCCAACAGCACCGCGATCGCGACCGCCAGGCCCCACGCGAGGACGATGGCCCAGGTGAAGGCTTCTTCGACGTGGGCGGCCTGGCTCGAATCGTGATCGATGCCCGCTTGTCCGAGATGGTCGTGGAAGATCCCGGGAGCGAGAGCGGACGCGACCAGCCATGCGCTGACGGCACATCCGACGACGACGGCGACGAGCGCGAGGAACAGGCGGGTGCCGAAGCTCGTCGCGGTGGGGGAGCGGGACGTCATCGTCCTGTACCCATCCGGTAGCCGACGCCGCGGACGGTGCGCACGAAACGTCCCTGGTTCGCATCGTCGCCGAGTTTGCGGCGCAGATGGCCGATGTGCACGTCCACGAGGTGTTCGTCGCCCACCCAGTTCTGTCCCCACACGGCCGCG
Source organism: Rhodococcus sp. AB351 (assembly GCF_049538275.1). Taxonomy (NCBI): domain Bacteria; kingdom Bacillati; phylum Actinomycetota; class Actinomycetes; order Mycobacteriales; family Nocardiaceae; genus Rhodococcus; species Rhodococcus sp. AB351. The sequence goes on from NZ_JBMVFW010000001.1 coordinate 700,510, forward strand.
ATGAGCTGCGCCCGGGTGAACACGACTCCCGGGTCCTGCGCCAGGGCAGCGAGGATGTCGAACTCGGTACGGGTAAGTGCGACCGGTGTGCCGCGCACGGCGACCTCCCGTCCGTCGACGTCGATGGACAGATCGCCGAACACGCGGTCCTGCCGGCCCGTAGAGGCTGAGATCCGTGCAGTGGTCCGGGGACGACGCAGCATCGCTTGGATGCGGGCCATGAGTTCGCGCGGGCTGAACGGTTTCGTCAGGTAGTCGTCGGCTCCGACGGACAGACCGATCAAGGTGTCGACTTCCTCGGTGCGGGCGGTGAGCATCACGACGTACGCGTCGGAGAAGGTTCGCAGCTGCCGGCACACCTCGACACCGTCGAGTCCGGGTAGGCCGAGGTCGAGCACCAGGATGTCGGGGTCGACCTGCCGCGCGAGGGGCACGGCCTCGGATCCGTCGCCGGTGATCGTCACGTCGAAGCCGTCGCGTTCGAGATACGAACCCACGAGCTTCGCCAACGACTCCTCGTCCTCGACGACCATGGCTCGCATCCGGCCGGTCGAGCTCGGGGCGGGTGCGGATCCGCCGGATGGTCCCGTTGGGCGAACAGAGGAAGGCATGGCATCCATCATCACCACCCGCCGTGGTGCTGACGATGTGCCCGCACTTCTTGAGCAAATCTTCATGAGATCTCCACCGGAACCCGGGAGCGCACACGCGAGGGTGGATGCCATGAACAAGAAGGCTCTGGCTGCCGGTGCGATCGCGCTGGCAGTGGCATTCACGACGTCTGCGTGCAGTGATTCCGGTGGCAACGAAGCAACCACGGCGACCGCCACTTCGGCTCCGACATCCGCCGAGGCGAACTCCGCGCGGTTCGACCAGGACGATGTGATGTTCTCGCGCATGATGATCCCGCACCATGCGCAGGCCATCGAGATGAGCGACATGCTGCTGGCAAAGGACGGCATCCCGGAGCCGGTGAGGGCGCTGGCCGAGCAGATCAAGGCAGAGCAACAACCCGAGATCGAGCAGTTCGAGGCATGGCTCGCGGAATGGGGCATGCCCATGCGCGGTGACGACGCTCCTGGAATGAACGGCCACATGTCCGGCATGCCGTCTGTCTCGGGCATGCCGGGTATGGACGACATGCCGCACATGGACGGGATGATGAGCGAGCAGGACATGCAGGCACTGTCCGACGCGCAGGGCGTCGACGCGGCCCGCCTGTTCCTGGAGCAGATGATCGCCCACCACGAGGGAGCGATCGAGATGGCACAGGACGAGATCGAGGACGGGCAGTACCCCGATACCGTCGAGCTGGCCCGCACCATCGCCGACACGCAGCAGAAGGAAATCGACACGATGCGTCAGTTGTTGACCACTCTGTAGCCGATCCGCGTCGCGGGTTCGTCCCGCCGGCCGAGTCAGGAGCTGTCGATGTCCCAGCAGGTGCACGAACACACTCACGAGCACGCCGGTCACGATCGTCACGCGGGACACGGCGCCCACGGCGAGATGTTCCGGCGACGGTTCTGGGTCAGTCTGATCCTGTCGGTGCCGGTCGTGGTCTTCAGCCACATGGTCGCCGAGCTCTTCGGCTACCACCTCCCGGATGTTCCGGGTACCGAGTGGATCCCACCGGTGCTGGGCACCGTCATCTTCTTCTATGGCGGCGTGCCGTTCCTGACCGGAGGCTGGGCCGAACTGCGTTCCCGCCAACCGGGGATGATGCTGCTGATCGCCATGGCCATCACGGTGGCCTTCGTCGCGTCGTGGGCCACGACTCTCGAGGTCGGCGGTTTCGACCTGGACTTCTGGTGGGAATTGGCGCTGCTGATCGTCATCATGCTGCTCGGTCACTGGCTCGAGATGCGGGCGCTGGGTTCGGCCTCGGGCGCACTCGAAGCATTGGCCGCAATGTTGCCCGACACCGCCGAGAAGGTCACCGACGACGGTGTGATCGAGGTGCCGCTGCACGACGTGGCTCTCGATGACGTGGTGCTCGTGCGCGCGGGAGCACGTGTGCCCGCCGATGGCACGGTCATCGACGGCACCGCCGAGGTCGACGAGTCGATGGTCACCGGTGAATCCAAGACGGTCCCCCGCGACGTCGGCGACACGGTGGTCGCGGGCACCGTCGCCACCGACAGCGCGCTGCGGGTGCGGATCACGGCGGTGGGGGAGGACACCGCGTTGGCCGGCATCCAACGCATGGTCGCCGATGCCCAGGCATCCTCCTCCCGCGCGCAGGCGTTGGCGGATCGCGCCGCGGCCTTCCTCTTCTACTTCGCCGCGATTGCCGGTGCTCTCACCTTTCTCGTGTGGACGTTGCTCGGCAATCTCGACGAAGCCGTGGTGCGCACCGTGACCGTCCTGGTCATCGCCTGCCCGCACGCGCTGGGTCTGGCGATTCCGTTGGTGATCGCGATCTCGACCGAGCGCGCGGCTCGCGCGGGTGTGCTCGTCAAGGATCGGCTGGCGCTCGAACGCATGCGCACCGTCGACGCGGTGCTGTTCGACAAGACCGGCACCCTCACGCAGGGCAGGCACGAGGTCACCGGTGTCGTCGCGACGGCGGGGACCGACGAGGAGCATCTGCTCGCCCTGGCAGCAGCGGTCGAAGCCGACAGCGAGCACCCGGTCGCGCGCGCCATCGTGGCTGCCGCTGGTGCCCGCGTGCCCTCGGCGAAACGGATGGCGGTGACGGACTTCCGCTCGTTGCCCGGCCGCGGTGTTCGCGGACTGGTCGACGGGGCAGAGGTGACGATCGGCGGACCGTCCATGCTGAGCTCCCTGCAACTGTCGGTGCCCGACGACGTCGCCGCGGTCACCGACGGATGGGTACAACGCGGTGCGTCGGTGCTGCACGTCGCCTCCGACGGTCGGGTGCTCGGCGCGGTGGAGCTCGAGGACACCGTGCGCGACGAATCGCGGCAGGCCGTCGACGCTCTGCATGCGCGCGGCGTGACGGTCGCGATGATCACCGGCGATGCCCAGCAGGTGGCCGACGCCGTAGCTGCCGATCTCGGCATCGACGAAGTGTTTGCGGAAGTGCTTCCGGAACACAAGGACGCGAAGGTCGCCGAACTGCAGAAGCGCGGACACACCGTCGCGATGGTCGGCGACGGCGTCAACGACGCGCCTGCCCTCGCGCGAGCCGACGTCGGTATCGCGATCGGAGCCGGCACGGACGTCGCGATCGAGTCGGCCGGCGTCGTCCTCGCGGCGAACGATCCGCGAGCGGTGCTGTCGATCGTCGAGCTCTCGCACGCGAGTTACCGCAAGATGTGGCAGAACCTGCTGTGGGCAACCGGATACAACGTCGTCGCCGTTCCGTTGGCGGCCGGTGTGCTGGCCTTTGCCGGTGTCGCGATCTCGCCGGCCCTCGCCGCGGTGCTGATGTCGGCGTCGACGATCGTCGTTGCACTAAATGCCCAGACGCTCCGGCGCCTCGATCTCGACCCCGAGCACGCTACCAACGGGTGAGTTTCTCGATAACTTCTCTTTTGTTGCCGCGCGCACGCAACAATTCTGTGAGACGATCTCAATCGCATAACGTATCGGAGCCGCTACGGAGGACGTGGCTTCGATATACGGGGTTATCGACGTCCGAGTGCAGGGAGGTGCTCGAACGTCGAAGCGTCTCGGGGAGGAGACACACTATGAGGGTTCTTCCGTCATGACCACGGTTCGTCACACGGACGACGATGCTGTGCAAGGTATTTCCGGTGCCGACAGCAGTGTCGGCGAGTCGGTCGTCAGTGGACCATCCAACAGGTGGAGCTGGCAGAAGTCCTACGTCAACACTTTGTTCCTGACCGACAGTGCGGTCGTCGTGCTGGCTATCGTGCTCGCGCATGTGGTGCGGTTCGGACAGGATTCGCTCGTCACCATGGACGGCGTCGGAACACTGAGTTACACGCTGATCTCTGTCGCGTTCGGCGCGGCGTGGATCGCATTTCTTTCCCTGTTCCGTACACGTTCCAGGCGGGTGATCGGCGCCGGCTTCGAGGAATATCAGCGCGTCGTTTCGGCGACGCTCAACCTTTTCGGCCTCGTTGCCATCGTGGCGCTCATCTTCCGGATGGAGCTCGCGCGCGGCTATCTCGCCATCGCTCTGCCCGCCGGTCTCGCGGGACTGCTGTTCTTCCGGTGGGTCTGGCGACGGGTCGTCGCACGCCGTCGCAGGAAGGGTGAATTCACGACCTCGGTGCTGGTGGTGGGTGGCGCTCGCGCAGTTCGTCACATGGCCAGCACGTTCCAGCGCCGCAGCGGCGAGGGTTATCGCGTGGTGGGTGTGTGCGTGCCGCGCTATTCCGGTGTGCCGGGCGAGAGCATCGACGTGGACGGACGGCAGATCCCGATCCACGGCGACGAGAACACCGTCGTCGAAGCGTTGCGCGCCTCGGGTGCCGACACCGTCGCGGTGACCGCCACCGAGACTCTTGGTCACGAGGGCATTCGCGACCTGCTGTGGCAGCTCGAACCCGAGCGCGCCGATCTGGTGGTGGCGACCGGCGTCGTCGACGTCGCCGGTCCGCGCATCGAGATGCGCCCGGTGGCCGGGTTGCCGCTGATCCATGTGGAGAAGCCGAGCTATCACGGTGCGAAGCGCAGCGGGAAGCGTCTGTTCGACCTCGCGTTCTCGCTCGCCGCGTTGCTGTGCCTAGCGCCGGTCTTCGCTGTCGTTGCACTGTTGATCAAGCTCGAGGACGGCGGTCCGGTCTTCTACAAGGCCGAGCGCATCGGACTCGACGGAACCCCGTTCGGAATGATCAAGTTCCGGTCGATGGTGCAGAACGCCGACAAGCTGGTCGACAAGTTGCTCGACCAGAACGAGGGCGCCGGCCTGCTCTTCAAGATGAAGGAAGACCCGCGCGTCACTCGTGTCGGCCGGGTCCTGCGCCGGTTCAGCATCGACGAGTTGCCGCAGTTCATCAACGTCGTGCGCGGCGAGATGAGCGTCGTGGGTCCGCGTCCGCCGCTGCGTCGCGAGGTGGAGAGCTACGACGGCCGGGTAAAGCGTCGTCTGCTGGTGCGTCCCGGTGTCACGGGCCTCTGGCAGGTCAGTGGCCGCTCGGACCTGTCGTGGGACGAGTCGGTGCGTCTGGACCTGTCGTACGTGGAGAACTGGTCCATGGTCTCCGACGTGCTGATCATCATGAAGACCGTGAAGGCGGTCGTCGCCAGCGAAGGCGCGTACTGACCTTCGATCGGGCGATTCTCGCCCCAAGATCAACTTCACGGTAGTGTCTCAGGCTGTCGCCGTCCCCTGCACGGTGACATCGAACCCCGCCGGAAGGTTACTCGCATGGCCTTCCGGCGGGGTCTCTGCGTCTCCGGACTTTCCCAGTGGGCGGGACGCATCTCGATTGCCGATGCGGGGTGAATTCACGGGTGAGTTCTTACTCGCCGGTAACATTTCGGTTCGGCGAACCGTTGTTCGACATGTGAACTGGGTTTTTGTGCTGCTCGTCTCGTGGCTGGTGCTGTCCGTCGCCGTCGCTGTGGTCTTCGGTCTGGTCGTTCGTGCCCGCGACGAACGCGAGCTCCCGCCGCCACTCGACGAGGACGGTGAGGACGATATCCGTGACGTCGGATAGCCGCTCGTCCCGCAGATGACCGAGTTTGCGACGGGTCCGTGACGGGAAGCCGATTTGCGACGAGCTTTCACGCAACTCGGAAAACCATCGATTCACAGGACGGTACTCATGGCTGAGCAAGACGTGCACACCACTAAGACCGATCAACTGAAGTTTCAGGATCCGACTACTCGCTACCCGTCCATCTCGCCTCCGAAGCAGGACCAGCCCGAGCCGGGTCTCGACGCCGACATGGTGCCCAAGGCCGATATAGGTGAGTTCTCTTATCGAGGGACGGGCAGGCTCGAAGGACGTAAGGCACTGATCACCGGTGGAGATTCGGGCATCGGCGCCGCCACGGCCATCGCGTTCGCGCGGGAGGGTGCCGACGTGGCGATCTCATATCTGCCGGACGAAGAACCCGACGCGAAGAACGTCGCACGCATCATCACCGAAAGCGGTCGCAAGGCAGTCACTCTCCCGGGCGATCTGACGGATGCCTCGTTCTGCTCCGAGGTCGTGAACCAGGCGGTCGAACAGCTCGGCGGACTGGACATCCTGGTCAACAATGCCGGCAAGCAGATTGCGGTCGAGGGATTGGACGACCTGCCCGACGATCAGCTCGAGCAGACCTTTCAGGTGAACATCCTCGCGATGTTCCGCACCACGCGTGCTGCCTTGAAGCACCTGCAGCCGGGTTCGACGATCATCAACACCACGTCGATCGTGGCGTACCAGCCGTCGCCGGCCCTGATCGACTACTCGTCGACGAAGGCCGCGATCAACAACTTCACGAAGAACATGGCGACCCAGCTGGCGGAGAAGGGCATCCGTGTGAACGCGGTTGCGCCGGGACCGATCTGGACACCATTGCAGCCCTCGGACGGTCAGCCGAAGGAAGAGCTGCCCGAGTTCGGGCAGAACACTCCGCTCGGACGTGCGGGGCAGCCGACCGAACTGGCGCCGGCCTACGTGTTCCTGGCGTCGCCGGAATCGAGCTACGTGGTAGGAGCGACGATCCACGTCAACGGTGGGATGCCGTCGCCGTAGAACGAACCGTCATCAACGAGTAGTGCGCGCCAGTGAATCTCCACTGGCGCGCACAATTCGTTCTGGAGTTTCAGACTGCGCTGGATACAGCGTGCCGGTAAGTGCTTCCCCGGGCTGCCGAGATCGGCACGACAGAAGCAACGTCGGCCGAGGTTTCCGCCAGCGCGGCGAGAATCTGCTCGGGGCCGGCGCATGTGCTTGCACACGTGATCCCTTGCGTCCGGAGCTTCTGCAATGTGAGTGCCTCGGCAGCGGTGCAGTAGCCGTCCAGAATGTCCTCGGTCAGGATCGCGTAGTGCACTTCACCTTCGAAGGCGGTAGTGGTTTCGATGCCTGCGAGAGTGAGGCGCTTCTGCAGTTCTTCCCACCGGTCGAGTGCTGCCGCGTTGGAGGGGGTGCCGAGAAAAAGTACCCGTGCCGGTCGGTCCGAAAGCGATGATGTCGTCACAGGCTGCTCCAGGGTGCGAGTAGGTCAGGTGAAACCGAATTGCCACTCCCGGTAGGGAGTTACACCTTCACCTGCGAAATGTGTTGTTTCACACTGTGTACAGCACCCGTTCACGCTCCGCTACCCGACCGGTCATCAGGAAACACGAATGTGACGGAAGTGGTTACGATTCCGCCCGCGCATTCGGGACTTTCGTCCCGAAATTCTGCTCCAAACACGCGAAAGCGGCAATCTCCCTCAGGCAGCGTACGGAGCCTCTCGGGGCTGGCTACTACCTACGGGGAGGCCCGAGCACGACCGCGCCGGGGCCGATCCCGAGCGATAGCGCAGCAAGAACCTCGATCACCGACCAGGCAGTGATCGCAGATGTGCGCCCGCTCGATGCCGGGTCGATCGTGTTCTCGAACGTCAGCTCGTACCGGCCGAGCGGCGACTCCCACTCGACGACGTGGCGCGTACTCGCAGCGGCGGGGTCGGCAATGACCACCACCTCGACCCGATCCAGCCCGAGCGTCGCGAGGGCGAGAGCCACCGACGAGTTCGAGGTTCGCGGAAAGGCCAGGGCGGCTTCTCGCGCCGATCCTCGGAAAACGGTGCGTTCTGCGTCCAGACATTCTTCGATGCCGAGCGCGCCGGGCCGCTTGATCGTGGTGTGGGTGAGGCGTGCATCGCGGCTTCCTGCACGTGTCGCTGCGGCCAGAACATCGAAGCCGCCGATAGCGCCCGTCGGGAGCAGTACACGTCCTGGTCCGGAGCCGAACGGTTCCACATCGAAACCGCGCTCGGCGAAGACGCCGCACGAACAGACGATGATGTCCTTACCGCGTTTCACCACCTCGGGGAGCAGAGTCCGAGCGGCGTCGACCGTGGCAGCTTCCACCACGATGTCGGCGACGTCGAATGCAGCGGAGGCCTCCTCAGGGCTGCTTCGTGAGTCCAACACGGCTGCGACGCTTACATGCGGCACCACGTCGTCGCGCAGGGCGTCGATCACCGTCTGTCCGATTGCACCGGTCCCGACAACGCACACTGCTATCGGACGATGTTCGATTTCTTCGGGTGCCAGTTGCCTCACGTCCTCTGCGGCATGCCGCCGCTCGTTTCCACGAAATACGGGCCATGGTACCGAGAGAAGGAATCGGCGATGTCTGATTCGCGACGTCGTCGTATCACTCGCAGCACCACTCAAGGGATCGGAATGCGTTGCTACGAGGGCAACTAAGGCGCCAGCGCACTACCGCCAGCGGCAAGTGTGCTCATGCTGCCAAGAGCATCGCCTCCTGAGGTGAAGTGGGAATCCTGTGCGACGTCACTTGACGGCATGGGCATCGCACTGCACGTCCGAGTTCGTCGTCGGGCAACCAGCCATATTCGTCGCATCGACCGCATCGCGGCGGGAGTTTTGGGCGGGGTGGTTGCAGCGACTGCCAGATCGGGATCCATGCTGCTGCGGAGCGAGCTGGGTCCCATGGTCGATGACGTTCGAGCGCGGCGCGGACAAGAGCGTCTACGCCGTGAGTGTCGATCGATTGCTCGACGAGGGTGCACTTCGCCTGCGTCAGGGTGTCGAACCGTGCAGACAGGCCGGCCCGCCGACACGCCGTGGCCAATCGGTCGATGGGAGATGGTTGCTGCTCGCGTGTTGCATCGCGGGTGCGATTCGTCGAGTGGGAGAGTGCAGCAGGTTCATTTGTTGGTTCAAGGACGGTTCGGGTGACCGGGGTGTCACCCCGCTCGGTCGTTCCTGTCACCCCGTGGCGCTTCGCCTTGTCACCTCGTTCAGAGCTGCGGGGTGACGGCGTGTCACTCCGCTTCATCGACAGGTTGTACAGAACGGGGCGGCGGTCTTCGCGAGGAATCGTCGCCGCTATCCGCTCTTGATCGCCTTTGGCGATGAGGCCGAGAGCGGCGAGTGCCTTCAGACAACGCTGCACCTGGCGTTCGCTGATGCGGGCGTACCCGGCGAGCTTCCGCACAGATGGATACGCATCCGCACCATGTCGGGACGCATGATTGGCCAGGCCGAGCAGCACCACTGTCAGAGCCGGCGCTGACGGCATCCCGGGTGGCGTTGGGTTCGGAATTTCGGCGCGTTCGAGCGCCCAGGTGATCGCTTCGATACTCACGAGGTCACCTGCCCATGGGTATGCTGACACATGTTCGACTCCCAACTAGTCGGACATCCGGCCCGTCGCGATGCCAGTCGCGGCGGGCCATCTGTTTTGAGTTGTTCGCACGCACGTTCGAGCGCGTGGTTGATCATCTTGGCATCGCGTCTGGGAGGCGTCAACGTTTCGGTGGGGAGATCCGCGAGATTGGGGACCAACCGGGTCGCGTCACGTTGTATTCACATACCGTGCGGTCTCAGGCCACTTCTGGCAGTACGGGGACGTGAGCCGAAGTCGAGCGAGCCCCGCTGGCAAAGGGGAGGAACCAGCGGGGCTCAATTGCCACCGATTCCCCGGGGAGGGGAAGGGGCATGTTGCGGGGAGGCAACACACTTGAGGATTTAACCAGAATCAGTGCCATCCGGCACGTCGCGCATGGGACCTAAGTCCTATCGACGCGATCCAGCTCTATCCGGGTCAGCTAGTGGCTCGTCACGCAACCTTGGCCGGATAATACGGGTACTCGGTCCACGATCGGATCGGCGAGTCCGGGGCGAATCGGGTTTTCGGTTCGGCACGGGCATTGCGCCACCGCATATACGCCGCGATCGCAGTGTTCTGCTCGGTGTGACTGCGATGATCGGTGCCGTTCAGGGCGAAGTACCGCAACGCCGCGAACTCGGATTCGATCCAGTTCAGCCACGACCCGTAGGTCGGCAAGAACACCAACTCGACGTCGTTGTCCGCCGCCCACCGGCGGACGGACAGGTGCCGGTGCGGGGAGAAGTTGTCGAGCACCACGTACAACTTCTCCCCGGGCCACCTGGCCCGCAACACCTTCAGAAGGTCGAGGAACTCGCCAGCTCGTTTACGAGGCCTGATTCGGTAATACATTCTGCCGCTGGATAAGTCGAGTGCGGCGAGCATGTGCATCACCCCGTCGTAGCGGTGATACGTCGCCCGCAACCGAAGCGGCGACGTCGCCGGCCGCCACGATTTCCCTTTGCGGGGTTGCAGGTTCAGCGGCCCGAATTCGTCGACGCAGACGACCCGCCCATCGGGCGGCGGGGTGTCATACAGCTCGAGGATCGCGTGCATCTTCGACAAAAATCCGGGTCGGTCGAGGCCTTCCACGTCGTGGTGGACTGCCAGGTGACCTTCCCGTCGCGCAGGATGCGGCGCAGCGTCTCACGGCTGATGGTCGGCACGATCTTCTGCGCGATCAGGTGCTCGGTCAGCTTGGCCAGACTCCAGGTGGAGAACGCGGTGATCTTCCAATCGGCGGGGGACGTCCGGGCGATCAAGCAGATCTTCTCGCGAGTCTGCTCATCGATCGTCTTCGGCCGTCCCCCGTTCCATTTTGGGTGCAACGCCTCGAATCCCTGCTCGTTGAACGCGTGGATGACATCGCGGACGTAATCGTCGCTGAACTGCATCAACGAGGTGATGTCTTTGACGGTCTGGCCTTGCGCGGACATGAGCACCACGATGGCTCGGCGGAGTTTGATCGGGTCCTTGGCGGTGCGGCTGATCTTCTGCAGCCGTCGCCCTTCCTCCATGGTCAACGATCGGACGAACACGCTCGGTTGACGTGCCACGACCACCTCCTTGTCTCGACTCGGAGACAGTCTGCCGTGGACGTGTCGGTCAGCCGCGGATTACCCGGTCAACAATCCGTGACGAGCCACTAGCGTCGGACGTATCCCGCTTCAAGCGCTCATGGAGCCACTTCCGGAGTCCGTCGCCGTATTCCTCGCTGTCGAGTGCGGCGTCGACAGCTGCCCGGAGGTATCCACCGGGGTTGCCGAGATCGTGGCGGGTCCCGCGATGCACAACCACGTGGACCGGGTGGCCCTCTGCGATCAGCAGCGCGATGGCATCGGTCAGTTGGAGTTCTCCACCAGCACCGGGCTTGATCTGACGTAGGGCGTCGAAAATCTCACGGTCTAAGAGGTACCGTCCCGCGGCGGCAAGCGTGGAGGGAGCATCGGCAAGCGCCGGTTTCTCCACCATTCCGCGGACTCGCAGAACATCCGGATTTGCGACGTTGGGCACTTCTTCGACCTCGAATACGCCGTATGAACTCACCTGGCTCTTCGGAACGTCGATAGCGCACAAGACCGTGCCCCCGCGCTTGGCTCGGACACGAGCCATCGTTTCCAGGATTCCGCTTGGTTGCACAAGGTCGTCCGGGAGAAGAACTGCAATCGCGTCCTCGTCCGGCTCTAGAGCCACTTCCGCGCAGCCGACAGCATGGCCCAGACCGAGCGGCTTCTCCTGGACAACCGATTCGACCGAGAGCAGATTAGGTGCGCGCCGCACTTTCTCAAGCAACTTGAGCTTGCCTTTTGCTTCGAGGTGCTCCTCGAGATCGAAGTCGTCGACGAAATGCGCGACAACGCCGTCCTTTCCGGGAGATGTAACAATGAGAAGTCGTTGAGCCCCCGAATGGGCAGCTTCCGTCGCTACGAGTTCGATGCCCGGCGTATCGACCACCGGCAATAGCTCCTTCGGCACAGTCTTCGTCGCCGGCAGGAATCTGGTGCCCATCCCTGCCGCCGGTACCACTGCGGTGCGGAAAGCTTTGTGCACTCCTACTTCTTGCATGGTTCTACCCTCGCCTCCCCTGTCGAGCGCATGACCGGGCGGGAATACCCGCTATTACACGGTCCAAACGTTGAACAACGGTGAGATAGATCTCACCGTCAACATTCCGGCCATCAATCCCACATGACGCGGGGGTCGGTAAGCGCAGTCTAGGGGCCGGTCTCTCGGTTCGCGAATCGAAGAATGCACTGAAAGTGCAAGACAGCAGGGGTGATTGCCTCCTGCGTGCCGTCAAGGCACGCAAACGTATGCGATAGTGCAACGACGCAGCGCATTGAAGTGGGGTCCGAATCTGGACGACCGTTCAAGCTGCCATATCTCGTAAGTAACGTTACAGTCTCAAAGAGCGTTTTCGCATGGAGGCGATGCGCGCGCACAACTGGAGGAACTGCGCCCGACTGGGCACGCAACGGGCAGATTACGCGACCGGGGAGGGTACGCGGATCGGGCCCGGCGTTGCTTGTTCGTGAGCGGTACATGTCTCGGGGAGGAGACAACAATGAGGGTGGTTGGGTTATGACTGCCGTCGGGGAGGCGAGTCGCGGCGTACCCGAAGCACTCGTGGGGGACTACGCCAATTTTGTTCGTGGACAGCACAAGCCGTCGCCATCGGCAAACCGGAGAAACTGGCAGCAGTCCTATATCGGCCGCTTGATCTGGTCCGACATGATTGTCGTTGTGCTGGCCGTAGCCTTGGCGCACAGCATCCGTTTCGGACAGGCCGACCTACTGACGACGGAACCGGTATCCGAGCTCAACTACACGCTGATCTCGGCTGGTCTCGTCAGTCTCTGGTTGATCACCCTTGCCCTCTTCCGCACTCGGTCGCGGCGTGTCATCGGCGCAGGTCATAGCGAATATCAGCGCGTCGTTTCGAGCACCGCACGATTGTTCGGGTTCATTGCGATCGTCGCCCTCGTGTTCCGATTGGAACTGGCACGTGGATATCTGGCAATCGCACTGCCGGTGGGTCTTGCCGGTTTACTGGTGTCGCGGTGGGTGTGGCGGAAGGTGATCGCGCGCAAGCGTGCTCGCGGTGAGTTCCGCACCTCGGTGCTGGTGGTCGGTGGGGCGCGGGCGGTGCGGCACATGACCCGCACCTTCGCCCGCAAGGACGGCGAAGGTTACCGCGTCGTCGGTGTCTGCGTGCCGCGCTATTCGGGTGCACCCGGTGATGTGATCGATGTCGACGGCCGGGAGATCACCATCTACGGAGACGAGCACTCCGTCGTCGAAGCGCTCAAGTTGTCGGGGGCGGACACGGTGGTGGTCACCGCCACCGAGACGCTCGGTAGCGACGGTTTGCACGATCTGGTCTGGCAGCTCGAGCCGCTCGACACCGACCTGGTCGTGGCGACGGGTGTGGTCGATGTGGCCGGCCCGCGCATCGAGATGCGCCCGGTGGCGGGTCTGCCGCTGATTCACGTCGAGAAGCCGAGCTATCACGGTGCGAAGCGATCGGGAAAGCGGATCTTCGATCTCGTCTTCGCCGGTGCGGCACTGGTGGCGTTGGCGCCGGTGTTCGCGGTCATCGCGCTGCTCATCAAGCTCGAGGATCGGGGTCCGATCTTCTACAAGGCCGAGCGCATCGGCATCGACGGCACCCCGTTCGGGATGATCAAGTTCCGGTCGATGGTGACCAACGCCGACAAAATGGTCGACACGTTGCTGGCGCAGAACGAGGGTGCCGGCCCGCTGTTCAAGATGAAGGACGACCCGCGGGTCACCCGTATCGGCAAGGTGATGCGCCGGTTCAGCATCGACGAACTCCCGCAGTTCCTCAACGTCATCCGCGGCGAGATGAGCGTGGTGGGTCCGCGTCCGCCGCTGCGGCGTGAGGTCGAGGCCTACGACGGTCGGGTCCAGCGTCGCCTGCTGGTGCGCCCCGGTGTCACCGGGCTCTGGCAGGTGTCGGGTCGGTCGGATCTGTCGTGGGACGAGTCGGTGCGACTGGACCTGTCGTACGTGGAGAACTGGTCGATGGTCTCCGATGTACTGATCATCGGCAAGACCGCCAAAGCTGTTGTTGCGTCTGACGGCGCGTACTGAATCTATCAGCCACAAGCTATGAGAGTTGGAGTCTCGGAATGAGTCGTATTTCTGTGTTCGGCACCGGATACCTGGGTGCAACACATGCCGCGTGCATGGCGGAACTTGGACACGAAGTTGTCGGCGTGGACATCGATGAGAGCAAACTCGCGAAGCTGGAGGCCGGCGACGTACCTTTCTATGAACCCGGCCTCGACGAAGTGCTGAAGAGAAACGTCGAAATCGGTCGACTTCGATTCACCTCCTCGTATCAAGAGGCCGCAGAATTTGCTGACATTCATTTTATCGGAGTCGGAACACCACAGAAAAAGGGCGAGTTTGCCGCTGACTTAACCTATGTCAATGCAGTGGTTGAAACTCTTGCACCTCTTCTCAACCGTCCCGCTGTGATTTTCGGAAAGTCAACGGTCCCCGTCGGGACCGCGAAGCGCCTGGGGGATCTGGCACGCCGACTCGCTCCCGCCGGCAACGATGTAGAGGTCGCCTGGAACCCTGAGTTTTTGCGCGAAGGATTCGCGGTAGAAGATACGCTGCACCCTGACCGCATGGTGTTGGGTCTCGATCGGGACCGCCCCGGTAGGGCAGAGGAAGTAGCACGAGAGGTCTACGCGAATCTTCTAGATGAGGGAATTCCATTCCTCGTCACCGATCTTCCGACCGCTGAGCTCGTGAAGACGGCCGCGAACGCTTTCCTTGCGACAAAGATTTCGTTCATTAACGCAATGGCAGAGGTTTGCGAGGCCGCCGGCGCCGATGTGACTGTCCTCGCAGACGCTATTGGGCACGACGATCGAATCGGCCGAAAATTCCTCAATGCTGGTGTCGGCTTTGGCGGCGGGTGCTTGCCAAAGGACATCCGTGCGTTCATGGCTCGTGCTGGTGAAATTGGTGCGGATGAGGCCCTGACGTTCCTGCGTGAGGTCGACAACATCAACATGCGTCGTCGTACTCGCATGGTGGAAATTGCGCGTGAGGCTGTGGGCGGATCGTTCCTTGGTACGCGGGTCGCGGTGCTTGGTGCTGCCTTCAAGCCGAACTCTGACGATGTGCGGGATTCTCCCGCATTGAACATCGCAGGTCAGATGCAGTTGCAGGGTGCGTCCGTCAACGTCTATGACCCCAAGGCATCGGAAAATTCACGCGCACTCTTCCCGACTCTCAACTACATGACGAGTGTACGAGAGGCGTGCGCAGGGGTGGATGCGGTGCTGGTTCTCACCGAATGGGGTGAGTTCAAGAAGTTGGATCCACGGCAGCTAGGTGGCGTGGTTAGGAACAAGAGCATTATCGATGGCCGAAATTGCCTCGTGCCCAAGGATTGGCAAGCGGCAGGCTGGGAGTACCGCGGCGTGGGCCGGTAACAACAAACGATTCGGCTACAGCCGTGCGATCGGCGACTCCACGCACGTTTTTGGTTATCGAGGGTATTCGTAGGAGACGAGAAGTGAGACAAAGTCACCCGTTAGCAGATCTGGTGCCTAGAGGGGCCCGCGTGTTGTGGGTGGCATCGTCAGGTGGGCATTTCGCGCAACTGATGAGGATTGCCGCGGCGAGCCAGGCGTCACCGGACTCGGACTGGGTGACCTTCGATACCCCACAAACGCGCGGGGCACTGGAGGGAAGACGTGCGCACTTTGTCGACTACATTGCTCCGCGCGATTTCAAAAACGTCGCTAAGGCTGCTCAATGGGCGCGAACGCATCTGAAGCGGGAGCGGTACGACCTCTGCATCAGTACGGGCGCGGGCTTGGCTTTGGCGGTTCAGCCGGTCGCCGCGATGTCCGGTATCCCGACGGTCTATGTAGAGAGTATTTCCAGAGTGGAAGGGCCGTCTCTCACCGGACGCATCCTTCGTCATGTGCCACGAGTGAATACATATACACAACACCGTGACTGGGCGGACAAGGACTGGACCTGGAAAGGGTCGATCCTGGATAGTTGGCGTCCCGAGCGCAGGCTCGAGACCCGAGAACCGCGCAACGTGTTCGTCACTCTCGGTACGATCAAGCCTTATCGCTTCGACCGTGCTGTCGACGCAGTTCGTTCCGTGCTTCGGCCCGAGGACAATGTCGTGTGGCAGCTCGGATCAACTACTCGAGATGACCTACCGGGCGAGGTCTACAAGGAAACGTCGCCGGAGAAGTTCCGGGACCTCGCGTTGAACTCGGACGTTGTAGTCACACATGCAGGAGTGGGAAGCATCCTCGAACTGCTTGATGCGGGAATTACGCCCGTAATCCTGGTTAGGCGCAAGGAGCATGACGAGCACGTCGACAACCATCAGCAGCAGATAGCCGACGCAATGACATCTCGCGGTCTCGCGTTTGAATTAAATCTCGATGCGCCGTCGCGAGAAGCATTCGTGGCCTCGGCATCCGGACTTGCGGTCGGCAATGCAGGGTGACGCGGAAGTGTCGTCCCGGGCGGACTATGCCAGTAACAATTCACAGTTGTTCGGGGAACGAACCAACGGAGTACCAGTGAGTGCACCTCAATCCGAACCACACATCACGGTCCTTCATGTCTTGGCCGAACCGGAGGCCGGTACCACTAGATATGTAAATCACATGATCGAGTCTGCGCCGAATAACCTTACGGTTCAGACCTTTTCATGGAAACGAGCGTTGTTCGGGGCCTACGATGTGCTTCATGTGCACTGGCCGGAAAACCTGATCCGAGGCCGATCGCGTGCTTCGACGTATGCGAAACGCATCCTGTTCGTACTCCTGGTCGTGCGCCTTTGGTTGCTCCGACGCCCGGTCGTACGAACACTCCACAACATCGACCCGCATGAACAAGGGGGGATGGTGGAGCGGCAGCTTCTCAAACTTGCGGACGTGCGCACAGATTATTTTATTGCCCTGAACAGTGTTACGCCCATACCGGGAGATAAGCCCGCACGAACGATTCTGCACGGCCACTATCGAAACCGGCCGGAGTATCAAACAACCACCGAGCCAGACCTCAATCGGCTGTTGTATTTTGGTTTGATTCGTCCTTATAAAGGTGTTGAAGACCTTATCGCTGCGTTCTCTGAAATTCGGACGTCTAATCCAAGCATTAATCTCCGCATCGTTGGAAAGCCTCAGGATCAGGCTCTCAAAGAGCATATTCTGGACACCTGTCGACGGAGCAATTCGATCACTTCTCGTCTTGAGTTCGTACCAGATCGGGATCTTGGAGAAGAGATTGCTGGTGCGGGGCTCGTCGTGTTGCCGTACCGCGAGATGCACAACTCTGGGTCGGTGCTCTTGGCGCTCTCGATGAATCGACCGGTACTGGTTCCGGACACGGACGTCAATCGCGCACTCCAGCAGGAAGTCGGCCCTGGGTGGGTGTACCTCTTCAGCGGCGGCATGAGCGCGGCGACCCTCGGCGCGGTCCTCACCTCGGTCACTTCGGATGAACGCTCGGCGCAACCGCAGATGAGCGGGCGAGATTGGGATGTAGTAGGCGAGCAGCACTACCGCGTATATGTAGACGCCGTCAACAAGCCCGTTCGTCTGCATGAGTCCGACGCGCTGGCCAGGTGAGTACGGGCATGTCAGCGCCCGGGAACGGTCTCGCTTCCATCGCTGCGCGGGGCGCAGCAGTGACGGTCTTGGGTCAATTAGCAAAGTTTGCGATCCAATTCGGTGGGATCATACTCTTAGCGCGACTGCTGTTTCCCGAGGATTTCGGTTTGGTCGCAATGGTGGCCGCGATTCTCGGAATAGCTGAGGTTCTTCGAGATTTTGGACTCTCCGCCGCAGCGATCCAGGCAAAGAATTTGACCGACGGACAGCGAACCAACCTGTTCTGGATCAATACTTCCATCGGATTTGCGCTGTCGGTCCTGGCATACCTCTGTGCACCGTTGATCGCTTCCTTGTACGGCGATCCTCGATTGGTCTCAGTTGCCCAGGCCCTTTCTGTAACGTTCCTTGTTAATGGCGCGATCACGCAGTTCCGTGCGAACCTATCGCGCCAAATGAAATTTGGCCGCCTGGCGATTGTGGATATTGCTGCCCAAGGTATGGGATTGCTCAGCGCAATATTCTTTGCAATAGAAGGGGCAGGGTATTGGTCGTTGGTCGCGCAGCAAATCGTGCAGAGCGTAGTCACACTTGTCAGCGCTGCGGCATTAGGGCGATGGCTGCCGGCTCTGCCACGTCGCAATGAAGAGATGCGGGGCTTGTTGTCCTTCGGCTGGAATCTGATGGGCACGCAGTTACTGCAATATGCAAGCAAGAATATCGATTCAGTAATTGTAGGTCATCAGTTCGGCGCTACGTGGCTCGGCTTTTATAACCGCGCGGCGCAAGTGGTCAATGGGCCATTGAACCAGATCAACGTGCCGGCAACCACTGTGGCTCTGCCGATCCTGTCACGACTTCAAGATGACGCTGACAGATATGACCGGTTCATTGTCCGTGGACAGACAGCCTTGATGACCCTCGTAGTAGGTGGATTTCTTTTCGCTGCGGCCGAATCAAGTGCTGTAATTGAAGTTCTGCTGGGGCCTACCTGGACGGACGCGGCAGAAATCTTCATGTGGATCGCTATCGGCGCCGCATTCCAAGGCGCTGGTTATGCGACTTACTGGGTTTTTCTGTCAAAAGGTATAACCGGATCGATGTTGCGGTATTCGATCGTCGCTCGTACATTGTCGATCTCACTCCTCGTCGTGGGAGCTTTCTTCGGGGTAGAGGGCGTTGCTGTTGCATATGCAATGGGCATCGCTCTTTCCTGGCCGCTGGGCATGGTCTGGATCAAGAGGGCGTCCGACGCGCCCGTGGGAAAGTTATTCAGGAACGGTCTCCGAACACTGCTGGTTTACAGCTTCGCTGCGGCAACTGCTCGATTTACGGCACAGTGGATGGACATTGGATCGTTTGGTGAGCTGGCTGTCGGTGCTGCCGCAATGATCGCCGTATGCCTTCTCGTCGCAAGCGTGTATGCGCCATATAGACGCGACTTACTCGCGATTGGCGAGCTGGGTAAACTTCTCGCGAAACGGGGATCATCGAGTGCGAAATAGCCGCTGCCTCTTACAGGCGTATTGCCATCCAAGGAAGGGCGACACAAGATGATCTTCTATTGGTGCTCCGGGCAGGAAGACAACATAGGGGATGTGATCCTCCGGCGAAGGATGCTCCGTTCCCTCCAAAGCGCTGACGAGTGTCGTGTCTATGTAGGCAGGGCCAGCCCGAACTTCATTCGAGCCCTGGGATTGCAGGACAGAGATGTCGTGTATTCGAACTTTTTGGCGTTTGTTCTGATCGCGATGCTGAACTGCCTCCGTAAGGACTGGAAGTTCGCATTCAATCCTGGTGAGATCAAGTGCAATCGGCGGCAGAGCCTTATGCATGCCGCGCTCATACCTATGATGCTTATTTCCAATACGAGAGGCCGTCGCTGCATTCGGATCGGTGTTGGAATTCACGAGTACTCCAGCCGGTGGGAGGTCTTCGTCAAAGCGACTGTTCGTTTGGCTGGGGTAAATGTATGGCGGGACGCGGAATCTCGCGCTCGATTCGATAGTGGCACCGTCGCGCCTGACTGGGCGTTCGACGAGCATGGACTCAGTTCGCCGGATGCGACAGGCGAAGACCCAAGAGGCATGCTCGGAGTGTCGTTGAGATCTGACGGTAGCGCGGCAACGGAGACATGGCTGACTGCGGTGCGCACTCTGGCACAGATGTCCGGCTTGGAGCCGGTTGTCCTTGTGCAGGTGCAGCGGGATTCCGAGCGATCTCACGAAATGGCAGCACGCCTTGGGTGCGAAGTACTTGATTGGACCGACGCGAACCATAGCGAGCAGGAAGCGCGCTTGCGGGAGGCCTACCGGACGTGTGCCGGTGTGATCAGCGACCGCTTGCACGTACTTGTAATGGCAATGACCGAGGGTGCCGTTCCGCTAGGCCTGATGGAGCACGTAGACAACAAGGTGCACAAGCACTTCGATGCTGCCGGCATTGACCGCATCAGCTGGGATGTTCGTAGCTGGGCCTCAGAGCAGATCGCGGAGAGGGGCTCGAAAGTGTTGGGTCAGCGTGACGGTTTGTTCAAGCAATTAGTAGAGACGCAAGAGCGGATACGCCAGCTGGATGCGATGGTGAAAGGCCTATGAAAAACCAGAACTCCGCAGAATTTCCGGCGCGATCGGATCAAACCAATCTTGCTCGCTCGCAGAACTCACAGGTAGATTATCTGGTTGGCGGTTTTCGGATCGCATTGGGACCGGATTCGAACACTCCCGGGCCGCGAACTCATATTGTGAACTTTATAGAGGGTCTGCACCGGAACAAGCTCCAAACCCGCCTTTTTCTCGCATCCAGTTTCCCCTTTATGGGGCGATTTTCGAGAATCCGCCAATCCGACTATTCCAGTGCCGGTTCGAGTAAGGTAATAGTAGCGGATATCGTACGAATCCTGGCGGCGCTGTGGTGTGGCATGAATGTATTTGCCAAAACAGTTACTTCACCGGCACCGGTATTGATATACGAACGGGCCGCAGTCCTGCAGTCGCTGACGAGCTTCCATGCTAAGAAACACCGAGCTTTCCGTGTGGTCGAAGCTAACGGGATTCTATCTAGAGAGACTGCACAGGACCGAAAAGTGCTCCGGGCAGAGAAGCTTGCGGCGGCCGTCGAACGACATGTCCTACGAAAGGCTGATCTTGTCGTCGCGGTAAGCGAGCGCCTGAAAACCGAGATTGTCCGATTTGCAGGAGTAGACGCGGATCGGATTCTGGTAGTTCCGAACGGCGTTTCCGAGTCGCTTCTCACATACGAGCGCCAAGCTCACGAAGGTCGCGTAGTCGGATTTGTAGGATCGGTTGTCAAGTGGCAGAACCTTGAGAATATCATCGCTATGGTTGCCGACGTCGCGGAGAGTGCTCGCGAAAATGTCCGATTCGAACTTGTTGGTGACGGCGCTGAACTTAGTGCACTCCGCAGATTTGTTCAGCAGCGTGGACTGGAAGATTTGGTTACCTTCCATGGCAAGCTGCCGCAGACTGAAGCTTTCGAGCTGATGACGCGGTGGGATATCGGACTCGCAGGGCATCAAAAGTCCTCTAGCGAGACGATGTATCACAGTCCGCTGAAACTATATGAATATGCGGCTCTCGGTTTAAGTATTGTTTGTACAAAATCGTTGGACGCACGGATCCTCTCAGAATCCGGCGCCGATGTCCATCAGTTCGAGAACGATACCGAGTTTGTTGCGACATTATCTGATCTAATCAGTAAGCCTCTTCGCACGAGCTACGACATCCAGATGTCAAGAGAATCTGTGGTGTCCGACCATTCGTGGCGTGGTCGAGCGCGCCAGGTGCTCGAGGTAGCGGGCATAGATCAGGCGCTCGCGTGATGCTATGGGAACGGAGCTGAGTATGTCTCGAAACGGACCGATCCATCGTGGCAGCGTCGAGTCACGTGGTGGAGTTACCGCACCGCCTGTAGCGAGGTGGGTGGGTCTTCTTCTTGGCTTGGCGGCGGCTACTACCGGCGTCGTCTCGTTTCTGCCGATGTTCGGCGTTCGCCCATGGCATATTTTCGCAGGTCTGGCACTGGTAATCGCCATCCTGTCTACGCCAGCCGGAACGGTTCGGTCTCTTCGGCTCGGCCTACTCGATCTTGCGTTCGGTCTCTTTGCAGTCGGATCACTTCTCGCGGAGTTCATAAACTCCTCAGAGGTTGGATACTTCGATTTTATCGGCGCGATCAATCCTGCGTTTTTTCTTGTCGGATACTTTGCGGCTCGAATCGCGGTAACAGGTAGGAGTTCGGCGTATGAGGCTCTTCGTATGTATTGCATCCCGGCAATCCTCGCAGGTCTCGTATCAGTCGCTCAGTTAGGTTCAGTATCGTTCTCTCAACTTGTGTTGAGAATTGCCCCTGGGCCCGGACTTCAAAGCCGAATTATTGATGGACGACTGATCCGGGCGACCGGATTTGTCGGGCACTGGACAGGGTTGGGCTTCTACTTCTGCTCCGTGTTGGCTGCGGGTTGCGCTGCGTTGCTGCTGGCGCGAAACCTTGGCGGTCGCCCTCCCCGTTCTATTTATTGGTGCTTGGGCGCCGCTGTATTGGGAGCGGTCTCTTCGCTAACTCTGTCAGCGATCATGACCGCAGTGGCAATTGCGCTTGTGACGATGTTCGTCATTGGGTTGAAACCGAGCCGTCTTCTCATCCTGGCCGGCGTGGCATTGGTTGTTTACATGCAATTCGGATCTCTGCTGGGGGAGCGGGTAACGCAGCAGACTGCGTATCGAAAGGAATACGTTCCCGATTGGGTTCCAAATACAATCGCCTATCGCTGGAAAATATGGACGGAACAGACAGTCCCCGTTCTCCAAGAGCGCCTCTGGACAGGATGGGGTTCGAATATATATTCGACCGCCGATCGTCCGAGGAGGTTGGTCTGGGGTTCGCCTGAGTCACAATGGCTCGGAACTGCAATGACGTCAGGAATGCTTGTAGCCGGGATTCTTGGTGTGACTCTTATCGTCGCGTTACTGCTGATCGGGCGCTCGGCTTGGAGTTCGGTGCAGTCGCGTTGGCAGCTTCCCGTGGGCGTACTGTTGTCGTGTGCTCTTGTTTCTTCATTTACGGTTCCGGTATTTACAAATCGCGGTCTTCCGGTTGGCCTGTGGTTTATCATCGGCGTAGTAGTGGCGGCAGGAGCTACTTATAAGAATTACGTTGGAGACCCTGGAATTCGGGGCGAATTCGAGTCCGTCAAGGCGGCACAGTCGTGATAAATCCGATAACTTCTCCGACGTATTCCCGGAGCGCGCGTCAATCCGTACCGCAGACGCGTAGATTCCGTGCCGATATCCAAGGTTTGCGCGCTGTCGCGGTCCTGCTGGTCGTGCTGTATCACGCCGGTCTTCCCTGGTTGCATGGAGGGTACATAGGAGTTGATGTCTTCTTTGTAATCTCCGGTTTTTTGATCGGCGGTCATATACTCGACGAGCTCGATCGAACCGGTGGTATTCGCCTGGTCGAGTTCTACGGACGTCGGATGCGTCGGCTATTGCCCGCATCACTGCTGGTGATCTTGTCGACGCTGATGCTGGTACGGATCTTCATGCCCCCCCTTGGATGGGCCGACGTCTCCACTGACGGTTTATTCGCTGCGGTTGCCGGAGCGAATTTATGGTACGCGGCAACGGGCACGGACTATCTGGCAAATGATGCTCCTTCTGTTTTTCAACACTACTGGTCGCTAGGCGTGGAAGAACAGTTTTACCTGATTTTCCCTGTCGCCATTCTCGTTATATTCGCGGCTGTTAGGCGCAATCGCACTTGGCTGGTATGGGCTATCGGCTTGATCAGCGTGGTGTCCTTCGTTGCCTGCGTTGTCGTCACTGAACTCAATCAGCCGTATGCGTTCTTCTTGCTGCCTACGAGGGCTTGGGAACTCGGTGCGGGAGTACTGATTGCAGCTGCCTCTCCGTTGCTGGCGCGTTTGAATAGCCGTATGGGGGCGGTCTGTCAGTGGCTAGGGTTGGCGATCATCGCCGTTTCTGCGGTGCTTCTGGATCATGACACCGTATTCCCGGGGTATTGGGCTGTCCTTCCAGTTCTTGGTTCCGGATTGTTTATACTTGGTGGGATCCGCCCATCCCGCTATCTACCGGCGTTCCTTACTGAGAATAAAGTATCGCAGTTCTTTGGTAGAACGTCGTATTCGCTATATCTCTGGCACTGGCCGGTACTGGTGGTTCCGGTGCTTTATTCGAGTAGTGGGCTATCCGCTTTCCAAGCTATAGGACTCGTTGCCCTCGCGGTTGTCCTAGGAGAGGTCACTGAACGATTCGTTGAAACTCCGGCAAGAAACTTGAATTGGTTGAAGCGGTCGAACAAGCACACGTATGGAGCGGCCGCCGGCGCAGTGCTGATTACTTTGGTTGCATGCCTGAGCGTTTCTACGATGCCGACTCTGGCGACGCAATCCGTTGCACAACCCTGGAAGCCTGGAGAAGCACCGGTCTCAGTGGTTCCGGCGGCGAGTGTCCCAAGTAATTTGCTCCCGCCGCTCGAGGGTGCAGATGCAAGCGTTCCCGTGATCTACGAGGACGGATGTCATGGGAGCGTGGCGGCGAGATCCCCCCGAGTAGAGGAGTGTTTGTACGGTGTCCCGGAAGCGGGCAGAAGCATCGTCCTGCTTGGTGACTCTCATGCGGCTCAGTGGTTTCCAGCGCTCGAAAAGCTCTCCGTCGAGCGTGGCTACACATTGATTCCGATGACAAAATCATCCTGCCCCGCGTCCGAAGTGGCGGTGTGGAACGACGCGCTCAACCGGCGATATACGGAGTGTGAGGAATGGAGACGGCATGCTCTGGAAGAGATCGCTGAGCGCAAGCCCGAACTTGTAGTAATCGGAAATTTTCAAGGGCAGAAACCGATTAGTTCGGAGAATGGTCCGGACGCAGAATTTTCCCAGGGGGTGTCGAAGTTGCTGACCTCCCTGCCCGAGGGCGTCCGGGCGGTGGTGCTGGGTGATACGCCTATGCACGACGTATCACCGCCGATCTGTTTGTCGGGGGCGCTGTCTACGGCTGGTGAGTGCGCGCGCACGGTGGACGGTGCTGTTCGGTCTGAGTGGACAGCAGCGATCGAAGAGTCAGTACGGCATACCCCCGCTATATTCGTCGACCCGCTTCCCTGGCTGTGTCCTGGTGGTACCTGTCACGCGATACTTGGCAACGTATTGATGTACCGTGACCGACACCACATCACCGTTGAGGCATCGGAAGCGCTCTCAGGAGCTCTCGGAGCGAGTCTTGAAGAAAGTGGCGCGATAGTAGGTGTCACCCGATGAGTATCGGATCGTACTTTTCGGAAGAGAGCGCAAATAATGCCTGTTGAAATTGTTCATTGGAATCCGCGCAAGCGTCGGGTGAAGGGGCCGATCGGCCGCCTGCTGCCAAAGAAGCCTCCCACCAACAATTTCGGTGACCTGCTTGGGCCAATAATCGTTCGCGAGATACTTCGTCGAGCAGGTGTCTCGTCTAACGAAGCAGAAACGCCTTGGAACCGCCGTTTGCTCTCAGTGGGATCAATCATGCGGATGGCGCGTGAGGGCGACGTTGTTTGGGGAACGGGCGTGAACGGTAAGAGTCTGGACGCCCCGTACACCTTCGATCACCTGGATGTGCGAGCGGTACGTGGTCCCCTGACGCGTCGGTTCCTTCTCGATAGGGGAATCGACGTGCCTGAAGTCTTCGGTGACCCGGGCTTGCTGATTGGTCATTTATGGCCGAGAGCGACCTTCTCCGGTCGCATGCAGCCGCAAAGCGTCACGGTGATTCCCAACCTGCACGATGCGCCGCAATTCAGCCGGTATGAGGGATTCTGGCACCCTTGCAGTCCTGTCGACGACACCATTGCGCGGATCGCGACCAGCGAGTTCGTGATCGGCAGTTCACTGCACGCGATCGTCCTTGCTGAGTCGTTCGGTGTGCCTGCACGTCTGTTGGTATCGGAGCACGAGCCGGCCTTCAAGTACGAGGACTACTTCCTGGGGAGCGGTCGCGCCGGGTACGTTGCGGCTTCATCCGTCGAAGAGGCGCTAGACCTTGGTGGCGGCGATCCGCTCGACTGGTCGCCCGACCCGTTGCTCGACGCGTTTCCGATTGACCTTTGGTCCAGCTAGCGGCTTCGCTGACGCCATGTCTCTAACGGTGAACCCTTGTTTCGCTCGTTTCGCGGTGGCGGATTTCGCCGTTGTAGCTGAGTTCGAACATGCAACATGCGTCGTCGGGCATTCGAGCGGTGACATCCTTTGACAAAGGTTGAAGGCGACGTCGTCCGGACGTGAGCGATGTCAAGAGCGGACTATCCGCTGAACGAACAGCATTTGGTATCTGTATAGGCTTGCATGCAAGTGCGTTCAGGCAGCGCCCCCATATGGGCTTTGATTCATATCGGTTGATCGCTGCAGGAGCCGCTTCGTGGTGTCGACGTGAGTGTCCTGGTCGAGTGTCCCTCTTGAATCGCCTTTGGTGCGGGCGAGATTGAGTTGGATGCGGTCACGGTTCTGTGATGACGCGAGAGCACGATTAGCGTGCATTCGTTGTTCCTCGCGTTTGGCCGGGCACCGTGAGTGCCCGGCCGCACGCGAGGAAGTACTCGGTATCGATTGTGGGGGCTCGTGATTGAGCTATCCGCACACCGGCGCGCTATTAATCACAGTGGGGGTGTCGATAAGCGGCTGAACTGGGATGAGGGGGTTGCCAGCGGTGGATGGTTCCTCGAGTTCGAAGACGATCTCAATGGTTTCCCCTTGAGGAATCGGTGCCTGAACGTTGAACAAGGGGTGCCCCCGCTCCTCGTTCGTATATGCGAAGTTGGGTCTGCCGTCCACGGTGACTCTTTTCAAAGTGGAACCCTGTGTCGCGAGCAGTCCGACATCGGTGAGATTGGTTCCACGCGGTGCTCCAACAGGGTTGTCAACCATGCTGGCGACATAGTTGGTGTAGTCACCAGGTGGGAGCTCATTCGACAGACGGACAGTTACCTGCGATTCCCGGGTGTCTCCGTCACAGGACCCCGCCGAGTACTCGATCTCGCGTTCCAAGTAGTAGTCGAGCTTGTTCCCGCCGAGGTTGTTGATCACCACGTGCGCATACGGAGCGGGGTCATCGGGAACCACATGGCCCAGCGGTGTCGTGGCCAGAACGTCCTGCTCTTCAGGGACGGAGCTCCATACGGCAAGTCGGCCCTCACCCGCGGCGCGCCCCAACGCCTCGAGCAATGCCCGAGGCTTGGAAATGCTGCCGGTCAGCTTCTTCACCACGGTCTGCGCAACCGTTTCCAGATATGCCTTACGCGCCGCCTGGTCGTCGCCGAAACGCGAGTAAGCGGTGGACTCGGTCAACTCCACCACGTTCTCCGCGGTGATCTTCTCTCCATCCGGGAGCGTGACGTCACCGACCACGTCGAGGACATAGCTCAACGCCACCGGATCGGTCGCGATTGCACCGTCCACGCGCTGGCCCGTCTCCTGCTGCCACATCGACTGCCAGATCTGGCCCGCATACGGGAAGTGCGGACTCACATTGCTGTTGCGGAAGTCCTGTGTGGGCCGGCTGTGACCGTAGGAACGCTGAAAATCGGGGCCGAGGTCGATCGGGTCGTAGTCGAACCGGAATTCTCGATTGCTCGTGACGTCGTCGACGGAGACTGCCCCATCGTTTGCGCGGATGACAGCGAAACCGCCGAGCAGCCCACCAGTGCCGCGTGCCTCTGCGTTCGTCTGGAAACCTACGAAGTAACTGCGCGCACCGTCTGCGCCCAGCATGGCCGGCGCGATCTGTGCCGCGAGCGAGGTGTTGTTCAGCAGGCCGGACAACTCGGACACCTGGTCCTGCAGATCGACCCGAGCGTCGTCGATCAGCCCGAGCCACGTGCTGTCGACGTTCTGGGCCTGCTCGTCGAGATCGGTGATTGCGGCGGAGGTCGTCTCGAGGACTGGCGCGGCATCGCGGAGAGCGGCCAGATTGATTCGTGCGCCGTCCAAAATCAACTGATCGGGAGACACG
This sequence comes from Rhodococcus sp. AB351, assembly GCF_049538275.1. Taxonomy (NCBI): domain Bacteria; kingdom Bacillati; phylum Actinomycetota; class Actinomycetes; order Mycobacteriales; family Nocardiaceae; genus Rhodococcus; species Rhodococcus sp. AB351. Next base: position 727,885 of record NZ_JBMVFW010000001.1, read on the forward strand.
GCACTACCTGCGTCGACGGCGGGGAGGAGAACCTGCTCTGTGAGACCACTCACAATGGTGGTCATCTGGCGGGTGGAATCGAACGGGCTCCCCAAGAATGGAACGGCGCCGGCAATACGCCACGGCACCGAGTCGACCGAACTCTGGGCGTCCTGGGCGTAACGATCGGCGTCGCCCGCGACGACGCGGGCCTTGTCGGTATCGCCTGCGAGCAGTGCGTCTTTCGCCTGCGTCGCGAAGTCCTGTGCCTTTTCCAGATTCGACTTCGCCTGCAGGCCTTCGTAACCCAGCCAGCCGATGAATCCGACGACAACGAGTGCGCCTACGCCGCAGCCGATCTGCACGCGCCGGCGCTTCCTGCGCTGAGCTGCGATCTCCTCGTCCGACAGGCGTCTGCGCACCTTGCGTCGACGCGGTTCGGGCGAAACTGACTCACCGGTAACATCGTTCACGCCGCTTGTGCCCCCTTCGTGGTTTCCGCTCGAGACGATAACCCGATTTCGATCTGGCCGACCGTTCAAGTGGTGGGTAACAGTGACTGTAAGTAAACTTCTGCACGGTGATCGTGACCGTGGAGTTGGGAGGCTCCGTCCACGATCGCATGACAGGGGAGGCTTCTGCACTTCCCGTGTCTTCAATTGTGTCGGGAGGACGAGGGGAGCGTGGTGCATCTACTTCCGCTGTCCCCGAGTCAGCGGGGCCTGTGGTTCGCGCAGCAACTGAATCCCGACATACCGTTCACCACGGCGCAATATGTGGAGTTCCGTGGCGAGCTCGACGCGGACCTGGTTCGGGACGCCTGTAATCAGGCTGCGCGCGAGGTTGAGTCGGGCACTCTCGTGCTCGTCGAACAGGACGGTAAGCCGTTCCAGAAGGTCGTCCCCGATATCGAGGACGCGCCGCGTTATCTGGACCTGCGGTCCGAGAAGGACCCGGAAGCTGCAGCTCATCGCTGGATGACAGAGCAGTACACGAAGCCTCTCGACCTGCTGAGCGACCGGCTCATCGCCACCACGGTGCTGCGCATCGCGGACAACCGCTATTTCCTGTCGAGCTTCGTCCACCACATCGCCCTCGACGGGCAGGGTGCGGTCAACATGCTCAACCGCGCCGCCGAGTTGTATTCGGCGTGGGTCTCGGGCTCCGACGCGCCGCCGCTCAAGGCGATGCCGATTGCCGACATTCTCGAAGTCGAGGCCGCCTATGTGGGCTCGAAGCGTCAGGACACCGACCGTCAGCACTGGCTCGAGCGCCTCGCCGACCTGCCCGAATCCGTGTCGTTCGTCGATCACGAAGCACCTCTCGGGGTGCCGGCGCGCCGGGCGAACTCCGAACTCGACGCCGACACAGCTGCTGCGGTCTCGGCGCTCGCCCACGACGCGAACTCCACCGACGTGCCGATCGTCCTCGCGGCGTTCGGCGCGTTCCTCGCCCGTACGACGAGCGTGGTCGACGTCGTACTCAGCCTGCCCGTCTCCGCGCGCACCACCGCCGCGCTGCGTCGGTCCGCAGGCGTTCTCGCCAATGTCGTGCCGTTGCGCCTGTGCGTGAATCCGGCAACCACACCCGTCGAACTCATCCGCGACGTGCAGGTGGAACTGAGCAGTACCCTTCGCCACCAGCGGTACCGGTACGAAGACATGCTCGCGGATCTGCGCAGCCTCGGCCGCTCCCGCGACGAGGCGGCGAGCCCGTTCGGCCCCACCGTCAACCTGATGATGTTCCATCCCGAGATCGCGTTCGGCGACGTGACGGGGGAGTACCACCACCAGTCCAGCGGCCCGATCGACGATCTCGCCGTCAACGTCTACCCGGGCGTCGCCGGCCGCACGATGCGCGTCGACTTCGAGGCCAACCCCAATCTCTACAGCGACGAGCACCTCTCGTCGCTGCACAGCCGTTTCCGCGGATTCCTGAAGGAGTTCGTGCAGAACGCGGGCGTCGCGGTGGGCGATCTCGCCCTCGCCGACCCGGCCGAACTCGAGGGTCTGGCTCCCGCCTGCGGACGCACCGCGCCCGAGCCGGAACTGCTGCCCGACGTCCTCACCCGCCACGCCGCGAGCGACACCGTCGCCGTCGTGGACGGAAACGACCGCATCACCTACCGCGAACTCGACGCCCGCTCCGATGCGCTCGCTCATGCGCTGGTCGCGGCCGGTGCCGAACCCGAAGAGCGCGTCGCGGTGCTGCTGCCCCGCTCGATCGATTCGGTGGTCGCACTGTGGGCCGTCGCCAAGACCGGTGCCGCCTACACCCCGCTCGATCCCGAACTTCCCGTCCGCCGCCTCGAGCAGGTGCTGCGCGACGTGCGGATCGCCGTCGCCCACGACCACCCGGTGCTGCCCAAGCACGTCACCCGCATCGCGCCGCTTGCCGACGGTTCCGCTGAGACTTTCACCGCCGAGCATCGCCTGCGCGTGCTGCACGTCGACAACACGGCGTGGGTCATCCACACGTCCGGTTCCACCGGCACCCCGAAGGCCGTCGCGGTCGGCCATCGCGGTGTGTCGGCGCTCGTGTCGACGCTGCGCGATCGCTACCGCGCCGACGCGACGTCGCGCGTGCTGCACCTCGCGTCGCCGTCCTTCGACGCATCGCTGCAGGAACTGCTCCTCGCCTTCGACGCCGGCGCCACTTTAGTGATCTGCCCGCCCGACGCCGTCGGCGGACCGGCGCTGGCGACCCTGCTGCGCAGCGAATCAGTCACTCACGCGATCACCGCACCGGCGATCCTCGCCGTCACCCCCGACGACGGCCTGCCCGACCTGCAAGTTCTCGACGCCGGTGGCGAAGCGCTGCCGCAGGCCGTGGCCGACCGTTGGTCCACCGGCCGCACGATGCTCAACGCCTACGGGCCCACCGAGACCACGATTCTCGCGACGCTCAGCGATCCGCTGCAGCCCGGCGCGGGCGTTCCGATCGGCCGGCCGATCGATGGCATGACCGCCGTCGTCCTCGACGCTCGACTGCATCCCGTGCCTGCCGGCGTGATCGGCGAGTTGTATCTCGGGGGACCGGGCGTCGCGCGCGGCTACCTCGGCGCCCCGGCCCTCACCGCCGAACGCTTCGTCGCCTCGCCGTTCGGTGGGCGCATGTACCGCACGGGCGACCGCGCCCGCTGGACCACCGACGGTCACCTCGAATTCCTCGGCCGTGCCGACCAGCAGGTGAAGATCCGCGGCTACCGCATCGAACTCGGTGAGATCGAAGCCGCGCTCGTCTCCTTCGCCGAGGTGCAGGCCGCGACCGTCACCGTCCACGGCGAGCACATCGCCGCCTATGTCGTGGGCGACGTCGACCCCGCCGATCTCACCGTCCGCCTCGCCGACGAACTGCCCACCTATCTGCATCCGTCGTCGATCACCGTGCTCGAGGCGCTGCCCCTCACTCCGGGCGGCAAGGTCGACCGGCGCGCGCTGCCCGCACCCGAGCGTGCCGTGGCCGTCGGCTCGCGACCGCCCAACGGCCCGACCGAGAAGATCGTCGCCGAGCTGTTCGCCGAACTCACCGGCATCGACGACATCGGAGCCGACGACGACTTCTTCGCACTCGGCGGTCACTCGCTCGGTGCCGCCCAGCTCGCCGCCCGGCTCGGTGCCGCGCTGGGGCGCGACGTGCAGTTGCGCGACGTGTTCGCCCACCCGACCGTCGCCCGACTGGCGGCCGCTGCGGCGAAGCGACCCGAATCGGAATCGCGCCCCGTCGCCACCCCCGACACCGGACCGTCGCCGCTCGCCCCCGCGCAGCGCCGACTGTTCCTGCTCGCCCGGGCACACGGCGACCCGGCCGCCTACCACCTGCCGTTCGCGCTGCACCTCGACGGCGCCCTCGACCTGCCGGCGCTGCAGGCCGCGGTGGTGGACGTCCTCGACCGGCACGAAACCCTCCGCACCCTGTTCCGCCTCGAACTCGACGGCCCGGTGCAGGACGTGCTGCCGCTGGAGCGCGCCGTCGCCGGTCTCGCTCTCGAACCCGAATCGGCCGAGGGCGACGTCGAATCGCTCATCACCGAGTGGGCGGCCGAACCGTTCGACCTCACCGCGCAGATCCCGTTCCGCATCCGCTTGCTGCGACTCGCCGACGACAAGCACGTGCTCGCCGTCGTCGCCCACCACATCGCGCTCGACGGTGCGTCGTTCGTGCCGCTCACCGCCGACGTCGCCACCGCCTACCTCGCCCGGACGGCAGGGGAGGCGCCCGCGTGGACGCCGCTGCCGCTGCACTACCGGCACTACGCGCAGTGGCATCTCGATCGCCTCGGAGATCCGGCAGCGCCCGACACCCGCGCCGGTCGCGAGATCGACTACTGGACACGCACACTCGACGGTCTCACCGACGCGGCGCCGCTGCCCACCGACCGCCCCCGCAACGGCGGCTTCGGTCCCGCTGCGGCCGTGGACTTCACGGTGCCCGCCGAGCAGGTCGCGGCACTGAGGTCCGTCGCCGCCGCGCACGACGCCACCACTTTCATGGCCGTGCACGCCGCCGTCGCCGTGTGGCTCGCCGCCTGGACCTCCGGGCACGACATCGCCATCGGCACCGGAACGGCCGGTCGCGACCACCCCGACCTCGACGCGCTCGTCGGCATGTTCGTCGGCACCGTCACCCTGCGGACCAATGTCGACCCGGCGCAGCCGTTCACGGCGCTGCTCGCGCAGGCCCGCGACACCGACCTCGACGCCTTCGCGCACGCCACCGTGCCGTTCGACTACGTCGTCGACGCCCTGGGTTTCTCGCCCTTCCACGTGATGCTCGCCTACGACAACGTGGACGTGCCCGACCTCGAACTGCCCGGCCTCACGGTGCGGCCGCAGGAGATCGCCTCGTCGCAGGCGCGATTCGACCTCGAGATCTCGCTGCGCGAAGTGCGCGACGGATCGCTCACCGGCCGTCTCGTCTACGACACGAAGCTGTTCGACGACGACACCATCGCCCGTTGGGTGACCCGCCTGAGCGGAGTGCTCGAGCAGGTCGCGCAGCATCCCTCGCTGCCCGTCGGCGACCTCGACCTCGGCACCCTCTCCGTCGAACCGGCCGAACCCGGCCCGGAAGCGACCTTCGCCGAGATCATCGACCGGTCGCCGGCCTGCGTCACCGAACCCGGCGGAGAGGCCGTCGAGATCCGCACGGCGGCGCGCCCGCTCGCGTGGACGCTGATCGAGCGTGGCATCGGCACGGAAGACCGTGTGGCGGTCGTGCTCTCGCGGTCGACGCGCTCGGTGCTCGCCGCCGCGGCCGTCGCGCTGAGCGGCGCGGCCTTCGTTCCCGTCGACCCCAACCAGCCCGCCGCGCGCATCGCCCAGTTGCTCGGCGCCTCGGGTGCGCGGTACGCGATCGTCGACGGCGACGTCGCGCTGCCCGACGGGGTCGAGCCGATCGCCTTCACCGTCGAGGGCGACACCCGCCCGATCACCGACGCGGATCGTGTGCGGCCGCTGCACGTCGACAACACCGCCTACGTCGTCTACACCTCCGGCTCCACCGGCCGGCCCAAGGGCGTGGTGGTCTCGCACCGGGGACTCGGCCCGCTCGCCCAGTCGTTCGTCGAACGTTTCGACCTGCCCGCCGTCTCCGACACCGCCACCGAAGCGCGGGTGCTGCACTTCGCTACCCCTGCCTTCGACGGCGCGGTGCTCGAATACGTCCTGGCGCTCACCTCCGGTGGCACGCTGGTGGTCGCGCCCGCCGACCTGTTCGGCGGCGACGAACTCGTGGAACTGCTTCGCACCGAAGGCATCACCCACTGGTTCTCGACGCCCTCCGTGCCCACGCAGCTCGACCCCACCGGTCTCGATGCCCTGCGCACCATCGCGATCGGCGGCGAGGCATGGCCCGTCGAGACCGCCGAACGCTGGGCACCCGGACGCACCCTGCTCAACGTCTACGGCCCCACCGAGACGACGGTGCTCGCCACGTCGAGCGAACCCTTCGCACCCGGCGACCGGCTCACCATCGGCACCGGCCTCGTCGGCGTCACAGCGGTGGTGCTCAGCGAACGCCTGCGGCCCGTACCCGAAGGCGTGACCGGCGAGCTGTATCTCGGGGGACAGGGCGTCGCCCGCGGATACCTCGACGCACCCGCACTCACCGCCGACCGATTCGTCGCCAACCCGTTCGGCACCGGACGCCTCTACCGCACAGGCGATCTCGTGCGCTGGACGGGACACGACGACGACCGTGCCCTCGAATTCGTCGGCCGCAGCGACCATCAGGTCAAGATCCGCGGTTTCCGCATCGAACTCGGCGAGATCGACGCGACCCTGCAGACCCACCCGGGTATCGGCACCGCCGTGACCGTGGTGCGCGGCGACACCCTCGCCACCTACGTGCACAGTCGCAACGGCCGCCTCGACCCGCACGAGATCCGCGAGTGGGCCACCGAGCGTCTGCCCCGGCACATGGTGCCCGCGACCGTCACCGTGCTCGACGCGTTCCCGCTCACCAGCACCGGCAAGATCGACCGCGCCGCGCTGCCCGAACCGGTGGTCATCGCGACCCGCACCGACGGATATCGCAGCGCCACCGAAGAACTCGTCGCCGGTGTCGTCGCCGACCTGCTCGACCTGCCGAACGTCGCCGGATCGGACGACTTCTTCGCCGTCGGCGGCAACTCGCTGCTCGCGACCCAGCTCGCCGCCCGTCTGCGGGGAGTCGCAGGTCGACGGGTGGGTGTGCGCGACATCTTCGAGCACCCCACCGTTGCCGAACTCGCGAACCTGCTCGCCGAGGAACCCGCCGGCGAGCACCTGCCGCTCGTGCACATCGACGACGACAGCGACGCGCCGCTCGCACCCGCGCAGCAGCGCATGTGGCTGCTCAACCGGTTCGACGTGGCCGACGGTATCGACGGCGGCGACCACATCGCCTTCGCGCTCGACCTCGACGCCGACACCGACCTCGACGCCGTGCGCGCGGCCGCCGCCACCGTGCTGACCCGCCACGACTCGCTGCGCACGGTCTTCCCCGACAGCCCGTCGGGCCCGCGCCAGCACGTGCTGCCGTCGGTGACGCTCGACCTCGAGCCCGTCGACGCGGGCACCGACCTCGATGCGGAGTTGGCCGAATTCGCTCGCGCGCGTTTCGATCTCACCGTCGACCCGCCGATCCGCACCCGGCTGTACCGGACGGACTCCGGCTACGTGCTCGCCGTGGTGATCGACCACATCGCCGCCGACGGCCTGTCGCTGCTGCCGCTCGGACGCGACGCCGTCGCCGCCTACCGCGCCCACCGCGACGGGGAGACGCCGGAGCCGCCGGCACCGGCGGTGACCTACCGCGACTACGCACGCTGGCACCGGGCCGTGCTCGGCGACGAGAACGATCCCGACAGCCTCGCGGCCCGGCAGCTCGCCTTCTGGAAGCAGACCCTCGACGACGCGTCGCCGCTGCTCGCGCTGCCCACCGACCGTCCCCGCACTGCGGCGACGAGCGGTACCGCGGGTCGCGCGAGCTTCACGATCCCCGCCGAACTGCACGCCGCGATCGACAAGCTCGCCCGCGCCCACGACGTCACGCCGTTCATGGTGATGCACGCCGCCTTCGCGACGCTGCTCTCGGCGCTCGCCGCCACCGACGACGTCACCATCGGCACACCGGTCTCCGGACGCAGCGACGCCGCGGTCGACGACGTGGTGGGCATGTTCGTCGGCACCGTGCCGCTGCGGTTGCGGGTGCATCCGCGCCGCACCTTCGCCGACCTGCTCGCCGACACCCGTCGCGCCGACCTCGACGCCTTCGCCCACGCTGACGTGCCGTTCGATCGCATCGTCGACGCGGTGGGTGCCGGCACCGACGCGCACCACCCGTTGTTCCAGGTCATCCTGGCGTACGAGTCGTTCTCGCTCGACGAGTTCACGTTGCCCGGCAGCTCCAGGACGATCCGCGAGATCCCGGTGGGCACGGCCCGCGTCGACCTCGAACTGACCGTCCGCGAACGCCGTTCCGAGACCGGTGTGCCCGCCGGTTTGGAGACGATCCTTACGTACGCGGACGAACTTGTGGATTCGCACACGATTGTGCAGTGGCAGTCGTGGTTCGTGCGTATCCTCGATGCCGTTACCGCCGACCCGGCTGTGTCGGTCGGTGGTATCGAGTTGGGCGACGCCGACCTCACCCCCGTCGGCGTCGCGCAACAACTTTCGGCAGAGTCGCTGCCCGAGCTGGTCGCGCAACGCGTGGCCGACGATCCGGCGGCCGTCGCCGTGGTGGGGGACGGGTACTCCCTCAGCTACGGCGCGCTGTGGTCGCGCTCGGGCGCGCTCGCCAAACTCCTCCGCGAACACGGCGTCACCGCCGAGGACGTCGTCGCCGTCGCGCTGCCGCGCACCCCCGACCTCGTCGTCGCGATCCTCGCCGTCTCCCGCGCCGGTGGCATCTACCTGCCCGTCGACGTCACGCATCCCGCGACGCGCCTGCAGGCCCTGTTCGACGACGCGCAGCCCTCGCTGGTCGTCACCGACAGCGACTTCACCGACGTCCGCGTGCCGACGCTGCGACTCGACGACCCGGAGGTCGCCGGCTGCCTCGACGACGGAGCCCTGTTCGACTTCCCGCTCGTCGCGGATCTCGGCGCCTACATCGTCTACACCTCCGGCTCCACCGGAACCCCCAAGGGCGTGCAGGTGACGCACCGCAACGTGCTGTCGCTGCTCGCCGCGACCGTCGACGAATTCGGACTGCGTGCCGACGACGTGTGGACGCTGTTCCACTCGCCGGCCTTCGACTTCTCCGTCTGGGAGATGTGGGCACCGCTCGGCACCGGCGCGTCCGTCGTCGTGGTCGACCACCTCACCGTGCGCGACCCGGCGGCCTTCGTGGACGTGCTCACGAGCAACCGGGTGACCGTGCTCAACCAGACCCCCACGGCCTTCTACCAGCTCGCCGCCACCGATCACGCGCCGCTCGAGGACCTGCGGCTGCTGATCTTCGGCGGCGAAGCCCTCGACCCCGCGCGCGTGCGCCCGTGGGCCGAACGTCATCCGCATGTGCGGGCGGTCAACATGTTCGGCATCACCGAGACCACCGTGCACGTGACCTTCGGCGACGCCACCGCGACCGGCATCGGTGCACCGCTGCCCGGTCTCGCCGTGGACGTGCTCGACTCCTCGCTGCGACCCGCACTGCCCGGCGCGATCGGCGAACTGTACGTGCGCGGAGATCAACTCGCGCGCGGCTACCGCGGACGCCCCGGCCAGACCGCGACCCGCTTCGTCGCCGCTCCCGGCGGCACCCGCCGCTACCGCACCGGCGACCTCGGCCGCCGCGACAACACCGGGTCGTTGCACTATCTCGGTCGCGCCGACCAGCAGATCGAACTGCGCGGCTACCGCATCGAACCCGGCGAGATCGAAGCCGCCCTGCTGCGCAGCGAAGGCGTGCGCCAGGCCGTCGTGCTGCTGCGCGACGACCGTCTCGTCGCCTATCTCGTCGGCGGCGACGCCACCGCGGCGCTGCGCGACCTGCGCCGCAGCCTGCCCGACTACCTCGTGCCGTCGGCCGCCGTGGTCCTCGACGCGCTGCCGCTCACCGCCAACGGCAAACTCGACCGCGCCGCACTGCCCACCCCCGACGTCACCGCCGGTGGGGGAGCGGCACCGCATGGACCGGTCGAGGAACTCGTCGCAGACGTGTGCGCCGAACTGCTCGGCATCGCCCCCGGCACCCTCGGCGCCGACGACGACTTCTTCCACCTCGGCGGCAACTCGCTGCTCGCCACGCGCCTCGCCGGTCGCCTGTCGGACGTGCTCGACACCGACGTCACCGTCCGCGACGTCTTCGAGAACCGCACCGTCGCAGCGCTCGCCGCCTTCGTCGACGAGAACGGTGAGAACCGTTCGCGCCGTGTGCCTCTCGTCGCCGACCCCGACGCACCGGCTCCGTTGTCGGCGGCGCAGCAACGCCTGTGGTTCATCAACCGCTTCGACCCGGCGTCCCCGAGCTACAACCTGCCCTTCGCGGTGCGGCTCGACGGGAACCTCGACGTCGACGCCCTCGCCGCTGCCGTGGCCGACGTGCTCGAACGGCACCGCACACTGCGCACCGTCTACCCGGCCGCCGACGAATACACCGTGCTGCCCGCCGCGCGCCCCGATCTCGACCCGGTGGCCGTGCCGGAGGACGCCCTCGACGAGTTCGTCCGCGACTACGCCACCACCGGCTTCGACCTCACCGTCGAACCCCCGGCCCGCATGCGCCTGTACCGGACGGCACCCGACCGGCACGTGCTGCTCGTCGTCCTGCATCACATCGCCGCCGACGGATGGTCGCTCACGCCGCTGCTGCGCGATATCGCCGTCGCCTACGACGCCCGCCTCAGCGGCGCGACCCCCGAGCTGCCGGAACTCCCCGTCCAGTACACCGACTACGCGCGGTGGCAGCGCAGCGTCGCCGACGAGCAGATCCCGTACTGGCTGGGCGAACTCGCCGACCTGCCCGACGAGGTGACCCTGCCCGGCGACCGGCCGCGCCCCGCACAACCCACCGGACACGGTGCCGCCCACACCGTCTCGCTCGACGCCGACCTCGTCCGCGGACTGCACGAGCTGGCCCGTGAGGGTCGCGCGACGGTGTTCATGGTGCTGCACGCCGCGCTCGCGGCACTGCTCGCGCGGCACGGTGCCGGTCGCGACATCCCCATCGGCACGGCCGTCTCCGGTCGCGGCGACCCGCAGCTCGACGACGTCGTCGGCATGTTCGCCGGCACTCTCGTGCTGCGCACCGACGTCGACCCCGACGCCACCTTCACCGAACTGCTCGCGCAGGTGCACCACCGCGACCTCGCCGCCTACGGCAACCCGGACGCACCGTTCGAGACGCTCGTCGAGAAGCTGCAGCCCGCGCGCAGCGAAGCACGGCACCCGCTGTTCCAGGTCGCGCTGTCGCAGGCACGCCCCGTCGCGTCGACCTTCGCGTTGCCCGGCCTGAACGTCACCGCCGCGCCCGTCGACACCGAAACGGTCAACGTCGACGTGCAGGTCACCGTCACCGAGCAGCAGGACGGCATCGACCTCGAATTCTTCTACAGCACAGACCTGTACGACGCCGACACCGTCGCCGCCTACGCCGACCGTCTGCGTACGATCCTGAGCGCTGCCGTCGCGGATCCGGGTGTGCGGGTCGGCGAGATCGACCTGCACGGCAACGCCGATCTGCCCACCGTCGGCGCTGTGCCGGGTGCATTCCGGTCGCTGCGGCAGTGGCTCGCGCGGGGCGCGGCCGCCGGTGGCGAGGAACTCGCGATCGTCGACGGCGACCGCGAACTGTCGTATCCCGAACTGCTGTACTACTCCGACGCTCTCGCCGCGCGCCTGCAGCTCGCCGGGGTGCGCCCGGGCGACCCGGTCGCGTGCGCCTACCCGCGCTCGCTCGAATCGGTGGTCGCCGTGTGGGGCATCATCGGCGCCGGCGCCGCACCGATGCTCGTCGACCCCACCGCCCCCACCGCGCGCCTGGCGGAGATGCTCGCCGACGTGCACGTGGGAGTCGGTGAAGCGCCGGCACTTCCGGCGACCGTGCGGTGGCTCGAGGTGACCTCCGACGACGAGGAACCGCTCGCCGACGTCGTCGACCCCGCACCCGACGCTCCCGCGTACTTCGTCTTCACCTCCGGCACCACCGGACACCCCAAGGCCGTCACCGTCACCCAGCGCGCCGCGAGCGCGTTCGCCGAGGACATCGGCGAATACCTCGCAGCCTTCCCGGGCGATCGCGTCCTGCACGTCGCGGCACCGTCGTTCGACGCCGCAATGCTCGAAATGCTCACCGCCGGCATCTCCGGCGCGACGCTCGTGGTGGCCGACGCCGACAGCTACGGTGGCGCTGCCCTCGGCGACCTGCTCGACAGTGCCGCGATCACCCACGCGGTGATGACGCCGTCGACGCTCGCGACCGTGCCGGTGCGCGACCTGCCGGCCCTGCGCACGCTCGTGCTCGGCGGCGACCGGCTCACCCGCGAGATCGTCGATCGTTGGGGAGACGGGCGCACTCTCGTCAACAGCTACGGCCCGGCCGAGGCCACGATGTTCGTCACCAACTCGCAGCCCCTGCGACCGGGCGACGACATCGTCATCGGCACTCCCGTCCGCGGCGTCACCGTCGAGGTTCTCGACGAGCGGCTGCGTCCCGTGCCCGCCGGCGTGGTCGGCGAACTGTACGTCTCGGGACCGCGACTCGCGTCGGGCTACCGTCACGCCGCTGCTCGCACCGCCGCACGGTTCGTCGCCGGACCCGACGGCCGCCGCTACCGCACCGGCGACCTCGTGCGCTGGACCCGTGCCGGCGCCCTCGAATTCGTCGGCCGCAGCGACAACCAGATCAAGCTGCGCGGCGTGCGCATCGAACCCGGCGAGATCGACACCGCCCTCACCGCACTCGACGGCGTCGACCGCGCTGTGACGCTCGTGCGCAGCGGCCGCCTCATCTCCTACGTCACCGGCGAGAACCTCGACGGCAGTAATTTGGACGACGCAGACCTGCGAGCCCAGCTGCGCACCGTCCTGCCCGCGCACCTCGTGCCCACCGCGATCGTGCCGCTGGCCGCGATCCCGCTCACCTCCCACGGCAAGGTCGACGTCGCCGCCTTGCCCGAACCCGTCGCCGGCGAAGGCAGCGAACCGCGCACGGAGACCGAAACGCTCGTCGCCCGCATCATCGGCGATGTCCTCGGCGACGGCACCGCCGTGGGACGCACCGACGATTTCTTCGCTGTCGGTGGCAACTCGCTGCTCGCCACCGTCCTCGTCGGACGCCTGCGCGACGAGACCGGCACCGACGTGCCGTTGCGCACCGTCTTCGCGAACCCCACCGTCGACGCGCTCGCCGCCGCTCTCGACGCCGGTGGTTTCGACACCGACGCCGGACCCGTCGCGGTGTCGCCGCGACCGGAACGGATCCCGCTCAGTCGCGCCCAGCGTCGCCTGTGGGGACTGAGTTCGCTTGCCCCCGATGCCTACCGGCTGCGCAGCGAGGTGAACCTGAGCGGACCGCTCGACCTCGGTGCCCTGCAGGCCGCGCTCGGCGACGTCGCGCTGCGCCACGAGATCCTACGGACCGACTACATCGTCGACGGCGACGGCGTGTACCAGCAGGTGCACGAAGCGCCGCGCAGCGACCGGTGGCGCGTGCGACTCGAACGCACCGGCCCCGACCAGCACGTGCTGCACCTCGACGTCGACCATTCGATCGCCGACGGCACGTCGCTGCGGCCGCTGCTGCGCGACCTCACCATCGCCTATCTCGCCCGCGTGAACGGCGCGGCACCGCAGTGGGAACCGCTGCCGCTGCAGTACGCCGACTACGCCCTGTGGGAAGCCGAACGCGGCATCCCCGAACGCGACCTCGAGCACTGGCGACGCGCTCTCGACGGACTCACCGTCACCGAACTGCCCGCCGACGCCACCGGAACCGACACCGGTGCGCGCAGCGTCGACTTCACGGTGCCCGCCGAGGTGCGCGACGCGCTCGCTGACCTCGCCCGCGCGCACGGCGCCACCGAGTTCATGGTGTTGCACGCCGCGCTGTCGGTGCTGCTCGCGCGACTCGGCGGCAGCGACGACATTGCCGTCGCCGCCGTGGTGGGTGGACGCCGCTGGGCGCAGCTCGAAGACCTCGTCGGCCCGTTCCTCGACACTCTCGTGTTGCGTGCCCGCGTGGCCCCCGACATGTCGTTCGCCGGACTGCTCGGCCAGGTCCGCGACTTCGACGTCGCCGCCTTCGATCACGTCGCCGTGCCGTACGAGCAGCTGCTGTCGGAGCGGCAGAGCGGCGCACCGCAGGTCGCGTTGGCGTTGCAGGACTTCGGCATCGACCCGATCAGCCTGGGAGAGCTCACCGTCGAGGCGCGCGAAGTCCTCGACGACACACCGAAATTCGACCTGCAGTTCACCCTTGCCCCGCGTCCCGACGGCTACACCGGCACGCTCGTGTTCGACGCCGCCCGCTTCGCCGGCCGCACCGCCGAACTGCTCGTTTCCCGTTTCGTCGCGCTGCTCGGCAGCCTGGCGAGCGCACCCGGCAGGACCATCGGTGAAGTGGCCGTCGACGCTCCGGCTCCCGCCCTCGACGGCGGCGAACCGGCCCCGGCACGCACCCTCGCCGAGATGCTGCGCGCCACCGCCGCCGCCCATCCCGACCGGGAGGCCCTGCGCGGCGACGGTGAATCGCTCACCTACCGCGAACTCGACGAACAGTCCGACGCACTTGCTGACGAACTGCGGGCCGACGGCGCGCGGGACGGCCGGATCGTGCGCATCGACGCACCGCGCAGCGTCGACTACATCCGCACCCTGTGGGCCATCACCAAGACCGGTGCGGCCTTCACACATTCGCGGCAGGCAGGGGAGACGTGCCTGCCCGGCACCGCCTACGTCGTGTCCACTTCCGGGTCCACCGGCACCCCGAAGCGGGTCGCGGTGACGCACCGTGGACTCGCCCCGCTCGCGGCCGAAGTGGCCGAGCGCTACCGGGTCGAGCCCGGAGACCGCGTGCTGCACGGCTATTCACCCGAGTTCGACGCGGCGCTGCTCGAACTGCTGCTCGCCCACACCACCGGCGCGACGCTCGTCGTCGCACCCCCGGACGTCTATGCCGGGCAGGACCTGCACCGCTACCTCGCCGAGCAGCGCATCACTCATTACCTGTCGACCCCCACGGCGCTCGGCACCCTCGACCCCGAGGGACTGCCGGATTTGAAGGTCGTCGCGTCCGGTGGCGAATCCCTGTCGCCGTCGCTCGCGGCGCGCTGGGCCGACGGCCGCGTGATGCTCGACGCCTACGGGCCGACCGAGGCCACGATCGTCGCGACCCTCGTCGACATCGAACCCGGCACCCGCCCGAGCATCGGCAAGCCCGTGCCCGGCACCGTCGCCCACGTGCTCGACGCCCGGCTGCGTCCCGTGCCGGCCGGCGCCGTCGGCGAGCTGTACCTCGCGGGTGAGGGCCTCGCCGCCGGGTATCTCGACGACCCGGCCCGCACCGCCGAACGCTTCGTCGCCGCCCCCGGCGGTGCCCGCATGTACCGCACGGGCGACCGCGTCCACCGCCGCGTCGACGACACCCTCGGCTACCTCGGCCGCACCGACCGCCAGCTCAAGGTGCGCGGCGTGCGCATCGAACCCGGCGAACTCGAAGCCACGCTGCTCGCCCAGCCCGGTATCCGGCAGGCAGCGGTGGTCGCGGTGAGCGGCACGCTCGTCGCGTTCGCGGCCGGACCGGATCTGTCGGCCGACGACATCACCGCGCGACTCGCGCTCGTCGTGCCGCCGCACCGCATGCCGACCCGCGTGCACGCGCTCGACCAGCTGCCCCTCACGTCCAACGGCAAGCTCGACGTCGCCGCGCTCGAACTGCACGACGCCGCCGCACTCGACGACGACGCGGCCCTCGACCGGCCGCTCACCGATGCCGAGGATCTCGTCGTCACCGTCGCCGAGGACGTGCTCGGTGCTCGCCCGGCCGCGCACCGGGGGTTCTTCACCGCCGGCGGCGATTCGCTGTCGGCCGTCGTGTTCGCCGCGCGACTGAGCGAGACGTTCGGCACCGACGTGCCGGTGCGCGAGGTGCTCGCCGCCCCCACGCTCGCCGCGCTCGCTGCCCGCATCGAATCCGGCGACGACCAGCGCGTCGCGCTGCGGCACTACGACGATGACACCCCGGCACCGATCGCACCCGCGCAGCGCCGCCTCGGCATCGTCGCGCGGGCCGAGACCGGCACCGCCGGCTATCTCGTGCCGGTCGTGCTGACGCTGAGCGGCGACCTCGACGTCGACGCCCTCACCGCCGCGGTGAGCGATGTCGTCGACCGTCACCGCGTGCTGCGCACCGCCTTCACCGACGACGTGCAGGTACCCGTCGACCCGCCGGTGCTCGAACACTCCGCGCCGGAGGACGTCGCCGCGGCCGTGACCGCTACGATCACCACGCCCTTCGACATCACGACGCAGGCACCGATGCGGATCCGGTTGTTCCACGTCGAACCCGGCCGCTGGGTACTCGCCGCCGCCGTGCACCACATCGCGTTCGACGGCGCATCCGTCGGTCCGCTGCTCACCGATCTCGCTGTGGCCTACGCCGCGCGTCGCGGGGGAGAAGCACCGCTCTTCGAGTCGCTGCCCGTCACCTACGGCGACTACGCGCGCTGGCAGCACGAACTGCTCGGCGACGCCGCAGACTCGTCTTCGCTCGCCGCCCGCCAACTCGACTACTGGGCAACCACACTCGCGGGCCTGCCCGACAGCCCGCTGCCGCTGCCCACCGACCGGCCGCGCCCCGCGCAGCCGACCCACCGTGGCGCGCAGATCGTCTCCAAGCTCGACGCCGAGACCCACCGACGCCTCCGGGATGTCGCGCGCAGCCACGACGTCACCGTGTTCATGCTCGTCCACGCGGTGCTCGCCGCGATGCTCGCGCGTCGCAGCGGACGCACCGACATCGCCGTCGGCACCGCGATCGCGGGTCGCACCGATGCGCGCCTCGACCGGCTCGTCGGCATGTTCGTCGGCACCGTCGTGCTGCGCACCGCCGTCGACCCGTCGCGGCCGTTCACCGACCTGCTGCGCGACGTGCGGGCCACCGATCTCGGCGCGCTCGCGCATGCCGACGTGCCGTTCGACGAGGTGGTCGCCCGCCTCGCGCCGCGGCGCGACCCGTCGTACAGCCCGCTCTTCCAGGTGCTGCTCACGCACCGCGTCGAGGCCGGCGAGGTGCTGCCGCAGCTGCCGGACGTGCAGATCGCCGAGACCGACGCCGGGGAACCGGCCGCGCAGTTCGACGTGGTCGTCGAACTCGTCGAGCGTGAGGACGGACTCGACCTGCGCCTCGTCTATGCGACGGATCTGTTCGACGCCACCACCGGCGACGCGATGCTCACCGACCTCGTCGCGATGCTCGCCGCGGCGCTCGCCGAACCCGACCGCGCCGTCGGTGATCTCGCCGTGCCGGTGCCTGCGCCGCTGTCGGCTCCCGTCGTCGCGCCGCGCACGCTGCTCGAGATCCTGGAGACTTCCGTCGAGCAGCATCGTGGACGCATCGCGGTGCGCTCCGGCACCGTCGCGTGGACGTACGGCGGACTCGACGCCCGCGCCGACGAGATCGCCTCCGTGCTCGCCTCCCACGGGGTGCGGCGCGGCGACCTCGTCGCGATCGCCGTGCCGCGCAGCGAGTACTGGCCGCTCGCCGTCTGGGCGATCACGAAACTCGGTGCGGCATGGGTGTCTGTCGACCTCACCCAGCCCGACGCGCGCAGCGCTGCGATCCTCGCCGACTCCGGTGCTCGCATCGGCCTGACCGTCGGCTATCGCGAACTCGGCCACGTGACGTGGCTCGACCTCACCGCTGACCGCAGCATCGACTTCGACGCCGTCGAACCGCCGCGTCCCGCAGTGACATCCGACGACCTCGCCTACACGATCTACACGTCCGGCACCACGGGCACCCCGAAGGGCGTCGATGTCACCCACCGCGGACTCGCGGCGCTGCTCGACGTGCAGACCGGCCTGCTCGACCTCGGGCCGGAATCGCGCGTGCTGCAGGTCGCCTCGCACACCTTCGACGCCGCGGTCTTCGAACTGCTCTCCGCCCACGCGCACGGCGGTGCCCTCGTGGTCGCCCCCGACCACACCTTCGCCGGGGAACCCTTGCAGGAGCTGATCGTCGACGAGCGCGTCACGCACCTCAACCTCACGCCCACCGTGCTCGGCACCCTCGACCCCGAGGCACTCGAGCCGACGACGATCGTCGCCGCCGGTGAGACCCTGCCCGGTGCGCTGGTGGGCCGCTGGTCGCGGCACCGGATCGTCAACGGCTACGGACCCACCGAATTCACCGTCGCCGTCTCGTATTCCGCGCCGCTCACCGATGACGAGAAGCCGAGCATCGGCACGCCTGTCGCGGGAGCCACCGCCTACGTGCTCGACTCGCGTCTGCACCCCGTGCCGCGCGGCACCGTCGGCGAGCTCTACGTGGCCGGTGACAGCACCGCCCGCGGCTACCGCTACGAATCCGGCCTCACCGCAACGCGATTCGTTGCGAACCCGTTCGGCGACGGCGGGTGGCGGCTGTACCGCACGGGCGACCTGGTTCGGATCCTGCCGAGCGGGGTACTGGACTACGTGGCCCGCATCGACGACCAGGTGAAGATCCACGGCATCCGCGTCGAACCCGCCGAGGTCGACGCCGCGCTGCTGAACCGTCCGGGAGTCGCGGCGGCCGTGACCGTTCCGCATCCCGGACGTGACGGTGACACCGTGCTCGTCTCCTACATCCAGCCCGAGACCGGCACCGCACCCGACATGGCGGCGTTGCGTCGCGCGCTCGTCGCCGACCTGCCGCGGCACCTGCGGCCGGCGAGCATCACCGTCGTCGACGCACTGCCGCTGATGGCGTCCGGCAAGGTCGACCGCGCGGCGCTGCCCGCCCCCGACGCCGCGGTCGACGAACCGTATGTGGCGCCGCAGGGGCACATCGCACAGACCGTCGCCGCGGTGTTCGCCCGCCACCTCGACGTGCCGATCGACGAGATCTCCGCCGACCGAAGCTTCTTCGATCTCGGTGGCAGTTCCATCGCGGCCGTCACCGTCGCCGGCGAGCTGCGCGACGCGCTCGGCGCCGACGTTCCCGTCGAATGGCTGTTCACCAGCCCGGATCTCGCGTCGCTCGCCGACCGCATCGAACATGGCCGCAGTAATGACGAGCGCGACCCGCGCAGCGACGACGAACGCGACCCGCTCGGCAGCATCGTCGAGATTGCCGGTCGCGGTGACGAGAAGCCGCCGCTGTTCTGCGTGCACCCCATCAGCGGACTCGCATGGATGTACGCCGGGCTCGCACAGCATCTCGACGGCCGCACCCTCTACGGTCTCCAGGCAACGGGCTTCGACGACATTCCGGACAGCATCGGCGAACTCGCCGCGCGGTATGTGGCCAAAATCCGTAAGGTGAGACCCGATGGTCCCTACCACCTGCTGGGCTGGTCGGTGGGCGGCACCATCGCACACGAGATGGCCGTGCAGCTCCGCGAGCACGGAGAGCAGGTCGGTGCGGTAGTGCTGCTCGACACGCTCACGCCCGAGACTGTGCCTGCCGAGCCCCACCCTGCGGCAGAGAACGTACCCGACATCGCCGGGCTGCCCGAAGAACTCGTCGCCGAGGTCCGGCGCCGCACCGACGCCGCCGCGCAGGCCGTCGAAGATGCGGTGCGCAAGCACACTCTCGGCGAATACGACGGCGACATCGTCCTGGTGGTCGCCGCACCCGATCTCGACCGGCACCCAGATATCGCCGCCACCTGGCAGCGGTATGTGCGCGGTCTCGTCGTCGAACATCCGGTGCCGTTCACGCACTCGGAACTGGCCGATCCGGACGCGGTGCGTGCGATCGGCCCGGTGCTCGACAGCGTGCTCGAGCGCCACGACGACCCCCACACCGCGCCCACCGGGTGCGCACGCAGTGTTACCGCAACGAGGGAGACGCCCTGATGGAAGTACATGATTACCTGCGAATTCTGCAGGCGAGGTGGAAGATCGTCGCCGTCACGACGGTGGTGGCGGTTCTTGCCGCTCTCGGCGCCTCCCTGCTGACCACGCCGCAGTACGAAGCCAAGACACGTCTGTTCGTGTCGACCTCGTCGGGCGCATCGGTGCAGGAGATCTACCAGGGCAACCTGTTCTCGCAGCAGCGAGTCACCTCCTACACCGAACTGCTCGAGGGCACCACCCTCGCGCAGCGCACCCTCGAGAAGCTCGGTCTCGGCGACATGTCGGCCGTCGATCTGGCCGGCAAGGTGACCGCTTCGTCGACTCCCGACACGGTGCTCATCGACACCGCCGTCACCGACGAGTCGCCCGAGCGTGCCCGCGACCTAGCCAATGCCCTGTCGGACGAGTTCGTCGTCATGGCACGCGAATTGGAGACCCCCGAGGACGGCGGCCCGCCCACCGCCCGCGTGGTGGTCGAGCAGTACGCGGCCACGCCGTCGTCGCCGGTGACGCCGAAGACCACGCGGAACGTCGCGCTGGGTCTGGCCGTCGGTCTGCTGCTCGGTATCGCCCTCGCGGTGCTGCGTGACCGCCTCGACAACACCATCAAGGACCGCAACGCCGTCGAGGATCTCGCCGGCACCGGTGTGGTGGGTGTGATCCCGCTCGACAAGGCCCGCCAGGAAGAGCCGGCGATCGTCTTCGCGGACGCCAACAGCGGCGACGCCGAGGCCTACCGCGAGATGCGGACCAACCTGCAGTTCCTCGAGGTCGACAACCCGCCGCGCGCGATTGTCGTCACCAGCTCGCTTCCCAGCGAGGGAAAGACCACCACGGCCGTCAACCTGGCCCTGGTGCTCGCCGAAGCCGGACACTCCGTGGTGCTCGTCGAAGCCGACCTGCGCCGCCCGCGCGTGAGCAAGTACCTCGCCACGCTCGGCGACGCCGGCCTGTCGAACGTGCTCGCGCACACGGCCTCGCTCGAGGACGTGCTCCAGCCGACCCGCTTCGACGGCATGTGGGTGCTCGCTGCGGGCGGTCTGCCGCCCAACCCGTCCGAGCTGCTCGGCTCCGCGCATGCGCGGGAGGTCATCGAGGACCTGCGGTCGCGCTTCGACTACGTCATCATCGACGCGCCGCCGCTGCTGCCCGTCACCGACGCGGCGATCCTCACGAACATCGCCGACGGTGCGCTGCTCATCGCGCGCTACGGCAAGACCACCCGTGAGCAGTTCGGTCGGGCAGTCGGCAACCTGCGTGCGGTCAATGCGCCCGTGCTGGGCACGATCCTGTCCATGACCCCCACCAAGGGGCGTGGCAGTGCCTACGAGTACCGGTATTACTACAGCTCCGACAAGGACGGTGCCACCCCGGCAGCCGCTCAGACGAGCACGCCGGCGACGCAGCGTGTCGGTGCACCGGCCCCGACTGCACCGGCCGCTCAGCCGGCTCCGCAGGCGCAGGCACCCGTCGAGGGACCGGCCCGGCCGCAGAACGGTCACCGTCACGTCGAGCCGCCGGCCACGCAGGCCTACCCGGCGCCGAGCAACGACGCCTACCACTACCGCGCTGCGGAGCAGTTCCCGCCGGCGCCGCAGCCGGCATCGGAGCGGTACGGCAACGAGCCCTACCAGGCGCCGCAGGCGTACTCCGCCGCCGAGCCGCTGTCGCGACCCGTGGTGCACGCACCGCGGCGCCCGGTGAACGACTCAGGCTCGGAGAGCGGCGAGGAGAGGTAGCAACAGATCGGCGATCTCGGATCCGACCGTGACGAACGTCTCCTCGTCACGGCCGATCGGGTCGACGATGTCCTCCGGCCCGGGCGCAGACATCTGCGCCCGGGCCGTCGTCAGTTCTGCGATGGTCCGCGCACCGGTGGCGTTCTGCAGCCTGGCGGCCTCGCGCAGCGTGAACGTCACGCGCATCCTGCGCGGTGCGAGCTGGACGACCTTGGCGCGGTGCCGCTCGCTCATCGTGATGATCATGTCGGAGTCCTCCGCGATCTGCGGGGTGATCCGACGCGCGGCGAATCCGTCCGGATCGCCTCCGAGCTGCTGCAACACGAGTGCCGCGGTGGGTTCCATGCCGTAGCCGACCATCGCCCGGGTGCCGGCGCTGTGCGCCGAGAGGTCGTCGCGACCGGCCTCGGCCGCGTAGGCGGTGGTCAGCCTTTCTGCGGTGGGTGATCGGCAGATGTTTCCGGTACACACATAGAGAATCCGCATTCGGCGATCCTATGGGAGACGCCTTCCGGACGCTCAGGAGACATCTGTGGAGTGCTCGGTCCCGGTGTACGTCATCCGAACGGCCCTCGTGACCGATCGGTAACGTTCTGTACCATCGTCGGTGATTTCGGGCGCCGGGGGAAGCTGACGCGGCTGGCGCATCCAACGTCGAAGGCGGCTGATGAGTTCTATTCTCGGTGTGACCGTGGGGGAGAGCGCCGTTCGGGTGGTGCGGCCGGTGGATCGAACGACCCCGACGGCGGGGTTCCAGTTCCAGGTGGTCGAAACCGGTAAGGACGATCCGGCGCGGCTGGCGGCAGGCACCCTCGGGGTGCTCTTCCAGACCGGTGTCGCGGGCGATCCGGTCGAGCGGGTCGGACTGGTCTACCGCGACCAGGCCCAGGCCGAGCGCCTGCGTGCGGCGATGACCGTCGAACACATCGACCGCTACCTGCTCGTCTCCGAACCCGAGGCCGCCGTCACCTATCTGCAGGCCACCGGCGAACTCGGGAGCAACACCGCCGTCTTCTACGACCTCGGCGACGCCGGGCTCACCGTCACCGTCGTCGACCTCGTCTCCCGCGAGGTGCTCGCCGAACGCACTGACAGCATCGGCGGCCGCGTCTTCGACAACGTGATCCGCGACCACCAACTCGACACCAACGGTGTGTGGCGCCCCGACGACCCCGCCACCGACGACGAACTGTCGGCCCAGTGCCGCGAGGCCAAGGAGAAGCTCTCGCAGAGCGAGACCGTGGCCGTGCCGGGCGCGGCAGGGGTCGTGCTCATGTCACGCGAGACCTTCGATCCGCTCATCGCGCAGTGCGTCGAGTCGTCGGCGCAGTTCGTGCACCAGGTGATCTCCCGTGCCGGTCGCAACCCCGAGGCCGTGGTCCTGCTCGGCGGCGGCGCGCACATCCCGCTCGTGCAGGAGGTGCTGCGCTCGTGGCTCGGACTGCCGCTGGTGGTGCCGCACGAGCCCGAACTCGTCCTCGCCAAGGGCGGGGCGATGGCCGCCGCGAAGCCTGCGAACTCGCAGCCGGCGAGCACCCTCACCCGCATCGTGCCGGGCCGCCCGTCGTCGACCAGCGCCGAGACCGAACAAATCCCGGTCGTCGCCGCTGCGGCCCCCGCGCAGACGACCGCAGCCGCCGCATCCGGGCCGGAGTCCGCCGACGCGAAGAAGCCGTGGTGGTCGACGCTGGCCGGTCGCGGTCCGTCGGTCAGCGGCAAGCAGATCTCCGGCGCCGGTATCGCGGGCACGGCCCTCGCGGTCGTCGCGGTCATCGGGGTGGCGCTGAGCACCGGCTTCGCGAGTTCGTCGACCGACGAGACGAGCCCGACCCAGTCGTACACCCCCCCGACGACCGGTGCGCCGCGGCAGAACCCCGCGCCGGCGGTGGCGCCCACGCAGGTCACCACGACCACCACCACGGTCGAGCCGGAGCCGGCTCCGACGACCTATTCGCCGCGCCCGGTTCCGCCGGCCCCCGAGCCTCCGCCCGCTCCGGCTCCGACCATCCCGGGGCTGGGAGTGCCGGTGCCGACGCTGCCGCCGCTGCCGACGATCGAGTTGCCGCCGCTGCCGCAGATCCGACTTCCCTGAGTCACGCGCGTCGCGCGTGCCGGCCACCCGTCTGCTGTCCGGGTGCGTCGGTACGCGCGAGCACGGCGGCGATCGCGGTGGTGAGCGGTACCGACAACGTGAGCGCGATGCCGCCGACGCATGCGCGGACCAGCTCGATCGCCACGGCGTCACTGGTGATCACATCGGTGATCGAGCGCCCGGCCACCGAGAACAGCAGCAGTAGGGGCAGCGCGCCACCCGCGTAGGCGAGGACGAGTGTGTAGACGGTGCTGGCGATGTGGTCGCGGCCCACGCGCATCGCCGCCGAGAAGATCTCCCGGCGCGACGACTCGGGATCGAGGCCGGCGAGTTCGAAGGCCGACGACGCCTGCGTGATGGTGACGTCGTTGAGCACACCGAGCGAGCCGATGATGAATCCCGCCAACAGTAGGCCAGAGATCGACACGTGCCCGATGTACAGCTGCACGTCGGTGTTCTGTTCCTCCGACAGACCGGTCAGGTGCGTCATGCGGATCGCGACGTAGGACAACAGGGCCGCGACGACCATCGACGCGAGCGTGCCGAGCAGCGCCGAACTGGTCCTCAGATTCACGCCGTGCGCCAGATACAGCACCGCGTAGAGGATGAGTGCACCGCCGACCAGTGCGACCGGCACGGCGGGTTTGCCGTCCAGGAGCGCAGGGAGCATGAACACCACCAGCACGCCGAACGCGACGCCCAGGCCGATCAGGGCCCGCAGACCGCGCCAGCGGGCGATCGCGACCACTACGACGGCGAACACCGCGACCACCAGCGCGAGCGGGAAGCCGCGGGCGTAGTCGTAGAAGGAGTACTGGGTGGCGCCCGCCGGATCGGTCTGGCGGACGAGACGGATCTCGTCGCCGGCCTGCAGTTCGGGCTGACCCGGGCCGGGGATCACCTCGAGGAGGGTCCGCGCACCGTCGTCGGGACCGGATTCGATGGCGACGATGCTGCGTTCGCAGTCGAAGGTGTTGCTCGAGGGAGGGGACGGCTCACCGGTGAAGACGCGCCCGAAGGACGGGCTGCCGCACGGTCCGGTGTTCTGTTCGACGACCGTCCCGGCCTCGGTGACGACGGCGCCGCCGCCGGTGGTCTGGAAGGGGGCGGGGATGTCCACGGAACGGCTGCTCGGCCACAGCAGTGCGGTGCCGAAGAGCACCAGGAGACCGATCGCAGCCAGTAGGCCGACGACGATCTTCGCGGCGATGGGTCCGAGGGGGATGGGACTTTCGGCCTGCCCGTGGCCGTGACCGTGTCCGTGGCTGAAATGGCCGTGTCCGTGATTCACCCGGACAGGCTAGCCAAGAGGCGAGAAGGTTTGGGCTGGTGGTGGCGGGGAGCAGGGGGGGGTGTCCCCGCCACCGTCACCTGATCTCGCACAGGGGGGATGGCGATCGATCAGGGAGCCCGGCACAGTGCGTAGTGCTTAGTGCCATAAGACAAATTACTGGTTCCGACCCCGGCTTGGGGAGGGGTTGACATGTGGCGATGGTCACGAACCCGACAAACCGTCCGATCGGGTAGGTAGAGCATGCTCATATCCAGGGACTTTGGTCCCGAAAGCCCCAAGATAACTGTTCGGCAACAATTACCGGTCCGGGGTCGGAGGCTCTGTCCTACTGCTTGTAGGAGGACAGGAAGTTGCCGATCCGCTCGATCGCGACCGCCAGATCGCGTGCCCACGGCAGCGTGACGATGCGCAGATGGTCGTGGTTCGGCCAGTTGAAGCCCGTGCCCTGGGTGACGAGGATGCGCTCCTGCAGCAGCAGATCCTGCACGAGCTTCTCGTCGTCGTGGATGTCGTAGACCTCCGGATCCAGACGCGGGAAGGCGTAGAGCGCTCCGCGCGGCTTCACGCAGCTCACGCCCGGGATGGCGTTGAGCCGCTCCCACGCGACGTCGCGCTGCTCGAGCAGGCGCCCGCCGGGCAGCACGAGGTCCTCGATGCTCTGGTAGCCGCCGAGCGCCACCTGGATGGCGTGCTGGGCCGGCACGTTGGGGCACAACCGGGTCGAGGCGAGCAGATCCACGCCCTCGAGGAAGCCTGCCGCGTGATCCTTCGGGCCGGTGATGACCATCCAGCCCGACCGGTAGCCGGCGACCCGGTACGCCTTCGACAGGCCGTTGTAGGTCAGGCAGAGCAGATCCGGGGCCAGTGAGGCCAGGGAGACGTGCTTGGTGTCGTCGTAGAGGATCTTGTCGTAGATCTCGTCGGCGAGCAGCAGCAGCTGGTGCTTGCGCGCGAGGCGCACGATCCCCTCGAGCACCTCCTGCGAGTACACGGCGCCCGTCGGGTTGTTCGGGTTGATCACCACGATCGCCTTGGTGCGCTCGGTGATCCGGGACTCGATGTCGTCGAGGTCCGGGTTCCAGTCGTTGGTCTCGTCGCACAGGTAGTGCACGGGGGTGCCACCGGCGAGCGAGGTCATCGCCGTCCACAACGGATAGTCGGGTGCCGGGATGAGCACCTCGTCGCCGTCGTCGAGCAGGGCCTGCATGGTGATGGTGATGAGCTCGGAGACGCCGTTGCCCAGGTAGACGTCGTTGATGTCGAACTTGGGGAAGCGCGGTACGAGCTCGTAGCGCGTGACGATCGCGCGACGGGCCGAGGCGATGCCCTTGGACTCCGAGTAGCCCTGCGCGTGGGGCAGCGCCGCGATCATGTCCTGCACGATCGTGTCGGGCGCCTCGAACCCGAACGGCGCGGGGTTGCCGATGTTGAGCTTGAGGATGCGATGCCCCTCGGCCTCGAGCCGCGCGGCGTGGGCATGCACCGGCCCGCGGATCTCGTAGAGCACGTTCCGGAGCTTCGACGACTGCTCGAGCCGACGGCTGATGTGATGGTGAAGTTGGCCTTGCTCCTCGGTAGTCACGGGTTACATGGTGCCACCGTGCTGCAACACGATTTCATCCGCGTTTTGTAGGTCGTGGTAACGACTCGGGAAACAAGACGCGACGAATGTCCGGATCAGTGCGATGATCGAGGTCCATCTAGGCCTCACGTCGGGGTGACGTGGGGGAATGCAAGGAGCAAGTGGTATGGCGCAGGGCACTGTCAAGTGGTTCAACGCGGAAAAGGGCTTCGGCTTCATCGAGCAGGATGGTGGGGGAGCAGACGTTTTCGTCCATTACTCCGAAATCCAGGGTTCGGGCTTCAAGACCCTGGACGAGGGAGCACGAGTCGAGTTCGAGATCGGCCAGGGGCAGAAGGGCCCGCAGGCTCAGGGCGTGCGCACCATCTAGGTCGCACCCTTTCGAGAATTCCGCGTTCGACGGCGTCGCATCTTCGGGTGCGGCACCGTCGTCGTGTGCTCTCCACCACAAACAGTGCGCAAGGTCCTACCGGTCGGTAAGTACTGCTTGTAAGGTGTGTCCGAGTCGTGGGGTAACAGTTTGTTTTCTCCGGTACGGGGGGATTCGTACCGGACGGTTTTTCCTTCCTGGGGGATTGGTGTTTGTGGATTCGGCGACTCCTCGCAGCGCGACGCACGATCGATGGACCGACCCCAAGAAGCGCCTCTGGCTGTACGGACTCGTCATCCCCCTGAGCCCGTTCATCGCCTATTTCCTCGTCGAATACCTGCACCTCGGCGTCTTCTGGGCCACCGGTGCACTGGTCATCGCCGTCGTCTGCCCGCTGGTCGACGCGTTCGCGAGACTGGACACGAGCAATCCACCCGAGAGCATGATGCGGACGCTCGAGAACGATCGGTACTACCGCTACTGCACCTATCTCTATCTCCCGCTGCAATATGCGGGCCTGGCCTTCGGATGCTGGATGTGGGTGTCGCAACCCATGGGCGGCGCCGAACGATTCGCGATGGCCGCCACGCTCGGCATCGTCGGCGGTGTGGGCATCAACGCGGCACACGAACTCGGGCACAAGCGCACCACCATCGAGCGGCGTCTCGCGAAGATCGCCCTCGCCCAGTCGTTCTACGGCCACTTCTACGTCGAACACAATCGTGGACACCACGCGCGCGTCGCGACCCCGGAGGACCCGGCCACCGCCCGCATGGGCGAGAGCTACTGGCGTTTCCTGCCCCGCTCGGTGTTCGGCAGCCTCCGCTCCGCCATCCGCTACGAGAAGGGCCGGCTCGAGCGTCGCGGCATGTCGTTCTGGAACGTGCGGCACAACGACATCCTCAACGCGTGGGCGCTGAGCGTCGTCCTCTATGCCGTGCTCATCGCGGTGTTCGGCTGGTCGATCGCCCCGTGGCTCGTCGTCCAGGCCGTCATGGCGATCATGTTCCTCGAAGGTGCCAACTATCTCGAGCACTACGGGCTGCTGCGCGAGAAGCGCCCGGACGGCAGCTACGAACGGGTGCAGCCCCAGCACAGCTGGAACAGCAACCACGTGTGCTCCAACCTGTTCCTCTACAACCTGCAGCGACACAGCGACCACCACGCCAACCCGCTGCGCCGCTACCAAACCCTGCGCTCGATGCCGCAGGCGCCGCAGCTGCCCGCCGGCTACGCGGTATTGATCATCCTGGCTCTGTTCCCACCCCTGTGGCGGCGGATAATGGACCCGCGACTGCTCGAGCACTACGGACACGATCTGTCGCGAATCAACATGCGGCCTGAGAAACGAACGGCGATTCAGGCACGATACGGTGGTCGGAATTAGGCGTCGTGTCGGGGAGACTGCGCCGTTTCTGTGATGCGCACACCCGTGCGGATCATGCGCGCCCGGGGAGATAAGTGGAACAGCAGTATGCGCCTGCATCGTCGCAGGTAGGGGAGGCCGGCGCCGGTTTTCCGCTCTCGTCGGCACAGCGCGGAATCTGGTTCGCCCAGCATCTGCTCGGTGACATTCCACTGACCATCGCCCAGTACGTCGACGTCCGAGGCCACTTCGATCCCGAGATCTTCGCCGACGCCGGCGCCGCCACCGCCCGCGAGTTGGGCACCGGCATGCTCCGCATCTTCGAGGTCGACGGCCACCCTCATCAGGTCATCGACCACACCCTCGAGGACCGCGCCACCATCCTCGACCTGCGCGACGAGGACGATCCCGAAGCGGCGGCCCTCGCCTGGATGCGAGCCGAGTACCGCACGCCTCTCGACATGCTCGAGGACCGTTTGATCGTGTGCGCGGTCCTGCGCATCGCCGACGACCGCCATTTCGTCTACACCCGGATCCACCACATCGCCCTCGACGGTTACGGGGCGACGACCTTCGACACCCGCACCGCCGAGCGCTACAGCGCCGCGGTGCAGCACCGCGAGCCCGCCCGCTTCGACGTGAGCCCGCTGCCTGAGATCGTCGAGGACGAACAGCGTTACCGCGACTCGGCCCGGTTCGTCAGCGACCGCGACTACTGGGCCGACCGCATCCGCGACCTGCCGCACCCCATCAGCCTCGCCGGTCGCGCCGCGCCCGTCGGCCCGCACCCCGTCCGGTTCAGCGCGCCCCTGCCCGAGCGTGTCGAGGCCGCGGTCGACCGGATGATCGCCGAGCGCGAGAAGATCACGACCTTCGCGACCGTCGTCGCCGCCGCCTTTGCGGCCTTCCTCGCCCGCGTCACCGGTGAGACCGACGTGGTGCTCAGCCTCCCGGTCTCGGCGCGCACCACCGTCCGCCTGCGTCGTTCCGGCGGCATGGTCTCCAACGTCGTCCCGATCCGCGTCGCCGTCGAACCGGACGGCAGCCGCGACGATCTGATCGACCGGATGCAGCTCGAATTCACCGGCGCGCTGCGTCACCAGCGGTACCGGCACGAGGACATGCGCCGCGACACCGGCTACGGCAGCGCCGACCGCGGATTCTTCGGACCCGCCGTCAACGTCATGATGTTCGACCACGAGATCCGCTACGGCGATTCGGTCGGCCGCCGGCACGTGCTGAGCACCGGACCGGTCGACGACCTCTCGCTCAACATCTACCCGAGCGCACCGGGCCAGCCCGCCCACATCGACCTCGAGGCCAACCCCCACCTGTACACGGTCGACGAATTGCGCTCGCACCACACGCGATTCGTCGAGTACCTCGGCGAGTTCGCCGACTCCGACCGCACCATCGGCACCCTGCCCGTCCTGCACGACGACGAATACGAGAGCCTCGTCCCGTATCGCGGACTGCCCGCACAGCCCGTGCGCCTGTTCGCCGACTTCCTCGCCGACGGTGTGCGCCGCAATCCCGACGGCGTCGCGATCGTCGACGGCGACCGGCAGGTCATCTACCGCGAACTCGACGACCTCTCGAACCGCCTCGCCGCACAGCTCGTCGAGGCCGGGGCCGCCCCCGAGACCTTCGTGGCGCTGAGCATGGACCGCGGCGCCGACGCACTGATCGCGGTATGGGCGGTCGCGAAGACCGGTGCGGCCTTCGTCCCGATCGACCCGGCGCTCCCGGCCGACCGGATCGCCTACATGGTCGGTGATTCCGGTGCGCAGCTCGGACTCACCGTGCGAAGTCGGATGGCGGAGCTGCCGACCGGACCCCGCTGGATCGCCGTGGACGACCCGCTCCCCTCGGATGCCGACGTCGAGGTCGTGCGCTCGCGGGCCGTGCCGGAGAACCCGGCGTACATGATCTACACCTCGGGCTCCACCGGCACCCCGAAGGGCGTGGTCGTCAGCCATCTCGGGCTCGCGACCTTCGCCGCCGACGCCCGCCCCGAACTCGCGCTCGGCACCGACTCGCGGATGCTCCGGTTCTCGTCGGCGAGCTTCGACGCGTCGATCTTCGAGATGCTGCAGGCCTTCAGCGCCGGGGCCGCCATGGTCGTGGCACCGCCGCACGTCCTCGGCGGCGACGAACTCGTCGACGTCCTGCGCACCCACCGGGTCACCCACATCGTCTCGGCGCCCACCGTCCTCAACACCGTCGACCCCGCGGGTCTGCCGGATCTCGAGGCCGTCGTCGTCGGTGGTGACGTGTGCACCGCCGACCTCGTCGAACGTTTCGCCCCCACCTGCCGATTCACCAACAGCTACGGCCCCACCGAGACCACCATCGTCGTCACCGCCGGCGACCCGCTTGCTCTCGGCGATCCGATCACCATCGGCCGTCCCCTCGACGGTGTCGTCGCCGTCGTGCTCGACCGTCGCCTGCGACCGGTGCCCGTCGGCTTCGTCGGCGAGCTGTATCTCGGCGGACCGGCACTGGCGCGCGGCTACCATCGCCGTCCCGGTCAGACCGCGGATCGGTTCGTGGCCAACCCCCTCGAACCCGGCACGCGCCTGTACCGCACCGGCGACGAGGTGCGGTGGACACCCGATCACCAGCTCGACTTCGTGGGCCGCTCCGACTTCCAGGTGAAGATCCGCGGCTTCCGCATCGAACTGGGCGAGATCAACAACGCCCTGCTCGACCAGGACGGCGTCGACTTCGCGACGACCGTCGTGCACGACAGCGGCAGCTCCGTCGTGCCCGTGTCGTACGTACGTATGGAATCCGGCGCAGCCTTCGACATGCAGGCACTGCTCGACGGTGTCGCCCGCGTCCTCCCGTCGCACATGGTGCCCGCCGCCGTCGTCGAACTCACCGAGATCCCGGTGACCCCCGCCGGCAAACTCGACCGCGCCGCCCTCCCGGCACCGCAGTTCGCCACCGCCGAATTCCGTGCCCCCGAAACCGAATCCGAACGGCTCCTCGCCGAGGTCGCCACCGGACTGCTCGACGTCGAACGCATCGGCGTCGACGACTCGCTGTTCGCCCTCGGCGCCGACAGCATCGTCGCGATGCAGTTCGCCGCCCGCGCCAAGACCGCCGGACTGCACATCACCGCCCGGCAGATCTTCGAACACAAGACCATCGCGGCGCTCGCGCGCGTCGCGACCGCCGTCCCCACCGCCCTCGTCCTCGACGAACTGCCCGGCGGAGGCGTGGGCGACATCCCGATCACGCCGATCGTGCACGAGATGCTCGGGCGCGGCGACTATTCCACCTTCGCGCAGGCCGTCCTCGTCTCCACCCCCGCGGATCTGACCTACGACGACCTGCGGGCCGCGCTCTCTGCCGTCGTCGCCCGGCACGACATCCTGCGGTCCACGCTGCGCGACGGGCAGTGGCGGACGCACGCCGAACTGCCGGACCTCGACGCATGGATCACCCGCGTCCCGGTCGCCGACACCGCGTCGGCGGACGCCTACGTCGACGACGAATGCGACGCTGCCGCCCACGATCTCGATCCGGAATCGGGTCTCGTGCTGCGCGCCGTGTGGTTCGACGTCGCCGAACCGGGCGAGCAGGGCCGCCTGCTGCTCGTCGCACACCACCTGGTGGTCGACGGTGTGTCGTGGCGGGTGCTGCTGCCCGACCTCGGTCAGGCGTGGATGCAGGTCGCGGCAGGACAGACGCCGTCGCTTCCCGAGGTGGGCACCTCCTACCGCCGCTGGGCACACGTCCTGCACGACACCGCCCGCGACCACGCGGGCGAACTCGACCACTGGACCGAAACCCTCGGCGGTGCAGCACCGCTCGCCGGAGTCGCACCGCTCGACCCGGAGATCGACACCCTCGCGACCACCGCGACCGTCCGCATCGATCTCGACCCGAGCGCGACCGACGCGGTGCTCACCCGCCTGCCCGAGCTGTACGGCAGCGGCACCGCCGACGGATTGCTCACCGCTCTCGCACTCGCCGCAGCCCAGGGCGGCCAGCGCTCGCTGCTGCTCACCCTCGAAGGGCACGGCCGCGACCTCGACGCCACCGGCACCGTCGACCTCGCCCGCACCGTCGGCTGGTTCACCAGCGCGTATCCCGTGCGCCTCGACCTCGCCGACGACCTCGACCTCACCGACGCCACCTCCGGAGGACGCGCGAGCGCCACCGCGATCAAGACGGTCAAGGAACGACTCGCCGCCGTCCCGAACAACGGTGCCGGATACGGCATCCTGCGACACCTCGACGCGCAGACGGCACCGGTCCTCGCCGCCCTGCCCACCGCGCAGGTGTCGTTCAACTACCTCGGCCGCCTCACCTCCGGCCACATCGCCGACGAGATCCGCGAGATCGGCTGGGTGCCGCTCGATCTCGACCTCGACCCCAACCGCACGTCGCAGATGGCCGCGTCGGTCGCCGTCGACATCAACGCGATGGTCGTCGACGGCCCCGACGGTGCGCACCTCACCGCGTCGTTCACCTATGTGCCGCGGGTGATCTCCGCCGAGACGGTCGGCGCGCTCGCCGAGCGGTGGAAGGACGCACTCGTCGGCCTCGCCGCGCACACGCAGCGACCCGACGCCGGTGGCCTCACCCCGTCCGACGTGCCGCTCGTGCGCACCCACCAGCAGCAGATCGAGCAGTGGGAGAACCGCTTCGGGCGCCTCGCCGACATCTGGCCGCTCTCGCCGTTGCAGACCGGTCTGGCCTTCCACGCCGCATTGTCCGTCGACGCGGTCGACGTCTACACGGCACAGCTGCGTCTCGATCTCGCCGACGACGTCGATGCCGGTCGCTGGCAGGCGGCCTTCGCGTCGCTGCTCGCACGGCATGCCGCCCTGCGCACCGCCTTCGTGCACGACGACACCGGCACCCCGGTCCAGCTCGTGCTGGATCACGTCGAGATGCCGTGGCGCGAGGTCGATCTCACCGGATCGTCCGACCCGCACAGCGACCTGCAGGCGCTCCTCGACACCGAACGCTTCACCCGCTTCGACCTCGCGAGCCCGCCACTGCTGCGCGCCGTCCTCGTCCGGCTCCCCGAGCAGCGCGCCGTCCTCGCGCTCACCAACCACCACATCGTGCTCGACGGCTGGTCGATGCCGCTGCTCGTGCGCGAACTCCTCGTCGGCTACGCCGCCGGCGGACAGGCCGCACTGCCCACTCCCGCGTCCTACCGCGACTACCTGGCCTGGCTCGACCGGCAGGACACCGACCGCGCCCTCGACGCGTGGGCCGAGGCGTTCGCCGACCTCGACGAACCCACGCTGGTCGCACCCGGGGCCACCGACGCCGTCGACGACGCGCCCGTCCAGATCGACATCGACCTCGACGCCGACGACATCGACGCCCTCGCACGACTGTCGCGCCGCACCGGCGCGACCCTCAACACCATCGTCCAGACCGCCTGGGGGCTGCTGCTCGCCCGGCACTGGGGCGCCCGCGACGCGGTGTTCGGCGCGACCGTCTCCGGCCGGCCCGCCGACCTGCCCGACGTCGAGAACATGCTCGGCCTGTTCATCAACACCCTGCCCGTGCGGGTGCGGATCGACGACACCGAAACCGTCGCCGACCTCGTGCTGCGCCTGCAGGGCGAGCAGACCGCCCTGCTCGACCAGCAGTTCGTCGGCCTCGGTGCCATCCAGGACCGCATCGGCGCCGGCACCCTCTTCGACACGCTGACCGTCTTCGAGTCGTATCCCGTCGACCGCGCCGGATTCGACGAGAACACCGACATCGCCGGTATGCACGTCATCGACGTCGACGCCCGCGACGCCACGCACTACCCGCTCTCGCTCATGGCGCTGCTCGAACCACACCTGCGACTGAGCCTGCGCTACCGCACCGACGTCTTCGACGCCACGACCGTCGGCGAACTCGCCCGCCGCTTCACACAGATCCTGAAGTTCGTCGCCGAGCGTCCCGACGAGGCCGTCGGCGCCGTCGACGTGTTCCTGCCCGGCGAACGCGAACGGGTCCTCGGCTCCTGGAACCACACCGCGCATCCGGTGCCCGCCGGGGACGTCGTCGCGCTGTTCGAGCAGCAGGTCGCGCGGACGCCCGATGCACCGGCCGTCGTCGTCGACCGATCGGTGTCGACCTACGCCGAGTTCGCCTCCGATGTACATCGGCTCGCGCGGCGGCTTCTGGCCGAGGATGTCGCTGCGGAAACGCGCGTCGCCGTGGCTGTCCCACGTTCCTACGAGCAGCTGGTCGCGATCTACGCCGTGCTCGCCGCTGGTGGAGTGTACGTGCCGGTCGATCCCGACCAGCCCGCCCAGCGCACCGCCCACGTCCTCACCACCGCGGCGCCGCAGCTCGTGCTCGCGACCGACGAGACCCGCGACAGCCTGCCCGCCGACCTGCGCGTGCTCGATGTGTCCGACGTCGACGGGTACTCCGGCGACCCGCTGACCGACGACGAACGACCCGAGCTCCGCCCCGGCAACCTCGCCTACGTGCTGTTCACGTCCGGCTCCACGGGACGGCCCAAGGGTGTCGCGGTGACGCACGGCGCCCTGCACAACCAGCTCGCCTGGATGCGCGCGGCCTTCGCGCCGGACGCCGCCGACACGGTGCTCTACAAGACGCCCTTCACCTTCGACGCGTCGGTGTGGGAGTTGTTCCTGCCGTTGCAGAGCGGGTCGCGGCTGGTGATCGCCGACCGCGACGGGCACGCCGACCCCGCCTACCTCGCGTCCGTCGTCCACCGCGAACGCGTCACCATGGCGCAGTTCGTGCCGTCGGTGCTCGACCTGTTCGTCGCCGAGGCCCAGCACGCCGGCATCGACGCCTCGTCGCTGCGCGCGGTGTTCTCCGGTGGTGAAGCACTCCGGGCCACAACCGCTGACCGCGTGCGCGAAGTGCTCGGCGCCGAGGTCCACAACCTCTACGGCCCGACGGAGACGACGGTGCAGGTCGCGCACCGCACCGCTCGTCGCGACGACCTCGAACAGGTACCGCTCGGTCGGCCCGTGTGGAACACCCGTTTCCTCGTCCTCGACGCCGCGCTGCGTCCGGTGCCCGTCGGGGTGCCGGGTGAGCTGTACGTGGTGGGCTCGCAGGTCGCGCGGGGCTACCAGGCCGGTCCCGCCGTCACCGCCGACCGTTTCGTCGCCAACGCCTTCGGGAACTCCGGCGATCGGATGTACCGCACCGGCGACCGCGTCCGGTGGAACCGCGACGGCGAACTCGAATACCTCGGCCGCACCGACTTCCAGGTCAAACTCAACGGTCAGCGCGTCGAACTCGGCGAGATCGAGAGCGCGCTGCTGGCGCATCCCGGCATCACGCAGGCCGTCGTCACGCTGCGCACCGGCCGGCACGGCGACTATCTCGCCGCCTACGCCGTCACCACCGGTGAACGGCCGGACGAGAACGCGGTGCTCGCGACCGTCGCCGACCGCGTGCCCCGGCACATGGTGCCGTCGGTGCTCGTGCTGCTCGACGACCTGCCCGTCACCGCGCACGGCAAGATCGACCGGGCGGCCCTGCCGGAACCGGACTTCGACGCCTCCGCCGCCTACGTCGCACCGCGCACCGACACCGAGGCCGCCGTCGCCCGCATCATGGGCGAACTGCTCGAGGTCGAACAGGTGGGTGCGTCGTCGAACTTCTTCCAGCTCGGCGGGAACTCGCTCGGCGCAACCCGATTGATCGCCCGCGTCAACGAGACGTTCGACGCCGGCATCGGGATCCGCGCGCTGTTCGACGATCCCACCGTCGGAGGCCTCGCAGCCGCCGTCGACCGTTCCCGCGGCACCGGTGCCGCGGCGACCGTTCCCACGTCCGGGCCGCGCCCCGATCGGATTCCGTTGTCGCCGGCGCAGACCCGCATGTGGTTCGTCAACCGGTTCGACCCCGGCTCCGGCGCCTACAACGTCGGCGCCGCCCTGCGACTGCGCGGCGATCTCGACCTCGACGCCCTGCGCGCGGCGGTCGTCGACATCCTCGAACGACACGAGACGCTCCGGACGATCTACCCGGACTCCGATGCCGGGCCGTACCAGAACATCCTGTCCGTCGACGACGCGCTGCGGGATCGTCCCGTGCTCGTCGCCGACACCGAGACGATCGCGGAAACCGACCTCTCCGAACGTATCCGGAAGCTGACCGCACGCGGATTCGACATCACCGTCGAACCGCCGTTGGAACTGACGTTGCTCGAGTGCGCCGACGGCAGCCACGTCGTCGTGATGGTCGTGCACCACATCGCCATCGACGGCTGGTCCACCCAGGTCCTCGCCACCGACCTCGTGCTCGCCTACTCCGCGCGCGCCACAGGCGGGGCACCACTCTGGGAGCCGCTGCCGCTGCAGTACGCCGACTACGCGCTGTGGATGCGCGAGGTGCTCGGCGCACCGGGCGAACCCACCGAGACCGCCGCGCGCGAACTCGACCACTGGACCACGACACTCGCCGGCGCACCCGCGCTGCTCGAACTGCCCACCGACCGGCCGCGACCCGCGAGCTCGTCGTTCCGGGGCGCGGCGGTGCCGTTCACCGTCGATCCCGACACCGTCCGCCGACTCGACGCCTACGCGCAAGCCCACGGCGTGAGCCGGTTCATGGTGCTGCACGCCGCGCTCGTCGTGCTGCTCGCCCGACTCGGTGCGACCGACGACGTGTCCGTGGGCACGCCGGTCGCCGGTCGCGGCGACCGTCGCCTCGACAACCTCATCGGCATGTTCGTCAACACCCTCGTGCTGCGAACCCCTGTCGACCCGGCCGCGGGCTTCGACGACATCGTCGCCACCGTCCGCGACGTCGATCTCGACGCCTTCGCTCACGTCCAGGTGCCGTTCGAGCAGGTCGTCGAGGCCGTCGACCCGGTGCGGTCGCAGAACAGCGCACCGCTGTTCCAGGTCGCACTGTCGGTCGAGGAAGCGCACCCCAGCGATCTCGAACTGCCCGGGCTGCGGGTCGAACCGATCGTGCCCGACTTCGGCATCGCCAAGTTCGACCTCGAATTCACGCTCCGCGACGACCATGGTGCCCTGGCCGGCACCCTGACCTACGCCACCGACCTGTTCGACGCATCCACCGCCGCCCGCACCGCCGAGCGCTGGAACCGCATGCTGGCGCAGCTGCTCGACGACCCGCGCAGCCCCGTCGGCGACCTGCCGTATCTCGACGCCGATGAGACCGCCCGGGCACTCGACGCGGCCCGAGCGGATGCGATCCGGATCCGGACGCTGCCGGAGATCCTCGCGGCCGGTGTCGTCGCGTCGCCGAACGGTGTTGCCGCCGTGGACGAGACGCGACAGCTCACCTACCGCGACCTCGACGAACGCTCCAACGCTCTGGCTCGCGTCCTCCTCGCCGAGGGGGCGGGTCCGGAAACCGTGGTGGCCCTGGCCTTCGAGCGGACCATCGAGTCGCTGGTCGCGGTGTGGGCGGTCGCGAAGACCGGGGCAGCGTTCGTGCCGATCGACGTGAAGCTGCCCGTCGACCGCATCGGTTTCATGCTCTCGGACTCGGGTGCCGCCTTCGGCCTGACCATGAGCGAGATCGCACCGGCAGTCGACTTCCGCTGGCTCACGCTGGATTCCGATCACATTGCCGACCGGTGTGCCGGGATGGCGACCGACGCACTCGACGTCGACGTCGCACCCGACGTCGCGGCGTACATGATCTACACGTCCGGCTCGACCGGTACCCCGAAGGGCGTCGTCGTCACCCACCGTGGCCTCAACGCCTTCACCGCCGAATACCGCACCGAACTCGGACTCACCGCGCAGTCGCGGGTGCTGCGGTTCTCGTCGGCGAGCTTCGACGCATCGGTGTTCGAGATGCTCGCCGCCTTCGGTGCCGGAGCCACCATGGTGGTCGCGCCGCCCGAGGTCGTCGCCGGCGCCGACCTCGAAGCGTTCCTGCTGCGCCACCACGTCACCCACGTGCTCACCGCACCAGCCGCGCTCGGTGGCGTCGAGCCGGCGAGGCTGCCGGATCTCGAGGCCGTCGTGGTCGGCGGCGACGTGTGCCCGCCCGAACTCGTCGAGAAGTTCGGCCCTGTCTGCCGTTTCGTCAACAGCTACGGTCCCACCGAGACCACCATCATCATCACCGAGACCGCGCCGCTCACCCCGGGCGACCGCATCACCATCGGTGCGCCCATCGAGGGTGCCGGTGCCGTCGTCCTCGACACGCGTCTGCAGCCCGTGCCCGACGGTGTGCTGGGTGAGCTGTATCTGGCCGGTCAGGCGCTGGCCCGCGGCTACCACGACCGGCCCGGGATGACGGCCGCGCGGTTCGTCGCCAACCCGTTCATTGGTGGGCTCATGTACCGCACAGGCGACCTCGTGCGCCGGCGCGCGTCGGGCGAACTCGACTTCGTCGGCCGCAGCGACGCGCAGGTCAAACTGCGTGGTCTGCGCATCGAACTCGGCGAGATCGAGGCGGTGCTGAGCCGTCAGGACAGCGTCGCGCACGCCGTCGTGGACGTCTACCGCGACGCCCACACCGGCGAACGGCTCGTCGGCTACGTCGTGCCCCGCGACGGCGCCGAGGTCGACGCCGACGCGCTGCGCAGCGCCGTCGCCGACGTCCTGCCGTCGTACATGGTGCCCTCGCAGATCGTGCCGATCGAGACGGTGCCCGTCACGGTCAACGGCAAGCTCGACCGCAAGGCGCTGCCCGCGCCCGACCCGGTCACTCGCGAGTTCCGTGCCCCCACCAACCCCGTCGAGGAGACGGTGGCCGAGATCGTCGCCGAACTGCTCGGCGTCGAACGCGTGGGCCTCGACGACGACTTCTTCGCGCTCGGCGGCAACTCGCTCATCGCGACCCGACTGGTGGCCCGGATCGGGGAAGCGCTCGGCACCACGGTGCCGGTGCGCGCGGTGTTCGAGGGATCCACCGTGCAGGCCCTCGCCGAGACCGCCGGCTCGCACATCGGCACGGGCGAGCGGTTGCCGCTCGTGCCCCAGGAACGCCCCGCGCGGGTGCCGCTGTCGTACGCGCAGCAGCGCATGTGGTTCCTCAACCGCTTCGACCCGTCGTCCCCGCTCTACAACATCCCGCTCGCGGTGCGCCTGCGCGGCGACCTCGACGTCGACGCCCTCACCGCCGCCGTCCGCGACGTGCTCGACCGGCACGAAGCGCTGCGCACGGTCTTCCCGGAACACGAGGACGGGCCGTCGCAGCACGTGCTCGCCACCGGCGACGTGCCGCTCGATCTCACCCCGATCGACACACCCGACACCGACGCACTGCACACCGCGATCGCCGGGGTCGTGGGACGCGGCTTCGACGTCACGCGTGAGGTCCCCATCCGCGGCGCGTTGTTCCGCGAGAACGACCGCACCCACGTGCTCGTGGTGGTCGTGCACCACATCAGCGCCGACGGCGCGTCGACCGTGCCGCTCGCCCGTGACGTCCTCGTCGCCTACTCCGCGCGCCTCGATGACACGCAGCCGGCCTGGGAACCGCTGCCGGTGCAGTACGCCGACTTCGCGCTGTGGCAGCGCACCGTGCTCGGCGATCCGCAGGATCCGCAGGCACCGATCGCGCAACAGCTCGACTACTGGACCTCGGTGCTCGCCGACACCCCGGCCGTGCTCGAACTGCCCGCCGACCGCCCGCGACCCGCAGCAGCGTCCTACCGGGGCGCCAACACCGGCTTCCGGATCGCCCCCGAGATCCTCGCCCGCATCGACCGCCTCGCCCACGCCCACGGCGCGACCCGCTTCATGGTCCTGCACGCCGCCCTCGCCGTGCTGCTCGCGCGTCTCGGCAGCACCGAGGACGTGTCGGTGGGCACGCCGGTCGCCGGTCGCGGTGATCGTGCCCTCGACGACCTCGTCGGCATGTTCGTCAACACCCTCGTCCTGCGCACCCGCATCGATCCCGCGACGTCGTTCGCGGAGTTCCTCGAGCAGGTCCGCACCACCGACCTCGCGGCCTTCTCGCACGCCGATGTGCCGTTCGACCAGGTGGTCGAAGCCGTCGATCCGGTGCGCTCGCAGAGTCACTCGCCGCTGTTCCAGGTCGCGTTGTCGCTGCAGAACCAGGGCATCGGCGAGCTTGAACTGCCCGGGCTGCGGGTCGAACCGCTCGCAGCGGATCTCGCCATCGCCAAGTTCGACGTCGACATCGCGCTGCGTGAGGACGAGATCGGCGGGCTGATCGCCGAACTCACCTACGCGACCGACCTGTTCGACGAGGCGACCGCCGCCGACCTCGCCGCGCGGTGGGTGCAGCTGCTCGACACGAGCACGGCCGACCCGACGGCTTCCATCGGCGACATCGTGCTCCTGTCGGACGCCGAAACCGATCGCGCACTGTCGTACTCGGTGCCGGCGCCGCTGCCGCAGAGGACCTTCCCCGAGATCTTGGCCACCGGTGTCGCCGCGAACCCGGACGGCATCGCGGTGCTGGACGGCGACCGGCAGCTCACCTACACCGAACTCGACCACGCCTCCAACCGGCTCGCGCACAAGCTCATCGACCACGGCGCCGGAACGGAAACCGTGGTCGCACTGTCGTTCCCGCGCAGCCTCGACGCCGTCGTCGCCCTGTGGGCCGTGGTCAAGACCGGCGCGGCGTTCGTGCCCGTCGACCCCGCGCTGCCCGCAGCGCGTATCGCCTACCTGCTCACCGACTCCCGGGCCATCCTCGGACTCGGTGACGGACAGTCGCATGTTCCATGGCTGAGCGTCGACGCCGACGACTACTCTGCTGCACCGGTGACTCCCGCAGTGAACGCGGAGTCGGCGGCGTACATGATCTACACGTCCGGTTCCACCGGCACGCCGAAGGGCGTCGTCGTCACCCACCGCGGCCTCAGCGCGTTCACTGCCGACCACCGCTCCGAACTCGGTATCGACACCGACTCGCGGATGCTGCGGTTCTCGTCCTCGAGCTTCGACGCGTCGGTCTTCGAGCAGATCTCGGCGTTCTCCGCCGGTGCCACCGTGGTGGTCGTGCCGCCGCACATCGTCGCCGGTGCCGAACTGACCGACCTGCTGCGCCGCGAACGCATCACGCACATCATCACCGCGCCCGCCGCGCTCGGCACCGTCACCCCCGACGACCTGCCCGACCTCGAATCCGTAGTGATCGGCGGCGACGTGTGCCCGCCGGAACTCGTCGAGAAGTTCGGCCCTGTCTGCCGTTTCGTCAACAGCTACGGTCCCACCGAGACCACCATCATCATCACCGAGACCGCGCGGCTCACCCCGGGCGACCGCATCACCATCGGTGCGCCCATCGAGGGTGCCGGTGCCGTCGTCCTCGACACGCGTCTGCATCCCGTGCCCGACGGCGTCATCGGTGAGCTGTACCTGGCGGGTGCCGGGCTCGCGCGTGGCTACAACGCGCAGCCGGGACTCACGGCCGCACGGTTCGTCGCGAACCCGTTCACCGGTGGGCTCATGTACCGCACGGGCGATCTCGTGCGCCGCACCGCAACCGGCGAACTCGACTTCGTCGGTCGCAGCGACGCACAGGTGCAGGTACGCGGCCTGCGCATCGAAC
The DNA here is from genome assembly GCF_049538275.1 of Rhodococcus sp. AB351. Classification (NCBI taxonomy): domain Bacteria; kingdom Bacillati; phylum Actinomycetota; class Actinomycetes; order Mycobacteriales; family Nocardiaceae; genus Rhodococcus; species Rhodococcus sp. AB351. The sequence continues at coordinate 769,276 of NZ_JBMVFW010000001.1, forward strand.
TCGGCGAGATCGAAGCGGCCCTGAGCCGCGCCGACGAGGTTGCCCAGGCCGTCGTCGTCCTGCACACCGACCCGCGCACCGGTGAACGTCTCATCGGCTACGTCGTCCCGACGACCGGCGCCACGGCCGACCCGCAGGCACTGCGCGACCGGCTCGCCGACGAACTGCCGTCGTACATGGTGCCCGCGCAGATCCTCGTCCTCGACGCGCTGCCCATCACCGCCAACGGCAAGCTCGACCGGAAGGCTCTGCCCGTCCCCGGTTTCGAGGCACGCGCCTTCCGCGCCCCCGAGACACCCGTGGAGCAGACGGTCGCGTCCGTCTACGCCGACCTGCTCGGTGTCGACCGCGTGGGCCTCGACGACGACTTCTTCGCGCTCGGCGGCAACTCGCTCAACGCAACGCAACTGGTCGCGCGACTCGGCACCGCCCTGCACACCACCGTGCCCGTGCGCACGGTGTTCGACGCTCCGACGGTCGCCGCGCTGGCTGCAGCCGTCGCACGCACCGCCGGCTCCGGCGGCCGTCCCGACCTCGTCGGCGTCGACCGTCCCGCCCGCATCCCGCTGTCGCTCCAGCAGCAGCGCATGTGGTTCTTCAACCGTTTCGATCCCGGCTCGGCCGCGTTCAACATCCCGATGGTGCTGCGCCTGAGCGGCGACCTCGACGTGTCGGCGCTGCAGGCCGCTCTGCTCGACGTGCTCGACCGTCACGAAGCGCTGCGCACCGTCTTTCCCGACAGCGACGCCGGACCGTCGCAGGTGATCGTGCCCGCCGGCGAGGCCGCCTCCGATCTCGGACCGCAGGTCGTCGGGGCCGACGAGATCACCGGTGTCCTCACCGAGTTCGCGACGCGCGGTTTCGACCTCACCGTCGACGTGCCCGTGCGTGCCCGGCTGTTCTGCATCGCCGACGACGAGCACGTCCTCGCCGTCGTCGCCCACCACATCGCCAGCGACGGCGGGTCGCAGGCACCGCTGTCGCGCGACGTCGTCACCGCCTACCTCGCGCGTCGCGAAGGCGCCGAGCCCGGCTGGTCGCCGCTGCGCGTCCAGTACGCCGACTACGCACTGTGGCAGCAGAAGCTCCTCGGCAGCGAGGACGACCCGCAGTCGCTGCTCGCCCGTCAGCTCGCGTACTGGACCGACACCCTCACCGACCTGCCCGACCTGGTGGAACTGCCCACCGACCGGCCGCGTCCGCCCGTCCAGTCGTCGCGGGGCGCGACCGTCCCGATCAGCTTCGACGCCGAACTCGCCGACCGCGTCGAACAGTTCACCCGCGAACGCGGCATCACGCTGTTCATGCTCGCCCACGCCGCCGTCGCGGTGCTGCTGGCCCGCTGGTCGGGGAGCAGCGACATCCCGATCGGCACCCAGATCGCCGGTCGCGGCGAGGAAGCCCTCGACGACCTCGTCGGCATGTTCGGCAACACTCTCGTGCTGCGCACCCGCATCGACGCCGGCGCCACCTTCGACGAGATCCTCGACCAGGTGCGCGACGTCGACCTCGCGGCCTTCTCGCATCCGGACGTGCCGGTCGAGCGCCTCGTCGAACTGCTCGACCCGGTCCGCTCCACGGCCTACTCGGCGCTGTTCCAGACCCTGCTCGTGGTGCACAACTTCACGCGCTCGGAGATCGACCTGCCCGGGCTGCGGCTGAGCACCGTCGAACCCGGCGCGACCGGCGCCAAGCTCGACCTCGAGATCCACCTGGGGGAGATCTTCGACGCCGACGGCCGACGCCTCGGCATCGACGGCTCGATCACCTACGCCACCGACCTGTTCACCGAACACACCGTCACGCAGGCCGCGCAGCGCCTCGTCGCGCTCGTCGACGCCGCGGTGAGTGCGCCGGAGGTCGCGGTCGGTGACATCGACCTGCGCGGCGACGACGAGATCCGTCTGCTGACCGACATCAATGCGACCGATGCGGGGTCCGTCGACGAGACCCTGCTCGTCCGCTTCGACGAGCAGGTCGCCCGCACCCCGGACGCACCGGCGCTGATCTTCGAGGACACGACCCTGACGTACGCGCAGTTCGCGTCGCGGGTGAACCGTCTCGCGCGGCACCTCGTCGGACTCGGGGTGGGTCCGGAGAGTCTCGTCGGCGTGTACACCGGCCGGTCCATCGACATGATGGTCGCGATCTACGCGATCCTGCAGGCCGGGGGAGCGTACGTTCCGCTCGACCCCGAACATCCCGCCGACCGCACCGAGTACGTGCTCGACCTCGCGCGGCCCGTCGTCGTGCTCACCACCGCAGCCGATCGGGGATCGTTGCCCGCCGCGGCACCGGTGCTGGAGATCGATGCGCCGTCGAACGTCTCCGACGCGCCGCTCACCGACGCCGACCGCGTCGCACCGCTGCGACCCGACAACACCGCCTACGTCATCTTCACGTCCGGCTCGACCGGACGTCCCAAGGGCGTTGCAGTGAGCCATCGTTCGGCCGCGAACCAGATCGCGTGGATGCGCGAACGGTACGACCTCGGTGCCGGCGACGCCACGCTCCACAAGACACCCATCACGTTCGACGCGTCGGTGTGGGAGCTGTTCTACCCCTTGCAGGTCGGCGCTCGCCTCGTCGTCGCCGTGCCGGGTGGGCACCGCGACCCCGCCTATCTCGCACGCGTGTCGCGTGAAGAGCGCGTGAGCATCCTCGAATTCGTCCCGTCGATGCTCGCGGTGTTCCTCGCCGATCCGGCGCTGCGGCTTCCCGAGTCGCTGCGCTACCTGTCGGTCGGTGGTGAAGCCCTGCCGGCCGATCTCGCCGCCGACTTCGCCGCACGGTCGACGGCAGCGCTCGACAACACCTACGGTCCCACCGAAACCACCGTCACCGCAACGGTCCTGCGGGTCGAGGGTAACTATGCGGGCAGCGTCCCGATCGGCCGTCCGATCCGCAACACCACCGTGCAGGTGCTCGACGCGCGACTGCGGCCGGCGCCGATCGGGGTGCCCGGTGAGCTCTACCTCGGAGGAGTGCAGGTCGCGCGCGGCTACCACGCTCGCCCCGACCTCACCGCCGAACGCTTCGTCGCCGCACCCGGCGGTGAACGTCTCTATCGCACCGGCGATCTCGTCCGAATCCTGCCGAGCGGCGAGCTGGACTTCCTGGGCCGCACCGACTTCCAGGTCAAGGTGCGCGGTCTGCGCATCGAGCTCGGCGAGATCGAGAGTGCCCTGACCGCGCTGCCGGAGATCGCGCAGGCCGTGATGGTCGTGCACGACGGCGACCACGGCCAGCAACTCGTCGGCTACGTCGTCCCGTCCTCGGGCGCGACCGTCGACGTCGAGGCGGCGCGTGCGGCGGTCGGCAGGTCGCTGCCGCGCTACATGGTGCCCGACGTACTCATGGTGCTCGACGCGCTACCGCTCAACGCATCCGGCAAGCTCGACCGTCGCGCCCTGCCCGAACCCGTCGCGGCGGTCCGCGAATTCCGTCCTCCGGTCACCGCCACGGAACAGGCGGTCGCGGCCGCGATCGCCGAGGTGCTCGAGGTGGAGCGGGTCGGTCTCGACGACGACTTCTTCGCGCTCGGCGGCAACTCGCTGATCGCGACCCGCGTCATCGCCCGCATCGGTGCGGCCCTCGGCGCCGACATCCCGCTGCGCACGCTGTTCGAACACCCCACCGTCGAGGCGCTCGCCGCGGCGGTCGCCGAGCACGGTGGACAGGCCGCGCGACCTGCACTCGTCGCGGGGGAGCGGCCCGAACGGGTGCCGCTGTCGCTGGCCCAGCAGCGCATGTGGTTCCTCAACCGCTTCGATCCCGACTCGGCGGCCTACAACCTGCCGATGGCCATCCGCCTGTCGGGCTCGGTCGACGTCGACCTGCTGCGCATCGCGGTCGCCCACGTCGTCGAACGGCACGAATCGCTGCGGACCGTCTACCCCGACACTCCGGACGGGCCGGTGCAGGTCGTGCTGCCCGCCGCCGACGCCGCCCCGGACATCGAGGTCCACACCGTCACCGGCGGGGACGACGCCCTGCTCGCGGCGGTCGCGCCGTTCGCGACCGGTCGCTTCGACGTCACCACCGAGGTGCCGCTGCGGATCGGGCTCTTCGAACTCGGCGCCGACGACTACGTGCTCGCGATGGTCGTTCACCACATCTCCGGCGACGGCTTCTCGATCGCCCCGATGGTGCGCGACCTTCTCGTTGCCTACACCTCGGCTCTCACCGGCTCCGAGCCCGAGTGGACGCCCCTGCCGGTGCAGTACGCCGACTACGCGCTGTGGCAGCGTCGTGTGCTCGGCTCCGAGGACGATCCCGACTCGCTGGTGTCGCAGCAACTCGACTACTGGCGCGGTGCCCTCGCCGGGCTGCCCGACCAGCTGTCGCTGCCGACCGACCGCCGGCGACCCGCGGTGCAGTCCTACGAGGGTGGACGCGTCGAGATCCGCATCGATGCCGACCTCCACGCCCGGCTCGTCGACCTCGCCCAGAGCCGTCACGCCACGCTGTTCATGGCCGTGCACGCGGCCCTGTCGGTGCTGCTCGCGAGACTGTCCGACAGCGACGACATCGCCGTCGGCACACCCATCGCGGGTCGCGGCGAACGCGAACTCGACGACCTGATCGGCATGTTCGTCAACACCCTCGTGCTGCGCACCCGGGTGTCCGGCGCCGTCACTTTCGACGACCTGCTCGCCGCCGTCCGCGAATCCGACCTGCGGGCCTTCGCGCACGCCGACGTGCCGTTCGAGCGGCTCGTCGAGGTGCTCAACCCGCAGCGCTCCACCGCGCGGCACCCGCTGTTCCAGGTCGGTTTCTCGTTCCAGAACTTCGAGCAGGGCACCCTTGCGCTGCCCGGACTCGACGTCGCCCTCGTCGACCTCGAACACGACACCTCGCAGTTCGACCTGCACTGGATCGTCCAGGACCGCTACGACGAGTCGGGTACACCCACCGGCATCGTCGGGTACCTCACCTATGCGTCGGCCCTGTTCGACGAGTCGACCGCCCGCGTGTTCGTCGATCGGTTCGTCCGGTTGCTCGACAGGATCGTCGCCGAACCCGACCGTCCCGTCGGTGATCTCGACATCCTCGACACAACCGAGCGCACGCGGATCCTGCAGGAGTGGAACGACACTCGGCGCGACGTTCCCGCTGGGACGCTGGTGTCGCTGTTCGATGCGCAGGTCGCGGCCCGGCCGGACGCCGTCGCGCTCGACCACGAGGGCGGCACCCTCACCTATCGGGAGTTCGACGGACGGGTCAACCGTCTCGCCCGGCATCTGATCGGCCTCGGCGTGGGTCCCGAGACGGCCGTTGCGCTGGGGATGCGCCGCTCCGTCGAGCTGCTCATCGGCATGTACGCCGTCGCGAAGGCCGGCGGCGCGTACGTTCCCCTCGACCCCGATCACCCCCGCGAGCGAATCGACTACATCCTGTCGGTCGCAGACCCCGTCTGCGTGCTGACCGGTCGCGACGACGACTTCGATGCCGGCGGTCGCGCAGTGGTGCACGTCGACGCACCCGAACTCGACGCGCTCGACGACAGCCCGGTGCGCGACACCGAACGTCGCCTTCCGCTCGACCCGCAGCACCCCGCCTACGTCATCTTCACGTCGGGTTCCACCGGGCGGCCCAAGGGCGTCGCGGTTCCGCACGCGGCGATCGTCAACCAGTTGCTGTGGAAGACGGAGCATTTCGGTCTGTCCTCCGACGACGCTGCGCTGCTCGAGACGGCCGCGACGTTCGACCTGTCGGTGTGGGAGTTCTGGTCGGCACTCGTCTCCGGCGGGCGACTCGTCGTCACTGCACCCGACGGTCATCGCGACCCGGCCTATCTCGACGCGGTCATGCGGCAGACGGCTGTGACGACGCTGCACGTCGTGCCGTCGATGCTCGAGGCACTGCTGGACACGGCGGGCGGTGCGCTGAGCTCGTCGTTGCGGCGCGTCCTCGCGATCGGTGAGGCGCTGCCACCCGCGCTCGCCCAGCGGTTCCGGTCGCTCCACCCCGACGTCGACCTGGTCAACCTGTACGGGCCGACCGAGGCCGCCGTCTCGGTGACCGCGCACGCGGTGACCGAGGACGACACCGACTCGGTGCCGATCGGTCGCCCGGAGTGGAACACGCGCGTCCACGTCCTCGACGGTCGTCTCCGTCCCGTGCCGGTGGGTGTGACGGGCGAGCTCTATCTCGCGGGCGCCCAACTTGCACGTGGTTACGCCGGACGCCCCGACCTCACCGCCGACCGGTTCGTCGCCGATCCCTTCGGATCCGGTTCGCGTCTGTACCGCACCGGTGACGTCGTCGCCTGGAACGAGGACGGCACCCTCGACTACCGCGGCCGCGCCGACTTCCAGGTCAAACTCCGCGGCTTCCGCATCGAACTCGGTGAGATCGACACCGCGCTGCGGGCGCAGCCGGGTGTGGCGCAGGCCGTGACGGTCGTGCACAGCGACCCGCACACCGGCGACCGGATCGTCGCCTACCTCACCGGCGACGAGGTCCTGCACGCGGACGCGGTGAAGGACGCACTCGCGCAGAGTCTTCCGAGCTACATGGTGCCGTCGGTCGTGATGATCCTCGATGCGCTGCCGCTCAACGCGAACGGCAAGATCGACCGCAAGGCGCTGCCCGCACCCGAGGTCGCGACCCGCCCGTACCGTGCGCCGTCCACCCCGATCGAGGAGATCGTCGCCGGCATCTACCGCGACCTTCTCGGCGTCGACCGCGTCGGCGCGGACGACGACTTCTTCGAACTCGGCGGCAACTCGCTGATCGCCACCCAGGTGATCGCGCGACTCGCCACCGCGCTCGACGCGCGCGTCCCGCTGCGTGTGCTGTTCGAGGCACCCACCGTGGCAGCACTGGCTGTGCGGGCCGAGGAACACACCGGATCCGGTGGCCGCCCCGCACTGCAGGCGCAGCCGCGACCCGACTCGGTGCCGCTGTCGCTCGCTCAGCAGCGGATGTGGTTCCTCAACCGCCTCGATCCCGACTCGGCCGCGTACAACATCCCGGTCGCCATCCGCCTCACCGGATCGCTGGATCTGACGGCCCTGGCGGAGGCCGTCTCGGATCTGTTCGCGCGCCACGAGATCCTGCGCACCGTCTACCCGGAGGCCGACGGTGTCGGGCACCAGGTCGTGCTGCCCGTCACTCGGGTACGCCCGGACGTCACGCCCGTGCCGATCGACGAGGCCGACATCCTGCCCACCGTCGTCGAATTCGTGAACGCCGGGTTCGACGTCACGTCCGAGGTGCCGGTCCGTACCCGCCTCTACCGGGTCGGCGACGACGAATACGTGCTCGTCTTCGTCGTGCACCACGTAGCCGCGGACGGTTTCTCGATGGGACCGCTGACCCGCGACGTGATGGTCGCCTACGACGCGCGTCGCCGCGGGGAGGCGCCGTCGTGGTCGCCGCTCGCCGTGCAGTACGCGGATTACGCGCTGTGGCAACGCGAACTGCTCGGATCCGAGGACGATCCGGACAGTCTCGTCGCACGCGAACTGGCCTACTGGACCGAACGACTCGGTGACCTGCCCGAGCCGCTCGAACTGCCGCTCGACCATCCGCGTCCGCCGGTCGCCACCAACCGCGGTGCGCGCCACACCTTCGAGATCGACGCCACCACCGTCGGTGCGCTGCAACGCCTCGCACGCGAACACAACGCGACGACCTTCATGGTCGTGCACGCCGCGCTCGCCGTCCTGCTCGCGAAACTCGCCGGCACACGCGACGTCACCATCGGCACGCCCGTCGCGGGTCGCGGGGAGGCCGAACTCGACGACCTCATCGGCATGTTCGTCAACACCCTCGTGTTGCGCAACGACATCGACCCGGCCTTGCCGTTCACCGACCTGCTCGCGCAGGTGCGCGACACCGACCTGGGCGCCTTCGGCAACGCGGACGTGCCGTTCGAGCGACTCGTCGAGGTGCTCGATCCGCCGCGCTCCCAGTCGCGGACACCGCTGTTCCAGGTCATGCTCGTGTTCCAGAACATGCAGCAGTCGGTGTTCGAACTCGAGGAGCTGACCATCTCCGCGCTCGACACGGACTTCGCCGAAGCTCGGTTCGACCTGCAGCTGACCGTGGGAGAGTCCTACGACGCTGCAGGACAATCAGCCGGTCTGACAGCGGAGTTCACCTACGCGACAGATCTGTTCGACGGCTCCACGATCGATGCACTCGGAGATCGGTTCCGTCGGATACTCGGTGCCGTCACTGCCGAGCCCGAGGTAGCGGTCGGTGACATCGACATCTTGGAACCCGCCGAATGGGCGCTCGTCCAGTGGGACCGTGGCGTCAAACCTCTGCGCAGCGAGACTCTCGTCGATCTGTTCGACCGTCAGGTGGCGCGGACCCCCGACGCGCCGGCGTTGTCTGCCGACGGCGTGACCCTGTCGTACGCGCAGTTCGATACGCGGGTCAATGCGATGGCCCGGTACCTGGTGTCCCGAGGGGTCGGTCCCGACACCTTGGTCGCCCTGGCGCTGCGTCGATCGGCGAACCTGTTGATCGGTATGTACGCAGTGATCAAGGCGGGCGGCGCATACGTTCCTGTTGATCCCGATCTGCCGCAGGACCGCAACGACTACGTCCTCGAGACCGCCGACCCACTCCTGGTCCTCTCGACGTCCGACGACGATTTCGTCACGGACCATGATCTCGAGACCGTTCTGATCGACACCGTCGAGCTCAGGAACTACTCCGAACAGACCGTTTCGGACGCCGACAGGAACGCGCCGCTGCATTTCGAGAACATCGCCTACGTGATTTTCACGTCCGGTTCGACCGGGCGGCCGAAGGGTGTTGCAGTTCCCCACAGTGCGGTCGTTGCTTCATTGTCGTGGCGACAGAATGCCTACGGCTTGGGCGCCGAGGACACAGTTTTGCAGAAAACACCGTTCACTTTCGATGCGTCGGTCCGCGAGTTCTGGTGGCCCCTCACATCGGGCGCCCGACTTGTCGTCGCCGCACCTGACGCGCACCGCGATCCTCGACGTCTCATCGAGGCAATTGTCGAGAACCAGGTGACATCTGCGCACTTTGTCCCGTCGATGCTCACCGAGGTGGTTGCGTCCGCCAAGCCCGGCGAACTCGCCTCCCTCCGCCACGTGTTCTGTGGTGGAGAAGTCTTCACCCCCAAGCTCGCCGGGGCCTTCCGCGCTGTCAACGCCGCGACGGCGCTGTCGAACGAGTACGGTCCGACCGAAGCGGCGGTATCCGTCAGCCGCCACGCGGTCTCCGCCACCGACCTGGATGTGATTCCGATCGGGACGGCGCAGGGTCCAGTCGGGATGTACGTATTGGACGCGCATCTCCGTCCGGTGCCCGTCGGTGTGACAGGGGAGCTGTACCTCGCCGGAGTTCAGCTTGCCCGCGGCTATGTGGAACGCCCGGATCTGACCGTCGAGCGATTCGTCGCCGATCCGTTCGGTGGCGAGGGCGGTCGGATGTACCGTACCGGTGACCTCGTTCGATGGAATCGAGCATCGGAACTCGAGTACATCGGACGCTCGGACTTCCAGGTGAAGTTGCGGGGCCTTCGCATCGAACTGGGCGAGATCGAGTCGGCGCTTCTCGGTGATGCGACGGTCCGTCAGTGCGTGGTCATCGTGCACTCCCACCAAACACTCGGAGACCATCTCGTTGCCTATGTCGTGCCGGAAGACGGCGCGGATATCGATACGGACTACCTCGCCGTGGCAGTTGCATCGAAGGTTCCCCGCTACATGGTGCCCTCGAGCATCATCGCGCTGCCGAGGATGCCGCTGAACACATCCGGAAAGATCGACCGCCGCGCGCTCCCCGATCCCGTATTCGGTAGCGGCGAATTCCGCACTCCGAGTACGGTCGCAGAAGAGATTGTTGCCGGCGTATTTGCGGAGGTCCTCGGCCTGGAACGAGTCGGTGCCGACGACGACTTCTTCGATCTCGGTGGCAACTCGCTCATCGCCACACGTGTCGCTGCCCGTCTCGGCAACGCATTCGAGGCGCAGATTCCAGTGCGCCTGTTGTTCGAATTCTCGAAGGTCTCCGACCTCGCAGCTGCTGCGGAAAGGCGAAGTGGGTCCGGCAACCGGCCTGCACTCACAGCGAGGACCAGACCCGAACATGTGCCGCTGTCCCTCGCGCAGCGGCGGATGTGGTTCCTCAACCGCTTCGATCCGGCGTCCGCGACCTACAACATTCCGCTGGCGATCCGGTTGTCCGGTGACCTGAACGTGCCGGCACTCCAGCACGCCGTCGAGGACCTTCTCGACCGTCACGAGATCCTGCGCACCGTGTATCCGGAGATCGACGGAATCGGCGTGCAGAAAATCCTGCCGGCATCGGACGTCGACGTGGACCTCTCTCCCATACCGGTGAGTGAGAACGAGATCCTCGGTCGCCTAGCCGAATTCGTATCCACCGGTTTCGATGTGACGTCCGAAGTGCCGCTGGCCGCGCGACTGTACAAACCTGCAGAAAACGAGTTCGTTCTCGTATTCGTCGTGCATCACATCGCAGGTGACGGCTTCTCTGCCGGGCCGCTGACGCGGGATATCATGCTGGCGTACGCATCCCGGGCCCAAGGGACCGTACCCACGTGGTCGCCCCTGGCCGTGCAGTACGCAGATTACGCATTGTGGCAACGCGAGATGTTGGGTTCGGCCGATGACGCGAGCAGTGTCATGGCCGGTCAGATTCGCTTCTGGATCGAGACGCTCACGGGTGCCCCCGAGCAGTTGGAGTTGCCGTGGGACCGGCCTCGGCCGGCGATCGCATCCCACCGCGGCGCGACACACGCCATCACGGTCGACCGGACGGTCCACGCCGGGCTGACACGCTTGGCGCGAGAACGCAATGCAACTGTCTTCATGGTGCTTCACTCCGTGTTGGCAGTGGAGCTTGCAGCACTGAGTGGCAGCACCGACATCGTCATCGGCACACCTGTCGCCGGACGTGACCACGCCGAGCTCGACGATCTCGTCGGCATGTTCGTGAACACTCTCGTACTGCGAACCGAAATCGAACCGAGTGTGCCGTTCCTCGAGTTGCTCGACTCGGTCAAGAGTATCGACCTGAAGGCGTTCTCCCACGCGGACATCCCGTTCGAGTCGCTGGTCGACGTGCTCGCGCCCACTCGATCGCAGTCTCGGAACCCGCTGTTCCAGGTCATGCTGACCCTGCAGAATGCACAGCGCACCGACTTCCGTCTCGGTGGAGTCCGCATGTCGCCGGTCGAAGTGCCGCTCGGTCATGCGATGACCGACCTTCAGGTCACAGTGCACGAAACGATATCGGATGCCAACGAGCCCGCAGGTATCGCGATGGCGTGGACGTATGCCACCGACCTGTTCGACGATGCGACGGTCGGCGCGATCGCGCAGCGTTTCCTGCGAATACTCGACGCCGTCGTCACCGACGCAGCAGTGGCGGTCGGTGACTTGCCGTGGATGCTACCTGCGGAGACGGAGAAAGTACGCGCACTCGGTGAGTCTGCGACACGTGAACTCGTGGGGCCGATAACTGTCCCCGAATGGTTCAGCGAAAGCGTAGCGGCAACCCCCGACGCTGCCGCGGTCTCCGATCAGAACACGACTCTCACCTATCGCGAGTTCTCGGGACGAGTCAATTCTCTTGCTCGGTATCTGATTTCGGTCGGAGTTTCTCCGGACTCCACCGTCGCGGTCGCAATCGGGCGGTCTGTCGATCTCGTGGTGAGCATCTACGCGGTCCTCGCGGCCGGCGGCGCCTACGTGCCCGTGGATCCCGAACAGCCGTCGGAGCGTATCGGCTACGTTCTCGACATCACCGATCCGGCCGTCGTTCTGACGACTTCTGGAACAGAGTTCCGTACCGATCGTGAAGTGGTTGTGGTCGACACCGTCGATCTTTCCGGCTTCGGTTCCGAGCCGTTGGCGGGCGATGAACGTCGCGGAGAGTTGCGGCCGGAGAACGTCGCCTACGTACTGTTCACGTCGGGCTCGACAGGGCGGCCGAAGGGCGTCGCGGTCACGCACGCCGCTGTGGTCAACCAACTTGCCTGGATGCAAGAGCAGTTCGATGTCGGACCCTCCGATGTGGTGTTGCTCAAGACTCCCGCGACCTTCGACGCTTCAGTGTGGGAGTTCATGCTGCCGTTGATCTCCGGTGCCCGGCTCGTGATCGCATCACACGACGGACACCGCGACCCCGCCTATCTCGCTCGGGCGCTGGTGGACTTTGACATCACGATCGCACAGTTCGTACCGACCGTGCTCGACGCCGTGCTCGACGAGTCGACGGTGCCGACCCCGGCATTGCGAGCGGTGTTCGCCGGCGGAGAAGCATTGTCGTCGGCGACCGCCCAGCGTGCCCGCTCGAAGTTCGGCGCGGACGTGCACAATCTGTACGGCCCAACCGAGGTGACGATTCAGGCGACGCACCGTGAGGTGAACGCCGACGACGGCCTCGTGGTTCCCATTGGTACACCTGTATGGAACACGCACGCGCGTGTGCTGGACGCGCGACTGCGCCCCGTGCCCGTCGGCGTGATGGGCGAACTGTATCTCTCGGGCATCCAGGTCGCGCGTGGATACGAGGGACGCGCGGGACTGACTGCCGAACGTTTCGTGGCCGACCCCGCCGGTGGTACCGGCGAGAGGCTCTACCGCACCGGCGATCTCGTCCGGTGGAACCGTGGCGGTGAACTCGAATACGTCGGCCGCAACGACTCGCAGGTCAAACTGCGTGGCCAGCGCATCGAGATCGGCGAGATCGAAGCGGTGCTGCGCGGCATGGATCGGATCGCTGCAGCAGCGGTCGACGTCCGGTCGGATCAGCTGGTCGGTTACATCGTTCCGGCGGGTGACGTCGACGCGACACAGCTGCGCGGCGCTGTCGGCGAAGTGCTGCCGTCGTACATGGTTCCGACACAGTTCGTCGTGTTGGATTCGTTGCCCCTCAATGCGTCCGGAAAGCTGGATCGGAAGGCACTGCCGGCTCCGGAGCTCGAGGATCGGGAGTTCCGTGCCCCGGTCACAGAAACCCAACGTGCTGTCGCATCGGTGTTCGCTGACGTACTCGGTGTCGAGCAGGTCGGCCTGGACGACGACTTCTTCGCCCTCGGCGGCAACTCCCTTGTGGCAACGCAGGTCGTGTCCCGTCTCGGAGCGGCCCTCGACGCGCGGGTCCCGTTGCGTTCTTTGTTCGATGCGCCGACCGTCGAAACTCTCGCTGCGGGCCTCGAAGGACAGGCCGGTGCGGGTGCTGTGGTTCCGCTGGTGGCGCAAGAACGTCCCGATCAGATTCCGCTCTCGCTCGCTCAGCAGCGGATGTGGTTCCTGAGCCGGTTCGATCCGGAGTCGGCGGCGTACAACATTCCGTTTGCAATTCGCCTGAGCGGCGACCTCGACATCAAGGCCCTCGAGACAGCGATGCGGGATGTGATCTCCCGGCACGAGGTGCTGCGCACGGAGTATCCGGAAGTGGACGGGGTGGGCACCCAGACGGTGCTTCCTGCAGGTTGGATACCGGCCGGCCTCGAACCTGTTCGGGTGGCTGATGAGGACGAGCTACGGCTCCGTGTCACCGAGCTTCTCACCGGTGGTTTCGACGTCACGAACGCGCCGCCGATTCGTGGTGCACTACTGCGGATCGACGAGGGCGAACACGTCCTTGCGCTGGTTGTGCACCACATCGCTGCCGATGGGGTTTCGATCGGACTGTTGGCGCGGGACGTCGTCATTGCCTACTCCGCTCGCATCGCAGGGCAAGCTCCCGCATGGCCACCGCTCGAGGTGCAGTATGCGGACTTCGCACTGTGGCAACGTGCCGTGCTCGGTGACGAATCCGATCCGGATTCGTTGATCTCCCGACAACTCGATTACTGGACCGGGTTCCTTGCGGATCTGCCGGACGCATTGGATCTTCCTACCGATCGGCCACGCCCGGCGACTCGGGACGGGTGGGGCGCACGCGTCGATTTCACGGTCCCGCCGGAAGTCGTGGCCCGCGTCAGGCAGCTCGCCGCCGCGCAGCACGCTACTCCGTTCATGGTGGTGCACACGGCCTTGGCGGTGTTGCTGGCCCGATTGTCGGGTACCACCGACATTGCGATCGGCACTCCGGTGGCCGGTCGTGGTGAGCGCGCGCTGGACGACCTGGTCGGGATGTTCGTCAACACTCTGGTGTTGCGGACCGAGGTCGACCCGAGCTCGTCTTTCCGTGAGTTGATGACGGCCACGACCCGGGCGGATCTCGATGCGTTTGCGCATGCGGATGTACCGTTCGAGAAGTTGGTGGATCGGATCAATCCGGTACGGTCCCAGTCGTTCTCTCCATTGTTCCAGGTGATGCTGGCCTTCCAGAACTACACCCAGTCTGCAGTCGAACTCCCCGGACTTTCCCTCTCGGCGTTGGAATTCGATCGCAAGTCCGCGCAGTTCGATTTGTCCGTCACCCTTGTCGAGACGCCGGGGGGTGACGGGTACCTCGGTCAGATCGACTACGCCACAGACATTTTCGATGCAGACACCGTCGATCTGATGGCGGAGCGCCTGGTCCGGCTTCTCTCGACGACGACCGCCGATCCGGATCTCTTCATCGGCGATGTGGACGTAATGGAGGATGCCGAGCGGCACCGCATCCTGACAGAGTGGAACGACACCGCGGTACCGGTAACCGATGCTCTGCTGCTCGACGGGTTCACCACTCAGGCGCAGCGCACACCGCACGCACCGGCAGTTGTGTTCGGCGACGATGTCCTCGACTACGGCGAGTTCGATCGTCGGGTCGACGCGCTCGCCGGGTACCTCATCGGACGTGGGGTCGGGCCCGAAGTGTTGGTCGGCGTCTGCATGAGCCGGTCGCCGAACATGCTGGTCGCGATATATGCGATCCTCCGGGCAGGTGGGGGATATCTGCCGATCGATCCGGAACACCCGCTCGACCGGACGGCGTACGTCCTCGAGACCGCAGCACCGTTGCTGACTCTCACCACAGCGACGGATGGAGATGCGCTTCCGGCGTCTGCAGTCGCGGTGGACGTCGAGACGATCGATCTCGATGCGCACGACGTGAGCTCGGTTCACCCGATTGCGCCGCACCCGGACAACACGGCGTACGTCATCTTCACGTCGGGATCGACGGGACGACCGAAGGGTGTCACCATCACGCACAGGTCGGTTGTCAACCAGATCGCGTGGATGGCGGAACGGTACGGGCTCGGTCCGGGAGACACTGCGCTGCACAAGACACCGATCACCTTCGACGCCAGCGTGTGGGAGCTGTTCTACCCGCTGCAGGTGGGTGCGCGTCTCGTGATCGCGGAGCCCGGCGGCCACCGGGACCCGGAGTATCTGGTGCAGGTCGCACGTCGGTGGGATGTGTGCATCATGGAGTTCGTCCCGTCCATGCTGGCGTTGTTCGTCGCGGACGAAGGACTCGAGCTTCCGTCGTCGCTGCGGTATCTGTCGGTGGGCGGTGAGGCGCTCTCGCCGGATCTCGTTGCACGTGTCGGGTCGCGTTCGGATGCGGTACTGGACAACACCTACGGCCCGACCGAGGTGACTGTGACGTCTACGGCGTTCCGATGTGTGGGCACGGAATCCGTGTCGGTTCCGATCGGTGTACCGCTCCGCGGTGTCCGTGCCTACGTGCTCGACGGACGTCTGAACCCGGTCCCGGTCGGAGTGCAGGGCGAGTTGTACCTGTCGGGCGTCCAGGTGGCGCGCGGGTACATCGGACGAGCCGACCTGACCGCCGAGCGCTTCGTCGCGGACCCGTTCACGACGGGAGGTGGCCGGCTCTACCGCACCGGTGACAGGGTGCGGTGGAACGCCGACGGCATGCTGGAGTACCTCGGCCGCACCGACTTCCAGGTCAAGGTGCGCGGTCTGCGGATCGAACTCGGGGAGATCGAGACGGCTCTGGCGGGCCTGCCCGAGATCGGACAGGCAACCGTCGTGGTGCACGAAAGTGAACTCGGTCCGCAGCTGGTGGCCTATGTTGTTCCTGCTGCGGGCACAACCGTCGAACTCGACAGCGTTCGTGACGCACTGGGAGCATCCCTTCCCCGGTACATGGTCCCGGCGCAGTTCGTCGTTCTGGATGCGCTACCGCTCAATGCGTCCGGGAAGCTCGATCGCAGGGCATTGCCGGAGCCCGAACTCGCGGCGCGGGAGTTCCGGGCGCCGGTGACAGACAGCGAGCGTGCCGTGGCATCGGTGTTCGAGGACGTGCTCGGCGTCGAGCGGGTCGGCCTGGACGACGATTTCTTCGGCCTCGGTGGCAACTCCCTGATGGCGACGCGTGTGGTCGCTCGGCTGGGGGAAGCCCTCGACAGCCGGGTCCCGGTCCGAATGTTGTTCGAAGCCTCCACAGTCGAGGCACTCGCAATCGCCGTGTCGGATCAGCGTGGATCGAGACGTATCGCTCCACTCGTTCCGCAGGCGCGGCCTGAACGAATTCCGTTGTCCTTGGCGCAGCAGCGGATGTGGTTCCTCAACCGCTTCGATCCCGAGTCGGCGGTGAACAACATCCCCGTGGTCATCCGCCTGTCCGGAGTCCTGGACGTCGAGGCGTTGCGGGCGGCTGTCGCGGACCTGGTGGAGCGGCACGAGATTCTGCGGACGGTGTATCCGGAGGTCGACGGTGCGGGGCGCCAGATCGTGCTCGGTATCGAGGACGACGGAGTCGCGCTACAGATGGCGCGCGTTTCCGAGGCAGAGGTGTTCGATCAGGTCGTCGCATCGGTAAGCACCGGGTTCGACGTGACGGTGGCGCCGCCGCTGCGGATCGAGTTGCTGCAGGTCTCGGAGACCGAGCATGTGCTGGTCGTGGTGGTGCACCACATCGCGGCGGACGGTTTCTCGATGGGACCGTTGTCTCGGGATGTGATGGTGGCGTATGCGGCCCGTGCTGCGGGTGAGATGCCGTCGTGGCAGCCGTTGGACGTGCAGTACGCGGACTACACGCTCTGGCAGCGCCAGTTACTCGGATCCGAGACGGATCCGGAGTCGTTGATCTCGCGGCAGCTGTCGTACTGGACGGAACAGCTGGCGGATCTTCCTGACGTACTCGCTCTGCCGACGGACCGACCGCGTCCGGCAGTGACTTCGAATCGGGGTGCAACACACGAGTTCGTTCTCGACCCGGCGTTCCTGGCCGGCATCGATGCATTGACCGCAGAACACGGCGTCACCCGCTTCATGGTTGTCCACGCTGCTCTGGCCGTCCTGCTGGCTCGGCTGTCGGGCACCGAGGACATCGCGATCGGCACACCCGTGGCGGGTCGCGGCGAGCGTGCCCTGGACGATCTCATCGGCATGTTCGTCAACACGTTGGTGTTGCGCACGCAGATCGATTCCTCCGAGTCGTTCGGCGATCTCCTCGGTCGGGTGCGTGAAGTGGATCTAGGTGCGTTCGGTCATGCCGAGGTTCCGTTCGAGCGGTTGGTCGAGGTGCTCGATCCGGTTCGGTCCACCGCGTGGAATCCGCTGTTCCAGGTGATGTTGACGATGCAGAACATGGGACCGACGCAGTTCGAGTTGCCGGGCCTGTCACTGTCTGCGATCGATGCGGATGTGTCGTTGGCAAAGTTCGATCTGCAGGTGACGGTGTCGGAGCAGTTCGACGACCGCGGTGAAGCTGCGGGGATGGCGGTCGCGATGACGTATGCGACCGATCTGTTCGACGAGGCGACGGTGGTCGGCTTCGCGAAGCGATTCGAGCGTGTGCTGTCCGGTGCGGTCGAGGACCCGTCGAAGCCGCTCGGCGACATCCCGTTCGTGACCGAGGACGAGAGCACAGAACTCGTCTCTGCATGGGCTGTGCCCGGCGTCGAAATCGATACGTCGTCGACGCTCCCTGCGCTGTTCACTCGGGTTGTCCGGAACTGGCCGTCCAACACGGCAACCGTCGCGGGTGATGCGGTGCTGGATTACGCGGAGTTGTCTGCTCGGTCGAACAAGTTGGCGCGCAGGCTGATCGCATCCGGCGTGGGGCCGGGCTCACTCGTGGCGGTCGCGCTTCCCCGGGACGAATCACTCGTTGTGGCGATTCTCGCGGTTGTCACGGCGGGAGCTGCGTATCTGCCCGTCGATGTCACGTCACCGAAGGACCGACTCGCATACATTCTCACGGACAGCGACCCCACCGTCGTTCTGACGTCGTCGGACGAAGCCGAACAGCTTCCCCGAGTCGAGGGCGTGGAGATCCTCCACGTCGATCGGTTGATACTCGATGAGTTCTCGTCCGCGCCGGTTACCAATGCGGACCGGTTGGCGCCTTTGCGGTCGTCGAACCTTGCGTACGTGATCTACACGTCCGGGTCCACCGGACGACCCAAGGGAGTTGCGGTCACCCATCGCAACGTCGTCGAACTCATCTCCAATGCGCAGACGAAGTTCGGATTCGACGAGTCCGACGTATGGACGATGTTCCATTCCTACGCATTCGACTTCTCCGTATGGGAGTTGTGGGGTCCCTTGCTGTTCGGCGGGACGCTGGTGGTAGTCGATTACATGACATCGCGGTCACCGGATGAATTCCGGGCGCTGGTTGCGCGGTACGGCGTAACTGTCCTCAACCAGACACCGTCGGCTTTCTACCAGTTCGATGAGGCGGATCGTGCCGCGACGTCCGCAGACGACCTCCGACTCCGGTACGTGATTTTCGGTGGCGAAGCGCTGGACCTCGGGAAGCTCACGGGGTGGTACGACCGGCACGCGGATGATGTGCCGCAGTTGGTCAACATGTACGGCATCACCGAAACCACGGTGCATGTGTCGTTCCTGGCGCTGACCGAAGAGATGTCCCGGCAGGCCCGTTCGAGTGTCATCGGTCGTCCCTTGCCGGGACTGCGCACGTACGTGCTCGACGAGCGACTGCATCCGGTCCCGGTAGGCGTCCAAGGTGAGATCTACGTTGCCGGAGAACAACTCTCGCAGGGATACCTCGGTCAGGCGTCCCTCAGCGCCTCACGCTTCGTTGCGGATCCGTTCGGCGAAGGTCGGATGTACCGCACCGGAGACCTGGCCAAGTGGAACAGTTCGGGTCTGCTCGAGTACGCGGGCCGTTCCGACTTCCAGGTCCAGCTCCGTGGATTCCGTATCGAACTCGGCGAGGTCGAGGCTGCCCTCACCTCCTGTGACGGTGTTGCGCACGCAGTTGCAGTTGTGCGTGCCGGTACCTGGGGAGATGAACGACTTGTCGCGTATGTGGTCCCACAAGCCGGTGCGACCATCGATCCGATGGCGATCAGAGATACTGTCGGCAGTTTCCTGACGGCATATATGGTTCCGGACATCGTGATGGTTCTCGATGAATTGCCGTTGACGTCGAACGGCAAGCTGGATCGTCGGGCACTGCCGGAACCGGCCGTCGTGGCTCGTGAGTTCCGGGCTCCGGTCACCGATGTCGAGCAGATCGTGGCGTCGGTGCTCGCCGAGGTGCTCGGTGTCGAGCAGGTGGGCCTGGACGACGACTTCTTCGGACTCGGTGGCAATTCGCTGGTGGCCACCAAGCTCGTCTCCCGGTTGAACGCGGAGCTCCCCACGCGAGTACCTCTGCAGTGGCTGTTCCGGGAACCCGGTGTCGAAGGACTCGCGGCACTCATCGATCGTGAAAGTGCCGGTGACGTCGAAGAGTCCGTGGCTCCGGTCCTGCCGATCCGGACGCAGGGCGCGGGGACACCGTTGTTCTTCGTCCACCCGATCGTCGGATTGTCGTGGTGCTACACCGCTCTCGCACGTCAGCTCGATCACGACGCGCCCGTCTACGGTCTGCAGACCCCGGCCGTCACCGAGGACGACTTCGAACCCGCCACCCTCGATGAACTCGCGGCGCGTTACGTCGACGAATTGCGGACCGTGCAGCCCGAGGGGCCGTACCGGTTGTTCGGCTGGTCGCTCGGCGGCGTGATCGCCCACGCGATGGCTGTGCGTCTGCAAGCGGAGGGACAGCAGGTCGACACGTTGGTGATGCTCGACAGCTTCGCCGGCAACGGTGCACGGACCGGCGAGTCGAGCGATGTGTCGATGAGAGAGCTGCTCGCCGGATTCGGAATCGACGACGCGGCCGCAGCCGGTGCCGAGGACGTCGACGACCTCGTCACGTCCGTCGCTTCACTCACCGGCAACACCGAGGACGACACGAGACGCGTGGTGACCAGGCTGGTCGCGGCGGCGCAGCGGAACTCCGAGTTGATGACTGAGCATCGGCCGGGGACGTACGACGGCGACATCGTCTACTTCACCGCGGCAGCCGACGACCCGACCGGAACCCGAGGCGCGTCCGGATGGGACGCGGCTGTGACGGGTGCCGTCGACAACCATCAGGTGCCGGCGACGCACTGGCAGATGACCTCACCCGACGCGCTCGACGTCATCGTGCCCGTGCTCGACGCGGTGCTCTCCGCGCGGGAGAGCTGAGGTGC
The DNA here is from genome assembly GCF_049538275.1 of Rhodococcus sp. AB351. Lineage (NCBI taxonomy): Bacteria > Bacillati > Actinomycetota > Actinomycetes > Mycobacteriales > Nocardiaceae > Rhodococcus > Rhodococcus sp. AB351. The sequence goes on from NZ_JBMVFW010000001.1 coordinate 789,644, forward strand.
CGTCAGTCGACGCAGCCGGTGGGCGCCGGAACGGGCCCGTCGAGGGTGGAGAGCACGAGCTCCGCGGTGAGCCGGTCGGCAAGCATCTGCAGGTGCGTGGTCTTCGCGGAGGCACACACGTCCTGCAGCACGATGTCGGTGACGTTCGGGTCCTCGCCCAGGCCGCTCGTGTACGGCTGCACCACGTCGTCGTGGGTGGTGAGGATGTTCGTGTACTCCACTGGCTCGACGAAACGGCCGGTCGCGGCGAGATCCTCGAGGAACTGCGAACCGGGAAGCATGTCGGCGCAGGCGGGGCACGTCGCGTACTCGAAGTCGCGCATCACACCGTCACTGGTGACGATGGTCGTCCCGTCCCACAGGGGAGCGAGCGACACGAGCTGATCGACCTTGTCGGCGCCGCCGTCACCGATCCACTTCGCCGCGACCAGCGTGCCCTGCGAATGGCCGACGATGTCGACCTTCTCGGCGCCGGTCTGCGCGAGCACCTCGTCGACGAATGCGGAGAGTTGATGTGTGCTGGGCTCGAGCGGCGCCATTCCACCCAGAGCGCTGACGGGCCACGGACCGGGGAACGTGCCGAAGGTCGGAGCGAAGACGCAGTAGCCGGCGTTGGCGAGCAGAGGCGAGAACGTCTGCCACGCGACCTGCCGGTTGCCGCTGGTGTTGTGGACCAGCACAACAGGATTGGGCTTGTCGGCGGTCGGGCGACAATTCGGGTCGTTCGAGCCGGGAGCCGAACCACCCGGATTCTCGAGCTCCAGCCCCACAGTGTCGGGAAGTTCGTACGGCACGGGCAGCGTGGCGGGCGAGGCGGCCGCCGTGCCGGATCCGAGAAGACCCGCGGCGAGAACGGTCAGCAGGAGCGATCGGCCAAACACGGGTCATCCTTCGAACAGTGACGATTATCGGCAAGTGCACTGCGGCCCTATAAGGTGTTCCGGGGGCTGCGCAGGGGAACGGAATCGGAGTATATCTATGCGGCGGATATCCGCGTTGGCGGTCGTGACGACCGTCGTGGCGTCGACCTGGGGACTCGGAGCGTCGACGGCGTCCGCAGAACCCGATGAGGCCCGGCTCGTGAGCACCACGGTCGTCGACGACCAGCAGCTCGACATCGAGGTCTACTCGCCGTCCATGGACGAGAACATCGAGCTGCGGATCCTGCGCCCCACCGACACCGTCACTCCCAGCCCCACGCTGTACGTGCTGAGCGGCGTCGACGGCGGGTCGTACAACAACAGCTGGATGGACCAGTCCGACATCGTCGACTTCTTCTCCGACAAGCACGTCAACGTCGTCATCCCGAAGGGCGGCGAGTCGAGCTACTACACCGACTGGAAGCACGACGACCCGAACCTCGGCCGCTACAAGTGGGCCACCTTCCTCACCGAGGAACTGCCGCCCGTCATCGACGTCACCTACGCGACCACTGGCACCAACGGTTTGATCGGCTTCTCGATGTCGGGCACGTCGTCGCTCAATCTCGCGATTGCCGCACCGGATCTGTACGACGCGGTGGGCAGCTTCAGCGGGTGCGCGCGCACAAGCGACCCGCTCGGCCAGGCCTTCGTCACCACCACCGTCGTCAACTTCTTCGGCAACCCGCTCAACATGTGGGGGTCGTTCGACGACCCCACCTGGGTCGCCAACGACCCCTATGTCAACGCCGAGAAGCTGCGCGGCACCACCCTGTACCTGTCGTCGCGCACCGGCCTGCCCGGCCGTTACGACAATCTCGAATCCGAGTGGATCAAGGACGAGGAAGACCTCGCCGACGTGGTCATCAAGGGCGGACTCATCGAAGCCGCAGCGGCCGACTGCACCCGACACATGGCGACGCGTCTCGACGAACTGGGCATCCCCGCCACCATCGACATCCACGACGATGGCACCCACAACTGGGGCTACTGGCAGGACGACCTGCACAACTCGTGGCCCGTCCTCGGCCCCGCGATCGGCGCGTCCTGACGAGTTCTCCACAGGTGGTCGGTTCATCCACAGATCCGGTCGATTCGTCCTTGTAGGCACCTGCAGGCTCCGGGCGACGGGTGATGCTGGACGCCATGGGGGAGTTGATTCTGCGGCGCGAGGCATATGCGCGCGGCGTCACCGATGCGGAGATCCGACGATTGGTGCGGAACGGAACGTGGACTCGGCTCGCGTCGGGAGTCTTCGTCCCGTCCGATCAGTATGCGGCGGCCGACGATCACACTCGACATGCTCTGCGGGCGCGGGCGTTCATTGCGAATGCCGGGCCGACCTCGGCGCTGAGCCACGTATCGGCCGCGATTCTGCACGGGCTCGACGTCTGGCAGATCCCGCTCGACGATGTGCACCTCACCCGGAACGCGCCGAGTGGAGCGCGGAGGACACCCGGCCGCGTCATGCACGCTGCGCTCTTCCGTGAGGCGGACGTCGTGGATCGGAGGGGAGCGCGGGTGCTGTCGGTCGCACGGACGATCACGGATGTGGCCGCAACGGTGCCGGTGGAGCAGGCCGTCGTACTTGCCGACAGTGCGCTGCGAGCAGGGTTGGTTGCCTCCGACGATCTGACCCGTGCCGTGGAGCGGATGGGAAGTCATCCCCGCATCGCGCACGCGCGTCGTGCCGTGCAGCTGTCGAGCGGGTGCAGCGACAGCGCCGGCGAGTCGCGGAGCAGGATTCTGTTCGTCCGCGAGCAGATCCCGATGCCGCTCTCGCAGGTGGACGTCTTCTGCGCCGACGGCAGGTGGCTCGCTCGCGTCGACTTCCTGTGGCCGGAGCACAGTGTGATCGGCGAGTTCGACGGTCGGATCAAGTACCGCCGCGACGGGGTCGCCACCAGGGATGCGGAGGACGTCGTCTACCGCGAGAAGCTGCGGGAGGACGCACTGCGTCACGCGGGATGGACGGTGGTGCGGTGGACGTGGCAGGACCTCGGGACCCGCGGCGCCGTCGCAACGAAGGTGCGGGAGGCGTTCGCACGGGCGGCGCGGGGGAGCGGGCCGACGGGAAGGTACGCAACAAAGAAGTGAGGCTCGCAACACCAGCAGTCACTGCCAGCGTTGCGAGCCTCAACCTCGCGTTGCGTACCTACTTGCGGCCAGGTGCCTTCGCGCCGGGCTTGAAGCCGAGCGCGCCCGGCTTCGCCTTCGGTGCCTCGACCTCCGGCTTCGCCGGTGTCGCGGGCGCCTCGGGCTCCGCAGGAGCCTCGGCGACCGGCTCGGGTTCCGGCGTCGGCTCGGGCGTCGGCTCAGCCTTCGCCGGTGCAGCCGGAGCGGCAGGCGCAGCCTTCTTCGGGCCCGGTCCCTTCAGACCGCTCTTGAGCTGCAGTCCGCCCGGCTTCGCCTTCGGGATCGCCGACTCCTTCGCCTGCTCCGCAGGCGCTTCCGCAACGGGAGCCTCCGCCGCGGGAGCCTCTGCAGCAGGTGCTTCCTCGGCAGGAGCCGCGGGAGCAGAGTTCGCTGCCGGAGCCGCCTTCTTGGCGCCGGGGCCCTTCAGGCCGCTCTTGAGCTGGAGACCACCCGGCTTCGCCTTCGGCACCGCGGGTGCCTCGGCTGCGGGAGCTTCCGACGACGCCGAGGACTCGGCCGGGGCAGCAGGTGCGGCCGGCTTCGCAGCACCCGGGGCCTTCGCGCCCGGAGCCTTGAGGCCACCCTTCATCTGCAGTCCGCCCGGCTTGGCCTTCGGCGCTGCCGGTGCCTCGGCCGCAGGAGCAGCAGAAGCCTCGGACGACGCGGCAGGTGCAGCCGGAGCCGCAGCCTTCTTCGCGCCCGGACCCTTCAGGCCGCCCTTCATCTGCAGTCCGCCGGCCTTCGGAGCACCGGTGGTCTTCGGAGCAGCCGGCGCTGCCGCTGCCACCTCGACCTCCTCGACGCGCTCCTTCTCGACCTCTTCCGCGGTCTCCTCGACCTCGACCGGAGTCTTCGGCTGCTGGACGACCTTGAGGTTGTCGCTGAGCTTCGCGGCCTCGACGCGAGAGATGGACTCGAGCATGAGCTGCGCGACGTCGATGACCTCGACGCCCTCGCCCTTGCCCTCTTCCTGACGCGCCGTCACACCGTCGGTGAGCATGACGCGGCAGAACGGGCAGCCCGTCGCGATCTTGGCGGGATTCGTGGTGAGCGCTTCGTCGACACGGTCGATGTTGATGCGCTTACCGATCTTCTCCTCCATCCACATGCGGGCACCACCGGCACCACAGCACATGGACCGCTCGCCGTGACGCGGCATCTCGACAAGCTTCGCGCCCGACGCCGCCATCAGCTCACGCGGAGCGTTGTAGACCTTGTTGTGCCGTCCGAGGAAGCACGGGTCGTGGTAGGTCACGTCCTGGCCGACGGCCTTGACCTGGACCAGCTTCTTCGCCCGCACGAGACGGTTGAGCAGCTGCGTGTGGTGGACGACCTCGTAGCTGCCACCCACCTGCGGGTACTCGTTGTTCAGCGCGTTGAAGCAGTGCGCACAGGTCACGACGATCTTGCGCTTGCTCTGCTCGACGCCCTCGAACACACCGTTGAGGACCTCGATGTTCTGCTGCGCCAGCTGCTGGAACAGGAACTCGTTGCCCGCGCGGCGAGCGGAGTCGCCGGTGCAGGTCTCGTCGGCGCCGAGCACCATGAACTTGGTGCCGGCGGTCGCGAGGAGCTCGGCGACGGCCTTCGTGGTCTTCTTGGCGCGGTCCTCGTAAGCGCCGGCGCAGCCGACCCAGAAGAGGTACTCGTAGCCGTCGAAGCTGTCGGCATCCTGGCCGAAGACCGGGATGTCGAACTCCATCTCGTTGATCCAGTTGAGACGGTCCTTGGCGTTCTGGCCCCAGGGGTTGCCCTTGTTCTCGAGGTTCTTGAACAGACCCGCGAGCTCGGACGGGAAGTCCGACTCGATGAGCACCTGGTAGCGACGCATGTCGATGATGTGGTCGACGTGCTCGATGTCCACCGGGCACTGCTCGACGCACGCACCACAGTTGGTGCACGACCACAGGGTCTCGGTGTCGATGACGGGAGCGAGTTCGCCTGCTTCCAGCAGCCCCTCGGTCTCGCCGACGAGCTTGCGGCCGGACTCCTCGCGAGCCGACGCCGGGATCTTCGCCAGCTTGGCCTCGTTCGGGTTGCCCTCGGCGTCGACCAGGCCGACCTCGTCGCCGCCGAGATCGGTGCGGCCACCGGCGAGCAGGTAGGGAGCCTTGGCGTAACCGTGGTCGCGCAGCGACGTGATGAGCAGCTTCGGCGACAGCGGCTTGCCGGTGTTCCAGGCGGGGCACTGCGACTGGCAACGACCGCACTCGGTGCAGGTCGTGAAGTCCAGCCAGCCCTTCCACGTGAAGTCCTCGATGCGACCGGCACCGAAGGTGTCCTTGTCCGGATCGGCGTCTTCCATGTCGACGGGCTTGCCGCCGGACATCATCTGACGTGCGGCACCGAGGGCGGGACCGCCGTCGTCCTCACGCTTGAAGTAGATGTTGAAGAAGGCCGAGAAGCGGTGCCATGCGACACCCCAGGTGATGTTGCGGCCGACGATGTAGAGCCACACCATGCCCGACATGAGCTTGATGAACGCGAACACCGACACGAGCTCGGGGCTCTCCGGAAGGATCCGGGCGACCTGCATCGTGAAGAAGTCGGTCGAAAGGTGGCCGCCGCCGTATGTGGCGATCTTTCCGGCCTTCACCAGGATCATGCCCAGGCCCTCGAGCAGCACGACCGCTTCGACGAAGTAGGCGGCCTTGAAGTTCGAGCCGCTGAAGCGCGACATCCGGCCGGGCTGACGCGGATGGTTGCGCTGGCGGATGTAGATCAGCGTCAGGATGCCGATCACCGTGCCGAGACCGAGGATCTCGTCGATGAAGTGGTAGACGGCGGTATTGCCGATGAGCGGCCAGTGGAACTTCGGGTCGAACGTCTGGCCGTAGGCCTCGAACCAGACGATCGCGCCGAGCATGAAGCCGACCATCACCAGCCAGTGAGCCCAGCCGACGGTCCGGAACTTGACCATCTTCGTGTGCGCGAGGAATTCGACGACCATCTGCTTGAAGCGCGGGAAGAACGGCCGCCAGCGGTCCGGGGCCGGCTGGCCGACCCGGATCGTGTTGACCATCTTCAGCGCACCGCTGATGAACGCGAACCAACACACGAGGCTCAGCAGCACGCCGATCGTGCCCAACGTAATCGTCAGGGCATTCATACGTGGCCTTTCGTGTCGGGGGCGGCGTCGTGCCGCCTGGTATGAGTCACCGCATCGTAACGCAAGCTAAGTTACCCACCGGTAACTTGGTCTGATCTGGAGTTACCCGCCAGTAGCTATGACTGCGTCGAATCGGAGACCGTGTGCCCGGACACGCTAGAGGTCAAACGTGATACCGCCGTCACGCAGGATGCCCTAACTCGCCTGAAAAGAGGCATGTGTCACACGGAGATCACGGCACCCCTGTACCGGCCACGATGCTGTTTCCATTCGGGCAAATGGGTATAACACTCCGGATGTGATGTCGGTTATGATTCGCCCGGTACATGGGGTTCGCATGTGGGCTGTACACGTCGGGGGACGTAGAACTCCAGGTCAATACAGCAGAATGGGGGCGTCTTAACAGGCGTGCGCCATGTCACAGAACGGAAAAAGATGAAGCTGAAGAAGCTTGCCGCTGTGGCGACGATGACGATCGCCGCCATGGGCATCACCGCCGGTACCTCGTACGCGGCGCCCGCTGCGCAGGATGAGATCAACTACGAGTCCAAGGTCGAGGGCGACTCGGTTGTGACCGTCATCGACGCCGGTGAGTTCCAGGTCTCGGGTGACGGCGAGAGCGTCGAACTTCAGGACAACGCCGGCAACACGGTTCTCAGCCTGCCGCTGGCCATCCAGCTCGGCGATCTGCAGCTCCCCTTCGAGCGTGAGATCAGCGAGGACGGCAAGACCCTCACGCTGACCCCGGTCACCGACCTGTCGAAGGCCACCCCGGTCGCCCCCGAGGACAAGGTCGGTCCGAGCGTCACGCCGGTTGCCCTGAAGCTGACCGATGTGGCTTCGCCGGACGAGAATCTGAAGGCTCAGCAGAACTTCGCGTCGCAGCTGGGGATCGCTACTGCTGCAGGCGGCCTGACCGGCACGATCATCGGTTGCATCGTCGGCGCTATCCCGGGCTCGATCGTGCCGGGCGCCGGCACCCTGGCCGGCTGTGTCGCGGGTGCGGGCATCGGTAGCGTTATCGGCACCATTGTTGCCGGCGGCCCGACCCTAGTTGTCGCGGGTATCGGTCTGGTCCAGACGCTGACGGCTCCTCCAGGCACCACTGTCTACGCCAAGTGATTCCAGTCGGGTAGGCATTCGAACTCGAACGGCCGCTGTAAGGACGAGCTCCTTACAGCGGCCGTTCTCTGTCCGGGCGTCGGAGCTCGACCCAAAAGGCCCTGTCCGGAAGTGCGGACAGGGCCTTCAGCGCGAATCGGTGTCTTTAGATGGACCCGATGAGTCGGCTGCCGTGGCGGATGATGTCCCAGACATAGCCGAAGATGTCGAAGCCGAGTTCGAGGCTGGTCATCAAGATCTCGCTGCTCAAGTGAAGTCCTTTCGAGGGATGGCGCTACCGGCCGGGGTGCGAGGATCGTAACCCACGCTAAACGGACATTGGGGTGCAACATCCCGGACGTGGTTAGCTTCCTAGGAATCGCAGCTCGGAGACGTTTTACGATCAGGATTCAGGGCCATTTCCGGGGCTTCCGGAAGCAGCCCCCGAGCCCGCGCCGACCGGCACGGCCGTACGCCCCTCCGAACGCCCCCACGAACGACGAAGGTCCGCTCCCCGTAGGGAACGGACCTTCGTGACGTTCTGGTCGATTACCAGGTGCGGACCTTCAGGCCCGGGTTCTCCGCCAGGACCGTCTTGATCGGCGTAGCGAACAGTTCGGGCGTCTCACCGAGCAGGCCGCTGACGAACCCGGCGATCTCGCACATGCCGTACTGGCCGACGTTCGAGGCGCTGGAGATGCCGAGGGCGAGCGTGCCGGTGACGAGGGTGCCGCCGCTGTCGCCCTGCAGGGCGCACAGGTTGGTGGAGAAGCCGTTCTCGAGCACGCGGTGGCCGATCTCGACGTTCTGATTGGCGGCCGTCACGACGCCGCAGCTGTAGCCGGTGCGCAGGCCCGACTTGCAGACCGGGGTGCCGACGACGGGATCCGCGACGCCCGTGATGGTCAGCGGAGCGGCGAACGGAACGCGCACACCGTTGTTCTCGAAGCGGGCTGCGGCCTCGGCGGAGGGACGGATCAGCGCGTAGTCGCTGCGGTCGAGCACGGTCTTCTCGAACGAGCCGAGGTGCTGACCGAGGTTGTCGCCGACGAGCTGGTGGACCTGGGACGCCCATCGCGTACCGGCCTGGGCGCGGTTGGGGTCGCAGTGACCGGCGGTGATGTTCACAGGACGTCCGCTGCCGTCCTCGGCGTTGAAGCCGAGCGAGCAACGGAGCCCTTCGCCGGCACCGAGCGCGGCATAGGCGTCGCCGCCGAAGAGCGCGTCGGGCGCGCCGAGACCACCGGCGATGGGCTGCAGGTCGGTTGCGCCCTCCGGGGTCAGTTCGGCGGGAGCGAACAGCACGCGCACGCCGTCGAGAAAGTCGGGGAGCTCGACGCCGGAGACGTTGTCGGTGCGCACGACGACGTCGTTGTTGACCACGTCGACGGCGATGCCGCGTATGACATCGGCGACGGCGGGCGGCTGGGTCTCGAGCCAGTCGCCCAGTGCGCCGAGCTGCTCTTCGAGGGCGTCCTCGCTGCGCTGCGTCTCGGCAACGGTGAATCCGGCGTCCTCGGCGGCCGTGCGGGCCTCGTCGAAGCCGTCACCTTCGGTGAGGCCGACCGTGGCGGTGCCCCGATCGTCCAGCCACACACCGGCGAAGACGGCGTCGAACTGCTCCCGTGCCTTCTCGGCGAACGCCGCAAGCTCCTGGCTGCGCTGCGCATCGGCGAGGAAGCGCTCGGCATCGATCTTCAGGTCGCGCTGCAACGCCTCGACGAGCTCGGCCGGCAGAGACGATGTCTGCGCGGGTTCGGTCTCGGGTTCGGCCTGCGCGATGGCAACGGCAGGACCGAGGAGCAGCAGTGCGGCCGAACCGATGACGGCCGTCCGACGTGCGAAGGTGCGTCGCATGGATACCTTTCTCGTTCCTTCACGCGTGCACGCGTGAAGGCGCCGTTCCCCCGCGGATCGGCGTCCGTCCGATCCTAAGGGGTGAGCGAGGAAGTACATAGGTACTTCCCGGTTACGGATGTGACTCGTGTGACTGTTGTGACGATCGGACCGGACGGGTCCGGCCGTTATGCCGGGTTCGCCGCAGTACGGACTCGGGTGCCGGTGGCGTTCTCGATCTCCTGGATCGGAATGCCGAGGCTGGAGGTGCCACCGTTGGGCGCGAGTACCAGGTTCGCCTCGACGCAGTTCGGTGCGCCGGCGCTGTTCGATCCGCTGATCACCCCGAGGGCGAGGGTGCCGGTGACGATGGCGCCACCGCTGTCACCCGCGAGGGTGCAGGCGGAGGTCGCGAAGCCGCGGATGGTGCTCGAGAAGCCCGAGTCGTAGGTCAGCTGGGTCTCGATGCGGTCGGCGACGACGAGGCCGCACGTGAACGACGAGGATTGGCCCGACTTGCAGACGGGCGCTCCGACGACCGGAACGGCCGTGCCGGTGACCGTGAGGGTCGAGCCGTTGCCACCGCGGACCGAGGGGCGGTCGAGGCCGGCCTCGACGCCGGCTTCGTCGAGCGAGACGATGCCGTAGTCGAGGGTGCTGTCGGTGCCCACCGTGGACTCGGTGAACTTGCCGATCCGCACGCTCTCGTCGATGTTCGCGCGGTTGGGCAGGTAGACCGTCGAACCACCGTCGGCACGGGCGACCGCGTCGCAGTGACCGGCGGTGAGGTTGACGGCGTTACCGTCGGCGTCGACACCGTTGAAGCCGAACGAGCAGATGCCGATGCGCTCGATGGGTGTGGCGCGGACGTCGCCGTCGGCGGTGATGTAGGTGTCGCCACCCATCGGGGCCGGATCGTTCGGCGGCATGCCCGGCGACAACTGGACCTGCACGTTCGCCACCAGCGACGGCAGGTTCAGTGCGCGCCCGATCGGCGAGTTCACGATGTCGAGGACGATCTGGTTGTTGAGCACATCGATCGACGCGGAGTTGATCTGCGACGACACCTCACGCGGGAGCCCCGCCACCCAGCGGTTCAGCTCGGCGAGGGCCTGCTCGAGTCCGTCGGCCGAGACCGGCGCGACCGTCGCCCGGTAGCCGTCCTGGGCTGCCTTCTCTGCGGCCTCGGGGTTCGTGACGGCGATGACGGGCTTGCCGTCCTCGCCGAGCCAGGCGCCTGCGAACTCGGAGGGACGCTCGGAGCGGAAGTCGCGGGCGTAGTCACCGAGTTCCTGCGCCCGCGCGGCGCGATCGAGGTATTCCTCGGGCGTCAGACCCAGGTCGCGCTGGATCGCTTCGACGAGCTCGGCGGGAAGCTCGGGAGCAGGCAACTGTTCGGCGGGCGCCGCGCTCGCTGTGGAGCTCAGGGGCACTGCCAGCAGAACCGCGGATGCCGCTGCGACTGCGACGCGGCGGGTGGTGGAACGGACTGCGGCGCGCGACGCCGACGAGAGACGCATGGAGGCCTTTCATGTGTGCTCGATGTGCTCTTGAACAGGTGCTTCGTGGATTCGGCGAGCCGACCCGCGGGACAGCCTACGGGACGACCCGGCGACCGCCGATAGTGCCGTAGGTCACCACCCGGATACCCGCACTGTCTAGGTGGGGGTCTCAGTCTCTGTCGGCTCCGAAGTCTCCGGCGGTGTCGGTTCCTCGGAGGTCTCGGTATCGGTCGGGTCGGTCGTCGGCGGGTTCGTCGTCGTGGTGGTGCTGCCACCGCTGCCATTGCTCCCACCACTGCCGCGTCCGCCACCCGACGAATCGCTGGGCTGGTTCCGCCGCGACCAGCCGGTGCTCGATGTGGTCGAGGATGTGCTCGACGTGCCCGAAGTGGTCGAGCCCGGAGACGAAGAAGTGGACTGCTCGCTCGTGCCGGTGACGGGATCGACCCAGGTCTGCTGCACGACCGGCGGAGCCACCGGGACCGTCTGCTCGGCGGTGGCCGGCTCGGTCGACTCCTCGGTGGTGGTCTCCTCGGTGCTGCGGGGAGCCGGCGGTTTGCTCGACTTCGAGGTCGTCGTGGTCGTGGGGGCGGTCGGGGTCTCGGCGACCTGCGTGCCCGCGGTTGCCGTCGGAGAGTCCCGCAGCCCGAACACCAGTGCGCCGACGCCCACGAGCAGCGCGATCGCCGCAGCTGCCGCGATGGCCGTGACCTTCGACGAACGACCTGAGGGCTTCTCGTCGGCGACTTCTCCGGCCGCGACGGCGGCGACCGTCGCTTTCGCCGCGGGCGTCGCGGCGGCAGCGGGCGTGGCATCCGGAGGGGGAGTCGCCGTGATCTTCGAGATCACCGCGGTGATCTCGGGGTCGAGTTCGCTGCGTCGCGGTTCGGCGAGCTTGGCGGTGGGCAGGATCTGCGTCGAACCGAGGAGGTCGACCGAGCCGGCGGCCGCGGCGAGAGCGGCGCCCCGCACCATCGTCTGGTGCGGCTCGGGCGCCAGGGCGCACCGCACGCCGAGACCGGTCTTCACCGACTGCGCGACGAGCTGCGCGGCGCTCGGGTCGACCGCTTCGTCGACCGTGACGACGATGGCGTCGAGGTTGCTCACGAGCCAGCCGAACGCGCCGAGCGCCGACGAGAGCTGCGCAGCGACCGACGGGGCGTCGCCTTCGGGGTACCGGAATGCCTTACCCGCCGCGACTCCCGAGCGCACGAGCGTGACGGTCGAGCCCTGCGGGTCGATGTGATAGACCGCGACGAGTCGTCCGGTCTGGTGCGCGACCTGCGATTCGAACCATGCCGCGGCGGCCTCGGCGTCGGAGACGAGCGAGACGTGACGCAATCCGACGTAGTCGAGGGCGTTGCGCAGCACCGCGACCGTCGAGCTCGGCCAGTCGGTGGGGTGCGTCGCCACTGCGGTGTACGGGGTGTCGCCGATGAGGGAGGCCGCGTCGGCGAGGAGGCATTCCATGGCCGTGGCGACGAGGTCTTCGGCGCGGGAGAGCGAACCGTCGTTGGCGCGGACACCACCGGAGTGGCCGAGGCGGTCGACGAAGCCGGTGAAGGAACTGGTGTGGCCGTCGACGACGTCGTGGTCTCCGAGCGTTGCGGTGCCGTCGGAGTGCAGGTGGACGGCGGTGAACCGCTCGATCGGTGCGGGGTCCGGCCGTCCCGGCGTCGGTGAGGTGACCGCAACCGACGACACGGTGGTCCCCACCCTCAGGCCTACGCCTACGGACATGCCGGCTTGCCTCCATTCCGGTCGGAGTGTGTGTGACGGGGTACATCTGCGCCGTGCCCCATGGCCCGGAGCAGTGACAGGAGCTCCGAGCGGGAACCGGCACCGAGTCGGCGCCGGATACGGGCGACATGATGTTCCACGGTCTTCGCGGAAATGTACAGGTGGTTTCCTACCTCTCGGTAGGTGAGGCCCGAAACAACCAGGTCGGCCACCTGCGCCTCGCGCTCCGACAGTGCACCCGGCTTCTCCCGTGCACCGAGGGGGGATTCGTCCGGACCGCCCGGGGGAGCATCGGGGGCGATGTCGACCGGGGCGCGACCGGCCGGACCGTCCTGCCGGATCGTCCGCGCGACCTGCAGTAATCCGGTGGCGACGGTGGTGTCGTCCGTCCGCAGCGCTGCTTCTCCCGCGAGCTTCGCGCCGTCCCACGGAAGACCCACGGACGCGAGGGACTCGGCCGCCTCGCGGATGCGCACCGCGTCGACCTCACCGCGCAGCACCGAGAGCCATGCGTGCCCGGCCCGCGCGAGCACCGCGGCGTAGGCGGTGGTCTCCGCGGCCAGAGCGAGGGCGCGGGCGTGCGGGACGAGGTCGGCCGGACGGTCCGCGGCGATCGCGGCCTGCACCCCGTACCAGTGCAGCGCCGCACCCCACAGCGGTGGCTCACCGAGGGTGGTGAGCAGTGCGCGGGCAGCGGCGACGAGATGCGCGACCCGCGCGGACTCTCCGAGTCGGACGGCGGCCAGCCACAGTTCCCCCAGGGGCAGCAGCCCGAACAGGTCGACGGAATACTCCGCCACCACCGACTGCGCGGCCTGCCACCGCACCGTCAACGCTCCGAGGTCGGCGTTCCGTCGCGCCAACCCGACCTGCAGGGCGTGGAAGAAGAGGAGGTCGCGCTGCCCGGTCACCTCGGGAGCAACGGCGTCGGCGGTGGCCGCGGCGGCTGCGAGATCACCGCCGAGCATCTCGGTCCACGCCACCAGGATGCGATTGCGCACGGTGGGGGTCTCCGGACGGTCGAGGATCGCGCGTGCGTGCCCGAGTTCACCCGAGTGCAGACACAGCAGTGCGGCGACGGCGTCGACCGTGTCGGGCCAGGCGCGCAGCGACCCGTCGGAGCCGAGGCTCGTCAGGGCGCGGGCGAGGCGGTTCATTGCGATCCGGCCGTCGCCGCCGACGGATTCGCGCAGGCCCTCCTCGAGCAGTCGCGCGGCGGAGGCCGACGAGGTCGGCGCACCCGATGTGGCGGCACCGCGGAGATGTTCTGCGGCCGAGGGGCGACCGGCGGCGAGCAGCACGGTGGCGGCGAGGGGAGCGTCCGTACCGACCCGGTCGGGGCCGAGCCATTCGAACAGGTCGGCACTGCGGTCGAGCATGCCACGATGTGCGGCGATGCTCGCGGAGATCCGGGTAGCGGCGCGCAGGTCGTCGACGTCCGCCGTGTCGGCGCGGTCGAGCAACCGGTCGGTGATCCGTTCGGCTCGTTCGAGATCCCCTGCTGCGAAGGCGACTTCGGCTCGTCGCACCGCAAGGGTCGCTGGATCGGCTCCCGCGGGTACGGCGGCGTCGAGGAGTTCGGCGGCTTCGCGCGGTGGCGCGTCGGCCGCGAAGGCGACGAGCCGATCGGCGAGGTGCGGGTCGGTGAGACCGATCGTCGCGAGACCGCGGGCGAGCTGCGGCGTCAGCGTTCCGGCATCGATGCGGGTCGCGAGGAGACGACGTGCGACGGCGAACAGGTTGTGCCTCCCCAGGACGCCGGCGGGCACACCGCTCGCCCCGGTGGTGAGGCTCGCGGCATCCGTGCCGAGCAGGCCACTCGCACGAGCGGCATCGACGAGGTCGAGGGCACGCTCGACAGGGATGTCGAGTACGGCGGCGAGTTCGCCGGGATCGAGCGCGGCACCGAGATCGACGAGCGCCAGGGCCGCGGTGAGATCGAGATCCGCGAGGAGCTGCCGGCGGATCGCCTCCTCGACGACCCGCCGGACATCACCCTCCGTTCGCACGGCCTCGAAGGCGGTGTCGACGAGATGCGGTACGCCGCCCGTGAGGCGGTGCAGGGCACGGACCTGGGGCGGTGCGAGCCGGAGCTCGAACGACGCCGCGCGACCGGCGATTTCACGAGGCGTCCACGACCCCAGTTCCACCACCGTTCCGTGTCCCGCGAACGCTGCTGTCAGCGAACGCATCTCGGCGCGGTGCGGTCGAGCTTCGGTGGCCACGACGATCCCCGTCGGCGCATCCCGGATGTGGTCGACGAGCTGCTGTACTTCCGCGGCGGTCAAGCGGTGTGCGTCGTCGACGATGCGGGCATCGGCGAGATCGGTTCGGAGCGAAGCGAGTACGGCTGACTTCCCGGTTCCGGTGCCGCCGACGAGCAGCAGTCGCGGGGGAGCGGCCGCGGTCAGGGCACGCGTGACCTCCCGGGGGACCGCGCGTCGCGGAGGGGCGGAAGCGGACGTCATCGGATCGGTCAGCGTCCGGTTCCGAGCAGTCCGCCGACGACCTGCCCCGTGCCGTCGAGCACACCACCGACCACGTTGCCGGTGCCGTCGAGTACTCCGCCGACGCCGTTACCGACACCCTCGACGACGGCACCGGCACCCTGACCTGCGCCGGACAGGGCGTCGCCGACGCCGCTGCCACCCGTGCTCGGCGGGGTCGGTTGCGGCGCGGGCTGAGGGGCGGGCGCGGGCGCCGGGGCAGGAGCGGGTTGCGGCGCGGGCTGAGGTGCCTGCGGGCTTTGACCGGGTGCTACCGGCGCGGGTGCGGTCGGGTCCGGCGCAGGTACAGCGCCGGTGGATGCGGCACCGGGAACGGGCGTCGCGGCGGCCGGGACAACGGTCACGGTCCCGTCCGGGCCCTGCACCCGGACCGGGACGACGGTTCCCACCTCGGACGGCTGCGCACCGGTCGTGCCGGGCACGGTCATACCGGGGACGCTCGTGGCGGTCGTCGGGTTCCCCGCCACCGCCCCGCTCGACGGACGTACCTCCGAACCGGGCGTCTCGGCCTCCGACGACAGGGTGCCGATCGCCAGCCCGCCCCCGGCGAGGACGACGACCGCGGCGACAGCGGCACCCACCAGCGCGAACGAGCGGGCACGAGTGCGGGCGGGTGTTCCGGTCGCGGTGTCGACGACCGCCGGCCGATGTGCGGCGGCGACCGGCGGTGCCTCAGCGACGGGCACCACGGGCAGCGCGACGGTCTCGGGTTCGTCGTCGACGACAGGTGCGGGAGGCGGCACCGGAACCGCAACGGTCGGGGCACCGACCGCGGCCGCTGCAAGCGCGGCCCCGTGCGCTGCGGTGTAGGCCGGTCGAGCCGACGAGACGATCGGCAGACCCAGCTGCGACGAGATCAGTTCGGCGACGAGCGGGGTGGACGAGCCACCACCGATCAACAGCACGTGTGCGATGTCCGACCGGTCGAGCCCGGCCCCGCGGATCGCATCCTGCACCACGGCGAGCGACGTCTCCAGCGGCTCCCGGGCGAACTCCTCGAACTCGCTGCGCACCAGACGCAGGTCGCGGTGCAGGCCCGGCAGCGCGACCGGCACGACCGTCTCGGTGTCGCTGGACAGTGCCTCCTTCGCCGCGCGGCACCGAGCACGGAAATCGGCGAGGGCCGCGACGGTCGCGGGATCGAACGGGTCGAGGTCGGCCGCGTCCTCGCCGAGCGTTCCCAGCAGATAGGTGGTGACGAGATGGTCGAGGTGGTCGCCGGAGACGTCGTCGCTGCTCAGCGGTCGGCCCAACAGCGTCGGATGCGTCCCGCCCTGCACGACGGCGACGTCGAGGCTGCGCGCACCGAGGTCGTAGACCACCGTCACGTCGTCCCCCAGCGGACCGTGGGTGGCGTCGAGCCAGCGCACCGCCGCGATCGGTTCGGGGATCGTCCCTGCGGTCACGCCGGCGCGGACGAGCGCCGCCTGCAGGGCCTCGACGGTGTGCGCCGACCACGCGGCGGGATGCGCCAGCATCGTCGGCACATCGGAGGTGCCGGTGCGGTACTGCAGACAGGCCACGGTCGACGCGACGAGATCCTCACCGAGGTAGGTGGAGCCGTCCTCGGCGAGGATGCCGACCGGATCGCCGACCCGGGCCGCATAGCCGGAGAACGCCTGCGCACCGGGGGTCGGGGCGCCGAGGACGGGGGCTCCGTCCTCGGGGAGATGGAGTTCGGTGGGGACCGACAGAACGCTGGGATCGCCGGATCGGGGCTGGTCGAGCACGGTGAGGGCCACCGAATTGGCCGCCCCGATCGTGACGCCGAGTCCTGAATACATGCATGCTCCCGGGTTCTGGCGGACACAGGTCCGCGATCTCGTTCCACCGTTCGGTCTCGATGAGCCTGTCGTTCCCACCCCGTGACCTGTTAGCTCCCACACCGCCCACCGGCCCGATCGTGGGGACGATCCCCTAACGACCCCGATGCCCCCGCACCCCGATCCCCTAACGGTCGACGGCAGACAGGGGGCCGCACCCCCTGTGCCCGTGACCCGCGGATTCGTAGCGTCGTTCCCAGATCCCCACGACTCAGGAGACACGCGATGGCCACCAACGCCGTACTCGACTTCATCCTCGGCCTGTTCCGCGACGAGAAGGAACTCGCCCGGTACTGCAGCAACCCCGAGGCCGTCCTCACCGAAGCCGGACTGGACGACGTGTGCCACGCCGACATCGTCGCCGTCGCCCCGCTGGTCGCGGACAGCGGTCTGTTCGCCGGGACCGCCGCCGAACTGACCGCAGCGCTGAACGGTGCGGCGAACGTCGGAGCGTCGATCGCCGGCACCGCTGCGGCCGGCCTCGGCGGAGCGGCAGGTCTCGGTGGAGCAGTGGGCCTCGGTGGCGCCGCCGGCCTGGGCCTCGGTGTCGGAGCAGGACTCGGTGGCGGTCTGGGGCTCGGCGGCGGACTGGACCTCGGCGGGACCGTCGGCGCGCACACCGGGATCGTCGCCGATCTCGGTGCACAGCTCGGAGCGGCGCTCGAAGCCGGTGGCGAGCTCGGTGCTTCCCTGGGAGCGGCACTCGGTGGTGCACTCGGCGCGGGCCTCGAACTCGGTGGAGCCCTCGACCTCGGGGGTGCCCTGGACGTCGGTGGGGCACTGGCCGGAGCGCTCGAAGGCGGACTGGGCCTGGGCGTCGGTGCCGCCGCCGATCTCGCCGCCGCGATCGACGCGGCTGTCGAGGCCTCGGGCGGTCTCGGCGCCGACCTCGCGACCACCCTCGAAGGAGCACTGGGTATCGGGGGCACGCTCGGTGCCGATATCGGCCTCGCCCTCGGTGGCCTGCTGGAATCCGCCGTCGACGCCGGGGGCGCGTTCTCGACCGAGCTCACCGCGGCCCTCGACGGCGGCGCCGAACTCGGTGTCGCGCTCGGCACGACACTCGGGGGCGTGCTCGGCGTGGGCACGGAACTGACCGGTGCGCTCGGCACGAGCCTGGGCGGTGTCCTCGGTGGTGTGGCCGATCTCGGTGCCGGCCTGGGAACCGACCTCGCCGCCGGTCTCGACGCCGGCGTGGGCGCGACCCTCGGTCTCGGTGCGTCCCTCTCGGCCCTGCTCGGAGCGGGCGGCGGCGCTGCGGCCGATCTCGGTGCCGCGCTGGGGACCGTCATCGAGAGCGGTGCGCACGGTGGCCTGCTCGGCGGCGTCGACCTCGACGCGGTCCTCTCCGGTGGTGGTGAGATCGATGCGGAGACCGGTGCGGGCATCGACCTCGGCACGGTGGTCGGTGGGGTGCTCGGCGGCGCGCTGGGCCTCGAGACCACCGCGACCACCGAACTGTCGTCCGCGCTGAACGTCGCCATCGGCTCGACCACCGATATCGGCGCGACCGTCGATTCGACCGTGCAGGCGGGGACGAGCCTCGGAACGGACCTGTCGTCCGTCCTCGGCTCGACCTTCGCGACCGGTGGTGCGGCAGGCGCCGAGCTCGGCCTGCAGCTCGGCAGTGCACTCGAGACGGCCGCGGGGTCGGTGCCCGTCGATGCGGGTGCGGATCTCGGCTCGCAGCTCGCGACAACGATCGGCGGCAGCCTCGGCGCCGGTGCCGAAGCCACCGGTCAGCTCGGCTACGCCCTCGACGGAGCGCTGGACGCGGCGGCGGAACTCGGGGCCGGAGTGAACGTGGGCGCGGACCTCGGCGCCGCGATCGATTCGGGGATCGGCGCGGCCGGTGGACTGGGAACGTCGGTCGACCTGGGTACGGCAGCCGACTTCGAGAACGCGCTCGATCTCGGTGGTGCAGCAGATCCGGGTACTGCCGCCGACCTCGGTGTCTCCGGCGGACTGGAGAGCGCAGCCGACCTCGGTGCCGAACTGTCCACGCAGGTGGGGACGGCCCTGACGGGCGGAGTGGATACAGCTCTGTCGGGTGGTGCGGAGAGCTGGGCATCGGTCGGCGAGGACGTCTTCGGCTCCGCCTCGGGAGCTGCGGGACTGTTCGGCGAAGGCGGCCTTACCGCGACCTCCGGTCTCGACGGTGGCCTGTTCGCAGGCGCAGGCGGCGACTCTTCGCTCGGAGCCGGCGGCGACTCTTCGCTCGGTGCCACCGACTCCACCGACCTCGACGGACTGGTGCCCTGACCGCAGCGGTGCGGGCTCCGGGACATAATGGCCGGAGCCCGCACCGACGGAAGGCGAGTCGACGCAGCCCATGCAGCATTCACCGGATACGCAGCATCCATCCGATCCCTCGAGACGTCGAGCGCTCCTCGACCTGATCGACTCCGCGATCGCGCGCTCCCGCAGCGCCGGACGCAACGATCTCACCGACCGGCTGACGGCCGCCCGCACGAAGGTCACCGACCCGCGACTGCGGGTGGTCGTCGTCGGGGGTCTGAACCAGGGCAAGAGCCGGTTCGTGAACGCACTGCTCGGCCTCGAGGTGTGTTCCGTCGGCGACGACGAGACCACCGCGGTCCCCACGCTCGTGCAGCACGGGCAGGAGCCGTCCGCCGAACTCGTCCCGACCGGTTCGGCGCCGCGGATCGCCGTGCCTTTCGGCGACCTGCAGCAGGTCGCGCCACGCAGCGCCGGCCGGGACGTCGAACGGCTGGAGGTGAGCGTGCCGAGTCCACTGCTCGCCGACGGGCTCGTGTTCGTCGACACCCCGGGTGTGGGCGGGCACGGAAATCCGCACACCGCAGCCACATTGACGCTCCTCGCCACCGCGGACGCGGTCTTCGTCGTCTCGGATGCGAGCCAGGAGTTCACCGCTCCGGAGATGGCGTTCCTGCGGCAGGTGCAGACACTGTGCCCGGCGTCGGCGGTGCTCGTAACCAAGACCGACATGTATCCGCACTGGCGCGCGATCGTCGACGCCGACCGCGAACACCTGCAGCGCGCCGGGCTCGACCTGCCGTTGCTGCCCGTCTCGTCCCTGCTGCGCGAATACGCCCTGCGCACCGACGATGCGTCGCTGCAGCAGGAATCCGGCTTCGACGCGATCTACGACTTCCTGCGCGACCAGGTGGTCGCGCGCAACGCCGACTCGGCGCGCCTGTCGGTGGCACACGACGTGAAGACCGTCGTCGACCATCTCGCGCTCGGTTGCGAGAGCGAACTCGCCGCGCTGCGCGACCCCGAATCCGGGAACGCCGCGATCGAGGACCTGCGCCGGGCGCGCGCCGCGACCGAGGCGTTGCGGACGCGGGCGGCGCGGTGGCAGATCACGTTGTCGGACGGCATCGCCGATCTCGCGGCCGACATCGACCACGACCTGCGCGACCGGTTGCGCACGGTGACCCGCGACGCCGAAGCGTCCGTGGACGAGTGTGATCCGGGCAAGGAATGGCCCCGGCTGGGGCAGTGGCTCGCCGAGCAGGTCGCCGAATCGGTCGGCGACAACTTCGTGTGGGCGCACGAACGCGCCGGGATCCTCGCCGGCAGGGTGGCGGAGCACTTCGCGCTCGACGACGCATCCCTGCCGTCGCTGCATCTCGGCGACCTGTCGACGCTGCTCGATCCCGTCGAGAACCTGTCCGATCTCGAGTCCGGCCGGATCGGCATCGGTCAGAAGGTGCTCGTCGGCATGAAGGGTTCCTACGGTGGCGTGCTGATGTTCGGTCTCGTCACCACCCTGATGGGGATGGCGCTCGTGAACCCGATCTCGGTGGGAGCCGGAGTCGTATTGGGCACCAAGGCGTATCGCGACGACAAGCAGGTCCGGCTCGCCAGACGCCGCGCCGACGCGAAGAACGCGATCCGCGCCTTCACCGACGACGTGAGCTTCCAGGTCGGGAAGGAATCCAAGGACCGGCTCCGCCTCATCCAGCGGCAGTTGCGCGATCACTTCACCGAGATCGCCGAACAGACACTGCGTTCGCTCGACGAGTCGCTCGAAGCGACCCGTCAGGCCGCGACCGTGCAGGAACAGGAACGCCGGCGTCGGATCGGCGAACTCGACACGCAGGTCGCGGAACTGAGCCGATTGCGCGAGCGCGCCGCGGAACTCGCGGGAGTGTCGGCGTGACCCCGGCCCTCGCGCGCGCCCGCGACCTGCTCGACCGGGCACGCGCGTCGTACGGCGGGAACCCGGCCGTCGCGGACCGGCTCGACCACTGCGCCGCGCGACTCGATCAGCCGCTGCGGGTCGCGCTCGCCGGATCGCTCAAGGCCGGCAAGTCGACTCTGCTCAATGCGCTTGTGGGGCAGGACATCGCGCCCACCGATGCGACGGAGTGCACGCGCGTCGTCACCTGGTACCGCAATGGGCCCGTGCCGTCGGTGAACGCCTGGTACGACGGGGAGCGCCGCATGCCGGTGCCCGTGCACCGTCCCGACGGGCGTCTGACCTTCGACCTCGGCGAACTCACCGCCGATCGCGTCGACTTCATCGACGTCGAATGGCCCGCCAGCGCGCTGGCGCAGACCACCATCATCGACACCCCGGGCACGTCGTCGCTGTCGCAGGACGTGTCGGCGCGGACCCTGGCGCTGCTCACCCCGGAGGAATCGGCCTCGGGTGCCGACGCCGCCGTCTACCTGATGCGTTCGCTCGGCGCCGCCGACGTCGAGTTCCTCGAACGGATCGGCCGCCATGTCGGCGGGGGATCGGGGCCGCTCGGCATCGTCGGCGTGGTCTCGCGTGCCGACGAGGTCGGTGCCGGTCGCGCCGACGCGATGATGTCGGCGAAGCAGGTCGCGGCGAGGTTCACCGACGAACTCGAACGCACCGGACTGTGCCAGGCGGTCGTGCCGGTCGCCGGGTTGCTCGCGCTCGCCGCGCGAACGTTGCGGCAGAACGAGTTCGCGGCCTTCGAGGCGCTCGCCCGGGTGCCGTCGGACCAACTGCAGGTCGCGATGTTGTCGGCCGACCGCTTCGCGCGGCCCGACGTCGACCTGCCCGTCGACCCCGGGATGCGGGCACGTCTCGTCGACCGGTTCGGTCTGTTCGGCATCCGCACCGCAGTTCTGCTCGTGCAGCTCGGCGCGCGCGATTCACCTTCGCTCGCCGCCGAACTCGTCGCGCGCAGCGGGCTCGACGAGCTGCGTCAGGTCATCGACGTGCAGTTCGGTCAGCGCGCCGATCAGCTCAAGACCCATTCGGCGCTGCTGGCGCTCGAACGGGTGTTGCACGCGTGCGGCGATCACGACCTGCTGGGAGCCGTGCGACGCGAACTGGCCGACGACCACGGCTTCGCCGAACTCCGCCTGCTGGGCAGACTGCGGTCGGCGTCGGTGTCGTTGCCCGACGAGGAGGTCCTGGCGCTGCAGCGTGTGGTCGGTGGATCCGGGATCGGCGCCACCCGGCGCCTCGGACTCACCGACGACGCGTCGCCCGCCGAGATCCGCGCGGCAGCCGTCGACGCGGTGCGGCACTGGCGATCCCGCGCAGAGCATCCGCTGCTCGATCCGTTCACCGCGAAGGCCGCAGCGGTGGCGGCGCGCAGTGCGGAGGGGCTGGTCGCGGGAGCCGGCCGGTAGACGAGTTGTAGCCGGACGATCGGCTTGCACCTCACGTAACGTGAGGTCATAGCGTCGATCGTGCCGGTACACGGAGTGCCGGTGGAAGTGGGTGGACGATGCAGCAGACACGTTCCGGACAGCAATGGAAGGTGGGGCGTCTCGCAGCGGAGACGGGCCTGACCGTGCGGACCCTGCATCACTACGACGACATAGGCCTCGTGCGGCCGTCGGGCCGGACGGCGTCGGGTCACCGGTTGTACGAGGAGCCGGACGTCGAGAGGCTGTACCAGGTGCTGGTGCTGCGTCAGCTCGGGCTGTCGCTGGACGCGATCGCCACGGTCACCGACGGTGACACCTCGCTGTCGGAGATCCTCGATGCGCACCGTGCCTACCTGGACGATCAGCTCGCGGCAACCCGCACGCTGCGCGCCCAGGTCGAGATGCTCTCCCGCACGGTCCGAACGTCGCCGGATGCATCGGTCGCCGACTTCCTTCAGGTGATCCGAGGAGTGATCGAAGTGGACGACGTCTTCGAGAAGTATTTCGACAAGGGACAGATCGCAGACCTCGCGGAACGACGCGCAAGGCTGGGCGACGACGTCATCACGGCGGCGGAGGCGTCGTGGCAGGAGCTCATCCCACGTGTCGACGCTGCACTGAGTGCGGGGATGGATCCGGCTTCTCCCGAGGCCCAGGAGATGGCACGGCAATGGATGGGTCTGCTCGAGCAGTTCCACGGCGGCGACGAGGGCCTACGCGACAGCCTCTACCGCATGCACGAGGACAACGCGCAGCAGATCGAGCAGGAGTTCTGCGGGCCGAGTCGTGAACAGATCGAGTTCATCACGAAGGCGAACGAGGCGCGGGGGATGTGATCCGGCGGATCCCGGCCGCGCTCCGCGTCATTCGAGGCGGCCGGGTACCGGATAGCTGCGCAGCGACAGGCCGATCTGGCCGGAGACGATCAGGTCGTCGATCGTCTGCTGCAGTTTGTGGCAGGTGGGGATCCAGGCACGGCCTTCCTGGGCGGTGCGGGCCCGCGCGAACTCGGGGCAGACGCTGTCGGCGTCGTCGAGCCACTGGATGCTGGTGTGTGCCTCGCTGTACTTCTCGACGAGGACGCGATTGCTGCAGTGGTTGCAGGTGACGCTTTCCATGATCGGACCTCCTGGGGGCTGTGACAGCGACGGTAGTTGCGGCGACCGGCCGAGTCTCCCGTTCTCCCACGGAACGGGAGACCGTGTTCCGCTCAGCGGGCGGTATCCAGCGCGGTGCACCCTCATCTACCTGGGCTGTTAGGCTTCGATCATGCCCGAGATCGAGCCTGTCGCCGACGCTTCCGACGACAGCTACCCGTCGTTGCCCGCCACGAGTTGGGCCGTTCTGGGCATGCTCACCTTCGGTGAGGGACTCACCGGTTACGACCTGAAGAAGTGGGCGGACTGGAGCATCGGCTTCTTCTACTGGAGTCCGTCCGTCAGCCAGATCTACGCCGAACTCAAGAAGCTCGAGGCGGCGGGGCTGGCCGAGTCGGAGATGATCTCCGAGCCGGGGGAGCGTGGCCGGCGGGTCTACCGCATCACCGAACGTGGCACCCGTGCCGTGCGGAACTGGTCGCGGGCTGCGCCCGTCGAACAACCGGTCCTCAAGCACGGTCTCATGCTGCGTCTGTGGATGGGACATCTCAACGAGCCCGACGAGCTGAAGAAGCTCGTCCGGTCGCACATCGAGAACATGGAGACCATGCGGGAGCAGGCGAAGCTGCACGGCGATCACGCCAACCGCGAACCCGCATGGGCGTTCTCCCGGATGAGCCTGATCTGGGCCGAACGCTACTTCCAGGCCGAGATCGATCTGGCGAAACAGGTACTGGCCGACATCGACGAGGCGGCCGAGACCTTCTCGTCCGTCCGGGCCCGTGACGAACTGGGCAATCCTGTTCCGGAGGTCGCCGGGTCCTGGCGCGACGTGGAGGACTTCGTGCTGGGTCTCGAACGGCGCGAGCGCAGCTGAGTCGGCCGCTCCGCCCGGTGCGGGGACCGTCCGGGCAGAGCGGAGCGCCCTCAGGCGTACTGCAGGCGGGGCTGTGCCGTCGCTGCGGACAGGCCCGGGTGGTGCGCTCGCGGCACGACCTGCGCAGCGCGGGGGCGTCCTGAGAGAGATCGGTGGATCGCGTTCGCTGCCATACGGACCGGGGCGGCGTGGCGATGGTCGAACTTGACGTGGCTGGTCGGTCCGCAGATGGACAGGGCGGCGACGACATCACCGACGGGGCCGATCGGGACGGCGATGATGCCGATCCCGCCGGAGATCCGCGCCACCTCGTACGCCACGCCCGTCTCGCGGACCTTGCGCAGTTCGGGGGTGAGCTCGGTGAGGTCGTCGGTGCTGGGCGGGGTGTAGGCGAGCAGGGCCTTGCCGATCGCGGAATTGCGTGCGGGATAGCGGCTGCCGACGCGGGTGGGCAGCTCCGTGGCGAGCCGGCCACCGACCTTGTCGAGATAGAGCACGTCGGGCCCGTCGAGTACGCCGAGGTGCACGACGTAGCCGGTGGCGCGGTGCAGGTCGTGCAGGATCGGAGCGGCGGCGCTGTGCAGGCGGTTCTGGTGGACAGCGATCGAGCCGAGCTCCATGAGGCGGGTGCCGAGCTCGTAGTCGCGGCCCTCGCGGCGCAGCCACCGCATCTCGACGAGTCGTTCGAGCATCCGATGGGCGGACGAGCGGGGCAGCCCGGTTCGCCTGACGACCTGGGCGAGCGTGAGCCGTCCGGGGCCGTCGAAGGCGTCCAGGACGAGCGAGATCCGTTCGAGGATCGCGGTGGGGGTGGAGTCTGCAGTCGCGGGTGCGGTCACCGATATCTCCCTCGATCAGGGGCGAGAATCGCCACGAAACCCAACTGACGTAGGTCTTTCTATTAGAAATAGTGACACACGCGCGCGCGTTTGTGAAGTGGATCACCGAGATTGCACACCGAAGAGGGGGGAACCCGCTGTCCTCGTGGACGGGGTTCCCCCTCTTCGGGGAGCGATCTGCGGTTGTGCGGTGGTGCGCAGAGGGTGGTGCTACATGGCGGCGAGCGGCTCGCTACCGGACCAGTCGTGGCCCCAGTAGCTGTCGGCGGTGATCTCCTCGGACGTGTAGAACGTCTCGTCCACGAGCTGCCCGTCGGTACCGAACTCGATGTCCCAGCCACCGGGGGCGCGGACGTAGAACGACACCATCTTGTCGTTGGTGTGGCGGCCCAGCGTCGACGACACCGAGAAACCGTCCTTGACGACCCGGTCGAGAGCCTGGCCGACCGCGTCCAGGGTGTCGACCTCGACCATGAGGTGGATCAGGCCCGGAGCGCCGCCGTGCGGGGCGGGAATCAGCGCGAGGCTGTGGTGGCGCTGGTTGACCCCCAGGAAGCGCAGGCGGATCGGCCCGAACTCCGGCGGTGCCGGCAACCGGAAGGCGCCGCGCGGCAGGAAGCCGAGAACCTCGGTGTAGAAGTCGAAGGTGCCGTTGATGTCGGTGACCGGCAGGACGACGTGGCCGAGTCCCTGCGCGCCCGTCACGAACTTCGCGCCGAACGGCGTGACCACCGGGCTGTGGTCGAGCACCGCGCCGTGGAAGACCTCGAGGGTCGCGCCGCTCGGATCCTGGAAGGTGATGACCTCCTCCACCCGGCGCAGGTCGGCTTCTTCGACCGACAGCGGCTTGACCGCCACTCCGGCCGCCTCGACGGCTGCCTGGACACGTGCCAGAGCCGCGCGGTCGCGGACCTCCCAACCGATCGTGACGACCCGGTCGTCCTCGCCCGGCACCACCACGATGCGCGCGCTGCGCTCGTCCATGCGCAGGTACAGCGCGTTCTCCTCCGGCCCGGACCCCTGGGCGAAGCCGAGGACCTCGAACGCGAACTTCCGCCAGCGCTCCATGTCGTTCGTCTGGATCTTCACGTATCCCAGACCGCGGATGTCGGTGCCGAAACTTCCGGCGTCGAACTTGCTCATACTGTTGTCTCCGTTGTCGGTTCGGATGTGGGGGAAGGTCAGATCATCGCCCGCAGCGGACCCTGCGGGTCCACACCGAGGCCGCTCAGCGTCGCCGCGTGGTAGACCGTGCCCGGGACGTGGATCGCGTGGTGCAGACCGGCGTGTGCGTCGCGCCAGAAACGCTGCATCGGCTTGTCCATCCGCAGGGCGTTGCCGCCGCACCGGGCGTAGACCTGGTCGACGGCCGTGACGGCCTGCCAGGCGGCGTTCACCTGGGTCTCGCGGCCGAGAGCACGCTGCTCGAAGGTCGGCGTCTTCCCGGAGTCGACGATGTCCCACATGCGATCGACGTTGGCGAGCAACGAATCCCGCGCCGACCGCAGTTTCGCCGTGGCCTCGCCGATCGCGAACAGGGTGTAGGGATCGTCCTTGACGGCCGTGCCCTGCGGGTTGATGCGCTCGCGTTGGTACTCGTTGGCGTGGTGCAGCAGGCCCTCGCAGATGCCGATGGTGGCCGAGGTGATTCCGAGCGGGAACATGTTCGACCACGGCATCAGGTACAGCGACTCGGTGCGGCCGTACTTGCGGACGGCGGTGCCGTCGATGACCTCGTCGCAATCCATGACGCGGTAGTCCGGCACGAACGCGTCCTCGACGACGACGTCCTTCGACCCCGTTCCGCGCAGACCCACGACGTCCCACGAGTCGTCGATGATCCGGTAGTCGGACCGCGGGATGATCACGTGCAGCATGCGCGGCGGCATCTGCACGCTGCCGTCCGGGTTGCACGCCATCGCACCGAGGAACGCCCAGTCGCAGTGGTCGGTACCCGAGGAGAACGACCACCTGCCGGAGAACTTGTAGCCGCCGTCGACCGGAACGCACATGCCGCCCGGCATGTACGGCGACGCGAGCCACGTGTCCTGGTCCTCGCCCCAGACCTCCTGCTGGACCCTGGGATCGGCGAACGCGAGCTGCCAGGGATGCACGCCCACGATGCCGTGGACCCAGCCGGCCGAGGGGTTGAGCGACGCCATCCGCATGACCGTCTCGGCGAACTCGCGCGGATGCGACTCGAAACCGCCGTGCTCCTTGGGCTGCAGCATACGGATGGAGCCGGACTCCTTCATGCGCTTGACGGTCGCGTCGGCGACCTTGCCGATTCGTTCGGCCTCGACACCTTCGAGGAAGATGTCGTCGGCCGCGGCCTCGATGCCGGCCAGGACTTCGTAGCTCATGATCGTGTTCCTTCTGGTGGGGTGGGGGATGCGAGGAGGGGGCTCTAGGGGGTCGCGGTCGTGCCTTCGGTCTGCTTCGCGAGGTTCTCCGCGACCTCCTTCTGCCAGCTCGCGACCGCCCGGGTGGTGTCGATCTCGAACTCGAAGCGCTTGGTCATGTCCTCGGTGATGTCCTCGACATCGACGTAGAACTGCTGGTACCAGCGACGCAGCTGGTAGACCGGGCCGTCCTCCTCGGACAGCAGCGGATTATCGATGGGTGCCTTGTTCTTCCAGATCTCGACGTCCTGCTCGAAACCGAGCTGCACACCCTCGGCGAACTGCGCGGCCATCCCGGCGGCCATCTCGTCCGACACACCCGGGAGCTTCTTGACGATCGCGCCGTACTGCAGCACGAACTCGTTGTTGCTCACCGGGTAGTGGCAGTTGATGAGGATGGTCTCGATGGTCTGGCCGTTGGCATCGGATTCGAGCCAGTCGATCATGTACGACGGACCGAAATAGGTCGCTTCCGAACGCAGTTCGGCGTTGGGGTCGTCGTAGTTGGTGCCGCTGACGACGTCCTCGCGACCGGTCGAGTGCATGTACTGCGTGGCGGTGTGGCCCTCGAAGACGTTCTTGAAGTAGCGCGGGAACGAGTAGTGGATGTAGAAGAAGTGCGCCATGTCGACGACGTTGTCGACGATCTCACGGCAGTGGGAGCCCTTGATTCGCAGGCTCTTCCAGCTCCAGTCCGTCCACTCGTCGGTGCCATAACCGGCGATCTCCGGGATGGTGACGTCCTCCGGCGGCGGGTTGCCCTGCGGGTCGTTCCAGACGTACAGCTGGCCGTTGCGTTCGAGGGTCGTCCAGGCGCGGGTCTTCGCGATCGGCGGGACGCGCCGGGCGTAGGGGATGTCGGTGCACTTGCCCTTGCCGTTCCAGCGCCAGTCGTGGAACGGGCACGCGATCGAGTCGCCCTTGACCTCGCCGCGGCTCAGGTCGCCACCCATGTGCCGGCAGTAGGCATCGAGGACGTTGAGCTGCCCCTTGCTGTCGGCGAACACGACCAGCTTGGTTCCGAAGGCCTCGATGGAGTGCGGCTTGCCGTCCTGGAAGTCTCGGAGCAGGCCGAGGCAGTGCCAGCCCCGTGCGAAGCGGGTGGGAGCGGCCGCAGCCTGGATCTCGCGGATCTCGACGTCGTCGTCCGAACCGGACCGTGCGGTGTCGATGGACATGAATTCCTCCGTGCCGTCAGTGGTGGAGAGACTTGTGATGCGCCTCATGGAACTCGTCGGCCACTCGCCGTGTGAAGCGTGTCTCCCGCTGGATGGAATGCGACGAACCGGCGGGCAGAACAGGCCTCCCGTCACACGGGAGAAGACCTCCCGGATCGGCGTCACCGGTCGTTAGCGTCGCGACACGTCACGGCGAAAGGAACGTTCCATGACACGGATGACCGGGAAGGTCGCGCTGATCACGGGTGCCGCAGGTGGGCTCGGGCGCGCGTGCGCGACGCGGCTGGCCGAGGAAGGTGCCGACATCGTTGCGCTGGATCTGCCGGGCGGTCGCGCAGAGGCCGAACTGGACGAGACCGCCCGCCTCGTCCGTGCGACGGGCCGCCGGATCGTCATCGGGACAGCGGACGTCCGCGACGTCGACGCCGTGATCGCGGCGGTGCAGGCCGGAGTGTCCGAGCTCGGACCGCTCGACGTCGTCGTCGCGAACGCCGGTATCAGCGACAATCCGGGCCCGTCCTGGGAGATCGACGACGAGATCTGGAACCGGTCGATCGACGTCAACCTCACCGGAACGTGGCACACCGTCAAAGCCGGTGTCGCCGAACTCGATCCTGCCGGCGGCTCGGTGATCATCGTCAGTTCCACCGCCGCGATCAAGGCGGTACCGGGAGCGTCGCACTACTCGGCGGCGAAGCACGCGGTCACAGGTCTGGCCAAGACCCTGGCGAACGAACTCGGACCGCAGGCGATCCGCGTCAACACCGTTCATCCGGGTGCGGCGGCGACACCGATGACGCTCAACCCTGCGACCTTCGCGCGGCTGCGCCCCGACCTCGAGGCGCCCACCGCCGACGACGCCGCGGAGGTGCTGTCGACGAAGACGCTGCTGCGCGTGCCGTGGGTCGAACCGGTCGACGTGAGCAACGCGGTGCTGTTCCTGGCGTCCGACGAATCCCGGTACGTCACCGGGCTGCACATGGTCGTCGACGGCGGCCTGACCCAGAAGGTGGCGTGATGAGCGGGCGTCTGGACGGGAAGGTCGCGCTGATCACCGGCGCGGCGCGGGGGATGGGGCGTGCCCAGGCGGTGCGGTTCGCGCAGGAAGGTGCCGACATCGTCGCCGTCGACGTGTGCGCCCCGGTGGACCACGCGACCACTCCCGGCGCCTCACCCGCCGATCTCGCCGAGACCGTGCGACTGGTGGAATCGCTCGGCCGGAAGATCTGCGCCTTCGAGGTGGACGTGCGCGATCAGCCGTCGCTCGACGACGCGGTGGCGCAGGGGGTCGCCGCGCTCGGCCGGCTCGACGTGGTGTGCGCGACGGCGGGCATCAGCTCGTCGGGCCGGGCGACGGAGATGGACTCCGAACGCTGGCAGACCATGCTCGACGTCAACCTCACCGGCGTGTGGCGCACGTGCAAGGCCGCGATCCCGCACATCGTGACCGGTGGTCGCGGAGGCTCGATCGTGCTCGTCAGTTCGATCGCCGGTCTGCGCGGGCTCGTGAGCGTCGGGCACTACACCGCCGCCAAGCACGGTGTGGTGGGGCTGATGAAGTCGCTCGCCAACGAACTCGCCCCGCATCGGGTGCGGGTCAACACGATCCACCCCGCCAACACCCGGACCACGATGGTGGAGAACCCGGCCACGATGCGCACCTTCTGCCCGGGTGTCGAGAACCCGACGCGGGAGCAGTTCGAGACGGCCCTGCAGTCGATGCACCTGCTCCCCGTGCCGTTGATCGAACCCGAGGACATCGCGAACGCGAGCCTGTTCCTCGCATCCGAGGAATCCCGGTACATCACCGGTGTCACCCTGCCCGTCGACGCCGGGCACTGCGTCAAGTAATCGCTGCGTCGAACAGGAGACATCGTGCGACCGGAAGACCTGAAGGACGGTACCGCCGTCGTGACCGGAGCGGGCAGCGGGATCGGGGAGAGCGCCGCCCGGCGGGCCGCAGCCCTCGGCATGAACGTCGTGCTCGCCGACATCTCCGCCGAGCGCCTCGACGCGGTCGCCGCGGACCTGCGGGCCGACGGATGCGCAGCGCTCACGGTGCCCACCGACGTGCGCGATGCCGCTGCGGTGGACGCTCTGGCCGATGCCGCGTATGCCGAATTCGGTTCGGTGACAGTGCTGCTCAACAATGCCGGCCTCGAATCGCTCGGATATACCTGGGAGGTGCCCGTCGGCGAGTGGCGGCGCGTGATCGACGTGAACCTGCTGGGCGTCTACCACGGCATCCGGTCGTTCGTCCCGAGGATGGGCGCCGACCCGCGACGGTCGCACATCGTGAACACGTGCTCGGTGGGCGGCATCGCGATCACCCCGCGGATGACGGCCTACGCGGCGTCGAAGCACGGTGTCCAGGCGCTCACCGAATGCCTGTATCTCGAATGTGCCGAGGCGTATCCGCAGATCGGCGTGTCGGTGTTCAGTCCAGGGCAGGTCGCCACGCGCATCTTCGACGACCTTCCCGACCACGAGGCGTCCGCCGCCGACGCCGGGTTCTGGCGTGAACAGATCCGGGAGGGGATGACCCCCGACGACGCCGCGCGACTGCTGTTCGACGGCATCGGGCGCGACGACTTCTGGATCCTCACCCACCCGGAGTCCTTCGACCGGCTCGCCGCCAAGCGGGCCCGGGTGCTGACCGATCGGTTGCGCCCGGACGCACTGTTCGACGGACGCAACTGATCGATCCCGAACCCTCCGTCCGGGGCGTCAGCCCTCGAGGATCGCAAACCCCTTGTAACCGGATTCGGCCACCTCCGTGATGATCTCGCGGTAGACGCCGAAGCCGCCGAGGAAGGGCATGAACACACGGGGCCGCCCCGGGATGTTCGCACCGAGGTACCAGGAGTTCGCGGAGTTCAGCAGCGACGCCTCGGCCCGGTTGCGGCATTCCTCCACCCAGTCGGCGACGGCCTCCGGTGTGCCCTCGATACCGGCGGCGCCGCGCGCATCGAGATAGGCGATCGCGTCGGCGACCCAGTCGACGTGGAGTTCGGAGTGCAACACCATGTTCGCGAGGACCGACGGACTGCCGGGACCGGTGAGGTTGAAGAAGTTGGGGAAGCCGTCGATGCCGAGTCCGAGATAGGTCTGCGGGCCGGCCGCCCACTTCTCCTTCAGGGTGCGGCCACCGCGGCCGACGATCTCGAGCTTGTCGAGCGAACCGGTCATGGCGTCGAAGCCGGTCGCGAGGACGATCACGTCGAGGTCGTAGTGCGCGCCGGTGGTGACGATGCCGGTCTCGTCCATGCCCACGAGCGGCGTGCTGCGCAGGTCGACGAGTTCGACGTTGTCACGGTTGTACGTCTCGTAGTACCCGCTGTCGGTGACGATGCGCTTGGCGCCGATCGCGTGGTCCTTGGGGATCAGCAGCTCGGCGACCGCAGGATCGTCGACGACCGCGCGGATCTTCTCCTCCCAGAACGCACGGGCGGTGTCGTTGGCGGCGGGATCGGTGAGCTGATCGGGGAACGCCTTGGAATAGAGGACGCCGCCGAGCTTCCAGCGTTCCTCGTAGACGGCGCGTCGTTCGTCCTCGGAGACCTCGAGTGCCGACTTCGGGTGCGGCCGGTGCGGGGAGCCGCCGCCGGATTCCCGTGACAGCCGGCGCCGTTCGGCGTAGTTCGCCTTCTGTTCGGCGCGGGTGGCGTCGTCGAGCGGCACGTTGCCGGCGGGGATGCTGTAGTTCGCCGAGCGCTGGAAGACGAACAGCCGCTCGGCCTGCTCGGCGATGATCGGGATCGACTGGATGCCCGACGATCCGGTGCCGATCACGCCGACGCGCTTGCCGGTGAGATCGACGCCGTCGTGGGGCCAGCGGGCCGTGTGGACGATCTCGCCGGTGAAGCGGTCGAGGCCGTCGAATGCCGGGGTGTTCGCGTTCGACAGCGGCCCCGCGGCCACGACGAGGAAGCGGGCCGAGACCTCGTCACCGCGATCGGTGCGCACGGTCCAGCGCAGGGTGTCCTCGTCGAGGACCGCGGAGGTGACGCGGGTGTCGAACCGGATGTCGCGGCGCAGGTCGAAGCGGTCGGCGACGTGCTCGAGATAGGCGAGGATCTCGGGCTGGGTGGCGTACTTCTCGCTCCAGTTCCACTCCTGCTCGAGTTCGGGGGAGAAGGAATAGGAGTAGTCGATCGACTCGACGTCGCAGCGCGCGCCGGGGTAGCGGTTCCAGTACCAGACCCCGCCCACCCCCGACGCGGCCTCGAACGCGCGGACCGTCAGGCCCTGGCTGCGGAATCGGTGGATCGCGTAGAGACCGGCGATGCCGGCCCCGACCACGACGACGTCGTACGAGGTGGCCTCGGGTGCGGTGACGACGGATCGGAAATGCTGTCCGTTCAACTTGGAGTCCTTCCACGAGCGCGAACGGTCCGGTCCCGGAACGGACACGGAGGTTCATGAAGTGGCCTCACGCTAGGGCTGCGGGAACGGGCGGGGCACCGGTCTCTCCCGCCCAGCGGGTCGTTTCCGCGGACGCGGTGGAGCGAGCGGAACAGCGCGATCCCGACGTCTACGTGATCTGTGTCACGCTCGGAACAAAAGTCCACGACCTGCCGTTGGACGAGTCAGACAACTTGAGCGCATGAGACTCAACTTCACTTGACGGCGTGGACCGCTCGGGTGCAGGCTTGAGTCGACCGCGCTCACCTGAGTCGAACGGGCTCAGGTCGGGCATGGAACGTTTTCGCGGCGCGCACGCGTCGCGGCAGGAACATTGGAGGAAAATTATGGCTCGTGCGGTCGGCATCGACCTCGGAACCACCAACTCGGTCGTTTCCGTTCTGGAAGGCGGCGAGCCCGTTGTGGTCGCCAACGCCGAGGGGTCCCGCACCACCCCGTCCGTCGTCGCATTCGCGAAGAACGGTGAGGTTCTGGTGGGCCAGCCCGCCAAGAACCAGGCGGTCACCAACGTCGACCGCACCATCCGTTCGGTCAAGCGCCACATCGGCACGGACTGGACCGTGGCCATCGACGACAAGAAGTACACGCCGCAGGAGATCAGCGCCCGCACGCTGATGAAGCTCAAGCGCGACGCCGAGGCCTACCTCGGTGAGGACATCACCGACGCGGTCATCACCGTCCCGGCGTACTTCAACGACGCCCAGCGTCAGGCCACGAAGGAAGCCGGCACCATCGCCGGCCTCAACGTCCTGCGCATCGTCAACGAGCCCACCGCGGCTGCCCTCGCCTACGGCCTCGACAAGGGCGAGAAGGAGCAGACCATCCTGGTCTTCGACCTCGGTGGCGGCACCTTCGACGTCTCCCTCCTCGAGATCGGTGACGGTGTCGTCGAGGTCCGCGCGACCTCCGGCGACAACCACCTCGGTGGCGACGACTGGGACGAGCGCATCGTCAACTGGCTCGTCGACAAGTTCAAGGCACAGCACGGCGTCGACCTGACCAAGGACAAGATGGCCATGCAGCGTCTGCGTGAGGCTGCCGAGAAGGCCAAGATCGAGCTGTCGTCCTCGCAGTCGACCTCGATCAACCTGCCGTACATCACCGTCGACGCGGACAAGAACCCGCTGTTCCTCGACGAGCAGCTCACCCGCTCGGAGTTCCAGAAGATCACCGGCGACCTCCTCGAGCGCACCCGCGCTCCCTTCCAGCAGGTCGTCAAGGACGCCGGCATTTCCGTCGGCGACATCGACCACGTCGTGCTGGTCGGCGGCTCGACCCGTATGCCCGCCGTCACCGACCTGGTGCGCGAGCTCACCGGTGGCCGCGAGCCCAACAAGGGCGTGAACCCCGACGAGGTCGTCGCCGTGGGTGCAGCCCTGCAGGCCGGCGTCCTCAAGGGCGAGGTCAAGGACGTGCTGCTGCTCGACGTCACCCCGCTGTCGCTGGGTATCGAGACCAAGGGCGGCGTGATGACCAAGCTCATCGAGCGCAACACCACGATCCCCACCAAGCGGTCGGAGACCTTCACCACCGCCGACGACAACCAGCCGTCGGTGCAGATCCAGGTCTTCCAGGGCGAGCGTGAGATCGCGGCGCACAACAAGCTGCTCGGCTCGTTCGAGCTCGGCGGCATCGCGCCGGCTCCGCGTGGCGTCCCGCAGATCGAGGTGACCTTCGACATCGACGCCAACGGCATCGTCCACGTCACCGCCCGCGACAAGGGCACCGGCAAGGAGAACACGATCAAGATCCAGGAAGGCTCCGGCCTGTCCCAGGAGGAGATCGACCGGATGGTCAAGGACGCCGAGGCGCACGCCGAGGAGGACCGCAAGCGTCGCGAGGAGGCCGAGGTCCGCAACCAGGCCGAGTCGCTCGTGCACCAGACCGAGAAGTTCATCAAGGAGAACGAGGACAAGGTCCCGGCCGACGTCAAGGAGAAGGTCGAGGCTGCGATCAAGGAAGCCAACGACGCCCTCGCCGGCTCCGACATCAACGCGGTCAAGGCCGCCGTCGAGAAGCTCGCGACCGAGTCGCAGGCCCTCGGCCAGGCCATCTACGAGGCGCAGGGCGCCGAGGGTGCCGCTGCCGGTGACGGCGCGGCCGCAGGTGCCGACGACGTCGTCGACGCCGAGGTCGTCGACGAGCCGAACGATTCGGAGAAGAAGTGAGTGCCGACAAGCCCGAGCAGGAACCGGTGACCGTCACCGACAAGCGGCGGATCGACCCTGAGACCTTCGAGGTGCGCGACCCCGCCGAGGAGCCGCGCGCCGAGGAGGGCGAGGTGATCGAGTCGGTTCCTGCGGAGGGCGACGCCGAGAAGGCCGAGCGGACCGAAGGACAGTCGCAGGAGGCGAAGGAACTCGCCGAGCGCACCGCCGACCTACAGCGCGTGAGCGCGGAGTACGCCAACTACCGTCGCCGCGCCGAGGCGCAGCGCACGGCGATCGCGGAGGAGGCCAAGGCCTCCGTCGCGGCGAAGTTCCTCGACGTCCTCGACGACCTCGACCGGGCACGCGCCCACGGCGACCTGGAGACGGGTCCGCTGAAGGCACTGTCCGGCAAGCTGACCGGTGTGTTCGACAGTGTCGGACTCGTCGCGTTCGGCGAGGAAGGCGACGTCTTCGATCCCGAGCTGCACGAGGCCGTCCAGATGGAAGGCGACGGTCACCACCCGGTGCTCGGGACGGTGCTCCGCAAGGGTTACCGCTTCGGCGACCGCATCCTGCGGCACGCGATGGTGACGGTCACCGACGGCGATCCGGCGGACACGCCGGGTGACGCGCCGTCGGCCGAGCCGGGCACAGAGTAAGAACAAGAAAACGCGAGAGGAGGAGACGCCCGGTGAGCCAGCGGGAGTGGATCGAGAAGGACTTCTACAAGGACCTGGGCGTCTCCCCCGACGCAACGCAGGACGAGATCAAGAAGGCCTACCGGAAACTGGCGCGGGACCTGCATCCCGACGCCAACCCCGGTGACACCAAGGCCGAGGAACGCTTCAAGGCCGTCAGCGAGGCCAACGCCGTCCTGTCGGATCCCGCCAAGCGCAAGGAATACGACGAGACCCGGCGCCTGTTCGCCTCCGGCGGCATGCCGGGTGGCTTCCGTCCCGGCGCCGGCGGATTCTCCGGTGGCACCGGAGCGACCTTCGACATCGGCGACCTGTTCGGCGGCGGCGGCGACGGTGGGCTCGGCGACCTCTTCGGTGGCCTGTTCAACCGCGCCGGTGGCGGCACTGCTTCCACCGCCGGCCGTTCGCGTCCACGCCGCGGATCCGATGTCGAGACCGAGACGACGCTCGACTTCCGCGACGCCGTCCAGGGCGTCACGGTTCCCCTGCGGATGACCAGCCCGGCGCCGTGCACCACCTGCCACGGCAGCGGTGCCCAGCCGGGAACGAGCCCGCGGGTCTGCCCGAACTGCAACGGAAGCGGTGTGGTCTCCCGCAACCAGGGCGCGTTCGGATTCTCGGAACCGTGCGACGACTGCCGGGGCAGTGGATCGATCATCGACAACCCCTGCAGCGACTGCCGCGGTACCGGCGTGCAGAACCGCACCCGCACCATCACCGTGCG
Organism: Rhodococcus sp. AB351; assembly: GCF_049538275.1. Lineage (NCBI taxonomy): Bacteria > Bacillati > Actinomycetota > Actinomycetes > Mycobacteriales > Nocardiaceae > Rhodococcus > Rhodococcus sp. AB351. The sequence continues at coordinate 826,333 of NZ_JBMVFW010000001.1, forward strand.
GGTTCCCGCGGGCATCAAGGACGGTTCGCGTATCCGTCTCGCCGGTCAGGGCGAGGCCGGTCTGCGCGGCGCCCCGTCCGGCGACCTGTTCGTGACGGTGCACGTGCGCCCCGACCGCGTGTTCGGTCGTGAGGGCGACGATCTGACCCTCGTGCTGCCCGTCAGCTACGGCGAACTCGTCCTCGGTGGCACCGTCTCGGTGCCGACCCTCGACGGCCGCGTCGGGCTGAAGATCCCGCCGGGAACGGCCGACGGCCGGGTCCTGCGGGTCCGCGGACGAGGCGTCCCCAAGCGCGGGGGTGGCGCCGGTGATCTTCTCGTCACGGTGAAGGTCGCGATCCCGCAGAATCTCGACGAGAAGGCGACGGAAGCGCTGCACAACTATCTTCGTGCAGAAGAGGCAAGCGGTTTCGATCCTCGAGAGGGATGGGCAGGTGCGTGATGAGCGAGACGAGAATGCCGCGGGATCTGTCACCGGACCCCGATGCGCGCGTCTACGTCATCTCGGTGGCGGCAGAACTCGCCGGGATGCATGCGCAGACGCTGCGTAACTACGACCGGCTCGGACTCGTCACCCCGCACCGCACCAGCGGCGGCGGCCGCCGGTACTCGCCGCGCGACGTCGAACTGCTGCGCGAAGTGCAGCGCCTCTCCCAGGACGAAGGTGTCAACCTCGCCGGGGTCAAACGGATCATAGAGCTGACCAACCAGGTCGAGGCGCTGCAGCAGCGTGTCGCCGAACTCCACGCCGAGGTCGCCCAGTTGCGTTCGACACGCGGCGATCTGGTGCCCATTCCGCGCAGCAACGCCCTCGTGGTGTGGAAGCCGCGCAACAGACGCGACTGACCGCACCGCGGTCGAGCGGGACTGACCGCACCGCGGTCGAGCGTGCCTGACCGCACCGCGGTCGAGCGGGACTGACCGCACCGCGGTCGAGCGCGCCCGAGCGGACAATTCCTCCCGTACAGCGAGATATTCGTGTCACGACCCTTCGCAATCTGCCTAGTGTGGCGTGTTCCACACGAACGGTCGACGGAAGGCAACAGTCATGGCGGAGTGGGCGGAAGAATGCGACGTCCTCGTGGTCGGGTCGGGAGCCGGAGGTGCCTGCGGTGCGTATACCGCCGCCCGCGAGGGACTCTCGGTGATCCTCGTCGAGGCGTCCGAGTACTTCGGCGGCACCACGGCGTATTCCGGGGGCGGGGGCGTCTGGTTCCCCACCAACGCGGTCCTGCAGCGCGCCGGTGACGATGACACCCTCGAGGACGCGCTGACCTACTACCACGCGGTCGTCGGCGACCGCACCCCGCGCGAACTGCAGGAGGCCTACGTCCGCGGCGGCGCCCCGCTGATCGACTATCTCGAGTCCGACGACGACCTCGAATTCATGGTCTACCCGTGGCCCGACTACTTCGGCAAGGCGCCCAAGGCCCGTGCCCAGGGACGTCACATCGTCCCGTCGCCGCTGCCCATCGCCGCCGATCCCGAGCTCAACGAGTCGATCCGCGGCCCGCTCGGCCGCGAACGCAACGGCGAACCCCTGCCCGACATGCTCATCGGCGGTCGCGCGCTCGTCGGACGATTCCTCATCGCCCTGCGCAAGTACCCGAACGTGAACCTGTACCGGAACACCCCGCTCGAGGAACTGATCGTCGAGGACGGAACCGTGGTGGGCGCGATCGTCGAGCACGACGGCGAGCGACGGGCGATCCGCGCGCGCAAGGGCGTCGTCCTCGCCGCCGGTGGCTTCGATCAGAACGACGAGATGCGCGGCAAGTACGGGGTGCCCGGCGCCGCGCGGGACTCGATGGGCCCGTGGTCGAATCTCGGCAAGGCACACGAGGCGGGCATCGCCGTCGGCGCCGACGTGGATCTGATGGATCAGGCCTGGTGGTCGCCGGGATTGACCCACCCGGACGGACGCTCGGCGTTCGCGCTGTGCTTCACCGGAGGTATCTTCGTCGACCAGGACGGTGCGCGGTTCACCAACGAGTACGCGCCCTACGACCGACTGGGCCGCGACGTCATCGCCCGCATGGAGCGCGGCGAGATGACAGTGCCGTTCTGGATGATCTACGACGACCGGAACGGTGAGGTCCCCCCGGTCGGGGCGACGAACGTGCCTCTCGTCGAGACCGAGAAGTACGTCGACGCGGGACTGTGGAAGACCGCCGACACCCTCGAGGAACTCGCCGAGCAGATCGGTGTGCCCGCCGAAGCCCTGAAGGCGACCGTTGCGCGGTGGAACGAGTTGGCCGCGAAGGGAGTCGACGAGGACTTCGGTCGCGGGGACGAACCCTACGATCTCGCCTTCACCGGCGGTGGTTCCGCACTGGTCCCCATCGAACAGGGACCCTTCCACGCGGCGCAGTTCGGCATCTCCGACCTCGGCACCAAGGGCGGTCTGCGGACCGACACCGTCGGGCGCGTGCTCGACAGCGAGGGCGCTCCGATCCCCGGCCTGTACGCGGCGGGCAACACGATGGCCGCACCGAGCGGCACCGTCTACCCCGGCGGCGGCAACCCGATCGGCGCGAGCGCGCTGTTCGCGCACCTGTCCGTGATGGACGCGGCGGGACGCTGACACAGAGGCGCGACGCCGACGCACATACGAACCGGGCCCGGAGGGATACGCAGGTATCCTTCCGGGCCCGGTTCGTCGTCTCAGGGTCGGGTGACGGCGAAGTCCGCTGTCATGAACGGATATCCGTCCTCCACCGTGGTCGCGACCTCGAAGCCGTGCCGGTTGGCACCTGCGATGTGGGTGCCGTCGCCGTTCGCGACGCCCGTGCCGTAGTTGTTGGCCATGAGCGCCACGGTCGCGTCGCCGGGCATCGTGTAGTCGATCTGGATGCCGAACCCGCGCCGGTCGGCGCTGCTCGCTGAGACCGTCTCGGTGGAGCGGGCCGGCACCACGGTGGCCGGCTCGTCCACCCACCTGCCGTAGGGGTTCTCGGTCGACGTGAGCACCATCGGCGCGTCGGTGTCGTTGTGGATCGTCAGCGTGATCGTGGGCCCGTCGGTGGGCAGGGAATCGGCGGCCGCAGTGGCCGGTGCGGTGATCGCCGCCGCAGCGGTCAGAACTGCCGCTGCGACAGCGCGGGTGCGGTACTTCATCGTGCTCCTGGCGGTTGACGACTCGTGGTTCTCAGCCGTGCCTGGCCGGCCGCTGAAGTGTACCCGTCGGTAGCCCGATCCGTCGGTCTTCGGCGATCAGGCCGGGACGAGGTCGCTGACCTGCGCAACAAGCTCCAGCGAGCGCAGCCACGCGTCGCGTCCGGGAGCCGACGACACGACGATCAGCTCGTCGGCCTGCGCGCGCTCGGTGAACCGGTCGAGGTAGTCGCGCACCTCCTGCGGCGTACCCACGGCGGTGTACCGGAGCATCTCGAGCACCTGCATGCCGGCGGGGGAGTCGAGCAGCATGTCGATCTCCTCCTCGGTGAACGTGCGCCCGCGTCCGACCATCTGGACGACCCGCGCCCGCTTGGTCGCCTCGAACAGCGACTGCGCCTCCTCGGCGGTATCGGCGGCGATCACACCGACACCCGCGATGACGTGCGGCTCCGGGTGATCGGGGGAGGGTTGGAACTCGCGGCGGTAGAGCCGCACCGCGTCCTCGAGGGCCTGCGGCGCGAAGTGCGACGCGAAGGCGTACGGAAGACCGAGCAGGGCAGCGAGTTTCGCGCCGAACAGCGACGAGCCCAGGATGTACAGCGGAACGTCGGTGCCCTTACCGGGGATCGCGTCGACTCCCGGGATCCGCGACTCGCCCTTCAGGTAGGCCTGCAGTTCGAGGACGTCCTGCGGGAAGGTGTCGGCGGAGGTCGGGTCGCGGCGCAGCGCCCGCATGGTCTTCTGGTCGCTGCCGGGGGCGCGCCCGAGACCGAGGTCGATGCGGCCGGGATGCAGGGTGGCGAGGGTGCCGAACTGTTCGGCGATGGTCAGCGGCGAGTGGTTCGGCAGCATGATGCCGCCGGCGCCGAGACGGATCGACGAGGTGTGCGCGGCGACGTGCGCGATGAGCACACTCGTCGCCGACGAGGCGATCGTCGGCATGTTGTGGTGTTCGGCGTACCAGATTCGCCGGTAACCCCACTGCTCGGCGAGCTGGGCCATCTTCACGCTGGCGTCGAAGCTCTCACGGGCGGTCTCACCCTTGCCGATGTGTGCGAGGTCGAGGATGGAGAGGGGAACGGTCACCGGTAATCCTTCGCGTCGGGGCCCGGTATCGGCCGCCGGGCACACCTTCGGAGCAACCTCGACCGGTGACCGTCTATTCCCTCACCCGTCGTTCCGCATCGCCGACGTTCGGTGTCACCGCCGTTCGAAACCGCCGTACGTGCCCTGGAAGAACAGGAGCGGACCGCGGGAGTGCAGCGACGTCAGCCCCGTGACCCTGGCCAGCACGATCGTGTGGTCGCCGGCCTCGTACTCGGTCTCCACGGTCGCCTCGACCCGCGCAAGGGCTCCCTCGAGCGCCGGAGCGCCGTTGTCGCCCGGCTCCCACCGCACCCCGCGGAACTTGTTACCGCCGCTCACCGCGAACGCGCCGCACAGGGTGCGCTGGCTCTCGGACAGGACGTTGACTGCCAGGGTGCCGACCTCGCGGATCTTGGGCCAGGTCGTCGACGTGCGGGCGGGACAGAACGAGATGAGCGGCGGGTCCAGCGAGACCGACACGAACGACTGGCATGCGAATCCCAGCGGTTCGTCGCCGTCGAGCGCGGTGATCACCGTGACACCCGTGCAGAAGTTGCCCATCACGTCGCGGATCCGTCGGGGATCCAGTACCGCGTGTTCCGCTGTCATCGAAGCTCCAATCGATCGGCGTTCGTTCCAGTGTCCGTCACCGTGGCGGGGGCTGGCGAACCGTGCCCCGTCCACCGGTCAGCGAACACGCATGTCGCTCGGTGCCCAGACCGCCCGCATGCTGGTGATTCGCCCCTCGTCGTCGAACGTCATGATGTCGATGGGTTCGATCTCGTAGGTCTGCTCGCCCGCCTTCGTGACCACACGGAAGTGGAAGGCCGCGGTCGACCCGCCGATCCGGAGCGTGAGCAGTTCGGTGGTGTTCTCGGTGGCCTCGACACCCTTGTAGAACTCGGCGATCGCGGCCCGGCCCACGCGCGGTTCGCTGCCGACGGGATCCTCGAGGGTGGCGTCGTCGGCGTAGAGGGCGGCGATATCGGCGGCCACGCCCGCGGCCACGGCATCGAGATAGGCGTGCACGGTGGTGCGGATGCGCTGGGTGCGGGCGTCTGCTTCGGACACGGTCATAGCTGTTCCTCGGATCTGATGATGGTCAAGGGGCGACTTCGTCGACGTTATTCGCGTCGTGGTGGATATGGGGTCGCGCTCCCGCGCAGCGGGAGATCCGCGGCGTTCCCGAACGCCTCCCCGTACAGCTCCGTGAGAGCCTCGAGCTGCTCGCAGTAGTGGTCGACCGTCTCGGCGGTCACGCCGGCGCCGATGATCGTCGCACCTGCCGACACGGCGCGATCGAGCCTCCTTCTCGTCCGGTCCGGGTCGCCGAGCGGATCCAGACCCGCAGCCGGCAACACGACCTCGAATCCGGACTGCACCTGTCGCTCGGCCAGCATCGCCTGCACGTCGTCGAACGACAGACCGAAAGGAACCCAGCCGTCTGCCAGTTCGCACGCCCGTCGCAAGGAGCGTGGTGTACGCCCGCCGATCCACAGCGGCACCCGCGGTTGTACCGCGTTGGGCTCCACGACCATGTCGGAGAACTCGAAATACTTTCCGCGATAGGACGGTACGCGCTCGGAGAGTGCGGCACGCAGCGCAGCCAGGGAATCGTCCGCCCGCGCACCACGATCGGTGAAGGGGGCATCGAGCAGATCGAACTCCTCTCGTAGCGTGCCGACGCCGAGGCCCAATATCAGCCGACCTGCGCTGACGGTATCGATAGTGCCGTAGCGCTTCGCGATCTCCAACGGATGGTGATAGCCGAGCACCAGTACCTGCGTGGCGAGCCGGATCCGTTCGGTCCGTCCCGCCAGGTAGCCGAGTGTCACCGACGGATCCCAGTACGTCCCGCCACGGACTTCGGCCACAGGCACCGGCACGGCCACGTGTTCGCTGCAGGTGAGGTGATGAAATCCCAAACGGTCGGCGGTCACCGCGATCCGTGCCAGTTCGTCGATCCCGGCGGTTGCTTCCCATTCGTTGCACGCACCCGGAAGTCGCGTGACGATCGGACTGGTGATTCCGATCCGCACCTTCGGATCTCGGTTCGGCACAGGGGCCATGACAGGACACTCCTTCGCAACGTCGTCTCCGGGCAGTCTGCGCGCGGCGGGCGCAGGACGCACGAACCGTCCCGGTCTCCGGACTCAACCGATACGACGAGCGGCGTGTTCGCCGGCGATGCGGCCGAACACGAACGCATCGGCAATGTGGAAACCGCCGTCCTTGGCCCAACTGAATGTCGAGCTCACCGTGCCTGCGGCATAGAGTCCCTCGATGACCGTGCCGTTCGTGGCGAGGACACGGGCGTGTTCGTCACGACGAGGCCCACCGTTGGTCCACGCCAGCATCGGTCCGCTGCGGTAGGCGTAGAAGGGGGGGGTCGAGAAGTGGCACCAGCGTGGCGGCGGAACGCCCGAAGCGCTCGTCCACCCCCGCAGCGCATGCAGCGTTGTACTCCGAGACGCTTTCTGCGAGAGCATCTGCGGGCAGTCCTGTCACCGCGGCAAGCTCTTCCAGCGTGTCGCCGCGTCGTATCCAGCCGGCTTCGATCTCCGTCATGTTGTCGGAGCTCCACCGATAACCGTTCATCAACACGTTCCATCCGACCGGGAGGATGTCGGCCGAGCCGCTGATCGGACCGGCCGACCTCGTCTTCTCGTCGAACACGACCCACATGGGGCGATGCGGATGCAGAACGTACCGCCCGTCGATCAGCGCCTGTCCGTGCCCCGACGGGACGAACTCGTCCACGAATCGACGGCCCGTGTCGTCGACCCAGATCACCCCACGCGAATGGACGAACATCGCGAAGTAGCCGTGGCGGGAGGCCGGGTCGGTGATGCCGTTGACCGCCATCATGTTGTCCATGTGCCACAGATCCGCCCCGACCTCCTGTGCCATACGGAGGCCGTCACCGGTCGCGGCCGTGCTTCCCCACACCGGCACGTCCTCGAGTCCGAGGTGAGTGCGTACCAGTTCGGGGTCGCCTTCGAAGCCACCGGTGGCGAGCACGACGCCGCGCCCGGCGTCGATCCGTTCACCGCCGGCGGTGACGACGCCGGTCACCGAACCTGTGAGCGCGTCGGTCGTCAGGCGCGCAACGGGCGTCTCGTACCGCACGTCGATGCCGCGATCGTGCAATGCCTTCTCCAGGACCGCGAAGAGTCGACCCTGGCCGAGTGTCCCCTCGACACAACGCAATCCTCCGTAGCAGTCGCTCCCGGGCAGCTCGGGATACTCCGCTCCGGCCGCGTTGAAGTGACCGTGCGGCCCCACCTCGACACCGAGCGATTCGACCCATGCGGACACCTCTCGGGTTCCGTGGGACCACGCTCGGACGACGGGCTCGGGTAGGGGCCGATCGTCGCCGCACAGCGCGCGCAGATACACAGCAGCGCGTTCGGGATCGTCGTGATGGAACCAGCCGCCACCCGATACCCGTGTGTTCCCGCCGGCCTCGCCGGGACCGGTCTTCTCCAGTACGACCACTCGGGCACCCGCGTCGTGGGCGGCCAGAGCGGCGGCACAACCGGCGGCACCCATCCCGACCACCACGACGTCCGCGTGTTCGATCTCGTCGTGTTCCACCTGGGATCCGGGTTCTCGGGACATTGCTGCCTCCCTCGGCATCTACGAGCGAACCGGGTTGCGCGCTCGCGGACAAAATACGAGGAGTTTCACGGCTCCGGGACGGTCATGGTCTGCTCACCGGGAGGGTTTCCGGGATCAGGCGATCGGAGCGAACCGTGCGGCGACCAGGGCACCGACCTCCGTCATCGCGGCCCTGGCCCGTGCCAGTGCGTGGGTCTGCATGAAGAATCCGTGCCCGACCCCCGGATAGCGGATGACGGCCGTCGGCACCCCCGCTTCCTGCAGGCGTCGTCCGTAGTCCTCCACACCGTCCCGGAGGGGATCGGCATAGCCGCAGATCACCACCGCAGGAGGGAGCCCACTCAGATCGGTCGCCAGCACCGGGGTTCCGTACTCGTCGTCCTCTGCCGGATCATCGCCCAGATACAGCGATTTCATCCAGTCGATGTCCTCGGCCCTGAGAAAGGGACTGTCGCCGAAGTGGCGCATGGACGGTCGATCACATCGGCGCTCGAGGCCGGGGTACACCAGTACCTGCTGAGCGATCCGGGGCCCGCCTTCGTTGCGGGCCCGGAGAGCTGTGGCCGCGGCCAGCCCGCCGCCGGCGCTGTCTCCGCCCACCCCGATACGGTCCGGATCCAGACCCAGATCGTGAGCGTTGTCGTGTGCCCATCGGAGTGCCGCCCAGGCTTCGTCGTGGGCCACGGGATAGCGGTGTTCGGGGGCGAGTCGGTAGTCGACGTTGATCACCACGGCCCGCGTCGATTCGGCGACCTCGCGCGCGAGCCGGTCGAACGAATCGAGGGTGCCCATGATCATGCCGCCGCCGTGGAACCAGACCAGTGCGGGTGCGTGTCGATCCGGCGCCGAACGAGGGCGGTAGATGCGCACGGGAACGGTGCCGTGGGGTCCGGCGAGTTCCCTGGACTGCACGGAGCGCATGTCGGGGCCGGCGGGCCGGACGATCGACTCGAGGGAGTGGCGGGCTGCTTCGACCCCGGTGTCCCGCAAGGAACCGACGCCTCGCGCGCGGATCGCCTCGACCAGCTTCCTCACGTCGGGGTCGTAGACGTCGTCGGGTGCGGACGTGGCACCGTGCGCGGTGGTCATGATGTCGCTTCCTCCGGGTCTCCGGTCACCGTCGATCGGTGACCGTCGGGTGTGGACTGCTCCTCATCCTCGTGGCCGGGTCCGTCCGAGCGAAGGCTTCGTCCCACTGAAGTGACGTATTTCGGTCGACCGCTGGTCGGGAGATCGGGTTCCGGACCTGTCGCCCCCGGTCTTAGCGTGACCGGACGCACCACATCGAGGAGACCCACATGTCATTGCATCCTGAAGTCGAGTCCATGCTGAAAGCCCTGGATGCGGGCTTTCCGGATGTCACCACGGTTCCGCCCCCGGAACTCCGTGACCTGATCCGCAGTCGTCGTGCACCTCTTCAGCACCTGCCCGCCATGCGGGATGTCCACGACATCACCATCGACGGGCCCGGTGGAGACCTCGCGCTCCGTGTCTATCGGCCCGAGAGTTCCGAGGGCGCGATTCCGGTGGTGGTCTTCGCCCACGGTGGTGGCTTCGTGTTCTGCGATCTCGACAGTCACGACGAGTTCTGCCGTTCGATGGCGGAGGGGGTCGGCGTCGTCGTCGTGTCCGTCGACTACCGACTCGCACCGGAACATCGTGCGCCGGCAGCGCACGAGGACATGTACGCGGCACTCGAATGGGCGGCCGGCAACATCACGACGTACGGGGGAGATCCCACGCGCATCGTGCTCGCAGGTGACAGTGCCGGGGGGAACCTCGCCGCCACCGTCGCCCTCGCAGCGCGCGACGGTGGGGGGCCTGCAGTGTTCGGCCAGGCGCTGTTCTATCCGGTCATCGACGACGACTTCGACACGGAGTCGTACCGGAAGTACGGGTCGGGGTACTACAACACCACCAAGGCGATGAAGTGGTACTGGGAGCAGTACGCCCCGGACGGCAGGGACGATCCCCGAGTGGTCCCGACGCGGGCCGATTCGCTTGCAGGACTGCCGCAGGCTGTCGTGATCACCGCCGAACTCGATCCACCGTGCTCGTCCGGTGACGATTACGCGCAACGACTCGCGGACGCCGGTGTGGAAGTACGGCATCGACGATTCGACGGTCTCTTCCACGGATTCCTGACGTTCCCGTCGCTGTCGCTGACGGAGCCTGCACGGCAGGAGATCTGGAAGATGATGCGCTCACTGTTCGAGTGACCGCACCCTGCTGAAGACGAGTCCTCGGACCATCACCGATGGTCCGAGGACGTCGTCGTTCTCACTCGATGGCGATGTCGTCGACGGAGCAGAAGGTGTGGCACACCCGTTCGCGGACAATCACTTCCGGACACTCCGGGTCGAACCAGCGGTCGACGATGCTCCAGTGGACCGGATGATTCAGGTACTGGCCCATGAGAGCGTCGTGATCGGTGAACTCCTGCTCCCACACGTGCGTCCATTCGGTACGGCCCACCGAATCCGCTACCCGGCTCAGGCGCCAGGCGACGATCGAGGGGATGTACCCCGGCATCTTCAACAGGTCACCTTCGAACTCCTCGACGGCCTCGACCGAGGCGTCGGGGTCGACCCGCACCAGAAGCGCGCGGTAGACCGTGTGCGGCTCGTCCGGACGTCTGTGCGCCGAGGAGGCCGGATAACCGACTCCGTCCACATACATCGCGGGGGGTGTACGGAGGGTGACGTCGAAATCGCCGATGTGGCGAGCGGCGATCTCTGCGGAAGGAAAACGGAGGTGCACAAGGACATTGCCACCGTTGATCACGCCGGGCAGGGTGGGAGCCACGAAGTGTCCGAGCGTGTCGAGTTCCTTGGCGGCGATCCGAACGGTGTCGACGTATTCGGCGCAGTCCGCAGTGCTGGCGGACTCGTCGAAGTGCACAACTCTGACCACGTTAAACATCGGCAAGTCCTTCGATGTCGGCGGCCTGGGCGGCCATCGTCCGCGAGCGCTCGGTGATGTACTGATCCATATCCGACCACCACAGTCCGAGTTCGGGGTCTCGTCGTCCCTGTCGGGTCATGTTCCACCACGACTTCACGCCGTCGACCGACCACATGATGGTGACCACGTTGGTTTCGTCGTCGGACCAGACCGGAGGACTGACGAGGATCCGGTCGAGTGTCATTCCTCGTCCACGTCCCCCCGGTACGTATTCGGCGATGTATCTGTCGACGAACGTACGTGCACATCCCGGTTTCGTGACCACACGGTCGACCACGAAGATATTCTCGTCTGCCATATCGAGAACCTACGGTCGTCGGGGAGTCCCAGGACGACCGTATCCCGCTTCGCGGGAGGGTTTTCCCGGAGGAACGAACGGGCCCACGCCGGGTGCGCTTTCAGACTGCGGCGCCGGACATGTCGGCGTCGTCCCGGCCGTCGCTCACAGGCGAGTCGACGGCCTGCGCCTGTTGCGGCCGGCCGATGAACAAACAGATCGCCGCCACGATCAGCGAGCACAACACGAACCAGCCGACCGCCAGGTCGAGCGACGCCGATGTCGGCATGGTGGTGTCCGGCACGGTCCACAGCGAGAGCATGACCGACACGATCGCAACGCTGATGGCGGAGAACGCCTGTCGGGCTGTGGCCAGCACTCCGGTCGTGACGCTGGTGACGTCCTCCGGCACGGATTCGATGACGATCTTCGGGTAGCCGGTGTAGGCGAACGCTGTTGCCACAGCGGCAACGACGAAGACGGCGATCATGACGGGCAGCGACTTGTGACCCACGAGAATCAGGAGGTTGGCCACGGCGAACAGAGCTGCTCCGATGAAGAACGCGGTCCGGCCACCCCAGCGCCCTGCGACCATCCCCGCTATCGGGGACGCCGCGAATCCGACGATGGCCCCGATGCCGCCGATGAGACCTGCCACGGTTGCCGACATGCCGAGTCCGACGGGCATGGAGGTCGGAGCCTGCAGGATCAGGGGAGTGACGATCTGGACGGCTCCGACCGGGCCGAGCGCCAGAACCGCGACGGCGATCAGATTGAGAGTCATCCGCTTGGTTGCCAGTGCCCGGAGATTCACGAGGGGCTCTGCCAGGCGCAACTCCCACACGGTCCACACACTCAGGACGACGAGCCCCCCGATGATGAGGGCGAGAACGCCGAAACCGGCCCAACCCCAGGTCGGTCCCTGCGTGATGCCGTAGAGGAGGGCCACCAGGCCCGGGGTCAGCAGTGCAGCACCCAGATAGTCGAACCGGGGGAGGTCCGTGCGCGTGTGGGTGCCGGGTAGGGCGAACGCTGCGACCACGGACGCCACGACGGCGAGCGCGGCGGCGAAGACGAAGATCATGTGCCAGTCGGCCACATCGAGCAGTACTCCCGCGACGAAATAGCCACCCGATCCGGCCAGCAGGGCCGCGCCGCTGATGTATCCCACAGCGAGGGCCACCTTGCTCGGCGGGAGTGCTTCTCGTGCAAGCCCGTAGCAGAGCGGCAGGATCGCGCCGGCGGCGCCCTGCACACCTCGGCCGAGGATGATCGCGCCCATCGAATCGCCGAAGACGCTGATGACGGAGCCGAGTGTCGACACCATCATCGCGATGATCAGGACCTTCTTGCGGCCGTACATGTCGCCGAGGCGGCCACCCACGAGCGCTGTCGTCGCGGCGACGAGCATGTAGGCGGTCACCGCCCATCCGGTCGTCGAGGCCGGTGCATCGAAGATCTCGCCGAACCGTGGCAGGGCGATGAAGATCATCCCGGCTTCGAAGGCACTCACGCATTCCGCCAGGACCAGGGCAGCGATGACGAAGGTCGTGGACCTGGTCACCACTGCGCTGTCGCGGCGATCATCGGCGGGCGGGGTCGAGGGATCGGACATCCGTTGTCCTCCTGAGACGAGGGTGGTTTCACCGCCCGATGCGGTGAAACGTTCGTTCTTCGTCGGTTCACGCCGATCGAACCGATTCGGGACGAGTGTCGGCGGCACCGCCGTGGATGCGGCGCCCATCGACCGCTGAGCGGGAGACTTCGTCCCATTTGCGCCGGAAGAGTGGGACCGTGCGGCCGAGTGCCCTTCCGCTACTTCGAGGAGAACACGATGTCCGACGATTCCGTGCGTCCCGTACCCGAATCCGAGATCTCGACGTGGGATCTCTCCGCAGACGTCGTTGTCGCCGGCTACGGAATTGCCGGTGTCAGTGCTGCTGTCGAGGCTGCGCGTGTCGGCGCCGACGTCCTCGTCCTCGAGCGGTCCGGCGGTTGGGGCGGCGCAGCATCGATGGCAGGTGGATTCATCTACCTCGGCGGCGGAACACCGTTGCAGAAGGCGTGCGGCTTCGACGACACGGTCGAGAACATGAAGGCATTCATGAAGGCTGCGCTGGGCCCCGCCGTGGACGAAGCAAAGGTCGACGCGTACTGCGAGGGCAGTGTCGACCACTACAACTGGCTGGTCGAAGCCGGGGTTCCGTTCAAGGAGGAGTTCTGGGGCGAGCCCGGCTGGGAGCCGGCGCACGACGAAGGGCTGATGTACTCCGGAGGCGAGAACGCAGCACCGTTCGCGGGCGTGATTCCTCCGGCTCCGCGTGGACATCTACCGAAGATGGACAACAAGAAGACCGGTGAGCGCGGGGGCGGGTACATGCTGATGAAGCCCCTCGCCGAGACAGCCGAGAAACTGGGTGTGAAAGCAGAGTACGACATTCGGGTCCGGACGGTGGTCGTGAACGACGACGGCCGGGTCGTGGGTGTGGTCGCGCGCAGGTACGGCACGACGATCACCATCCGCGCCCACCGCGGTGTCGTGCTCGCAATGGGGAGCTTCGCATTCGACGAGGAGATGGTGCGCGATCACGTGCCGGCCCTCCTCGGGCGGCCCGGATCTGCGATCGACGCTCACGACGGTCGGGCGATCCGGATCGGACAAGCGCTCGGTGCTGCGACGGCGCACATGGATGCTGCCGAGGTCGCCGTCCACACGTCACCTCAGCTCATGGTGCGCGGAATCATCGTCAACGCGCACGGACAGCGGTTCATCACGGAAGACACCTATCCGGGGCGGATCGGGCAGGCGATGCTCTTCCATCAGAACAACGAAGCCTTCCTGATCCTCGATCAACGCGCGTACGACGAGGTGCTGGGAGGGGTGTCGGCCGGTCCGCAACCGACGTGGGTATGTGAAACGGCCGCAGAACTCGAGGCGGAGATGGGCCTCCCTGCCGGAACGCTGACCTCGACACTGAGTGTCTACAACATGCACGCCGAGGACGGATCCGACCCGCTGTTCTCCAAGAACGAGAAATGGGTGCGGCCGATCGGAACGCCGATCGCCGCATTCGACCTGAGAGGTATGACGAGCGGGTTCCCCCTGGGCGGATTGAAGACGGACACGGACTCCCGCGTGCTGCACATCTCGGGAGAGCCGATACCGGGTCTCTTCGCGGCCGGGCGGTGCACCGCAGGCGTCTGTGCCGGCGGTTACGTGAGCGGTGCCAGTCTCGGCGACGGCAGCTTCTTCGGCCGTCGGGCAGGTGCCGCCGCTGCACGTGGGTAGAAGGCAGGCGATCTCGACGGGAAACCCTCCCGCTCTTCGGAATCCGTCAGATTCGATGCGATCGAAAGTGCTTACTGTCACGCGGATCACCGTTCCGCCGGGGCTGATGCCGCGGCAGAGAGGAGCCCCAATGACCACCCTCGAGCGTCATCCGATGATTCCCGTGGCGCCACCGTCCGTGATCGAGAACTTCTACACACCGGAGGAGATCGAGACGATCTTCTCCGTGATCCGGAAGAACGGCCCGTGGCGTCTCATCCTTGCTCATCATTTCTCGTCGACCGAGGAGTATCTCGCGATCTCCGGTGGGAAGGATCGTAAAGCGGACGCGACACTGTCGGACTTCGTCGCACCGGTGTTCCGGGGATTCCTCGGCAACGACGGCGTGGTCTTCTATCCCGAACTACACGACATCTACTTCGGGCGTAAGCTTCTCGACACCGCACGGTCGCTCCACGGAGCGAAGTACGGCATGGTGCACGACCTGCTCTTCAACCTGTGCGGGCCGTCGCACAGCTACGATCCGGGACACTTCGACACTGCTGTGTTCCGCGGCATGGGCTTGTTCAACACGCCGATCTGGCTGTTGGCGATCATGTCGAAATCCGGCCTCTTCGACTCGTGGGAGGTCAAGTCGGCCCAGGTCCTCACGTATTTCAACCGGTCCGATATCGACGGGGGTTTCACGTACTGGCCGGACGGACCGGACGAGGACCCTGCTCGGATCGCGGCCCCGTTCTGGAACACCGCATTCCTCACGGACAACTCCCGGATGTACCACCGCAGAGAATCCAACGGGGCAAGGGATCAGCGTGACTATCCCGAGTTGGACATGACCACCCGATTGCACGCCGTCGGGGACGCGGAGTGGTCGGTCCGCAACGGAGACGAGGAGATCCGCCGTTTCGGCGAGGCCGACATGCGGCTGCTCGTCCACTACACGGCTCTGCTGTTCGACGACATCGACGACGTCCGCCGCTACCAGGACCATACCGACGACCTGACCCCCGACAAGGTCTTCGGCATCCTGATCGACGACATGCGTGCCAAGGGTCATGCCGTCGACGAGCCGGGCGATCCGATGAACGACATGGCGTTCGTGGCGGCATTGACCGAGTTCTACAAGATGGCACCCGGCCGCTATCCGGCGGAAGCTCCTCTCGAAGTGCGATGAGAGCTCGCTCTCCCGTGTCCTGCCCGCGCTGGACACGGGAGAGTGGCGCCGAGGCATGGGTTCGTTGCCGAGTCGCCGTGCCGGCAGCGTGGATGCACCCTGGCTCGGATGGTCGGCTGTCTACAGCTTCTGGGTGATCTCGATGAGGTGTCCCTCGGGATCCTTGACGAAGGCGACGGCGAACCCGAGGTCGGACATCTTCTCGATCGGTGTGTCGACGGTCCCGCCGGCCTCCTCGACCGTACGCACGGTGGCGGCGACGTCGGCCACGTCGAATCCGAGCACGGCCTCTCCCGCCGGGGGAGTGGCTCGCTCGACGTACCGCCACACGATCAGTGAGGAGTCATCACCCCGGTCGCTGGTGAGGATGATCTCCTCCACGGCGTCCTTCCCTTGCCCCACGGTGAGTCGGTTCTTCTCCCTCATGCCGAAAACTGCTGTATAGAAAGCGGCTTCGGTCTCGATGTCGTCGACGAATATCTTCGTGAAAGCGAAACGCGGGGGCTTGCTCATAGATCTCCTTGTCGGACCGGTCCCGGTGATGAAGCAGAAGTTGCACGCGACGAGCGGGGCGAGGAACTCCCGAGTGGAGAATGACGGCAGACGTCGGCAACAGAACTCGCATCTCCCGCTGAACGGACCGCCCGGATGCTCCTCCCGTTGAACGGGAGACCGCCGTCCACCGGCCTCGAGCGTGCGCACATAATTCAGCGCCCACGTCGGGGGTGATGCAGATCACTGGGCGAGAAGAAATGTGTCCGGCATCTCGTCCGGTCGGACATCACCATCCTCTGAAGGAGTCCGCGTTATGAATTCGAGCGGTCGGAATCGACAGTTCCGGACGGTTGCGGGAACGAGCGCATTGCTGCTCGCCGGAATGTTCGGCCTCGCAGCATGTGCAAGCGACGAACCGCAGGACGACACAGCGGCGGCGGTCTCGTCCACCTCCGCCCTGCCGAGCGACCCGGCGACCGGCGAACCGGTGAAGATCGGTTTCGTCTCGACCGAAGGGGGTGCCGCTGTATCGCTGCCGGAGATGCGTGAGGGAGCCGAGGCCGCGGTCGAGTACCTCAACAACAACGGTGGCGGACTCGCGGGCCGGCCGGTCGATCTCGTCGTCTGCAAGCAGCAGGAGGAGCCCACGTCGGCGACGGCCTGCGCGAACCAGTTCGTCGAACAGCAGGTGGCGGCCGTGCTGTCGCCCGGTACATCGATGGGCCCGGCGATCGTTCCGATCGTCATCGGGGCAGGTATCCCGTACGTCACGCTCAACGGTGTCGCACCGATCGAACTGACCTCACCCGAGGTTGCATCGTTGTCCGCAGGCCTTCCCGGAACACTGACCGCGGCCGCGACGGCAGCGCAGCAGGAAGGGATGTCGACGTTCACGATGTTCGCCAGTGACGGCGGTGGAATCGCGGCGATGATCGACCAGATGGGCAAGCCGATCTTCGAGGGCTTCGGAGTTCGGCTGGACGTGGTTCCGGTCGCTCTGGGCATTCCGGATCCGACCCCCGTGGTGACAGCCGGGCTGGCGGACAACCCCGATGGGGTCAGCTTCATCGGCGACGCCGCCACCTGCACTTCGGTGCTGAAGGCCGTGCAGACGACAGCGCCGACCGTGAAGAAGGTGCTGATCCCGACCTGCCTGGACGAGAACGTGGTCAAGGCGATCGGTATCGACAACGTCAAGGGCAACATCGGAATCACCGCGACGGATGCGCTGTCGGACCGGCCGGACACCGTACTGTTCCGGTCGATTCTCGCCGAGTACGCCCCTGACCTGTCCCCGACGGGATACGGCTCGACCGGCTACCAGACCGTGATGGCTCTTGCCGGCGCAACGGACGGCATCACCGGGGAGGTCGACGCGGCATCCATCCGTGAGGCACTTCGGACCAGTGAGAACGTCGAGATGCCCGCCGGCGGAGGAATCACCTTCACCTGCAACGGAACCGCATTCCCGATGATGCCGTCGATCTGCTCGTCGCAGATGCTGATCGGTGAGATCGACGATCAGGGTATTCCCGTCGACCTCACGGTCACGGGCTGACGGACCGGCCGAATCCCACAAGGACACGACATGACCGACCATCTCGCCTATCTCGTACTGGGTCTCGGCAACGGAGCCGTGTACGCAGCCATCGGGCTGGCACTCGTGATGACGTTCAAGAGTTCCGGCGTCGTCAACTTCGCCACCGGTGCCGTGGCCCTCTACACCGCCTACACGTATGCGTTGTTGCGTACGGGTGAGCTGATGGTCCCGATTCCGGGGCTGCCCCGAACGGTCGATCTCGGTGGACCGCTCGGGGTCGCCCCGGCGATGGCCCTGTCGCTCGTGATCGCGGCGCTGCTCGGCCTGATCTTCTATGCTCTGATCTTCCGGCCGCTCCGTGACGCACCGGTGATCGCCAAGGCCGTGGCGTCCATCGGTCTGATGATCGTGCTGCAGGCATTGATCGCCCTGCGTGTGGGGACCGAGATCGTGGCTGTGGAACCGATCTTCGCTCTCGACAGCATCGCTATCGGCGCCCGGCAGGCGCCGACCGACCGGATCTGGCTGGCTGCCACGATCATCGCGATAGCTCTGGTGGCCACACTGGTGTTCCGGTTCAGTCGCTTCGGAATCGCGACGGAGGCGGCGGCCGAGTCGGAGAAGGGTGCTTACCTGACGGGTCTTTCACCGGATCGGATCGCGTTCAGCAACTGGGCACTGTCGTCCGTGGTGGCCGGCCTCGGTGGCATCCTCATAGCGCCGATCGTGGCCCTGAATCCCGTTGCGTACTCGATGTTCATCGTTCCCGCCCTCGCGGCGACCCTCGTCGGGAACTTCCGGTCGATCTGGCTGACCGTGGTTGCAGGAATCGTGATCGGGGCGCTGCAAGCGGAGACCACGAACCTGCAGGCCACCTTCGACTGGTTCCCGCGAGCAGGTGCGGCGGAGGCCATCCCGCTGTTGCTGATCCTCGTCTTCCTCGTCTTCAAAGGACGACCGCTGCCCGATCGCGGCAGTGTCGTCCGCCAAAGGCTCGGTCACGCGCCTCGTCCCGAGCGGATCCTCGCTCCCGCGCTCGTGGCCGTCGCGATCGCCGTCGTCGCGCTGCTCGTCACTGGGGGCAGTTATCGCGCCGCGATCATCAGCAGCATCATCTTCGCCGTGATCGCACTGTCCCAGGTGGTGGTCACCGGCTATACCGGGCAGGTGTCGCTGGCGCAGCTCACGCTCGCAGGAGTGGGTGCCTACTCGATCAGTGTCCTCAACACGCATCTCGGGATCCCGTTCCCGTTCGCGCCGCTCATCGGTGCGCTGTTCGCGATGGTGATCGGTATCGTGATCGGGCTGCCGGCCCTTCGGGTGCGCGGTCTGCCCCTCACGGAGGTCACGTTGGCGCTGGCGGTCTTCCTGGAAGCGTTCTGGTTCCGCAACCCGCAACTCAACGGCGGTGTCGCGGGTGCTCCCGTCGACAGCCCTCGGTTGTTCGGATTCGATCTGGGGATCGGTGCGGGGGAGGGCTATCCACGACTCGCCTTCGCCCTGATGTGCCTGGCGGTGCTCGTCGCAGCGGCACTCGGGGTGGCATGGCTACGGCGCAGCCGCCTGGGGACCGACATGCTCGCGGTCCGGGCGAACGAGCGGTCTGCCGCGGCATCCGGAATCGACGTCCCCCGAACGAAGTTGGCGGCATTCGCCATCGGCGCCTTTCTTGCCGGACTCGCCGGATCGCTCATGGCGTATCAACAGACGTTGGCGACACCGGAACCCTTCACGGTGTTCCTCGGAATCACCCTGTTCGCGATCATGTACATCGCCGGCATCACGTCGATCACGGGTGCAGTGCTGGCCGGGATCATCGCGCCCGGCGGACTGCTGTTCCTGCTCGTCGACCGGTTCCTGCACGTCGGTGACTACTACGCGGTGATCAGCGGAATTCTGCTCATCGTCACGATCATGGTCAATCCGGACGGTATCGCCGGGAAGCTGCCACGGATCCCCTGGCCGTCGAGGCGGAGGACGTCCCTCGACGGAGCAGCGGACGCCCGCGAGGTCGAACCGGTGGCCGCGCAGGTGCCGGCGTCGAAGACGGGTGGCCCGCTCCTGTCCGTGCAGAACCTCGATGTGAAATACGGTGCGGTGCACGCGGTGTCCGGGGTCTCCTTCAATGTCCGTGCCGGAGAGATCGTCGGGCTCATCGGGCCGAACGGTGCGGGAAAGACCACCGTCATCGACGCCGTCACCGGCTTCGCTCCGGCGACCGGTGCCGTCGTCCTGGACGGGGAGGACGTCAGCGATCTGCGGCCCTACCGCCTCAGCAGGAGAGGGCTCGGCCGCAGTTTCCAGGACGTCGAACTGTACGACGACCTGTCGGTCGTCGAGAACGTGACCGTCGGCGCGGCGAGGGGACACGAGTCCTCCGCGGTAGCGGTTTCGGAGCGGGTGCGCAGGGTCCTCGACACGGTGGGTCTCGGGGATGTCGCGGATGCCGAGGTGTCGACCCTGTCCCAAGGCAGGCGTCAGTTGGTGTCGGTGGCCCGTGTGCTGGTCTCGTCGCCGACAGTGGCGCTGCTCGACGAACCGGCCGCAGGCCTCGACAGCTCCGAGAGCCGCTGGCTCGGCGACCGGCTCCGCGCCGCTCGCGACGCCGGTACGTCGATCCTGCTCGTCGATCACGACATGGAACTCGTCCTCACGATCTGCGACCGCGTCGTCGTCCTGGATCTGGGACGGGTGATCGCATGCGGTACGCCGGAGGAAGTCCGGGCCGACGAAGCTGTGATCAGCGCGTATCTGGGCCTGCCACCCGGTCCGGCGGAGACCGGGCACGACACGGTTCCCGCATCTGCGGCCGCACCGGCCCTCGATCCCCAGGAGGCGCTCTCGTGAGCGGACTGACGATTCGGAATCTCTCGACGGGCTACCTACCGCAGCGTCCCTGCGTCCGGGGCGTCGACCTACGTGTGGACAAGGGAACGATCACCTGCCTGCTCGGACCGAACGGAGCCGGCAAGACCACGCTCTTGCTCTCCCTCGCCGGGTTGCTACCCCGGTTCGGTGGCGACGTGGTCGTGGACGGACTCGATGTGGTTCCGGGCCGGCCGCGTGATGCCGTGCGTTCGGGAATGGTCCTCGTCCCCGACGACCGGGCACTCTTCCGGGAACTGAGCACTACCGACAATGTCCGGCTCGCGGTACACGATCGCCGTCGACGTTCCGGTGCCGTCGACGAGATGCTCGAATACTTCCCCGCATTGGAGAAGCGGCTCCGTGTCGCCGCGGGTCGCCTGTCGGGTGGCGAGCAGCAGATGCTGGCGATCGCCCGGGCGATCCTCCAGCGGCCCAAGGTGCTGCTGATCGACGAACTGAGTATGGGCCTGGCCCCCGTGATCGTCGACGAGATCCTTTCGGTGCTACGGCGGTTGGTGGAGGAGCGGGAGATGTCCGTGCTCCTCGTCGAACAGCATGTGCGCCTTGCGCTCGATGTCGCCGACCGTGCCGCCGTACTGGTGCACGGGTCGGTGGTGCTGTCGGAGGACGCGGCATCGCTCGCCGCCGATCCCAGCCGGATCGAACACGCCTATCTGGGGTCCGTGCAGCACAACGGATCCGTGGAGCACAACGGCTCCGTGCAGCACAACGGCAAGGAGAGCCGGGCCACCGCGGACACGTGATCCGAGGAGGAACCACATTCGGTCTCCCGCTGTGCGGTCGGCTCCGAACATCCGAGGACGTCTGCCCGGTAGACGAAGAGACGGGTGGTGTCGCGCGGTGCGCCACCGGACAGGGAGAGGTGTCGCATGCGGTTGGACGGGAAGGTCGTCGTCGTCACGGGAGCCGGAAACGGTATCGGACGGCAGACAGCGTTGACGTTGCTCGAACGGGGAGCCCGGGTCGCGCTCGTCGATCTGAAAGAGGAGTGGTTGCGCGAGACGCAGGCACTCACCGGTGACCGGAACGCGAAGGTCTCGCTGCACGTCGTGGACGTCACGGATCGGGTGGCGGTGGATGCGTTGCCCGCAGCCGTCCTCGCCGAACATGGACGGATAGACGGTCTCGTCAACGTTGCCGGCATCATCCACCGGTTCGTCCCGGTCCTCGAACTCGAACGGAGCGAGATCGAACGCGTTCTGCAGGTCAATCTCTGGGGCGTGGTCAACATGTGCCTGGCATTCGTGCCCGAGCTCCGGCAGCGACCGGAGGCCTCGCTGGTGAACATCGCCAGTCTGGCCGGTCTCGTCCCGTTCGCCGGCCAGACGGTCTACGGCGCCTCCAAGGGAGCGGTCAAACAGTTCAGCGAGGGTCTGTACCAGGAACTCTCGGGCACCGGCGTGGTGGTCACGACGGTTTTCCCCGGCAACATCAGTACGAATCTCAGCGGCAACTCGGGCGTGAAGATGATCGACGCGGGTGGTCGCAAGGTGCGTGCCACGACACCCGAGCGGACGGCGGAGCTGATCGTCTCCGGAATGGAGAAGGGCAGCTTCCGCGTGGTCATCGGCCAGGACGCGAACGTCCTCGATCGACTCGTCCGTCTTGTGCCCCGGTGGACGACGAATCTCGTCGCCGGGCAGATGAAGAGCGTGCTCGGCACGCCCGCGAAAGGAAGCTGACCGCTCAGCGGGATGCACCCCGTATGCGGGATTTTCCGGGACCTAATGTCCCTCGTGAACGTAGTTGTGACGTAGTTCACGGCCCTCTCCCGGGTCGTCCTCGTCGCGTTGGCAGAACCACCGTGGACATCTGCGCCCGGTCCCTCTCACTGGAAGGCACGACATGACCAACGTAGTTGCCGACACCGCCGCCGCTGTCGCAGAGGCGAAGGCGCGCATCGTCGAACCCCGCACGATCGCGAGCGGGTTCTCGTGGCCCGAGTGCCCGCGCTGGCACGACGGCGCCCTCTGGTTCACCGACATGTACACCTCGACACTGAAAACCCTCGACGCCGACGGCAACGCGACGGTCGTCGTGGACGCGTCGGGCCGTCGTGCAGGGACCGACGTTCCGATCCACCTCGGCGGTTTCGGATGGCTCCCGGACGGCCGGCTGATCGTCACCTCCATGCGTGAGAAGCTCGTCCTCGTCCACGGCGGGAAGGGGCCCGACGACCTCGAGGTACTCGCCGATGTCTCCGCACTCGCGCCGGCCCCCATCAACGACATGGTCGTCGACGCGGAGGGCCGCGCATACGTCACCCAGCTCGGATTCGACCTGTTCGCCGGTGCCGAGCCGGTGGCGTCCCCGATCATCGTCGTCGAGCCCGACGGGACCGTGTCCACGGCCGATGAGGTCGGACCGCTCATGTGCGCCAACGGCATTACCATCAGCGCGGACGGAACGAAGGTCTACACCGCAGAGGTGACGGCGCAGAGACTGACGGTCATCGACCGCGCCGCCGATGGATCACTGTCCAATCCTCGTCCGTTCGCCGCCTGCCCGTTCCTTCCCGACGGAATCGGACTCGACACCGAGGGCGGCGTGTGGGCGGCGATGCCCGGCAGCGGTTACGTGGCCCGCTTCACCGAGGACGGCATGACCGACGCCGTTCCGGTCCCGCTCGAGAACGGCGTCGCCTCGGCCTGCATGCTCGGTGGCCCCGACCGCACCACGCTCTACATGACCGTCGGTGTCGAGGTCTTCGACTTCGAGAAGTCCGCCCGGGAAGCACTGGGAACCATCTGGGCCGCCGACGTTTCCGTGAGCGGCGGCGACACCCGTCCCTGACTCCGACACTTCCCACCATCCGAGGACACATCATGACATTGGATTTCAACGACCGCGTGGTCGTCATCACCGGAGCAGGTCGCGGAATCGGCCGCGCCCACGCCGAACTGCTGGCCGCGCGTGGTGCCGCAGTGGTCGTCGGTGACCTGGGTGCCACCATCGACGGCTCCGGCGTCGACGGCGACGACCCGGCAGCGGAGGTCGCCGCGGCGATCACCGCGGCGGGTGGACGTGCCGTGGCATGTGCCGCCGACGTCTCGACGGAGGAAGGCGCCAACGCACTCGTCGACATCGCCCTGGCGGAATTCGGCCGGCTCGACGCTGTCATCAACAACGCGGGCATCGTGCGTACCGCACCGTTCGACGAGGTTCCCTACGAGGAGTACCAGCGTCATCTCGACGTCCACTATTTCGGTGCGCTCCGGCTGTGCCGTGCGGCCTGGCCGCACCTGCTGAAGTCGCCGGCCGGTCGCGTGGTCAACACCATTTCCCAAGCGATGCTCGGCAATCCGGACATGTCGCACTACGGCGGATCGAAGGGCGCACTGTTCGGCCTCACCCGGAACCTGGCGGTCGAAGGTCTCGCCTCGGGGGTGAAGGTCAACGCCATCGCTCCCGGCGCGGGCACCCGGATGGCCGAGGCGTCTGCGGACACCCTGTCGCCCGAGGTGATGGAGTACATGCGCACCCAGTTGCGCCCCGAGCATGTCGCTCCGGTCGCTGCATACCTGGTCCACCCGGACTGCACCGTCACCGGTGAGGTGTTCAACGTCGCCGGCGGCATCGTCAACCGTCTCGCTCTGGTCAACACGGTGGGCATCCACGACCCCGATCTGACGGTCGAGACGGTGGCCGAGCGGTTCGAGGAGATCATGGCGATCACCGCCGACGCTGCGCCGCAGGTCGTCGCCCCCGCCGAGGTTCCCGCTTCGTCCTGAGCGGAATCTCCCGACATCGGTTCAGCCCCAGGAGAATTACAGTGAGCTCAACGGAAAC
The DNA here is from genome assembly GCF_049538275.1 of Rhodococcus sp. AB351. NCBI lineage: Bacteria > Bacillati > Actinomycetota > Actinomycetes > Mycobacteriales > Nocardiaceae > Rhodococcus > Rhodococcus sp. AB351. Next base: position 850,574 of record NZ_JBMVFW010000001.1, read on the forward strand.
GTCCACGACTCCCACCGGCCGGGTGGTCGACACCTCCTACCCGTTCGCGGCCGTCCCTCCGCAGGATGCCGTCCAGCGGTACGTCGCCATCTCGGCCGAGCGGCCCATGACGAAGATGACGATGCCGATCGGCGGTGACGTCTGGGTCATCCACCGGAACGCTGCAGCCCGCGACATGCTCAGCGATCCCCGCTTCGTTCGGAAGCCCTTCCGGACCGGTGAGCGGGCCGTGCCCTACTTCGTGGAGTTCCCGGACTTCCTGAAGTCGACGATCCAGTTCGAGGATCCGCCGCACCACACCAAACTTCGCAAACTCGTACAGAAGTCCATCTCCCCGAAGCGCGTGCGCGCCATGCGGGAATCTGCGGTCGAGTTCGCGAACGAGCTCATCGACGAGATGGTGGACAAGGGTGCGCCGGCGAATCTGGTCAGCGACTACGCCGTGGCGTTGCCGATCCAGATGCTGTCCAACCTGCTGGGCGTTCCGCCGGAGGATCGTCCGAAGTTCCAGAAGTGGAGCGCTGCCACGCTCGCGGTGGCGAACATGCCCGAGGACGAGGTCGTGCAGAACATGACCGAACTCTTCATGTACCTGAGTGCTCTGATCGAGGATCGGCGCAAGAATCCCCGGGAGGACCTCCTCAGCGATCTGGCCAACGCGCCGGACAAGGACGATTCGCTCACCGACGGGGAGATCCTTCCCATCGCGATGATCCTCATCGTGGCAGGCTTCGACAACACGGCGAATTTCATCTGCTCCGGTGTCCTGTCGCTCCTGAAGAACCCGGACCAGCTGGCGGTCCTCCTCGAGGATGTCGATGCCGTGGCACCCACTGCTGTCGAGGAGATCCTCCGCAACGGCCGTATGTCCATCTACGACACCGTTGCAGGAGGCGGGGGGCTCGTTCCGTTCGTCGCCACCGAGGACGTGGAGATCGACGGCCAGGTCATTGCCGAGGGGGAGGCCGTGCTGGTGGATCCCGCTTCGGTCAATCACGACGCGGTCGCAGTCTCGGACCCCGGTACCTTCGACGTACGTCGAAAGGACAACCCGCACCTGACGTTGAGTTACGGCCTGCACCACTGCCTCGGAGCACCACTGGCGCGGATGGAGATGCAGGTCGCGATCACCGAGTTGTTCAAGCGGCTCCCGGGCCTCAGGCTCGCTGGTGAGGCAGTGGTGGACAACGACAACCTCACACAGCCCATCGTCGATCTCCCCGTCACCTGGTAGGGACCCGACATGCCCAAGGTGTTCTATGTCCAACCGGACGGGACGGAACGCGTGATCGACGGTGTGCCCGGCGATTCCGTGATGTCGACAGCCGTCCGCAACGGTGTGTCCGGGATCGTCGGACAGTGCGGCGGTTCGCTGTCGTGCGCGACCTGTCATGTCTACCTCGCCGAAGAGGACCGGCATCATTTCGATGCTCCTTCGGAGGACGAGGACGACATGCTGGACTGCACCGCGAGTGATCGCGAGGACTCGTCACGACTGTCGTGCCAGTTGATTCTCCGCGAGGGGGTCGACCTGCACGTGACGATCCCCGATGAACAGGCGTGAGATGACCGGCGACCGGGCCGGCACCGGCGCACCACCACGCAGTGTGGTGGTCGTCGGTGCCTCGCACGCGGCGGTGCAACTGGCCGATCGGCTCAGGTCCGGCGGGTACACCGGACCTCTGACGTTGATCGGCGACGAGACGCATCCGCCCTACCACAGGCCGCCCTTGTCGAAGGCATGGCTGAAGGGGGAGTCGACGCCGGACCGGCTGATGCTACGTGCGGAAGGTCACTACTCGGACAACGAGATCGAAGTGTTGCTGGGTACAACCGTCCGCCGGGTCGAACGTGACGCCGACGGCGTCACGCTGCACCTGGAGCGCTCCGACGGGTCCGTCGGGACGCGCGCCTTCGATCGGCTCGTGCTCGCCACCGGCGCTCGGGCACGACGATTGGCGATTCCCGGTTCCGACCACCGGGATGTCCTGGTGTTGCGTGGACTCGACCATGCACACCGACTGGCGGAACGTGTCACTGCCGGACCGGTCGTGGTCATCGGCGGTGGTTTCGTCGGACTCGAGGTCGCCGCCACACTCCGGGGACTGGGTGTCGCTGTCACGGTGGTGGAAGCGGGCCGGCAGCTGATGGGTCGTGCTGTCGGAGCAGGAACGGCCGAGTTCCTGCTCGCGGCGCACCGGGAGATGGGCGTGGACGTCGTCCTCGATGCGAAACCCGTCGAGATCCCACTCGACGGTGATCGGGTACGTGCGGTCCGTCTCGACGACGGTCGCGAGATCGCCGCAGCGACGGTCCTCGTAGGGGTCGGTGCGGAACCGCGCACCGAACTCGCAGAACAACTCGGCCTCGCCTGCGATCGTGGCGTCCTGGTCGACGAGCGTTGTGTGACCTCGGACGGGAGAATCCTCGCCATCGGTGATTGCACGGTGCAGACGAGGGGTGAGGGAACCCGGGTACGTCTCGAATCCGTCGACAACGCCACCGAGCAGGCGAACGTGGCAGCTGCGACGTTGCTCGGAAGTGAGGCAGTCGAACAGCCCGTGCCGTGGTTCTGGTCCGACCAGGGACCGTGGAAACTGCAGATCGTCGGAATGATCGGCGGGCACACGGAGATGCTGGTCCGTACCGATCCGAGCAAGCCTCGGCGCCGCGTCGCGCTCTATTTCGAGGACGACCGCCTGCTCGCCGCCGAATGCGTCAACGCGCCCGCCGACTTCGTCGCACTGCGGTCCGCGCTCGCACGTGGGCACCGGCCGTCCCGGGAACTGCTCTCGGACGAGACGGTTCCGTTGAAGAAGCTGTTGGGGGCTGTTCGAACGGCATGAGGTGACCCGATCGGCCGGCCCGGCGTGATTGCCCCGGGCCGGCCGTCACCCGTGGGGTGCCGAGTCACGAACCTCCGCGAGCGGTGTTCCGCAGAAGCATGCTCGTGCCGGCTTCACCGCCGCGGCGATGCTCGTTCATCAGGCCGATCAGACGCTCGTTGTCGTGGTCGGCGAGCGCGTCGATCATCGCATCGTGTTCCGCGATCACACGTCGGCGCACTTCGGCATCGAAGAGATACGCCGCGTGATACGGCATCGCGAGTCGCCACAACCGGCGGATCTCCGAGACGACCAGACCGAGCGGCGAGCGGTCGAACATGGCGAAGTGGAAATCCTGGTTCGCCAGGCGCATCTCCAGCAGGTCTCCACGTTGTGCCGCCTCGGCGACGCGCTCGCCCAGCCTGCGGATCTCGGCGAGCGCGGCGGCGTCGAAGGCGGGGAGGGAGGCCAGGACCTCCCGTTCGAGGGCATCGCGCATCAGGTAGATCTGGTCGAACTCGGACTGCTCGAGCCGGACGACGGTGTACCCGGCGTTGCGGCGATGTTCGATGAGCCCCTGCGAGGCGAGCTGGAGTAGTCCTTCCCGGATCGGGAGCCGGCTGACTCCCAGCCGTTCTGCCATCTGCTCCTGACGGATCGGTTGGCCGGGGAGCAGATCACCGGTGACGATCATCCGCTCGATCTCGGTGGCGACCCAGTCGGCGCCGCGAACGGTTGCTGGGGGACCGGGCTCGGTGACGTCGTCACCGGTCCGCATCGCTCGTGGGCTCACCTCGGTCCTCTCCTGCGTCGTCCTCCCGGGTCGTCCCCGCATGCGTCGTTCGTGAACGGCCCAGCGCGCCGGTGGCCCGCAGAGCGGCGACAGTGTCTGCGCTGTATCCCATCGAACACAGCACCGCTTCGGTGTCGGTTCCGAGCGGAACCGCCGTCCTGGGTGTCCGTGTGGCCGTCCGCCCGAGCTTTATCGGCACACCCAGGCCACGATAGTCGACGGTGTCGAGGAAGAGCCCGCGGTGAACGGTCTGGGGCGCAGTGAGGGCCTGGTCGACGGTGTTGACCGGGCTGGCCGCGACACCGGCGCGTTCGAGTTCGACCGCGAGATCGTCGCGTCGCCATCCGGCGACGAGACCGCCGAGCAGGGTCGCGAGTTCGTCGCGATTCTGCGACCGCACGCCGTTGGAGACGAATCGCGGGTCGTCGGCGAGATCCGGCCTGCCCAGGACGGTCACCAGGGAGCGGAACTGCCGGTCGTTGGCGGCACTGATGAAGAAGTCACCGTCGAGGGCAGCGAAGACCTGATACGGCACGACCGTCGGGTGGTAGTCGCCGGTGCGTTGGGGCACCTTCCCGCTCGAGACCCAGTTCGATGCGTGGGGGTGCAGGAGCGAGATCACCGAGTCGAGCAGGGTGATGTCCACGATTTGACCGCGGCCGCTGCTGTCTCGCTCCCTCAGCGCGAGCAGGATGCCGCTGACCGCCATGTGGGACGCGACGATGTCGACGATCGGAACTCCGACACGCAAGGGATTGCCGTCGGGATAGCCGTTGACGCTCATCAGGCCACCGAAGGACTGCAGCACCGCGTCGTATCCGGGTAGTCCGCCCATCGGCCCGTCCACACCGAACCCGGTCACCCTGCAGTAGACGAGCCGGGGATTCTCCTCGGCGAGCACGGTCTCGTAGTCGAATCCCCAACGAGTCATGGTGCCGGCCTTGAAGTTCTCGATCACCACGTCGGCGCCACGCAGCAGATGCGACAGTACTTCGCGGCCCGCGTCGGTCCGGAGATCGAGACAGATGTTGTCCTTGCTGTGGTTGAGACCCGCGTAGTACGCACTGCTCTCGCCGGAATCGTCGAAAGGTGGTCCCCATCCGCGTGTCTCGTCGCCGGACGGCGCCTCCACCTTGATCACCTCGGCGCCGTGGTCGGCGAGGGTCTGGGCCGTGTACGGCCCGGCGAGGACCCTGCTGAGGTCGAGTACCCGGAGTCCGGCGAGCGCGCCGACTCCGGTGCTGCGATCGGCCGCCCGCCACGCGGCACGACCGTCGATCGCGGAATCGGCCGTCGATGTGGGCGTGTGACCGGGGGAGGTGGAGACGTTCATGCCGGGCTCCTGTACGCCGTCGATGCGCTGTCGTGCTCTGTTCGTGTTCCGGTGACGACGTCCCAGACGTCGATGCCGTCGTCGAGGATCCGGCTCGCGAGGTCCTCCGCCCAGAGTTGCTCGGAGCCGAATCGGTCGCGCCCGCTCCACAACGCGGTGGTGAAGCGGCCGAGGTGGTGTTCGGAGGTCGTGCCGATGGCACCGTGGATCTGATGGCCGGCGGCAGCGACGGAGTGCGCGGACATCGCGGTCACCACTTTCGCGGCTGCTGTCGTGAGCGGGCCGATCTCCGGGTCGTCGTGCGTGGCGATCGCGGAGTCGACGGCGATCTCCATCATTGTGGTCCGGGCGGCGAGCTGTGCCAGCTGTTGCTGGACGGCCTGGAATTTCGCGATCGGGCGCCCGAACTGGAGGCGCTCGGATGCATAGCGAACGGTGTGGTCCCGTACTGCCGTGGCTGCAGCCGCCGTCGCGGCCGCGTAGGCGAGAGCGCCACGGTGCCGGAACTCGGTGAGGGGAACCGGTGAACTTCCGTGGAAGACGACCGGTGCGTCCCGGAAGACGATGTCGGCGTAGGAAACACCGGTCAGGTCGGTTTCTGCCGAGACGTCGGCGCCGCCCCCGGACATCGACACGACGGCGACCGAGGAACCGTCCGTGCCGTTCTCGGGAGGGAGGATCACGACGAGGGTGTCCGCGTCGGCCGCGTAGGGGACATCCGTCACCGTGCCGCCGAACAGGAGGGTGTCGCCCCGGCGGTGAATCGAGCATCGCTCGTCACCTCGTGCCGCGGTCGCGATCTCCGCGGTCAACTCGTGTCCGGCTGTGGCGGCGAGCCAGGCTGCGAGGATGCCGTGCTCGACGAGGGGCACCACTGCGCCGTGCCGCGCTGCGGTCGTCACGACTGCGAGTGCGTCGCCGAGTGTCGCGCCACCCCCACCGGCGGCTTCCGGTACGCCGACGGTGACGAAGCCGCCGTCCACGAGCTGCGTCCAGAGCGCACCGGACATGCCGTCCGCAGGCGTGGCCGGATCGACCCCCACGTGCTCGATGATCGCCGCGGTGGTCTCCGCCAGCTCGGTGGTGAACTCGCTCATCGAACCCCCGATCCGCGCGCGAGGATCCCGCGCAGAATCTCGTTGGTGCCACCCCTGAGGGTGAACACGGGTGTGTGCAGAACACTGTGGGCCAGCATGCGCGCCAGCGGATCGGCCCCGTCGCGCCGGGCGACGAGGTTGCTCGAAGCCCGCACGGCTTCGACCAGATCGCCCTCGAAGGTCGACCCGAGATCCTTCACCATCGCTGCGAGGATGTCGGGCCTGCGGCCGGCCGTGAGCTCGGCCGCGACCCGCAAGGACATCCGGCGCAGAGCCCACGCCCTGGCCGTGAGAGTGCCCAGGGTCTGTCTCTGTGCGGGAGTCGCCCCGGTTTCCGCGAGGTGGGCCGCCCATGCGCGCAGCAGGGGCATCGTGCTCAGATAGCGCTCGGGACCGGATCGCTCGAACGCGAGTTCACCCATGACCTGGGTCCAGCCGTTTCCGCGCTTGCCGAGGAGGGCCGATGCCGGCACCTGCGCGCCGTGGAAGACGACCTCGTTGAAATGTGCCTGTCCGTCGATACTCCGCAGGGGACGGATCTCGATGTCGGGGTGGGGGAGGTCGACGACGAACTGGGACAGGCCGCTGTGGCGGTCGCCCGGTTGTCCGTCGGTGCGGGCGAGCAGCACCATCGCGTGCGCGACATGGGCTCCGGTGGTCCAGACCTTGGTGCCGGTGATCGTCCACGAACCGCCGTTGTCGACGGCGCGGGTACGAACCGAGGCCAGATCCGAGCCTGCGTCGGGTTCGCTCATACCGATGGCGAAGAAGGCTCGGCCCGAGGCGATTTCCGGAAGGTACCGCTGCTTCTGCTCTTCCGATCCGTTGGCGAGGATGCTCGGTGCCATCTGGCGGTCGGCGATCCAGTGTGCCGCGACGGGGGCGCCGTGCGCGAGCATCTCCTCGCTGACGACGAAACGTTCGAGCGGACTGCGTCCGTGCCCGCCGTACTCCGTGGGGACCGTCATGCCGAGCCAGCCTCGTCCGGCCACACGAGCGCTGAAGTCGGGGTCGAACCCGGTCATCCAGCTGTCCGTGTCGGGAACGAACCGGCCCGTGCTGATCTCCTGGGACAAGAAGGCCCGTACCTCGGCGCGGAGGTGCCCGAGCCCGGAGTCGATGTCCTCGAGGTGCTCGGTTCCAGTGGCGGTCACGAGCGGCCCGGTCCTCGCGACGACCACGATGCGTGGCCCTTCCGGGCCATCGACCACATCTGCACGCCGCGTTCGATCTCCAGCGCCGATTCCCAGCTCACGGCGGGTGGGCCGAGTTCGAGGCGCGCGCTCGTCATGATGCGTCGCGTCAGTTCGGGATCGGCGGCGGCCGTGCGGGTGAGCTGCTCGACGGTCGCCGGTATGTCCTCGGCGGCCACGGCGATGTAGGCGAGTCCTCGTGCCACGGCGTCGGATCCGCTCAGGGACTGTCCGCACGCTGCGAGGGCGATCGCGCCGGACCAACCCATCGCACGTCCCAGCAGGGAGATGTGGCCGCCACCCGGATGGATGTTCCGAGCGGAGAAGCCGCTGTCGAGGACGGTCTCGGGCGTCACCACCATGATGTCGGCGGCCATGGCGAGGTTCAGACCTGCCCCGACAGCGCCACCGGTCACCACGGCGACGGTCGGTACCGGGAGCGACCCGATGCGTACGAAGGCGTTGTAGACCGCCGACGTGCGTTGTACCGCTTCGGGAGAAGCGGGATCGGTGGACGAGGATGCGAGGTCGCGAGTGTCGGCGCCGCTGCAGAAATAGCTTCCGTTCGCGTCGACGACCACGGCACCGATGGTCCTATCCCGTTCGACGCGGTCGCAGAACGCCGAGATCTCGGCTGCCATGTCCAGGGTGATCGCGTTCTTGCGACGAGGATTGTTCAAGGTGATGCGGGCGAGACCGTCTGCGACGGAACAGAGAATCGGCTCCGTCGGGCCGCCGCCCAGCTCAGGATCGGATGAGATCTGGGTCATGCGGAGACCGTAACAGATGCGTAGCGATTATTGGATCCAATATCTGTTGACAATAAATGGTTCTCTGTTGTGCACTGGCTCACATCACGATTCGTCGAATCATGTTCGACGGGAAGGAGTACCTGTGTTCAGTCTTGCCGGACGCATCGCGCTCGTCAGCGGTGCCGGTCAGAGTGTCGGTGAGGGAATCGCGAAGGTCCTTGCGCGGCAGGGGGCCTCGGTCATCGTCAACGATCTGTTCCCGGACCGCGCCGAGAAGGTCGCCGCGGCGATCGTCGAGGAGGGGAACACGGCGGTCGCAGCGGCCTTCGACGTCACCGACTACGACGCCACGCTCGAATGTGTACGGGCGGCGGAGGAGACACTCGGCGGACACGTCGACATCGTCGTCAACAATGCGGGCATCGCGGAAGGACGCGTCATCAAACCGTTCCGCGAGTTGTCGCCCGAGGAATGGCGCGCTCCGATCGATCTCAACATCTACGGCGCGATGAACTGCATCAAGGTCGCCCTCGACGGGATGTGCGAGGCCGGCTGGGGACGGGTCGTCCAGATCTCGTCGGGTTCTGCACGCACGGGTCAGAACATCAATCAATCGATGTACGCAACGGGTAAGAGCGGAATCGAAGGGTTCATCCGGCACCTGGCGGCCGAGACCGGGCAGTACGGCGTGACGGCGAACATCGTGGCACTGGGGCATCAGAAGAACCTCGAGGAGAAGATGAGTCCGGAGATGATCGAGCAGATCCTCCGGACGATCCCGATCGGCCGCCTGGGCGATCCCATCGAGGTCGGCGCATTCTGCGCCTACCTGGCCTCGAACGAGGCGGGCGGAATCACCGGTCAGACACTGGACTTCAACGGTGGGTCCCAGACGCGATGACCGTGCAGGAGTCGGGTGCGCCGACGTTGCTCTCGCTCACTGCGCTGAGAGTCGCCGACCTGGAAAGATCTGCCGAGTTCTACACCCGGGGATGCGGATTCGCGCACGACAAGGATCTGGACACCCCTACATTCCGCGCGTCGATCGTCCGGGCCGGTGCCGCGGGCCTCGAACTCGTCGTGCCGACCGGCATCGAGGGGGAGGCCCCACACGAACACGGCAACATGTTCGTCAAGATCGTGCTGAACACCGACGACGTCAGGGAGAGGATGGCCGACGCATGTAGGCACGGTGGCGTCGAGGAGGCACCGGCAACGGAACTCGAGGCCTACGGGATGGTGATCGGCACGGTTCGCGACCCGGACGGCTATCTCGTGGAGTTCGTGCAGCGAGGCTGATCCGTACCCTCGGCCCTCGCCATACTCTCGACATCACAGCGGTGGGCGCGGAACACATGTGTTCCGCGCCCACCGCCCGTCGGCTAGTGCGTCGAAAGGTCCGACGCGACACAGCGCTGCCAGATGTCGCCGGCCAGAACGCGTAGCGGTCCGATCATCTTGTGGTGATCCAGCACGCTGACGGGGGCGCACACGGACAGCCCGGCGAGATTCCCGTACATGTGATCGGGCGGACCGATCGACACCCCGACACAGGCTATGCCGGGGAACGCCTCGGCGCGGTCGAATGCGGCGCCACGATCACGCACCTGGGCCAGCTCGTCCTCGAAGCGGCTCCGTGCGGAAGGTGCTGTCCCGGAGGCAATCCGGTCACGGTCCGGACGGTGCTGCGACGAGACCGCCGAGTACGCCATGATGACCTTGCCGAGGGCGGTCGAGTGGGCCGGCACGCGTTGGCCGACGGCCGTCGGGGTCGAGCCCGATGTGCGTCCGTTCACCTTGGCCAGGTAGACGGTGTCGCCGCGGTCCACAACCCCCAATTGCACCGTGAACCCCGAGCGATGCGCGAAGGCATGCATCAGGGGACGCGCATGATGCAGGAGCCGGTTCTGATTGAGCGCCGCCTGACCCAATTCGTACGCCTTCACCCCGAACTCGTACGTCTGCTCGGGTGACCTCGCCAACCAGCCCGCGTTGGCGAGTTGTTCCAGAAGGCGGTGCGCCGACGAGCGGGGGAGCCCGGTGCGGGCCGTGACCTTGGCCAGCGTCATCGGGCCCGTGCTCAAGGCCTCCAGGACCAGGGAAATCCGGTCCACGACGGACACGGGCAGACCATCGGTGCGTGACGTACTCACATTCTCCTCCTGAACACCCCCCAGGTGTGATGGGCGTCACCATATCCGCGAAGCGCCACGTACGGCAACCATGGAACCGACCGTGCCAGGTAGATCCCTGTGACCGAAACTGCCCTCCCGCTCTTCGGGAGACGGACATCACATCGACGTCCGGGTTCTCGATCCTGGTCCCTGGTGCGACGGGCGAGTCGTCGCGATCAGTCGATCAGGAGGCATCGTGGGTTCCACAGACACCGAAGATCAGGTCCGAACCATCGATGTAGGCACGCCGCCGGAGCGCTACGCGCGAGGATGGCACTGCTTGGGGCTCGTACGCGATTTCGCGGACGGCAAGCCCCATCAGGTCGACGCGTTCGGGACCTCGCTCGTGGTGTTCGCCGGTGAGGACGGAAAGCTCAACGTTCTGGACGCCTACTGCAGGCACATGGGTGGAAATCTGGCGCAGGGATCCGTGAAGGGCAACACCATCGCCTGTCCGTTCCACGACTGGCGCTGGCGCGGTGACGGGAAGTGCGCCGAGATCCCCTATGCGCGTCGTGTTCCACCGCTCGCCCGCACGCGGACGTGGCCGGTGGCGGAGGTGAGCGGTCAGCTCTTCGTGTGGCACGACCCGCAGGGCAGCAAGCCGCCGGCGGAGCTCGCCGTTCCGGAGGTTCCCACCTACGGCGATCCCGGGTGGACCGACTGGGTGTGGAACTCGATCGAGGTGACCGGATCCCACTGTCGCGAGATCGTGGACAACGTCGTCGACATGGCGCACTTCTTCTACGTCCACTACGGAATGCCGACCTACTTCCGAAACGTGTTCGAAGGTCATACCGCCACCCAGGTCATGTGGTCCTTGCCCCGGGCGGATGCCGTAGGCGTCAGCCAGACCACCAATTACAGTGCCGAGAGCAGATCCGATGCAACGTATTACGGTCCTTCGTACATGATCGACAAGCTGTGGAGCGCCGGCCGTGATCCCGAGTCGCCGCCGAACATCTACCTGATCAACTGCCACTACCCCATCTCTCCGACCTCCTTCCGCCTGCAGTACGGCGTGATGGTGGAAAGGCCCGAGGGAGTGCCCCCGGAGCAGGCAGAACAGATCGCCCAGGCCGTCGCCCAGGGCGTCGCGATCGGATTCGAACAGGACGTCGAGATCTGGAAGAACAAGTCGCGGATCGACAACCCCCTGCTGTGCGAGGAGGACGGTCCCGTCTACCAACTGCGGCGGTGGTACGAACAGTTCTACGTCGACGTCGAGGACATCCGACCCGAGATGGTCAACCGGTTCGAGTACGAGATCGACACCACGCGCGCCCTGACGAGCTGGCAGGCCGAAGTCGACGAGAACGTCGCTGCCGGACGTAGTGCCTTCGCCCCGAACCTCACCCGGGCTCGTGAGGCAGCCTCCGCCGAATCGGGATCCTGACCCCGCAATTCCGCATCATCACATACCTCCTGGAGAAACCATGAGTTACGAAGTGCTCGACAACATCGTCGCGATGGCCGACGAGATCCGAGCGGGGGCCGACGACTCCGACCGGCTCGGTCGGCTGACGGACGACATGGCCGCCGGTCTCCGGCAGTCCGGGATCATCCGGTTGCTGCAGCGGAAGAAGTACAACGGGTACGAAGCACATCCTCGGGAGTTCGCCGAGACGGTGATGAAGACGGCGAGCATCTACGGTTCCGCGGGATGGGTCGGCGGGATCGTCGGCGTCCATCCGTGGCAGCTCGCATTCGCCGACCCCAAGGTGCAGGACGAAGTGCTGGGCACGAATTCCGATACCTGGCAGGCGTCCCCGTACATGCCCGGTGGCGTCGCGGTTCCCGTCGACGGCGGGTACAGGTTGAACGGGCGGTGGCAGTTCTCGTCGGGAACCGATCACTGCGAGTGGATCTTCCTCGGCGCGTTGGTGGGTGGTGAGGACGGCGCACCGGTCATGCCCCCCGTCGGCCTGCACGTGATCCTTCCGCGTTCCGATTACGAGATCATCGACGATTCCTGGGATGTCGTCGGTCTGCGGGGTACCGGCAGCAAGGACATCGTCGTCAAGGACGCGTTCATTCCCGAGTACCGGGTGATGAACGGCGGAGCGGTGATCGACGGGACCGCGGCCAAGGAGTACGGCGTCACCGAGACTCTCTACCGGATGCCGTGGTCGACGATGTTCCCGCTCGGTATCACCTCCGCCACCATCGGGATCTGCGAGGGCGTACTCGCGGCGGGTGTCGACTATCAGCGCGGGCGCGTGGGTGCGGCAGGGACTGCCATCAAGGACGATCCGTACGTCCTGCACGCCCTCGGTGAGGCCGCTGCCGAGATCGACGCGGCCCGGCAGCAACTCCTGGCGAACGTCGACCGGATCTGGGATCTCGTCGATGCCGGTAAGGAGGTCGACTTCGAGACCCGGGCGACGTCGCGCCGCAACCAGGTGCGCTCGGCATGGCGTGCCGTCCGCGCCGCGGACGAAGTCTTCGACCGGTGCGGCGGAAACGCCCTCCGCGTCGACAACCCCTTGCAGCGCTTCTGGCGGGATGCGCACGCCGGCCTGCACCACGCCATCCACGTCACCAGCACCACCTATCACGCGTCGGCCATGGCCTCCCTCGGAATCGACGTTCCGGACGGACCTCTCCGCGTGATGATCTGACACCCCTTGCGCACTCGAAAGGAATTCTGTGACTGAGATCAAGAGCCTCGGCTACGTTCGCGTCCAGGCCACCGACATGGCGCGTTGGCGCGAACTCGGGTTCGATGTGCTCGGCTTCGCGCCGGGTACCGGTCCGGAGGACGACGCACTGCACTTCCGCATGGACGAACGTCCGGCCCGGATCACCGTCGAACCGGGCGACACCGACCGCGTGACCGCGGTCGGCTGGGAAGTCAGGGACGGTACCGCCCTCCGGGCCCTCGCGGACCGACTGACCACCGCGGGATACGAATTCGAGGCCATGCCTTTCGAGATGTGCGAGCGGCGGCGCGTCGAAGGTGGCCTGATCATGAAGGATCCGGGTGGCACCCCGCTCGAATTCTTCTTCGGGCCGGCTCTCGACCACAGTCCCGTCGTCACACGCTACGGACAGAAGTTCGTGACGGGACCACAGGGCCTCGGGCACGTCGTCATGCCCACCACCGCCTTCGACGAATCGTTCCATTTCTACGTGGACGTGCTCGAATTCCTTCCGCGAGGGGCGTTCCGGTTGCCGACTCCTCCCGGTATGGACCCGATGCGGATCCGGTTCCTCGGTGCCAACCAGCGCCATCACAGTCTGGCCCTCATGCCCAGCCCCGAGGATCGGGACCCGGGCCTCGTCCACGTGATGGTGGAGGTCGATTCGCTCGATGCAGTCGGCCGTGCCCTCGATCAGGTGACCGCCCGGGACTTCCCGGTGTCGTCCACGCTGGGTCGCCACACCAACGACAAGATGGTGTCCTTCTACGTCCAGGTCCCCGGCGGATGGGACATCGAATACGGCACCGAGGGCATGCTCGTCGACGAGACCTATTACACGGCCGAGGAGATCACCGCCGACAGCTACTGGGGTCACGAATGGCTGTGGGCCAAGCAGTTGCAGGAGGCGACCGAATGATTCCCGTGACCACCTCGAGCGATGTGGACGCGGTCGTGATCGGCGCGGGCATATCCGGGCTGTACGCCGTGTACAAGCTCCGGAAGCGCGGGATGACCGTCCACGGTTTCGAATCCGCTGCAGGAGTGGGAGGAACCTGGTTCCACAACCGCTATCCGGGTGCCCGCTGCGATGTCGAGAGTATCGACTACTCGTACTCCTTCGACGAGGAACTGCAGCAGGAATGGACGTGGACCGAGCGGTTCGCCACGCAGGAGGAGATCCTGGCGTATCTCGAACACGTGGCGGACCGGCACGACCTGCGAAGCGCCTTCGAGTTCCTCACCCGGGTGGTGTCGACCGTGTACGACGAGGAGTCTGCGCTGTGGACCGTCACCACCGACACCGGTCGATCGGTCAGGGCGCGATTCTGCATCATGGCCACCGGGGTGCTGTCGGCGACGAACCGACCCGACATTCCCGGTTGCGACACGTTCGCGGGCGAGTCCTACCACACCGGTGAATGGCCCCACGAGCCCGTCGAATTCACCGGTAAGCGCGTCGGCGTGATCGGAACGGGATCGTCGGGCATCCAGTCGATTCCTGTGATCGCGAAGGAAGCGGACCACGTCTTCGTATTCCAGCGGACCCCCAACTACTCGATCCCGGCCGGCAACCGGCCGCTGACCGCCGAGCAGATCGCCGAAGTCAAGGCGACGTATCCGGAGCGTCGGCGACTGGCACGGATGAGCGGCGGAGGCACACCGTTCACGCCGTACCCGAAGGGCGCGATGGAGGTCGACGAGGCCGAGCGTCGCAGGGTGTACGACGAGTGGTGGCAGCGTGGAGGTTACCTCTTCGCGAAGGCGTTCCCCGATCAGATGATGGACCGCCGGGCGAACGACACGGCCCGCGAATACGTCGAGGCGAAGATCCGGGAGATGGTCGAGGACCCGGAGATCGCGAACCAGTTGATCCCGAACGACCACCCCATCGGCACGAAGCGCATCGTCACCGACGACGGGTACTTCGAGACGTTCAACCGCGACAACGTGACCCTGGTGAACCTGCGCACCACTCCGATCGTCGAGATCACCGAGAGCGGCGTGCGCACGAGCGAGGATCACCATGCGCTGGACATGATCGTCTTCGCGACCGGATTCGATGCGATGACGGGTGCGCTGGCCCGGATCGACATCCGAGGCCGCGGCGGACGCACCCTCCGTGAGGAGTGGTCCGCAGGACCGCGAACCTATCTGGGGCTCGCGTCCCACGGGTTCCCCAACATGTTCTTCATGGTGGGTGCGGGCAGCCCGAGTGTGCTGGCGAACATGGTGCTCATGGCGGAGCAACAGGTGGACTGGATCTCCGACTGCCTCGACCATCTCGACGAGCACGATGCCGCCTCGATCGAACCGACCGAACGGGCCGTCGAGGAATGGGTCGCCGAGTGCAACGAGAAGGCCGCCGGCACCCTGTTCCCCTCGGCGAACTCCTGGTACATGGGCGCCAACATTCCCAGCAAACCACGGGTGTTCATGCCGTACATCGGCGGATTCGCGAACTACGGCAACATCTGTGCCGAGATCGCGGCAGCCGGTTACAAGGGATTCGAGATCGTCCGGCGAGCGGCGATCGGGACACCCACCGAACTCGCGTCGAAGAAGGGCTGATGATGACCGAGACGATCTCCCTCGGCTCGGGTGCCGAGGACGTGGAGGACCGCGAAGGCCGGCTGCATGCCGCCATCGACGTATGCGACCCGGCACCGCTTCTCATGTCCCTGGTCCACGCCACCGGCGACACCACTCTGCTCGACGAGTTCGCGCCACGCCTGACGATCGGCGAGCCGGGAAACCACTACCGCACCGGGACGCGTCCGACGACGCCGCCGGGGCAGTACCCGGACGACGTGGTCGCAGATATCCGGGCGCGTGCCCACGAACTGCTCACGCCGGATGCCGAGGACCGGCTGGGTGTACCCGAGCCGGAGCTGTTCCTCCGGATGGCGACGGTCGCGACCTCGGAGCGTGTCGACGAGGAGTTCGTTCCGATCCTCCGGGAACAAGCGGGCTTCGTCCTTTCCGAACGCTGCGTCCCGGTCACACGGAAACCGGCGCCGGAATTCTCCGTGATCGTGATCGGTGCCGGCATCGTCGGCATCAATGCCGCGATCAAGCTCGGTGAGGCCGGCTTCACCTATCGTGTGTTCGAAGCCCGTGACGAGATCGGCGGAACCTGGTCGCGCAACACCTATCCCGGTGCCGCTGTCGATACACCCAGCCACTACTACTCGTATTCGTTCGAGCTGAACCCCGGGTGGTCCAAGTACTACCCGACGGGTACCGAATACCAGAAGTACCTGAAGGGGGTCGTCGACACCTACGGAATTGCGGAGAACATCTCCTTCCGTACGCGGGTGCAGTCCGCGCGGTGGCTCGACGATCAGCACGCCTGGGAGGTGACCGTCGAATCCGTCGACGGAACCCGCGAGGTGCACCGCGCCAAGGCCGTCGTGACAGCGCTCGGGATGCTCAACTCACCGAACATCCCGGACGTCGACGGTATGGACACCTTCGGCGGCACGATCGTGCACACCGCCGAGTGGGACGAGAACCTCGACCTCGCCGGCAAGCGCGTCGTCGTTCTGGGCACCGGATGCACGTCCGTCCAGGTGGTCGCGAGCATCGTCGACCGAGTCGAATCGCTCGACGTCGTGGTGAGGTCGCCGCACTGGATCGTCCCGGAGAAGGCCGTCGTGAACGAGGTTCCGGACGGCGAGAAGTGGGCGTTGGCGCATCTTCCTCGATACCACGAGTGGTTCCGATTGCGCTCGTACTGGTTCGCATCGGACAACCTCTACGTGATGCCGCGCATCGACCCCGAATGGGCGAAGACGCACTTCTCGGCCTCACCGGCGAACGAGATGGTGCTGCAGACGGCACTGAACCACCTGCACGCCAACTTCCCCGACCGTCCGGATCTCGTCGAGAAACTGACACCCGACTTCCGTCCCTACAGCAAGCGGATCGTCAAGGATCCGGGCTTCTACGCGGCGCTCACCCGTGATCACGTGACCTTGCACCGCGCGTCGTTCCGGGAGGTGACACCGGAAGGCGTGGTCACGACCGAGGGCGAGTTCGTACCCGCCGATGTCATCGTTCTCGCAACGGGTTTCAAGCTGGAGTTCACGACTTCGATCGACATCGTGGGGACAGGAGGACGCACCCTCGCCGAGCAGTGGAAGGGCGGTGACGACCCGCGGGCGTATCTGGGCATCCAGGTGTCCGGTTTCCCGAACCTCTTCGTCACCGCGGGTCCGAACTCCGCGCCCAACCACGGTGCCGGCCACAACATCCTCAGCGAGGAGCACGTCCACTACATCGTCGAGTGTCTGCAGTACCTCGTGGAGAACGGGCACGACGCGATGGATGTGCGGCAGGATGTGCTCGACGAGTACAACCGCAGGGTGGACGAGGCGCTGGACAAGACCGTGTGGGTGCATCCCGGTGCCGAGACCAACGGCTACTACCGGAACAGCGAAGGACGCGCCGTCGTACCGTGCCCGTGGCGGCTCGTCGACTACTGGACCCTGCTCCGCGAACCGCATCCCGACCACTTCGAGTTCATCGACCCGGCGCTCACGGGAGCAGAGGGAACTTCGGCATGACGATGCAGGCACTGTCGTGCGAGAAGTGCGGAGTCGGTGTGCTCGTCGAGAAGTTCAGCCCTGCCCACACCTCGATCCAGTGGGAATCCGATACCTCGGAGTGCCCGCTCATCTCGCGGAGCGGTTCGGCTCCCGGTGACCACGGCCGGGAGTGCAGCGCGCTGCGCGACAGCATCGACCGTGCGGTCGCGCAGCGCGTGCTGACCGAATCGCACATCGAACTGCCTGTCGGGCAGAAGCTGCCCCGATTGCACTGAGAGCGACGACGGGCCCCGCAGCAGAACCGTGCTGCGGGGCCCGTCTGCTGCTGTCAGGAAAGGGATTCGACGACCAGCGGGCACCGCGTTCCCGTGAAGATGCTGGCCGCGCAGCGATTGCAGTGGATACACAGCGACCGGGTGTCCCTGTCCCGCTGGATCTGCGCGATCAGGTCCGGTTCGCGCAGCAGTGCCCGGGCCATCGCGACGAACTCGAAACCCTCGCGCATCGCGACCTGCATTCCGTCGAGATCGGTGATGCCGCCGAGCAGCACGAGCGGCAGGTCGAGTTCGTCGCGGAACTGACGGGCGTACTCGAGGAAGTACAGCGGCTCGTACGGATAATGCTGGAAGACGAAATTGCCGAACATCTTCATCCCGACTTGCAGGATCGGAATCTGTGTCTCGGCCATCTCCCGCAGCGGTACGTCTCCGCGGAACAGATACATGGGGTTGAGCAGCGACGAACCGCCGGTGAGTTCGAGTGCGTCGAGGTGACCGTCGGATTCGAGCATCTTCGCGAACGGCAGGGATTCGTCGAGCCAGAGTCCGCCGGGCACCCCGTCGGCCATGTTCATCTTGGCCAGCACGGCGATCTCACCGTCCGCCGCCTCCGCAACGGCGGCGACGATACGGCGGGCGAACTCGGCACGGTTCGTCAGGGAGCCGCCCCAACGGTCCTTGCGGCGGTTCACCTTCGGGCTCAGGAACGAACTGGCGAGGTAGTTGTGTCCGAGGTGGACCTCGACCGCGTCGAATCCGACTTCCCGGGCGTAGCGTGTCGCTTCACCGTGCGCGGCGATGATCCGTCGGATGTCGTCCTCGCTCGCCTTCCGGTCGATGCTCATCGACAGGGGATTCGGGCGCGCGGAGGGCGCCAGCGAGGGGAGACCGTTCGATCGCGAGTTGGCCACGGGGCCGGCATGGCCGATCTGGGCGGACACCTTCGCACCGGTGGCGTGCACGGCATCGGTGAGCCGTCGAAGACCGTCGAGGGCCTCCGGACGCCAGTAGATCTGATCCTTCTCGGTGCGTCCTTCGGGTGCCACCGCCAGGTAGGCAACGGTGGTCATCCCGACGCCTCCTTCACCGACCCTGACATGGAAGTCGACGAGACGGTCGCTGACCAGGGCGTTCGGGCTGGCGCCCTCGAAGGTTGCGGACTTGATGATTCTGTTGCGCAGTGTGATCGGTCCGAGGCGCGCAGGCGCCAGCGGATCGACCGTGGGCGCGGTAGCAGATTCGGGGTCGACTGTCGTCATGGTGATCTCCGTATTCTCGGGCTGTGAGAGGACTTCCAGGCGGAGAGTGCTGATTCAGGCGGGACGTGCAGAGGAGCGGGGGACGATGTCCATCCAGCGCAGCATCGCGTCGACGGCGTCGGCAGGATCCCCGTGGGCACCCTCTTCCGCCCACTCCGTCAACGCCGCGAACGCCGCGGCCTGGTATGCGGTCGCCAACGCGCGCGCGATCGCTGCCGGGACTTCGGGGACGCGTCGGCCGATGTAATCGGCCAGTTCGGTGATCCACGGCCGGTACGCCTCCGACGACATCGCGGCGAGTTCGGGTGTGCCCGCGATGAGACGGAGCCAATCGCGTCCGACGCGCTGGATGTGCGGACGGTGCGAGATCGATTCGACGATCGCCGTGCGTACGGCATCGGTCAGTGGAGCGGTCTCGGGTGCGACGGAGAGAGATGCGCGCAGACGTTCGGTCGCGGGGACCACACCGATCCAGGCGATCGCGGACTTGACGGAGAAGTGCCTGATGAGGGTGCGGGCACTGATCCCGGTCGCTTCGGCGAGGTCGTTCCAGCTGGTGTCGGCATATCCCTGTCGGGACCAGAGACGGAAAGCAGCCTCGGCGATCGCTTCGGTATCGATGACCGATGGTCGGCCACGCCTGCGTCCACCCGCCGATTCGGTGGATGCTTTCGGCGGATCGGAGGATTCCTGACGCACATTCCGAGAACACCATTTTTGTCCTACTCTGTCAAATATCTTTCACCGAGAAACGGTGCGTGAGAACGAAGGAGACGACGTGGGCGTCTATGTGGTGACAGGATCTGCATCGGGCATGGGGCGCGCCGTCGCAGAACAACTTCGCGCCGCCGGGCACACCGTCATCGGTGTCGATATCGGAGAGGCGGAGGTTGTCGCGGACCTGTCGACACCGCAGGGCAGGAAGGGCGCCGTCGAGAAGGTGCTCGAGGCCGCCGAGGGCCGGCTGGACGGCGCCGTGCTCGCTGCGGGACTCGGGCCGGCGCCCGGCCCGGAACGCCCCCGGCTCATCGCGGAGGTCAACTACTTCGGGGTCGTCGACCTCCTGATGGGTTGGCGTGCGGCCCTCGAAGCAGCGGGCAACGCCAGGGTGGTTGTGTTCTCGAGCAATTCGACGACCACCACGCCCGCTGTACCGGGTCGGACGGTCAAGGCTTTTCTGCGAGGGGACGCGGACAAGGCGGTGCGATCGGTCCGGCTGTTCGGCAAGGTCGCGCCTGCAATCATCTACGCGGCGTCGAAGATCGCCGTCAGCAGATGGGTTCGCCGCACCGCCGTGCAGCCGGAGTGGGCGGGTGCCGGTATCCGGCTGAACGCTCTGGCGCCGGGAGCGATCATGACACCGCTGCTGGAGAAGCAGTTGTCCACTCCTTCCGAAGCGAAGGCGATCCGCTCGTTCCCCGTACCGGTCGGTGGCTTCGGTGATGCCGGGCAGCTTGCTGCATGGGCGGTCTTCATGCTGTCGGACGCTGCGGATTTCCTGTGCGGCAGCGTGGTGTTCGTCGATGGTGGTTCCGACGCGTACTTCCGTGCCGACGACTGGCCCCGGTCGGTTCCGATTCGCGGGCTTCCGTCCTATCTGCTCCGGTTCCGCAGATCGGGGAAGTAGTCGGAGTGACCTCCCGCACAACGGGAGGGAACGGTCCGCCCGTACGGGCTGCGGCATAGCTTCGGAGTGGTTCGACGAGAAGTCCGAGCACACAGACGAACAGGCAGCAGGAACCGACATGACACAACGACTGACCGGACGTACCGCTCTCGTGACCGGAAGCAGCCGGGGGATCGGCCGGGCGATCGCGCGACGTCTCGCATCCGAAGGTGCCACCGTAGTGGTCACGGCTCGTTCCATGTCCCCGTCCCGATCGCTCCGGGACGGGCAGGAGCACGTACTCGAGGGCACTCTGGACGAGACGGTGCAGCTGATCGAACAGGCAGGTGGTCGCGCAGTGCCGATCGCGGCGGATCTCGAGGACCGCGACCAGCGCGCGGGACTGATCGACGCAGCAGCGGACGCCGTCGGAGGGCTCGACATCCTGGTCAACAATGCGGGATTCGCCGACTACTCGTCGATCGAGAAGATGAGCGAAGAAACGTTCGACAGGTCTCTGGAGCACTACCTGAAGGTTCCCTTCCTCCTCTCGCAGGCCGCCATCCCTCACATGCGCAAGTCCGGTGCGGGGTGGATCGTCAACATCGGCTCGTCCACCGGTATGAGCCCGATCCGCCCGTTCCGCGAGTACAACAAGACCTCCGGTGACGTGATCTATGCGTCGGCGAAAGCTGCTCTGCACCGGTTCACCCAAGGCCTCGCCGCGGAACTCGTCGACGACAACATCGCCGTCAATGCGGTCGGGCCGTCCACGGCGATCATGACCCCGGGCGCTGCCGCACTGCTGCCCGAGGGGTACGAGACGGAACCACCGGAATACCTGGCGCAGACCGTCCTGGAGATGTGCACCTTGCCCGCCGCCGAACGTACCGGTCTGGTGGGCTTCAGTCTGCATTTCCCGTGGTCTCAGGGGATCCCGGTGAAGAGTCTCGACGGCAAGGACGAACTTCCTCGTCGCGAGCCGCCTGCCTGGTGCAATCCCAACATCGCCGACGACGGACTGAGGGCGTGAGCATGCAGACGAGCAGTGCGCGGGAACGGTTCTCCCGGGGCGTGGCCGTGGTGACCGGCGCCGCCGCCGGCATCGGTGAAGGTCTGGCACGGCATCTCTCGTCACTGGGGATGACGGTCGTCGTCTCGGATATCGACGGCGGACGAGCGGCGAAGGTCGTCGACGAGATCGTCGCCGCAGGGGGCAAGGCGGAACCGTATGCCGTCGACGTCGCCGACCCCGACGCCGTCGAGGCGATGGCGAGCGAGGTCTTCGAGCGTCACGGCAGCGTCGAACTCCTGGTGAACAATGCCGGCGTCGAGTCGGCCGGCCTGCTGTGGGAGATCGACCGCGAGCGGTGGCAACGGCTGATGCAGATCAACGTCGACGGTGTCTTCTATTGCCTGCGATCGTTCGTCCCGCGGATGATCGCAGCGGGAACTCCGTCGTGCATCGCCAATCTGTCGTCTGTCGGTGGACTGAATGCCGTTGCGGTGCAATCCCCGTACATCGTGAGCAAGCATGCGGTGCTCGCGATGACGGAGTGTCTGCACCAGGACCTGGCCATCGTCGGTGCACCGATCCAGGTGAGTGCCGTGATCCCGCATTCGATCCGGAGCGAGATCTTCCTGTCGGCGCAGCGTGAGGCACCCACGGACAACCCGACGGCGAACGCGGTGTTCGCGGCCATGCAACGCGACAACGTCGAGAAAGGGCTCGATCCGCTCGTCGCCGCCGAGCACATGGTCGAGCAGATCGCGCGCGGCGAGTTCTGGATCCACTCGGATGACGACCTGTGCATCGCCGCAGTACATCGGCGTGCGCACCAGCTCCTCGATCTCGCGCCGCCGGCCGACCCACAGGCGATGCTCACACGAATGGGTATCACCGCCGGACGCGACCGGTGACAGAGCTTCCGGATTCCCCGACCATCCGCCCCGACTTCCAGGAGAGTTCCATGAACGAGTCGACCGTGGATCCGGGCACCGTCAGCGCCCTCGTCGCGGCCTGGTGGTTCCATTACGACGAATGGAATCCCATCGAACTTCGGGCGCTCATGGCCGACGACATCGCCTTCAGTTGCGCGAGCGACACGGGTGAGACCGACTACGAGGACTTCATCCGCGTCGACGTGCGTGGCGCCGCCAATGTGATGGCGTGGAAGGACGACCACCGGCGCAACAGCCCTTATCCGCTGCGCCACAACGGCACCAATGTGTTCGTCACCGGCGTCGCGGACGGAGAGGTCGAGTTCTCGTCCTACATCTTCGTCACCAAGATCGTCGACGGTAGGCCGTTCAACGTATCGAGTGGCATCGTGCGCGGCAGCATCCGGGCCACCGAAGCGGGACCGGTCTTCAGTGCTGTCCACGTCGTCCTCGATACCCAGGACTCGGTGAGATACGCCGATCACTTCGCAGAGGTGTCCGCGCGAGTTCTCTGATCCGAACGGCCGCCACCGCGATCGGAACCGTCCCGGCCCGTACGAGACGTCGACGAAACGAGAACATATGCCGCTCTCACCGGAAGCCCAGCGGGTGGTCGATGCATCTGCAACACGCATGGCGAAGCCCATGCACGAGACGCCTGTGGAGGATCTGCGTGCCGCTCTCGCTGCACACGCGATTCCGGCAACGACACCCATTCATCATCGACAGGACAGCGTCGTTCCCTCTGCCGGTGGTGGCGTTCCCGTGCGCGTCTACCGGCCGTCCGACGACCCGGGGTTGCCGGTGGTGCAGTGGATGCACAGTGGAGGATTCGCCGTCGGAAATCTCGACCAGAACGAGGAGTACCTGCGGAAGTTGAGCATCGCATCCCGGTCCGTCATCGTCTCCGTGGACTACCGGCTGGCGCCGGAACACCCCTGTCCGGCGGCGCTCGACGATTGTCGGAGTGTTTGGGAATGGATCACCTCTGCGCCCGATGAACTTCGGCCCGTCGACGTGACGCGAGCAGTGATCGCAGGCGAGAGTGCCGGTGGCACTCTGACCTTCGCGTTGGCCCAGCAACTCCACGAGACCGGTCTTCCATGTCCTCTCGCGCAGATCTCCCTGTACGGGACTGCGGTGATGGAAGTGACCAATCCCGAGTACGCCACGGCACTGCTGTCCCCGGAGGATTGTCACTGGTTCCGGGACATGTACGTGCCGGATCCCGCCGACCGGCGTTCTGTGCAGGCATCTCCGGGCCTCGCCGGCGACCTGGTCGGCCTGCCGCCCGCCTTCGTCGCCACCGCCGAAGTGGACCCCACGCGCGACGGCACCGAGGAGTACGCGCGGCGTATGCAGGAATCCGGTGTGCCGGTCGAACTACGGCGGTACGACGGGATGATGCACGGTTTCGCGACCATGACAGCCGTGCTACCTGCTGCGGAGGAGTTGTTCCACGAGATCGTCGCCTACCTCTCCGGCGTCTTCGCCTCGCCGGAATGATCGGACCGTCGGAGACCGATCGTCCGTCCTCGCGTTCTCCCGGTGATCGGGATCACGCATGTTACGACTCCCGGAGCTGCCATACCGTCCGGAAGACAACGATGTGAAGGAGACAGTCGATGGCCAAGACCCCTGTACCGGCCGTGACCACAGCCCGCGACACGACCGTGGACCTGCTCGTGATCGGGTCCGGTACCGGCATGGCCGCCGCGCTCACCGCGCACGAGGCGGGCCTGTCCGCCCTCATCGTGGAGAAATCGGCCTACGTCGGCGGATCGACCGCCCGTTCCGGCGGTGCGTTCTGGGTGCCGGCCAATCCGGTACTCGACGCGGCGGGAAGCGGCGACACCATCGAGCGCGGCCACACCTACGTGCGGACGGTCGTCGACGGCACGGCGCCGGTCGAGCGGGGCGAGGCCTTCGTCGACAACGGTGTCGCCACCGTCGAGATGCTCCAGCGCACCACCCCCATGAAGCTGTTCTGGGCAGAGGGCTACTCCGACTATCACCCCGAACTGGCGGGTGGTTCGGCGGTCGGCCGCAGCTGCGAGTGCCTGCCCCTGGACCTGTCGGTCCTCGGTGAGGAGCGCGGTCGACTGCGTCCCGGCCTCATGGAGGCGAGCCTGCCGATGCCCACCACCGGTGCCGACTACAAGTGGATGAACCTCATGCTGCGCGTGCCGCACAAGGGTTTTCCGCGCATCTTCAAGCGGCTCGCCCAGGGTGTCGCCGGTCTCGCCGTCAAGCGTGAATACGTCGCCGGTGGACAGGCGATCGCCGCCGGACTGTTCGCGGGTGTGCTGAAGGCCGGTGTGCCGGTGTGGACCGAGACGTCGCTGGTGCGTCTGCTCACCGACGGCGACCGTGTCACCGGTGCCGTCGTAGCGCAGAACGGACGTGAGGTGACGGTGACCGCGCGTCGCGGGGTGGTGCTCGCCGCCGGCGGGTTCGACCACGACATGGAGATGCGCCGCAAGTTCCAGTCCGAGCGTCTGCTCGACCACGAGAGCCTCGGGGCGGAGACCAACACCGGCGATGCGATCAAGGCGGCCCAGGAGGTCGGTGCCGATCTCGCCCTCATGGACCAGGCCTGGTGGTTCCCCGCCGTCGCGCCGACCCGCCCGGGCAAGCCGCCGATGGTCATGCTCGCCGAGCGTTCGCTGCCCGGCTCGTTCATCGTCGACCAGACGGGACGCCGGTTCACCAACGAGTCGTCCGACTACATGTCGTTCGGACAGTTGGTGCTCGAACGCGAGCGTGCCGGCGATCCGATCGAGTCGATGTGGATCGTCTTCGACCAGAAGTACCGCAACAGCTACGTCTTCGCGGCCGGGGTGTTCCCGCGCCAGCCGCTCCCGGAGGCCTGGTACAAGGCGGGCATCGCCCACCGCGGCACCACCGCTGCGGAACTCGCGGCGTCGATGGGCGTGCCGGTGGACACCTTCGCCGCGACGTTCGGCAAGTTCAACGAGGACGCGGCGGCGGGAACGGATTCCGAGTTCGGACGTGGCGGCAGTGCCTACGACCGCTACTACGGTGACCCGACCGTCCAGCCGAACCCGAACCTGCGACCCCTCACGCACGGCCCGCTCTACGCGGTGAAGATGACGCTGAGCGATCTCGGCACGTGCGGTGGCGTGCGCGCCGACGAACGGGCGCGGGTCCTCCGCGAGGACGGCAGCCCCATCGCCGGTCTCTACGCCATCGGCAACACCGCGGCCAACGCGTTCGGCCACCGCTATCCCGGTGCCGGCGCCACCATCGGGCAGGGCCTGGTCTTCGGGTACATCGCGGCACGCGACGCAGCATCGTCGGACGCACCGGTCGCCTGAGCGGACGATCCGAGAGGTAGGGAGGGCATGTGACGATCACGAACGGGGACGTCCGTTCCCTCCCTACCGTGCTGTCCCTCTGGGGAGCCGGGCCCCGTCCCGAAGACGGCCCGGTGGACGAAGTGGACGTCGTGTTCTTCGCGCCACCCACCACCGACGCGCTGACCTGCCGGGCCCGCGACAACCGTGACGAGGCGTCCGGCCGGCTCGACCGGACACTCGGATACGTCGATGAGATCGGGCGGGTCGTCGCCGAGGTCTTCGTGTCCGGATCGGCGCGTCCGGGCGGTGAGCACGGTGTGCCCACCCCGTACGCCGACGAACTGCTGCATTCGGTTGTCGAACGGTTCGACCTCGCCGATGTGCGGCGGCTCCGGATGCGCTTCTACGAGCACTCCGCGGGTCCCGGATCACCGACCTGGTCGGTGACCGTGTTGCAGCGTTACCGCACCGATCACGAGAACGTCGAGGACGTCGCGCTCGTCGGCACGGACTCGTCCGGGTCGGTCGTCGCCCGTGCCTGGGTGACCGCGGCCGCTTCGTAGAGCGCCGGCCGGTGCGCCGGGGCACTCAGTACGGGTCGTAGCGGATGTTCTCGACCGGGGTACCGGTCTCGATCAGCCGCTGAGCGGTGGTGCGCACCATGGCCGCCGGGCCGCACACGAGCACCTGGTGGTCGCCGAACGCACCGTAGGACGTGACGACCTCGTCGACGCTGCCCTCGAGCAGTTCGTCGGGGTCGGGTCCGAACTCGTCGATGCGCGGGGCGATGCGATCGAACCAGGGGTCGGGGATGTCGGGGATCTCGAGGGTCTCCACGACCGGCACCACCGTCAGCCACGGCAGCGCCTCCGACAGGAGCATGAGCATGTCGGCGGCGTACAGGTCGCGCGGGTTGCGGGCGCCCGTGAACAGGAAGGTGCGGGGCGGATCCGGGCGACGCGCCGTGTCGAGGATCAACGACCGCAGCGGCGCGAGGCCCGTGCCGCCGGCCACCATGATGACGATGCGGCCGGTGTCGTCGATGTGGAGGTCGCCGCCGCGGGCGGCGCCGATCTGCCACATGTCGCCCGGTTGGGTGTCGGCGACGATCGCGCCGCTCACCCAGCCACCCGGGACCGTGCGCACGTGGAACTCGAGCTTGCCGTCCAGCGACGGTGGCAGCGCGGGGGAGAGGCGACGCGGCAGCGTGGGACGTTGCGGCACGGCCACGTCGACGTACTGCCCGGGGCGGAAATCGACGATCGCGTCGTCGCATTCGAGACGCACGACGACGAGGTCGTGCCGGAGCCGATGATGTTCGACGACGGTTGCGGTGACTGCCGTTTCGGTCTCGCTCGGTGACGGCGTGGCCGACTGCATGCGTGATCCCCCGGTGGTGTGCTGTGACGTGCCCAAGACTCTAGGCGAGAAATCGGCGAAAAGGCAGAGTGGAACGTGTTTCAGTTTTCGGCATCGAGAGGTTATCGTGACGAACGGCAGGTGATGGTCACCACAGCGGAGAACGCCGACCGGTGACGTCACACAACGGACCGTCACAGCACACCGGAAGGACGACCATGCCCGAGGAGTACGCCGACCTCTACCGCCCCGCATTCACGCCCGATCTCCTCATCACCGCGCTCGACCGCAGCGCCGACCGGCCCGCCCTGCACCTCGGTGACGTCGTCCTCACCGGAGCCGAGATGCGCGCTGCCATCAGCCGGTTCCAGCAGGCACTCGCGTCCGTCGGGGTCGGGCAGGGATCGGCGGTGGCGATGCTGTCCAAGAACCGGCCCGAGGTGCTCATCTCGATGGGCGCCACGATGGTCGCCGGCTGCCGCAACACGGCCCTGAACCCCATGGGCTCGCTCTCCGACCACCAGTACATCTCGACCGACGCCGAGATCGAGACCCTGATCTTCGATCCCCGCCACTTCGAGGAACGCGCCGCGGAGCTGCGCGAGCAGGTGCCGACCCTGAAGAACCTGTTCTCCCTCGGCCCGTCCTCGGTGGGCACCGACATCCTCGCCCTGTCCGAGGAGTTCACCGAGCAGCGCCTCGTGTCCGCGCCTGTCGACATCGAGGACACCTCGTCCATCGTCTACACCGGCGGCACCACCGGGAAGCCGAAGGGCGTGATGGGCTCGTTCCGTTCGGGCGCGGCCCTGAATCAGATCCAGATGGCCGAGTGGCAGTGGCCCGAGCAGCCGCGCTTCCTCGTGTGCACCCCGCTCTCGCACGCGGGTGCGGCGTTCTTCGTCCCCACGCTCCTGCGCGGCGGATGCCTCTACGTGCTGCCGCACTTCGATCCTGCGCTCGTGCTCGAAGCGATCGAGAAGCATCGCATCAACGCGACCATGCTCGTGCCGACGATGATCTACATGCTGCTCGACCATCCCGATTTCGACAGCCGCGACCTGTCGAGCCTCGAGACCCTGTTCTACGGTGCGTCGGCGATGTCGCCGTCCCGCCTGCGCGAAGGGATCGAGCGGCTCGGCCCGGTCTTCTTCCAGTTCTACGGCCAGTCCGAATGCGGCATGACCATCTCGGTGCTGCGCAAGGAAGAACACCTCCCCGACGATCCGAGCCGCCTCGCGTCGTGTGGTCGCCCCGTGCCGTGGCTCGACGTCCGTCTGCTCGACGACGACCTGAACGAGGTGCCGCAGGGCGAACTCGGCGAGATCTGTGTGCGCGGCCCGCTGGTGATGAAGGGCTATCTGAACAAGCCGGAGGAGACCGCCGAGGCGCTGCGCGGCGGATGGCTGCACACGGGTGACGTCGCGCGCGCCGACAAGAACGGCTTCATGACGATCGTCGACCGCAAGAAGGACATGATCGTCACCGGAGGCTTCAACGTCTTCCCCCGCGAGATCGAGGACGTCATCTCGTCGCACCCGGCGGTCGCGTCGGTGGCCGTCGTCGGTGTGCCGGATACCAAGTGGGGCGAGGCCGTCAAGGCGTGTGTCGTGCTGCGCGACGGTCAGTCGGTGCCGGCCGAGGAACTGATCGAGAAGGTGCGTGCCGCAAAGGGTTCGGTGCACGCGCCCAAGTCGGTCGACTTCCTCGACGCGCTGCCGCTGACGCCGCTGGGCAAGCTCGACAAGAAGACGCTGCGGGCGTCCTATCGCTGACCCCGTTCGCGTGGCAGTCGGTCCCGGCAACCGGTCGTGGTTGCCGGGGCCGGCTGTTTGTCACCAGGACTCGTGGATTCGGAATGCCGCTGTCCTGCCTCACCACTGGTGCGCGACGTCCAGCACCACCCGCGAACCGCTACCGGGACCGTCGAGGGTGAACACCCGGAACGGCAGCCGGGCCCGTACCCCGACACCGAGGGTGGTCTGGCCTTCGAAACTGTTGGCCCACGCCACCTGTCGCAGGGTGCGGTATCCGCTCACGTCGACGACCTCGCGCCGGTTCGCCGGTACGTAGTAGGCGGGCGCGAGGACGACCACCTGGAGGTAGGCGCCTCCGCGCAGCGGAACCTCGAACCCGGATCCGTCCTCGTGGACGGCGGGGACGTAGCCGACGCGGTACCCCGCGGCCGGTCCGGCGAGATCGACGACGATCCGGTCGAAGCACTCGTGCCGTCCCGCTCGCACGGCGGTGAACGGTGAGGCGACCATCGTCGGGTTCACCTTGTCCAGCGAACCCCAGTGGATGCCGCAAGAGGGCGTTGCGGCCGACGCGGTCGGGCCCGTCAGCCCGATCCCCGCGATGACGACGATCATCGCGAGCCACACGTGAATCCTGCTCATGTCCGTTCCTCTGTGTGTGGCTGATGATGGATCATCGCAAGAAGTGTGATCTGCGTTACATATGAGGGTCGGGACGCTCCTCGACGAGATCCTCGAAGGTCGTCTCCTTCAGCGACTCGAGGACCGGGGCGACCAGACGGTCGAGCATCGACGAGAACACTTCTGTACCGGCGAGTTCCCGCACCCCCAGCTCACCCGACGTCACCTGCTCGACGAGCTTCGCGAAGGCCGGGTCGCCCGTGGCGTCGGCGATCGACCGCAATGACGTGACGATCTCGCGGGACAGGGTGGCATCGCCGCGCGCGACGTCGACGACGATCTCGGGTTCGTCCATGTCTTCTCGATTCCTGTGCGGCACCGTGGTGCTTAGACTGCGGGGAGGGTGGGGATCTCGATGTTCTCGATCTGTGTGAGGTGACCGACGAGCAATCCCATGGATCCCTGGACGGTCGTCCATACGGCGGTGTGGATGCTCATCGCTCGGCTCCACGAATCGGCGATGAGCTTGAGTTCCCGCAGTGAGGTGCCCGCCACCACCACGGAGGCGATGGCGCCGACCCCGGTCGCGCCGACGACACCCGCCGCGGCCCACTTGACGAGGGCGATGATTGCGGCATCCGTTATGACGGAGAGAATTTCGGCGAAGGCCTGGTTCAGTTCGTACATGGCCAGGGCTACCTGTTCGAGTTGCCTACCGATGCCGTGGACGGCCTGCGCCTGCTCGTCGAGAACGGCCGCGAGATCGGTGAGGTACAACCCTGCGGCGTGTGCGGCCGACCCACTCCAGGGGGCGACCGTGCCGTGGACCTCCTCGACGGCGGTCGCGTACTCGCGGTGGAAGGTGGCGAGTCTGTCGACAGCATCGCTCGCGCGCAGCACTGTCGCCCAATCCCCGGCGTAGTACTGGGCAGCCCATGCCCACGGATCGGTACCCACCACGAACTTGCACAGTTCGGCGACGTAGAAGCTCGGGGAGAGGTAGTACAAGCCGAGGGTGCGTTCGAGCAGGTCCGGTATGGGATCGGAGGCGGTGGGTTCGACAAGCGCTTCATCGGGACGGGCGCTCACCAGCCGACGTCCGGGTTCGTGCGCTCGAACTGTGTCGAAGTGGCGACTTCGGTGTCCTCGTACGTCCGTGCGGATTCGGTCATCGCCGTCGCAGCCCGGTCGGTGGCCACGCCCAGTTCCCCGTAGAGCGAGGTCAGCCGGGAGCGGACGGTATGCACACGCTCGGCGACGTCGAGGAAGACGAACCCCCCGATCTCGGGTGCCGTCAGCCATCGGTCTACGTAGCGGCGCGCGCTGTCGGCCTGATCGGCCAGATCCTGCAGATCGCGTGCCGCTGTGCGCAGATCGTCGGGATCCACGTGTAGATACGGTTGTGTCAAGACATCCCCCCTGTCGTGATCGGACGAGAGTGTAGGGCATGGCGACGCGCCTCCAGACGGCCCGCTACAGTGCTCGGCGTGAAACATGGGGGGATCACGAAATCGGACCGTGCACATGTGCGTTTCGAGTTGAAGTGCCGCGACGACGTGAAGTCGGCGCCGGATGGAGCATCGAACCCCCTGCTGACCGTGAAGGATCCACTTCCGCCCTTGTGTCCCGTGCACGGTGTGCCGGAGATCGAACGAGTGAGGACATGGGTCACCACGAGCCGGAAGGTTCGGCACACCCGTGGTCAAATTCGGATCCTCGGCACCGAGGCCGGAGCTCAGGCGAGCACCTGGCGCGCCCGCGCACAGCACGTACCGCGCCACATCTCGTTCGACGTGCCGATGTGTGCGCACTGTGTGCGGGTGGATCGGGTGGCGCGATGGGCGATCAAGTTGTTCCTGTTTGCCGGGTTGTTCTGTCTGCTCGCCGTGGTGAATATGGCGATCATCGGGTTGGGGCGTGAACATCCCGGCGTGGCGACACTGCTGGTGTTCGGTGCCATTCTCGTTCCGACCCCGGCGATCTTCGTCAGACAGATGCGTCAGGGCTGGTGGGGTTTCGAGGCTCCGATCGACGGGTCGGCCCTCGTTGTCGCGTACGCCCACCCGAATTTCGTGGCCGAGACGGAGAGGCGACGCGGCCGATAGATCCTCGGCTTTCACCGGGGAGTGCGGCCTGACATACTCCCTCGCATGGTGAACGGGGACGCCCAGCGGGTCGAGGTGCGGTTGGCAGTCGAGTATCCGGGCTCGGGAGCGACGAGCACGCTCGGAGACGGTTCGATGCGACCGATCGATCCCATCCCCCCGATCTGCCCGCGCCACGGAGAGCCCGAGACCGGACGTGTCCGGGTGACGGTCGCGGCCGACGCGTCGGAGCCCCGCCAGGGATCGAACCGGTTCGGTTCGGCGCTCGAGGCCGCCTACACGGTGCAGGTCGCCGCGGTGGACTGGCCTGTGTGCGCTCGCTGCGTCGCCGTCCGCACGCGGTGGCAGATCGCCGCCGCCGCGACCTGCACGGTCCTCGGCGTCATCTTCCTCGCGCTGGTGTTCGCGCTCGTGCAGGGCGCTCCCAAGATCTACGGTCTCGCGCTGCTCAGTGTCTTCGGTCTGTCGTTCCTCCCGATCTACGTCGCCCTGCGGGTGCTCGAACCGAAGCGGGCGTCGCTGGGAATGTCCGTGGCCGAGGACGGTTCGGAACTCGTCATCTCGCAGGCGCATCCGGAGTTCGCGCGGGCGGTCGCGGCGCAGCGGATGTAGCCACCGTTTCCCTTCTCCTGCGGCGTTGACTTCCCGACCGGCCGGTTCATACTCGAACCGGGGGTCGATCGTCTCGTTTCACAGGCAGGAGAGTGCCGTGAAGATCGAACATTCCACTCCGGCGTCCACCTCGGAACTCGGTTCGGAGGAGAAGAGGGCTCTCGCCGTGCGGTCCATGATGATCATGGTCGACGGTGACCGCAGCGTCTTCGAGGAGGTGGTGTCCGCCGATGCGGTCAACCACGAGGCGAAGGACGAACCGCCGGCCGCGAGAGCGCCGGGGCCCGAGGGTTTCTTCGCGACTGCACTGTGGTTGCGCGAGGCCTTCGCGGACCTGAGGTTCGAGGTGAGGCACGTCGTGGAGGAGGACGGTCTCGTCGTCGTCGACTCCGTCATGTCGGCCCGGCACGAAGGTCCGTTCGTGACCTACGACGAGTACGGGCGCGTCGATCAGGTGTTCGCGCCCACGGGGAAGCGGTTCTCGGTGCGGCAGACCCATTGGCTGCGGGTGGCCGACGGCAAGGTGGTCGAGCACTGGGCCGTACGCGACGATCTCGGAATGGCGAAGCAGGCCGGATGGGTGCCACCGAACCCCATCTCGCTGACGCGGAACGTTCTCGCAGCACGGAAGCTGCGCAAGCAGATCAGAGCGGGTCGAAGCTGATGTTCTGACGCGGCGTTCCCGCTGCCGACAGCGCGTACAGCGTCGTGCGGATCATCGACGGCGACCCGGCGATCTGGATCTGACGGTCGGCCCACGGGCCGAACTGCCCGGCGACCTTACCGAGCTTGCCGTACATCGGCCGGTTGAGGCCGGTGGGCGGTTCCTTCACGGGAACCGGGTGCCACCAAGGGTTCTCCTTCTCCTCGAGCACCGGCACGATGGTCAGCCATGGGTTGGTCGTGGCGATCTGCCACAGCGTCTCGAGGTCGTACAGATCGCACGGATACTTGCCGCCGTAGAACAGGTGGACGCGCGGGTTGTCGCCGCGCATCGCCATCTCCATGATCTGGGCGCGCATCGGCGCGAGGCCGGTGCCGGACGCGATCATCAGCACGTCCTGGCCGCTCTCACGGTCGACGTGCAGGCCGCCGAGCGGTGGGCCGATCGTCCATCGGTCACCGACGGCGGTCTCGCCGACGAGCGCGGGGCTCACCCATCCGGTGGAGACCCGGCGGACATGGAATTCGATCTGCCCGTACGGATTCGGGGGAATCGCAGCGGACAGGTACCGCCACATGTGCGGGCGCTGCGGGATCTGCACGCTCATGTACTGGCCCGCGTAGTAGGGGATCGGGCTGTCGGCCTCGAGCCGGATGATCGCCAGATCGGGGAGCACGCGTTCGTGGCCGACGACGGTGGCGCCCCACGAGGCGGGCAGGTCGTCGGTGGCCGCGGCGGTCGCCATCGTCTCGACGACCCCGTCGACGACCTCGGCCCATGTGCGTTCGAGCGCGGCCGTCCACAGGATCAGGGGAGTGCATTCGCGGACCGCGGCGAGCAGTGCGTTGCCCGCGACGCGGTAGTGCAGCGGCTCGACCCCGTACTTCCGGTGGTCGCGCGCGAGCTGGGCGAGGAACCTGTCGACGGTGCCCGGCTCGTGGAGGCGGGCGACGACCCAGCCGACCGCGGTCGCGAAACGCTGCCGCATCGACTCCATGCCGGCGGGGAACAGTGAGCGGATGCCGGTGGACTCGCTCCACATGGCGGTGTAGAACGCCGTCGCGAACCGTTCGGCTCCGGTGGGGGTGGCGATGATCGACGCGAAGCTGAGCTGAACCCGGGCGATGGCGAAAGCCTCCACGCCATCCTCCCTGTATCCGTGCTGCGCGAACGCCGCCACTGTAGTCGGTTGCAGGGCGCCCGGCCACTGACCGCCGGGTCCGTCACAACCTGCGAGCGGTTTGTGATCAGAGTCACTACACTCAGGAAAGTTGAGTGGAACAAACTCAACTTACGATCCGTTGAAGAATTCGACATCACCGAGACCTGCCCGATGCAGGGAATCGGCTGCAGAATCGACATGGGGCACTCGCCTGCGCGTGGAGTGCACCGAGAAAGAAAGGGGCGCGCAGTGGACTCGTTCAATCCGACGACCAAGACCCAGGCCGCACTCACCGCCGCACTTCAGTCGGCGTCCGCTGCGGGCAACCCGGAGATCCGTCCGGCACACCTGCTCGTGGCACTGCTCGACCAGACCGACGGCATCGCCGGCCCGCTGCTCGAAGCGGTGGGCGTCGACCCGGCCGCGGTCCGCAGGGAAGCCGAGGACCTCGTCCGTCGCCTTCCGCAGACCAGTGGTGCGACCACCACGCCACAGCTCGGGCGTGAGGCGATTGCGGCCATGACCGCGGCGCAGAAACTCGCCACCGAACTCACCGACGAATTCGTCTCCACCGAGCATGTCCTCGTCGGCCTCGCCGGTGGCGACTCCGACGTCGCGAAGCTCCTCGCCGGGCACGGCGCGACGCCGGCCGCCCTGCGCGACGCCTTCACGACCGTCCGCGGCAACCGCCGCGTGACCTCCGCCGATCCCGAGGCCAGCTATCAGGCCCTGGAGAAGTACTCCACCGATCTGACGGCGCGGGCGCGCGAAGGCAAGCTCGACCCGGTCATCGGTCGCGACAACGAGATCCGCCGTGTCGTCCAGGTGCTCTCCCGCAGGACCAAGAACAACCCGGTCCTCATCGGTGAGCCGGGTGTCGGCAAGACCGCCATCGTCGAGGGCCTCGCTCAGCGCATCGTCGCCGGGGACGTCCCCGAGTCGCTGCGCGGCAAGACCGTCATCTCCCTCGACCTCGGCTCGATGGTCGCGGGCGCGAAGTACCGCGGCGAGTTCGAGGAACGCCTCAAGGCCGTGCTCGACGAGATCAAGGAATCGGCCGGGCAGATCATCACCTTCATCGACGAGCTCCACACCATCGTCGGTGCCGGCGCGACCGGCGAGTCGGCGATGGACGCCGGCAACATGATCAAGCCGATGCTCGCCCGCGGTGAGCTGCGGCTGGTCGGTGCCACAACCCTCGACGAGTACCGCAAGTACATCGAGAAGGACGCGGCCCTCGAACGCCGCTTCCAGCAGGTTCTGGTGGGGGAGCCGAGTGTCGAGGACACCGTCGGCATCCTGCGCGGCCTCAAGGAGCGCTACGAGGTGCACCACGGCGTGCGCATCACCGACTCCGCGCTCGTCGCGGCGGCGACGCTGTCCGACCGGTACATCACCTCGCGCTTCCTGCCCGACAAGGCCATCGACCTCGTCGACGAGGCGGCCTCGCGCCTGCGGATGGAGATCGACTCGCGTCCCGAGGAGATCGACACCGTCGAACGCATCGTCCGTCGCCTCGAGATCGAGGAGATGGCGTTGCAGAAGGAGAGCGACGAGGCCTCGAAGGAACGCCTCGAGAAGCTGCGCGCCGAACTCGCCGACGAGCGGGAGAAGCTCAACCAGCTCACCACGCGCTGGCAGAACGAGAAGACCGCGATCGACTCCGTGCGGGAGATCAAGGAACAGCTCGAATCCCTGCGCGGTGAGGAGGAACGCGCCGAACGCGACGGCGACCTCGGCAAGGCCGCCGAGCTGCGCTACGGCCGCATCCCCGAGCTGGAGAAGAAGCTCGAGGCGGCAGCCGCCGCGTCGGGTACCACCGCCGGTGGCGACCTGATGCTCAAGGAGGAGGTCGGCCCGGACGACGTCGCCGACGTCGTCGCGGCATGGACCGGCATCCCCGCCGGCCGCATGCTCGAGGGCGAGACCGCCAAGTTGCTGCGGATGGAGGACGAACTGCGCAAGCGGGTCGTCGGCCAGGACGTCGCGGTGCAGGCCGTCTCCGACGCGGTGCGTCGTGCACGTGCCGGTGTCGCCGACCCGAACCGTCCGACAGGGTCCTTCCTGTTCCTCGGCCCGACCGGTGTCGGCAAGACGGAGCTGGCGAAGGCGCTCGCCGACTTCCTGTTCGACGACGAACGCGCCATGGTGCGGATCGACATGTCCGAGTACAGCGAGAAGCACTCGGTGGCACGCCTCGTCGGTGCGCCTCCGGGCTACGTCGGCTACGAGGCCGGCGGTCAGCTGACCGAGGCCGTGCGGCGCCGCCCCTACACGGTGGTGCTGTTCGACGAGGTCGAGAAGGCCCACCCGGACGTCTTCGACACGCTGCTGCAGGTGCTCGACGACGGTCGTCTCACCGACGGCCAGGGGCGCACGGTCGACTTCCGCAACACCATCCTGATCCTCACGTCGAACCTCGGTGCGGGTGGCGATCGGGAGCACATCATGGCGGCGGTGCGGGCGGCGTTCAAGCCGGAGTTCATCAACCGGCTCGACGACGTCGTGATCTTCGACCCGCTCTCGGAGGAGCAGCTCGAGAAGATCGTCGACATCCAGCTCGACCAGTTCGCCGACCGCATGTCGGCACGGCGACTGACGTTGGACGTCTCGAACACCGCGCGGTTCTGGCTGGCGGTACGCGGCTACGACCCGCAGTACGGTGCACGTCCGTTGCGCCGCCTGATCCAGCAGGCGGTCGGCGACCAGCTCGCCAAGAAGCTGCTCGCCGGTGAGATCAAGGACGGAGACACCGTCCACGTGGGCGTCAGCGAGGACGGCGATCACCTCGTGATCAGCGCCTGACGGCACCCGTGCGCGGTCTCGGTGGCAGGAGCCGCCGGGGCCGCGCGCGCCTACTCTGGAAGGCGTTATGACGAATCCCCAGGATCCGCGCACCCCGCAGGAACGGGCCTACGCACTCGACGAGTCGTCGAACGGGACGGACGACGACGCGACCCGCGTGCTGCACACCGACGACCCGACCGAGGCGTACGGGCGGCCGGTCACCAACCCGACGGTGGCGTACACCCGCTACGAGCAGTGGGGCGCGCAGGGGAGCGAGTACCAGCCCACCCAGGCCTATCCCTCCCCCCAGGGTCCTTCGTTGCAACAGCCGTATCCGCCTCGGCCGGGCTACCCGCCCCCGCACGGCTATCAGCCCACACAGGTGCTCCCCGGATACGACCCCGGTAACCCGCAGACGGCGATGAACCCGGGACCGGGAACGCCGGGGCACGGAATCCCCGGGCAGCCACCCACGGGTCCGGTACCCGGCGCGGATGCCGGGAAGCCGCGCGGCCCGCGCTGGGGACTGATCGCGCTCGCCGCGGTGGTCCTCATCGCGCTCGGCGGCACCATCGGGTTCCTGCTCAGCCGGCCCGACGACTCCACCTCGCGGGTCGCGTCGGATCGCGCCCCGGCCACCGTCGCGCCCCCGCCGACGGCGACTCTCCCGCCGGCACCCGAACCGACCACACCGGGACTGCCGCTCGACCGGATCCCCGGCGGACTCGGCGAGGTCATGGGCGACGCGGGCGCGGTCGTGGGCACGATCACCGCGAACGACGGCGGCAGCATCACCCTCGGCGTCATCGGTGGTTCGACGGTCACCGTCGTCCTCACCCCCGACACCGAGATCATCACCCTGACCGGCAACACCGCCGACAGCCTCGAGGTCGGAGCGACCGCCGTGGCGACCGGCAGTGCCGTCGAGCAGGGACGGATGACCGCCGAGACCGTCGTCAGCGCGTCCCTCCCATCCTTCGGTGGTTCGGGCCGCTGACCCGCTAGGCTGACTCGACGATGACTGTCATGTGGTTCTCTCTGGCCGCGGTCGCACTGCTGGGTGCGGTCGCGCTGCTCTACGTCGACCGGACGCGGCGAGAGCAGTCGGGTCGTATCCGGGAGATCTGGGCCAAGGCGCAGGGCTACAAGTACACCTCCGCCGAGGACCACCTGCCGTCCACCTGGCACCGCGCGGCGCTCGCCAAGCAGGAATATCTCGGCGCGATCGACATCGTCCGTGGGGTTCGCCGCGGCGAGGAGTTCGTCCTGTTCGACATCGAGGAGACCGCGACGATCGTCGCGGTCCGGCGCAAGGTCGGCTCCGACGTCGACATCGATCTGCGGCTCAAGTCGACGCCGCCGCCGAAGGACCCCGACATGAACCTGCTCGGTTCGATCGGCCCGCGCATCGTCTTCGCCACCGACCTCGAGATCGCGCGACGCGTGTGCGACCAGCGGATGGTCGCGTTCACCGAGTCCATCCCCGACCACGTGCAGATGCTGTGGAGCGAAGGCGAGTGGACGCTCGGCTCGATCCCCGTCGGCAGCTCCGGACGCGAATGGGACTCGGCCATCGAGACCGTCGCGCGTTTGTCGGGCATCCTCCACGTGCTGCCGCCCGTCGTCGAACCCGAGGAACTCGACCGGGGGTCGCAGGATCCGGGACGGCCCTCCGCCCGTCACTGAGGCGGAACGCCGAGAATTGTCACTGAGGTAGATCCTCGAGAGGTGGTCGCGCGCGTCGCGTGTCGTTAGTGTGGCGGCCATGACTTCCGCCCGCCCCGTCGCGCTCGTGACCGGCCCCACCTCGGGAATCGGTGCGGGTTTCGCCCGCACCCTCGCGAGTCGCGGTTACGACCTCGTGCTCGTCGCCCGCACCCGTCCCGCCCTCGACGAACTCGCCGCCGAGCTGAAGCAGAAGTTCGGGGCGGCATCGGAGATCATCGTCGCCGACCTGGCGAGCGCCGACGGTCGCGATCTCGTCGTCGAGCGACTCGGTCGCGGCGTCGACATGCTCGTCAACAACGCCGGCTTCGGCACGACCGGCGAGTTCTGGACCGCCGATCCGGCGCTGCTGCAGGCGCAGCTCGACGTCAACGTCACCTCGGTCGTCGCGTTCACCCGTGCCGCGCTCCCGTCGATGATCGAGGCGGGCCGGGGCGACATCGTCAACGTCGCGAGCGTGGCCGGTCTGCTGCCCGGGCGCGGTTCCACCTACTCCGGCAGCAAGGCCTATGTCGTGTCGTTCACGGAAGGACTGGCGGGCGGTCTCGCCGGCACGGGCGTACGGGTGCAGGCACTGTGCCCCGGCTTCGTACGCACCGAGTTCCATCAGCGCGCCGGGATCGACATGTCGTCCACCCCGAACCTGATGTGGCTCGACGTCGACCAGGTGGTGCGCACCTCGCTCGCCGACCTCGACAAGGGCAAGGTCCGCAGCATCCCCGGGCTGCAGTACAAGGTGCTCGCCACGGCGGGACGACTGGTGCCGCAGAACCTCGTGCGGAAGCTGACCAACACCTTCGGCAACGGTCGCGGCCGCACCTGATCGTCGCCGGACGAACTGACGGCGGGTGTTGCCAGATCACGGTACGGATACACCGTGTAGGACACGCCGGGTGCAGTCTTCGACGCGATTCGTGCGCTCGGTACATTTCTGCGCGTGACGTCTGTGGCTGTGGTGCTCTGTGTTGCTGTCGTGGTTGCGGTGGTGCTGTGGTTGCGTACAGGCGTGCGCCGTGTTCGGACGTTGCAGCAACGCCACCGGGAGAGCCTGCGCCTGCTCCTCCACGAACTCGACGACCGCTACGATCTCGTGCCCGCGCTCATCGCGGCGTCGGCCGGTGCCGGTGTCGAACGTGAGCGCATCCGGCCCGTCGTCGGCGCCCGGTCGCTGGCCATCGGCATGCGCGACCAGCGTCTCGGGCTCACCGAACGCGCCGGCGCCGAGAACGCGCTGTCCGCGACGCTCCACGAGCTGATCGGTGGACTCGAAGGGGTCAACCATTGGCCGTTCATCCGGGTTGCCCGGGAACTGCAGACCCGCGAGCAGCGCATCGCCGGCGCCGTCCGCGTGCACAACGACCTCGGCGGCGTCCTGAACACCGCGGTCGGCCGATTCCCCACCTCGCTGTTCGCGAAGCTCGCGGCCGTCGGACCGGTCGTGCTGTTCGAGGCGCCCGCGCCCGTCGCCGCATCCGAACCGGCGCGGAAGCCCGATACCGTCGAGGCGGAGATCGTCGAGAGCGACGTCCGGCCGGAGTCCGAGGCGACCTCCGACACCGTCGCTGCCTGACCTGCGATCCGCAGCGACTAGGCTCGTTCCCCGACACGAGCGCGACCGCACCGGCGTCGCGCCGCCGAACGACGGGTGAGGACGCAATGAGTGACCGCGACGAACTGGCAGCACTGGTACGCGAGCTGGCGGTGGTACACGGCCGCGTGACCCTGTCGTCCGGTAAGGAAGCCGACTACTACGTCGACCTGCGCCGCGCGACCCTGCACCACAAGGCCGGCCCGCTCATCGGCAAGCTCCTGCGCGAACTCGTCTCCGACTGGGACTTCGACGCCGTCGGTGGCCTGACCATGGGTGCCGACCCCGTCGCTCTCGCCGTGATGCACGCCCCCGGCCGGCCCATCGACGCCTTCGTCGTCCGCAAGGCCGCCAAGGCCCACGGCATGCAGCGGCAGATCGAGGGACCGGATGTCACCGGCAAGCGTGTGCTCGTCGTCGAGGACACCACCACCACCGGCAACTCGCCGCTCACCGCCGTCAAGGCGCTGCGCGAGGCCGGCGCCATTGTCGTGGGTGTCGCGACCGTCGTCGACCGCGCGACCGGCGCCGACGAGGTCATCGCCGCCGAGGGCGTCGAGTACCGTTCCCTGCTCGGCCTCGCCGACCTGGGTCTGGACGACAAGTAGCCGCGTGGAGGCGCGGGTCCGGCAGACCGTCACGCATCTCGCGGACGGCCGGGAACTGATCTACTTCGACGACACCGAGCCGTTCGTCTCCGGTGCCGCGACCCGCGACCTCCACGACCGCCGCGACCTGCCGCCGGTCGCGGCGACCTCCGAGATGCGCCGCGACCCGCTGACGGGGGAGTGGGTCACCTTCGCGGCGCACCGCATGGACCGCACCTTCCTGCCGTCGGCCGTCGACTGCCCGCTGTGTCCGAGCAGGGCCGATGCGTGCACCGAGATCCCGGCCGACGACTACGACGTCGTGGTGTTCGAGAACCGTTTCCCGTCGCTCGGGGCGCCCTCGGCCGGTGGGGATCTCGTCGACGACGAGGGTCTGTGGCCGCGACGACCGGCGACCGGCCGCTGCGAGGTCGTCGCGTTCACCCCCGACCACGACGCCCGGTTCGCCGATCTTTCCGTATCCCGGGCGCGCACCGTCATCGATGCGCTCGCCGCCCGCACCGCCGCGCTGTCGCAGCTGCCGGATGTCGAGCAGGTCTTCTGTTTCGAGAACCGGGGTGTGGAAATCGGTGTGACACTGCAGCATCCGCACGGACAGATCTACGCCTATCCGTTCGTCCCGGCGCGCTCACAGGCCCTGCTCGACCGCGCCCGCGAGCATCGCGGGCGGACCGGCAGGTCGTTGCAGGGCGATATTCTCGACGCCGAACGACGCGCGGGCACCCGGCTCGTGGTCTCCGGCGACGCGTGGTCGGCCTATGTTCCCGCCGCGGCGCGCTGGCCCGTCGAGGTGCACCTCGTCCCGCACCGCGACGTCCCGGATCTCGCCGCCCTCGACGAGCACGAACGCGACGAACTCGCCGCCGTCCAGCGCGACCTGCTCGGCCGCGTCGACCGGTTCTTCCCCGGTGTCGACCGCGCCCCCTACATCGCCGCCTGGCACCAGGCACCGGTCGGTGCACCTCGCGGGGACGTGCGGCTGTTCTGCCAGATCTTTTCGTTGCGGCGGGCCCCGGACAAGCTGAAATATCTCGCCGGATCCGAATCCGCGATGGGCGCGTGGATCAGCGACACCACCCCCGAACGGATCGCCGAACGTCTGCGTGAGGTGGCGCCATGACACTCGCAGCGACCGCCCGCGCACTGTTCGCGGCCGAGTTCGGCACCGAACCCGAGGGCTGCTGGTGCGCTCCCGGGCGTGTCAATCTCATCGGTGAGCACGTCGACTATGCCGGGGGTCTGTGCCTGCCGATGGCGATCCCGCAGGTCACCGTCGTCGCGGTACGTCGCCGCTCCGATCATCTGCTGCGCGTGCGCAGTTCCGGTTTCGACGGCGTCGACTTCGATCTGCGCGACCGGCACGTCGACGGCTGGGCCGCCTACGTCGCCGGCGTGATCTGGACGCTCGACCCGCCGGGATTCACCGGCGCGGACATCGCGGTCGCATCGGACGTGCCCGTGGGAGCGGGACTCTCGTCGTCCGCGGCGCTCGAGACGTCGGTCGCGGTGGCACTCGCCGACCTGTCCGGGTTGCCCCTCGACGACGACGGTCGTGACCGGCTCGCCGCGGCGTGCGTGCGCGCGGAGAACGACTACGCCGGTGCTCCCACGGGTGGGCTCGACCAGCGGATCGCCCTCCACGCCCGCCTCGGCCACGCGCTGCTCCTCGACTTCGCCGACGGCAGCAGCGAACACATCCCGTTCGACGCGGAAGCCCGTGGGCTGACCGTGCTGGTCGTCGACACCGGCACCGGACACGAGCTCGCCGACGGACAGTACGGGCAGCGCCGCCGTGAGGTCGAGGACGCCACCCGACTGCTCGGTGTGGAGAGCCTGCGCGACGCCTCGTCGGCGGACCCGATCGACGATCCCGTCCTGCGTCGCCGCGCCCGGCACGTGATCGACGAGATCGCCCGAGTTCAGGAGGCCGCGGAGTTGTTGCGGGCAGGGCGGATCCGGGATCTCGGACCCCTGCTCGATGCGTCGCACCGTTCGTTGCGCGACGACTTCGAGGTCAGCTGCCTCGAACTCGACACCGCCGTCGACGCGGCCGTCGCTGCCGGTGCACTCGGCGCCCGGATGGTGGGCGGCGGTTTCGGCGGGTCGGCGATCGCGCTGTGCGAGGACGACCGCGTCGACCCGGTGCGACAGGCCGTCGCCCACGCCGCTGCACGTCGCGATCTTCCGGCGCCGACCTTCCTGCGCGCCACGGCGTCCGGCGGTGCGCGCCGCTGCTGACCCCTCCCGGGTACTGTGCGCGCATGGGTTGGTTCAGTCGCACGAGGTGGGGTATCGAGCACGCGGTGTTCGCGGCGGTGTCGGCCGCCACCGTCGTCGGGGGAGTGTCGGGGAACGAGACGCTGCAGCGGGTCGCCAAACCGCTCATCGCACCGGCGCTCGCCGTGCGGGTGCTGCGCCGCTCCCGCGACACCGATCGCGCCGACACCGCCCTGCTGGTCGCGGGTCTCGCGGCCGCCACCCTCGGCGACATCGCCATGATCCGCTCCGACGAGGACCGTCGGATCCTGAGCGGTGCAGCCTGTTTCGGCGTCATGCAGACCGCCTACTCGAGCATCCTCGTCCGGCGTGGTGCGCGGGTGTCGAAGCCGGTCGCGGTGCAGCGTGCCGGGGCTCTGGCCGGTGCGGCCGGTCTGCTCGCCGCCCGCAACCGCTCGGTGGCCGCGCCGCTGACCGGATACGGCGCCCTGCTCGCCACCACCGCGACCCTCGCCGGAGACCCCGCACTCGCGCCCGGTGCGCGAGTGCGCGCGGGTCTGCCCGTGCCGGGTGCCGACCGGCGCAGTTGGCTCGGTCTCGGCGGCCTGATCTTCACGCTGTCCGACGGATCGATCGTGGTGCGCCGCACCCTGCTGAAGGACGAGAAGACGCGCGCGGCGGCGGAAGGATTCGTGCTGGCCACCTACGTCGTGGCCCAGCTGCTGCTCGTGGAAGGGCTTCTCGCTCTCACGAGCCGGGACCTCTAGGGGTAGAGGACGATCCGGTCGCGGTCGAGCGGATCCACCCAGATGCTCACGACCTCACCGGCCACGTAGCGGTGCAGGTCGCGGCGGTCGACCTCGTAGACGACGGTGCCGCGATAGGGTTCCGATCCGGGCACCGTGAGCTCGAGGTCGAGCCGCGTCAGTTGACCGGTCGAGGTCATGTCGAGCGGTGTCGCGGAACGGATGGTCGCCCATCCCTCGTAGCCCTCACGTTCGATGCGGCGCATGACCTCCGAGCGACGACCTGCGAGCGCCACCGACAGGCCGAGCACGGTGCCGTACAGGCTGACGAGGAAAACCACCTGGAAGCCCTCGGTGCCGGGTTCGGAGATCGGCAGGAACAGGTTCATCCACAACGCGAGAACGACGACATATCCCACGGTGACGAATGCGACGGTGGCGACGATACGACGATTCACAGCTCCTCCGATCCCAGCCTATCCCCGCTGTGCGCCGTCGGCTCCCGCCCGCGATTAGGGTGATCCCATGTCCGTTCCCAGCGTGGTGATCACCGGAGCCGCCGCCGGTATCGGCCGCTCCACAGCCCTGCTCTTCGCCCGTCATGGTTACCGCGTCGGTGCCTTCGACATCGACACCGCGGGGCTCGCGAGTCTCGCCGAGGAGGCCGCCTCGATCACCGCGGGACGGATCGTCACCGGTGCCCTCGACGTCACCGACATCTCCGCGTGGACCCGCGCACTCGAGGAGTTCTGCACCGACGGCCGGCTCGACGTCCTCGTCAACAACGCCGGGCTGCTGTCGTCCGGGCCGTTCGAGGACACCCCGGCGACTCGGCACCGTCAGCTCGTCGACGTCAACGTCACCGGTGTCGTCCTCGGTTGCCACGCGGCCTTCCCGTATCTCCGCGACACCCCCGGCGCGCACATCGTGAACATGTGCTCGGCGTCGGCGCTCTACGGACAGCCCGAGCTCGCCACCTACAGCGCCACCAAGTTCGCGGTGCGCGGCCTGACCGAAGCACTCGAACTCGAGTGGGCACGCCACGACATCAAGGTCCAGGCGCTGTGGCCGCTGTTCGTCGACACGAACATGGTCGACGGGATGGACATCGGCTCGCGACGCTCCCTGGGCGTGAACCTCGGCGCCGACGACGTCGCCCGCGCGGTGTTCGACGCGACCCGCCCCACGCGGCGCTCGGGACGCGTGCATCGGCCCGTGGGCCGGCAGGCGACCGTGCTCGCCACACTCGCCCAGGTGTC
The DNA here is from genome assembly GCF_049538275.1 of Rhodococcus sp. AB351. Taxonomy (NCBI): domain Bacteria; kingdom Bacillati; phylum Actinomycetota; class Actinomycetes; order Mycobacteriales; family Nocardiaceae; genus Rhodococcus; species Rhodococcus sp. AB351. The sequence goes on from NZ_JBMVFW010000001.1 coordinate 895,544, forward strand.
GCCCGGATGGATGAATCGCCTGGTCAACCGGCGCCTGACCGGCCACTGACACCGCTCGATAGAGTGACACCCGCACGTCGTCGGGAAGGGTGTTGCGTGAGAATTCGGATGTGGCCGGTCGCAGTCGTTGCGGGTGCGGCACTGTTCGTCGCAGGATGCGGAGGCTCCGCGGACGGGCCGGAGGCCGACTCCGGAGCGACGTCGACGACGACCTCGGCGGCTGCCCCGACGACCGCGTCCACGACGGTCGCTCCGAGCACCACCGAGGAGACGACCCCCTCGACGACCGAACCGGCTCCCGAGCCGGAGACCTCCACGGAGGAACCCGCTCCGCTCGCGCAGGTCGAGTACCAGCGCAACGAGTCGTACTACTTCAGCAGCCCCGACGGCACCTTCGAATGCGGCATCGTCCGGCTGCCCACCCGCACCGAGGCGGGCTGCGAGGGACCGACCGATCCGATCCCGCCGCGCCCCGAGGACTGCATGGTCAACTGGGGACTCGGCATCCGCGTGCAGGACTCCGGTGAAGGGGAGTTCGTGTGCTCCGGCGGACCGGTCTACCTCTCACCCGACGGGGCGAGCCCCGCACTGCCGCCGGGATCGCCGCTGTCGCAGCTCGGCTACACCTGCGCCACCACCGCAGCCGACGTGACCTGCACCAACGACGCCACCGGTCACGGTTTCCGCGTCGCCGCAGGTTCGAACGAGACGTTCTGACGGTGACCGACACGCATTCCGAACCGGCCGTCGAGGACGTGGCAGGCCCCACCGAGTGGGGTGAACACCCGCACGGCGTCGGACCGTGGATCGAGGAGTTCGGCACCGAGCCGCCGACCGATCCGCGCTACGATCCCGAACTGCTCGCCCACGGCGACCGGCGCAACGTCGTCGACGCCTACCGCTACTGGACCCGTGAGGCGATCGTCGCGGACATCGACCGTCGCCGGCACCCGCTGCACGTCGCCATCGAGAACTTCGCGCACGACGCGAACATCGGAACGGTCGTCCGCACCGCCAACGCGTTCGCCGTGGGCACCGTGCACATCGTGGGACGACGCCGATGGAACCGGCGCGGAGCGATGGTCACCGACCGCTACCAGCATCTGCTCCACCACCCCGACGTCGACGCGCTCGTCGCATGGGCGGCCGAGCAGGACCTCGAGATCGTCGCGGTGGACAACACCCCCGGCTCGGTCCGGTTGGAGACGGCGACCCTGCCGCGCCGCTGCCTGCTGCTGTTCGGGCAGGAGGGACCCGGCGTCACCGAAGCGGCCCGCAACGTCGCGTCGATGACGGTCTCCATCGCCCAGTTCGGCTCCACGAGGTCCATCAACGCGGGTGTCGCCGCGGGGATCGCGATGCACGCGTGGATCCGGCAGCACGCCGATTTCTCGGACGCCTGGTAACACCTGCCCCGCATTCCGGGATGAAAGTCGCGCGGACCGTCGTCGGGACGGCCGTCGGTCGGGCAGTGTGGAGGGTGATGAACACCGCAGCAGGACAGCGTTCGGACGGAGTCGAAGCCGCCCGGTGGTCGCAGCGGGCCGACGCCGCAGAGGGTGCGATCGTGTCGCGGCACATCCGTCGTCTCTGGGCCCTGCCCGGCACCGCGCTCGGGGTGGTCGGATGGCCCGCCGTCCGACGCGAGCGACTGTTCCTCTCCTGGAACTACTGGTGGCAGGCGCACCTGATCGACACCGCCGTCGACGCCGCCGAGCGCGACGCCACCCCGCGCCGCCGGCGCCGTGTCGTGCGGCTTGCACGCACCCACCGCATCCGCAACCTCACCGGCTGGACCAACAACTACTACGACGACATGGCGTGGCTCGGCCTGTCGCTCGAACGGGCCGAACGGCATCTCTACGTCGACCACCGCGGCGCGATCGCGACCCTCGTCGACGAGCTCGTCGACGCCTGGCAACCCGAGCACGGCGGCGGCATCCCGTGGCGTCGGCGGGACAACTTCTTCAATGCCCCCGCCAACGGTCCGGCAGCGCTGCTGCTCGCCCGCACCGGCAAGGTCTACCGCGCCGAGGAGATGGCGGACTGGATCCACGAGGTGCTGCTCGACCCCGAAACGGGTCTCGTCCTGGACGGCATCCGCGAGGGCGTGCACGAACGCGCGATCTACAGCTACTGCCAGGGGGTGACGCTCGGCCTCGAGACCGAACTCGCCCTGCAGCTCGACGACCCGCGGCATCGTCGCAGGGTCCATGCACTCGTCGCCGCGGTCGACGACCATCTCACCGAACGCAGCGTCGTCACCGGCGGGGGAGGCGGCGACGGGGGACTGTTCAACGGGATCCTGGCCCGCTATCTCGCGATGGTCGCCACGACACTGCCCGTCGTCGACGGCGACGACATCCGCGCCCGCAACGTCGCGGCACGGATCGTGCTGGCGTCGGCGGAGGCCGCCTGGGAGAACCGGCTGCAGGTCGAGGAGTTGCCGGTCTTCGGTCGCGACTGGTCGCGGCAGGCGCGGCTGCCGGGCCTGGGCACGTCGGTCGCGCGGTTCGCGGGCGGCACCGTCCGCGAGTCGGCGGTCGCCGAACGCGACATGTCGGTGCAGCTCGGCGGGTGGATGCTCATGGAGGCTGCCTACGCCGTCGCCGCCTCGCGGTCCTGAATCTGCAGCCGCCTCGCGGTCCTGAATCTGCAGCCGCCTCGCGGTCCTGAATCTGCAGCCGCCTCGCGGTCCTGAAACGGAAGAAGGTGGATCCCGGCCCGTTCGTTCGACGGGCGGAATCCACCTTCTGCGGTGTGAGGACCGTTCCTACTTGCTCTCGATGCGGTTGATCGGCATCGTCGCGGGCTCGGCCTCGGCGGCCGGCGCCTCACCGTTCTTGGCCGCACGACGCGAGCTGAGCACGCGCTTGCCGACCTCGGTGATGATCGGGATCACCGAGACGAACACGATGCCCAGGAAGATGATGTCGATGTTGTCGGCGATGAACGTGATCTGGCCCAGCAGGTAGCCGAGCAGCGTCACACCCGCGCCCCACACGATGCCGCCGAGGACGTTGTAGACGATGAACACGCGGTAGGGCATCTTCGCGGCGCCCGCGACGAGCGGAGCGTAGGTGCGCACGATCGGCACGAAGCGTGCCAGGAAGATCATCGCGGGACCGTGACGCAGGAAGAACTGGTGCGCCTCGTCGATGTAGGCCTGCTTGAAGAGCTTCGCATCGGGCTTGAACAGCCTGGTGCCGCCCTTCGCGCCGATGAGGTAACCGACCTGGTCGCCGAGGACGGCCGCGATCGGGATCGTCACCATCAGCACCCACAGCGGGGCGAACGGCTCGACCTCCGCCGACTTGGCCGCCGCGATCAGACCCGCGGTGAACAGCAGCGAGTCGCCCGGGAGCAGCGGGAACAGCAATCCGGACTCGATGAACACCACGAGCAGCAGCCCGATGAGCATCCAGGTTCCGAACGAATTGAGCAGATTGACCGGATCCAGAAACCCCGGCATCAGGGCCAGATTGGTCACGGACTCCGAGGCTTCGAACACAGTCACGCGGTCCAGGGTACCGGCGGGGTCCACCTGTCCCCGAATCCCGGCATCGGGCGCGGGACGGCCCGAGTATCGAGGAGGCGTGTCACTTGACATACTGCAGGGACAACCCGGGCACCCACCACATCCCGGTGGGATGCCGATCGACTCTCATCTGGAGGACAGCCGCTGTGCCTATCGCGACTCCCGAGGTCTACGCCGAGATGATCGCCCGCGCGAAGGAGCACTCCTTTGCGTTCCCGGCCATCAACTGCACGTCGTCCGAAACGATCAACGCCGCCATCAAGGGCTTTGCGGACGCCGGCAGCGACGGCATCATCCAGTTCTCGACCGGTGGCGCCGAGTTCGGCTCGGGCCTGGGTGTGAAGGACATGGTCACCGGTGCCGTGGCACTCGCCGAGTTCGCTCACGTCGTCGCCGAGAAGTACGACGTGACGATCGCCCTGCACACCGACCACTGCCCGAAGGACAAGCTCGACGGCTTCGTCCGTCCGCTCATCGCGATCTCGCAGGAGCGCGTGAACAACGGACAGAACCCGCTGTTCCAGTCGCACATGTGGGACGGCTCGGCCATCCCGATCGACGAGAACCTCGAGATCGCGCAGGAGCTCCTCGCTGCCGCCAAGGCCGCGAAGATCATCCTCGAGATCGAGATCGGCGTCGTCGGCGGTGAAGAGGACGGCGTCGAGAACGCCATCAACGACAAGCTCTACACCACGGTCGAGGACTTCGAGAAGACCGTCGACGCGCTCGGCGCCGACAAGGGCCAGTACCTGCTCGCTGCGACCTTCGGCAACGTCCACGGCGTCTACAAGCCGGGCAACGTCAAGCTCAAGCCGTCCGTCCTCGCCGAGGGCCAGGCCGCCGCGTCGAAGAAGCTGGGTCTGCCCGAGGGGTCGAAGCCGTTCGACCTCGTCTTCCACGGCGGCTCGGGCTCGCTGAAGTCGGAGATCGACGAGGCGCTGAGCTACGGCGTCGTGAAGATGAACGTCGACACCGACACGCAGTACGCGTTCACCCGCCCGATCGCGGCACATATGTTCAGCAACTACGACGGTGTGCTCAAGATCGACGGCGAGGTCGGCAACAAGAAGACCTACGACCCGCGCAGCTACCTCAAGAAGGCCGAGGCGTCCATGACGCAGCGTGTCATCGAGGCCTGCAACGACCTCAAGTCGGCGGGACGCTCGGTCTCGGCCAAGTAATACCTACCGATACCCGAAGGGCGCCGACGTTCTCGTCGGCGCCCTTCGTCGTCCCTGCGGTGTGCAGAAATCGTCGCGAAGGCGAACGACGATTTCTGCACACTCGTGGTTGCTGTCGTCCCGTTATTCGCTGCAGACCTTCCACTGCTCACCGTCGAGCGTGAGGTCGAAGGTGCGGTCGGTGACATCGGCGGGATTGTTCACCGTATGTGCGGTGACCTGCGCGATGGCGGTGCCGTCGGTGATCTGGATGCGGTCGACGCTCGTGATCACCGGGATCTCGCCCTGTTCGACGGCGAGCCGGTGGATGTCGCGGAAGTTCTCCGGATCGACGGTCTCGTAGAAGTCGGAGAGCGCTCCGCAGGTCGACTCCTGCAGGACCGAGAGGTCGCCCGATTCGAGTGCTCCGACGAAGGTGTCGATGCTCGAGCGGATCCGGCTCTCGGGGGAGTTGTCGGCGCGGTCCTTCAGGAACACGAACACCCCGGCCGCGACGATCGCCACGACCACCAGTACGGCCGCAGCTCCGGCGGCGATCAGCCAGCGTCCGCGGCTCCTGTCGCGGGCCGGCGGGATGCGCGTGGGCGTGGGCTGGACAGCGACGCGGGCGGGTTCGGGCTGCACCGGCGGTTCCTCACCGCGCGGTGAGATGCGCTGCGGCGGGGCCTTGGGCACGTGGCTGCGGACCGGGATCTGCACGGTGGGCGCGTCGGCGGCGGAGGTGGCCTCGGGCCCGGGTGTGGGCGTGGGTTCCGGTTCGGTGGCCGGACGGGACTCGGTGGTCTCCGGTTCGACGACGGGAAGCGCCACGGTTTCGTCCGTGGTGATGCTCTCGTCCGTAGCCTGCTTCGGCTCGTCGGCCTGCTCTGCTTTGTCGCTGCTCGCGTCGGCATCAGCGGACGCCGCCTCGGTGGTCGGCTTCTCCGGTTCCTCGGAGACCTGCTCCGCCGGCTCGTCGGCCTCCTCGGCTTTCTCGGACGCTGCTTCCTCGGGCGCCGCATTCTCGGACGCTGCTTCCTCGGCCGTCGCCGGCTCGACGGCGGGTTCGTTCTCCGTACCCTCGGCCGGTGTTTCGACAGGAGGGGTCGTCGAAGTCTGCTCGGGTGACTCTTCGTTCTTCGGGTCCGACAACGTGCTGCACCTCGCTCGACGGCCTGCGGTTACCCGGGGACTCTATCGAGCCTTCACGACGGAAGGGCAGAATGACCCCATGACGTCTTTCGGTGATCTTCTCGGACCGCAGCCCACCCTTCTCCCCGGCGACGACGACGCGGAGTCGGCTCTGCTGAACAACGAGGACCCGGCGAAGGTCGCAGCCGACCATCCCACCGCCTCGATCGCATGGGCGTACCTCGCCGAGGCCGCACTCGACAGTGGCGGGACGATCCAGGCCTACGCCTACGCACGCACCGGATACCACCGCGGCCTCGACCAGCTGCGCCGCAACGGCTGGAAGGGTTTCGGTCCCGTGCCCTACAGCCACGAACCCAACCGCGGCTTCCTGCGCTGCGTCGCCGTGCTCGCCCGGGCCGCCCGGACCATCGGTGAGTCGGACGAGCACGCCCGCTGCCTGGACCTGCTCGAGGACTGCGACCCGCGGGCAGCGGAAGAACTCGGCGTCGAATAGCCGCCGCCGTACATGTCTGTATCGAACAGACTGTCCGCGGCGACCCGGCGTCGACCCACCCGTCAGGGAGCTCGTAAACGCCTGACCGACTCGTTCGAACGGCTGCGCTCATCGGCGCTGCCGATCGTGCAGTGCGCGCTGGCGGCGGGTCTGGCGTGGTGGGTCGCGAAGGATCTGGTCGGGCACCAACAGCCCTTCTTCGCACCCATCGCGGCAGTCGTCTCCCTCGGGCTCGGCCTCGGCGCCCGGTTGCGGCGTTCCGTCGAACTCGTCTGCGGTGTGACCGTCGGGATCGGCGTGGGCGACCTGCTCGTCTCGCTGATCGGCAGCGGACCGTGGCAGATCGCCCTCGTCGTGACGATCGCGATGAGTACGGCGGTCGCGTTGAACAGCGGACCGATCTTCGCGATGCAGGCCGGGAACTCCGCGGTGCTCGTGGCGACGCTGCTGCCACCCGGTGGCACCGGTGGGCCCGACCGCATGGTCGACGCCCTGGTCGGTGGTCTCACGGGGATCGCGGTCGTCGCCATGATCCCCACCCATCCGGTGCGACGTGCCCGGCGCAACGCCGCCGAGATCCTCGCGACGGCGAGTGAGGTCCTGAGGAAGGTCGAGACCGGGCTCGTCGAGAACAACCCGAAACCGATCGAGGACGCCCTCAAGCAGGCGCGGGCCACCCAGCCCGCGATCGACTCGATGCGCACCCACCTCAAGGGCGGTCGGGAGATCAGCCGGATCTCGCCGCTCTACTGGAACAGCCGGGGCCGGCTGGCGGTACTGACCTCCGCGGCCGACCCCATCGACCACGCGATGCGCAACATCCGGGTGCTCGCGCGCCGGTCGCTGACCCTCGTCCGCGACGACGAGATCCTCGATCCGCGGCTCGTGCAGCGGTTCGTCGAGGTGGCCGATGCGGTGGACGTGCTCCGCGAGATGGTTCTCGCCGAGCCGGGGGAGCAGCCCGACCAGGCCGAGGCTGCGCGTGTGCTGCGCAGCATCGCCAAGAAGATGGATCCCGACCTCATCGCCGGGGCAGGGGTCTCGGCGACGGTGGTGTTCGCGCAGATGAGGTCGCTGATCGTCGACCTGCTGCAGACCGCCGGACTCAAGCGGATCACCGCGATCGCGACCCTTCCCCCCACCGTCGAACATCCGGCCTACGACCCGGACGAATAAGCGCCTCCGCCCCCGCCGGGCACGTAGCCGTTGAAACATATGCGCATTCGTGCATACGATGGCCCGAAGTTCGGAGAGGGAGTTCGATGGGTTCGGGTCACGGGCACTCACACGGCGTCGGCCACGGTCACGGTCAGGGCGCCGGTCCCACGCGCGCCGTCATCCGGCGCATGGCCTTCGCACTGGGCATCCTCGGAGCGTTCTTCGTACTCGAGGCGCTCGTCGGTCTCCTGATCGGCTCCCTCGCCCTGCTCGCCGACGCGGGCCACATGCTCACCGACGTCGTCGGGGTGTCCATGGGCATGGTCGCCCTCATCCTGGCCCGGCGCGGGAGCAGCGCGGCGTCGCGCACCTTCGGCTGGCACCGCGCCGAGGTCCTCACCGCGATGGTCAACGCGGTGCTGCTGCTCGGCGTCGCCGGCTGGGTCTTCTACGAGGCGATCGACCGCATCGGCGACGCCCCCGAACTCCCCGGCCTGCCCATGATCGTCACCGCCCTCGCGGGACTGGCCGCCAACATCGTCGTGATGCTCATGCTGCGGGCGGACGCGAAGGACAGCATCGCGGTGCGCGGCGCCTACATGGAGGTGCTCGCCGACGCCGTCGGATCCGTCGGCGTCCTCATCGCGGGCGCACTCGTCATGATCTTCGGCTGGAGCCTGGCCGACGTCGTCGTCGGTGTGCTCATCTCCCTGTGGGTCGTGCCGCGCGCCCTGCGACTGGCCGCCGAGTCGCTGCGCATCCTCACGCAGACCTCGCCCGCACATCTCGACGTCGACCTCCTGCGCACCGACCTGCTCGCGCTGCCCGGCGTGTGCGGCGTGCACGACCTGCACGTGTGGACGCTGACCACCGGCATGGACGTCGCGACCGTGCATCTCGTCAGCGACCACGACCCGCAGTGGATCCTCGACTCGGCGCGCACCGCGCTGTCGTCGCACGGACTCGAGCACGCCACCGTCCAGGTGGAGTCGACGGTCGACGGCAAGCAGTGCGAGAAGGACGTCACCTGGTAGCTCACCGCGTCAACCGGTTCGGACGCAACGTCCACCGGCCCGGCCCGCCGTAGAGCCGGACGACGTCGAGCGGTCCCACGTCGACCCTCCGGAACGACGACGCCGGAGCATCGAGAGCGCACACCGTTGCCGCTCGCACGACCGCGGGGTGCGTCACCACCCCGACCCGTTCGTAGCCGCCGTCCTGCGTCGCCAGCCAGGTGCCGATCCGGTCGATGAGGTCCTCGACGGACTCGCCGCCGTGCGGTGCCGCCGCCGGCTCGGTCAGCCACATCGTCAGGTCGCTCTCGGGCAGCTCGTCCAACCCCACCCCACACCATCTGCCGTAGTCGAGCTCGCGCAGCGCCGGGTCGATCTCGGCGAGGACGCCGAAGGCATGGACCGTGTCGACCGCGCGTCGCTCCGGTGCACACACCCACCGGTCGACGACCGGCACCGCGACGCGTCCGAGTTCGCGCCGGCCTCGTTCGGAGATCGGTTCGTCGCACGGAAACCGGGCCTGTTCCGTCGCGTGCGTGGAAGCATGTGCGACGAAGAACAATCGGGTCACGGCAGGTACGTCCTCTCCGCTTGACATCGCAGACCGCGCGGTGCGAAGGTGCGTCGGTAAAGATGTGTCGAGGTGTAGGCAATCCGGTGGGAAACCGGAGCGGTCGCGCCACTGTAACCGGAGATGTCGAAATCTCCGGAAGCCAGAAAACTCCCGCGGCACATGACGGAATCGAATGGGACGCGAAATCCCAGGAGGATTGTCATGGCTGTTGTCCACACCCCCGACGAGTCGCTCGGCTCCGCCGCACTCGCAGTCGCTCTCGCCGCAGTGATCGTCGCGGCGTTTCTCGTTCTCTACCTGGTCGGATTCGATCAGGGCGCGATCTCGCGCACCGGCATGTTCATGCACGAGTTGATGCACGACGGCCGGCACCTCCTCGGTCTTCCGTGCCATTGAGAACGGGGACCACGATGCCCGGAACCTATCTCCACCTGCTGCTGCGGGGCCTGCTCGCCGGACTCGTCGCGGGTCTGCTCGCCGGCGGTGTCGCCTTCGTCGTCGGCGAACCCCACATCGAATCGGCGATCGCGCTCGAAGAAGCTGCCGGCGAAGCGCATTCGCACGACCACACTGCGACCACCGGGGAATCCCACGGTCACAGTCACGGCGACGATGCGCTCGTCGGCCGAACCGGTCAGAAGGCCGGACTGTTCCTCGCGACGACCCTCGCGGGTCTCGCGCTCGGCGCCCTCTACGCGTCGGTGCTGCACTTCGCGCGTCGCCTCACCGACATGCCGGGGTGGAAGCTCGGATTGTTCGGAGCGGCCGGAGCGTGGCTCGCCGTCGAGGCCGTCCCGTTCGTGAAGTACCCGGCCAATCCGCCGGCCGTGGGTGATCCCGACACGATCGACCAACGCACCCTGCTGTGGCTCGCCTCGGTCGTTCTCGGACTCGTCGCGATCGCCGTGGCCGTCGCGGTGGCGAAGGCGTTGGCGGCCCAGGATCTGCACACCCTCCGCATCGCCGGACCGACGGTCGCATTCCTCGTCGTGGTGGGCCTCGGATATCTCGCCTTGCCGAGCATCGACGAGGTCGGGGAGGGCTTCCCTGCGTCGTTGCTGTGGGAGTTCCGGGTCGCGTCGTTCACCGTGCAGCTCACCCTGTGGGCGGTGCTCGGTGTGGTCTTCGCGTACCTCACCGAACGCGCGTCCCGTCGCGTGACGATCCCGGCCTGACGACATGGGTTCGGGTCTGCTCGTCGCCGGAACGACCTCGGATGCAGGGAAATCCGTGGTCGTCACCGGGATCTGCCGATCCTTGTCGCGGCGCGGCCTGAAGGTCGCGCCGTTCAAGGCGCAGAACATGTCGAACAATTCGATGGTGACGAGTGAGGGCGCGGAGATCGGGCGCGCCCAGTGGATCCAGGCGGTGGCCGCACACGCGACCCCCGAGGCCGCGATGAACCCGGTGCTGCTCAAGCCGGGCAGCGACCGGCGCAGTCACGTCGTGGTTCTCGGGCAACCCGCCGGAGCCCTCGAGGCAGGTGAGTTCGCCGGTGGAAGACAGCATCTCGCCGACGCGGCGTTCGGCGCCTTCGACGACCTCTGCCGCAGATTCGACGTGGTGGTGTGCGAAGGTGCCGGCAGTGCGGCCGAGATCAATCTGCGCGACCACGACTATGTGAACATGGGGCTGGCGCAACACGGTTCGATGCCGACCGTCGTCGTCGGCGACATCGACCGCGGAGGTGTCTTCGCCTCGATGTACGGGACGCTGGCCCTGCTCGACGCGGCGGATCAGCAGTTGATCCGCGGCTTCGTGATCAACAAGTTCCGCGGCGACGTCTCGCTCCTGAAATCCGGACTCGACTCGCTCGAACGACTCACCGGCCGCCCGGTACTCGGCGTGCTGCCGTGGCAACGCGACCTGTGGCTCGACTCCGAGGATTCGCTCGCCCTCACCTCCCGCCCCGTGCACGACGGTGACGGCGCACTGAGCATCGCCGTCGTGATGCTGCCGCGCGTCAGCAATTTCACCGACGTCGACGCACTGTGCCTCGAACCGGACGTGCGGGTCCGCTTCATCGACGACCCGCGGGCGCTCGCCGGCGCCGATGTGGTGATCGTGCCCGGAACACGCGCGACGCTCGCGGATCTCGCGTGGCTGCGCTCGCGAGGACTCGACACCGCGATCGTCGACCACGCCCGCCGAGGTGGACCGGTCCTCGGTATCTGCGGCGGCTTCCAGATGCTCGGCACGCGCATCGACGACCCGCACGGCGTCGAGGGTGTGTCCGGCGCAAGCGCGCCCGGTCTCGGATTGCTCCCGGTTCGCACCGAGTTCGGACACGAGAAGGTTCTCCGGCTACCCAGGGGGTCGGCGTTGGATGCGGCTGCCTCCGGATACGAGATCCACCACGGGCGTGTCACCGTCGACGGCGGCACCGACTTCCTCGGCGGCACCCGCAAGGGATCGGTGTTCGGCACGATGTGGCACGGAGCTCTCGAAGGGGACCCCCTGCGACGGGCATGGCTGCGCGAGGTCGCTGCGGCGGTGGGTCGCGGGATCCGCACCGGGGAAGTGAGTTTCCCGGCCGCACGCGAGGCCCGCATCGAGGCGCTCGCGGATCTCGTCGACGAACATCTCGACATGGACGCTCTGCTCGCCATGCTCTCCGACGGGCGAACCCTGCCCGTGCTGAGGGGAACCCTGGGGTGACGATCCTGATCCTCGGTGGGACGGGGGAAGCCCGTTCGCTCGCCGCGGCATTGGACGACACGGATATCGCATTCGAATCCTCCCTGGCAGGCCGGGTCCGCAATCCACGCCTGCCCGTCGGCCCGGTGCGCATCGGAGGGTTCGGCGGCGCGGACGGTCTCGCCCGGTACCTGACCGAGCGCGGTATCCGAGCCGTCGTCGACGCGACCCATCCGTTCGCCGCGGGCATCAGCGCGAACGCCGCCGCGGCATGCGCTGCCGCGAACGTGCTGCTCGTGCGCCTGCAACGACCCGGTTGGCAAGACGAGCACGGCCGGTGGACGTGGGTCGACGACCACGACAGCGCCGCGCGCGCTGCCGCGACCGGCCGGAGGATCTTCCTCAGCACCGGACGGCAGACCCTCGACCGCTTTGTCGGGCCACTCGCCGCGCACGACGTGCTCGTCCGCGTCGTCGACCCGTCGGCGATCGAACTGCCACGGAACTGGTCGGTGCTGTTGGGACGCGGCCCCTACACCGTGAGTGGCGAACGGAAGCTGCTGCTCGACAACAGGATCGACACACTCGTCACGAAGGACTCGGGTGGCTCGCTCACCCGCGGCAAACTCGATGCCGCCGACGAACTGGGCGTGCGCGTGATCGTCGTGCGTCGCCCGCCCGCACCCCGCGGTGTCGCCACGGTGGCGTCCGTGGCGGCAGCGCGGGAGTGGGTCCTCCGGGTCGCGGAGGTCAGACCTGCGGACCTTCGGAACGCAGATCGTCGACCTTCTTCATCGCCTCGCGCAGTTCCCGGAGCCATTGCTCCGAGTGCTGCCCCACGAGCCTGACGGTCCACTTCAGTGCGTCCGAACGGGACCGCGCGACACCCGCGTCGACGAGGGTGTCGAGCACCTTCCGTTCGGGTTGGCGCAGTCGAGTCATGACCGGGACGGCGAGGTGGGTGAACAGGTCGGTCCGGTCGCCGACCTTCACGCCCCAGGCCACCTTCCGGCCGTAGCGGGCCTCGGCCTCGTCGGCGATGCGCATCCGATCGGCGCGGGTGGTCTCGCGGAATCGAGCGATACGTCCGTCGATCTCGGTATCGCTCGTGCCGTCGGGTACCCCGAGCGGGCCGACGACGAAGATCTCCTCTCTGTCGATCTCGATGTCGGGCGGGCCGGTGAACCAGTCGTCGGGGAGCCTGCCGGCGAACCACTCGGAGGCATCGCTCGCGTCGGGGACGTCGGCCTGTTGCCAGCCGCCCGGTCGTCCGAATCCGTGAATGTGTGAATGTCGCATGATGTCCTCCTCGGGACGCGACCCGGTGCGTGTCGCACCGATCAACCGTGCGTGTTGCACTGATTACAGTGTTGCACTGCAAGCGTGACGCGCGCCACTGTCGATCGGTGAACGGTGCGATCAGTGACCGTCCCGGGGAGTCAGAACCCCGGAGGTGACGGGAGGAGCGCTACGCAGGGGAGCGGTGGAGAGCACGACGGGTAGCCACACCGCCGTGGACGCCATCACCGCGGCCCAGCACAGATACAGGCCGACGTGCGGTGCGTGAGAGGTGTGGGCGACCATCCCGGCCTGCGACCAGACGGCGAACAGTCCCACCATCGACGCCGCACCCGAACCGAGCATCGCGATCGTCGCGGCACCCCAGCGCCTGCGGAGCAACGCGACGAGCGGTACGAGGATGCCGAACACCACCACGAAGACATCGAAGACACGGAGGGGGAGCGTGGCGGCCTCGGAGTCCCAGCGCAGAAGGGTCGTCAGGGACGTCACCGAAGTGGCCTGGGGAAGCAGCAGACCCACGACCAGCAACGCGACGCACCCGGCCAGGATCCGGACCCGCGAGCGGCCGACGATCACCTCACCGGCGACGCGGTGTTCGATCCGATCGAGATCGTGACGGAATTCCGCCAGGTCGTCCATAGTGCACCCCCGGAGCGCGGCGACGCTTCGGTCCCAGTATGCGACGCGGGTCACATCGGCGTGCGGATTCTGCACTCCGTTTCAGGAAGGCGCGAGCGGGCATGCTCCAGGCGTGAGCCGATACGACGCGTACATCTTCGACGTGCAGGGCACGCTGATGGACTTCTACACCCCGGTCACCCGGGCGGTCGCCGAGGCACTGGGTACCTATGCCGATCCGGCGACCGTGGGCGACCTGGTGCGGGCCTGGAGGAGCGACTACTACGAGCGCATCCTCCGTCTCGATCAGTCGGTGGAGAAGTGGTATCGCGTGCAGGACTCCTACGTCGACGGACTCGGCGACGTGTGCGAGCAGTTCGGGATCGATCTTCCCGAGGACGTGCGCGTCGAGACGGCGCGGGCCTGGCAGCGCCTCGAGGCGTGGCCGGACGTGCGGCCCGGGCTGAAGGAACTCCGTTCGCAGGCGGTGGTGTCGACGCTGTCGAACACGGACATGGCCACGATGATCACGCTCTTCCGCGACCAACAGCTCGAAGCCGACGCCATCCTCACGGCCGAACTGTTCGGTGCCTTCAAGCCCGAGCGGTTCCTGTACGAACGCACCTGCCGCTATCTCGGGGTCGATCCGTCCCGGGCCGCGATGGTCGCGTCGCATCCCTACGATCTGCGGGCCGCACGCAAGGTCGGCCTGAACACCGTCTTCGTGTACCGGCCGCTCGAGAACGGTCGGCTCGAGGACGCGGTCGACGACACCGAGGGCGAGTTCGACCACCGCATCGAGGACCTGCGGGACATGCCGTGACAGGTATCTGTCGGCACTCGCTGGAAGAGTGCCGATCATGGCCGAGAACAAGACCCTGCCCACCGATCGTCCGGTGTCGGAGTTCCTCGACGCCGTCGATCATCCGGTACGCCGCGCCGACGGATGGGCACTGCACGACCTGATGCACGACGTCACCGGGCAGCCGGCGGTGATGTGGGGACCGTCGATGGTCGGTTTCGGCCGGTACCACTACCGATACGCCAGCGGACGCGAAGGCGACGCCCTCGCCGTCGGTTTCTCGCCGCGCAAGACCAACCTCGCGCTGTACGGGTTGACGATCGCGCCCGGTGCCGAAGAGCTCCTCGCGACCCTCGGTCCGCACAAGCGCGGTGCCGCGTGCCTGTACGTCACGAAGCTGTCGGCCGTGGACACCGACGTGCTGTCGGAGCTGGTGCGCATCGGCCACCACCACATGACCACGGTCGAGCACACTCCCTGAGGCGGCCGGACCGACCGGGCTCACCCGTCGCTCGGGTACCGCGTCAGTCGAGCACGAGGTGCCGGGCGGCGATCACCGCGTCCTTCCCGGAGTTCACACCGAGCTTCCGGTACAGCGACCGCAATTGCGTCTTCACCGTGTTCACGCTGACGAATTCGGCCTTCGCGATGGTGCGTGCCGAGCGACCCGCGATCAACCCGTCGAGGACCGCACGTTCGCGCGGCGTCAGTCGCACCACCGGTTTCGACTTCGGATAGGTGGCGGTGTCGAGCGCCGTCGGCTCCGAGGCGGTCGGCAGGGCGACTCCCAGCGAGCCGAGATGACGCGCCATCAACGGCGAGACCATGGTGAACGGTCGCAACAGTCCGGTCTGCTGCGACAGCGCGATCGCCCGGTCGAGGTGAGGACGGGCCTCGCTGTCACGTCCGAGCGCGCACGCGGCAGCGGCGCCGAGCACGGCCAGTTCCATCGCCTGGCGGGGCGTGCAGTTCGGATCGGTTCCGTAGTGGTGCACGAGCGCTTCGCTGCCGGCCGGATCGCCCGTCAGCAGACGCATGCGGGCATGGACGGGTGCGGTGAACAGGTGGGTGGAGTCGGCGACGAGATTCCGCGCCCGGTCGAAATCGCCGAGCGCCAGTTCGAGATCGGCGCGTATCGCGTTCACGAGTACCGCGTTGTACCCGGCGTGGAGTTCCGGGTGCTTCCGGATCTCGGCCTTGATGCGCCGCAGCCCGTCCATCGGAGTATGGGTGAGCAGCGCGAGCGAGCCCTGTGCGTAGAGGGTGAGTGCCCACAGCTCGTTCGGAGCCGTGGACGCTTCGATGTCGACGAGGATGTCGAGCGCGACGTCGGATTCGAGTCGGTCGATCGCGAGCAGTGCCGCCGCGATCTGCTCGGCTGTGTGCGCGAGTCGTGCGTTGTTGCGGTGGTGCCGCCGAGGCGACCGATCGGTGGAGAGCGCCGCGCGTGCCTCCGGCCCTTCTCCGCGCAGGGCATGTATGAGTCCGAGTACGGCAGCGGCGTCCTCGCCGACGGGGGTCCCGGCCCCGGCGGAACGGGCTCGGCGCAGCATGCCCATCGCCTCGTGCGGACGCACCGCGAAGAAGTAGGTCAGGCCGGCCTGGAAGCAGAAAGCGGCGTCGGAGACGACCGTCGTCTCGGGCGTCCCCGACGAGGACACCGCTCTCGACGCGAGGTCGTCGCAGATCGACGCCGCCTCGGCGAACCGTCCCTCCTTCCGCAGGGCGACGACCTGCCCGAGCAGCGCAGCGCTGTCCGAGCCGCGATCGACGGCCCCCGGCACCACGAGGTAGGTCCTCGTCGGTTCGGCCGGCAGGTCGGCCACGGCCCGTCGCAACAACGACCGGCGGACGGCGTCCGGGTACGCCCGGGCCGGGCTCCCGGGCACGGATTCGACCAGGCCGAGGGACTCGAGGGTGGTGACGAAGGTCGGGGCGTCCACACCCGACTCTGCGAGGGACGCGCAGGTCAGCGAGTCGGTCATCGCTGACATCAGAACCGGTCGCAGCAGGTGTGCGAGGAGCGGTTCGTTCTTGATCGTCCGTGCTGTCACCGAGTCGATCACCGCGTCCACGATGCGGTCGAGGTGCTCGAGCTCCGTCGCTCCGGGGATCGGTGCGGAGGACAGGGCTGTGGGGAGACGGCCGATCACGGCCGGTAGCCCTCCGGTGCGGTGAACGATCCGCTCCACGACCCACCGCTCCTGCGGAACACCGGCATCACGCAGGTAGGCAGCTGTTTCGTCGACGGTGAAGGCGAGGTCGTCGGAGGTGAGGATCCTCGTGTCGGAGGGCATGTCCGCACCGACGGAACTCGCGGTGCGGGTCGCGACGACGATGCGCAGGGTCGGTTCGTCGGCGAGCAGAGTGCCGATGCCCTCGGCGACGTCCTCGTCGAGTCGCGTGCCGTCGAGGACGAGGGTGACGGCTGTGTCCGCGGTCGACAGGGCGGTGCGGAGGGCGTCGAATCCCCGGCTCGTGCGCGAGGCTTCGGTGTCGATGCAACGGCGTACGGAATCGAATATCCGGGTCCAATAACGGTCGGCGGCAGAATTCGCCGTGGACGGACCGACGTACGCAATGACGCGACGGGGTTCGGGATCGGTCATGAGCCATGTCCGCAGAAGTGTCGTCTTCCCCGAGAAGCGGTGACCGCGAAGGATCACCAGACGTGGGGCATCGGACAATTCCGAGAACAGGCGACCGCGACAGTAAGGAAAAATCTCGACACCTCCACGTCGGCTTCCCCCTGCTCAACGGCTGTGTATTTCCTTTTTCGATTTACGAATCGTCCGAACAGTAACCGGAGTTACCTTTTTCGGCCGAACGAACGTGGATTCACCCCGAAATTTCACCCTCGGACGGGAATTGTCCACAAGAGAGGGGAAATGCCGAGCAGATTATCGACGAGGTACGAGCGCGACAGCCACCGCCGCCACCACGGCTCCGATTCCGATCTTCGAGGCGAGTCGGGCGGTCCGCCCGATATCTTCCGGGGCCGGCACGGGTCCGTCGCCGAGCGTGCCGCGATCCTCGACCACACCGTGATAGACGTTCGTGCCGCCGAGCCGGACCCCGAGAGCACCGGCGAACGCCGCTTCGACCGGACCGGCATTCGGACTCGGATGCTGACGGGCGTCCCGGCGCCACGCCCGGACCGCGCCCCGGCCGTCCTCACCGAGTGCGACAGCCAGCACGGCGGTGAGGCGAGCGGGGACGAGATTGAGCAGGTCGTCGAACCGGGCCGAAGCCCAGCCGAACCGTTCGAGCCGCGGGGTGCGGTGCCCGACGCGCGCGTCGAGGGTGTTCGCGGCGCGGTAGCCGAGCAGACCGGCGGGGCCGAGGATCGCACCCCACCACAGCGGCGCGACGACGGCGTCGGAGGTGTTCTCGGCGACCGACTCGATCGTGGCGCGGGCGATCCCGTTCTCGTCGAGCCGAGACGGGTCACGGCCCACCAGGTGGGTCACCTGCCGCCGCGCCGCGGCGAGATCACCGTCGCGGAGTTGGGCGTCGATCGTCCGGGCCTCGAATCCGAGGGAGCGGCCGCCGAGCACGGTCCATGTGGTCAGCGCCGTGACCGCGATGGACAGTACCGGGCGACGGCGGGTCGCGCGGTCGGCGACGTATCCCAGCGCTCCGGCAGAGCCGACCAGCAGTGAGGTGAACACCACCCCGGCGGCGCGGTGGTCGGCATACAACCGGCCCTCGGCGGCGCGCGCCAACTTCCCGAAGCCGCTCACGGGATGCCACCGCTGCGGGTCGCCGACGAGTTGGTCGGCGGCGTAGCCGAGCGCCAGTCCGAGTGCCCTGTGCTTCACAGGATCGTTCTCCACGCCTCGACGAGTGCCGCCGTGGTCGCCGCGTCGCGCACCGCGATCCGCACCCAGTCGTCACCGAGACCGGGAAAGGTGTCGCCGCGACGCAGTGCGAAGCCCTTCTCCTGCAATCTCTCCCGCGTTCCTTCGGGAACGGACGCCAGCACGAACGGGGCCGTCGCGGGGGAGACCAGGCGGATCCCGAGTCCGGTGAGGGCGTCGACGAGAACCGCCCTGTCGGTGGCGATCTTCCGCGCGATCACGTCGGTCTCGCATACTGCGCGACCGGATGCACACGCGATCATCGCGGCCGCTGCGGGAGTGGACACCGACCAGGGCGGTTGCTGCGCGGCGAGATCCACGAGCACTGCGGCGTCGCCGACCACGTATCCGGCTCGTAGGCCCGGGATCGCCCACGTCTTGGTGAGCGACCGCAGCACCACCAGTCCCGGGACGAATCGTCCCGTCAACGATTCGGTTTCGCCGGCAACGGCGTCCATGAACGCCTCGTCGACCACGACCACCCGTCCCGGCCGGGTCAGCGCCAGGAGCGTGTCGGCCGGGTGCAGGACCGAGGTGGGATTCGTCGGATTGCCGACGATCACCAGGTCGGCATCCTCCGGGACCGTACCCGGATCGAGGACGAACCCGTCGTCGCGGCGCAACACGACCCGCGTGACGCGATGCCCGGCGGCCAGCAGTGCCGCCTCGGGTTCGGTGAACTGCGGATGCACCACCACCGGCTTCCGCCACGCTCGGGCCCTGGCGACCAGCGTGAACGCTTCTGCGCCCCCGGACGTCGGGAGGACCTCGTCGTTGCTGCGGCCGTGACGATCGGCGAGGGTGGCGCGTGCATCGCTCGGGTCGGGATACCGGGCGAGATCGTCCAGCGAGGCACGCAGGGCGTCGTCGAGCCATGCCGGTCGCGGTCGACGAGAGACGTTGACGGCGAGGTCGACCAGCCCTTCGGTCGCGTCACGGTCGCCGTGATGATGCAGATCGGGTTCGTGTGTTCGACGACGTGCCGGTGCCGAGGTGGGTTCGGGTGCGGGTTCCGCCGCCCGCGCGGCGTCCGCGAACCGTCGTGCGAGATCGGGATGTCCGGCCCAGTGCGTGTGCAGGTACGACGCATGCACCGTCGCGGTGGCGACGCCGTCCGGCCGGCCGTCGAGCAGCCACGCGGGAGAGGCGCCGGGGTCGATCGCGGTGCGGTGGAATTCGTGACCGGTGACGCGGGTGCCGGCGGGAGCGAGCAGGGTGTCCTGCGGTGCGATCGCGGTGCGGTAGCCGAGGGTCAGGCGCGAGGTCATCCGTGCCGACGTGTCGAGGGCGCCGACCATCTCGTGTCCGTCGACCTCGCGCCCCAGATAGAGCAGACCGGCGCACTCGGCGACGGTTGGAACTCCCGCCGCGATCGCGGCGCGCAGGTGCGTGCGCAGGGGGAGGTTCGCGGCGAGGTCGGCGGCGTGCACCTCGGGGAACCCGCCGCCGAGGTAGATACCTGCGGTGCCGGCGGGTAGTCGTTCGTCGCGCAGGGGATCGAAGGTCACCGGTCGGCATCCGTGTGCGCGCAGGAGTTCCTCGGTCTCGGTGTAGCGGAAGGTGAAGGCACGGCCTCCGGCGACAGCGATCACCGGACCGTCCTCGGTGGACGTGCCCGGTGACCACGGCGTCGCCGGCAGGTCGGGTGCTGCCGAGGCGATACCGAGGATGTCGGCGAGGTCGATGCGTTCGGCGATCTGCGCGGCAAGCCGATCCACCTGCGCGGTCGCCTCGTCGCGTTCCTCGGCGGGCACCAGGCCGAGATGGCGCGACGGAACGGTGATGCCGTCGTCGCGACCGAGCACGCCGATCACCGGGATGCCGGTCGGTTCGAGTGCGCGGATCACCTCGTCCGAATGTCGCTGCGATCCGGCCTTGTTCAGGATCACGCCGGCGATCCGCGTGCCGCGGTCGTAGGACGCCATGCCGTGCACGATCGCCGCGATCGACCGGGAGGCGTGCGAGACGTCGACGACGAGGATCACCGGTGCGGACAGCAGGGCCGCGGTGTGGGCGGTGGACGCGTACCCGTCGGTGCCGATCATCCCGTCGTACAACCCCATGACACCTTCGATCACGGCGATGTCCGCACCGGCGGCGCCGTGCAGGAAGAGGGGAGCGACGAGGTCCTCGCCGACGAGATGCGGGTCGAGGTTGCGGCCGGGTCGGCCGGTGGCGAGCGAGTGGTAGCCGGGATCGATGTAGTCGGGACCGATCTTGTGGCCCGACACGACGTGCCCGGCGCGGCGCAGTGCCGCCATGAGACCCGTGGCGACGGTGGTCTTCCCGTGCCCGGATGCCGGTGCGGCGACGACTACACGTGGAACTCTCACCACTCGATCCCTCGCTGGCCCTTCTGACCCGCATCCATCGGATGCTTGACCTTCGTCATCTCCGTCACCAGGTCGGCGACCTCGACGAGCTTCGGGTGCGCCCGCCGCCCCGTGATCATGACGTGCTGGCGTCCCGGCCGAGAGGTCAGCGTATCGACGACCTCGTCGATGTCGACCCATCCCCACGCGATCGGATAGGTGAACTCGTCCAGCACGTACAGGCCGTGCTCCTCCGCGGCGAGGCGTCGCTGGATCTCGCGCCATCCGGCGAGGGCGTCGGCAGCGTGGTCCTCCTCGGTGCCCTCCTTGCGCGACCACGACCATCCGGATCCCATCTTGTGCCACTCGATGGGTCCGCCGGTGCCGCGCTCGTCGTGCAGGTCGGCGAGGGTCTCGAAGGCGGTCTGCTCGCCGAGGCGCCACTTGGCGGACTTGACGAACTGGAAGACGGCGACCGACCAGCCCTGGTTCCAGCCCCGCAGCGCGAGACCGAATGCGGCCGTGGACTTACCTTTTCCGTCACCGGTGTTGACCATCAGCAGCGGCCGGTTGCGGCGCTGGCGGGTCGTGAGACCGTCGTCGGGTACGACGGTGGGCTGTCCCTTCGGCATCAGGCGGCCCTCTCCCGAACGATACCGGCGAGGGCGTCGGCATCGACCTCACCGACGGGCACGTAGTCGGCGCCGAGGCGTTCGGCGAGACGGGCCGCGAGACCCATCCGGAACCGTCCCGTCTCGGAATCCACCACCACCGAGGAGATTCCCTGTGCAGCAATGACGTCTGCGGCGTCGAGCGAACGCTGCACAGCGTCCCGCCCGGCGGTGGCACGACCGTCGGTGACCACGACGAGCAGGGCACGCCGACGTGGATCCCGGAGCGAATGGCGTCGAACGGTCTCGGCCGCTTCGATCAGACCTTCGGCCAGCGGGGTCCGCCCACCGGCGGGGAGTTCTCGTAGTCGTGCGGCAGCCACGTCCACCGAATTCGTCGGCGGGAGTGCGAGGGTCGCGCCCGTGCCGCGGAAGGTCACGAGGCCGACGATGTCGCGACGGCGGTAGGCGTCGAGCAGCAGCGACAGAACAGCGGTCTTGACCTGCACCATCCGGTTGCGTGCGGCCATCGACCCGGAGGCGTCGACACAGAACAGGACGAGATTGGTCTCGCGGCCTTCGATGATCTTGCGGCGCAGCTGCAGACCCTGATCGGTGAGGACGGTCGCGCGGATCGTGGCGGGAAGGTGAACCGGACCGGAATCGCCGCGGCGACTGCCCACTGTGCGGCCGATCGTGGTGACCGCCCGCGACCGACGGCCGGCCGCCCCGCGCCCGACCCGATCGACGGAGAACACCCTGGCACGAAACGGATCCGATGCCGACGCCAGGCTGGTGGACAACCTGTCGCCCGAGCCGGAGGACGTCTCCGCTGCCGAGTCGTCGGGTGCGCTCTCGCCGCCACCGGGATCGTCGTCGGGGCCGGGATCGGGGTCGTCTCCGCCGAGCAGGTCGTCGAGCAGGTCGTCGCTGCTGGTGGGGGCGTCGAACGGGTTGCGCCGCCGACGGTGCGGAAGCGCGAGCCGGGCCGCTGCCGCGATGTCCTCGCGTGTCACCTCGAGGCGGCCGTGCCAGGCGGCGTGCGCGATCGCTGTGCGGGCGGTGACCAGGTCGGCGCGCATGCCGTCCACGTCGAACGCCGCACACACCTCGGCGATCGAGACCAGTGCGTCGTCGCTCAGCACGACCTGCGGGACGAGTTCGCGTGCGGAGACGACGCGGCGCGACCACTCGGCATCCCGATCCGCCCATCGCGCGGTGAAACCGGCCGGATCGGCGTCGAAGGCCATCCGCCGCCGCACGATCTCGGCGCGCATGTGCGGGTCTCGGGGCGCGGCCACATCCACGGCGAGTCCGAAGCGGTCGAGCAACTGCGGGCGAAGCTCACCCTCCTCGGGATTCATCGTTCCGACCAGGACGAATCGGGAGGCGTGCTCGACGGAGACCCCATCGCGTTCGACGGTCGAGCGACCCATCGCCGCGGCGTCGAGCAGCAGGTCGACCAGGTGGTCGTGCAGGAGATTGACCTCGTCGACGTACAGCACACCGCGGTGGGCCAGGGCCAGAAGACCGGGTTCGTATTCGGCCGTGCGGTCGGCCAGTGCCTTGCCGAGGTGCAACGCTCCGGTGACGCGATCCTCCGCCGCGCCGACGGGCAGTTCCACCAGTCGCACCGGCCGGACATGCGAGCCCGTAGCGGCCGGATGGGGGCCGTCCGGGCAGGACGGATCGGGGGTGTCCGGATCGCACGAGAACCGGCACTCGTCCACGACGGTGATCTGCGGCAACAGCGCGGCGTGGGCACGCACGGTCGTCGATTTCGCGGTGCCCTTCTCGCCGCGCACGAGCACACCGCCGATCGACGGCGACACCGCACACAGGGTCAGGGCCAGCGCGAGGTCGTCGGAACCGACCACCGCGCCGAACGGATACACATGCACTTCGACCTCCACAGGCTCCCGCTGGGATGTTCTTCGCGGCAAGCTGTTCGAAGGCCGGTATTCGGACTTCCCGGTCGGACGCCGTGCGATCGCCTTCCCGGACCGGACGGTCCAGTGGCTGCGCGGATGCGCATGATCGACGACTCCCGGGTCACCGCAGCGGGCCTGTGCCGGATTCTCACCGGCTTCCCGATTATCCCCGTGAGGGGCACCTTCGATTGCCTTGCCGCGGCCGAGTCTAGGCCATGGCGCGTGGGCTATGGTTCACCGCCATGGGACCGATGCGACAGACGACAGGCATCACCGTTGTCGGAATCGGGGCGGACGGATGGGCGGGCGTGCCGTCAGCCGTCCGGGAACGGATACTCACAGCCGAGGTCCTGCTGGGCGGCCGGCGCCACCTCGACCTGGTGCCCGCCTGCGCAGCGGTGCGCGAAGAGTGGCCGTCGCCGCTCCTGTCCGGACTCGACGACCTCTTCGACCGGCACGCCGGCAAGGACGTCGTCGCGCTCGCATCCGGTGATCCGCTGGTCTCCGGGATCGGTACCACACTGATCCGGCGTCTCGGAGGCGACGCCGTGGAGGTGATCCCGGCGGTCTCGTCGGTGGCGCTGGCCCGCGCACGCATGGGCTGGTCCGCGGAGGAGTGCGAGACGGTCACCGTCGTGGGTCGCGAGATCGATGCCCTGCGCAGAGTTCTGACGCGCGGACGCAAACTCGTCGTCCTCGTCGACGGTGCACGTGTCGCGGATGTTGCGACGCTCCTGGTGGCCGCCGGTTTCGGGAACTCACGGGTTGCGGTGTTGTCGCATCTCGGTGCTGCGGACGAGTCCCGGATCGATGCGAAGGCGGCCCATCTGACCGATACGGGCGTCCGGTCTCTGAGTCTGATGTGCGTCGAGGTCGACGGACCGGCAGGACTGTCGACTGTGCCCGGTCTCGACGACTCCCTGTTCGAGCACGACGGACAGCTCAGCAAGCGGACCGTGCGTGTCGCGGCGGTGGGCGCACTCGCGCCGCGACCGGGAGAGTTGCTGTGGGACGTCGGTGCGGGAGCCGGGTCCGTCGGAATCGAATGGGCGCGAACCGATCCGCGCTGTCGTACTCTCGCGATCGAGAAGGACGAGAGGCGCGCCGGCGCGATCGAGCGCAATGCCGCCGCTCTGGGAGTGCCGTCGACCGTGCGCGTCGTCCGTGGTGCCGCTCCCGCCGCGCTCGACGGACTCCCGGTGCCCGACGCGATCTTCGTCGGCGGGGGAGGAAGTCGTGAGGGTGTGCTCGACACGTGTTGGGACGCATTGCCTCCCGGCGGTCGGCTCGTCGCGCACGCGGTGACGCTGGAGACCGAGGCCGTCCTCGTGCAGTGGTGGAAGACGCACGGCGGTGAACTCACCCGTCTGTCCGTCGAACACGCAGATCCCATAGGAACATTCACCGGCTGGCGTGCGCAGCGACCGGTCGTGCAGTGGAGCGCAGTGAAAGGCGAACGATGACCGTCCATTTCGTCGGATCCGGACCCGGAGCGGCCGACCTGCTCACGCTGCGAGCGGTGAACCTGCTGCGCGAGGTCCCGGTCGTGCTGTACGCCGGTACCTATCTCGATGCCGAGACCCTCTCGCACTGCCGTGACGACGCCGAACTGATCGACACGCAGCACCTGGACCTCGACGGGATCACCGCGCATCTCGTCGACGCGCACCGGCGCGGGCTCGACGCCGTGCGATTGTGCTCCGGCGACCCGTCGCTGTACTCGGCGCTCACCGAGCAGACGCGACGACTCGACGCCGCAGGCGTGCCGTGGGATGTCACGCCCGGTGTGCCCGCCTACGCCGCGGCGGCCGCGGCACTCGGTACCGAGTTGACCGTCCCCGAACTCGTACAGACGGTCGTGCTCACCCGCACCCAAGCCCGATCGACGGCGATGCCCGACACCGAGGCCTTGGCGCGGGTCGCGGGGATCCGGGCGAGTCTCGTCCTGCACCTGGCGATCACCCGCATCCGCGTCCTCGCCGAAGAACTCGTCGAGGAGTACGGCGCCGACTGCCCCGTCGCGGTGGTCGCGTTCGCGTCGCGGCCGAACCAGGTCGTGCTGCGCGGCACCCTCGCCGACATCGCGGACGGTGTCGAGGCGGCCGGCCTGAAGCACACCGCGGTCATCGTCGTCGGACAGGCTCTCGGCGTGCGTGAACGGCCGGATATCGCCTGCTCGCACCTCTACGACCCCGCTCGCGAGCGCCTCGGTCTCGGATAGTTCCCTCCTTGCGTGCCGAACCGGGGTTTGCCCAGGTTGCAGCAGCGGCGAACCCCGGTTCACCGCGCGAACCTGTTGACAATCCGGGGGTGAACACCGTTCACTCGATCATTGGGTGAACGGTGTTCACCCCGCAGGGGGGGCAACGGAGATGGGGACATGGGACGAACGACATCGGCGTCGAGCACGACGGTCACGACGCTGCTGAGCCTGGCGGGTCTCGTCGCGGCTCTGCAGACCACGCTGGTCATTCCGCTGCTCCCGGACTTCCCGGAGATCCTCGACGTCTCGGCCGGCGCCGCGACCTGGCTGGTCACCATCACGTTGCTGACCGGAGCGGTGGCGACCCCCATCGTCTCCCGGTCGGCCGACATGTTCGGCAAGCGCCGGATGATGGTGCTGTCGCTGGCGATGATGGTCGTGGGGTCGTTGATCGCCGCGCTCGGCGGGAGCTACATCGCCGTCCTCGTCGGCCGCGCGCTGCAGGGCTTCTCCTCGGCACTCATCCCGGTCGCCATGGCCGTGCTGCGCGACCTGCTGCCCCGCGAGAAGGTCGCGAGCGCGGTGGCGCTGACCAGTGCCACGATGGGCATCGGTGGCGCACTGGGTCTACCGGCAGCGGGCGTTCTCTACGACACCCTGGGGTGGGCCTCGGTCTTCTACGTCTCGGCGGCTGCCGGTGTGCTCCTGCTGGTCGGCATCCTCGTCACGGTCCCGGCGGGCGCCTCGGGTACCCGGGGCCGCTTCGACCTCGTCGGCGCAGTGCTGTTGTCGCTCGCTCTGGTGGCGCTGCTGCTCGGGATCTCGAAGGGACCGGTCTGGGGCTGGTCGAGTCCGCAGACCCTCGTGAGCCTCGGGGCGGCCGCCGTCGTTCTCGCGATCTGGGTCCCGTACGAACTGCGCGTTCCCGTCCCGATGGTGGATCTGCGGGTCTCGTCCCGTCGCCCTGTTCTGCTCACCAACATCGCCGGGCTCTTCGTCGGCTTCGCGGCGTATGCGAACACCCTCTCCACGACGCAGCAACTGCAACTTCCGGAGATCACCGGTTTCGGATTCGGTCTCAGTGCGGCGACCGCGGGTCTGTGCATGGTTCCGGGTGGACTCACCATGCTTGTCGTCTCTCCGCTGTCGGCGCGCATGACCGCACGATTCGGCGGCCGCACCACTCTGTTGGCCGCAGGACTGCTCATGACCGTGGCCTACGGATTCCGCATGGTCTTCGACGACACCGTCGCACTCATCGTCATCGGGAGCGTCCTCGTCAGCATCGGTAACGCGATGGCCTTCGCGACCATGCCGGCGTTGATCATGGGTGCCGTCCCGCTCTCGGAGACCGCAGCGGCCAACGGACTCAACAGCCTGCTGAGGACGATCGGATCGTCGAGCATGAGCGCGGTGGTCGCGGCACTGGTCGCCGGGCTCACCATGGAAGTCGCCGGGACGGTCTTCCCGGCCCACAGCGCCTTCGTGGCGATGTTCGGGATCGCCGGCGTCGCGACGTTCTCCGCTGGCCTGGCAGCCATGTTCCTTCCGAGGCAGCGACCGTCGACGACGAGCGTTGCGGACGCATCCGTGGAGGCGAAGGCGTAGGTGACCGAGCGAACCACCCGCGACGTCATCCTCGACGCCGCACGACCGCTGTTCGCCGAGCGCGGATTCAACGGCACCACGATCAGGGACGTCGCCGAAGCAGCCGGTGTCTCACCGGCTCTCGTGATGAAACTGACCGGCAGCAAGGCCGAGCTCTTCCAGGCGGCAGCTCCGGACTCGCCCGGACTCGCCGAAGCCACGCGTCACGACGAGCCGGTCGGGTACCGGATGGTGCGTGCGGTCGTCGAGCGACGAGATACGGACGACTACGACTTCTGGGCGATGGCACCCTTCCTGATCCGTGAGGCAGCGGATCCGGCTGTGGCCCGCGCACGGACGAACGAGCGGGTCGTCGCCCGCATCGCGGCACTGATCGGGGACGAATCGGCAGGGCTGGTGCGCTCGCAGATCGTCGTCACCCTCCTGCTGGGACTGGCGGGCAGCCTGAGGACGTTCGAGTTGCTGCCGCGCGACGAGATGCCCAGCGAGTCGCTGATCGAGACCTACGGCCGGCTCGTCCAGTCGGTCGTCGACGATCCCGCACTCTGACCGTCCACCGACCGTTTCGTCCACACCGCGCCGGTCGGTGTCACGGAGGTGCCCGCAGCGCCGACGATGAGCAGGCACTTCATGTCGATGTTCGCCGGATCCAGTTTCTCGAGTGTCGTGACCTCGAGCGACTCACCGGGCCGTCCCACATCGCGCCCGATCACGACGACGGTGTCGGCCGGACGATGCTTCAGCAGTACCGTTCTCGCATCCGCGACCTGCGTGGTCCGAGACCGGGACGCCGGGTTGTAGATGCCCAGGACGAGATCGGCCTCCGACACCGCAGCCAACCGCTTCTCGATCACGTCCCACGGCTTGAGTCGATCCGACAGGCTCATCACCGCGAAGTCGCCGCCGATCGGGGCGCCGGCACGCGCCGCGACGGCCTGCACCGCGGAGACACCCGGCAGGACGCGGATCGGCACCGACGCGTAGGCATCGTCCTGCGCGGCCTCGAACACCGCCGACGCCATGCCGAACACCCCGGCGTCACCACCGGAGACCACCGCGACCTTCTCACCCGCCAAGGCGAGGTCGAGAGCGAATCGCGCACGGTCGACCTCGACGGTGTTACCACTCGAATGACGGTGCAGGCCGGGACGTACCGGGACGCGGTCGACATACGGTCCGTATCCGACGACGTGATCGACCTTCGCGAGTGCGTCGGCGGCCTCGGCGGTCAGCCACTTCTCGTCCGCGGGACCCAACCCGACGACGAACAGTTCGTTCGCCTCCGGATGTGTCACCTCGGCCGCTACGGAGGGCCGTGATCGGTCGGCGACGGCGCGATTCCTCGGCGAGCGGTCACCGGCCGTGAGGATCACCGAGAAGTACGGCACCGCGTCGGCGTCGACCTCGGTGACCGGCAGGATGCGTTGCCGATCCATCGACGCGCGTTCGACATAGACGGCGTCGTCGAGGCGACCGGACTGGGCGAGAGCTTCCCGGACGGCGGGAAACGTCCTGCCCAGCTTCATGATCGCCGCGCCGTCGGTGTCGGCGAGTCGCCGTGCGAGTTCCGGGGCGGGCAACGTGCCGGGCAGGATGGTGAGGACATCGGTGCGGCGCACCATCGGTTCGGCGGCCGCAGCAGATGCGGCGGACACCGACGTCACCCCCGGCACCACTTCCGTCGGGTATCGCGGAGCGAGGCGGTCGTGCAGGTACATGTACGAGCCGTAGAACAGAGGGTCGCCTTCGCAGAGCACGACGACGGTGCGTCCCGCGTCGAGGTGGACGGCCAGCCGGGCGGCGGACTCGTCGTAGAAATCGGCGATCGCACCGTCGTAGCCGCCCGGGTGATCGGTGGTGCCCGTCGTCACCGGGTACACGAGCAGTTCCTCGATCACCCCGTCCGGGATCAGGTCGGCGGCGATCGACCGGGCGATGGAGCGGCCGTGCGTGCCGGAATAGTAGGCGAGCACGTCGGCCTCGGCGATCAGCCGCGCGGCCTTGCGTGTGATGAGTTCGGGATCACCGGGACCGAGGCCCACGCCGTAGAACCTGCCTGGCATCGTGTCGCTCATTCCTTCTCCTGGGCAAGTGCATTGATCGCGGACGACGCCATCGCCGACCCGCCGCGGCGCCCCCGCACCACCAGATGGGGGATCTGCAGCGGATGGTCGAGCAGCGCCTCCTTCGACTCCGCGGCGCCGATGAACCCGACGGGAACACCGACGATCGCGGCCGGTCGCGGGGCGCCGTCGTCGAGCATCTCGAGCAGGTGGAACAGGGCCGTCGGGGCATTGCCGATCGCGACGACGGAGCCTTCGAGGCGGTCGGCCCACAACGACACCGCCGCTGCGGAGCGGGTCGTGCCCCACCGCTCGGCGAGTTCGGGGACACGTGGGTCGGCGAGCAGGCACACCACGTCGTTGCCCGCGGGCAGGCGCGTACGGGTGACCCCGGAGGCCACCATGTTCGCGTCGGTGAGGATCGGAGCACCTGCGTTCAGGGCAGTGCGGGCGGACGGAACAAGATCGGAGTGGATCACGAGATCTCGTGCCAGATCGGTCTGCCCGCTTGCATGGATCATCCGGACCGCGACCTTCTCCGCACTCGCAGGAATCGCGGACAGCTCCGACTCGGCGCGGATCGTCGCGAACGACCGGACGTAGATCTCGGCGCCGTCGGTGACGTAGTCGTACCGACGCGGGGGAGGTCGAAGGGTCACGGGGTGCTCCTGGCGAGAACGAGGCGGTGAGGCGAGTGCGGTGCGCCGCAGGCGCGTTCGCATCCGGCGACGTGAATTCGGGAATCGGTGGTATCTCCGGCGACGATCCGGCGAGCCAGCGCTCGGGTGTCACCTCCGGCGAGGCTACACCCGGGCGCTCCTGTGCATGCGGTCACCCGCTGCCACGGTGAATCGGGGATCGTCTCGAAGCCGGTCTCGCGCAGCGCGACGAGATTCGATCCGGACGGAAGTATCAGGCCGCGCCAGGGCGTGACGACCACACCGCTATCGGGCAATGCAGCGACCATGGTGGGGGTGAGAATCCCCAGCGGCACCATCACCGACACCGCGTCGCCGATCGTGCCGTACGGCATGGTGAAGGCCGGTGGCCGCGGAGCGGAAACGGTACCGCCGAGTTCCGCTCCCGCACGCGGAAGTTGACGCACGTGCCATACCGACTCGCGAATCTCGACGAAGCGGCGGGCCCGGCACAGGAGCGTCTCCGGGACCTGCGTGAGCCGTACCGTAGGGCCGGCGAGTCCACCCACCACGATCCGCGCGGTCCCGTCGTCGAGCGCGACGGCGGTGAGATCGCACCGCAGCGCCGCGACGTCGCCACGGCCGTCGTCGAGGCCGAACAGGAACCGGCCGGGCAGATCGGCGAGGACCGGATCGGCGCACAGTCCGGCGTCGAGTTCGCGGACGAGAGGCCGGACGTCGGTGAGTCCACCGGCGAGTCCCGACAGCGGCGAGGCGACGATGTTCCGCACCCGTTCGTGGCTCGCCGACGGCAGCAGTCCGGCCGCCGTGACGACTTCGGCCAGTCCGGCGGGGACGGCACCGCACTCGTCGAGTCCGATGCCTCTGAGCTGCAGGTTTCCCCGTGACGTCAGGTGCACGTCGCCATCGGCGTAGGCGATGGCCGCGTCCGACAGTGCTCGGAGCGCCCCGTCGGGTACCTGCCCTCCGGGCACGCGAAGCCGCACCAGCGCGCCGTCCGCCGCGACATGCGGGCGAAGGATTCCGGGGCACCGATCGGGAGGGCGAGAAGGTGGCAGAGCATCCACGGACGCACATGGTTGCACACCTTTCCGGACAGGTGCGCTACTCTCGGTTTGCCGTGGTGCTCGGGAAGCCGGTGGGAAACCGGCGCGGCCCTCGCCACTGTGAGCGGATAGTTGCTCGCCCTCGTCCGTACCGGTCCGCCGGTTCGGAGGCCACTGGAGGAATCCGGGAAGGTCGGTGGAGCAGCGACGACCCGTCAGCCAGGAGACCGGCCACGGCACGTGAGGTCCACGAGGGTTTTGGAGACTGAACATGGCTGTACGCCTGTGTTTTCGGGTTGCGTCGTGACGCGCCTGACTTTGTTGTCGACGTCCGACACCGACCTGCTGTCGGCGCGGTCGAGCGGTGCCGACTGGGTGCTCGGCAACCCGTCGCGCCTCGACGTGTCCACCGAACTGCCCGCTCTGCTCGACGGATCCGCCCTGGTCGTGGTGCGGATCCTGGGTTCAGCCCGCAGCTGGCGATCGGGGCTCGACACCGTGCTCGCCGCGGGTGTCCCGGTGATCGTCCTCGGCGGCGAACAGGCTCCGGACGCCGAGCTCATGGAGCATTCGACGGTGCCGATCGGCATCGCTGCCGAAGCGCACCGCTATCTCGCACACGGCGGCCCGGTGAATCTCGGGCAGCTCCACGCCTTTCTGAACGACACCGTGTTGCTCGGCGGTGACGGTTTCGAACCGCCCGCCGAGCTGCCCGAATGGGGTGTGCTCGACCGTCCCGAACCGTCCGGCGGTGCGCGGTTGCCGCGCGTCGGCGTGTTGTTCTACCGAGCCCACCACACCAGCGGAAACGTCCAGTTCGCACACGACCTCGCCGACGCGATCGACGCGACCGGCACGGCTTGTGGTGTGGTGATCCACTGCGCGTCACTGCGCGGTGCGCCCGACGACCTGCTCGCCGAACTCGGCACCCTCGACGCGCTGGTCGTGACGGTGCTGGCTGCCGGGGGCACCAGACCTGCCACCGTGAGCGCGGGAGGCGAGGACGAGGCATGGGACGTCGGAGCGCTCGCCGCGCTCGACATCCCGATCCTGCAGGCCCTGTGCCTGACGTGGAGCCGCGACGACTGGGCGGAATCGGACGACGGTGTGTCACCGCTCGATTCGGCCACGCAGATCGCCGTCCCCGAATTCGACGGACGCATCATCACGGTGCCGTTCTCGTTCAAGGAACTCGATGCCGACGGTCTGCCCCGCTACGTCACCGACCCGGAACGGTGTCGACGCGTCGCCGGTATCGCGGTGGCGCACGCACGATTACGGCATACACCTCCGGCACAGCGCCGGATCGCGGTCATGTTGTCCGCCTATCCGACCAAGCATTCCCGGGTCGGCAATGCCGTCGGCCTCGACACGCCGGTGTCGGCGATCCGGATGCTGCGCGCGCTGCGCGATGCCGGATACGACCTGGGAGACGGCTTCCCCGGCATGGACGTCGAGGACGACACCGAGGCCGGAAACGCCCTCATCCACGCCCTGATCGATGCCGGCGGACAGGACGAGGAATGGCTCACCGCCGAGCAACTCGCCGGAAATCCGGTGCGGGTGACCACCTCCGACTACCTTCGGTGGACCGACGGTCTACCGGCCGAGCTCACCGACGCCATGATCGAAGCGTGGGGACCGGCACCGGGACGGTTGTTCGTCGACGGTGACGCCATCGTGCTGGCGACCCTGCAAGCCGGCAACGTGGTGCTGATGATCCAGCCGCCCCGCGGATTCGGCGAGAATCCGGTGGCGATCTACCACGATCCCGACATGGCACCCTCGCACCACTATCTCGCCGCCTACAAGTGGGTCGAGCACGGATTCGGTGCCGACGCCGTGGTGCATCTCGGCAAACACGGGTCGATGGAGTGGCTGCCGGGCAAGAACGCGGGTCTGTCCGCCGCCTGCGCGACCGACGCCGCGATCGGGAACCTGCCGCTGATCTACCCGTTCCTCGTCAACGATCCGGGCGAAGGGGCGCAGGCCAAACGTCGCGCGCACGCGACGATCGTCGACCACCTCATCCCGCCCATGGCGCGCGCCGAATCCTACGGCGACATCGCTCGTCTCGAACAGCTGCTCGACGAGTACTCGAATATCGCCGCGATGGATCCGGCGAAACTGCCCGCGATCCGGGCGCAGATCTGGACGCTCATCCAAGCGGCGAAGCTGGACCACGATCTCGGACTCGACGACCGCCCGCACGACGCCGAATTCGACGACTTCCTGTTGCACGTCGACGGGTGGTTGTGCGAGGTCAAGGACGCGCAGATCCGCGACGGCCTGCATGTCCTCGGCGACGCGCCGACCGGCGAGGCGCGAGTGAATCTCGTGTTGTCGATACTGCGGGCCGCGCAGGTGTGGGGCGGCAGGAGCAACGCCGTCCCGGGTCTGCGCACCGCACTCGGGCTGAAGTCCGATGCTCCGTCGAAGGAGGTCGACGCCGTCGAGAGCGTCGCGCGGTCGCTCGTGCAGGCCATGGAGGACGACGGCTGGAACGCCGGGTCATCTGCACGCATCGTCGAAACCGTGCTCGGCCATCCTGATTCCGAGGTCGCGAGGGTGCTCACCTTCGCTGCCGACGAAGTGGTTCCCCGCCTCGCGGGCACGAGGGCCGAACTCGACGCGGTGCTGCACGCACTCGATGGTGGATACGTCCCGGCCGGTCCGTCCGGCTCACCCTTGCGCGGCCTGGTCAACGTGCTGCCGACCGGGCGCAACTTCTACACCGTCGACCCGAAGGCCGTCCCGAGCCGGCTCGCCTACGACACCGGTGTCGCGTTGGCGGACAATCTGATCGGACGGTATCTCGCCGATACCGGGGAGTACCCGCAGTCGGTCGGCCTGTCGGTGTGGGGGACCTCGGCGATGCGCACCGCCGGCGACGACATCGCCGAAGTGCTCTCACTCATCGGTGTGCGGCCGGAATGGGACGCCGAGTCGCGTCGGGTGCGCGAACTGACCGTGATCCCGCTCGAGGAACTCGGCCGGCCCCGCATCGACGTCACCGTCCGGATCTCCGGCTTCTTCCGGGACGCGTTCCCACACGTCATCGGGATGCTCGACGACGCGATCCGCATGGTCGCCGCCCTCGACGAACCCGACGAGCAGAACTACGTGCGAGCCCACGCTCGGCGGGACGAAGCCGAACACGGCGACGCCGACCGTGCGGTGCGGCGCATCTTCGGATCGAAGCCCGGCTCGTACGGAGCCGGCATCCTGCAACTCATCGACTCCGGCAACTGGCGCACCGACGCCGATCTCGCCGAGGTCTACACCGCGTGGGGCGGATTCGCCTACGGGCGCGGTGTGCACGGAGTTGCTGCTGCCGACGACATGCGCACGAACTACCGACGGATCGCCGTGGCGGCGAAGAACACCGACACCCGCGAACACGACATCGCCGACTCCGACGACTACTTCCAGTACCACGGCGGCATGGTCGCGACGGTGCGGGCGCTGACGGGCACCGACCCGAAGGCGTACATCGGCGATTCCACCACCCCCGATGCGGTGCGCACCCGCTCACTGGCGGAGGAGACCGCACGGGTCTTCCGCGCTCGGGTCGTCAACCCGCGGTGGATCGGTGCGATGCGCCGGCACGGCTACAAGGGCGCATTCGAACTCGCCGCGACCGTCGACTACCTGTTCGGCTACGACGCCACCGCCGGTGTCGTCGAGGACTGGATGTACGAGTCGCTCGCACAGAGCTATGCGCTCGACCCGGAGAACCAGCAGTTCCTCCGCGAAGCGAATCCGTGGGCGCTGCGCGGGATCGTCGAACGGCTCACCGAGGCCGCCGATCGCGGGCTGTGGGGCGAACCGGATCCCGAGACGATGAACAGACTGCAGCAGGCCTATCTCGACGTCGAGGGCGATCTCGAGGACCGGGGGTGAGGGTTCGGCTCATCGGGATCGGCCCCGGGGGACCGGACGATCTCACGGTGGCGGCGGTGCGCGCCCTCGAGAGCATCGACGTCTTCCTCGTGCCCGACAAGAAGCGGGGCGTGGACGATCTCGTGGCGGTCCGCGAAGAGATCCTGCGCCGTCACACCTCCGGCTCCCACCGGATGATCGTGGTGCCCGACCCGCCCCGCGACCGGAACCCGGAGCGCTACGGAGACGAGGTGCGCGACTGGCACGCCGCCCGCGCGGAGGCGTACGAGACCGTTCTGCTCGAACAGGTTCGGGAGGACGAGACGGTCGGCTTCCTGGTCTGGGGGGATCCGAGCCTGTACGACAGCACGATCCGCGTCGTCGAACGCATCCTCGAACGTGGGAGGGCGCGGTTCGACTACGACGTCCTTCCCGGTATCAGCAGCGTGCAACTGCTCGCGGCCCGACATCGTCTCGTGCTCAACACCATCGGCGGGCCGATCACCGTGACGACCGGTCGTCGGTTGCTTCGGGACGTCGCAGAGGGTGCGTCGAACATCGTGGTGATGCTCGACGGCGGCCTTGCCTGCGCCGACCTCGAGGGGACGTGGAGCATCTGGTGGGGTGCGAATCTGGGAACCGACGACGAAGAACTCGTCGCGGGCAAGCTTGCCGAGGTGCTTCCCGCGATCCGTGAGGCCCGTGTCCGGGCCAAGCAGGCCCGCGGCTGGGTAATGGACACCTATCTACTGCGGGGAGGGTGAGTTCCGTTCGTCCGGAACCGTTCCCCGCGCATACCAGGCGCGGGCGTCGAGCGAGAACGGTCCGGACGGAAGAGCAGCCCGGCAGGCATCACGCACTGCGACGCGGTGCCTTTCGGACATCGAGACCAGGTGCCGACCGGCCGGTCCCACACCGAACGTGAAGGGTTCCCAGAAGTCGGAGAAATCGGCGTAATCGGCGCGCGCGGACAGGGCGCCGCCGACCACCTCGTGCAGACCCGCCCGCCGAAACCGGTCGGCGATGTCGCCTTCGCTGGTACCGGGCAGTGTCCTCTCACCCGGAGTGCCGGGCTCGACCGTTCCCACTGCGGTCCAGAAGACGCGGAGCATCGTCATCCCGCCGGCCGTGGTGTCCCACATGCACGCGGCGACGGTGCCGCCCGGACGGGTCACCCGCACCATCTCGCGCACACCCAGTTCGGGATCGTTCATGAACCCGAGGACCAGCGATGCCAGGGTGACGTCGAACGTTCCGTCCGGCCACGGCAGATTTTCGGCCACCCCGACGCGGACGTCGATCTCCGACGCGATCTTCCGACACGCCGCCGCGAACTGGGGAGCCGGGTCGATCGCCGCGACGTTCGCTGCGCCGACCCGGGCGACCAGTTCACGGGTGAGCCCACCCGGTCCGCATCCCACGTCGCAGACCCGATGCCCGCCCCTCACCCCACCCGCGTCCGCCAGGGCGGGCGCGAGCGTCGCTGCGTAGCGGCCCATGAAGCGGTTGTACTGTTCGGCCGGTCCGGCGAACTGCATGTACTCAACCTATCGGCCCGATCGGTGGCCTCGTGGCCGTTCACATCGTCCGGATCGGGTCACTTCTCGTCGTCGTCCGAACGCTCGACCAGCTCGGGGGCGTTCTCCCGGGTCGCCATACCGCCGTTGCGACCGTGATCGACCGGACCCGGCGGGTCCTTGCGCACCTCGTCGTCCTTCTTCTTCGACGTCGTCACTTCTACCTCCGTACGCTGGGCCGACTCGTGTCCGGGCGGATACCCGCAGACGTGCACGCGCACACTTCGGGTGGCGTCGGGTCGCCGGACCGGATTGACTGGACCCAACGACACGAGGAGGCAGCATGCAGATCCGTGACAGGGTTTTCGTCGTCACCGGTGGAGGCAACGGGATCGGACGCGACGTCGTCCTCGAACTCCTCGTGCGTGGGGCGCGGGTCGCGGCGGTCGACCTCCGCGCCGAGGCTCTCGACGGCACCCGTGCCCTGGTGGTCGCGTACGACGACCGTCTGACCACCCACACGGTCGACGTTTCCGATCGCGCCGCCGTCGAAGCCCTGGTGGGCGAGGTGACCGCAGCACACGGGCGGGTCGACGGGGTCGCCAACGTCGCCGGCATCATCCAGAAGTTCGTCCCGTTCGCAGACCTGCCGTACGACGAGATGAACAAGGTGCTCGACGTCAACTACTGGGGCGTCGTCCATATGTGCAAGGCGTTCCTCCCCGAGCTGCTGAGCCGTCCCGAGGCGAGCCTGCTCAACGTGTCGAGCATGGGTGCCTTCGTGCCGGTGCCGGGTCAGTCGGTCTACGGCGCGAGCAAGGCGGCGGTCAAGCTGCTCACCGAGGGCCTGTACGCCGAACTGCGCACGACGAAGGTCGCGGTGACGCTGGTGTTCCCCGGCGCCGTCCGCACCGGCATCGCCGAAAACTCCGGTGCCGCGATCCCGGGACGCAAAACCGATGCCTCCGTCAGGATCACCTCGTCCGCCGAGGCCGCACGCAGGATCGCCGACGCGATCGAGAAGGGCACCTTCCGGGTGTGCATCGGCAAGGACGCGATGATGCTCGACCTGCTCGCCCGGCTCGTGCCGCGTCGCAGCATCGAGTTCCTGGCGAAGAAGATGGGCTCGCTCGTCGAGCGCTGACCTACCGTCGACCGGTCCGCAGCGGATGCGGCCGGGGCGGGACGTCCGTGGGCGACCGGCTCAGCACGATCGGCAACCACTGCGACGTCATCACGATCATCACCAGCCATTCGGCGATCAACGCCACGGTCGGGTGATGCGGAGCGTTCGTGATCATCCCCGCCTGCGACCAGTACGCCAACAGCCCGAAGAACGACGACAGCCCCGAGCCGAGCATCGCGAGCGACGCCAGCTTCCACCGTCGCAGCCACAACGCCAGCGTCGAGATCACCACCCCGAACACGAGGGCCAGGACTGCGAAGATCCGCAGCGGCACCGCTA
Source organism: Rhodococcus sp. AB351 (assembly GCF_049538275.1). Taxonomy (NCBI): domain Bacteria; kingdom Bacillati; phylum Actinomycetota; class Actinomycetes; order Mycobacteriales; family Nocardiaceae; genus Rhodococcus; species Rhodococcus sp. AB351. Next base: position 933,151 of record NZ_JBMVFW010000001.1, read on the forward strand.
CGGGTGCGGTGTCGCCGAACCAACTGCCGAAGACCGTCCACGACCATGCCGACGACGTCTGTGGAAGCAACATGCACACCGTCAGGACGACGACGCAGATCGCCAGGACCCGTCCGCGGCGACCGGCGTCGAACTCCCCGGCGACCTTCTTCTCGATCCGGGCGAAGTCGTTCCGATAGGCCGACAGGTCTGCGCTCGTACCGTCCGCGCTCATGCCTCGACCTCTCCGTTCCGACACATGGGTGGCCATTATGCGCCGGAGGCCGATGTGACCTCGCTCATGTCGTCCACCTGCAATGATGCTCCGGCACACCCGTCGGGGCGGGTGCCGGTGTGGTGCCGTGGTGCACCGGGTATCGCCCCTTACGAACCCGATCGAGGGAGGGCGAGAATGCCGGACCAGGACCAGTACCGCATGCAGCACCCGGGGGAGCAGCACCCGGTTCCACCGCTCGAGGAGCAACCGGAGATCGCCTACCCCGGCGCGACCGCCGATCTGCTCTCCGCCCCGGACCACGGTGAGGCGACGTACCGGGGGAGCGGACGACTCGAAGGTCGTCGCGCCCTGATCACCGGCGGTGATTCCGGTATCGGACGGGCGGTGGCGGTCGCCTTCGCGCGGGAGGGCGCCGACGTCGTCCTGGCCTATCTCGATGAGGAGGACGAGGACGGCAAGCGGACCGCCGAACTCGTCGAACAGGCGGGACGCCGCGCGGTGCGCATGCCCGGCGACCTCCGAGTGGAGGAGTTCTGCCGGCGATTGATCGACACGACGGTGTCCGAACTCGGCGGCATCGACATCCTCGTCAACAACGCCGCCTATCAGCACCTCGAGCCCGGCGGCATCGGCGACATCTCCACCGAGCAGTTCGACCGCGTGATGAAGACGAACCTCTACGCCCTGTTCTGGCTGTCGAAGTTCGCGGTCGCCGCGATGGCGCCGGGTTCGACGATCGTCAACACCACCTCGATCCAGGCGGTGAGCCCGTCGCCGGGTCTGCTCGACTACGCAACCACGAAGGCCGGCATCGTCGACTTCACCAAGGGCCTCGCCTCCGACGTGGCGGGCAAGGGCATCCGCGTCAATGCGGTTGCACCCGGCCCGATCTGGACACCCCTCATTCCCGCGACCATGCCGAAGGACGCGTACGAGCAGTTCGGCAAGGACACCCCGCTCGGTCGCCCCGGCCAGCCCGCCGAACTCGCCCCGGCCTACGTCTTCCTCGCCTCCCAGGAGTCGAGCTACATCACCGGGGAGACCATCGCCGTCACCGGCGGGGTCCCGTTCACCTGAGGATCAGAGCGCGAAATGGTCATCGGAGCGCGTAACAGCGCGTACCGATGACCATTTCGCGCTCCGGAGTTCACGAGGACTGCATGTCGAGCAGTTCCGACACCGTCACGAAACGGTAGCCCTCGGCGCGCATGCGACGACGAGGGTTCTTCGGCCGGATGCCATTCGGACATGGTGCCTCATCCGGTGTCGATGGGTGGCGGACGCCCGGTTGTGCGGTTCCGGGACTGACGCCGGGTCTTGTACTGTTCGTAGCGACGTAGGGAACAACGGTGCGAATCCGTGGCTGTCCCGCAACTGTCACCGAGGAGTGATCCCCCAACAGCATGGTCACGGCCCACACGGGTTGGAAGGCCGGGGGCGAGCGTCGATCCGGGAGCCAGGACACCTGCGTCGCCGAAGCAGGACCCACGAGGATGGACATGAACAATTCGATATTCACCGCCCGTACGAGGCGGTATTCGGTGGTGCGCGTCGGCGTCGCATTGATGGCGGCGGCGCTGACCGTGTCGGGATGCTCGTCGAACGACGAACAATCGACTCCGCCCGAGCCGGACACAGCCGCGTCGGCGTACCCGCTCACCATCGAGAACTGCGGCAGGACGCTCACCGTCGACGCGCCACCACAGCGGGCGGTGTCCCTGAATCAGGGGTCCACCGAGATCCTGCTGTCGCTCGGTCTCGCCGACCGCATGGTCGGCACCGCGACCTGGACCGATCCCGTTCGGGAGAACCTCGCCGACGAGAACGCGAAGGTTCCGCGTCTGGCCGACAACAAGCCGTCCTTCGAGGTCGTGCTCGACACGGAACCGGATTTCGTCTCGGCGTCCTTCGGCGGCACACTCGGCGCCGGTGGGGTTGCCGAACCTTCACAGTTCGAACAACTCGGGGTGCCTGCCTACCTCTCGCCCACCGATTGCGACGGCAAGGACGACAACAGCGTCAACGCCGACGGCAACCGCACCGAACCGCTGACCATGGGCGCGGTGTACAAGGAGATCCGCGACCTCGCCGCGATCTTCGACGTGCGTGAGCGCGGTGAGGAGTTCGTCGCCGAACTCGAACAGCGGTATGAGAACGTGTCGGGGCAGGTGAACGCGGCCGGCGTGTCGCTCGCCTACTGGTTCGCCGACATCGAGACGCCCTATGTGGCGGGTTGCTGCGGGTCGTCGGGAATCATCACCGATTCGGTCGGAGCGAAGAACGTCTTCGACGACACCACCAACGAGTGGCCCCAGGTGAGTTGGGAATCGATTCTCGACCGCAACCCGACTGCGCTCGTCATGGCCGATCTGAGTCGTCGCAGTATCACCGGCGACGCTCTGGACAGCAAGATCGAGTTCCTGGAATCGAATCCGGTCACCCAGCGCCTGAGTGCGGTGCAGAACCGGCGGTACATCGTGGTCAACGGTGCCGACCTGAATCCGTCCATCCGCACGGTCGACGGGATCGAGAAGGTCGCCGACGCCCTGCGCGAGTGGAATCTCGACAGCTGATGGTGACGTCCACTGCCCGGCGACCCTCGGAGGGGCGCCGGGCTCCGGTGGCCGGTGTCGTGGTGGTCGCGGGGCTGATCGTTCTCGCACTGTCGATCGCGGTGACCGTCACGATCGGCCCGGCGGAGTTGTCCGTCGTCGACGTGTACGCGGTGATCTTCGACCGTCTCGGCCTGGCCGACAGTTCCGTCACCGCGATCCGGGAAGGGATCGTGTGGGAACTGCGTCTCCCGCGCACCTTGCTCGCGGCGGTGTGCGGTGCCGGACTCGCGGTGTGTGGCGCGATCATGCAGTCGTTGTTACGTAATCCGTTGGCGGATCCCTTCGTGCTCGGCATCTCCTCGGGCGCCTCGACCGGCGCGGTGATGATCGCAGTGCTGGGCATCGGCGGGGGTGCCGTGTCGTTGTCGGGCGGAGCCTTTCTCGGGGCACTCGTCTCCTTCGCACTCGTGCTGCTGCTGGCGACCGGGGCAGGGGGCGGGACCTCCCGTGTGGTGCTGGCCGGAGTGGCAGGAACACAACTGTTCTCGGCGCTGACATCGTTCATCGTCATCTCCTCCGCCGACGCGGAACGCACTCGGGGAGTGTTGTTCTGGCTACTCGGTTCCCTGAGCGGAGCAACGTGGACCGACGTCGTGCTCTGCGGAGCGGTCTGCACCGCCGGAATCGTGGTGTGCCTGGTGAAGGCGTCGTCGCTGGACGCCTTCACATTCGGTTCGTCGACCGCCGCGACCCTCGGGATCGCGGTCGGACGTACCCGTCTGCTGTTCCTCATGGTGACGGCGTTGATCACCGCCGTCCTGATCAGTGCAGCAGGGGCGATCGGGTTCGTCGGGCTGGTGCTGCCCCATGCGGCCCGTTTCCTGGTAGGCCCGCGGCACAGTCGTCTCGTGCCGGTCACCGCCGTCGTCGGGGCGGTCTTCATGGTGTGGGTCGATGCGGTCGCCCGCACCGTCTTCGCGCCGCAAGAGGTTCCCGTCGGTGTGGTGACCGCACTGATCGGCGTGCCGGCCTTCGCGCTGATCCTCTTCCGTACGAGGAGTACTCCGTGACACTGTCCGCAAAGTCGCTGCGGTGGAGCCGCGGCGGACATCTCGTCGTCGACGACGTGACGATCGATCCTGTACCCGGAGAGACGATCGGGCTTCTCGGACCGAACGGCTCGGGCAAGTCGTCGTTGCTCCGCCTGCTGGCCGGAGTCGATCGTCCGGACTCGGGTGCGGTGACGCTCGATGGCACCGATATCCACAGCCTCGGCCGTCGAACACTGGCTTGCCGCGTCGCGATGGTCGGGCAGCACGCCCACACCGAGGTGGATATCCGGGTACGGGATGTCGTGCGGCTGGGAAGAATTCCGCACGCCGACGTTCTCGGCCGTGACGACGGCGGGGACGCAGCGATCGCACATGCGCTCGAGGTGACCGGGATGACCGAACACGCCGACCGGTTGTGGCGAGCGATGTCGGGTGGTGAACGTCAGCGCGCACAGATCGCGCGGGCGCTGGCCCAAGAGCCGGAAGAACTCCTGCTCGACGAGCCGACCAATCACCTCGACATCCAACACCAGCTCGACATCCTCGAACGGGTCGTAGCGTTGCCGGTGACGAGTTACGTTGCCCTGCACGATCTCAATCTCGCGGCGATGTTCTGCGACCGCGTGATCGTTCTCGAGAAAGGGCGGGTCGTCGCTCACGGAGCTCCGGCCGAAGCACTGACGGAACAGATGATCCGACAGGTCTACGGTGTGCGTGCCGCGGTCTCCTACGAAGGGGAGACACCCGTCATCCGTTACCACCGGATTCGCGCCTCGTCCTACACGTAGCAGGATTGCCGTGCGAAATGGTCACGAGTGACGGAAGCCCTTGCCGGTGCGGTCCCGTGGATCCGGTTCCAGCCCCAGAAACTCCGCGCGGATGCGGTCCCACGCCTCGAGGTGTTCCCAGACCGGTTCATCGGTCAGCTGCTGGGTGTTGGTGAGGAACGGGGTGGGCAGCATGATCGTGAGCATCTGCTCGTCCCGCCCGTTGAACATGCGCAGACCCCAGGAGGTGACGGTGTCGTCCTTGCCGATCCTGCGATACAGCTCTGCTCGGCCACAGCGGCGGATCCGGCCCAGTTCGGGACCGCTCGCGGTGTGTTCGCCGATGCACAGATGGAAATGCCACCGGCCGAAATCGACGGTGACGTACCCGTCGTACATCCCGATCTTCCTCGGCGAGTTCGGAGCCGCGACCTCCAGTGCCGAGCCCTCGATGAGCAGGCCGAACCACATGTCGTCCCAATAGTTTTCGAACAGCAACGTCACCAGCCGCAGCAGGCTGTCCTCGTCGGTGGGCAACGGCCAGCGCTGTTCACGCCCACCGTCCTCGGTGGTGATGATCTCGGGATCGAACACGACGGTCACGGAATCTCCTTCGGTATGTGTCGGGGTGGCGCGGGGAAGACGCAGTCGCTGCACACACCGCCGGACGGTGTCCGGTAGTACAAGCAGCAACTGCGCCGGCGACCGGTGGATCGGTCGATGGTGTGAACGAGTCGCGGATCCTGCAGCAGTGCGTCGACGAGCGGCCGGGCTTCGTCGCCGATGACTCGTCGGGCACCGATCAGTGCGGAGGCGGTGTTGCCCCACAGAGCGCCCGGCGCCACAACATCACGCCACGCGTCGATCAGCGGTTCGATCTGGGTGTCGAGCACTTCCGTTGCAGGGTCGCTTCCGAATTCGGGGGTGACGATGTGCAACTGCAGACCGGAATCGTCGCGCCACAGCAACTTGTCGGGGTCGAGCCGAACGCAGCGACCGGAGGTGGTTACGGTGCCGACCGCGACCGACCACAGTCGCGCGACGAAACCGAAGAACAATGTCGACGCCGCGACCCGCGGCTCTGCGGTGTTCATGCGTTCCGACATCGCACGGACCAGCGCATCGCGAGTCGCGGCATCTCGTAGTTCGGAGGTCGGGCGCCAGCCCGCGTCCACCGGTCCGGTACCGACACGGAAGTACGGGCTCCACGCGGTGATTCGCTCGAGCACCCCGCGCGCGCCGGATACTGCTGGGTCAGACACTGCTGTCCTCCGGTTTCAGATCGAACACCATCGTGCGCGAATCGAACCGCATCCGCCCCCGATCGAATGCCGCCCCGATCCGTCCGGACTCGGCCAGCGCCGCCGGCGTATCGCACGTCAAGGTCCGGTCGGTGCCCAGCAGCCACATCCTGTCGGCTACGCGCAAGGCGAGTTCGAGTTCGTGCGTGGACATCACCACCGCCAGGTTCTGTTCACGAGCGAGACGACCGAGGACGTCCACCAGTTCGACCCGCGACGGAACGTCGAGGAAGGACGTGGGTTCGTCCAGGACGAGCAGCGACGGATCCTGAGCCAGGGCACGGGCGGTGAGAGAACGTTGCCGTTGACCGTCGGACAGTTCGGAGAACTGCCGGGATGCGAGGCGGGTCGCGCCGACCGCCTCGAGCGCCTGGTCCACCGCGGCCAGATCTTCGGGGGACAGCCGTGCACTGGCGGGCAGGTGGGGTGTGCGGCCGAGCGCGACCAGTTCGCGCACCGTGAGCAGGCCGGGGTCGATGCGCTCGGTGAGCACCACCGAGATGCGGGTGGCGAGGTCGGCGGGCTTCACCGTCGCCACGTCCTCACCGTCGATGAGCACCCGACCGCGCAGCGCCGGTTGCAGGCCGCACAACGTCCGGAGCAACGTCGACTTTCCTGCACCGTTCGGCCCGACGAGGGCGGTGAGTTCGCCGCGTCGGGCCACTGCCGAGAGACCGGACGCCACCTCGGTGACCGTTCCGCGTCGCAGTGCCCGACGCCGGGTGTAACCGATCGTGAGGTCGTGCAGTTCCACACCCGGGGTCACAGTGCTATTCGGGGTCACAGTGCTGCTCCCAGTGCTCCGCGTCGGCTGCGGATGAGAACGGCGATCACGACGGGAGCGCCGACGATGGCGGTGACGGCGTTGAGGGGGAACACCGTGTCGGTACCGGGCATCTGGCTCACGATCCCGCAGACGAGGGCGAGTACGGCTCCGAGCAACGCGACACCGGGAAGCAGTATGCGATGGTCCGAGGTGCCGAAGGCCATGCGGGCCAGATGCGGGACGATCAATCCGAGAAATCCGATCGGGCCGCAGAACGCGGTGGTGGCCCCGGCCAGGAGAGCGGCCGACACCACGGTGGTGAGGCGGACGACGCGAATATCGATGCCCATGGACCGGGCGTAGCCCTCACCGAGCAGCAGCGCATTGAGCGCGCGCACGGTGAGCAGTGCGACGGCGATCCCGCCGAGCACGACAGGGACGAGCAACTTCAGATCCGACCACGTCGTGGCCGTGAAGCTCCCGAGTCCCCACACCAGGAACTGCTGGCTGCGCTGCGGGTCCGAATACACCAGCAGTACCGAGACGACGGCTGTGGTCGCCGATCCGAGCATCACTCCGATGAGCAACAGGGTCACGGCCGACCGCACCCACCGCGACAGCAATACGATCAGCAGGAGAACCGCAGCCGCCCCCAGCGCCGCGGCGAGCACCACACCCGCACGCCCGAGACCCGCCAGGCCTGCGGTGAAGCCACTCGCTCCGCCGCCGCCGATCACCACGACGATCGCCACGCCGAGACTCGCGCCGGAACTGGCACCGAGGATGAACGGGTCCGCCAGAGCGTTCCGGAACAGCGTCTGCATCTGCAGACCCGCGATCCCCAGCGCCGCCCCGACCGCGATCGCGGTGATCGTTCGCGGTAGCCGCAGGTCACGAACCACCATGCTCCAGCGCGGATCCGATGCTTCCTGGCCGAACAGGACCCGGAGGGTCTCGCCGAGCGGCACCGTCACCGAACCCAGTGTCACCGACAGAATCGTTGCCGCCGCCAGTCCCACGATCAGCGCCGTGAACACGAGCGAGACCCGTCCGGTCCCCGGCGGCGAATCGGGCGCGGACTCGGTCGCGGCAGGGGACGCCCCGAGCACGGCGGTCATGCCGGTAGCTGCTGGTAGAACGTGAACTCGTGGTCGGGCAACAGGTCGGGATGCAGAATTGCCACGAGGTCCGAGAGGATCAGATCGGGTCGCAAGACGCCCCGCTCGTAGAAGTCGTTGCCCCCGTTGGGGCCGAGAGCCTTGTTCGCGTTCCATACCCGGCCGGTGCCGACAGCGGCCAGCGAGCGGTACCGTTCGTCGTCGGCGAGTGCGTCACCGATCGACGTCCAGTTGTTCACCACGAGCCAGGTCGGCGCATCGGATGCTTCGGCGACCACAGCCTCGAAGTCGAGGGGAAGCGAGCCGGCGGTGGTCACGTCCTGCCACGGCCACTGCGCACCGGCGTCGCTGAACAACCGGCCCATGAAGCTGCCGCCGGAGGACATGTACCACGTGCCCTGTGCCATCCCACCCAGCAGAACGGGAGCCGGTTCCACGTCGGAGGCTTTCGCCGCCACATCGAGATAACGGTTCCGGATATCGCCGTAGACCTGTGCCGCCTCTTTCTCCTTGCCGGTCAGCGCGGCCATCACCTTGATCCACTCTGCGCGTCCCAGCGGAGATGCCTCGAGCCACTCGGCATTGGCGACCACGCCGATTCCGGCCTCCCGCAGCTGGGCGTAGGCGGGATCGTCGGTGCCGCCGGTCATGAGAACGTCGGGTGCAGCGAGCACCACGGCTTCGGTGTCGATGTTGCCGCCCGCGGCATACTCGGCGACGGCGCCCGATTCGATGCGTTCGATCACGGCGGGGTCGGAGACATAGGAGCCGTTCGAGACGCCGCTGAGAACGTCGAGCGCATCGAGTTCGGTCACCAGTGGCAGGTGGGTGGTCGAACCGGAATACAAGCTCGTGATCGGCACCTGAATCTGCTGGGCCGCGGCCAGCTCGCCCGACAGCTCCGGAGCAGGTGCACCGCACTTGACCAGCACGTACGACTCCGGTGGTGCCGCGGAGAACGGTTCGTTCACGGTGAGAACCTGGTAGCTCTTCTCGTAGGTGATCGAGAAGTTCTCGGCGTCGACGATCTCGGACTTGTCGGGGAAATAGTCGACCGAGGGGTCGAAGTCGGTGATACACCCGTCCGAGGCGTCGTTCTCGGTATCGGATGCGGTCGTCGAACACCCGGCGAGCAGAAGACTCGCCGAGGTCAGCGCGACCAGGAGCTTCGGGAAGGCTGCGCGTACACGCATGGCGATTACGCCCTCTCTCGGGGAAGTCCGCCCCGGGCAAGGAGGTACGGCGACGGGAGTATCTGGCTCCCGGAGATCGCTCTCCGGTCACAGTGGCGGGACCGCGCCGGAATCGCACCGGCTTCCTCTGGCGTCGTCGTAATGACGGTGCCGAAATTAGCACACGCCGTGATACCAGTTCACGGTCGAGTGCGTACCCATCGCCGCTCCCGGGTGTCGAAAGCGGCGAGACCGAGACGCTCGAACTCGTCGAGCCACCCCCGCATCGGCCACCAGCCCCAACGTTGGTGGAACAGCGCGGCGTTGGTGAGGATATCGTCGAGATGCTCGACCGGCGGGTTCGACACCGGGTGGTACTGGTGGAAGGCGTGGGCGCCGCCGACCCAGGCCATCGGGACTCCGGCACGGGCGGCCTTCTGCCCGAAATCGGTGTCCTCGCCGCCGTATCCGCTGTAGGCGGTGCAGAACCCGCCGACGCGGTCCCACACGAGCGACCGGGCCGCGAACGACAGCGACCAGAACAACTCGTGCCTGTCGTCCAGCACGATCTCACCCGAGGAGGGGATGGGACGTGCCGGATGCGGATCGATCGAGTCGACCAACCGGTCGAGATCGTAGCCGCCGGTGTCCGGTTCGGACAGATAGGTGACCGGACCGTTGAGCAGCGCAGCCGGGTGCCGGCCGGCCGCCTCGGCATACCGTTCGATGAGGTCGGGAGCGGGGATGCAGTCGACGTCGAGGAAGACGAGCAGATCCGACGACGCCCTCCGCGCACCCAGATTCCGCGCCTCCCCGACCGGCAGTTTCGCGGAGTCGACGTCCATCTCCACCACCCGCGCAGACGATCCCGCAGCGGCGACCACCTCCGCGACCTCCGGATCGCCCATTGCGACGACGATGTGCTCGTCGGGTGTCCGGGTGCTGCGTGCGACGCCGTCCAGTTGCCGTCGCAGATGCGTGCCGCGACCCGCGGCGACGGTGACGACCGAGACCGTCATGACCTCTCCGCAAGTTCGTCCACAATCGCCGCCGCGCGCCCCGCGGCACCGTCCACCTGCCAGCGTTTCCATTCGACGGGGTCGAGGTCGCGTGCTCGCTCGATCAGTTCGGGCCAGCGGTCCGGGTCGGGCCAGCCGTCGAGACCCACCGCGAGTCCGGCCTTGTCCAGAGCCGTTGCGGTGGAGTGCTGTTCGTCGAACGGTCGGGGCTCGGCGATGACGACTGCCGGTCGCGAGGCGGCCGCGATGTCGGCGACGGTGTTCTGGCCCGCGTGCCCGATCACGACGTCGGCGCCGGTGAGGACGGGCCACGGATCGTCGATCCACGGGCCGCCCGCGACACCGAGACCCTCCCATTCGTATTGGGGAAAGCGCGACGAGAACCGGTGCAGGTCGTCGACGGTGATCGACGACCCGCCGCTGCCGCTCATGACGAGGACCTTCGGCTTCTCGCCGGCCACAGGGGTGGGGGACGGGCGACCGTCGAAACGGCTGATGCCGCCGACGTACGAGGTTGGATACCGGCGCAGCCAGTGCGGGTCGTAGACCTCCTGCGACCACGGTGCGACGAGATGGTCGGCGACGCTGTAGGCCAACGTGTGCGCGGTGTCGGTGCGGTCACCCGGCATCGCGAGCACCACCACAGGGATGCCGTACAACCGGGCGAGGAGCGTCACCTCCACCGACACGTCCACCACCAGCACGCTCGGGCGCGTCGCGGCGATCCACGATCCCAGTGCGTGCATGCGCTCGCGGAGACCGTCGTCGTGGGTGGGTACCCAATGGAGGACATCGTGAGCCGTCGGGTCCTGCGCGGTGTCGACGGCGAGGTCGTCGCGGGGGAGAAGCACCACGTCGTCGAAGGCGTCGGCGGCGGTGCCCAGCGGCACCGACGACAATGCTGTCACCGGCGTCCGCAGATGCGCGCAGATGCTGCTCGCACGGGCGCGGTGTCCGTGCCCGTGGTGATGGATGTAGTAGCCGATCATGCCGCTCCCGCGAGTTCTCGATACAGCGAGACGTAGGCATCGACCATCGTGCGTTCCGAACAGCGCTGCTCCGCGCGGGCCCGGGCGGAGGAACGGGACAGGCCGACCGCGCGGGGTACCGCCGCGGCCAGGCCGTCGATGTCGTCCGGCGCGACCAGGCATCCGCTGCTCTCGTCGACGATCTCCGGGATGCCGCCGCGCGCGAAGGCCACCACGGGTGTCCCGCATGCGAGGGACTCGGCGACGACGAGCCCGTACGGTTCGTCCCATTGCGGGGTGATGAGTGCTGCTGCCGAACGTCCCACCGCGGCAGCGAGATCCGGCTGGGAGAGGTGACCGAGATAGATCACGTCGGGACCGAGGAACGGTTCGACGTGTTCCGCGAAGTACCTGCGGTTGCTGATCGGGCCCGCGATCCGCAGCCGGTAACCGGCTCGGCGCGCGGCCTCGATCGCGAGATGCGCGCCCTTCTCCGGTACGAGGCGGCCGAACCAGATCAGGTCCTCACCACCCGAACCGACAGGCCACGCTCCGAGGTCCACACCGTTGGGCACGACCGCCACCGGGCCGGGCGTGGCATGTTCCCAGGCCGTCGCGGTGTGCCGGCTGACCGCGACGAACGTGCCCGGACACCCACCCGGAGTCGCCATCGCCGACTCGAGCCACGGCGTCGGCGGCGTGTGCAGCGTGCAGAGCAACGGGGTGCGCAACATGCGGGCCATCGCGATCGGCAGGTAGTGCAGGCTGTGGTTGTGCACGACGTCGAAGGCATCGGCGGACGGTCCGGCGAGATCGAGCATCAGCGACAGGTAGGCGTGGTGGTCGCCGAGGAAGCCGTTCGCAGGGGGCATCGACACATCGCTGCGTGCGAGTTCGCCGGCCTCGAAGGGCGGCACCTCGAGGAACGAGGCCGGAAGGTCCGGATCGGATCCCGGTGCGGCGAAGAGCGTCACCTCGTGGCCGTCCCTGCCGAGCGCGTGGGCGAGATGCCACACGTGTGCTTCGAGTCCGCCGGCGAAGGGCTGGCGGATCGGATACCTGTTCGACGCGATGAGCGCGATGCGCAACGGCGTCATGATCCGCTCCGGCCGCTCATCGCACGCAGGTAGATGTTGCGATGGGCGCGGGCCAGCGCGCGACGTTCGTCCATACGTTGCGACCAGTCGGCTCGCGGAAGATCCCTGCTCTCGTAGAGTTCTCGCACACACCGGTCGATCGAGTCGGCGTCGAAGGTGTCCTCGTCGTAGGTGTACACACCGCACCGGCGTTGCTCACCGTAGAAGCCGCAACTCGGCGCGATCACGGCGGTGCCGAGGTCGAAACACGCCTCCAGCCAACCCGAATGGGTTCCGAAACGATAGGGCAGCACCGACACCGACAGATCCGAGAGGTACTGCCACAGTTCGTCGTCGGAGAAGTACGGATGCACCCGCACGTCCACCCGGGGGTGCTCCCCGTACTGCAGGATGCGGGAACCGGCGTCCGGGTTGTACCAGTACGCATTGTCGGGATCGAAGATCTCGTCGTGCACGTCGATCTGCAACACCGCCTCCGGAAGGGACTGCACGGTCTCGGCCAGCGTGTCGAGCACCGGGAACAGATCCATGTTCGCTCGCAAGCTCTTCGCGTGGACACCCACGACGAACGGGTTCTCGTCGCGACGCGGTCGTTCGAGCCAGTGCTGTTCGACGACGTGTGGGTGCGGCAGGACCGTCGCCTCCCGTCCCCAGCGCAGACGGATCCGCTCGGCAGCGCCCGGCGTGAGGGTGATCAGTTCGTCCGCGGCCGGAATCAGCACGTCGAGTTGCTTGTGGTGTTCACCGGGCGTGGGATGGTGCGGGTTCCGCAGGTCGTGCACCGTGTACACGAGAGGCTTGTCGTGCTCGGCGAGTTCGGCGACGACGTCCTGCAGTTGCTCCGCACCGATCGCGTCGAAACCGAAATGGATGTGGAAGACGTCGAATTCCTCGTGGTGGTCGCTCACCCAGCCCGGTTCGAGCATCAACGGTGGCCACCAGCCGCCGGGCACCTTGCGGCCGTCGGCGGGAACCGGATCCGTCAACCGGATCACGTCGTCGCCCTCCGGGCACGCGAGGTGCCTCACGTAGACGTGCGACGCAGGAACCGACGCGACTCGAATCACCACAGCCGACCCTCTTCTCACTCACGCGACATCCGGCGTACATACCGAATGGCCGGGAACGCCGTCCCCGGCCATCGTCCGGTGCACTGCGACTACCCCTGCGGGACGGCCTTCACACGTCCCTGCCCGACTCGTCCGGTCTTCACTAGGGTGGCGGTAGGTAACGATCATCGAGCGAGAGGATTCGGTATGGGTGTGAGCTTGGCCAAGGGCGGCAACGTTTCGCTGTCGAAGGAGGCTCCGAACCTGACGGCGGTGACGGTGGGTCTCGGCTGGGACGTGCGCGCGACGACCGGCGCGGACTTCGATCTCGACGCCAGCGCACTGCTGACGGGCGAGAACGGCAAGGTCCTGTCCGACCAGCATTTCGTCTTCTACAACAACCTGCGCTCGCCGGACGGCTCCGTCGAGCACACCGGCGACAACCTCACGGGTGAGGGCGAGGGCGACGACGAGAGCGTGAACGTCGACCTCGTCGCCGTTCCCGCGGAGGTCAAGTCGATCGTCTTTCCGGTGTCGATCCACGACGCCGACGCGCGCGGCCAGTCGTTCGGCCAGGTGCGCAACGCGTTCATCCGCGTCGTCGACCGCGCCGACGGCCGGGAACTCGCCCGCTACGACCTCACCGAGGATGCATCCACCGAGACCGCGATGGTCTTCGGTGAGCTGTACCGCCACGGCGGCGAGTGGAAGTTCCGCGCCATCGGCCAGGGCTACGCCTCGGGCCTGGCGGGCATCGCACGGGACTACGGCGTGAACGTCGGCTGAGCCGACGGGTGTGAGACAGGGTCAGCGGACGAGCTTCCACTTCTTGTCGTGCCGGTAGAAGGTCGACCGCTTGAGAGCCCGGGGGTTCGCGACCCCGTCGCGGGTGACGACCGCGGCGGGGGAACCCAACTGCATGGCCCGGCCCGTCAGCCACTTGTAGCCGCCGAACCAGCGCGGGCGGTCGATCGCGGCCCGTAGACCCGGCATCGCCGGTGTGGGTTCGACGCGGATGCCGGGCACCGTGCCGGAGAACAGGCGGGTGTCGTCGACGTAGGCCTCCCCGACGAGCGCGTCGCCGTTCTCCCCGCACAGCAGCGCACGGCCGACGAGGGCGATACCGGCGTCGTCGCGGATGAGCGGCAACGGCTTCGCGACCCCCTGCAGGGCGACGGTGGCGGCCTTCGACCCCGTCCGCAGCCCGTACGCCTCCGTGGCTGGGGTGCGCTTCTCCGGGACGTACGCGATCTCCAGGTCGAGACGTTCGGTGCGCATCAGCCGGGTGACGGTCGCGGCGAAGGCCGCGTCGTCGCCGACGACGACCAGACGAGGGTCCTCCACCGACTCCAGGTGGGCGAAGACGTCCTCGAAGTCGTCCTTCTCGGGGAGGGCAGGCGCAGACAGTGCGGTCACGGGGGTCAGCGCCAACGGCAATGGCACGTCACCGCATCTGAGCACTACCGGGGTCAACGGGTCTCCTCGAGGGGTCGGGTTCGTCGGGCTCTCGGCTGCGTCCACTCTAATGGGAAGGCGGTGGGGGAGGGCGGTGGCGACCCGCCGCCGCGCGGCGCAGCTCCGGCGCTTCTGCAGTCCCGTCATTCGCGCTCGTCGGAGGGTGGACTACACTGTGGTCCCGGCTGCTGCCCGGTTGGGCAGGACCCTGCAGGCGAGACCGCCCGCACGTAGACACCTGCCTGAGGAGAGCGCGACATGCCGGCAATCGTCCTGATCGGAGCCCAGTGGGGCGACGAGGGCAAGGGCAAAGCTACCGATCTACTCGGCGGACGTCTGCAGTGGGTCGTGCGCTACCAGGGCGGCAACAACGCCGGTCACACGGTCGTGCTGCCCAACGGCGACAAGTTCGCCCTGCACCTGATCCCGTCGGGCATCCTGACGCCCGGCGTCAACAACGTCATCGGCAACGGTGTCGTGGTGGATCCGGGTGTGCTGCTCACCGAGCTCGAAGGCCTCGAGAAGCGCGACGTCGACACGTCCCGTCTGCTGCTCTCGGCCGATGCGCACCTGATCATGCCGTACCACGTGGCCATCGACAAGGTCACCGAGCGCTTCCTCGGCAAGAAGAAGATCGGCACCACCGGACGCGGTATCGGCCCCTGCTACCAGGACAAGATCGCCCGCGTGGGCGTGCGGGTCGCCGACGTGCTCGACGAGAAGATCCTCACCCAGAAGGTCGAGGCCGCACTGGAATTCAAGAACCAGGTGCTCGTCAAGATCTACAACCGCAAGGCGCTCGACCCGCAGCAGGTGGTCGACGAGGTCCTCACCCAGGCCGAGGGTTTCAAGCACCGCATCACCGACACGCGCCTCGAACTGAACAAGGCGCTCGAGCGCGGCGACACGATCCTCCTCGAGGGATCGCAGGGCACGCTGCTCGACGTCGACCACGGCACCTATCCGTACGTGACGTCGTCCAACCCCACCGCCGGCGGCGCCGCTGTCGGTTCGGGTATCGGCCCGGCGAAGATCTCGACGGTGCTGGGCATCCTCAAGGCCTACACCACCCGCGTCGGCTCCGGCCCGTTCCCGACCGAGCTGTTCGACGACCACGGCGCCTACCTGGCAAAGCAGGGTGGCGAGGTCGGTGTCACCACCGGTCGCGCCCGCCGCACGGGATGGTTCGACGCCGTCATCGCCCGCTACGCGACCCGCGTCAACGGCATCACCGACTACTTCCTCACCAAGCTCGACGTGCTGTCGGGTCTCGACACCGTGCCGATCTGCGTCGGCTACGAGGTCGACGGTGTGCGTATCGACGAGATGCCGATGACGCAGACCGACGTGCACCACGCCAAGCCGATCTACGAGGAGATGCCGGGCTGGTGGGAGGACATCACCCACGCCCGCACCTTCGAGGAACTGCCGAAGAACGCGCAGAACTACGTGCTGCGTCTCGAGGAGCTCTCCGGCGCCTACATCTCCTGCATCGGTGTCGGACCGGGCCGCGACGAGACGATCGTCCGCCGCGACGTCATCCGCTGATCCCACCGGCCCGATCGGGGCCCGGGCCGGTTGCGTGATACTGGACCGGTGATCACACGCGCGATAGGGGCGTCCTCGCTCGTCCGCGATCTCGGCAACTGGCAGGACTCGGGTGGTTCCAGATCTGCCTACCGGGCGCTCGCGGACAGCATCCGTCTGCTCGTGCACGACGGTCGCGTCCCGCTCGGTGTCGCCCTGCCCAGCGAGCGGGAACTCGCCGCCGCGCTGTCGGTGAGCCGCACCACCGTCGCGTCCGCCTATGCAGCGCTGCGGGAAGAGGGTTATCTGCGCAGCCGCCAGGGCGCCCGCAGCACGGTCGCCGTGCCCGCTCGCCGGGGCTCCGAGAACACCGGCTCCCGGATGCCGATCGGCCCGGCGATCGATCTGAGCAACGCCTCACTGCCCGCGCCGGCCGCGGAGATCGAGGCGGCGTATGCGGCGGCGCTGCGGTCGATGTCGACCTATCTCGACTCGCACGGCATGGAACCGATCGGGGTGTCGGTGCTGCGCGAGGTCATCGCCCGTCGCTACCGCGAGCGTGGACTGCCCACCTCGCCGGACCAGATCATGGTGACCTCCGGGGCGCAGCATGCGATGCGCCTGCTGCTCGGTGTGCTCGACGATCCCGGCGACCGGGTGGTCGTCGACCACCCCACCTATCCCAATGCGCTCGAAGCGATCCGCCGGTACGGCGCGCGCCCGGTGCCGGTTCCGGTGCGTCCGGAGAACGGCCCGCACGGCGGCTGGGATCTCGACGGTGTCGCCAGTGCCGTCCGGCAGACCGCAGCCCGCACCGCCTTTCTCGTCCCCGACTTCCACAACCCCACGGGCCTGTGCCTCGACGAGGACGGCCGCATCGAACTGGCCCGCATCATGCGCGACACGCGGACGACGCTCGTCGTCGACGAGTCGATGGTCGATCTGTGGCTCGACGCACCGCCGCCGCCTCCCGTCGCAGCCGTGCCCGCCGGTGCGTCGGTGGTGACGGTGGGCTCGACGGCGAAGTCGCTGTGGGGTGGCCTGCGGGTGGGATGGATCCGCGCCGACCGCGACACGATCGTCCGGCTGGCCGGGGCACGGACCGCGGTCGACCTGGGCACGCCCGTCATGGAACAGCTCGCGGCGGCGCATCTGCTCTCGGACGTCGACGAACTGCTCGAACGGCGGCGCGCCGCGTTGAGGGAACGACGTGGTGCGCTGTGCGACGCCCTGGACCGGCGGTTGCCCGAGTGGGAGTACACGCCGGGTCAGGGCGGGATGTCGCTGTGGGCGCGCATGCCCGAGCCGGTGTCCACCTCGCTGGCCGCGGCCGCGCCGTCCCACGGTGTGCTGCTCTCCGCCGGCCCGCGTTTCGGTGTGCAGGGCGCGTTCGAGCACTTCGTGCGCCTGCCGTACACACAGGACGTCGAGGTCCTCGCCGACGCCGTCGAGGCGATGGCCGCCGCCTACGATCAGGTCGCCTCCGGGCGCACGCCCGACGAGGCGCGGCTCGTCGTCTGACCCTGCCTCTCAGGGCATCTCGATCAGCTCGCGCAGCGCCGCCGATACCTCGCGGGGTCGTTCCAGAGGACCGCAGTGCCCGCTGTCGAAGGTGCGCAGTTCGAGCAGGTTCGGCAGGCGCTCGGCGATCCACTCGGACCGGCCCGGCGGTGAGATCCGGTCGTGGCTGCCCGCGATCACCAGCGTGGGTGCGGTGATCGCGGAGGGATCGACGGTGTCGATCATGTTCACCAGCAGCCGGCCGTAGCCACCGCGACCGCGTGCCGAGGTGCGGCCGAGCATGCGGTCGACGTCGGCGGTGATCGTCGCGGCCGCTCCCGTCCCGACGGCGACGCGGGAGAGCAGGTGCTTGCGCAAGGGCATCCGCTGGGGGAGCGGCATCCGTGCCAGCGGAACGACGGTCTGCGCGACACGGCGTCGCACCTTCGTCAGACTCTGCGGTCCGCGTAGGAACTGTACGTTGTCGAAGATCTCGCCCGGTGTGGTGTTGACCAGACCGACGGCCGAGACCCGTGCGTCGATGTCGCGCGGATACCGCTCGGCCCAGGCCATCACGGCGATGCCGCCCATGGAGTGCCCGGCGACCACGACGGGTCGGCCGTCGGGTGCGGCCGTGCCCAGCACGGCGTGGAGATCGTCGGCGAGATGGTCCATCGTGTACGCCCGGGCGGGGGCGGCCTGGCTGCGTCCGTGACCGCGGTGATCGAAGGCGACCACCCGGTAGTCGTCGCTCAGATCGCGAATCTGGTTGCGCCAGAAGCCGAGTTCGCACAGGATGCCGTGCGCGAGGACGATCGTCGGGGCGTCGGCGGGCCCGTAGGCCTCGGTGTGGATGCGGGTGCCGTCCTTGCTGCGGACGCCGAGCACCTCCGGGACGTGGCCCGGGACCGCGGTGCGTACTCGTGCTCGTGCCGTGGCCGTCGATCGATGGATCGCGGCTCCCACCCCATCACTCATGACGGTGTTGATAGCACACCGATCCCGGCGCGATCGGTGCCTTTCCCGCGGATGGGACGGGCCCGGAACCGTATCGGTAGAACACCGTTACGATCCCGGGCCCGAACGGGACGATCAGACCCAGAGGGTGTCGATGTCGGTGGCCTCGGCCGCCGGACCGACCGGCTCGCCGGCGGGGGTGCGGGAGAAGCGCGGCGCCGGTGCGTGCTGCACGACCCCGTCGATCTCGATCAGCGACCCGCGTGCGACGAGATGCTCGTTCTTCTCCGCCTCGGCCCAGGTGAGGACCGGGGAGACGCAGGCGTCGGTGCCGAGGAAGATCTCGGTCCACTCGTCGCGGGTCTTCGACAGGAACTTGTCGGTGAAGATCTTCTTCATCTCCGCCCAGCGGGAGGTGTCGAGCTGGTGCGGCAGGTCGGCCGGATCGAGCTCGAGTCCCTGCAGCAGCAGCGCGTAGAACTGCGGCTCGATGGAACCGACGGCCATGTACTTGCCGTCCTTGGTCTCGTAGACCTCGTAGAACGGTGCGCCGGTGTCGAGCATGTTGACGCCGCGCTCGTCCGACCACGCGCCGCGACCGCGGAACGCCCACATCATGTGCGACAGCGCGAGGGCGCCGTCGACCATCGCCGCGTCCACGACCTGGCCCTTGCCGGAGGTCTGACGCTCGACGAGGGCGGAGAGGATGCCGAACACGAGGAACATCGAACCGCCACCGAAGTCGCCGACCATGTTCAGCGGCGGCACCGGACGCTCGCCCTGGCGGCCGATGGCGTGCAGGACGCCGGTGAGGGAGATGTAGTTGATGTCGTGACCGGCGGCGTTGGCGAGCGGGCCCTCCTGGCCCCAACCGGTCATGCGGCCGTAGACGATGCGCGGGTTGCGCTCGAGGACCACGTCCGGTCCGAGGCCGAGCCGTTCGGTGACGCCGGGACGGAAGCCCTCGATGAGGACGTCGGCGCGCTCGAGCAGGGTCAGGACCTTCTCGATGTCGGCGGGATCCTTGAGGTTTGCCTCGACGATGCGACGGTTGCGCTGAATCGGATCGCGCTGTCCCTCCTGCGGGATCTCGCCGGGGCGCTGCACGATGACGACATCGGCGCCGAGATCGGCGAGCAGGGTCGCGGCGTGCGGGCCGGGACCGAGACCCTTGAACTCGACGACGCGGACACCCGCGAGCGGACCCTTCTTCGCAACAGCTTCAGCGGACACTCGACGAACCTCACTCCGATACGTAGGGACTGTCGCAACGGAGAGTACCTTAGCGAGCGTTCAGAATATGGTTCCGGTCACGCGGAGCGGATCACTCCTCGTACAGGTCCGCCTCGCTCAGCCCGGTCGCCTCGAAGGCCTCCGCGAGATCGGTGTGCCGCACGACGGTGACCACCTGGTCGTCGACCACCCGGAAGGCGATCGCCTCCTCGCGAGGACCCGGATCGGACGCCCAGGTCGCCGTCTCCTCGACCACCACGATGCCCCGGTGGACGAACAGGCGGCCCGGCTGCAATGTGACGCCCGCCGTCGTCGCCCACTCGCGCAGCTCGTCGAGTCCTTGGTCGGGATCGTCGTCGGGGGTGGGCAGCACGATGTCGTCGCTCGACAACTGCACGAGCGTGTCGATGTCGTTGCTGTTCACGGCGTCGTGCCAGGCCAGGACCGTGGCGATCTCCGAGGTGCTCATGATCGAGAGCCTAGTCGCCGGATCGCGGAGGTGGGGGCGTGAATCCGCCGAATCCACTGTCGCGCTCGGGCGCTCCGGCGCACAGTGGATGTATGACGATCACCGGCCAACTCGTGAGCTTCATCCCGAGCACCGACCTCGACGTCTCGGAGATGTTCTACGTCGACACCCTGCGCTTCCGGAAGCTCTCCCGCGACCCGTTCGCGCTCGTCCTCGACGGAGGCGACGGAGCACCGGTCCGGGTGACCCTCGTGCAGTCGCGCGAGGAGACCGGCTACACCGTGCTGGGCTGGCGGGTATCCGATCTGGACGGCACCGTCGAACGACTGCGCGAGCACGGCGTGGAGTTCATCCGCTACAACGGCATGGACCAGGACGACCACGACGCGTGGACCGCGCCCGACGGCATGCGGGTCGCGTGGTTCCGCGACCCGCACGGCAACGTCCTGTCGTTGCTCGAACACCGCACCTGACGCGGCCTCAGCTCGCGAAGGCACCCCACAGGAAGCCGGCGAACAGCACCGCGAAGCCACCCATCTCACCGACGATCAGCGCGGCCATCGCCGGACCCGTCCCGCGCACCGGATGCGCGAACTGGTTCGTGGTGTCGCGCAGCGCGCCGTGCACGACATAGCTCGCGATCGCACCGACGAAGAACACCACGATCACCGCGGCCGCCGCGAGGTTCACGGCGGTGGGCCACGCGCTGAGCTCGACGAACACCGCGACCAGCAGCGTCGCGAAGGAGTACATCAGCGCCGACCGGTGGGCGATGTCGACGTACGGGTGCGCGAGATGGTCGTCGGACGTGGCCATCTGCCGGTACTTCCACACGCCGAGACCGAGCGCGAGGAGGAAGACCGCACCCGCGGCCGTCAGTGTCAGTTCGGTGTCGACTCCCAGGACCATCGCGCCAGTATGGACGCATCACCTCAGCTGCAGCCGCTGGTGTTCCCACAGGACGGACACGCGTGGCACGACCCGGCCCGCTGCATCTTCACCCCGCACTGCATGCAGTACGGCGCGTCCGGATTCGACGGTGACGGCGCGGCGAGCCCACCCGGGGAGGACGTGCTCGCGCTGCTCGTGCCGAGTGTGCTGTGAGGCGTTGTCGCCGGCGGATCGGGCTCGCGCACCGGCGGCGTGCTCGTGTACGGCGTGAGCGTCGGGGTGTCGGGCACCGAACGCTCGGCGACGGTGAGGACGCCCAGCTCCGCTCGTTCGTCGGGTTCGAGATAGTCGACCGCCAGTCGCCGGAAGATGTAGTCGAGGATCGACGTGGCGATCCGCAGATCCGGATCGTCGGTGATCCCGGCCGGTTCGAAACGCGTACTCGTGAAGGCCCGGACGAAGGTGCGCAGCGGAACCCCGTACTGCAGACCGTAACTGACCGACATCGAGAAGGCATCCATGATGCCGGCCAATGTCGAGCCCTGCTTGGACACGCGCAGGAACATCTCGCCGGGACGCCCGTCGTCGTACTCGCCGATCGTGAAGAAGCCCTTGCAGTCGGCCACCCGGAACTCGAACGTCCGCGAGTTGCGGGTGCGCGGGAGTCGCTCACGACGAGGCGCCGCGGAGGGGGTCGCCGCGTCTGCGACGGCAGGACGCGACGACGTCGACAACGGTTGTCCCAGTTTGCAGTTGTCACGGTAGATCGCGAGCGCCTTCACTCCCAGGCGCCACGCGTCGACGTACATGTCGGCGATGTCGTCAACGGTCGCGGACTCGGGCAGGTTCACCGTCTTGGAGATCGCACCCGACAGGAAGGGCTGCACTGCCGCCATCATCGCGACGTGGCCACGCGGCGAGATGACGTTGTCGCCCATCGAGGTCGCGAACACCGGCGCGTGTTCGTCGCGCACGTGCGGCGCACCGGCGAGGTCGTGGTGCAGATCGAGGTGCGCCACGATGTCGGCGACCTCCGACGGGCCGTAACCCAGACGCGACAGTGCACGCGGCACACTGCGATTGACGATCGTGAGGCTACCGCCGCCGACGAGCTTCTTGGTCTTCACCAACGCCAGATCCGGTTCGATCCCGGTGGTGTCGCAGTCCATCGCGAGCCCGATCGTGCCGGTCGGTGCGAGCACACTGACCTGGCTGTTGCGCACACCGTGGGCGGTGCCGTCGGCCACTGCGCGATCCCATGCCTGTCGCGCCGCATCGAGCACGTCGGCCGGCGCGAGGTCGGAGTCGATGTCGTCGAGCGCACCACGGTGCTTGCCCAACACGTCGAGCATCGGCGCGCGGTTCTCGTCGAACCCTTCGAAGGGGCCGAGGCGCCGTGCCATGTCCGCCGACACGGCGTAGGCGTGCCCGGTCATCAGGGCGGTGATCGCCGCAGCCGTCGCGCGTCCGGCCTCGCTGTCGTAGGGCAGACCCGAAGCCATGAGCAGCGCACCGAGATTGGCGTAACCGATCCCGAGCTGCCGGAACCGCCGCGACGTCTCACCGATCCGCTCGGTGGGGTAGTCGGCGCGGCCGACGAGGATCTCCTGCGCGGTGAGCATCACCGCCACGGCGTGACGGAAACCGTCGACATCGAAGGTGCCGTCCTCGCGCAGGAAGGTGAGCAGATTCAGGCTCGCGAGGTTGCACGCCGAATCGTCGAGATGCATGTACTCCGAGCAGGGATTCGACGCGTTGATCCGGCCGGTCGCCGAGGCGGTGTGCCAGGCATTGATCGTCGTGTCGTACTGGATGCCCGGGTCGGCGCACTCCCAGGTGGCGGCGGCGATGCGCTGCAACAACTCTCGTGCGCGGACCGTCCGGACCGTCTCGCCGGTCGTCACGGTACGCAGCGGCCACTCGGCGTCGGCCACCACCGCGTGCATGAACTCGTCGGTCACGCGCACCGAGTTGTTCGCGTTCTGGTACTGCACCGAATGGATGTCGGTGCCGTCGAGACCCATGTCGAAACCGGCCTCGGCGAGCACCCGCGCCTTGCGTTCCTCGATCGCCTTGCAGTCGACGAACTCCTCGATGTCGGGATGGTCGACGTCGAGGATCACCATCTTCGCGGCCCGCCGGGTCTTGCCGCCGGACTTGATGGTGCCGGCCGAGGCGTCGGCGCCGCGCATGAAGCTGACCGGACCCGATGCGCTTCCGCCACCGGTCAGCGGTTCGGCCGACGAGCGGATCCGGGAGAGGTTCACCCCGGCACCCGACCCGCCCTTGAAGATCACCGCTTCCTGCCGGTACCACTCGAGGATCGAGTCGATGCTGTCGTCGACCGACAGGATGAAACACGCGCTGGCCTGCTGCGGAGTGTTCGGCACCCCGATGTTGAACCAGACGGGACTGTTGAACGAGGCCCGCTGGTGGATCAGCAGATAAGTCAACTCGGCGGCGAACGCCTCCGGATCGTCGAGATGGCCGTCGGTGTGCCCCCACGCCGTGATCGTGTCGACGATGCGGGCGATCACGTCGCGCAGCGAGTGCTCACGATCGGGATGCCCGAGCTGCCCGCGGAAGTACTTCTGCGTGACGATGTCGGTGGCGTTCTGCGACCAGAAGGCAGGGAACTCCACGTCCGTCTGCTCGAAGACGACACGTCCGGTGCCGTGATGGACGATCCGCGCGTCGCGTCGCTGCCACTCCACCGCCTCGGCGGGATCGACACCGGGCGTCGTGAAGTACCGGACGTCGCCGCGCACCGCGGCGGAAGCGGCGTCCGATGCACTCTTCGGGCTGCTGTGAGGCCTGGTACTGCTCATCGCGTCCTCCCGGGGGCGTGGACCGGTGGCACATATAGTCCCACCATGCTGCCACCGCGTCCCGGTACTCCGCTGTCTTCCGCCCGCTCGGCCCGCCCGGTGGCGCCGTGAGTGCCGGCGGCGAACTGCTCGTCGGGCTGGCGATCCTCGTCGGCCTGCTCGGGATCGTGCTGCCGATCCTGCCCGGCGTCCTGCTGATCTTCGGTGCGATCGCCGTGTGGGCGTTCCTCACGGGAGGCACCACCGCGTGGGTCGTGCTGGGCGTGGCGACGGTGGCGCTGCTGGTCACCGGCATCGTGAAGTACACCTGGCCCGGCAAGCGGCTTCAGCAGGCCGGGGTGCCGAACCGGTCGCTGATCCTTGCCGGTCTGCTCGGCATCGTCGGGTTCTTCGTGATCCCCGTCGTCGGTCTGTTCCTGGGCTTCCTGCTCGGCATGTACCTGTCGGAGGTGCAACGGCACCGCACCCACCGTGATGCGTGGGTCTCGACGGTCGCGGCGACCAAGGCCGTGGCGTTGTCGATCCTCGTCGAACTGTTCGGCGGACTCGTCGCGGCCTCGGTGTGGCTGGGCGCCGTCCTGTTCACCTGAGCGCACCCGGAAAGCGAGAGGGACCCATCCGTGCGGATGGGTCCCTCGTCGTTCGTGCAGTTCAGGCTGCTGTCACGCCTTGTGCGGCTCGCTCGCGCGGAACATGTCCTCGCGCTCGACGACCTTCACGCGCTCGCGGCCCTCGGCCTCACCGAGGCTGCGCTCGTGCGCATCGAGGCGGTACCAGCCCTGCCAGGTGGTGTACGGCAGCTGCTTGTCCTCGAGGAACTTCACGATCGCGTCCTCGGACGGATCCTCGGGGGTGTTCAGACGACCGGCGGCCCGGTCCTCGAGCAGGTTCGCGACGGTCTCGTTCGCATCGCCCTTGGTGTGACCGATCAGGCCCACGGGGCCGCGCTTGATCCAGCCGGTGACGTAGGTGTGCGGCATGAACCGGTCGTGACCCTCGGCGCTCTCGTCGGCGAGCACCCGCCCGGCCTCGTTCGGCACGGTGCCGGCCTGCTCGTCGAAGGGCAGCTTCGCGATGTTCTGCGACAGGTAACCGACCGCGCGGTAGACCGCCTGGACCTCCCAGTCACGGAACTTGCCGGTGCCGCGCACGTTGCCGGTGCCGTCGAGCTCGGTGCGCTCGGTGCGCAGACCGACGACCTTGCCGTCCTCACCGAGGATCTCGTGCGGAGACTCGAAGAAGTGCAGGAACAGCTTGTGCGGGCGGTTGCCCACATCGCGGATCGCCCAGTCCTGCAGGGTGTTGGCGACCATGTCGACCTGCTTGGAGTTACGCCGCGCCTGCTCGGAGCCCTCGTCGTAGTCGATGTCCTCCGGGTCGACGATGACCTCGATGGTCGGGGAGTGGTCGAGTTCGCGCAGCTCGAGCGGGGTGAACTTGGCCTGCGCCGGACCGCGGCGCCCGAAGACGTGCACCTCGACGGCCTTGTTGTTCTTCAGGCCCTCGTAGACGTTCGGCGGGATCTCCGTCGGCAGCAGCTCGTCGCCGGTCTTGGCGAGCACGCGGGCGACGTCGAGCGCGACGTTGCCGACACCGAGGACGGCGACCTTCTCCGCCTCGAGCGGCCAGGTGCGCGGCACGTCGGGGTGCCCGTCGTACCAGGACACGAAGTCGGCGGCGCCGTAGCTGCCGTCGAGGTCGATGCCGGGGATGTTCAGCGCGCGGTCCGCGTTCGCGCCGGTCGAGAAGATCACCGCATCGTAGAAACGCTGCAGGTCGTCGAGGGTGAAGTCGCTGCCGTAGTCGAGATTGCCGAGCAGGCGGATCTGCGGCTTGTCGAGCACCTTGTGCAGGGCGGTGATGATGCCCTTGATGCGCGGGTGGTCGGGCGCGACACCGTAGCGGATCAGACCGAACGGCGCCGGCATGCGCTCGAACAGGTCGATGCTGACCCCGGGATCCTGCGCAGTGTCGGACTTCATGAGTGCGTCGGCGGCGTAGATACCGGCAGGGCCGGCACCGACGATCGCGACGCGAAGGGGACGAGTCTGATCGGTCATCAGGGGATCAACTACCTCTTCGGTGTGCGGACGGACATATCCAGCTTAAATTAAGGCTGCCCTCAGTGGGCTCGGCGCAGGTCGCGCGGGGATGACGGCGAAGGAGGATGAATCGAGCCGTCGAGCGAATCGCTTCAGCGACAACACATGTGGGCACCCATACGACACAGGTCGACGGCGAGGCGTCGAACGAGCTGCGTGGTGGCCATGCCACAATTCCTACCTCGAGAGGGTTTTTAGGGCAAATGCGGCCGTGACGAGCCGCGACCTCGCGCCCATTAGGATCGGGCGCATGGCCAAGCGCGGAGCCCCCGAACCCGAACCCGATCCCGGCCCGGATCCCGACGGTCCCACCAGTAGCAGCATAGGGCCTTTCCTCGGAGCCCTCGCCGTCCTGGTGGTTCTCGTCCTCGTCGTCTTCGGTGCACAGCTCTTCTCCCCGGCGGGCGACGACCTCACCGAGGACGAGATGGTCCGTCGTGCCGTCACCGACTACGTCTCCGCGCACAACGAGAACGACGGACCGATCCTCGACCGGCTGCGCTGCAGCGATCTGCCCGCCGAAGAAGCGCCGCTCGCGGACGTCGAGGGACGGGTGGAGCTGCAGGCCACGCAGAACATTGCCGTGGACGGCGATCGGGCCACCGTCGACGTCCGGACCGGCCTCGACGGGGAGACGCAAACCGAGACGTGGCAGGTCGTCCGCATCGACGACGTGTGGCGGATCTGCCGGTTCTGACGCGTCGCCGTGCGTATACGACGCGGTGCCCGCGTGTACGTCACAGCCCGACCTGTGAAAACATGTCCGGGTGAGCTACGCAGGTGATATAACGCCGCAGCAGGCATGGGACCTGCTGCAAGGTGATCCGGATGCCGTGCTCGTCGATGTGCGTACCGAAGCCGAGTGGAAATACGTCGGGGTCCCCGAGACCTCGTCGCTCGGTCGCCGGACCGTGTTCGTCGAGTGGGTTCGTTACCCCGACGGCGCCCCCAACCCGAGCTTCGTCGAGGACCTGAGGGCAGCGGGTATCGGCGGCGGACCGGTGATCTTCCTGTGTCGCTCGGGGCAGCGCTCCATCGGAGCGGCCACGGCCGCCACCGCTGCGGGCCTGACCCCCGCCTACAACGTTCTCGAAGGATTCGAAGGCGCTCTCGACGGCGAAGGCCATCGCGGTGCCGAGGGCTGGCGGGCCGCGGGCCTGCCGTGGAGGCAGTCGTGAGTTCCATCCCCCAGGGCGGCGCGTTCGACAAGGCGCTGCCCGACACCGTTCGCCCCGCCACGCTCGGCGTGCGCGGCGGCCTGCTCCGATCCGGCTTCGAGGAGACCTCCGAGGCGCTCTACCTCAACTCCGGGTTCGTCTACGAGTCGGCCGAGGCCGCCGAAGCCGCCTTCACCGGCGACGTCGACCACTTCGTCTACTCCCGCTACGGCAACCCCACGGTGAAGATGTTCGAGGAGCGCCTGCGCCTGCTCGACGGTGCCGAGGGTGCCTACGCCACCGCGTCCGGCATGTCCGCGGTGTTCACCGCGCTCGCGGCGCTGCTCGGCAAGGGCGACCGTCTCGTCGCGGCACGCAGCCTCTTCGGTTCGTGCTTCGTCGTGTGCAACGAGATCCTGCCCCGCTGGGGCGTCGAGACGGTGTTCGTCGACGGTGAGGACCTCGACCAGTGGGAGAAGGCGCTGTCGGTGCCCACCACGGCGGTCTTCTTCGAGACCCCGTCGAACCCGATGCAGACCCTCGTCGACGTGCGACGCGTCTCGGAGATGGCGCACGCGGCAGGCGCGAAGGTGGTGCTGGACAACGTCTTCGCCACCCCGCTGCTGCAGCGCAGCATCGATCTCGGTGCCGACATCGTCGTCTACTCGGGCACCAAGCACATCGACGGCCAAGGCCGCGTGCTCGGCGGAGCGATCCTCGGTCCCAAGGACTACATCGACGGGCCCGTGCAGCAGCTCATCCGCCACACCGGGCCGTCGCTGAGCCCGTTCAACGCGTGGACGCTGCTCAAGGGCCTCGAGACCATGCCGGTGCGGCTGCGCGCCTCCGTCGATTCGGCGCTGCGCATCGCGCAGTTCCTCGAAACGCAGGATGCCGTGCGCTGGGTCAAGTACCCGTACCTCGAATCGCACCCCCAGTACGAACTCGCGAAGTCGCAGATGAGCGGCGGCGGCACGATCATCACGTTCGAGCTCGACGCCCCCGAGGGCGAGGGCAAGAAGCGTGCCTTCGAGCTGCTGAACAAGCTGCGCATCGTCGATATCTCGAACAATCTCGGCGACTCCAAGTCGCTCATCACCCACCCGGCGACCACCACCCACCGGGCGATGGGACCGGAGGGCCGGGCCGCGATCGGTCTGTCCGACGGTGTGGTGCGACTGTCCGTGGGCCTCGAGGATCCCGAGGACCTGCTCGAGGATCTCCAGCAGGCGCTGTCCTGACCTGGGACGCCGTGAGCTACGCTGCGGGTGTCCTGCCGATCCGGTAGGGCACCCGCAGCGTTTTCGGTGAAGCCGGTGAGAATCCGGCGCTGTCCCGCAACTGTGAGCCCGACTTCCGGGTGAGCCAGGTCAGCCGGCGCGGAGGGTCCGTACGTACTGGTCCTCGGACGAAGGACGGTGACGTGCCGCAACCGCACCGTTGCAGCCGTACTGTTTTCGTCCTCCGAACAACGGAGGATGGCTGTGCCCCTCGACAATCACCTACGGCTGCTCGCCGCCGGACTGACCGCCTTCGCGCTTCTCGCCGCAGGGTGCTCGAGCAGCGACGATTCGTCACCGTCCGGTGACACCGACACCACCTCCGCGGACGTCCCGCAGGCCATCGTGTCGCTGAGCCCCACCAGCACGGAGATGCTCTACGCCGTCGGTGCCGGGGATCAGGTCGTCGCGGTCGACGACCGGTCCGACTACCCGGCCGACGCACCCGTCACCGACCTGTCGGGGTACACCCCCAACGTCGAGGCGATCCTCGGTTACGAACCCGATCTCGTCGTCGCCAACGCCGACACCGCCGATCTCGTCGCGGGGCTCGAACAGGCCGGTGTCGAAACGCTGATCCTTCCCGCCGCCGAGAACCTGGACGACACCTACGCCCAGATCGAGCAGCTGGGAGCCGTCACCGGACACGTCGGCGACGCTGCCGAGCTCGTCGCGCAGATGAAGACGGACATCGACGAGATCCTCGCCGGCCTCCCCGAACGGGAGACCCCGCTGACCTACTACCACGAGCTCGACAACACCTTCTACTCCGTCACCGACGACACCTACATCGGCGAGATCTTCTCGATGCTGGGTCTGACCTCGATCGCGACCGGCGGCAACGGCTACCCGCAACTGTCCGCCGAGTACGTCCTCGAACAGAACCCCGACGTGATCTTCCTGGCCG
This sequence comes from Rhodococcus sp. AB351, assembly GCF_049538275.1. Classification (NCBI taxonomy): domain Bacteria; kingdom Bacillati; phylum Actinomycetota; class Actinomycetes; order Mycobacteriales; family Nocardiaceae; genus Rhodococcus; species Rhodococcus sp. AB351. Next base: position 962,538 of record NZ_JBMVFW010000001.1, read on the forward strand.
ACGGGCAGTGCTGCGGCGTCACACCCGAGGTCGTCGCGGAGCGTGCCGGGTGGGGTGAGCTCACCGCCGTCCGGGACGGCCGTGTCTACGTCCTCGACGAGGACATCGCCAGTCGCTGGGGGCCGCGCGTCGTGGACCTGATGCGTGAGGTCGCCCGGATCGTCGGTGCCATCCCCGCGGTCCAGCCCACGCCTTGATCTCCCTGTCGCGAGGCAACACCCGCGCACTGCCACCCGGTGGTGCGCGGGTGGTGCCGCGCAACGTGCTCGTACTGACCGGCGCGGTGCTCGTCCTGTTCGCCGCGATGCTGGTCGGGATCCTCGTCGGGCCCGCCGGCCTCACCCCGGGCGGGGTGCTGCTCGACATCGCCGACCGCCTGCCGTTCGTCGACGTGGACTCCGGGCTGAGCACGCGTCAGCAGGCGATCCTGTGGAACATCCGGATGCCGCGCGTCGTGCTCGGGGTGCTGGTGGGGGCGATGCTGGCCATCGCCGGTGCCGCCTACCAGGGGGTCTTCCGCAATCCGCTCGCCGACCCCTATCTGCTCGGGGTCTCCAGCGGCGCCGGTCTCGGTGCCACCCTCGCCATCGTCGTGGGCGGCGCCGCCGGGTTCGCCGGTGTCCCGATTGCGGCTTTCGCCGGGGGACTGCTCGCCGTCGGCGCGACGTACTCGCTCGGCCGTACCGTCGGCGGCAGCCGCTCGGAAGTCGTCATCATCCTCGCCGGTGTCGCCGTCGCGGCCTTCGCCAACGCGATCCAGACCTTCTTCATGCAGCTGCACGACGACACGCTGCGGCAGGTGTACTCGTGGATGCTCGGCCGCCTGTCCACCGACGGCTGGTCCGACGTCGTCGTGGTCCTGCCGTACGTCGTCGTCACCGTCGCGATCATCGCGCTGCATCGGCGCACACTCGATGTCATGGCGGTCGGCGACGTCGAAGCCGCGAGCCTCGGAATCAACCCGGCGCGCGTGCGGCTGCTGCTCGTGTGCGTCGCGACCCTCGGGACGGCCGCGGTGGTCTCGGCCAGCGGACTCATCGGGTTCGTCGGCATCGTCGTTCCCCACGCGGTCCGGCTGCTCGTCGGACCGGGTCACCGCCTCCTGTTGCCGCTGTCGCTGCTGGTGGGTGCGTCCTTCCTGGTCCTCGCGGACGTCCTGGCCCGCACCGTCATGTCGCCCGCCGAACTGCCGATCGGTGTCGTCACCGCGGCGATCGGGGCGCCCTTCTTCCTCGTCGTGCTCAGACGGAGCCGAGGTGTCCGATGAAAAGCGATGTTCTCACCACCCCGACCATGACGGTCTCGTGCCGGCAGCTCAGTGCCGAACGCGGTGGTGTCGAGGTGCTGCACGGGGTCGACCTGAACGTCACCGCGGGATCGTGGGTGTCGCTGGTCGGACCCAACGGTTCGGGCAAGACCACTCTTCTCCACGTCCTCGCCGGTCTCGTGCCGGCCACCGGTCATCTGCAGGTCGCCGACGTGGCGCCCGGGCGCGCCGGACGTCGGGACATGGCACGCGCGGTCGCACTGATGCCGCAGCGACCGGTGGTGCCGGAAGGCGTGACCGTCCGGGAACTGATCCACCTCGGCCGCACCCCGCACATTCCACGCTTCGGCTCCGAGACCGCGCACGACCGCGAGGTGGTGGACCGCGTCGTCGAACGACTCGAACTCGAAGCGTTCGCCCCACGCCTCGCGACCGAACTGTCCGGCGGTGAGCTGCAGCGCGTCGTGCTCGCGCGCGCTCTCGCCCAGCAACCGCGGGTGCTGCTCCTCGACGAACCCACCAGCGCACTCGACATCGGGCACCAGCAGCAGGTACTCGAGCTCGTCGACTCGATGCGGACCGAAGGCGACCTCACCGTCATCGCCGCGATGCACGATCTGACCTCCGCCGCGCAGTACGGGGAACGACTCGTGCTCCTCGATCACGGACACGTCGTCGCCGACGGAGCGCCCGACGACGTCCTCACCGCCGACCGCATCGCGCAGGTCTACGGCGCCCGCGTCGAGATCCTCGACCGCCCGGCGGGTCGCGCCGTCCTCCCGCTCCGCGACAGCACGAAGGACTGCTGATGGAGGTCGTGCTCCTGGGAACCGGCGCGGCGGACGGGTGGCCGAATCCGTTCTGCACGTGTGCATCCTGCGCAGACGCCGTGCGTCGTGGTGAGGTCCGCGGGCAGACCGCGGCACTCGTCGACGACGTACTGATGCTCGACTGCGGTCCCGAGGCGCCCCACGCGGCCGTGCGGCACGGCAGGTCGCTGGCGAAGGTGCGGCACATTCTCCTGACGCACGCCCATGCCGACCATCTGGGCCCGCAGGCGCTGTTGTTCCGATCGTGGGTCGCTGCCGGTGTCGAGCTCGACGTGATCGGTCCCGCCGACGCGCTCGACACCTGCAGGCCCTGGGTGGCTCCCGACGACCCGGTGCGCTTCGTGCCGGTCGAGGCGGGGGACTCGCTCACCGTCGGCGACTACTCGGTGCGCGTTCTTCCCGCACGGCACAAGGTGTTCCGCGACGGCGATGCGGTGCTGTACGACCTGTCGGGCCCCGGCGGGTCGCGGTTGCTGTGGGCCTGCGACACCGGGATGTGGCCCGCCGAGTGGTTCGAGGCCGTGCGCGACGCCCGGTTCGACGCGGTCTTCCTCGAGGAGACCTTCGGCGACCGCTCCGAACTGTCCGAGGGTCACCTCGGCCTTCCGGAATTCGGCACCCTGGTGGACGGCCTGCGCGGTGCCGGTGCCGTCACTCCGGACACCGATGTGGTCGCAGTGCATCTGGGCCACCACAATCCACCCGCCGACATACTTCGGAAACGTCTGCAGCAGGTGGATGCTCGTCCCGGTCGTGATGGTGAGGTGGTCCACGTGGGTGAAGGGACTCCGGTCGTGCCGCATCGGACGCTGGTTCTCGGGGGAGTGCGGTCGGGCAAGTCGCGGCACGCCGAGGAGTTGCTCGCGTCCTGCCCGTCCGTCACCTACGTCGCCACCGGCGGGACACGAGAGGGTGACGCGGAGTGGGCGGAACGTGTTGCACTGCACCGGGAAAGACGTCCCGGTTCATGGTCGACGGTGGAGACGGTCGATGTCGCCGAGGTGCTGTGCACCGCTACGGAACCGCTGCTGATCGATTGTCTCGGAACGTGGTTGACGGCACGGCTCGATATCCACGGTGTCTGGGAGGGCGGTGACCTCGACCCTGTCCACTCCGATGTGGACGAGTTGATCGCGGCGTGGCGGAAATGTGCGGTGCCGGTGGTCGCCGTGAGCAACGAGGTCGGTAGCGGAGTGGTGCCCGCGACCTCTTCGGGCCGATTGTTCCGCGACATGCTGGGCCGGCTCAATGCGCGGGTCGCGGAGGCCAGTGAAGCAGCGACTCTCGTGGTGGCAGGAATTCCTGTTCCGTTGAAGCGGAATTGATTTCGAAGCATCAGCCTTCCGATTCGTCGTCGGCCGGCTCGCCCACAGGAGCATCGTCGCTCGGGGTCGGCGCAGGTTCGGGCGGCGTCTCCTCGGGGACCGGTGAAGGAGCAGGCTCGCCGGTCGGTGCAGGTTCAGGAGCAGGAGCAGGCGGGGGAGCCGGGAGCGGATCGACCACCGCGCTCCTCACCCACGAACCCGAAGCCCTACTGATCACCCATTCCCCCGAACTTCCGGTGATGCGTAGCTCGTCCGTCTCGGCGGCCCAGGCCAGTACATCACCCTCCGAGGCGCCGGTGCGGTACTCCTCGCTGCCCGTCGCAGCAGTGATGACGGCGTACGTTCCGGCCTCGGATCGGACGAGCCGAGCGGAGTACAGGCCGGACGGTGAGCGGAGCGCGGAGACAATTTCCGTTTCTGTCGGTGCAGACGGTGACCCGGACGTGCTGGGACTCCCCTCGGTGGTCGTCGGACCGAGGGAGGTCGATGTCCCCGGACTTGCGGTCGGGGAGGACGTCGTCGACGTCGTGGTGGTGGAAGCAGAGGATTGCGGCAGTGAGCGTGCTCCTGTCGCTGGTGCCGCCGAGCAGGTGACGCCCGTCGTCGACGTCGTGTCGAGCCTGTACGCGACGAAACCTGTGGAATACGAATCTCCGTGGATCGAGCGGATCTCGGCGTCAGCGGTATTCGCGGTGATGAGAGCGGTGTCGAGGTTGGTCCGGGCGATCCTGGCGGTCACCGGTTGCCCCGCGGCTGTCGGGGTGGTGGTCACCGTGGTGACGTAAGCGAAATTTCCGTCCGACGGATTGCGAACGGTGACCTGGTAAGTCACACCCGTGCCGACGTGGGGCCACGTCAATGTCGCTGCGGTGGCACTTCCTGTGCCGGTCGTGGAGCATGCGACGGAAGCCGGGGGTGCCACATACGCCGGGGTCCCGTCACGTTCCCCGCTCGGGCTGCAGTTGAGGTCCTGGTTGTGGCTGATCAAGGACACGGGTTGGGAGACGAGGCGGCCCCTCCATGCTGCCGACACCGTGCCTCCCGGCAACATCGTGTGTATTTCCGCGTTGTACTGCCAGATGAGGCTGCGGCGAGGAAGACCTGTGCCGTACAGGTCGTACGAGATGGTGCCGCCCGTCGCGGCGGTGATGTCGGTGATGTCGACGGTCCGCCAGACACGACCGTCCAGATCTCGCAGAATGATCCGGTATTGATAGGGCGACCCCAGATGCGTCCAGTTCAACGTGACAGGATCGGGTTGGTCGAGAATGAGTTTGCTGTTGCAGCCGACCGTTCCTGCAATTCGGGGTACGTACTCGCTCTTCGAGGCGAACGCTCCGCTTCGCGCGGTCGCGTTGTCGACGAAGGCCGCATCGGTCCCCGGCGTGTGTGAGAGGCCGACCGCAGACACGACGACGAGGACTGCCAGAGGAGTCACGGGGGCCTGGGCGTTCCGGAGGGGCGATCCGTCGGGACGCACCGCGATCCGGATGAGGGCGGCGGCGAGTATCGCCAGCACGACGAGGCCGGGAACGGTCCGGAGCCAGGCGGCAAGGTAGCCGAGGCCGTCGACATGGAAGAGCACCCGTTCGGCCGAGCTCACTCCGTAACTGCGGGGATCGGGTTCCGGATTCGCATCTCCTTGCAGCCGGAGGAGGGCCGTGTTTCCGGCGAACGACTGGACTTCCACGATCCGATGGGTGATGCGACTGCCTTGATCGTTGATCACACTCACCACGTCACCGGACCGAAGGTCGGCTGCGGGGACGGTGTGCGCTATCGCGAGGGAGCCCGAAGGAATCGCGGGTGCCATGGAACCCGAGCGGAAGATCAACGGCGTCAGGCCGAACAGGGCCGATACCGCCGCGACGAGAATGCACAGGCTGCCGAGTACTGCACCGATCGTCAGGAGGGTGTCCCGCCCTCTGCGTGGGGGCCGTGCCTGGTGTGCGTGTTCGGTCATTGTCGCCTCACACCGTCGTCTGCGCCGTGAAGGTGAACACGAGGGCGGACACGCTCTGGTTCTGTGTGGGGAGCGGCGTCGACGTGGGCAACGTGACGACCATGCACAGTGTCTCCCTACCGGTCGTGGCCGCCAAGGGGCGAGCAGAAGTGACGATCGGCGCAGCGCCTCCCGCGATCAGGTTCGTCTGTCCGATCTGTGTTCCCGTGCATGTTCCCTTGCGGAGACCGCCGGCAGTGAGGTTCGACGGGGTTCCGTTGCTGAAGACCCGGAGTTGCAGGTTGTTCGCGAGGGCCGGACTTCCGGCGGGTGTCGCGACATTCACCGTGTACGTGACGTCCATCGTCGAGCGTGTGTTCTGCACCTGCAGACTCGCCGCTCGACTCTCGCCCGGCATCATGGAGGACGAGGTCAGGTCGGAGAACGTATAGGACTTCACGTCGTTCGCTCGCAGATCGACCGTGCCGGTGCTGAACGTCCCCGTCGCTACCGCCGAATTCGCCCACGCGGCGAAGGTTCCCACCGCGCCGAGCGCGAGGACCGTTCCGAGCGACAGTAGTGCGCGCACCCGGACGGTGAAGAATGAAGGCGCTTTTCGTAGGTACTTGCGAAGGTGATCGAGGACTTCATCGCCGCGCATCGTTGCCTCCGCCGGTTCGTGCTGCGTCCCGCTCACGTCTGCCATCCCGGATACCGCTGGTGAACAGCACGGTGGCGTAGCCGAACAGTGCGATCGCGATGATCCCGACGGTCCACGAACGCTGTTGCCCCGTCAGCCAGTTGTTCACGTAGCCCAGGTAGGGGATCGAATACCAGACGCGTCCCCGAATCTGTTCGTAGAGAACCGGTTTCTCGTCGGGCACAGTGTTGGCGTCGCCCTGGGTGATGTACGTGCGTCGCCCCTTCGCGGATTGGGCGGACGCGATGATCCGATGCGTCACCACAGTGGGATCCCCCGAACGCAACTGGTACGTCACGGGCATTCCGATCGCGAGTTCGTCGGGTTCGACGGGTTCGACGACGATGAGGGTGCCGGGTGGGTAGGTGGGGTCCATCGATCCGGTGAGCACGGTGAAGCGTTCGCCGCCGGCCACGGCCGGGATCAGGATGGTGACTGCCAGCAGGGTGAGCATGGCGAACAGCAGGGCCCAGGTGAGCATCGAGCCCATCCACCAGAGCGGCCCTGTCCGGTCGTCTTCTTCCCGGGATTCGGTCATATCTGTTGCTCCACTCGAAATTCGAGCGCAAGGGTGGTCGACCTGCCTTGTTCTGCCGCGGCTCCGACGGTCGCCCGGAGACACCACACCTCCGTGGTGCCCGGAGCGGCCGACCGCCCTTCCCCTGGAGCCGGAAAGGCCGTCCAAGGACCGCCGATCGTCGACGTCGGTGTAGCCACTGCTGCACCGGATGACGTCGGGCATGCGTCGGTGGAACCGACGATCCACGCTGTCACCGCGATCGGCAGCCGGGTCGAGCTCTGACGTACCGCTTGCAATCGGTAACGTGCGTGGGCGTCACCCCGAATGCTGACCGTCAACGGCTGTTGCACCACGGATCCCTGCGCCAGGTTGGTACCGCCGAAGTTCGTCCATGTGTAGTCCTGGGAGCCCTGGGCCATGATGGTCAGGCTCCCCGAGATGATCGTGCCGCCCCTGAGTTGTGTGCTGTCGCGCCACAGTGCGCCGGTCTGCTGTGTGGACCAGAGGGTCACGAGCAGAACCGACGCGACTGCGGCGATCCAGGCCCATCTCCGCTTCATGTCCTCACGCGGGAGCGGGGTTCGTGTTCTGCTGCAGATTCAGGCTCAGATTGCCGAGATCGACGGTCTCGTTCTGTCCGGTCGTCCCCGATGTGGCCGGATCGAACGTGATGGTGATGTCGACCGAAATATCCTGAGGCGCACCGCCGTTTGCCACGACCTGAACACCGTCGGCTCCACCGGTGAACGACTGGCCGGCGTACTCGCCGTCGATGGTGGTGATCAGGGCGTTTCGCAAGTCGGTATTTCCCGTGACGCCATCCAGATTCGCGGTGAGTGTGGCTTCCAGATTGTCGCCCTGAGCGGTGAGTGTGGAGGCGCAGGTGTAGCGCACCGTGTCGCCCGGGACGATTCGGAACGATGAAATGTCGCCGATCGTCGCTCCACCATTGCCGACATCGGTCCACGTGCCGCCGCCGGCGCACTCCCCGAGCGTCAGCTGACCGGATGTGATGGTACCGGCGTCACCGTCGGTCTGATCGTTCCAGAACGCGAGACTGCCCAGCCCGCCCAGGAGCAGGATGGCTCCGGCCCCTGCGGCGATGGCCCCTTTGGTCTGTTTCTTCATACGATTGCTCCCCTCGAAGGTCGTGCTCCCGACCTTCGTCAGGTACCCGTTGTGATCGACTCCATACCAACCATCTGGTATTTCTGTGACGGGTGTTGCCCCTGGGGCGATAGGAGACGATTTCGTTACCGTCGGGAAGAAATGACCGGGTCAGAACAACAGCCGGTACAGCCCGATCAGGCCGACGACGACGATGACGATCCGCAACGCGACCGGCGACAGGCGCCGACCGTAGTGGGAACCGAGGTGACCGCCGATCAAGGAACCCACGGCGATCAGTGCGGCCACGGTCCAATCGATCCGGTCGAACGCCACCAGGATGTACGCACAGGCGGCCACGACGTTCACGACCAGCGACAGCAGGTTCTTCGCGGCGTTCTGCCGCTGGATGTGATCGTGCAGCAACGCGCCGAACAGACCCATCAGCAGAATGCCCTGCGCTGCTGTGAAGTAGCCGCCGTAGATGCCGACGGCGAAGGTGCCGACGACGAGCAGCGTCATCCGTATCGGTCCGAGACGGGCGTCGGCGTCGCCACCCGTTCTGCGCGCCACCCAGGACTGGATCTTCGGTTGCAGCACGACGAGCGTGAGTGCCAGGACGAGCAGGATCGGCACGACCGTCTCGAAGACGCTCTCCGGTAGGTGGAGCAGAAGCCATGCTCCGACCAGTGCCCCGCAGAACGACGCCGGGATCTGCCATCGCAACCGCTCCCACTGCCCACGCAGCTCGCGCCGATAGCCCCAGGTGCCCGATACGCCCCCGGCGACCAGACCGATCGCGTTGGACATCGTCGCGGTCACCGGGGGTACACCGAACGCGACGAGCGTCGGGAAGGTGATGAGGGTGCCGGATCCGACGAGGGAGTTGATCGCTCCGGCGCCGAGCCCGGCCAATGCGACGAGGAAAAGTTCGAGCGGGGTCACCGAGGCGAGTCTACGGCGTGCCGAAACCGGCCTTGTTGTCGATGTCGGGGCACCACGTCGACATCTACATCGGTCTCGACGAGGGACGGTATTTCCGCCACGGTGAGAGAAAGCCTGTCCACGACGCGCCGCACTCCGTAGGTTGAGCAGCGACCATCCAGAGCGACCGAGAGACCTGGCTCCACGACGTCGCAGCAACCCCCCGTGCGCGGGTGCGGGTGCTACCGCCGGGATCGATGGAGGAACGAGCATGACCCGCTGGACCGAGCGCGCCTCGTGGTGCCGCCTGCACATCGACCTGTGCCGCGGTACTTCGCACCGGTGTCGTCGCTGACGTAGACCGCCCGTCGTCCTTCGCCGCGTGGGTCCCGGCCCGTCCGCAGGGGGACGGGCCGGGACCCACGTCTGCACCCCCGCACCCCCGCATTCCCGAAAGGCCCATCCCGATGGCTCCCGCCCCCAGGACGTCGCCGTGAGCACGTCCACCGATCTCCGCATCCCCGACGCCCCGGCCGACCGCACCGACGACGAGGACCTGGCCGTCGCCCGGAAACGGCATCCGTGGCGCTGGGTGATCAGCGCTGCCGTGCTGATCCTCGTCGCCCAGTTCGTGCACGGCCTGGTCACCAACCCCGGCTGGGACTGGGCGACCTTCGCGCAGTACTTCACCGCGTCGTCCGTGCTGTCCGCACTGTGGATGACGATCGAACTGACACTGTGGGGCACGGTCCTCGGCTTCGCTCTCGGTGTGCTCCTCGCGGTCGGCCGGTTGTCGAACAATCCTGTTCTGCAAGTGGTCTCGTGGACGTACATCTGGGCGTTCCGATCGATCCCGCTCATCGTCCAGCTACTGTTCTGGTTCAACATCGCGTACCTGTACAAGACGCTGTCGATCGGCATCCCCTTCGGGCCTGCCTTCTTCGAGTTCGGTGTGGCCGGGGTGATCTCGGGATTCACAGCCGCCGTCATCGGTCTGGCGCTCCACCAGGCGGCCTACTCCGCCGAGATCATCCGCGCCGGCATCATCTCCGTCGACCACGGTCAGATCGAGGCCGCCAACGCGCTCGGCATCCCGCGTTACCGGCAGTTCATGAAGATCGTTCTCCCGCAGGCCATGCGGGCGATCCTTCCGAACGCCGCCAACGAGGTGATCAGCCTGTTCAAGGGCACCTCGATCGTCTCCACCATGGCCATCGCCGAACTCTTCTACCAGGTACAGGTGATCTTCGGTCGCACCGGACGCGTCGTTCCGATGCTCATGGTCGCGACCGTCTGGTACATCATCCTCACCACGATCCTGTCGATCGGGCAGTACTACGTCGAACGGCACTACGCCCGCGGTTCGGCACGCGCACTGCCGCTCACCCCGTGGCAGCGCGTGGTCGCGAAATACCGCGAGATTCGCGACAGCGGCATCGGTGCACCCCGAAGGAGCGACGAAGTGACCGCCACCCGGGACGACGTCGACCACGTCGTCGACGTGCGCGGAGTCCACAAGTCGCTCGGCGCACTCGAAGTTCTCAAAGGCATCGACCTGCAGCTGCGCAAGGGCACGGTCACCGTGATCCTCGGACCGTCCGGCTCCGGGAAATCCACCCTCCTGCGCACCCTCAACCACCTCGAGAAGGTCGACCGCGGCACCGTCCGCATCGACGGTGAACTCATCGGCTACAAACGGCGCGGAAACAAGCTGCACGAGTTGCGTGCCCGCGACATCCTCCGCCAGCGCTCCCGCATCGGCTTCGTCTTCCAGAACTTCAACCTGTTCCCGCACCTGACCGCACTCGAGAACGTCGTCGAGGCGCCGGTATCGGCGCAGGGGCGCGACCGGGCGGAGGTCGAGGCCGAGGCTCGCGCCCTGCTCGACCGTGTCGGTGTGGGCGACAAACTGCACGACTATCCGAAACAGTTGTCCGGCGGCCAACAGCAGCGCGTCGCGATCGCGCGGGCCCTGGCCCTGCGACCCGCCGTGATCCTCTTCGACGAACCCACCTCGGCTCTCGACCCCGAACTCGTCGGCGAGGTTCTCGCCGTCATCCGCGACCTCGCCGGCGACGGCGCGACCCTCGTGATCGTCACGCACGAGATCGGTTTCGCCCGTGAGGTCGCCGACACCGTCGTCTTCATGGACGGCGGCGTCATCGTCGAACAGGGACCACCCCACGTGGTCCTCGACAACCCGCAGCAGGAACGCACCGCGTCGTTCCTGTCTCGCGTTCTCTGATTCCCCCTCCCCACCACAGCATTCGAGAAGGTAACGATGTTCGCTTCCTCCCCCCGGGTCCGCCTGCTGACCTCGGCCCTGACCGCCGTCGCTCTCCTGGGCGCCGCGGCCTGCAGTTCCGACGCAGAGGCCGGTACCGACACCGACGCCACGGCGGCCGGCTACAACCTCACCGCGGACCAGAACCGCATCACCACCGACCCGGTGGAGGAGATCGCCGCGAAGGTTCCCCAGGAGATCCGCGACCGCGGCACGCTCGTCGTCACCGGCAACGCCGGTACGGTGCCGCCGTTGCGCTTCTACGCCGACGACGACACCACGATCATCGGATCCGAGACCGACTTCGCCCATCTCATCGGCGATGTTCTCGACCTCGACATCGAACTCACCGCCGCGGACTGGGCCCAGAACTTCGTCCGCGTCGACTCGGGTGAGGCCGACGTGTTCATCTCCAACGTCACCGTCACCGAGGAACGCAAGGAGAAGTACGACTTCGCCACCTACCGCCTCGACAGCCTCGCCGTCGAGGTCGGCAAGGACAGCGGCATCACCTTCGACGGACCCGAGGACATCGCAGGCCTGACGATCGGCGTCGGCTCCGGAACGAACCAGGAGGCACTGCTCGTCGAGTGGAACGAACAGAACGTCGCCGCCGGACTCGAACCTGCCGAGATCCTGTACTACCAGAACGCCGTCGACTACTACCTCGCGCTCGGTTCCGGCCGTATCGACGCGTACGTCGGCCCGAATCCGACGTCTGCCTTCCACGCGCTGCAGTCCGGTGAGACCGAGGTGGCCGGCACGTTCTCGGGAGCCGGTCTCGACCTGCAGGGTGAGATCGCGGTACTGACGAAGAAGGACAACGGCCTGATCCAGGCGATCAACGAGGCGATCAACCACGTCATCGAGAACGGCACGTACGCACAGGTTCTCGATCGGTGGGGCATCAGCAGCGAAGCGATCGAGGTCTCGCGGATCAACCCGCCCGGCCTGCCCAAGACCTCCTAGGCCCGAAACGACAGGAAGACAGCATGACTCGCGTCAGCAGACTCGTCGACGTCGTGGTGGTCGGTGGCGGTGTCATCGGTTCCGCAGCGGCGTGGCGACTCGCCGCACGTGGCCGCACGGTGGTCCTGCTCGAACAGTTCGAGCAGGGGCACCACCGCGGTGCCTCCCACGGCAGCTCCCGCATCTACCGGCAGGCCTACGACGGGCAGTTCTACACCGCGCTCGCCGCTCGTGCCCTACCGCTCTGGCGGCGGCTCGAGGAGACCACGGGCAGCCGGGTCCTCGAGCTCACCGGCGCCGTCGACCACGGGCTGCCCGCGGCCGTCCACGCCAAGGCGACGGCGCTGTATCAGCTCGGTATCGCGCACAGTGTCCTCACACCGGCCGAGGCGCAGCGCCGTTGGCCCGGCATCAGATTCGACACCACGGTGCTGCACCACCCCGACGCCGGTCGGTTGCATGCCGACCGTTCGGTGGCGGCGCTGCAGCAGGCCGCCGCGCAGGCCGGCGCGGACGTCCGGCACACCACCCCGGCCCGCACCGTCCGCGAGACCGATCGCGGCGTCGAGATCGTGCTCGACACCGAGGTGATCACCGCGAGGCACGTCGTCGTTGCGGCGGGAGCGTGGACGCGCACCGTCCTCGACGGGTTGACCGGAGGTACGGCACCCCACCTCCCTGCCCTGCGCACGACACAGGAGCAACCGGCGCACTTCGTCCCGCTCACCGACGCACAGTGGCCGAGCTTCGTCCACCATCGCGGCGCCGAACTCGACGGGGAGGGCATCTACGGTCTCGGTTCCGTCGACGGCATCAAGATCGGCGAACACGGCACCGGTCCGCAGGTCGAACCGGACAGTCGCAGTTTCGTGGCGGATCCGGACGGTGTGCGCCGGCTCGTCGGCTACGCGCGCACGTGGCTGCCGGGCGTCGACGCCGGGAGCGTACGGGTGGACACCTGCCTGTACACGACGACGCCGGACTCGAACTTCGTCGTCGACCGAGCAGGCGCCGTCACCGTCGCCGCCGGATTCTCCGGTCACGGATTCAAATTCGCGCCCACCATCGGGGAACTCGTCGCCGATCTCGCCGACGGCACCGCCACGAGCCCGGAACCGTTCCGATTCGGCGCGCGACAACCGGCGGTGGTCTCGTGAGCGGGACCCGAAGGCTCGAGGTCAGGGCGGTGCGTCAGGACGATCCTCTCGCAGCACCGCTGCTCGAGGAACTCGCGGTCGAGTACAGCACCCGCTACGAGCATTCCTTCGAGGAACAGTACGAGAGTCTCCTCGGCTACCCGGAGGATCGGTTCGCGCCGCCCGACGGTGCCCTGCTCGTCCTCGTCGAGGACGGAGTACCCGTCGCGGGTGGTGCCTTCCAGCGCTACGACGAGAACACCGCCGAACTCAAACGGATCTGGACGTCGAAGGACCATCGACGTCGCGGTCTCGGCCGCATCGTGGTCGCCGAACTCGAAGCCGAGGCGCTGCGTCGCGGATACACCCGCATCTACCTGACCACGGGGTGGCGGCAACCCGAGGCCGTCGCGCTGTATCTCGCGGCCGGATACACCGCCCTGTTCGACTCCCGGCGACCCGCCGAGGAGATCGGTCCGCATCCCTTCGAGAAGTTCCTGGTCGGAAAGGCGGTCTCCGCATGAAGTTCCTGCTGCTCAGTCTCATCACCCACCATCCCGATCCCGTGACGGGAGAATGGCTCTCGCCGTCCGAACGCATCCGGGAAGTCGTCGACACCGCCGTGCTCGCCGAACAACTCGGATTCGAAGGATTCGCGGTGGGGGAGCGGCACGAGAAGCCGTTCCTCGCGTCGTCACCTCCGGTCGTCCTGGCCAACATCGCGGCGCGGACCAGCGCGCTCGAATTGTGGACCGGTGTCACGACGCTGAGCCTGCTCGACCCCGTCCGCGCGTTCGAGGACTACTCCACGCTCGACAATCTGTCGGGTGGGCGCCTGCAGCTCATGATCGGCAAGGGCAACGGCACTGCTCAGGCCGACCTGTTCCACGTCACCCCCGAAGACCAGTGGGACCGCAACCGGGAAGGGTACGAACTGTTCCGGGCTCTGTGGGAGAACGAGACGGTCACCTGGGAGGGGCGATTCCGGCCGTCGCTCACCGATGCCGTCACCGTGCCCCGGCCGCTGCAGCAGAGCCTGACCATCTGGCACGGCAGCGCCACCAGCCGCGAATCCGTCGATCTCGCAGCCCGATACGGTGATCCGATCTTCTCTGCCAACGTCACCAACCCGATCGAGCCGTACGCCGAGCTCATCGACCACTACCGGGAACGGTGGGCCGCCTACGGTCACGATCCCGCCGAGGCGCGGGTGGGAGCGGGGGCGGCGGGACTGTACGTCGCCCGCACCTCGCAGGAAGCGATCGACGCCTACCGTCCCCAGTTCGAGCAACGGCTCGAATTCGCTCGCGAGAACGGACTTCCCGTCGTCTTCGAGACCATCGAGGACTTCGTCGAGCGCAGTTCCGCACTCGTCGGCAGCCCGCAGCAGGTGATCGACAAGGTGCTCCGCTACCGCGAGCGTTTAGGCCACGAGGTCATGCACGTGACCGCCGACCGCGGCGGGTTCTCCGTGGCCGAGCAACGTGCGAGTCTCGAACTGTTCCAGGCGGAGGTCGCGCCTGAATTGCGCGCGGCGATCCCGCACCGCGATGCAGTCACCGTCTGAGACCACTGCCCCGGGAACCGTTTCGATCGCAGTGAAAAAAACGGTGTGCCCGATCCTCGAGGCTCCGTAACCTCGGGAAACGAACCATCCAGAGCTGCCGAGATTCGCGCTGACATCCCGTCCCATCAGGGACGACATTCCACCCCCCGCCTGCCCGGCGGCATCCGCACGGTGATGCTGCCGGCGCCCTGTCCAGATCACGGAGCCCGTCGTTGTCCATCTCGTCCTCCTCCGCGTCCCGGTTCGTCGTCACGGCCGCCGCCACCGCCGTACTGGGCGCAGCGCTGACCGCCTGCGGAACCGGTGCCGCGACGAACTCGGAGCCCACCGGCGACCCGCAGCCCGGCGGCACCCTGCGGTACGGGTTGTCGGTCCCACCGACCTGCGCCGATCCCGCGCAGGCCGCCAGCAACCAGACCATCTACGTCGCCCGGCAGGTCGTCGACTCGCTCACCGACCAGGACCCTGCCACCGGCGAGATCGTGCCCTGGCTCGCGGAGAGCTGGGAATCGAACGCCGACGGCACGCAGTTCACCTTCCGGTTGAAGGAGGGTGTGACCTTCAGCGACGGCACCTCGCTGACCGCCGAGTCCGTGAGGAAGAACTTCGACGCGATCGTGAACACCCTCGGCGGGGTGAAGGCGCCGCAGGCCGTCGGATATCTCGCGGGATATGCCGGTACCACGGTCGTCGACGACCGCACTGCACAGGTGAACTTCTCCGTGCCGAACGCGCCGTTCCTGCAGGCCACCGCAAGTCATCAGCTCGGCCTGCTCTCGGAAGCCGACACGGAGAAGAGCGCGGAGGAGCGCTGCGCCGGTGATCTGTCGGGCACCGGCCCGTTCGTCTACGAGGACTACCAGCAGGACAGGTCCGCCACCCTCGTCAAACGCGCGGGTTACTCGTGGGGATCGGAGGCCTTCGACCACGACGGTGAGGCCTACCTCGACCGGATCGAGTTCACGATCGTCCCCGAATCCGGTGTCCGCACCGGATCGCTCGCCTCCGGTCAGCTCGACGCCATCTCCGACGCGTTGCCGCAGGACGCCCCGCAGATCGAAGGGGCCGGGGGCCGCATCCTGACCACCCCGAACCCGGGTATCCCGTTCGGCTTCCAACCCAACGTGAGCCGCGGCGTCCTCATCGACCCGGCCGTGCGCAGCGCGATCGTCCCGGCGATCAACCGGCAGGAACTGGTCGACACGGTCCTCGGACCGGACTTCCGCCCCGCGACCAGCACCCTCGCGTCCGCGACCCCCGGTTACGTCGAACTCGCCGACGTCACCTACGACCCGGCGAAGGCCGAGCAGATCCTCGACGAGGCCGGCTGGGTGCCCGGACCCGACGGCATCCGCGTCAAGGACGGGCAGCGCCTGAGCTTCCCGGTGCTGTTCAGCTCGGTGTTCGCCGGCAACCAGGCCATCCTCGAACTGGTGCAGCAGCAGCTACGCGCGGTGGGCATCGACCTGCAGCTCGACCTCGTCTCCACCCCGGAGAACACCGCACGCCAGAACGCCGGCGACTACGAGGCGTCCTACTACAACAGCACCCGCGCCGACGGTGACATCCTGCGCACCGCTTTCGGTCTGGACGGCCGCAACATCAACCAGCGCGGTCCTCTCCCCGAATTGGACGAGGTGCTGAACCGGCAGCTGTCCACGACCGACCCCGCCGCACGCGCCGAGCTCATCGGTCGCGCACAGCAGCTCGTCCTCGACAACGGCCTGTGGATCCCCACGGTCGAACTGTCGCAGGCGATCGGCGCCGGACCGAACGTCGCCGACCTGAAGTTCGAGGCGTCGGCGCGACTGCAGTTCTTCGACACCTGGCTGAGCGAGTAGACCATGCTGCGCTATCTCGGTTTCCGTGTGCTCCAGGCCGTCGGGGTGCTGTGGGCGGCGTTCACGGTGTCGTTCGCGGTCCTGTTCCTGTTGCCTTCCGATCCGGTCTCCATCGCCGCCGGCGCCGACGCCGGAACACCGGTCGACGCCGCCGCGATCGAACAGCTCCAGGCGCGGTACGGACTCGACCAGCCGGTCGCGGTGCAGTACTGGAACGCGCTGAGCAACGCGGTCCGAGGTGATTTCGGCATGTCCATCTCGACCGGGCAGCAGGTGACCGACGCGATCGCCGCGGCCCTGCCGAGCACCCTCGTCCTGGCGGGCACCGCACTGGTGTTCGCCCTGGTGTTCGGCACGGCGGTCGCCGTCCTCGCGACCTACACGCGGGTCCACTGGTTCCGCAGCCTGCTGTTCTCGCTACCCCCGCTGGGGGTGGCCGTGCCGACCTTCTGGGTGGGACTGATCCTGTTGCAGCTGTTTTCGTTCCGGCTGCGGTGGTTCCCGGCCTTCGGGGATCAGGGCATCGAACACGTGATCCTGCCCGCGATCACCCTGGCACTGCCGACCGGTGCGGTGATCGCCCAGGTCCTCGCGACCAGCCTGCAGACGACCTGGCGGCAGCCGTTCATCGAAGCGGCACGCGCGAAAGGCGCGTCCCGCCTGCGCATCCAGACGCGTCACGCGCTGAAGCTGTCGAGCATCCCCGCCTTCACGATCGCCGGTGTCATCGTCGGCAATCTGCTCGCGGGATCCGTGGTGGTCGAGACGGTCTTCTCCCGGGCCGGTATCGGACGTCTGACCCAGATGTCGGTGATGGCGCAGGACATTCCGGTGGTGCTCGGCATCGTCGTGTTCTCGTCCACCGTCTTCGTGCTCGTCAACCTCGCCGTCGACCTGCTCTATCCCCTCATCGACCCGCGGATCACCCACGGCATCGACCGGGGTGGTGCCGCCGCGTCGATCGAGGACGACCCGACCCACGACGACACTCTCCTGGAGGCCGAGGCACGTGTCTGACACCCTCGTCCGCGAAGCGCTGCCGGCGACGTCGTTGCCGGAATCACGCTCGCGCAGAAGAAACCGGATCGCGTCCGTAGCGACAGGGGTGCGACGCAACGCCGTGCTCGTCGTGTCGTCGATCGTGCTGCTCCTCGCGGTGGGCTTCGCGCTGTTCCCGTCGCTTTTCGCGTCGGGCGACCCGCTGCAGGGGGTGCCCGCCGAGAAGCTGCAGGGACCGAGCGCCGCACACTGGTTCGGCACCGACAATCTCGGCCGCGACGTGTACACGCGGGTCGTGCACGGAGCCGGCCTGTCGCTCACCGCGACGCTCGTCGCGGTCGGCATCGCCCTCGTGGTCGGCTCGCTGATCGGGTTGCTGTCCGGCGCGGTCGGCGGTGCCCTCGACGCGACACTCATGCGCCTCGTCGACGTCCTGCTCTCCATCCCCGCGCTGCTCCTGTCCCTCGCCCTGGTCACGGCCCTCGGCTTCGGCACGATGAACGTCGCGATCGCCGTCGGTGTGAGCCTCGTGGCGAACTTCGCGCGCGTCATGCGCTCCGAAGTGCTGCGGGTACGCAAGGCACTCTACGTCGAAGCAGCGTTCGCGTGCGGCGTCCGGTGGCACACCGTGCTGCGCCGGCACGTGCTGCGCAACTCGTACGCGCCCGTCGCGGCCCTCGCCGCCGTCGAATTCGGTATGGCCGTGCTGGCCGTGTCGTCGCTGAGCTTCCTCGGATTCGGTGCCGTGCCACCGACACCCGAATGGGGGTCGCTGATCTCGGAAGGCCGCAACTATCTCGCCGCGGCCTGGTGGATGACGACCCTTCCGGGCCTCGTCATCGTCGCCGTCGTGCTCTCGGCCCACCGCATCGGCCACGCCCTCGAGGACAGGAGCGCACGATGAGCCTCCTCGAAGTGCGCGACCTGCAGGTCGCGTACGGATCGCCGCGCGAACCGGTCGTCGCGGTGAACGGTGTCGATCTCACCGTCGGTCGCGGCGAGGTCGTCGCGGTGGTCGGCGAGTCGGGATCGGGCAAGTCCACCACCGCGCACGCGATCATCGGATTGCTCGCAGGTACCGGACGCGTCACGGCCGGATCGGTGACCTTCGACGGCACATCGTTGAACGACCTGTCCGAGCGCGCGTTCGAACGCCTCCGCGGCGCCCGCATCGGATTCGTGCCGCAGGACCCGACGACCTCCCTCAACCCCGTCATCCGCATCGGCGACCAGATCGCCGAGGTGCTGCGCATCCACGGTCTCGCCGACCGGCGCACCGCGCGGATCGAGGCGCTGCGCATCCTCGAGGAGGCCGGGCTCGACGACCCGCAGCTGCGCGCGAAGCAGTACCCGCAGGAACTGTCCGGCGGTCAGCGGCAACGGGTGCTCATCGGTATCGCCCTCGCCTGCCGGCCCGACCTCGTCATCGCCGACGAACCGACGAGCGCACTCGACGTGACGGTGCAGCGCCGCATCCTCGACCACCTCGACGCGCGGATCGCCGAGACCGGCACCGCAGTACTGCTCATCACCCACGACCTGGGCGTCGCGGCGGATCGCGCCGACCGCATCGTCGTCATGCAGAGCGGCCGGGTCGTCGAGACCGGACCGGCGGCGCAGGTCCTCACCGACCCGCAACACGAGTACACGCGCTCGCTCATCGCGGCAGCGCCGAGCCTCGCGGAACCGGCCGTGCGACCTGCGCTGCGAGATGCCGCTCCGATCCTGTCGGTGTCGAAGGTGTCGAAGACTTTCCGCATCGACCGGAAGTCCTCGCTGCACGCCGTGCGCGATGTGTCCTTCGATGTTCCCCGCGGCGGCACTCTCTCGCTGGTGGGGGAGTCGGGTTCCGGCAAGTCCACGGTCTCGCGCATCGCGATCCGGCTCGAGACCCCCACTGCCGGGACGGTCCGGTTCGACGGTGACGACATCACCGCGCTCGGTGGCCGTGCGCTGCGGGCACTGCGGCGTCGTGTACAGATCGTGCACCAGAATCCCTACGCCTCGCTCGACCCGAAACTGAGGATCCGCGACATCGTCGCCGAACCCCTCGAGGCGTTCGGTGTCGGCACGAGAGCCGAACGTGCCGAGCACGTCGCCCGCCTCCTCGATCAGGTGGCGTTGTCGACGGCACATCTGGACCGCAGACCCGCCGAACTGTCCGGTGGGCAGCGGCAACGCGTGGCCATCGCACGGGCCATCGCCCTGAACCCCGAGCTGCTCGTCCTCGACGAACCCGTCTCGGCGCTCGACGTGTCGGTCCAGGCGCAGATCCTCGACCTGCTCACCTCGCTGCAGAGCGAACTCGGGATCGGTTACCTGTTCATCTCGCACGACCTCGCCGTCGTCCGGCAGATCAGCGACACTGTCGCCGTGATGCGCGCCGGCCGGGTCGTCGAATACGGCTCCACCGCAGAAATTTTCGACAACCCCCAACACGAGTACACGCAGACGTTGCTCGAGGCCATCCCCGGGAAGGTCCATCATGTCCGATAGTTCAGAATTGTTGCTGGCCGTCGACTTCGCCGGCACCGGCATCCATCCCTCGTCCTGGCGACGTGACGATTCGCGCGCCGAGGAACTGTTCACCCCCCGCCATTGGGCCGACCTCGTGGGTGCCGCAGATCGTGCCGGCGTCGACTTCGCGTTCTTCCCCGACACCTTCGGTGTCGTCTCGGACGCGACCACGGTGCGGGGCCGTCTCGAAGCCGTCGGCCTCGCGGCGCGCCTGACCACCGCCACCTCCCGCATCGGTCTGATCCCGACGGCCACCGTCACCTACACAGAGCCGTTCCATGTCGCCAAGGCGATCCAGACGATCGACCACACCACGCTCGGTCGCGCCGGGTGGGAGGTCGCGGTGACACCGGGCGCCGTGGAGTTGTTCGGCTGCAAGGACGAGCAGGACACCGCGTCGCTGTGGGCCGAAGCGCACGAGGCCGCCGAGGTCGCGGCACGGTTGTGGGACAGCTGGGAGGACGACGCCGAGATCCGCGACGTCGCCACCGGTCGCTTCATCGATCGCGACAAGGTCCACTACATCGACTTCGTCGGCGAGTACTTCTCCGTCAAGGGCTCGTCGATCGTGCCGCGATCCCCACAAGGACAACCGCTGGTCGCGGTGACGGTGACCGGTGACGAATCCCTCGAATTCGCCGCGCATCGAGCGGATCTCGTGCGTATTCGTGCCACGGACCTGTCTGCAGCCTCCGAACGTGCAGGCCGCATCCGGGCGGAAGCGGGCGACCGGCGAATCTTCGTGCTGCTCGACATCGACGTCCTGCTCGGCGACGACGCCGCCGCGGATCTCGCGCAGCTCGAGGCGTGGGCGGGGGAGCCGTACCGCTCCGACACGCTCGTCCATGTCGGTACATCCGAGTACCTGATCGAACTGCTCGGCGACGCAACGGGTGTGGACGGGGTGACCCTGCGGCCGCTCGCTCTGCCGTCCACCCTCCGCCGCCTCGTCGAGAACGTGCTGCCCGTCGTCCGCCCCGAGGTCGCACCCACCACCGGAACCCTTCGCGACCGGCTCGGTCTGCCCCGTCCCGCCAACCGCTTCGCGGCTGCTCACTGAAGGAACGATCATCGTGTCTCGCAACACTGTTCGCAAGCAGATTCATCTCGCCGCGCACTTCCCCGGTGTCAACAACACCACGGTGTGGGCCGACCCCGAGTCGAAGAGCCAGATCGACTTCTCGTCGTTCCTGCACCTCGCCCGCACCGCCGAACGCGGCAGGTTCGACTTCTTCTTCCTCGCCGAAGGACTCCGGCTGCGTGAGCACCGCGGCCGCATCCACGACCTCGACGTCGTGGGGCGCCCCGACACCCTCACGGTGCTCGAGGCCCTCGCCGGTGCCACCACCCACCTCGGCCTGGCCGGCACCATCAACACGACCTTCAACGAGCCGTACGAACTGGCCAAGCAGTTCGCGACCCTCGACCACCTCTCGGACGGTCGCGCCGCATGGAACCTCGTCACCTCGTCGGATGCGTTCACCGGCGAGAACTTCCGTCGTGGTGGTTTCCTCGAGCACTCGCAGCGGTACGTCCGTGCCGCCGAGGTCGTCGACGTGGTGCGGGAACTGTGGGACGGCTGGTCCGCCCGCGGTCCCGTGATCGACCGTGAGGCCGGGATCTTCGCTCCCGACGGCGACATCGCGTCGTTCGACATCCACACCACCCAGTTCGACATCGCGGGTCGCTTCGAGGTGCCGCGCAGTCCCCAGGGGCATCCCGTCCTCCTGCAGGCCGGCGACTCCGAGGAGGGTCGTGAGTTCGGTGCTGCCAAGGCCGACGCCATCTTCAGCCGGCACGGCACCCTCGAGGAGGGCCGCGCGTTCTACACCGACGTCAAGAACCGCCTCGCGAAGTACGGACGCAGTTGGGGCGAGCTGAAGATCCTGCCCGCCGCGACCTTCGTCCTCGGCGACACCGAAGCCGAAGCGCACGAGCGGGCCCGGCACATCCGTCTGCAACAGGTCGGTCCGCGGACGGCCATCGCCTTCCTCGAACAGGTGTGGGGCAAGGACCTGTCGTCGTACGACCCGGACGGCCCGCTGCCGGACGTCGACCCCGAGGACAACGTCACCATCACGCGCGGACGCGTGCGCCACGCCAAGGATCCGCTCGCCGTCGCCCGGCAGTGGAAGGAGAAGGCGGACGCCGAGAACCTGAGCATCCGCGAACTCATCATCGAGGTCACCGCACGCCAGCAGTTCATCGGAACGCCCCAGCAGGTCGCCGACGAGATCGACCTGTACGTGCAGACCGACGCCAGCGACGGGTTCATCCTCGTCCCACACCTCACCCCCGGCGGCCTCGACGAATTCGTCGACAGGGTCGTCCCGCTGCTGCAGGAACGCGGCAGTTTCCGCACCGAATACGACAGCACCACCCTGCGCGGCCACCTCGGCCTGCGCGACCCGCACACCGTCACCGAAGGAGCCCGCGCGTCATGACCGCAACACTCGATCAGTTCGTCGACGAATGGCAGCGGTGGCATGCCGAGCGCAACGACGGCCTGCGGCAGCCGCTCGGCTGGCTGAGCCTGACCGCCCTGCACTGGCTCGACGAGACCCCCACCTCCTTCGACGAAGCGCCGGGACGGTGGCACGTCGACGGCGGATCGGTGGTCCACGAACTCGACGGTGAGACAACCACCTACGAGCCGGTCGAGGGTGCGCCCGGTCTCGAAGCGGAGTTCGACCGCGGCTTCGTCGAGATCATCCGGCGCACCGGACGATTCGGGATCCGCATCCACGACCGCACGGCACCGGCGCTCGCGTCGTTCACCGGTGTCCCGGCCTATGAACCCGACGCGTCCTGGGTACTGACCGGCCGGTTCGAGGCATTCGACGAACAGCAGGTCGTGACGACCGGTGCCGTCGTCGACGGACTCGAACACCACCACCCGGCGGCGGGTGTGGTCCGGTTCGGATACGACGGTGGCGACCACGAACTCGTCGCCTTCGGTGAAGCCGGCGGTCCGTTGCGGATCCTGTTCACCGACGCGACTTCGGGGGTGACGACCTATCCGGCGGCGCGGATCCTGCAGGTCGAGGCGCCGGCCGAGGACGGGACGGTCACGCTCGACTTCACCCGCGCCGCGAACCTGCCGTGCGCGTTCACCGACGCGGCGACGTGCCCGATCGCGCCGCCGCAGAACCGTCTTCCGTTCGCCGTCGAAGCCGGTGAACGTACTCCGCGTGTCGGGGAGTCGTCGTGAACGCGGTGAATCCGGTCCCGCTGTCCGTGCTGGACCTCTCGCCCGTCAGCGAGGGGTCCTCGGTGCCGGAGGCGCTGCGCAACACCGTCGACCTGGCGCGCCACGTCGAAGCGTGGGGGTACAAGAGGTACTGGGTCGCCGAGCACCACTTCGTCGCCGTCGCCTCGTCGGCACCCGACGTGCTCATCGGCGCGATCGCCGCCGCGACCCGCACCATCCGCGTCGGTGCCGCCGCGGTTCAGCTCGGACACAACACCGCGATCGGCGTCGTCGAATCCTTCGGCACCCTCGACGCCCTGTACCCGGGACGCATCGATCTCGGTCTCGGCAGGTCGGGGCAGCGGCGAGCGGAGACGTTGGCGGGTGCGGCTCCCGAACCCGCACCGCGGGCGACGGAGATCCGCGACGGACTGATCATCCCGCCGCCCTTCTCGCCGGCGAAGCTGTTGTCGTCGTCCCGGTTGGCGGCGAGCTTCGGGATCCTGCAGCAACCCGGCGCGCAGTCGCCCGACTTCGCGCAGCAGGTCGAGGACATCCTCGCCTTCCTGGACGGCACCTACACGGCGCCGGACGGAACGGATCTGCACGCCAGCCCGGGGGAGGGCGCCGACTTCGAACTGTGGGTGTTCGGTTCGAGTGCCGGACCGTCGGCGGAACTCGCGGGTCGCCTGGGGTTGCCGTTCGGTGCGAACTACCACGTCAGTCCGGGCACGACGGTCGAGGCGGTCGAGGCGTACCGGGCGGCGTTCCGTCCGTCGTCGATCCTGAGGAAGCCGTACGTGGTGGTCTCGGCCGACGCGGTGGTCGCCGACGACGACGCCACCGCACGCGAGTTGGCGTCGACCTACGGGCACTGGACGCACAGCATCCGCTCGGGTCACGGCGCGATCCCGTACCCGAACCCGGACACCACCCCGCCGCTGACCGATGAGGAGCGCGCCCTCGTCGACGACCGCATCGTCACCCAGTTCGTGGGGTCGCCGAGCACGGTGGCGGAGCGCCTCGACACCCTCCGCCGAGTGACGGACGCCGACGAACTCGTCGTAACCTCGGTCACCCACGGCCACGAGGACCGCCTGCGTTCCTACGAACTCCTGGCCCGCGAATGGGGATTGGCGCGGGTCCGCGCCGCGTGATCGTCCATCGAGGGGGAGGTGGTGTGCGTTTTCCTGGCCGGAGACGCACACAACCTCCCCTTCGATCGTCAGGCAGGGGCTCCCGCGCGACGGAGAGCGCGTCGAACCCGTTCGACGAGGACGTCCGGTCGTCGATAGAGCAGGTCGGCGCCGACACGGATGACCGTCCAGCCCAACTCGGCCAGGATCGTGTAGCGATCGATGTCGCGAGTGCGCTGGTCGGCGTCGGCCCAGTGGTGGACGCCGTCGTACTCCACCAGCACACGCCATTCCTTCCAGCCCATATCAGCCCGCGCCACGAAGTCGAGTCCGTCGAACACCTCGACCTGGGTCTCGGGTCGCGGCAGCCCGGATCGGAGCAGCAGCAACCGCGTATGGGTTTCCGGCGGCGACGCGGCGCCACCGTCGACGAGCTCGAGGAGACGGGGGACGGACGCGAGTCCTCGTGCACCCTTGTTGCGAGCCGCGACTGCTTCGATCTCGGCGACCTTCAGGCCGGTGGCATTGCACAGGGCGTCGAGGACCTCGACCCGTCTATCGTTGCGTCGCGCGAGGTCGAATCCCGTCCGGGCCGGGGTGGTGACCACCATCCCGTCGACCACGCACGTCTCGAGATCGGCCGCCTTCCGCACGACGATCCCGGGCACCGAGCGGACGTGGTCGGAGCGCGCGAGTTCGGCTGGGGCAGAGGAGTCCAACCATCGCGTGCCGTGCACGGCCGCCGCGGACATCCCGACGAGTGCGCCGCGCGAACCCGACCACAGCCACGCCGCTTTCGCACGCAGGAGAGCGGTGGGACGTACCGCCGGATCGACGTAGACGTCTCGGTGGAGGCGGACGAACTTGTGCCGCAGCGCGTGTCTGGTCACGAGTCCCACAGCGACGGCCTGCGTGCCGACGAACGGCTGCTCGAAGTCGATCACGATGTCAGGGTGCATCGTCCCGCGTCCTCGAACGCCCCCGCACGCCTGGTTATCCACAGGACCGAGGGCTCCGGAGGTCAATCGAAGGGGCGGTTGTGTGCGTCGAAACCCCGAATGACGCACACAACCTCCCCTTCGATCGCATGGGCGGTGGGCATACTCGGGGACATCGGAAACGTGAACGGTCGGAGGAATCTGTGGCTCAGGGTGTGAAGTTGGGGTACAAGGCGTCGGCGGAGCAGTTCGGTCCGCGCGAGCTGGTCGAGTTGGGCGTGCTCGCCGAGGCGCACGGGATGGATTCGGCGACGGTGTCGGATCATTTCCAGCCGTGGCGGCACAACGGTGGGCACGCCCCGTTCTCGTTGGCGTGGATGACCGCCGTCGGCGAGCGCACCGAACGGCTGCAGCTCGGGACCTCGGTGTTGACCCCGACCTTCCGGTACAACCCGGCGGTGATCGCGCAGGCCTTCGCCACGATGGGATGCCTGTATCCGGGGCGGATCTTCCTCGGTGTCGGCACCGGCGAGGCGCTCAACGAGATCGCCACCGGCTATGCCGGCCAGTGGCCGGAGTTCAAGGAACGCTTCGCGCGGCTGCGCGAGTCGGTGCGGTTGATGCGCGAGCTGTGGCGCGGGGACCGGGTGGATTTCGAGGGCGAGTACTACACCACCAAGGGCGCGTCGATCTACGACGTGCCCGAGGGCGGGATTCCGGTCTATGTCGCTGCCGGTGGCCCGGTGGTGGCCCGGTATGCGGGTCGGGCGGGGGACGGGTTCATCTGCACTTCGGGTAAGGGCATGGAGCTCTACACCGACAAGCTGCTGCCGGCGGTGGCGGAGGGTGCGGAGAAGGCGGAGCGGGATGTCGCCGGGATCGACAAGATGATCGAGATCAAGATCTCGTACGACACCGACCCGGACAGGGCGCTGGAGAACACCCGGTTCTGGGCGCCGTTGTCGTTGACGCCGGAGCAGAAGCATTCCATCGATGATCCGATGGAGATGGAAGCAGCGGCCGATGCGTTGCCGATCGAGCAGGTCGCCAAGCGGTGGATCGTGGCGTCGGATCCGGACGAGGCGGTCGAGAAGGTGAAGTCGTATGTCGATGCCGGGTTGAATCATCTGGTGTTCCATGCGCCGGGTCATGATCAGAAGCGGTTCCTGGAACTGTTCGAGCGCGACCTCGCGCCGAGGCTCCGCGCACTCGCCTGACATCCGACATACAAGGTGCCGCTTCTCCGCGACGGAGGAGCGGCACCTTTTCTGGTCGACGAGCGATGTCGATGTTGTTTCACAACGGAACAGCCACGGGGCTCGGTGCCCTCCTACGTTTGTTCCGACGCGGTGGCAACCGTCACACACTCTGCCCGCCACCGCCGGACATCACAGCTCGGACGAGGCACACGCCGACCCCGATCCGAATCGACCCCAACGAGGCACCGTGATCACCGACAAATCTGCATCGACCATGCCGCAGTCAGAAGCGAAACCGGAGATGAACCCCCGCCGCGCATCGATCGCCGCGCTCCTCGGAGGGGCACTGGAGTACTACGACTTCTTCGTCTACGGTGCTGCCGCTGCGCTCGTCTTCAACGTGTTGTTCTTCCCGGGCGGCAACCCCACCGTCGCCCTCATCGCATCCTTCGCCACCTTCGCCGTGGGTTACGTGGCACGGCCGGTGGGCGCCGTCGTCATGGGTCACTTCGGTGACCGGCTCGGCCGCAAACGCGTCATGCTCGCCACCGTCGTCCTGATGGGCGTCGCGTCCTTCGTCATCGGATGTCTTCCCACCTACGAGCAGGTGGGCGTCCTCGCACCGATCCTGCTCGTGGCGATGCGTGTCCTGCAGGGCTTCTCGGCGGGCGCCGAATCGGCCGGGGCGTCGACGTTGACCGTCGAACATTCGCCGGTGGGCCGCCGTGGTTTCTTCACCAGTTTCGTGATGGTCGGCTACGCCGTGGGCTGCTCACTCGCGACCGTCGTCTTCGTGCCCGTCTCGCTCCTTCCCGATGACGCGCTCTACAGCTGGGGCTGGCGGATCCCGTTCTGGCTCAGCGCAGTTGTCGTCGTCGTGACCTACTACGTCCGCAACCACCTGGACGAGACGCCGACCTTCACCGAGGTGAAGGAGGAGAGCGTCGTCCGCAAGCTCCCCCTCGGCGACGTGTTCAAGTTCCACTGGCGCTCGGTGATCCGGGTGGCCGGCGCGTCCCTGATGGCATCGGTGCAGACCCTCTTCGCCGTGTTCAGCCTGTCGTACGCCACCTCGGTGGGTGTCGAACACAGCGTGATGCTCACCGTCATCTCCGTCTCCATCGCGCTGTCGATGTTCACGATCCCCGCGGCCGGCTACCTCTCCGACATCATCGGCCGCAAGCCGACCATGCTGATCGCCTCCGTCGGCTGCGCGGTGAGCCTCGCCGGATATCTGTGGGCGATCTCGACGACGAACATCCTGCTGATCTCCGTCACGGCGTTCGTGAACATGTCGCTGTTCTTCAGCTGCTACAACGGCGTGTGGACGTCCTTCTTCGCCGAACAGTTCCCCGCGACCGTCCGCTTCACGGGCATGGCCGTGAGCAATCAGCTCGGCAACCTGCTGGCCGGTTTCTCGCCGATGGTCGCCGCGCTGATCCTGCTCCCCGGCGCGACGGGCTGGCTTTCGGTCGCGATCTTCGGTGCGGTCGCGTGCGGCATCGCCGGTGTCGCGGTCCTCGGGCTGCGTGAGACGGCGAAGACCCCGACCGACCTGCTCGGACTGTCGGCCGACGCCGAACCGGTGGAGGTCGTGGCGGACGCCGAGCAACCCGACGCCCCGCGCGTGCTGCAGACCCTGTCCTGAGTTCCCGCGACTCCACATGCCCGGCCGGACACCTCCGGCCGGGCATGTGCGCGGGTACACCGGACGGAGCAAAGTTTGCGGTTAGGGTGGAATCCATGAGTGCTGCTGCAGGGTCCGTCTCGAGCATCTACATCGCAGCTCCGGAAGGGGACACCGGGAAATCGACCGTCGCCCTGGGGGTGCTGCAGACGCTGTGCGCGTCCACCGCCCGCGTCGGTGTCTTCCGGCCCATCGCGCGCTCCGACAGCGACATCGACTACATCCTCGAACTGTTGCTCGAACACACCACCGTCGACCTCTCCTACGAGGACTGCATCGGTGTCACCTACGACGACGTCCACGAGGATCCGGACGCCGCGCTCAGCGACATCGTCGGCAAGTACCACGCGGTGGCCGACCGCTGCGACGCCGTCGTCATCGTCGGCAGCGACTACACCGAGATCGCCAACCCCAGCGAACTGTCGTACAACGCCCGCATCGCAGCGAACCTCGACGCTCCGGTGCTGCTCGTCCTGCGCGGTTCCCGCCGCACGCCCGCCGAGATCGCCCAGCTCGCCGGGGTGTGTGCGAACGAGCTCGCGGGTCAGCACGCGCATCTCGGTGCGGTCGTGGTGAACCGCTGCGACCCCGACGCACTCGACGAGATCGCACAGGCACTCGGCGACCGCACCGAACCGGTGTGGACCCTCCCGGAGGTACCCGCGCTGGTCGCGCCGACGATGGCCGAGCTGCAGACCGCGATCGGAGGCGAGCTCTACAGCGGCGACCCCGACCTGCTGCAGCGGGAAGCGCTGCGGATCATGGTCGGTGGCATGACCGCCGAACGGATTCTGGAGCGCCTCACCGACGGCATCGTCGTGATCGCTCCCGCCGACCGCTCCGACGTCATCCTCGCACTGGTCAACGCCAATGCCGCCGAAGGGTTCCCGACGCTCGCCGGCATCATCATGAACGGCGGTCTGCTGCCGCATCCGATGATCGCGGAGCTTGTTGCGGCTCTGAAACCGTCGCTGCCGATCCTCACCACCGACCTCGGCACCTTCGATACCGCCTCGGCCGCCGACCGCACCCGCGGCCGCATGGCCCTCGGTGCGCAGCGCAAGATCGACACGGCACTCGCGCTCATGGAACGGCACGTCGATGCGCACTCCCTGCTCGACCGGCTGCGACTGCCGCGACCGTCCGTGACCACCCCGCAGATGTTCGAATACCAGCTCATCGACCGGGCGCGGGCCCAGCAGCGCCACATCGTGCTGCCCGAGGGTGAGGACGATCGCGTCCTCAGAGCTGCCGGGCGTGTGCTCCAGCGCGGCATCGCGAAGCTCACGATCCTCGGCGACGAGGCAGCCGTCCGTCAACGGGCGTCGGAACTCGGGGTGGACCTGTCGGAAGCGCAGATCCTCGACCCGCGCACCTCCGAGCACGCCGACCGTTTCGCGGAGGAGTACGCGCGGCTGCGTGCCCACAAGGGCATGACCGTCGATCGTGCACGCGAGATCATGCGCGACATCTCGTATTTCGGCACGATGATGGTGCATCTGGGGCTGGCCGACGGCATGGTGTCGGGCGCGGCACACACCACCGCCCACACGATCCGTCCCGCACTCGAGATCATCAAGACCGAACCGGGTGTCTCCACGGTGTCGAGCATCTTCCTCATGTGCCTCGCCGACCGCGTGCTCGCGTACGGTGACTGCGCCGTCGTCCCCGACCCGACCGCAGATCAGCTCGCCGACATCGCGATCTCGTCCGCCGCGACCGCCGCCCGGTTCGGTATCGATCCCCGGGTCGCGATGCTGTCGTACTCCACCGGCGAATCCGGTTCGGGCGCCGACGTCGACAAGGTCCGCTCGGCCACGACGTTCGTGCGGGAGCGACGATCCGACCTGCTCGTGGAGGGGCCGATCCAGTACGACGCGGCGATCGAACCGACGGTCGCGAGCGCGAAGCTCCCCGACTCCGACGTCGCCGGTCGCGCCACGGTGTTCATCTTCCCGGACCTGAACACTGGCAACAACACCTACAAGGCCGTGCAGCGCAGCGCCGGTGCCGTCGCCGTCGGACCGGTCCTGCAAGGCCTGAACAAGCCGGTCAACGACCTCTCGCGAGGCGCCCTGATCCAGGACATCGTCAACACCATCGCCATCACCGCGATCCAGGCGCAGGAGGAAGACGCGTGAGCAGCCCGAACCCGGCCACCGCAGGCACCGTACTGGTCCTCAACTCCGGATCGTCGTCGATCAAGTTCCAGCTGATCGAGCCGGAGAGTGGAAAGTCGCTGGCGCACGGACTGATCGAGCGGATCGGGGAGCCGGAGGGCCGGATCGTCTTCCACCACACGACGGGTGTGGACGAACGCAACGACGCCATCGCCGACCACCGGACGGGTCTGCGTGCGGTGCTCGAGATGCTCGAAGGACTGGGCCGTCCGCTGCACGAGGTGGGCATCGTCGCCGTCGGACACCGACTCGTGCACGGCGGCAAGGTCTTCTACGAACCCACCCTGATCGACGACGATGTGGTCCGCGCTGTCGACGAACTGTCGATCCTTGCGCCCCTCCACAATCCGGCGAACGTCGTGGGAATGGAGGTCGCGCGGGAGGAACTTCCCGACATCCCCCACGTGGGTGTCTTCGACACCGCCTTCTTCCACGGTCTTCCGCCGCACGCGGCGACCTATGCGATCGACCGCGACATCGCGCACAAGCACGACATCCGGCGGTACGGATTCCACGGTACTTCACACGAATACGTGTCGGGGCGTGCCGCGGAGTTCCTCGGACGCGACATCGCTGACCTGAATCTGATTGTGCTCCATCTGGGTAACGGTGCGTCGGCGTCGGCGGTCGCAGGCGGGATCCCGATCGACACCTCGATGGGACTGACTCCGCTCGAGGGTCTCGTCATGGGCACGCGCAGCGGCGACATCGATCCGGGTGTCGTCATGCACCTCAGCCGGGCGGCCGGGTTGAAGGTCGACGCCATCGACGACCTGCTCAACCGGCATTCGGGCCTGAAGGGGTTGTCGGGTGTCAACGACTTCCGGGCCCTGCTGAAGCTCGTCGGCGAGGGCGACGAGGACGCGCGACTCGCGTACGAGGTCTACGTGCATCGCATCCGGAAGTACGTGGGCGCCTACACCTTCGAACTCGGCGGCGTCGACGCGATCGTGTTCACCGGTGGGGTGGGGGAGAACAACGTCGACGTCCGGCGCGACAGCCTCTCCGGCCTCGACCGGCTCGGCATCGTCGTCGACGACGCGCGCAACACTGCCGACGACGACGGGGAACGCCGGATCTCGGCCGACTCGTCGCAGGTGGAGGTGCTCGTGATCCCCACGAACGAGGAACTCGCCATCGCCCGCGCGGCCGTGCAGTTCGCCCGGCGCTGAGCCGTCAGGTCAAGCTACACGTGCCTGATCTTCGATCAGGTCAAACTGCGCGGCCGGATCGCGTTCGCGAGGTCGACGAGGGTGTAACGGTGGGTGCGGGAGGGGGCGTTGCGCGCCAATTGCCGCAGCGCTGCCTCGGTGCCCAGACGTAGTCCCTTCTCGGTGAACGGTACGTCGAGGATGCGGTCGTACTCGCGACTCGACGCCCGGCCGCTGCGCACCCATTCGAGCGCGGTCCCGAGGACCAGTGCGCGCATCTGCAGGGCGCGACCCTCGTCGGGAGGCAGCGACGCGATCCGGTGCGCGGCCTCCCGAAGGTCCGCCTCGGAGATCTCCTCGACGCGACCACCTCGTAGCAGGACCAGGGCGGCGGTCATGGTCGCTGCACTGTGGTGCCGGGAGGTCGTGGGGACCTCGTCGAGCACGTCGACGGCGGCACGGATCTCGTCGCGGGCGGTGAGCTGGCGTGCCAACCCGAAGGCCGCGCTGACGACGGCGTGATCGGTGCGCCACACGACCCGGTAGGACTGCTCACAGAAGCGTCGCCACGCGTCGGGGTCGTCGCTCTCCCAGTGCTGCAGCGTCAGTTCGGCGGTGGCCCCGAGCGCGATCTTCGGGGCGATCTCGCCCGGAAGAGCCTGCAGCACCTTGTCGAATCGGGCGAACGCTGCCTCGTAGTCGTCCTGCAGCAGTTCGGCGATGCCGGCGTACCAGTCCATGCGCCAGTCGTCGCCGAACTCGCGCTCGAGGCGGGTGAGGATCTCCACCGCGCTGTCGACCTGCCCGAGATCGAGATGGGCGCGGACCTCGGCGAGGGTGATCTCCTTGGAGAACGACACATCGGATGCCCCGACGACCCGGCCGACCCCGTTCTCGCGCGCGTGCCGGAGCGAGTCGAGGGTCTGCTGCGGTTCGCTGTGCACCGCTGCGGCGAGGAGCGCGGCACTCGGATCGTTGGGGTCGAGCAGCGGGACGGGCAGAGCCGTCGCAACATCCTGCCCCCGCAATTTGGGGTCGCGCTCGATCCCGTCGGCGTACACGTCGGTGGGGACGAGCGCCTCGTCGGTGCCGAAGGTCGTGCGGGGCGGGCTGAACAGCCGGGACAGTCCGGGATGTTCGGTGCCGAGTTTCTTCGACAGGATCTCGCGCAGCACACCGGTGAGCTGTCCCTGCAGTTCGTCGGCGGACGAGAAGCGCTGCTGCGGATCGGGATTCGTGGCCCGCAGGAGCAGGCGGTGGAAGGAGTCGAACTCGTCGAGCAGGGGAGCCTGCTCGGGGGTGGGCAGACCGTCGCGGTACCGGCCCTTGTCCGACGGCATGTCGAGGGTGAGGACCGCGAGGGTGCGTCCGACCGTGTAGATGTCGCTCGCGACCGTCGGCCCGGTCCGGACGATCTCGGGTGCCTGATATCCCGGCGTCCCGTACAGATAGCCGTATCCCTCGATCGCGGAGACGGCACCGAGGTCGATGAGTTCGATCTGCTCGTCGGTGACCATGATGTTCTCGGGCTTGAGATCGTTGTAGACCAGTCCGATGTCGTGCAGATACTGCAGTGCCGGAAGCACTTCGAGCATGTACCCGATGGCCTGCTCGACCGGGATGCGGTTCGGTGGAGGATAGTTGTCGAGCACGGTACGCAGGGTGTGACCACCCAGGTACTCCATGACGATGTACCCCATCGGGGTGCCGTCGGGTGAGGGGTGCTCGACGAAGTTGTAGATCTGCACGATGCTCGGATGGCTGACCTCGGCCAGGAACTGGCGTTCGGCCACCGCGACCGCCTGCGCCTCGGCGTCGCCACCCTGCAGCAGGCCCTTCAACACCACCCAGCGGTCGCTCACATTGCGGTCGATCGCGAGATAGATCCACCCGAGTCCGCCGTGTGCGAGACAACCCTGCACCGCGTACTGCCCGGCGACGAGATCCCCGCGGTGCAGAGCCGGAGTGAACTGGAAATGTGTTCCGCACTGGGGACAATCGCCTTCGGTGGGGCCCGGCCCCGACGGAGTGCTGCGTCCCACCGGTTGTCCGCACTTCGAGCAGAACCTCTTGCCCTCGGAGACGTGGGGATCGCGGAGGACGGCGTCGACCGGATCCTTCGTGGTGGGGACCGGCACGTCGACGAGGCCGGCGATGCGGCGACGCTGGGTGCCGCGCGGCCGGACGCGGCGGCTCGACGAGCGCTGGGAGGACGAGCCGGACCAGATCGACGAGCGCTGGGTGGATTCGGGCCGCGTGGTGGGGACGGGGCCGCGTTCGGTGGCAGGTCCGGCATCCCCGGTGGCCCGGGCGGTGGCCGGTCCCGAGTCGCTCGTCGACGGCTCGGTCGCGGGCCCGGAATCCGCCGCACGCCTGGTGGCGGGCCCGGAGTCCACTGCCCGTTCCGTGGCGGGCCCGGAGTCCACTGCCCGTTCCGTGGCGGGGCCGGAATCGACCGACGGGGTCTCGGCCGGTTCGGGTTCGTCGGACATGGCCGTCACTCCCGGTAGTTCGGTGTCGGGGGTGACGGAGTGGGACCGAGCACCCGAAGGTACTTCTCGTACAGCGCCGTCCACGTCCCGTCGGAACGGATCCTTTCGAGGGTGGCGTTGACGAAACGTACGAGCTCGTCGCTGCCCAGCCGGATTCCGATTCCGTACGGCTCCGATCCCAGGGATGGGCCGACGAGTTCGAGATAGGGGTCCTGCGAGGCGAGTCCGGCGAGGATCGTGTCGTCGGTGCTCACGGCGTCGACCTGCTGTTGCTGGAGGACGACGAGGCAGTCGGCCCACGACGGCACGGTGAGGATCGACGCCGACGGCTGTACCTCCCGCATCCGGAGCAGCGAGGTCGTGCCCTCGACGATGCACACGCGCCGGCCGGCGAGATCAGCGGCGGAGCGGATGTCGGATCCCCGGACGACGAGCACACGCTGCTGGGCCCGGAAGTACTCGGTGGAGAAGTCGACCTTCTCGCGACGGGCGCACGTGATGCTCATGGTCTTCGCGACGATGTCGACGGTGGAGTCCTGCAGCGCCTTCTCGCGCTCGGCCGACGACAGGATGCGGTAGTCGACGAGAGCGGGGTCGCCCAGGAGGTCGCGGGCGATCTCGCGCGCGATGTCGACGTCGAAACCGGTGATGCGCCCGGTCGCGGTGTCGCGGTAGCTCATGAGGTTGCTGCCGGTGTCGAGACCGACGATCAGCCGTCCGCGCGTGCGGATCCGATCGATCGCAGGTCCGGTGGCATTCGGGTCCGGGGGAAGCGAGGCGGTGGGATCGCCGCAGTCGGGGGCGGGAGGTGTGGCCACCGACGACTCGAGCATCCGCGCGTTCTCGGGGAGCGGGAGGGAGGTCGTCGTCCCCTGGAGGCCGGGGGCGCGCGGTGGGGGATCGGTCGCGCACCCGCCGGCGAGTGCGGCGACGACGCACAGGCTCGCAACGAGAACGCGCTTTCTCACTGGTACTCCTTCAACCGGGGCCGGAGACCGACCCACACGCCGACCAGCGCCACCGTCAGCAGCACCACCGACATCGGTGCGAGGCCGGCGAGGGTGCGGGAGGCGCGGAACTCGTTGTCGCGCAGTTCGGTGCGGGTGTCGTCGATTCCTTCCGTCAGAGCGGCATCGAGAGCGACGAACCGCGCGGTGGACTCGCCGGGACCTGCGCCGACCGCGAGGACCGAGGCCGCCGCGTAGTCGCCGCGGACGAGGGCGTCGACCATGCGTGCATGCGAGTTGATCCAGGCCTCGTGCGCCGACCGGGCGGTCTCCACCGCCTCGGCGCCGGCCTCGAGGGCGGAATCGCGAGCGTACTCGTCGAGAATGTCGCCGAGTCGCGACATGTTGGTCCCGAAGGTGTCGTCGTACGCGCCGGTCGTGTCGCGCCGGGCGATCAGCAGGGTCTCGGCGGTACGCGACTGCTGGGCGAGGATCCGTCCCTCGGTGAGATCGGCGAGCGGTGCCGCACCGCGCTCGATGGCGCGTTCGGTGGCACTCGACGAGGCCAGGCCGGCGACGAGCAACCAGCACAGCAGCGCGCCGGTCGCGCCGATCGCGACGAGGATTCCGGGATTGAGGGTGCGACGAGAGCGGCGGCTCACGACGACGTGCGCCACGCACAGGGCAGCGACCGTGACGAGGAGCAGCCCGATCGCGAGCCAGGGTGGTCGCACCGCGTCGCGCTGGGTGTCCTCGACGGCGGCGACGCCGCGCGTGTGCAGTTCCTGCGCGGCGGGGAGCAGTTCGGTCTGCATCAGGTGCGACGCCTCGCCGAGATATGCGGCGCCCACCGGATGCCCGGTGCGATTGTTGGTGCGGGCCGTCTCGATGAGGCCCGTGTAGACGGGCAGCAGCCGCCCGATCTCCGTCAGATTGTGTGCGGTCTCGCGGTCGGCGTCGGTCAGTCCGGTCGCCGCGATGACGAGATATTCCGCGGCTTCGTCGGTCGCCTGGATGTAGCGACTGCGCACCGCCTCCGGTTCGAGTCCGCCCGAGATGAAGCCCGTCACGGCGGCGGCGTCGGCCACCGACAGCGCGCTGTAGAGATTCTGGGCCGCGCTGGCCAGCGGCTCGATGGACGCGAGGAGACGATCGTGGGTGGCCTGCCTGCCGGACACCATCGTTGCGGAGACCGCTGCCGAGGCGACGAGCAGCACGGTGAGCACCACCCCCAGGACCACCAACCGGACCGGCGTGGATCGCAGCAGGGCACGGGCGTCGTCGAACCGGGCGTCCGGAGTGTCCGTATCGGCGTCGTCGCGGATGTGGCTCTCGACAGGAGCGAAGGGAGGGGTGATCCGTACGTCCACCGGGCACTCCCTTCCTCGTGTCGAGCGGTCTGAGGGGAGCATATAAGCAGCCCGGCGGTATTGTTGCCGTCCACGGACGGCGGGGATCCGGTACCGGGCACAGGCCCGGACGAGGGCGGGTCGGAGAGGCGGACGCAATGCGTGGAGACGGTGACGGCTGGGCGGTCGGACCGGACGGTGAGAAGCGCTGGGGACGACACGGTGCCGCAGGTCTGCTGCTGCGCGCTCCGCTCGCGGACGGTCGCCCCGCGGTTCTCCTGCAGCATCGGGCGGCATGGTCGCACCAGGGTGGCACCTGGGCACTTCCCGGCGGAGCCCGCGACTCGCACGAGAGCACCGTCGACGCCGCCG
Source organism: Rhodococcus sp. AB351 (assembly GCF_049538275.1). Lineage (NCBI taxonomy): Bacteria > Bacillati > Actinomycetota > Actinomycetes > Mycobacteriales > Nocardiaceae > Rhodococcus > Rhodococcus sp. AB351. Next base: position 999,107 of record NZ_JBMVFW010000001.1, read on the forward strand.
TGCGGGAGGCCCACGAGGAGGCCGGCATCGATGTCGCGGCCGTGACGGTGCGCGCCGAACGCGTCACCTCCGGTCTCGCGGGCGGATGGACCTACACCACCGTCGTCGCCGACGCCACCGAAACGCTCGTGACCAGCCTCAACCAGGAGAGCACCGAACTGCGCTGGGTGCCCGAACCGGAGGTCGAGGCGATGCCGCTGCACAGCGGCTTCGCCGAGGCGTGGCCGTCGCTGCGCACCTCACCGGTACGCATGCTGCTCGACACCGCAAACGTGCTCGGTGCGAGCGGCCCCACCGGATGGTGGCGCGACCGCCCCGGCGCGACGAGCGCCCTGCTCGCCGACCTCGCCGCGGTCCTGCCCCGCACGGTCGAATTTCCCGACGGGACGTTCGGTTGGGTCCCCCGCGTCGAAGCAGTCCTCGAAGGGCATGCCCGCGACGCGACGATCGACGACGTCCGGATCCCGGTGCACAGCGCGGACGGCAGCGGCGACGACGAACTGGCCCGGCTCGCCTCCACCGCGACGGCCGTGGTGGATCCGGGGGTGACGGTCGTGGTCACCGCGGATCGCGGCCTGCGCGCGCGGTTGCCCGAGGGCACGATCGCGATGTCGCCCTCGGCCGTGCTGGGCTGGCTGTAACGCCTCCAGCCGCAAGTGCGGTCTTACCCGCCTTTCAGGCCGGCGTGCGGTCTTACCCGCCTTTCAGGCCGGCGTGCGGTCTTCCGCCGCCTTTCAGGCCGGCAGTGCGGCCTTCAGTGCTGCCGCGGCTGCCCGCGGATCGGAGGCCTTCGTGATCGCCCGGACCACCGCGACCCGCGTGGCCCCGGCGTCGAGCACCTCGGGGAGCCGCTCGAGATCGATGCCGCCGATCGCGAACCACGGCCGTGCCGGCTGCGACTGCGCGACCTCGCGCGTCACCTCCAGCCCCGCCGCGGTGCGTCCCGGCTTGGTCGGGGTGTCCCACACCGGCCCGGACGCGAAGTAGTCGACGCCCTCCTCGATGTCGGCGAGCGCGGCCTGCGCCCGACTCGACGTCGAGCGGCCGATGACGATCTCGTCGCCGAGGATCTGCCGTGCGTGCCGCACCGGCAGGTCGCCCTGACCGAGATGCAGGATGTCGGCGCCCGCCGCGAGCGCGATGTCGGCGCGGTCGTTCACGGCGAGGAGCGCACCGTGGCGTGCACACGCCTCGCCGATGATCTCGAGGGCGGCGAGTTCCTCGCGTGCCTCGAGGCGTCCGAACTTCTTCTCGCCGGCCGAGTCCTTGTCGCGCAACTGGACGATGTCGACCCCACCGGCGAGGGCCTCCTCGACGAACCGTGCGAGGTCGCCGGTGTCCCGGCGAGCGTCGGTGCACAGGTACAACCGGGCGGTCGCGAGGCGGCCGCGCGGGTCGGGATGGTTGCCGCGATAGGTGGTCACGACCAAGACGGTAGCCTCTAGGCAGAAAGTGACGACACGGGAGTCCCGAGGTTCGCGGGGCTGAGAGGGGGCCTGCCGGCCCCGACCGTTATGACCTGACCCGGATCATGCCGGCGCAGGGAGTGAGGTGGACCAATGGCAACTGTGGCCGTCGTGGGTGGCGGAGTGATCGGGCTGTCGATCGCATGGCGCGCGGCCCGCTCGGGGCACATCGTGACCGTGCACGACCCGAATCCCGGTAGCGGCGCCTCGTGGGTGGCCGGGGGAATGCTGGCCCCGCTGTCCGAGGGCTGGCCCGGCGAGGACCACGTGCTGTCCCTGGGTGCGGCCTCGCTCGACCGCTGGCCGGGATTCGCGGAGGCACTGCGCGCGGAGACCGGCGTCGACGTGTTCACCGCCGAGGCGTCGCTGACCGTCGCGCTCGATGCGGCGGACGCGGCCGACCTGCGGACCGTCGCCGAATGGGTCGGGGAGCGGGGGCACGAGATGCGTCTGCTCTCCCGTGCCGAGATCCGGGAGTTCGAACCGTCGCTCGGTCCGAAGGTGCGTCTCGGACTGCTCGCACCCACCGAGTCGTCGGTCGACAACCGCGCGCTCGTCGACGCCCTGCGCGTCGCGGCCACCGGGGCCGGGGTGCGTTTCTCCGACTCCGCCGTGCACGACCTCGCCGATCTCTCGGACGACCAGGTGGTGCTCGCCGCCGGCTCGGCGTCGGCGCGACTGTGGCCGGGACTTCCGGTCCGTCCGGTCAAGGGCGAGATCCTGCGCCTGCGGGTGCGGCCCGCCGCGACCCCGCCGCCGCAGCGCACCGTGCGCGCGAGTGTCCACGGTCGCCCCGCCTATCTGGTGCCCCGCCACGACGGTCTCGTCGTGGGCGCGACGCAGTACGAGGCGTCCGACACGCAGGTCACGGTGGCCGGGGTGCGCGATCTGATCGCCGACGCCGAGCGGATCTTCCCGGCGCTCGGCGAGTACGAACTGTTCGAGGCGAGTGCGGGCCTGCGCCCGATGACCCCCGACAATCTGCCGCTGATCGGCCGGCTCTCCGATCGTGTCGTCGCCGCGACCGGCCACGGCCGCAACGGTGTGCTGCTCACGCCGCTCACCGTCGACGCGGTGCTCGCCGAACTCGGTGGGCGGTCGCTGGCCGACGCGCAATACGCCTGTCCTGGACGAATTACGGAAGCGAGTGTGGGATGACGAACGTGTCCGTGGGCATCACCGTCAACGGTGAGGACAAGTACTACGACGCGGCCCCGACCGTGTCGCAGCTGTTGAACGAGCTCGGTCTGCCCGAGAAGGGAATCGCGGTCGCCGTCGACGGTGTCGTGTGCCCGCGCGGCCGCTGGTCGGAGCCGGTCACGCGCGGAGCGAGCATCGAGATCCTCACGGCGGTCCAAGGTGGCTGACACACACGATCCCGGCGCCGACCTGCCGCAGCTGACCATCGCCGGCCGCACCTTCGGGTCGCGGCTGATCACCGGAACCGGTGGCGCGGCGAACCTGGCCGTGCTCGAGGAGGCACTCGTCGCGTCGGGTACCGAGCTGACCACCGTCGCGATGCGCCGCGTCGACGCGGCCTCCGGAACAGGTGTCCTCGACCTGCTGCGCCGTCTCGGCATCGAACCGCTGCCGAACACCGCCGGGTGCCGCGGCGCGAAGGAGGCCGTGCTGACCGCCCAGCTCGGGCGGGAGGCGCTGGAGACCGACTGGGTGAAACTCGAGGTCATCGCCGACGAACGGACGCTGCTGCCCGACGCCATCGAACTCGTCTCCGCGGCCGAACAACTCGTCGACGACGGCTTCGTCGTCCTGCCGTACACGACCGACGATCCCGTCCTCGCGCGACGGCTCGAGGATGTCGGTTGTGCCGCGGTGATGCCGCTCGGCTCGCCGATCGGGACCGGCCTCGGCATCTCGAATCCGCACCACATCGAGATGATCGTCGAGGCGGCGGGTGTGCCGGTGATCCTCGACGCGGGAATCGGAACCGCCTCCGACGCGGCGCTCGCGATGGAACTCGGTTGCGACGCCGTGCTGCTCGCGACCGCCGTCACCCGCGCGAAGGATCCGGCGCTGATGGCGTCGGCGATGCGCCACGCCGTCGAGGCGGGATTCCGTGCCCGGCACGCCGGTCGGATCCCGAAACGCTTCTGGGCTCAGGCATCTTCGCCGATGGAGCCGTGACCGTTACGGAAAACCCTTGAGAATCTTCGTGTTCAGGGGTTTTCCGATTATCGCGTGACGGGATACCGTGCGGTCGGTACGATCCCCGGGCATGACAATTGCACACCGAATCCTTTCCGCCGCGGCTGCCGGGCTCATGGGTGTCGCCGTCGCCGTCACGGCACCGGGCGTGGCAGGCGCCCAGGAGCCGTGCCAGCTGAGCCGGTCGAACACCGGACCGAGGACGTGCGAGATGACGCAGCTGGCCACGCCTCCCGTGCTGACACTGGGCGACGGCATCTGCGCCGGCATCGTGCGCGCGGGTGGAACCGCCTTCGACGGCCCGCTCGACGAGTCCTACGCGATCTACTCGGTGGCGGGTGCCACCCACGGGATCGAACTGCGGATCACGCAGGGCTACTCGCTTCTCGGCGAGTGGACGCCGAGCATCCTGAACTGCGACGTCACCGTCGCTTTCGACTGGCACAACCTCGACACCGGTGCCCGCGGTACGGAGACCCGCTTCGTGCCGGCCTTCCACACGAGCACCCGGCCGTTGTTCATGCACGTGTTCCCCGGGCCGGGCCGCGTCGTCCTGACGATGCGTACCGAGCGACCGAGCATCCCGGTCACGACCGAGGTCTTCGTCCCCTGACGCACCCGCCTGCGGCTCCGGGATGCGCTCGCCGGAGCCGCACGTAGGGTGGTGCGCATGATCGAAGTGACCGGCTTGACCAAGACCTTCGGGTCCACGACCGCGGTCGACGACCTGACGTTCACGGTCCGTCCCGGCATCGTCACCGGCTTCCTCGGCCCCAACGGGGCGGGGAAGTCCACCACGATGCGCATGATCCTGGGGTTGGACCGGCCGACCTCGGGAACCGCACTGATCGAAGGGAAGCCGTACAGCGAGCTGACACGGCCGCTCACCACCGTCGGGGCGCTGCTCGACGCGAAGTGGGTGCATCCCAACCGGTCGGCGCGGGCGCATCTCGCCTGGCTGGCCGCGTCGAACGGTCTGCCCGCCTCGCGCGTCGACGAAGTGCTGCGCCAGGTGGGTCTGACGGAGGTCGCGGGCAAGCGTGCCGGCGGCTTCTCGCTCGGCATGTCGCAGCGACTCGGTCTCGCCGCCGCACTGCTCGGCAACCCGCGCGTGCTGCTGTTCGACGAACCGGTCAACGGTCTCGACCCCGAGGGCATCGTGTGGATCCGGCGGTTCATGCAGGCGCTCGCCGCGGAAGGCCGCACGGTACTCGTGTCCAGCCACCTGCTCTCGGAGATGGCGCAGACCGCCGAACATCTCATCGTCATCGGCCGTGGACGGCTCATCGCCGACACCTCGGTGAAGGCGTTCGTAGACCGCGCCTCCGACTCGTTCGTCGTCGTGCGCAGCCCGCAGCTCGACGAGCTGCGCATCGCGCTCACCGAGCGCGGACACACTGTGCGGGAGGACGACGGTGCCCTGCACGTCTCGGGCGCTCCGGCCGCGGAGATCGGCGAACTCGCCGCGACCCGGTCGATCGTGCTGCACGAACTCGCGGGACGCAACGCGTCGCTCGAGGAAGCGTTCATGAAACTCACCGGTGGCGAGGTCGAATACCACGGATCCGGAGTCGACGACGTCATGAAGGGTGGATTGTGATGAGTACGGCGCTCGACACACTGCGGGCCGAACGGATCAAGCTCACGTCGGTGCAGTCACCGCTGTGGTGCACCGTCGTCATCGTCGCCCTCGGCCTGGGTCTGGCCGCGATCCTCGGGTCGGTCTCCCGCGCATCGGCCGGGATGGACGACGAACTGGGACGGTTCTATCCGACCGTGGACGTCGCGGTCAGCGGCGTCACCGGCTTCGGCGTGCTGGTGCTCATGATCCTCGCGGCCCTGTCGGTCACCAGCGAGTACCGCTTCGGGGTCATCCGCACGACCTTCCAGGCCACCCCGAACCGCACCCTGCTCCTGACGATGAAGGCGCTGCTCATCGGCGTGCTGGGCGCGGTGCTGACACTCGCGGTCTCGTTCGGTGCCTTCTACCTCGCGAAGGCGCTGGCCGGGCCCGACGCAGGTCGCGAACTCGTCCTCAGCGGCGACACGGCGTGGCGTGCGGTCTACGGCACCGCGATCTACGCGTTCCTGTGCGTCTTCCTCGCGATCGGTGTGGGCACGCTGCTGCGGCAGTCGGCCGGCACGATCGCGCTGCTGATGCTGTGGCCGCTGCTCCTCGAGTCGTTGTTCGCGTTGTTCGGTTCGGTGGGGCGCGAGATCCAGCCGTTCCTGCCGTTCGCGAACGCGAACAATTTCCTGGGCATCGGGCAGGGCATCGAATTCCATTGGGGTCCATGGGGTTCGCTCGTGTACTTCGCGGCCTTCTCGTTCCTGGTGTTCGCGGCCTCGCTCGTGGTGGTCAACCGCCGCGACGCCTGAGGTTCCGCCTCGGCACGCCCGAGGTACTGCTTCGACGCACTGTGCCGCACGGTTTCCCCGTGCGGCGCAGTGCTTTTTTGTACGCTCGGTCGATGGCGCGGGCGCAGACGAGATACGGCATGCGGGGAGCGGCGCTGATCGCCGCCGGTGTACTGCTGGCGGCGGGATGCTCGGAGGCGGAGGTGGAGGCGCCGCCCGTCGACCCGACGGCGCTCGCCGACGCCGTGCAGCTCGATGCCGTCATGACGCACCTGACGGAACTCGAACGGATCGCCGGTGAGAACGACGGAAACCGTTCGCTCGGGACCCCCGGCTACGACGCGAGCGTCGACTACGTCGCCGGAGCCCTGCGCGACGCCGGATTCGACGTGCAGACACCGGAGTTCGACACGACCCTGTTCACCGTCGAGAACGAGCAGCTCACCGTCGACGGGGAGTCGATGGGCGTGAGCGCACTCGGCATGTCGCCGTCGACGGGACCGGAGGGGCTCACCGCGCGTGTCGTGCGCATCGCCCCCGACGACACCCCCGGTTGCGAGGCCACCGACTACGACGGCATCGACGCGACCGGCGCGGTGGTGATCGTCGATCGCGGCGTGTGCACCTTCGCCGTCAAGGAGCAGGTCGCCGCCGAACGGGGAGCGGCCGCGCTGCTCGTCGCCAACAACGAGGACGGCCCGCTCGCGGCCGCCGGTCTCGGGGCGGAATCGAACCCCCGCATCCCGGTCGGTGGGGTGGCCGGGGCCGACGCCGAGCGTCTGTCCGCCGCGACCACCGTGACGGTGACACTCCAGACTCGCACCGAGGACCGGAAGTCGCGCAACGTGATCGCGCAGACGCGCACCGGTTCGACCGACGACGTGGTCGTCGTCGGCGCGCACCTCGACAGCGTCCCCGAAGGACCGGGGATCAACGACAACGGAACCGGCGTCGCCGCCGTCCTCGAGACCGCGCTGCAACTCGGCAGCGAGCCGGGCGTGACCAACGCCGTGCGGTTCGCGTTCTGGGGCGCCGAGGAGGTCGGACTGGTCGGCTCCACGAGGTACGTCGAGTCGCTGTCCGACGAGGAACGACTCGACATCGCCCTGTATCTGAACTTCGACATGCTCGGCTCGCCCAACGCCGGATATCTGGTGTTCGACGGCGACGACTCCGACGCGGTCGGTGAAGGACCCGGGCCGGAGGGCTCGGCGGGTATCGAACGGACCTTCGCGCAGTTCTTCGACGAACGCGGAATCGAGGTCGGCGGAACGGATTTCGACGGCCGCTCCGATTACGGTCCGTTCGTCGCCTTCGGCATCCCCGCGGGCGGAGTGTTCACCGGCGCCGACGACGTCAAGACCCCCGAACAGGCCGACCTGTGGGGTGGCACCGCCGACCGGCCCTTCGACCCCAACTACCACACCCCCGAGGACACCCTGGCCGGCATCGACCGAGACGCGTTCGCCGCGGCGGCCGCCGCCGTCGCCTACGGCACGGCCGTCTACGCGAATTCGATCGACGGACCCGACGGGGTGCCCACCGGTGACCAGCGGGCCGAGGTGCGCGCCGAGTTCACCGAGTGAGAGCGGGCGCGGTCAGCGCTCGTGCAGGCGCCACAACGGGTTGACCGGGCCGTGGCCGTGACCGAGGTCGTAGGACCACTCGAGACACTTCGTGATCCATTCCTTCGCGAACTCGACGGCCTCGGGCACCGACCGGCCGTGCGCGAGGGCCGACGCGATCGCGGCCGCGAGCGTGTCGCCGCCGCCGTGGTCGTTACCGGTCTCGATGCGCGGCGTGCTGAACTCGAGGAAACGGTCGCCGTCGAACAGCAGGTCGGTGCTCTTCTCCGAGCTGCGCAGGTGACCGCCCTTGACGATCACCCACTGGGCGCCGAGCGCATGGAGCGCTTCGGCGGCGCGCCGTGCCGACGCGTCGTCGACGACGTCGATGCTCGTGATCAGCCGTACCTCGTCGAGATTCGGGGTGACGACGGTGGCGAGGGGGATGAGCACCCCGCGGATCGCGTCGAGCGCGTCGGAGTGCAGCAGCGGGTCGCCGTGCATCGAGGCGCAGACCGGGTCGACGACGAGCGGCACCTCCATGTCGCGGCCGATGCCCACCTCGGAGCACACCTGCGCGACGGCCTCGATGATCTGCGTGGAGGCGAGCATGCCCGTCTTCGCTGCGGACACCCCGATGTCCTCGACCACGCACCGCACCTGGTCGGCCACGGTCTCGGCGGGGATCTCATGGAATCCGCGGACGCCGACGGAGTTCTGGACGGTCACGGCGGCCACCGCGACGCATGCGTGCACACCGCACATCGCCATCGTGCGGGAGTCGGCCTGGATGCCGGCTCCGCCTCCGGAGTCGGTGCCGGCGATGGTGAGGGCTCGAACCGGGGTCTCGCCTCGAGGCGACAGGGGCAGAAGGTCCACGCGGACACCCTACCGAGGGTGTGTTCGATCACGGCCGGGCGGCGCTGAGGCGGGTGCACTTTGCGAAACACGACAGCGTTGCCGCCGGTGGCCGCCTCGTTGCTCTATAGTGGCATAGGTCACAGTTCGATCACGCAACACCCCCATTGGAGGCGCTCATGAACACGAGTTCGCCGGACCTCGCCGTGTCGGACAACGCCGACCAGAACCGGTTCGAACTGCGCCTCAACGGCGATCTCGTCGGCATCCTGGGGTACTACGACTTCGAACGCGCTCCGGCGCCGAACCCGCCGGTCGTCGACTTCATGCACACCGTGATCGTCGAGGATTTCGGCCATCGGGGTCTCGCGGCCGTCCTCGTCGGTGGTTCGCTCGATCTCGCGCGCAGCCGAGGTTGGCGGGTGCGACCGGTGTGCACCTATGTGCAGCGGTTCCTGTCGTCGCACGAGAACTACCGCGACGTCGTCGTGGCTCTCGAGCCGCCGCGCACGGAAGCTCAGCGCACGGAACCCCAGCGCAAGGAGAATCGGCGCAGGCAACCGCAGCGCAAGGTGCCCGCCCACAAGGCCTGATGCTTGCGCGGGCGGTTCACCCGGCCAGGAATCCGCTCAGCGATCGAATCCGCTCAGAGGTCGAGGTCGACGATGACCGGTGCGTGGTCGCTCGCGCCCTTGCCCTTGCGTTCGTTGCGGTCGATCTCGGCGCCCGTCACCCGTGCCGCGAAGGCCGGTGATCCGAGGACGAAGTCGATCCGCATGCCCTGCTTCTTGGGGAAGCGCAGCTGGGTGTAGTCCCAGTAGGTGTACACCCCGGGGCCGGGCGCGTACGGACGGACGACGTCGGTGTAGCCGACCTCGGCGAACGCGTGGAAGGCGTCGCGCTCGGGCTGCGAGGTGTGCGTCTTGCCCTCGAAGAAGGCCGGATCCCACACGTCGTCGTCGGTGGGGGCGACGTTCCAGTCGCCGACCAGCGCGATGGGCTGCTCGGGCGCTGCGGTGGCCCAGGCGTGCGCGTCGGCGCGCAACTTGGCGAGCCAGTCGAGCTTGTAGGTGTAGTGCGGGTCGTTCAGATCGCGGCCGTTGGGGACGTACAGGCTCCACACGCGCACACCCGCGCACGTCGCGCCGATCGCCCGCGCTTCGAGCGCCGGATCGACCTCCGGGTCCTTGGAGAAACCGGGCTGGTCCTCGAAGCCGATCTGCACGTCGTCGAGGCCCACGCGCGACGCGATGGCCACACCGTTCCACTGGCTCAGTCCGACGTGCGCGACGCGGTAGCCGAGTTCCTCGAAGCGTTCGTACGGGAACTGCTCGTCCTTGCACTTGGTTTCCTGCATCGCGAGCACATCCGTGTCGGTTCGCTGCAACCAGTCGAGGATGCGGTCGGTACGGGCACGGACGGAGTTCACATTCCAGGTAGCAAGGCGCACACGCCCACTGTAGGCGACCTATCCGACGGGTTCGGAGGCGTACCGGTAGCGGTGGTGGTCGACGAAGCCGAGTTCGCGATACAGGGCGCGCGCCGCGGTGTTCGACTCCTCGACCTGCAGATATGCGTGGGTCGCGCCTTGCTCGCGTGCCCAGCGCAGCAGGGCGCCGCACACGAGTGTGCCGAGTCCGCGACGCCGGTGTTCGGGAGCGACCTCGACGGTCGACAGACCCACCCAGCGGCGTCGGTCCGGCGCGTCGGTGATCGCCGCGCGGCAGATCGCGAGGGGCGGCTGCCCGGGTGCTCCGATGCGGCCGAACCTGAGGATCCCCGCGGCCACCGAGCCGAGCACGTCCTGCGCGAGCAGCGGGTCGGCGTCGGCGCGGTGGAGCGACATCCAGTCGGCGTCCGGCCGGTCGGTGATCGTGACGGGGGAGGGCTCCGGCGGCAAGGGGACGTTCGCGAGGTCGGCGCCCATCACGAGTACCGGCTCCGAGGTCGGCCACCCCTCGGGGACCCGGGCGAGGCGATCGGGTACCAGCAGTCGCAGCGGCAGTCCGCGCGCCGCGAACCATTCGCGGAGCCGGGCGCGGACGGCCGGATCGGCGGGGTCGGCCACGGTGCCGCGTTCACCCAGCGGCGTCGCCGAATTGGCGCGCCGGGTGAAACCGTGCCCGGCGCGCACGAGCCAGCCGTCCACCCAGGCCGATTCGAGACCGGGCCACCCCGCGGCGGCGGCGTGCTCGAGCGCGCGGATCTCCGAGACGCGGATCGGCCGCGCCGCGATCGGCTTGAGCGCGACGACCGAGGTGGGGGACACCTGGACGACACGACCGTCGGCGGTGCGCACCGAGACCACCGGTTCGACGGAGACGAGTTCACCGATGACGTCGGTCATCGGGTGGCTGTAGCCGGCGGGCAGGCGGTACCGCAGCACCACCCGGGTGCCGAGGGGTACGGACGGGGCCGGACGGTCGGTCGTCATCGACGGTTCGCCGGTCGCCTCGTCAGTCGTCCTCGTCGTCGTGGCCGAACGGGTCCTCCACCGAACCCGGGAGCCAGGTCAGGCCCGGGACACCCCAGCCGGCGCGCTTGATGGTCTTCTTCGCGGCGCGGGCGTTGCGCCCGATCAGCACGTCGACGTACAGGAAGCCGTCGAGGTGCCCGACCTCGTGCTGCAGCATGCGAGCGAAGAATCCGTGGCCCTCGATCTCGACGGGCTCACCGTTCTCGTCGGTACCGGTGACCTTCGCCCAGTCGGCGCGACCGGTGGGGAAGTTCTCGCCGGGCACGGACAGGCAGCCCTCGAGATCGTCCTCGGGGTCGGGCATCGTCTCCGGGATCTCGGAGGTCTCGAGGATCGGGTTGACGACGACGCCACGCCGGCGCGCGACCTTGCCGGACTCGTCGCGGTCGGGGCAGTCGTAGACGAACAGTCGCTTGTCGACACCGACCTGGTTGGCGGCGAGGCCGACGCCGTTGGCCGCGTCCATCGTCTCGAACATGTCGGCGATCAGCTGAGCGAGTTCGGCGGGTGACTCGGTCACCGGCCGGGTCGGGTTGTGCAGGACGGGGTCGCCGACGATGACGATGGGAAGAATGGCCATGGTGACACAGGATAATGGGATCGACTCGCGGCGTTCTCGAACCGGTATGTGTCCCCACCCCGTGATTGAATGACTTCCGCCGAGACGCAAGGACTCTTCGTCACGGTGTGATCCAGTCAGTCGAGGAGGGAAATGGACGGCGCAGCAGCGCACGGCAACGACCGGTCCGATCTCGTGTCCCCGCAGGGCGACGGCGCATCCGCGCAGGAACCCACCGGCGACGAGGCGAACGGCCTGAGCCGTCGCGATCTCGACATCCTGGCGTTCGAACGGCAGTGGTGGAAGTACGCCGGTGCCAAGGAGGACGCCATCAAGGAACTCTTCGGTCTCTCCGCCACCCGCTACTACCAGGTGCTCAATGCTCTGGTGGATCGTCCCGAGGCGCTCGCCGCCGATCCGATGCTGGTCAAGCGGCTGCGGCGGTTGCGTTCGAGCCGTCAGAAGGCCCGCGCGGCCCGCCGGCTCGGTTTCGACACCCGCTAGACGGGCGGCTTCCGGGCCGGATACTGCGATGTCGACACGCGCGGCCGGTCGGCAGCGCTGCGTGTGCTCGGGCAACTATGGTCGAGGTCGTGAGCAGAACCCCCGAGATCCCCAGCCGCGCGCCCGCACCCTCGGGACCGCCTCTGCGTGCGTTCGCGATGGTCCTGATCTCCTTGGGCATCCTGTTCGCCGGTCTGGGTTTCGCCTCGCTCGGTGATTCCGACGACGAACCGGCTCCCGCGGCGGCACCCACGACGACGACCGCCGCGGCGCCGGCCGCACCGTCCACGCGCTCGGCCGCGGTGCCCTCCGCGCCCGCGCCTGCTGCCGCGAACGGTGGCACGTCTGCCTCCGGAACAGGCGCGACCACCACCACCACCGCGGCCGCGACCTCGGTTCCCTCCCTGCCCGCGGCGAGTGGAACCTCGCTCGCCGCCGGCACGTCTCCGGCCGCGACGGCTCCGATACGCGTGTTCAACAACTCGGAGGTCGCGGGCCTCGCCGCGCAGACCGCGGCCTACCTCGAGGACGAGGGATACACCATCAGTGAAACGGGCAACTACAGCGAGGGCCTGCTCCCGCAGACCTCGGTGTTCTACGGGTCGTCTCCCGGAGAGCAGCAGACCGCGACAGCCGTCGCCGAGTCGCTCGGTGTGACCGCGCAACCGCGCTTCGAGGGCATCCGCGACGCCGCCCCCGGAGTGATCGTCATCGTCACTTCGCGTTAGCGCCGGAACCGTGTCGGTCCGCCACCGGGTGGGCGCCGGAGACGCCCGGTTATGATCGGGTGACTTTTCGGCACTTCGAAGGAGCGGTTTGATGGTCTCCAGTTCCACCCGTCGCATGTCCTGGCGTGCTCTGGCCCCGATCGTCGCGATCGCCGCGGTGGGCCTGACTGCGTGCTCGAACAGCGAGGAGGCGAGCACCGAGCCGGGGACGACGCCGCCGGTGTGGACGGGATCCGCCGCACCCGCTTCCGAGGCCCACGGCGACGACCACGGCACCGAGGGCGGCAGCGAGTCGCACGCCGGTGGCTCCGCCACCGCTGCTGCGCTCACCGCCGAGCTCACCACGGTCGACGGCGAGTCGGCCGGCACCGTGTCGTTCGCCGAGAACGGCGGCAACATCGAGGTGACCGTCGACGTCGAGGGTCTCGAGCCCGGCTACCACGGTGTCCACATCCACGAGTTCGGCCGTTGCGAGGCCGAGTCCACCGCTCCGGACGGTGGCGAGCCCGGCGCGTTCCTGTCCGCCGGCGCCCACTTGCAGGCCGGTGGCAACACCTCCGTTCCGGAGAGCGGCGATCTGGTCTCGCTCGTCGTCCGTGAGGACGGCACCGCCACCGCCACCGTCACCACCTCGGCCTTCGGCCTCGAGGACCTCGAGGGTGAGGACGGCGCCTCGGTGGTCGTGCACCAGGACAACCTCGGCGCACGCCTCGCGTGCGGCGTCATCGAGTGACCGGAGTCCGCATCTCCTGAGACTCGATCGCAGGTAATTCCCGACACAGGGCCCCGCAGACGGACATCCGTCGGCGGGGCCCTGTGGTTGGATCGAGACGTGGCAGTCGCGTTTCCGGGATCACCCCGTCCCACGATCGGCGTGGAATGGGAGATTGCTCTGGTGGACAAGACCACCCGCGATCTCTCGAACAGCGCGGCGGTCGTCTTCGACAGGGTGAAGGAGATCGCGGGGGAGACCCCGCGGTTGACCAAGGAGTTCCTGCGCAACACCGTCGAACTCGTCACCGGCGTCCACGACACGGTCGCCGAGGCGGTCGACGACCTGTCCGAGTCGCTGTCGCTGCTGCGACGTGCCGCCGACCCGAACGGCGTGGACCTGATGTGCGCCGGTACCCACCCGTTCGCGCAGTGGACCGACCAGACCGTCACGCCTTCCCCGGACTACGACGAGATGATCAACCGTACCCGCTGGTGGGGACGGCAGATGCTCATCTGGGGAGTGCACGTCCATGTGGGGATCTCTTCGGCGGAGAAGGTCATCCCGATCCTCAACGCCATGCTCGTGAAGTATCCCCACATGCTCGCGTTGTCGGCCTCGTCGCCGATCTGGGCGGGCTACGACACGGGCTACGCGAGCAACCGCGCGCTGATGTTCCAGCAGTTGCCGACCGCCGGTCTGCCCTACCACTTCGCCGACTGGCCGCAGTACGCGGAGTTCATCGCCGACCAGCTCGAGTCCGGAGTCATCAGCCACCCCGGGGGCATGCACTGGGACATCCGGCCGGCGCCGAAATGGGGCACCCTCGAGGTCCGGGTCTTCGACGGCATCACCAACCGCGCGGAACTGGCCGCCCTCGTCGCGTTCGTGCATTCGCTCGTCGTCTACTTCGACGAATGTCTCGAACGGGGCGAGGAACTGCCCGTGCTGCAGCCGTGGCACGTCAAGGAGAACAAGTGGCGTGCGGCGCGTTACGGACTCGACGCGGAGGTCATTCTCGATCCTGTGTGCACCGAGCGGCTGGTCACCGACGACCTGAACGATCTGCTCGAGCAGATCATGCCCACCGCGGTGCGGCTCGGCTGCGCCGACGAACTCGCGCGGGTCGCGGACATCCCGGTGCGGGGAGCGTCCTATCAGCGTCAGCGGCGGCTCGCGGAACGAACGGACGGCGATCTCGTCGCGGTGGTGGACTCGCTCGTGCAGGAACTGAAGGAGTGATCGGCCGAGGACGTCCCGGCCGTCAGGCCCTCATCGGTTGTCAGGCACTGCCGGGAGCGTCCTCGTCGAGCAGACCGTCGCGACCGAGCTGCTCCCGGTAGGCGACGCGGCCGACCCGGTGGGCGATCACGGGGGCGGTGAGCACCATGAACATGCCCGCCAGGGCCATCATCCAGATGTCGACCGAACTACGCAGGATGATCATGGAACCGCCCAGCACGAACAACAGACCCACCACCTGGGGCTTCGTGGCAGGGTGCATGCGCGACAGGGTGTCGCGGAAACGCACCACGCCGATCGCGGCGGTCAGCGAGATGACCGCCCCGATGAGGATCAGGATGTGGGCGAAGGTGTCGATGATCGTCGTCATCCTTCGTCACGCACCCGGAATCGAGCCACGGACACCGATCCGATGAAGCCGACCAGGGCCAGCGCCACGGTGGCGGGCAGCACCGATGTGTCGCGTGTGTACACCGCCCAGATCGCGATGCCGCAGATGCCGAGCGCGAGCAGGGCATCCACGCCGACGAGCCGGTCGAGGGAGTTGGGACCCGCGATCACGCGGTAGGTGATCAGGACCGCGGAGACGAACAACAGTGCCCCCGCGATCGCCAGTGTCACGGTCACGTCAGTTCCTCCGTTCCGCTGCGCCAGGGGCTGGCCTGCCATTCCGACTCGCGTTCGAACGTCCGGATGAGGAGGCGCTCGATGAGGCGGGCGGAACGGTAGAAGTCGGCCACGGCCTTGTCGGTACTCACGTCGAGGACGTGCACGTACATGATCCGCCGCACCTGGTCGATCTCGAGCACCATGGTGCCCGGGATGTTGTTCATGATGTCCGTCCACAGTGTCAGCACCAGGTCGGACTTGATGGTGAGCCGGCAGCGCAGCACGCCGGTGACCGGCGGCGGGGAAGGCCGGATCGCGAGCCACGCCACGTTGATCGTCGAGCGGATGGTCTCGCCGAAGATCACCGCACCGAGTCGCATCGCGGACCACACGTGCACGCGCCCTTCGACGGGCACACGCGGCAGCGGCAGCACGAACATGACGACGAGCGAGACGACCACGCCGCCGAGGATGTTGGCGATGCTGAAGGTGCCCCACAGCAGGACCCAGACCAGCGTCGTCCATCCCACGACGAACATGCGCAGGACGTTGGCGCGTTTCATCATTGCTGCTCACCACCCAGCACGGCCTCGATGTACACGGTGCGGTCGCGCAGGTTCTCCGCGGCACGGTTGCTGATGTCGAGCAGGGGACCGGCGAAGACCGTCAACGACACACCGATCGCCACGAGCCAGACCGTGGGGACGAGCATCGCCGCCGGCATCCGGCCGACGTCCGGGCGTTCCTCGAAGGAGATGTCGGTGGCGGATTCGTCGATCAGCGCCGAGGGACCGATGTCGGCGAGGTCGCCTTCGGGGGCGTCGGCGCGTGCCCGCCAGAATGCCTTCGTCCAGATACGCGCCACGACGTACAGCGTCAGGAGGCTGGTCAGGACACCACCGGCGACGAGGACCCAGGCGAGGACCGAACCGTCCTCCGCGCCGGCCTGCAGCAGGGCGACCTTGCCGATGAACCCGGAGAACGGCGGGATACCGCCCAGGTTGAGCGCCGGGATGAGGAACAGGACCGCCAGCAGCGGGGACATGAGCGCGAGGCTGCCGAGGCGTCGCAGCGAGGCCGACCCGGCCTGGCGTTCGATGAGACCCACCACGAGGAACAGGGTGGTCTGCACGAGGATGTGGTGGCCGACGTAGTAGACGGCGCCCGCGAGACCGGTCTGCGACGACAACGCGACGCCGAAGATCATGTAGCCGATGTGGCTGACGAGCGTGAACGACAGCAGACGCTTGATGTCGTTCTGCGCGATCGCGCCGAGGATGCCGATGATCATCGTGAGCAGACCTGCGACGAGCAGGACGTCGTCGAGTTCGCCGCCCGGGAACAGCAGAGTGTGCGCCCGGATGATCGCGTACACACCGACCTTGGTCAGCAGGCCGGCGAAGACGGCCGTGACCGGCGCGGGCGCGGTGGGGTAGGAGTCGGGAAGCCACGACGACAGCGGGAAGACCGCGGCCTTGATACCGAAGGCCACGAGCAGCACACCGAAGATCGCGGCCCGGGTGCCCGGTGAGATCTCGTCCATCCGCAGTGCCATCTGGGCGAGGTTCAAGGTGCCCGTGGCGGCGTAGGCGAAGGCGATGCCCACGAGGAAGACCAGCGAGGACACCATCGAGACCATGACGTACGAGACGCCCGCGCGGACGCGGTCGGCGCTCGCGCCCAGGGTCAGCAGGACGAACGAGGCGGCGAGGAGCACCTCGAAGCCGACGAAGAGGTTGAACAGGTCGCCCGCGAGGAAGGCGATGTTGACGCCCGCGGTGAGCGCGAGATAGGTCGGCAGGAAGATCGAGACGGGCTGCTGCTCGTTGCCGTCGTGGATACCCTGACCGACCGCGTACAGCATCACCGACAGGAGCACGATCGCCGAGACGACCAGCATCAACGCCGACAATCGGTCGACGACCAGCGAGATGCCGATCGGCGCCTCCCACCCACCGATCTGCAGTACCGCGATGCCGTCGGCGTCTGCGTAGTACAGCAGCGCCACACACACGACGAGCGAGGCGACCAGCGCGAAGACGGTGATCCACCGCTGAACGCGCGGACGGCGGCCGACGATCAGGGTCGCGGCTGCGGCGAGCAACGGGATGAGGACGGGGAGGGGAACGAGGTTCGCGACGCTCAGGTTCATCGGCGATCCTCCTTCCCGTTCTTCTCGTCGTCTCCGGTCCGCTCGCCCTCGGCAGGGTCGGGGGCCTCGGGGTCGGGATCGTCCGCACGGACGGCCTCGTCGACCTCACCGGCACGGACGGCTTCGTCGGCGTCCTCGGCAGCGTCGGCGCTACCGGGCTCGTCCGTCCCGCCCTGGTTCTGCGTGTAGGCCGAATCGGTCGGATCGTCGAAGTCGCCGTCGTGCAGATCCTCGTACGCCTCGAGGTCCTCGATGTTCTTGAGCTGGTCGAGCGGGATCGGGTTGCCCGCGGCGTCGAAGGCATCGCCGCTCTTGCTCGGGATACCGGTGAGCGGGTCGTCGGAGCGGTCTCGCGACGGCAGGTCGGCGAGACTGCGCCGCTGCGACACGAGGGTGTCCTCGGGGTCGTTCTCGATCTCGTCCCGTGCGCGGTAGGTGTAGGAGCGGTAGGTCAGTGCCAGCACGAACGCCGCCACACCCATCGTGATGACGATCGCGGTGAGGATCATCGCCTGCGCGAGGGGATCGGCCATGTCCGGCTCGACGTCGCTCTCCACACCGACGATGGGTGCATGACCTGCGGGACCGCCGAGGGTCAGCAGCAACAGGTTGATGCCGTTGCCGGCCAGCAACAGCCCCAGCAGCATCTTGATGATGCTGCGTTCGAGCAACAGGTACACACCGGCCGCGACGAGCACGCCGACGACGGCGAGGAGCGTGATGTTCGCGGTCATCGGCCCTCACCCACGGTCTCGGCGTCGAGGCGAGCACCGAGGCTGCGCAGCACGTCCAGGATCAGGCCGACCACGATGAGGTACACACCGAGGTCGAAGAACAGTGCGGTCACGAGCTTGATGTCGCCGAGCAGCGGCAGCGTGAGCTCGAGGGTCGCCGACGACAGGGCCGGGGCGCCGAGGAACATCGACACCAGTGCGGTGCCCGCGGCGAAGGTGAGTCCGAGGCCGAGGATCTTGCCGGCGTCGATGGGAACCGCCTCTCCGAGCTCGTAGCGTCCGCCGGCCAGGTACCTCAACACCAGCGCGAGACCGGCGACGAGACCGCCCGCGAAGCCGCCACCGGGCGCGTTGTGCCCGGAGAAGAAGAAGTACACCGACAGGATCATCAGGGTGGGGAAGACCAGCCGGGTGGTGACCTCGAGGACCAGCGAGCGGTAGCGCGGATCGATGAGATCGCCGCCGAGCAGCCAGGTCGTCTCGTTGCTGGCGGAGACCGCGTCGAGCTGCGCTGCGGGAGCATCCGCCACACGCGGGGCGGTGCCGAAGCGGCGGGTGCGGAACACCAGGCTGGCCACGCCGGTCGCAGCGACCAGCAGTACCGAGATCTCGCCCATCGTGTCCCAGGCGCGGATGTCGACGAGCAGGACGTTGACGATGTTCTTGCCGTCACCGCCGTAGTAGGCGGCGTCGGGCAGTAGCAGCGAGATCGGATCGGTGGTGCGTGCCGCGACGGCGTAGGCGCCGATCCCGACGACCACCGCGCCCACGGCGATGCCGAGCATCGCGCGGGCGAACTTGCTGCCCATCACCGCGGCCGGGTCGGTCTCGGCGGGCAGCTTGCGCAGGACCAGCACGAACATCACGAGGGTGACGGTCTCGACGAGGAACTGGGTGAGCGCGAGGTCGGGAGCTCCCTGGAGGGCGAACAGCACACCGAGCCCGTAACCCGTCACGCCCACGACCAGCACACCGCCGAGGCGATTGCGCAGGACCGTCGCGGTGACCGCGGCGGCCATCATGATCAGCCCCACCCCGAGCTGCCAGATCGAGTCCCATGCGCGCGTCGACGGCATCGTGCTCAGCCCGAAGAAGAACATCAGCACCGTCGGGAGCGCCACCAGGGTGATGAGGATCGTCGCCTGGGTCAGGGGGAGCGAACCGCGCTGCAGAAAACCGGTCAGGCGCAGGGACAGGGTGTCCATGCCCTGGAGGGTCGCGTCGTACATCCGGTCGGCGTTGCCGAGCGGCGGGTGCTCGAAGCGCAGGCGCGCGATGGTGCGGTGCGCGAGGAACAGGGCCGTGCCGCCCACGATCACCACGCCGGTCAGAGCGAGCGGCAGAGTGAATCCGTGCCACAACGCCAGGTGGTAGGGCTTGTCGAGTTCGGTGGGCAGCTCGTCGGCGTAGGGGGCGATCAGGTGATCGATCCACGAGCTCGCGAAGCCCGCGGCGAGACCGGCGAACGCGAGAACGCTCGGGGCGGTGAGCAGCAGCGGGCCGGGCGCGTGCAGGTTCTGCACCGCGGGGCTCGGACGTTTGAGCTGCTTGCGACCGAACGCACCCCAGATGAACCGGATGCTGTACGCGAGGGTGAGGATCGACCCCACCACGATGCCCGCGGTCATGGCGATCCGCGCCCACTCGGGCAGCACCTCGGCCACCAGCGACGACTCGAGTGCTGCTTCCTTCGCGACGAACCCGATGAACGGCGGCAGACCGGCCATGCTCGCCGCCGCGAGTATCGCGATCACCATCAGATAGGGCGCGGCGGAGCCGAGGTGCGCGAGCTTGCGAATGTCGCGGGTGCCCGTGGAGTGGTCGATGATGCCGACCACCATGAACAGGCATGCCTTGAACAGGGCGTGGGCGATCACCATCGCCAGGCCCGCCAGGGCTGCTTCCCGGCTGCCCGTGCCCACCAGCGCTGTGAGGAAACCGAGCTGACTGACGGTGCCGAAGGCCAGGATGAGTTTGAGGTCGAAGGCGCGGAACGCTCGCCAGCCGGCGAGGATCATCGACGCGAGACCGAGACCGATGACGATCGGCCGCCACGCGGCGCTGTCCGCGAAGCCGGGGGCGAGCCGGGCCACGAGGTAGATGCCGGCCTTGACCATCGCCGCGGCGTGGAGATATCCGGACACCGGGGTGGGGGCGGCCATCGCACCGGGCAGCCAGAAGTGCAGCGGGACCACGGCGGACTTCGACAGTGCGCCGACGAGTACGAGCACCACGGCGACACCGGCGAGCCAGCCGTGGGGTGCCGCCGCGACGACGTCGGACAGGTTGTAGCTGCCGACCATCTCGCCGAGGATGATGATGCCGACCAGCATCGCCAGACCACCGGCCGTGGTGACGAGCAGGGCCTGGGTGGCGGCACGCCGACTCGAGGCGCGTTCGGCGTAATGCCCGACGAGCAGGAACGACAGGACGGTCGTCAGTTCCCAGAAGATGTAGAGCAGCAACATGTTGTCGCTGACCACCAGACCGAACATGGCGCCCGCGAAGGCGACCATCTCGGCGGCGAACACGCCCAGGCGGGGCTCGTCGTCCTCGAAATAGCGCGAGCAGTAGAGCAGGATCAACGAGCCGATGCCCAGGACGAGCACGCACATGATCGCCGCAAGCGTGTCGAAACGCAGGTCGAAATTCATCGACAGCGTCGAGGCCCACGCGATCTGTAGTTTCTGATCGGTTCCCCAGTTGGTGACGACCCAGCCGAGACTTGTGAGGGGCACCAGCGCGAGCGGCAGGAATGCATTTCTCCCCATGACTCTGACCAGAAACGGCGCCAGAAGAGCAGCGACCGCATGGGCAACGAGTATGGCGATCAAAAGGCACTCCGTCGGGGTCGGGCCTGTCGGCGGGGTGAAACTGACTGCGGGCCGTGGGACTCGCTGTCGTCACAGCGGACGGCACACCGCCGAAACGGGGATCGCCCCGACATGCACGCCGCTCGCCGTCATCGGGCAAAACGGATTGTGCCTATCCTAACGGTTGTCTTCGCACGCTTGCGAATCGGGGAGGTGAGAGCGCTAGCGCACCTGCCACGCACAGATCACGGCGACGGCGAACAGTGCGAGTGCCGACCACTGCGCGTCCGCCGGGAGCATCCACACCGCCCCGACGACGGCCGTCGCCGGCACCGGCAGCGCCAGGCCGAGAGCCGCGACCGACGCGGAGCCCGGCAACGATGCCCCGAGCGCGAGACCGGTGCCCAGTGCGACGAGCGCGACCCGCACCGCGAGAGGGATGCCCTCGCCGATCTCCGCCGGCCACCACACCGTCGCCGCCGAGATCGACGCGGCGAGCACCAACCCGGGAAGCGCGTACGGCATGTAGGGAGAGAGCCGCACCCCGGCGACCACGGCGGCCACCGCGACGAGCAGCACCCACCACGGCACGGTCGCCGACTGCATACCCGACCACAACTCGACGAGGACCGGGTACGCCGCGGCCACGGCTCCGGTGACCGCGAGGACGAACCGGTCGTCGCCGGGTGGGACGAGGCGCGCGACGATCTCGGCGCCGACGACCGCGACCGCGAGTGCCCCACCGGCGACCAGCCACGGGAGCACACCCGTGTCGCTCGCGCGGGAACCCACGAACTCGCCCAGCAGTCGGTAGCCCACCGAGAGCACCACCGCGGCGGTCACCATGATCGCGAGCAACCGCGGATCGGCCCGCTGCACGCGCATCCCGGCGGGCACCGTCAGCGCGGCGGCGACCGTTGCCACGAGTGCGAAGGCCAGCACCCACTGGGGAACCGTCCAGCGCACGGCCGCGACGGGGACCTCGGAACCGACGGCCGCGGCGGTGAGGAAGGCCGCCCAGCCACCGGCGATCAGGGCCCACTGGCCGGTCGCCGAACCCCACGAGCCCGCGGTCGCCGCCCCGAGCAGCACACCGGTGATCGCGGCGATCATCCATCCGACGACCGTCAGGCTGTCGGCCGAGATGCCGGCGGGAACGAGATAGCGGATCGAACCGAGGACCACGATAGAGGCGGCGGCCAGCATCCAGGCGGTACGTCGGGAGCCGGTCCGCTGCAGTCCGGCCGCCGAGAGAACGGCGAGCGCGGCGGTGACCACAGGCGCCCATTCGCTGCGCGCACCCTCAGGAAGGACGGATTCGCCCGCGGCCGGGACGAGGATCGCGACCCCGGCGGCGAGGAAGGCCGCGAGGACGGCTGCCGGTCCGGCGACGCGGACCGCGGTGGTCACGGCCATCTCAACGGCCCTCCGCGTAGGCCTGCAGATGAGCGACCTGCGCGGGATCGAGCGAGGGCCGCACCTTCTCCCGGGCCACCGCGACGTCCTCCGCGGTCACCACGGCGGCGTCGACGTTGCGCCGCATCGCCGCGAGCGCGGCCTCGCGCAGCAGCGCCGAGCAGTCCGCGGCCGAGTAGCCGTCGAGTCCGGCGGCCAGCTCGTCGAGGTCGACGTCGTCGTCGAGCGGTACCGATCGGCCCGCGGTCTTCAGGATCGCGGCCCGGGCCTCGGCGTCCGGCGGCGGCACGAACACGAGACGTTCGAGCCGGCCGGGACGCAGCAGCGCCGGATCGATGAGGTCGGGCCGGTTGGTCGCTCCCACCACCACGACGTCGCGCAGCGGCTCGACACCGTCGAGTTCGGTGAGCAGCGACGCGACCACCCGGTCGGACACCCCGGAATCGGAGCTCTGCCCGCGGCGCGGTGCGAGCGCATCGATCTCGTCGAGGAACACCAACGCCGGTGCCGAATTGCGGGCACGCTCGAACAACTCGCGCACCGCCTTCTCCGACGCACCGACCCACTTGTCCATCAGTTCGGCGCCCTTGACGGCGTGGACGCTCAGGCGCCCCGTGCCGGCGAGAGCGCGGACGAGATAGGTCTTGCCGCAACCGGGCGGGCCGTACAGCAGCACACCGCGTGGCGGGTCGACGCCGAGACGCTCGAACGAATCGGGATGCTGCAGCGGCCACAGAACGGCTTCGGTCAGGGCCTGCTTCGTCTCGACCATGTCGCCGACGTCGTCGAGGCTCACACTGCCGATCGCCAGCTCCTCGGAGCCCGACCGCGACAGCGGACGGATCACCTCGAGCGCGCCGAGCAGGTCGTCCTGGACGAGCGAGGGTTCGTCGTCGTCACGGTTCGCCCGCGACGCCGCGCGCAGTGCCGCCTCGCGACACAGCGCCGCGAGGTCGGCGACGACGAAACCGGGGGTGCGACCCGCGACGGCGGCGAGGTCGAGACCGGTGGACGGCACCGAGCGCAGCAGCACGTCGAGCAGGGCCCGGCGGGTCGCGCCGTCGGGCAGCGGCAGGGACAGTTCGCGGTCGCAGATCTCCGGGGCGCGCAGCCGGGAGTCGACGTCGTCGGGATGCGCGGTGGTCGCGATCAGCACCGTGCCTTCGGTGTCGACGACCCGCCGCAGCTCGTCGAGGATCAACGTCGCGACGGGTTCGGTGTCGGCGGGCAGCACGGCGTCGACGTCGGTGAGCAGCAGGACGCCACCGCCGCGCACCGCTTCGGCCGCCGCGGAGATCCGGCGCAGCCGCTCGTCGGCGGCGAGTGCACCCACGCCCGGCCCGTCGACCTCGACCAGACGCCGGTCCGCGACGACCGAGCGCACGAAGGTCGCCTTGCCGACCCCGGCGGGACCGGTGACGAGCACCCCGAGATGCGGCGACGCGCCGAGGATGCGCAGCAGTTCGGGTTCGTCGAGCGAGAGGGTGAGCCATTCGGAGAGCTTTGCGACCTGGGCCTGCACACCCACGAGATCCTCGACCGGCGGTGCCGGAGGCGTGGCGGGGGCCGATTCGGGACGGTCGGTCGCGGGGGAGGAGGCGACGAACCCCGACGAGACGAATCCGGACGCGGACGGCACGGAGGACGGCAGGGCGCCCGGGCCACCGCCCCAGACGACGGCGGTGTTCGGCTGCACGCTCACCGGTCCGGCCGGATCGACCGACGAGACGGTGAGCAGTTCGGTGGTCCACGCGATCGCGAACGTCCGCGACAGTGCCCGCGTCGTCTCGGCGTTGCTCGTGCCCGGCCCGAGATCGCGCGGGAGCAGCGACACCGCGTCGCCGACGGTGAGGACCTTCCCGAGCAGCGCCTGACGCAGGGTGGTCTCCGGGATCGACTGCCGCGCGAGCGTGGAGCCGGTGACCGTCACCGTGCGCGCGCCGTAGACCGTCACCGGTGCGACGACGACCGTCGCGTCCTCCTTCAGGCCCGTGTTCGAGAGCACCACGTCGTCGAGCAGGATCGTGCCGGTCGGGGTGCCGGCCGGGGCGAGACCCGCCACGACCGCCGTGCGGCGCGCTCCCACCAGTGCGATCGCGTCCCATTCCCGCAGGCCCAGCGCGGCCAGCGCCTCGGGGTGCAGACGCACGACACCGCGCCGCGAGTCGGCGGCGGAGGTGTTGAGCCGGACGGTGAGTGAGAGTTGTGGGGTCGTCACCCCGCCGAGCCTAGAACGTGACTAGCGTCCTCGCGGGTCGTGCATGTCATCGCCCTCGCGGACGGCGCAGCCCGAGTCGCGCCTGAGATCTCGCCGACGTGGCGACACGCCGGGCCGCGACACGACGCGGACGCTGCGCGCGGTTGCGGGCACGCAGCGCGCGTCGCTCCGAGGGCTTGATGTCCCAGGTCTCCGGCCGGGCCGCGACCCAACGCCGCGAACGCACCGCGAAGGGGATGTGCGCGAGGTAGACCGCGACCAGCACGAGCATGAGGATGAACGGATAGGTGACCAGCGCGGCCGCCGCCACCGCGACCAGCACGAGCAGCACCACCGCGAGTCGCGCGGGCACGGACGCCGACTTCATCGCGAAGGTCGGGATGCGGCTGACCGCGAGCCCGGCCGTCCCGAGGATCCACAGTGCGACCAGCCCGTAGGAGGTCCACCAGCCGTCGCCCCACTGGATGTAGGCGGCGACGGGTGACAGTGCGACGAGGGCGGCCGCCGGCGCGGGCACACCGACGAAGTACTCGCGTGCGTAGGCGGGAACGCTGTCGTCCTCGAGCAGGGTGTTGAAGCGCGCGAGTCGCAGCACGAGGCTCACCGCGTAGAGCAGGGCGACGATCCAGCCGAAGGGGCTGCCGTCGAGCAACGTCACGTACAGCACGAGCGCGGGGGCGACACCGAACGCGACGGCGTCCGACAGCGAGTCGAGTTCGGCGCCGATCTTGCTGGTCGCGTCGAGCATGCGGGCGATGCGGCCGTCGAGCGAGTCGAGGACGGCCGCGGCGCCGATCATGCCGAGCGCGGTGCCGAGTTGTCCGTCGAGCGCGAACTTCACCGCCGACAGTCCGGCGGAGAACGCCAGGATCGTGATGACGCTCGGCAGCAGGCGGACGACGTTGGGCCGATTGCGGGACCGCCCGGTCGCGACCGCACGCGAACCCTGCGTGTGCGGACTCACGACACCGTGGGCAGCTGAGCGAGGACGGTCTCGGCACCGATAGTGCGCTGACCGCGTTCGACCAGCAGGGTGCTCCCGACCGGCAGGTAGGTGTCGACCCGGGATCCGAAGCGGATCAGGCCGTAGGTGTCGCCGATCGGCAGGGTGTCGCCGATCTGCGCGTCGTTGACGATGCGCCGTGCCAGCAGCCCGGCGATCTGGACGACGGCGACCTCGGCGCCGTCGCGCGTCTCGATCAGCATGCTGGTGCGCTCGTTGACCTCGCTCGCGTCGGCGAGATCGGCGGAGAGGAACTTGCCCGGGGTGTGGACCACCGAGCGGACGGTGCCGCCGACGGGGCTGCGCTGCACGTGCACGTCGAGGACGGACAGGAAGATGCTGACCCGAGGGCGCTCCTCGCTGCCGAGCCCGAGTTCGGCGGGTGGCACGGCGTGGTCGACGAGAGCGATCTCACCGTCGGCGGGAGCGACGACCACCCCGGCGCGGTTCGGCGGCACGCGGTGCGGGTGCCGGAAGAAGGTGGCGCACGCCAGTGCCGATGCGAGACCGGCGCGGCGCAGCCAGGGCTTGCGGCGGCCGAGGGTGGCCACGGCGAGCGGAGCTGCTACGAAGGGGATGCCGCCCGGATGCATGGGCGGTACGACATGCCTGACCAGGTCGACCATGTGGGCTACCCCGCTGGTGGGGGGTGTTCCGGCGGGCGTCGGCTTACGTGCCACGGGCTCCTCTTATCGCTGGCGATCGGTGATCCGGGACCGCAGTGGACCCGCCCGTCGCGCGGGCGGGTCCTGTCGGTCCACAGGCACTCCAGCGTACGTGAGCGGAGGAGGGAAGGTCAGACCCGCGCGCCCGCCTCGATCTCGTTCTTGAGACGGGCGAGAGTCGCGTTCATCCCCATCGTCAGTTCGTCGTCGAACGCCTCGGTGCCGCCGAGAACATACTTGACCAGGGTCTGCGATACCTTGCTCGTCCCGGTGGGCGCCTCGCGCCGCTGGGTGACCCGCGTGCCGGTGGCGGTGGGTTCGAGGGTGAACGACCAGATGGACCGGTTCTCGTTGATCCGGAAGCTCAGGCGACGGCCGGGTTCGAAGTCGATCACCTTCGACGTCGTGGGCCACACCAGCAGGCCCTTCTTGTTGATGTTGATCGTGGTGGTGCCGGCAGACACCGGCCCACCGCGCACGATCATCCGACGGCACTGCGGGCTCCACTCGCCCATCCGCTTCAGATCGGACACCACGCGCCACACCTGCTCGGGGGAGGCGGTGATCTCGATCGTGGCCTCGAGGGTCTTCGACACGTGTACTCCTGTGCTCGGGGGACCGGGTCTTCTCGGGGGCCGGGTCCCGTGTATCTGATACCTGAGGTAACAGGATCGTCGTCGATCCTAACGGACGCTGTGAGTGCGGTCACGTCCTGGTCGGGTCGGCTCCGGTCAGCCGCATGAACGCCCCGAGTTCGATCAGGCCGTCCGGGGTCGACGGGAGGTGATCGGTCAGGGCGCCGGACCGGACGATCACCGCCGACCACTTGCCGCGTGAGAGGGCCACGTTCGACCGGTTGCGGGACAACAGGAACGACACGCCCCGCGGCACGTCCTCGACGGCGGAGGCCGTCATCGACACGAACACCATCGCCGCCTGGCGGCCCTGGAACTTATCGACGGTGCCCACCTGGACACGGTGCAGACCTGCGGCGGCGAGATCCTGCCGCAGGCGGGTGACCTGAGCGTTGTACGGCGCGACCACCAGGACGTCCTCCTCGCCGAGGGGCCGCGACGGGGAGCCGGCGTCGTCCGTCCACGCCGAGCCGAGCACGGCCGCGACGGCGCGCACGATCTCGGCGCTCTCCTCGGGCGAGCAGGTCGCGTTGCCCTCGTGCGCGACCTCCACGAGCCGGACGCCGGGCGGGACGCCGTCGAGCGCGCGACGCGTAGTGATCTCGGACTTCGACCGCAGGCGTCCCTCGTAGGACAGCTCGGACACCCGCGCGCACAGATCCGGGTGCATCCGCCAGGTCACCGGAAGGAAGTAGCCACGATCGGCGGGCAACGCCCCGTGCCCTTCGGCGAGCCATCCGAGGGCGGACTCGTCCACGGGCTCGGGGTGGGTGCCCTGCGAGACCTGCGGCAGTTGGCGGGGATCGCCGAGCAGCAGCAGATTCGACGCCGCCGTGGCCACGGCGATGGTGTTGGCGAGGCAGAACTGACCGGCCTCGTCGACCACCAGCAGGTCGAGGCTGCCGGGCTCGATGCAGTTCGGATTCGTGAAGTCCCAGGCCGTTCCACCCACCACGTAACCGGTGGTGGAGGTACCGATATGGGCCGCAAGGGTCTTCGTGTCCGGGAAGGCGGTCCACGTCGGTTCGGGGCTCTGGCATTTCGCCTTGGCGACCCGTTCCGGCGACACTCCCGCGGCGACGGTGCCGGCCAACATGTTCTCGACCACCGAATGCGACTGCGCGACCACGCCGACCCGCCAACCGTGCTCGTTCACGAGCGCCGCCACCACCCGGGCCCCGGTGTACGTCTTGCCGGTGCCGGGTGGTCCCTGCACCGCCAGGTACGAATTCTCCAGGGTGAGAACGGCCGTGACGATCGTGCCGGCCGCGTCGTCGCCGAGCGCCGGCAGCGCGGCACCGGAGCGCAGTCGGGGCGGGACGCGGCGCAGCACGTCCACGGCCGCGGTCGACGGCAGAGCCGGCAACTCGTCGCACATCGCCTCGGCGGCGGAGGCGATGGCCGCTTCGATGTTCTTCGACGAGATCGGCGCGCCGGGTGTGACGGCGATCGGCAGCACGGAGTACTCCTCGTCCGTCCGCAGCGATTCGTCCACGACGAGCACGTCGGGATGGTCCGTCCCCGTGGTGCGTTCGACGACCACGCCGCGCGACCACGCGCGCGTCCCGGTGCCGCCGTCGGGCAGTCCGTCCGGTCCCGGAGCGTCGTACAACAGGAAGACGTCCTGGCCGTCGCGCAACGTATTGCCCGGCTCGAACTCGCCCGCGAGGCGCAGCCGGCGCCGGAGCAGTCGCTGGCGGGGCGTGGCCTTGTGCCAGTCGGTCTCGAGCGTGCACGTCGCCGCGACCAGCGTGTCGCGGGCGTCCGCCCACTCGTCCGGCGGCGTGGACAGACGGTCGAAGTGCCCCCACCAGAATGGTTTCCGCTCGCGCCGGTGATAGCCCATGGCCGCGGCGACGAGTGCGGCCGCCTGCTGTTCCGGGGTGCGGTCGCCCGCCAGCGCACCGCCGACGTAGTCGAGGAGTTTCGTCTCGACGGGGTGCGCCTCCGCGTCGGGAGCGGCCTCGTCGTGGGTCGTCTCGGTGGGGGAGATGCCGTGATCGCGGGCGTGGGTGAGCAGCCAGTCGCGCAGACGCAGAGTGGAGATGCAGTCGGCCTCGTTGTAGGAGGCGATCGACGCGAGTTCGCGGTCCGCCTCCTCGAGGTGCCCGGCGTCGCGCAGTGCGCAGTAGTCGGCGTACGCGACGATCGAGGCGCCCGCGTCCACGACATCGCCGTCGCGCGCCTCGTCGACGTCGGTGTAGAGCGGTTCGAGCTTCTTCAGCCCGTACGCCCGGGCGCCCACCCGGATCGAGTTGCGCACCACGGGATACAGGTCGACGAGCACACCCTCGCGCAGCAGGTCGTCGACGATCTCCTCGCCGACGCCGTAGCGGCCGGCCAACCGCAGCAGCGCCGTCTTCTCGTACGGGGCGTAGTGGTAGACGTGCATCCTCGGGTGGCGACGACGGCGGTCGGTGACGTAGTCGAGGAAGTCCAGCAGCGCCTGCCGTTCCTGTTCGCGGTCGTGTGCCCAGAAGGGCCGGAAGACCGGTGCGTCGGCCGGTCCCTCCACGACGCCGAACAGGTACTCGAGTCCCCACTCGGAACTGCCGCCCTCGGACCACAGCGGGTCGCCCTCGAAGTCGAAGAAGATGTCGCCCTCGTCGGGCGCGGGCAGGATGCCGAGCGGGGTGGCGTCGTAGACCTCCGCGTAGGGACTGCCCCGTCTCTCCTCCTCGAGCTGCGCTCGTGCCTGCGCGCGCAGGGCCTCGAAGGTGCGGCGGGCCATCCCGTCGACGGGTGCCGCGCATGCGGCGAGGTCGTCGATGGTCGACACACCCGCCTCGATCAGCCGCAGCCGCTGGGTACTGCGCATCCCCGCGACCAGCAGCAGGTCGCGGTGACGTTCCAGTTCCGGGGTGCAGTCGTCGCAGCGACCGCAGGCGGTGTGCCCACCCGCTCCCCACCGCACCGGCTCGGGGGCAGCGCGGTGCGACGCCAGAAGGGTTTCGAGACAGGCGCGTCGGTGCCGGTAGACCGGCAGGATCTCCGCCAGTGGGTAGGAGGCGATCGAGCCGTCCCCGAGGACGAGATGCGCGTGCGACGAGACTGCCGTCCCGGTGCGCGCGAGTGCGTCCGCGTAGGCGGCGAGCTGCAGCAGGGCCTCGACCTTCGCGTGCCGGGAGAGTTTGCTGTCGTAGACGGCGTAGCCGTCATCTTCGAGGACGAGGAAATCGGAGAAGCCGATCATGCCGAGCGGATCGGGGGCGGCGTCCGAGGAGCCGGTGTCGAAGAAAGCGCCCTGATAGACGACGGGCGCGCCGGCCCGGACGGCGTCGAGGGTGGCCTGCGCCGCCTCGGTGAGCGCCTGCGCGGTGTACTCGGGCCGGGCGATCTCGACGACCCTCTCGGCACCCACCTGCGCGCGGAACCGGTCGAGGACGCGCTGCTCGTGACGGCCGCCGAGCGCCGCGACGCGGTCGAGCATCGCATCGGGTTCGGTGTCGGGGCGCGGGAGGCGACCGAGCGTCGAGTCGAGGTTGCGGAGCAGTGCGAACTCGCACGAGGCGGCGCGGGTGAGATCTCCGGCGCCGAAGACCAGCCTGTCGTCGAGAAGAAACATCGGCAGCTCCGTCTCCGGCGTGTGGGATGCCCGGGCTGGGCACGGCTGGTCCCGACTATCGCAGACCGGTCGGACCCATCGGACTGTTGTGTTCGCACTCGGCGGGTGAGAACATCTCTCTCATCAAAGAGAATAAAATTCTTGACGAGGATTCGTGCAGGTAGGAGGCCTGATGACTGGAAACGGCACGCTGCGCACGCGCGGCGCCGGGATCTCGATGACGAAGGAGGAGATCGATCTCTTCCTCTCCACCGAGCGGACGTGCCGCGTCGCCACGATCGGCGGTGACGGAAGCCCGCACGTCGCTCCGTTGTGGTTCGTCTGGGACGGCGCCTTCCTGTGGCTCAACTCCGTCGTCCGCAGCCGCCGCTGGACCGACCTGCAGAAGGATCCGCGCATCGCGGTCGTCGTCGATGGTGGGGAGCAGTTCACGGATCTGCGCGGCGTCGAGGTGCGCGGAACCGCGGTGAGCGTCGGTGACGTGCCGCGCGGTTCCCGTCCCGAGGTCGTGGCGCGCACCGTCGAGGACGAACTGCTGCGCGGCGTCGAACTGTCCTTCGCCCGCAAGTACGCCGGTCGCGACGAGTTCACGACGGACGGCCGTCACGCGTGGCTGCGGGTCACTCCGCGCAGCGTGCGCAGCTGGGACTTCGGGAAGATCCGCCGGTCGCGCTGATCTCGTCGAACCACTGATCTCACCGAACCGACGACCTCGACGAACGGAGTCTTCTCCATGAACATCGCCTCGGCGCGCCACGCGCTCGTCACCGGAGGTGCGAGCGGCATCGGCCGCGGTATCGCCGACGCCCTGGCCCGCCGTGGAGTGGCCGTGACGATCGCGGACATCGACGATGCGGCAATCGAATCCACGCTCGCCGACCGGACGGGAGTCTTCCGGCTCGTCCGCGGAGCCGTCCTCGACGTACGCGACCGGGAGGGCTGGCGCAGCGTCAAGCAGGAGGCGGAGGACGCCTTCGGCCCGGTCGACATCCTCGTCAACAACGCCGGGATCGGTTTCAACGGAACGGATTTCGCCGACCTCGATCCTCAGGTCTTCGACACGGTCATCGACATCGACGTCACCGGGGTGTTCAACGGCGTCTCGACCTTCGCGGGTGACCTGCGGACACGCGGGCGTGGGCACATCGTCAACACCGCCTCGGTCATGGGACTGACCGCGGGTGTGCCGGGCCGCGGTGTGTACAGCGCAGCGAAGGCCGCCGTCGTCGCGATGTCCGAAGCGCTACGCGCCGAACTCGCCCCGCACGG
Organism: Rhodococcus sp. AB351; assembly: GCF_049538275.1. NCBI lineage: Bacteria > Bacillati > Actinomycetota > Actinomycetes > Mycobacteriales > Nocardiaceae > Rhodococcus > Rhodococcus sp. AB351. The sequence goes on from NZ_JBMVFW010000001.1 coordinate 1,030,820, forward strand.
TGTCGGGGTGTCGGTCCTGTGCCCGGGGCTGGTGCGTTCGGGACTCGACGACAGCACCGCCCGGCTCGGCGGCGAGGTCCGGCGCGTGGACCACATCAAGGGCGGGAACGCCGGTATGGCACCGGAGACGGCGGGGGAGATCGTCGTCCGCGGCATCTCGATCGACGCCCCCTACATCCTCACGCACCCGCACTATCTCGGGAACATCAGTACCAGGTACGACTCGATCGCCCGCAGTGCGGATTCGGTCCACGCCGGTGCATGACGGCACGCCGGTGGACGACGGCGGCGTGGCGCATGTGCTCGCGGTGCAGTCGCCGGGCGTTGCGGATGTGGTCGTCGGCCCTGCGGCGGGCCGGACCGCCCTCGAGTCCGAGTGCGGTGCGTCCCACCAGGACGAGACCCCAGGGAACGATGACCCAGATCGGCCAGAAGTAGATCAGTGAGGCCGTTCCGATCGAGACCAGTGCCCACACCGCGAGATTGATCGAGCCCACGGCGGCCCAGGCTCCCCACTCGATGCGTTGGTGGAGCGGCAGGCGCAGACGGGAAAGCGGGTTCTGGGCCGGCGAGGGCGGGGTGGGATCGGGTGTCGACGGCAGGTCGGCGAGGACGGCGCCGGCGTCGTCCTGCGTCGCGGCGCGGTAGACCCGGGCGACACGCTCGTCGAACTCGGCGATCGTCAACCGTCCGGCGGTGAGATGCCGCCCCAGCTCGTCGACGATCGTTTCGCGCTCGGCATCGGAGATGCGCAGCGGGGGTGTCGCAGTACCGGGGCCGGTAGTGGACGTGTGTTCCATGGTGCCCTCCGGGATCTTCCACAATGGAATGTCACCTGAGTCCAGGGTGAATATGCCACAGTGGAATGTCAAGTGTTTTCCGTACCCGAATCGAGAAAGGAACCGGCAATGACCGGACGACCGCTCAACGCCACCGCCGCGTCGCTGCTCGGATTCCTCCACGAAGGCCCCAAGACGGGCTGGGACCTGGTGTCCACCGCGCAGACGCGCATCGGCAAGTTCTGGTCGCTGACGACGAGCCAGGTGTACCGGGAACTGGCCGCGATGGAACGGCAGGGACTGATCGAGGCAGGGGAGAAGGGCCCGCGCGATCGCAAGCCCTACCTGCTGACCGAGGCCGGACGCACCGCCTTCGCCGAATGGATCGACCGCGAACCGGGCGACGAGAACATCCGTCACCCACTGCTGCTGACCGTCGCCTTCGGCGATCACCTCCCGCCCGAGCGCCTCGCCGAGATGCTCGCCGACCATCGCCGCAGACACGAGGAGCAGCTCGCCGCCTACGAACAGCAGGCGGCGGCCGACATCCTCCCGCCGCACGCCGCGGCGACCCTCGACTTCGGCATCCTCTACGAGCGAGCGGTCCTCGACTGGTTCGACCGCGTGCGCGACCGGCTCGAACCCGGGCCGGTCAGCGCAGCGGATCGAACGACCTGAGCAACGGATCCGGCTCGCCGGTCATCGCCCCGGCGAGCAGCCGTCCGGTGAGGGGACCGAGCGCCACACCCCACATCCCGTGCCCGCCGGCGACGTACACCCGCTCCGAACGGGTGCGGCCGATCAGCGGAAGCCCGTCCGCCGTGCACGGCCGCGAGCCCACCCACTCCTCGCTGCGCCCGTCCCAGTCGACATCGCGCAGCAGCGGACGGGTCGCGTCGACGATCGCTTCGATGCGCCGCGGGTCGAGCGGGGCGTCGGGGCTGCGGAACTCCATCATTCCCGCGACCCGGAAGCGGTCCTGGAGGGGTGTGCACGCCACCCGCTGGGCGGGGAAGTAGACCGGGTTCTTCGGCAGGCTCGGCGGCCGCACGCTGAAGCTGTAGCCGCGACCGGCCTGGACCTGCGTGCGCACCCCGAACGGCCGGGCGAGCGATCCGAGCCACGCTCCGTTCGCAAGCACCACCGCATCCGCCGAACGCGAGTCCCCACCGGCCACGACGACGTCCACCCCGCGACCGGTGTCGCGCACCTCCTCGACGTCGACGCCTGTGACGATCTCCGCCCCCCGGGCGCGCACGGCGTGCGCCAGCGAGGCGACGAACCGCGGCGGGTCGATGAACCGCTGCCCCCGGATCCGGAGCCCCACTCGCACCGAGTCCCCGAGCAGCGGTTCGAGCGAATGCAGTGTGTCGGTGTCGAGCAGGTCGAAGTCGATCTCGCTGCCGGCGGCACGTGCGTGCTCGAACTCCTCGACCAGCAGTCGCCGGTCGTCGTCCGAGGTGAAGGCCGCGAGGAACGGATCGGCGACCCGCGTCGGCTCGGTGACGGTCGTGTCGCCCGACCCGCGGGCGAGGTCGTCGTAGGCGTCGAGAGCGACGCGGTTGGCGCGCGCGAAGACCTCCATCGACGACGTCCACTTCCGCCTCGTGCAGTGCCGGGCGAAGTCGGCGAGGAAACGCAGCAACCGCACATCCGTCGTGGGCGGCACGTACACCGGCGAGGACGGCCGGAACATCGAGCGCACGCCGTAACGCAGCACCCCCGGCTCGGGCAGCGGCAGGGTCAGAGCCGGCGCGAGCCATCCGGCGTTGCCCCACGACGCGTCGCCCGCCACGCCGACCCGATCGAGCACCGTGACCTCGATACCGCGTTCCTGCAGGAACCACGCGGTGGACAGACCCACGATGCCCGCACCGACGACCACCGTCCGACGAACCGTCATCGCAACCTCCTGTGAACGACGAAGCCTGCACCTCCATCATGGACCCGGAAGCGCGAACGGGCCGGGTTCGCGGGCGGCTTACTATTTCCGGGGAAGTTCTGCTTGTGGAAAGGGAACCCGGAATGAGTACGAACGTCGAACAGCGTGAATTCCAGGCCGAGACGCGGCAGTTGCTGGATCTGATGATCCACTCGATCTACTCGAACAAGGACACCTTCCTGCGCGAGTTGATCTCCAACGCGTCGGACGCCCTGGACAAACTCCGGCTGGAGTCGTTCCGAAACAAGGATCTCGACGTCGACACCTCCGACCTGCACATCGAGCTCGAGGTGGACAAGGACGCGCGCACCCTGACCGTGCGCGACAACGGCATCGGCATGAACCGCGACGAGGTCGTCGACCTCATCGGCACCCTCGCGAAGTCCGGTACGGGCGAACTCCGCCAGAAGCTGCGCGAGGCCAAGGATGCCGCCGCATCCGAGGAGTTGATCGGCCAGTTCGGCATCGGCTTCTACTCGTCGTTCATGGTCGCCGACAAGGTCACCCTGGTCACCCGCAAGGCCGGGGAGAAGACCGGTACGCGCTGGGAGTCCAGCGGCGAATCCACCTACACGATCGCCGAGGTGGACGACGCGCCCCAGGGCACCTCGGTGATCCTGCACCTCAAGCCCGAGGACGCCGAGGACCACCTGTTCGACTACACCTCGCAGTGGAAGCTCGAGGAGATCGTCAAGAAGTACTCGGATTTCATCGCGTGGCCGATCCGCATGGAGGTCTCGCGCACCACGAAGTCGGAGGACGGCGCCGACGAGGTGACCTTCGAGACCAAGACCCTCAACTCGCAGAAGGCGTTGTGGGCGCGCTCGAAGGACGAGGTCTCCGAGGAGGAGTACAAGGACTTCTACAAGCACATCGCGCATGCCTGGGACGAGCCGCTCGAGATCATCCCGCTCAAGGCCGAGGGCACCTTCGAATACCAGGCGCTGCTGTTCATCCCGGAGCACGCGCCGTTCGACCTGTTCGCCCGCGAACGGCGCACCGGCGTGCAGCTGTACGTCAAGCGCGTGTTCATCATGGACGACTGCGAGGATCTCGTTCCCGAGTACCTGCGTTTCGTCAAGGGTGTGGTCGACGCACAGGACCTGTCGCTCAACGTCTCTCGTGAGATCCTGCAACAGGACCGGCAGATCCGGGCCATCCGGCGCCGCCTGACGAAGAAGGTCCTCGCGACCGTCAAGGACATGGCCGCGAAGGAACCCGAGAAGTACACGAAGTTCTGGCGCGAGTTCGGCCGGGTCGTCAAGGAAGGCCTGATCTCCGACACCGACAACCGCGACACGCTGCTGGCGATCTCGTCGTTCGACTCGACGGCGAGCGAGGAGGAGCAGACCACGCTCGCCGGTTACGTCGAGCGCATGAAGGACGGCCAGGACGCCATCTACTACCTGACCGGCGAGTCGCGCCAGTTGCTCGAGAGCTCCCCGCACATGGAGGCGTTCCGCGACAAGGGCATCGAGGTGCTGCTCCTGACCGACCCCGTCGACGAGATGTGGGTGACCTCCGTTCCGGAGTTCGAGGGCAAGCGCTTCCAGTCGATCGCCAAGGGCGATGTCGACCTCGGTACCGAGGACGAGAAGAAGGCCGCCGAAGCCGAACGCGAGGAGAAGGAGAAGGAGTTCGGCGACCTGCTGTCGTGGATGAAGGAGACCCTCGACGAGCAGGTCAAGGACGTGCGGCTCTCGTCGCGCCTGACGTCCTCCCCGGCGTGCATCGTCGGCGATACCTTCAGCATGTCGCCGGCGCTCGAGCGGATGTACAAGGCGTCGGGTCAGCCGGTGCCGCGGGTCAAGAGGATCCTCGAACTCAACCCCGATCACCCGCTCGTGTCGGGTCTGCGCACCGCCCGGGAGCAACGCCCGGACGACACCACCCTCGCCGACGTCGCCGAACTGCTCCACGGCATGGCGCTGATCGCCGAGGGTGGCGAGGTCGAGGACCCGGCACGCTTCACCCGCCTGCTCGCCGAGCGTCTCGCCGGCAGCGTGTAGGCCGAGCGTTTCTCCGCGAGTCACCGCGCGGATAGGCTCGACGCATGACGCATGTGGACGGGGTGTTGTTCGATATCGAGGGTGTGCTCGTCACCGAGTGGCAGCCCGTCCCGGGCGCGGCGGACGTCCTGGCACGCTTGCGTGCCGACGGCGTCCGCCGCGCCTTCCTCACCAACACCACCTCGCGTACGTGTGCCGAGATCGCGCAGCGGCTCACGGATCTGGGGATGGAAGTGGCGCCGGACGAGATCGTCACGGCGGTGTCCCTCACCGTCGACCATGTCCGGCAGACCTATCCGGGTCTGCGCTGCTGGGTCCTCAACGAGGGCGACATCGCAGCGGATCTCGACGGTCTCGTGCTGGACGAGGACGACCCGGAAGTGGTGATCCTCGGCGGCGCGGGGGATGCCTTCACGCACCGGGCGATGAGCCGCGTCGCCGAGTTGATGCTCGAGGACGTCCCGGTGGTCGCGATGCACCGGGCGCTCGCCTGGCAGGCCGTCGACGGGTTGCGCATCGATACCGGGGTCTACCTGGCGGGACTCGAGGAGCTCACCGGCCGGTCGGTGGTGGCGGTGGGCAAGCCGTCGCTGCGCGGCTTCCTCGTCGCGTCGGAGCGGATGGGTGTCGAACCGGATCGGATGGTGGTCGTCGGCGACGACATCGCTGGCGAGGTCGTCCCGGGGCAACGCCTCGGTATGACGGGAATCCTGGTGCGTACCGGAAAGTTTCGGCAATCCGTCCTGGACCTGGCGGTCGATCGTCCCGACCACGTCATCGACTCCGTCGCCGATCTCCCCGGGCTCCTCGACAGTCTGTGACACGTGGTCTCGCGTGAGACGCATGTGATCGGTACCCTACCGCCGGGGCGCCGGCCCCCCGTTCGCGCGGGGCGCTCGTTCCCCAGTTCGCGCAGACGCAGCCTTTCGCGAAGAGGCACTCCAGTGCAGAGGAGCCCGTTCTTGTCCATTCGTTCCTTCCGGTCCGTTCTCACCGCGCGCCGTTCGTTCCGGGCCGGTGTGCTCGTCGCCGTCGGTGTGGCCTCGGCTGCGCTGTTCGGTGGGGGTACCGCCGCAGCGGCGCCGGTGACCTGTGTGTCGCCTCCTTCTGCCAACGACATCCTGGTGTCCGATACCGCCAGCTGCGGTGCCACCGCCGAGGACGCCTTCGCTCGCGCGTATGCGGCCGACAGCGGCACCGCGGTGTCGGTCGCCGAGTCGGCCGGTGCCGCCGAAGCCCACGCGACGGGCTTCGGCACGGCGCTCAGTGCAGCCCGTGACGGCGGCCGTTCGTTCGCCTACGCGCTCGGCGGCGGACTGAGCCACTCGTGGGCGCAGGGTCCGGCGACGACCCTGTCGGTGGCCGGCTACGGGTCGGGCGCCACGGCCGACACCACCGGCGTCACGTGCGTCGGAGCCCAGTCGTTCGCGGTCAACACCGCGACGGGGCAGTGGTGCGCCGTGGGGGTCGGTTCGACGCCGCGCTGAGCGAGCGCCGCACCGATGATCCGGACGACCGGGTAGTCGGTCTTTCGCGGATTTCGTGACGGGGGTGGCAGGTGCCGGTAATCTTGCACTCGCCACCCCCGAGTGCTAAGAATGCACTTAGCACTCGCAACACGTGAGTGCCAGGTCGGTAGGGTGAGACCGGGTTTTCGACACCCCTGGTCGTCCGTCGCGGGCACTGCTTCCGGCCGAAGGCGTACATGGAGCGATCCGACGAGCGATCGCTCCGGTGTCACCCCCATACCCGGAGGATCACTTCGCAATGGCCAAGATCATCGCGTTCGACGAAGAGGCCCGTCGCGGCCTCGAGCGGGGCCTCAACAGCCTCGCCGACGCAGTCAAGGTGACGTTGGGCCCCAAGGGTCGCAACGTCGTTCTCGAGAAGAAGTGGGGCGCCCCCACGATCACCAACGATGGTGTGTCCATCGCCAAGGAGATCGAGCTCGAGGATCCGTACGAGAAGATCGGCGCCGAGCTGGTCAAGGAAGTTGCCAAGAAGACCGACGACGTCGCGGGTGACGGCACCACCACCGCTACCGTGCTCGCCCAGGCGCTCGTCCGCGAGGGTCTGCGCAACGTTGCTGCGGGCGCCAACCCCCTCGGCCTGAAGCGCGGCATCGAGAAGGCCGTCGAGGCCGTCACCGCCAAGCTGCTCGACACCGCCAAGGAGGTCGAGACCAAGGAGCAGATCGCCGCCACCGCAGGCATCTCCGCCGGCGACCCCGCGATCGGTGAGCTCATCGCCGAGGCCATCGACAAGGTGGGCAAGGAAGGCGTCATCACCGTCGAGGAGTCCAACACCTTCGGCCTCCAGCTCGAGCTGACCGAGGGCATGCGCTTCGACAAGGGCTACATCTCCCTCTACTTCGCCACCGACGCAGAGCGTCAGGAGGCCGTGCTCGAGGATCCCTACATCCTGCTCGTCAGCTCCAAGATCTCCACGGTCAAGGACCTGCTGCCGCTGCTCGAGAAGGTCATCCAGTCGGGCAAGCCGCTGCTGATCATCGCCGAGGACGTCGAGGGTGAGGCTCTGTCCACCCTGGTCCTCAACAAGATCCGCGGCACCTTCAAGTCGGTTGCCGTCAAGGCTCCGGGCTTCGGCGACCGCCGCAAGGCCCAGCTCGCCGACATCGCCATCCTCACCGGTGGCGAGGTCGTCAGCGAAGAGGTCGGCCTCTCCCTCGAGACCGCCGGCATCGAGCTGCTCGGCCAGGCCCGCAAGGTCGTCGTCACCAAGGACGAGACCACCATCGTCGAGGGCGCGGGCGATCCCGACGCCATCGCCGGTCGCGTCAACCAGATCCGCGCCGAGATCGAGGCGTCGGATTCGGACTACGACCGTGAGAAGCTGCAGGAGCGCCTCGCGAAGCTGGCCGGCGGCGTCGCCGTCATCAAGGCCGGTGCCGCGACCGAGGTCGAGCTCAAGGAGCGCAAGCACCGCATCGAGGACGCCGTCCGCAACGCGAAGGCTGCCGTCGAAGAGGGCATCGTCGCCGGTGGTGGCGTGGCCCTGCTGCAGGCCGCTCCGGTTCTCGACGACCTCAAGCTCGAGGGCGACGAGGCCACGGGTGCCAACATCGTCAAGGTCGCTCTCGAGGCGCCGCTGAAGCAGATCGCCTTCAACGCCGGCCTCGAGCCCGGCGTCGTCGCCGAGAAGGTCCGCAACCTCGAGGCCGGCCACGGCCTCAACGCTGCGACCGGCGACTACGAGGACCTGCTCGAAGCGGGCATCAACGACCCGGTCAAGGTCACCCGCTCGGCGCTGCAGAACGCTGCGTCGATCGCGGCTCTGTTCCTGACGACCGAGGCCGTCGTCGCCGACAAGCCGGAGAAGGCCGCCGCTCCCGCGGGCGACCCGACCGGCGGCATGGGCGGCATGGACTTCTGATCCGCCCCTGCGGGCGGAGAGGACTTCTGATCCGCCCCTGCGGGCGGAGAGGACTTCCGATCCGCCGCTGAGCCACACGAGGCCCGATCCCACTCCGGTGGGGTCGGGCCTCGTGCTCTTCCCCGATCGTTCCGGCCTCCCGTACCGAACGATCACATATTCGTTACGAAACGCGCTCCGCGGACGATGAATGTCACGAAAGTGTCACTTCATCCGGTTCCGGAGGTTCGTACCGATCCGCAACCGGTCCGAGGTGCGCAGACAGACGGATCGACGAGGGGAAGAGAATATGCGGTCGTCCTGGTTACGGCGGGTACTGCTCACGGTGGCGGTGGGAACGTCGATGGTCCTCGCAGCCCCCGGGGGCGCTCTCGCGCAGCCGACAGAGGCGGACGACCAGCGACCGGTGGGGGAGCTGACCTCCGTCGAGCGCGAGAGCGACCGCACCGTCATCGCGAACGTCTACTCGCCGTCGATGGACAAGGTGATCCCCCTCCGGGTCCGGACGCCCGCCGACACGAGCGAACCGCGCCCCACCCTCTACCTGCTCAACGGTTCGGGAGGCGGGCAGGGAATCGCCACCTGGGAGAAGCAGACCGACGTCGAGAACTTCTTCTCGGACAAGAACGTCAACGTCGTCACGCCTCTCCTCGGCGGCTACAGCTACTACACCGACTGGCGCAACGACGATCCCGCGCTCGGCCGCAACATGTGGACGACCTTCCTGACGCACGAACTCCCGCCGGTCATCGACACCGAGTTCGGGACCTCGGGGCGCAACGCCATTGCGGGCCTGTCGATGTCGGGGACATCGGTGCTCGGCCTCGCCACCGCGGCTCCCGAGCTGTACGAGGCGGTGGGGGCCTACAGCGGATGCGCCGAGACGAGCACGCCGCTGGGGCAGTCCTATGTGCAGGCCGTCGTACGCGTCAAGGGCGGCGACCCCGAGAACATGTGGGGCCCGGTCGGTGATCCGGCCTGGATCGAGAACGATCCCTATCTCCAGGCCGAGAAGCTCCGCGGTATCGACCTGTACATCTCGTCGGGTTCGGGTCTGCCCGGGCAGTACGAGCGGCTCGGGTCGCGGTCGGTGAACAACGACCCGATCGGGCTCGTCGGTCAGGTGGTCGTCGGCGGCAGCATCGAGGCGGCGGTCCACCACTGCACGCAGCGGATGGCCCAGCGGCTCGAGGAACTGGACATCCCCGCCCAGATCGACCTGCGGCCGGCGGGTACGCACTCCTGGGACTATTGGGAGGACGATCTGCGCAACTCGTGGCCGCTTCTGTCGCAGGCGGTCGGACTGTAGCGGTCCCGGATCCACCGGAAATGCCCGATTCGATTGCGGTCGAATCGGGCATCTTCTTTCGGTCGATATTTCTTCGCCGGATCGGTCGATTCGCCGTAAACGGTCACCGAACAGGATGAATCGGGTCGAACGGAAATATCGAATTCAAACGAAAATAAATGGGTACGGACGTTCCGTTTTCTTTCCTTGACGCCGTGAACTGGGCATTTGTGAGCTCGTACGACCTTCGCCGCGAGTGTGAATGTCATCACATCCGATTTGCGTATTCTCGGCTCGCGCGGGCGCGTCGAATGTGTTGAAAATTGATGCGAGCCCGACGGAATTCCGATCGGAATTCCGGGTAGGCGAACAGCAATCGGACGAGACCCGTCCGGTATGTGATCGGACGAAGGAGATACACATGGACGTCATCGAACTCATCGGCTCGGCCCTCGACCTGCTCGGCGGCACGGAGCTCCTGAAGACTCTGCTCGATACCGGCAGTGCTCTGCTGGGCAGCGTCCAGCAGTAGTTCGCAATCGCCGCTGCCACCCGCAGCGAAGCACGCAACCCTCGGTGGATGTCCACCGAGGGTTGCGTGTTCTCTGCAGCCGGGGGCCGATCAGTGCTCGGGGATGATCATCCACAGTGCGAGGTAGAGCAACACGGCGGTGCCACCCGTGACGAAGGCTGTGAGGACTGCGCCTGCACGCACGAGGTTGAGGTCGACGTTGAAGTACTCGGCCAGTCCGGCGCACACACCACCGAGCATGCGCTGGGACGAGGAGCGAGTGAAGGGGCGGGGAGCCTGGTTCTCGAAGTTCATGCATTCATCCTGTCGCCGAGACGATCCCGGCACATCGGGGAACGGCCCGGATCTTCACCCTGATCTTCGTCTCGGGGTCGGTCGAGTGAACCGGCCCGGGCGCCGCTGGAATCATGCTGAGGACAATGCTCGGCGACCGGGGTGCGAGGAGGCAGACTCGACCGTCGGTACTGCCGATCAGAAGGAGATCTCCCGTCATGACCGACGTCGTCCTCGACGAACAGCTCGCCGCATTGCGCCGCAGGTACGGCACCCGGGCCGCCGAGCAGGTGGCCGGACACGGTGGTTCCGGCGCGTGGAACGACGTCATCGCTCTCCAGCTGGCGCATCGCTCCGTGCGGAAGTTCCTTCCCGAAGCCGTCTCCGAGGACGATCTGCGCGCGATCGTGGCCGCGGCCTCGTCCGCCGCGAGCTCGAGCAACCTGCAGTTGTGGAGCGTCGTGGCCGTCACCGACCGCGACCGGCTCGCCCGGATCGCGACGCTCGCCGGCAACCAGCCGGCGGTGTGTGACGCTCCGCTGCTGCTCGTATGGGTGGCCGACCTCGCCCGTGCGGCGCGAGTCGCCGAGCAGCACGACAAGGACCTTGTCAACGTCGACTACGTGGAGTCGGCGCTGCTCGGGGTGGTCGATGCCGCCCTCGCCGCACAGAACGCGGTGCTCGCCGCGGAATCGCTCGGCCTCGGCACCGTCTACATCGGGGCCATCCGCAACCATCCGCGTGACGTGGCCGCAGAACTGGCTCTGCCCGACCACAGTTTCGCTGTGGTCGGGCTGGTGGTGGGCCGTCCCGATCCCGAGGTGGAGTCGGAGGTCAAGCCGCGGTTGGGTCAGGATGTGGTGCTGCATCGCGAGCAGTACTCGACCGAGGAGCGGGATGCCGGCCTCGCCGCGTACGAGGAGGAGATCGCCGGCTTCTACCGCGATCAGGGTCTGGCGGAGAGCTGGGTCGAACGTGTACTCGGGCGCTTCGCGTCGCCCGGTGCGCTCGGGAGCAGGGAACAGATGCGAGAAGCTCTGCGGGAGCGCGGTTTCGGTCTGGACTGACCGCAGGGACGCGTCAGCGGCACACGACCGTCAGGCCGACCCCGCGCCACACCTGGCGTTCGACACGGTCGAACTCGTTGTCGTCGCTGTCGTATTCGTACTCGACCTCGGTCCGGTATCCCCGGTCGCGCTGAGCGGTCACGGTGCAGTCGCCGCCGGCGGAACCGGACCGGTTGACGATCGAGAACGGCACACCCTCCGCGGTGAGCACGCCGACCGCGGCCTGCTCGCTCATGCCCACGACACCGGGCGCGGGTTGTGCTGCGGCAGTTCCTGTTCCGAGAAGTACTGCGGCGGTGCCGAGCGACAGGACGGTGGCGGTCGCGAGACGGGAGCGGATGGCAAGGGTACGCATGGGTTCCTCCGAAAGGATGCTGGACCGGACATTTCGATCGTCCGCCGCGACCGGGCCCGAGCACATCCGGGCACGACCCCCATCCCGACCCTGAATTCCGGGCTCGGGGTGGCAGGGAGACTCACAGGCAAACCGGCACCCGCCGCGTCCGGATCGGCCTAGTCTGGGCCGGTGGAGACCGTACCGATCCAGCTTCCCGGGGGCACCACGACCCCGGTGCGCCTCTTCGCGGGACCCGACCACGAACACGAGACCCGCCGCGATGCTTCCCGCGCCGTCGTGGTGATCGTGCCGGGGCTCGGTATCCCGGCCGGTTACTACGAGCCGTTCGCGCAGGCGATCACCGAGCACGGATTCGACGCGGCGATCTGTGAACTGGCCGGCCAGGGCGACAGCCGTCCGAGGCCCGGACCCGACAGCACCTACGGCTATCACGAGATCGTCGCGACGCATTTCCCCGCCGTCGCCGAGGTGGTGCGGGAGCGCTTCCCCGACTCGACGCCCTACCTGCTCGGCCACTCCATGGGTGGGCAACTCGGCGTGCTCTACGCCGCGCGCATCCGCGGCCGCCTCGGCGGGCTGATCCTCGTCGCCTCGGGCACGCCCTACTACCGCCACCACGGCGGCATCCGCGGACCGGGGCTGTGGCTCGGGTCGACCGCGATGTCGCTGACCGCGGCGGTGGCCGGTTTCTGGCCCGGCGACCGCATCGACGTCGCCGGTTTCGGCCGGCAGTCGCGCGTGCTGATCTCCGACTGGGCGCGACTGGCCCGCACCGGCCGGTTCGAACCGGCCGGTGCGGACATCGACTACGAGGAACGGGTCGGTCGTCTCACGCTGCCCGTCCTGTCGATCACGATCGAGGGCGACGACCTCACCCCGGTCGCGTCGGCGCAGCACCTGCTCGAGAAACTGCCCGCCGCCGACGTCGCCCGGTGGCACAACCCGCGGGCACTGGGCCACAACGGATGGATCCGCGACAACGACGACACCGTCGCGAAGATCGTGGCCTGGCTACGCGACCGCTGATCCCGCGCGGGCGGCCGCGGCGAGCCGGACGTGGGCGTTGGGGGAGCCGTATCCGGTGTAGCCGCCGCGCCGTTCGAGGAGTTCGACCTGGAAGCCGCCCTGCACCGGGAGCGTGTAGGCGTGCAGGAACTCGCCGCCGTCGTCGTTGCGGTCGTAGAGCAGCCCGTTGTCCTGCAGGACTGCGAGCAGGCCGGGGTCGAGCACGAACCGCGCGTCGAGATCGGCGTAGTAGTTCGCGGGCGGTCGGAGGAACTCCACACCGCGCGCACGCGCATGCCGTACCGAGTCGACGACATCGGCCGTGGCGAAGGCCAACTGGGTCACGCCGTGCGGTTGGGGCGCAGCACCGGTGTCGGAGACGTTCAGCGCGACCCGCAGGTCACCCTTCTCCGCGCGCAGTGCGCGAATACGCAGGCGGCCCTGCGGCTGGATGTACTCCTCCGGGTCCTCCGGCCGCAGTCCGAACAAGGTGCGGAAGAACGACAATTCCTGGTTCAGGTCGTCCGCCGCGACCGTCACATCGACGTGGTCGAGACCGAGCCATCCCTCGTCGGCCATGGAAGTGGCTGCGGCGTCGTCGGACACGAAAGTGCCCGGGGCGTCGTCGGTGACGAAGTCGTTGTGCCAGTCGTCGGTCTGTCCCGCCTCGGCGCTGACGAAGACGTGCAGACCGGAGGGGGAGGTGATGCCCGGCAGACCCGCCTCGCCCTCCCCGCGCGTGCGGTCGACCGCGGGCCACAGCAGGCTCGCGGCACGTTCGGCCACCGCGGCGACGTCGGGGGCGACGAGACCCAGCGCGGTCGCGGCGGGGCCCGGCGCGGGCTCTTCGTTGAGGACGACGTTCGCACCGCCGTTGCGCCACCACACGACGGGCTTGCTGCGGTGCCGGCCGGCGATGTGGAATCCGAGTCCGGTGAGCAGCGCCGGGTAGTCGGTGCGGTCGGGGTCGGCGAGTTCGACGAACGCCGCGTCGGTCCGCGCCGGAAGCGGCGGTGCGACCGTCACCTTCTCGCGTGCGGGGCCGGTGACCCGCGCACCGAGCCGGTCCTCGAGGAACAGCAGCGACCGCATCGCGTCGCGCGCGGTCACATGCGGATCCGCTTCGCGCACCACGTCGCTGAAGACCTCGAGCGAGAGCGGACCGTCGTAGCCGGCGTCGAGCACGGCCGCGACCACCCCGGAGACGTCGAGCATGCCCTGCCCCGGGAAGCACCGGAAGTGGCGGCTCCATTCGAGGACGTTCATGTCGAGCACCGGGGCGTCGGCGACCTGGAGGAAGCCGATGCGCTCGCCGGGGATGCCGGCCAGGGCGCGTCCGTCGTCACCGCGCGCGAGCATGTGGAAGGTGTCCACGGCCAGCGTCACGGCCGGGTGGTCGGCGCGTTCGACGAGATTCCACGCCTGCCCGACCCGGTTGACGTGACGTCCCCAGGCGAGGGCCTCGTAGGCGAAGGTGACCCCGTGCGAGGCGGCGAGATCGCCGACGGCGCGCAGCTGTTCGGCGGACAGCTCCGGGTCGTCGATCGCGGTCGGCAGCGCGTTCGAGCACGCCAGAAAGGTCGTTGCGCCGAGCTCGTTCATCACCTCGAGCTTGCGGCGGACGCGGTGCAGGACGTCGGGGAACCGCCGTGGGTCGACGCCCTCGATGTCGCGGATCGGCTGGAACAGGTCGATCGACAGACCGAGATCGGCGCAGCGCCGGGCCACCTCGGCGGGTGAGAGCGGCGACGCGATCAGGTCGTTGTCGAAGATCTCGATCCCGTCGAATCCTGCAGCGGCGATCGCGTCGAGTTTGTCGGCGAGAACACCGGAGAGCGAGACGGTGGCGATTCCGCGGCGCATCAGCTGGTCAGCTCCTCGAAGTGTCGGACCATTCGTTCGGCGTCGGGTTCGACGCCCGTGAAGTACTCGAAGGCACCCACGGCCTGGAAGACGGCCATGCCCCCACCGGGCACCACGCGGCATCCGCGGGAGCGGGCGAGGTGGATCAGCTCGGTCTCGAGCGGGAAGTACACGACGTCGGAGACCCACAGGTCCTCGCGGACGAGTTCGGCGGGGACGGGCAGCCCGGGGTGGCCGGTCATGCCCGTGGGGGTCGCGTTGACCAGACCCTGCGCCGAGGCCAGCGCCCCGGCGAGATCGGTGGTCGCGCGGACCCGGTCGTCGCCGAACCGCTTGGCCAGGCGGGTCGCGCAGGCCTGCGCCTTCTCGGTATCGACGTCGACGATGGACACGTGCGCGGAGCCCTGTTCGAGCAGTGCGTACCCGACGGCCGAACCGGCACCACCGGCCCCGACCAGCACGGCGCGGTCGGAGACGGCCTCGGGCAGCCGGCGGCGGAACGCGCGTCCCCAGCCGGACCAGTCGGTGTTGCGGCCGATCGCACGACCGTCCCGGAACACCACCGTATTGACCGCGCCGAGATCGTGGGCGTCGTCGGACAACTCGTCGAGCAGGGGGATGACGACCTGCTTGAAGGGGTGCGTGATGTTGAGCCCGTCGAAACCGAAACGCTGTGCCCAGTCGAGCATCTCGGCCAGGTTCTCGGCGCCGTAGCCGAGGCGCTCGGCGTCGACGAGGCGGTAGGTCAGGTTCAGTCCCGAGGCGAAGCCCTCCCGTTCCTGCATGGCCGGGGTGAGCGAACCGCCGATCCCGGCGCCGAACAGGCCCAGCAGGAAGGACGTACGTGCGGGCGCTGCGGAGGTCATCGGGAACTTTCCTTCTTCTCGGTGTCGAGTGCGAGTGCGGCCAGGTGACGGACGGCGAAGCCGTATCCGTCGGGGCCGCATCCGGCGATCACGGCCGTCGCGACGGGAGCGACGAACGAGCGGTGCCGGAACTCCTCGCGGGCGTGGACGTTGGTCAGGTGCACTTCCACGATCGGTGCCGCGACGGTGACCAGCGCGTCGTGCAGTGCGACCGAGGTGTGCGTGTAGGCCGCGGCGTTGACCACGAAACCGGCGGCCGATTCGCGGAGTTCGTGGACGGTGTCGATGAGTGCGCCCTCGTGGTTGCTCTGCCGGAAGTCGATGTCGAAGCCCAGGTCGTCGGCGGTGCGACGGCACGACTTCTCGATGTCCGCCAGCGTCGTGGTGCCGTAGAGATGGGGTTCGCGCGTGCCGAGCAGGTTGAGATTGGGCCCGTTGAGGACGGCGATCGTCGGACGGGCGGTCACGATGCGGCCCCGGCGGGGACCGGCGCGGTGTTCCGGTCGTGGGGGCGCAGGCCGATCTCACGGGTGGGGACCTTGTGGGTTCCGGAGGGTCCGGTGGCCACCGCGATCAGCGAGATGGCGACCGCGCCGACGCAGAACAGGGCCACGCGGTACCAGTTGTCGGCGTTGCCGTCCATGAGCGAGCCGGCGATGGCCGGGGTGAAACCGGCGAGCGCGAAGCCGAACTGGGTGCCGATCGCCATGCCCGACAGGCGGACGCTGGTGGGGAAGTACTCGGCATAGGTGGCGGGCCACACCGCGTTCGGCATGCTGTAGACCACGCCGGCGAGCAGGATGCCGGTGACGAGCACGAGCGGCACGTCGCCCCGGGAGATCGACCACAGGAAGGCCGTCACCATGACGGCGCTGCCGATCAGGCCGGTGACGAAGACCGGCTTGCGGCCGATGCGGTCGGACAGCAGGGCCCACATGGGGATGGTGCCTACGGCGATGACGTTGGCGACGATCGCCAGCCACAGCATCGTGGTGTCGCTGATGCCGATGCCGTACTCGTCGGCGGTGGCGAAGTTGAGGGCGAACACCTGGAATGCGGTGTTGACCATGGCGATGAAGGCCGCGAAGAAGACGCGCAGGACGCCGGTCCAGTGGTGGCGGAAGAGCACGGCCAGCGGTGCCTTGGGTGCTTCGTCGTGCGCCTTCTCGGCGTGGAACTCGGGGGTCTCGTCGAGGCTGCGGCGGATGAGGAAGCCGATCAGCACGATCACGGCGCTGATCCAGAAGGGCACGCGCCAGCCCCACGACTGCAACTGCTCCTCGGAGAGCAGGGCGATCACCGGCAGGAACATCAGCGGTGCGAGCACCTGCCCGCCCTGTGTGCCGCTCAGCGTCCAGCTGGTGAAGAAACCGCGCTTGTCGTCGGGGGCGTGTTCGAACGACATCGAGTTCGCGCCGGCCTGTTCACCCGCGGCCGACAGGCCCTGGAGGAGTCTCAAGGTGACCAGCAGGATCGGCGCGAGCATGCCGACCTGTCCGTAGGTCGGCAGGCAGCCGATGAGGAAGGTCGAGACACCCATGAGCAGCAGCGTGCCCACGAGGATCAGCTTGCGGCCGAAACGGTCGCCGATGTGTCCCATCAGGACGGAACCGAAGGGGCGCGCGACGTAGGCGACGCCGAAGGTGGCGAGCGACGCGACGGTCGCAACCGCCTGGTTGCCCTCGGGGAAGAAGATCTTCGGGAAGACGAGCGCGGCGGCGGTGCCGTAGATCGCCAGGTCGTAGTACTCCAGTGCGCTGCCGCTCCACGCGGCGAGGGCCGCCTTGCGGGGCGTGCGCTGCACCGTGGTGTTTTCAGTCATCGGATGCCTCGGGGGTGGGTCTTCAGTATCGGATACACGGACGTTATGGGTGTGGCGCAGCCCACGGCAATCGTTTGCCATTTTTTGCCATACTGTCCGCATGTCGGCCTCTCCGCGTTCACGCAAACGCGCCACCATCACCGATGTGGCCCGCGAGGCAGGGGTGGCGGCGTCCACGGTCTCGCGCACCTTCACCAACCCCGGCCGCGTCAACGCCGCCACCCGCGACCACGTCCTCGAGGTCGCCGACCGGCTCGGCTACGCCCCCAACCCCGCGGCCCGCGCCCTCGAATCGGGACGCACCAACACCCTGGCGCTGCTCGTCCCCGACATCACGAACCCCTTCTTCTCCGGCGTGATCAAAGGAGCCGAGCGCGCCGCCGTCGCCTCCGGGCGGACCCTCGTCCTCGCCGACACGCAGGAGAGCGCGGCCACCGAAGCGCACATCATCCGGCGGTTGGGGCCGGCCGTCGACGGCTTCGTCCTGGCGGCCGCGCGCATGCCCGACGACGAGCTCCGCCGCGTCGCGGAACTCGACGCCGTAACCCTCGTGAATCGCGCGATCCGCGGAATATCCTGCGTCGTAGCCGATTACGAGACGGGCACGCGGCAGATCGTCGACCACCTCGCGTCGCTCGGACACCGCTCCTTGCTGTTCCTCGGCGGTCCGCCCGAGTCGTGGTCGGGAGCGCGGCGCTGGGCCGGTCTGCAGGTCGCGGCGCAGGCCCACGACATCGCGGTACGTCGCTTCGGTCCCTACTCGCCGACACTCGGTGGCGGTGCCGCCGCGGCCGACGCCGCCGTGGCCGCCGGTGCCACCGCGGTGGTGTGCCACAACGACATGCTCGCCATCGGGGTGCTGCGCCGGATGCGGGAACGCGGGGTGTCCGTGCCGGAACACGTGAGCGTGGTCGGATTCGACAACATCTTCGGCTCCGACCTGTGCCAGCCTTCGCTCACGACGCTCGCCGAACGCACCGAGGACGCCGGGGCGCGCGCCATCGAGATGCTCGCCCGGCAGGCCTACGAGCGGGTCGCGGTGGCCGACGAACTCGTGCTCCCGACGCAGCTCGTCGTCCGCGAGTCCACCGGACCGGCGAGATGAGGGAGGTTGTGTGCGTCTTTCTCGACGAGAACGCACACAGCCTCCCCGAAGTTCACCGGTTCGCGAGCTTGTCGGCCAGGAAGGTGAACGTCAGCGCCGACTTGAACGCCGCCTGGGCGTTGTCGGCCGCGCCGCCGTGGCCGCCCTCGATGTTCTCGTAGTACCGGACTTCGTGACCCTGCTCCTCGAGCCGCGCCACCATCTTCCGTGCATGGCCGGGATGCACCCGGTCGTCGCGCGTCGACGTGGTGACGAGGATCGGCGGGTAGTCGGCGTCCGGGTCGGTGTTCTGGTAGGGCGAGTACTTCGACAGGAACTCCCACTCCGCGGGGTTGTCGGGGTCGCCGTACTCGGCCATCCACGACGCGCCGGCGAGCAGCAGGTGGTAGCGCTTCATGTCGAGCAGCGGCACCTGGCACACGATCGCCCCGAACAGTTCGGGATAGCGGGTGAGCATCACGCCCATGAGCAGACCGCCGTTGCTGCCGCCCTGGGTGCCGAGCTGCTCGGCCGTCGTGATCCCGCGCGCGACGAGATCCTTCGCGACCGCGGCGAAGTCCTCGAAGACCTTGTGCCGGTTCTCCTTCAGCGCCTGCGTGTGCCAGGTGGGTCCGTACTCGCCGCCGCCGCGGATGTTGGCGATGACGTAGGTGTAGCCCTTCTCGAGCCACGCCCGCCCGACTCCGCCGCTGTAGGCGGGCACCATCGAGTTCTCGAACCCGCCGTATCCGTACAGCAGTGTGGGCGAAGGGGTTTCGGTGTTGCGGCCGACCACGAAATAGGGCACCTGCGTGCCGTCGTCGGAGGTCGCGAAGAACTGCTCGACGGTGATGCCCTCGGCGTCGAAGAACGACGGGGCCTGCTTGATCGCCTCAACCGGACCGCCGACCGTCCCCGACAGCAGGGTCGCGGGGATCGTGAAACCACTCGAGTTGAGGAAGAAGTCGTCGCCGTTGAGCGGATCGACGTCGATGATCGAGGTCGACGTGGCATCGGGGACGCCGGGCAGCTCCTCGTCCGACCAGCCGTCCTCACCCGGCGTGAGCACCCGCACGCGTGTCTGCACGTCCTGCAACGTGACGACGAGCAGGTGGTTCTGCGTCCACGCGTACTGTTCGAGCGAGGTGTGCTCGTCGGGGCCGAACAGCACCGTCACCTCGCGCGACCCGGCGAGGAAGGCCGGATAGTTCGCGGCCAGCAGGGTGCCGGCGGGATGGCCGAGCCATTCGGAGCGGGTGCGCACGAGCAGATGGTCGCGGTAGACGCTCACCCGTGCGTCGTCGGGAACATCCAGTTCGACGAGTTCGCCGTCCGCGGTGAGTTCGAAACGCTGCGCCCGGTAGAAGTCGATCGCGCGGTCGACGAAGCTGCGTTCGTAGCCGGGGGTGTTGTCGTACCAGGCGGAGACGGCGACATCGGTGCGCTCACCTTCGAAGACCGTCTCGGCCTCCTCGATCGGGGTGCCGCGCCGCCATTTCTTCGCGAGTCGCGGATAACCCGAGTCGGTGAGCGATCCGTCGCCGAAATCGCTTCCCACGTAGACGGTGTCGGCGTCGATCCACCCGATGTCCGTCTTCGCCTCGGGCAGTTCGAAACTGTCCGGGCCCGAGACGAACCGTCGCTCGACGAGATCGAACTCGCGGATCACGCTCGCGTCGGCACCACCGCGCGACAGGCTGATGAGCGCGCGCGTCTGATCGGGCCGCAACACCTGGGCACCCGACCACACCCAGTTCTCGCCCTCCTCCTCGGCGACGGCGTCGAGGTCGACGAGGACGTCCCATTCGGGTTCGTCGCGCAGGTACTGCTCCATCGTCGTGCGACGCCACAGGCCGCGTACGTGCTCGGCGTCCCGCCAGTAGTTGTAGAGGTACTCGCCGCGCCGACGCGCATAGGGGATGCGGGCGTCGGTGTCGAGGATCTCGCGGATGCGGGACTCGAGGTCGGTGAAGCTCTCGGTGCGGGTGTACTCCTCGACCGTTCGGTCGTTCCGGGCACGCACCCAGCCGAGTTGTTCCTCGCCGGTGACGTCCTCGAGCCACAGGTACGGATCGGTCGTGTCGTCGCTCATGATCCATTCATACCCGCCCCGCACGTGCCGGGGGCGGCAGGCAGACTGTGACCTCGTGCAGATGCATCCGTCGGACGCGCGCCGGGAATGGCTCGGCGACCGCATCCCGGGCGACCTGTTCGCCCTCTACTGTTTCGACGCCCCCGTGGCTCCCGTCGCCGATGTGCTCGACGAGCTGCGGTCGCGGGCGGCGGTGATGGGGGAGTTGCAGGTGCGGATGGTCGAGGTCCCCGCGGGTCTCGACTATCCCTACTGGTCGGCACACGCCCCTACCGAGGATCCGTTCGTCGTCCACGTATCCGATAGCTACGACGACCTGCTCGACACACTGTCCGGGCTCGTCGCGACTCGCGTCGACGTCACCGTCTCGCCGTGGCGACTGCACGTCTTCCCACAGGTCACCGGTGCTCCGCGCGGGGACGGTCCCGCGCTCGTCGTCGTCCTGCAGATGTCGCACGCCTTCGCCGACGGGGTGCGCACCTCCGCGCTCGCCCGCGACCTGCTGGCGGGCACCGCGACACCCACGACACCACCGCGTGCCCCCTCGCCGGCCGGGATGCTCACGCGTGCCGCACTGCGACTGCCGTTCTCGATCCCGCGGGTCATCGCCGACGGGCGACGGGCGGTGGAGGCGCAGCGGCAGCTCGCCGATCCGTCGGTGCCGCAGCCCGCTCCGGGCCGACCTCTGGTCGCCGTGAACACCGCGCCCGGGCCGCGCCGGACGGTCCGCACCCTCGTGTTCGACGCAGCCGACCTGCGTCGCGTCGGCACGGTCACGATCGGCGCGCTCACGGCGATCGGCGCTGCCCTGTCGGAGTTCCTCGGCGTCGACGAACTGTCCGCAGAGGTGCCGGTCGCGGTGGCGCCGGGCACGGCCCGCAACAGCTACCGCAATGTCGGCGTCGACCTGCACTGCGCGATCCGCGACCCGCACGAACGTGCCGCGGCGATCACCGCCGACCTGGCGTTGCAGCGGATCCGCGCGCGGCACCCCGCCATGGCGATCCGGGCCCGCACCGACGACCACGTCCCCGCGCCGCTGCTGCGGTTCGGCACCGGCCGACTCGACCTGTCGGTCGTCCCGCCCACCGTCACCGGCAACACCGTCGTGTCGAGCGTCGACCGGGGACCGGCAGACCTCGAACTCGGCGGTGGACGGGTGCGGTTCACTTCAGGCTTCCCCGGCCTGTCGCCCGTGCAGGCGCTCACCCACGGCGTACACGGGATCGGTGGCACCGTGACCCTGTCGGTGACGACCTCCCCGGACGTCCTCGACGCGGCAGGTCTCGCTCGGTACGTCGCCCTGCTGCACGCGGCGGTCGCCTCGCTGTAACGTGCCCCGAATCCAACGATGGAGGGGCACATGGCGGTATATGCGGTGACGGGTGCCGCGTCGGGAATGGGCCGGGCGAGCGCGGAGCGGTTGCGGGCCGCCGGGCACACGGTGATCGGCATCGACCTGAAGGACACCGAGGTCACGGCGGACCTGTCCACTCCGGAGGGTCGATCCCACGCCGTCCGGGCGACGCTCGAGCTGGCAGGCAGCCGTCTCGACGGTGCCGTGCTCGCCGCGGGTCTGGGCCCCACCCCGGGCAAGGAGAAGATCATCGCGCAGGTCAACGTACGGGGCGTGATCGACCTGCTCGTCGGCTGGCGACCGGCTCTGGCCGCGTCCGCGAACAGCAAGGTGGTGGTCTTCGGGTCCAATTCGACGACCACGACTCCCGGCGTGCCGAACTCGGCGGTGAAGGCCTTCCTCGCCGGGGACATGGACAAGGGCGTCGCGCGCACCACCCGCATCCCGCAGGCGGGTCCGCCGTTCACCTACGCGGCGTCGAAGATCGCCGTGACCCGATGGGCACGGCGCGCGGCAGTCACCCCCGAATGGGCGGGTGCCGGCATCCGCCTCAACATCCTCGCGCCCGGAGCGATCTCCACCCCGCTGCTCGACGCGCAACTCGAGAGCCCCCTCAAGAAGGCGGTGGAGAGCTTTCCCGTTCCGCTCGGGGGTTTCGGGAAGCCCGACGAGATCGCGCAGTGGGTCGAATTCATGCTGTCCCCGGCGGCGGACTTCATGACGGGCAGCGTCGTGGTGGTCGACGGCGGGACCGAGGCGTACTTCCGTCCCGACGACTGGCCGGTGCGGGTCCCGTTCCGGTCGATCCCGCGCTACCTGCTCGGCATGCGGAGATTCGGGCGGCGGAAGTGACGTGAGGGTCCGCGCAGGGCGGACCCTCACCGGCCCGTCACCTCAGGCGAAGTAGTCGCCGAAGCCGTAGATCGCGTCGAACGCGCTGGTGGGCAACACGTCCACCGCGTTCACGCGGTACGACGGGTACGAGTCCTGCATCAGGTCGCGCACGAACCGCAGGGCGTGGATCGCGTCGACGGCATCGACGGTGATGATGAGCTGGGCGCGGCCGTTGTCGCTGCGCCCCACCGCCCCGTGGTGCGGGACGATCGGTTCGATGAGGTCGACGGTCTCGTCGTCGGTCAGGAGATCGAGGTCGGCGTCGATTTCGATCATTGCGTTGTATTCCATGTGGGTTCTCCCGTGTCGAACACCCGAGCGGCCTCGCGCCGCGCGGGTTGATCTCGACGGGGAACACGCACGGCGACATCATGCCCGAACCGGATGACACACGCCATCATCCGATCGGAGGACGGTCGGGCCGGCCGAACACCGCGCGCTCGCGGCGTCGCTGCCGGCGGGAGAAGACCGCGACCATCACCCGCACCGGAAGGGGCAGTTCGCGGCGGACCCGCTCGGTCTCGTCCTCGGTCATCACGGCGAAGAAGCGGGTGAGGTCGAAGTCGGCCCGGCCACCGCGCTGGGCGTCCTTCTCGAACCGCTGCCACGCGTCGGCGGAGACATGCCCGGTGATGAGCGGGAAGACCGTCCGTTCCTCGTCCGCGATGTGCTCGTGGAGGTGCTCGCTCAGTGTTCGGAGTGTGCGCGCGAAGCCGGCCACCGCTGCGGGGTCGGGGAGCGCACGGGTGAACTCGCCGAGCTCGTCGAGGAGCGGGTCGAGTTCGTCGTGGTCGTCGGTGAGTTCGGTGAAGTCGACGTGGGGGCCGGCCGACGCGGTGATCAGCGGCCAGAGCGCGAGGTCCTCCACGTTGTGATGGTGGTGGAGACTCGCGACGAACATTCCGACGTAGTCGGCGGTCGCCGCGTAGCGGGCCCTGTCGAAGCTCGACGGATCTGTGAGCATCCGGTCGGCCAGTTCGCGGAGCCAGGTGACGTCGCGGAGGATCACGCGGTGCGCGAGACGCATTCCGAGCAGGTCGTCGTCGGTGGTGAGGCGCGGGGTGAGGGATGCGGAAGTCATGCCGGTAGCGTGCGCGGCCGGACTTGGAACCCACTTGGTGCCGAGCGGACGCCGAGATCGTCGCGCACCAAGTGGTCACCAAGAATGTCTCCACACGCTCGGTCCACGATCATCACTCCGGCGCTCGCAGAGAGTCGGCAGGCGATGTCAGCGGGTCGGCGCGATGCCGAACAGGAGCGCGTCGATGCCGGCGCGGAACGCACGGTCGTTCGCATCGGATCCGTCGTCCGCACCGCTGCCGCCGCCCGCAGGCCCTCCGGCCGACGCGCCGGTCATCAGGGCGGTGAGATGCGGGTAGTCGCCGTGCTCGAGCATCGCGGCGATGTGCGCGGCTCCGCCACCGGCCGCCCCTGCCGACATCCCGGCCGCCTCCTGCGCGGCGAAGTTGGTGATCCACCCCGACAGCAGGGCGACCCCGGTCATCGTCGCGGTCGGGTCGAGTCCGGCAGGGGCGAGGGCGCCGACGAGGTGGTCGAGATACCGCATCGAGTTCGGGCCGAGCGTCGTGGCCGTGACCTGGCTCAGCCAGGGGTGTCGGCGGTGGATGGCGCGGGACTGTTCGGCGACGTCGAGTACGTCGGCGCGCACGTCGCCGGTCAGCGGAGCGAACCGGTATTCGGCGCCGGCCCGGTCGACCATGAGGTCCACGAGATCCGTCTTGCCCGAGACGTAGCGGTAGAGCGACGCGGGGGCGGTGCCGAGGGCGTCGGCGAGCCTGCGCATGGACAGGGCGCGGATGCCGTCCTCGTCGGCGATCCGCACGCACGCGTCCGCGAGCTGGTCGAGCGTGTAGGCCGGTCGCGGGCCGGGGCGCCCGGTGCCGGACCGCAGCCAGATCGAGTCGGAGACCGTCATGCAGGACAGCATGCCTCCTCGAACGGGTTGCGAACGATGTTCGCAGATGCGTACCCTCGAACTGCGAACGTTGTTCCCAGTCGAGAGGTGGATCGTGACCGAGATGGCACTCGAGGCGGAAGGCCTCACCCGGGCGTTCGGCGATCGCACCGTCGTCGACGACGTCCACCTGCGCGTCCCACGGGGGCGCGTCCATGCGCTCCTCGGTCCGAACGGATCGGGGAAGACCACCACCGTGCGGATGCTCGCCACCCTGCTGCGGCCCACGGCCGGTCGGGCCCGCGTACGCGGCTTCGACGTGGTGCGCGACGCGGCCCGCGTGAAGCGCTGCATCGGCTTCGTCGGCCAGTACCACGCGGTGGATCTGCGACTGACCGGTGTCGAGAACCTGATGATCGTCGCTCGCCTGCACGGTCTGGGCGGCCGCGCCGCCCACGCCCGCGCGGTCGAACTGCTCGACCGCTTCGGCCTCGCCGATGCTGCGAACCGGCAGGCGAGCACCTACTCCGGCGGGATGCGCCGGCGGCTCGATCTGCTCGCCGGGATGCTCGTGCGACCCGATGTGCTCTTCCTCGACGAACCGACCACCGGTCTCGACCCGAGCAGCCGCAACGAGATCTACGGGATGGTCGGCGAACTGGTCGCCGAGGGCACCGCGGTCCTGCTCACCACGCAGTATCTCGACGAGGCCGATCGGCTCGCCGACGACATCACCATCCTCGACGCGGGCCGGACGATCGCGACCGGCACTCCCGCCGAGATCAAGGAAGCGGTCGGCTCCGGACTCGACCTCGTCCTGCCCGGTGCCGCCCACCTCGACGAGGCCGTCGCCGTCATCGGCGCATTCGGCCTGCGCCACACCGGCATCCAGGTGCCGGGCGAGAACGGCTCGGTCCGGCTGTCCTTCACGACCGACGCCCACTCGGTGCCGCTACTGCCGGTGCTGCGCGCCCTCGACGACGCGGGCGTCCCCGTCGACGACATCGGCCGTCGCCGCGTCGGTCTCGACGAGGCATTCCTGACCCTGACCGGACGCGAGCGAATCGAGGAGTCCGCATGACCACCATCCACGAGTCCGGTCACGGCAGTTCTGCCCTCACCGGCACCCGGACGTTGCTGCATCGCGTCCTGCTGACCTACCGGCACTCGCCGGCCCTGCTGTTCGTCACCCTCGCCGCACCGCTGGGCATGATGCTGCTCTTCGGGTTCGTCTTCGCCGGCGCCCTGTCCGGTGGCGAGGGTGCCGCCTACCGCGCGTATCTGATGCCGGGTGTGCTCGTCCTCGTGGCGGCCATGGGCCTCGCGACCACCGCCGCCACCGCGAACGCCGACATGCGCAGCGGACTGTCGGATCGATTCCGGACCCTGCCCACCTCGCCGGTGGCCGCACCTGCCGGGCTCGCCTTCGCGGAGACGCTGACGTGTGCGGTCACGCTGGCGCCGATGGTCGGCATCGGGTATCTCGTCGGCTGGCGGATCGAAGCGGGCGCCGTGGAGATCGCGCTCGCCGCACTGGTGCTGCTGCTGTTCCGGTTCGCGCTCTCGTGGATGGGCGTGTGGCTCGGGGTCTCGATCCGCGACGAGCAGGTCCTGCAGCAGTGCGCACCGATGATCTTCGGCACGATCATGTTCTCGAACATCTTCGTGCCCACCGACACGATGCCGGTGGTGGTCCGGCAGATCGCCGAGTGGAATCCCGTCAGTGCCGTCGTGGGTGCGCTGCGCGAGCTGCTCTCGGCGTCCGCGCCGGTACCCGCCGATGCGGCGTGGCCGCTGCACCATCCGGTGTGGTCGGCGTTCGGCTGGTGCGTCGTACTGCTCGCCGTGACGGTCCCGCTCGCGGTGCGCCGATACACGGCCGATCGCCGGATCCGGTAGCTACCGGCCGGTAACCGGACCATCGGCAGACACCGGAATCGGGCGGGACTACCCTGTATATCCGTGACCTCACACTATGACGTCGTTGTCCTCGGAGCCGGTCCCGGTGGGTACGTCGCTGCTATCCGCGCGGCACAGCTGGGACTGAGCACCGCCATCATCGAGCAGAAGTACTGGGGTGGTGTCTGCCTGAACGTCGGCTGCATCCCCTCGAAGGCACTTCTCCGCAACGCCGAGCTGGCACATCTCTTCAACAAAGAGGCCAAGACCTTCGGCATCTCGGGAGACGTGTCCTTCGACTTCGGTGCCGCCTACGACCGCAGCCGCAAGGTCGCGGACGGGCGCACCAAGGGCGTGCACTTCCTCATGAAGAAGAACAAGATCACCGAATACGACGGTAAGGGCTCGTTCGTCGACGCCAAGACCATCGAGGTGGCCCTCACCAAGGGCGGCACCGAACAGGTGACCTTCGACAACGTCATCATCGCCACCGGCTCCGTCACCAAGCTGCTGCCGGGCACCGAGCTCAGCGACAATGTCGTCACCTACGAGGAGCAGATCCTCACCCGCGACCTCCCCGAGTCCATCGTCATCGTCGGTGCCGGCGCCATCGGCATGGAGTTCGGCTACGTCCTGAAGAACTACGGGGTCGACGTCACCATCGTCGAGTTCCTCGACCGCGCACTGCCCAACGAGGACGCCGACGTCTCCAAGGAGATCGCCAAGGCGTACAAGAAGCTCGGCATCACCATCAAGACCGGTGCCGCCGTGCAGAAGATCTCCGACGACGGCTCGAAGGTGACCGTCGAGATCAAGGACAACAAGTCCGGCAACGTCGAGACCGTCACGGTCGACAAGGTGCTGCAGTCGGTCGGCTTCGCGCCGCGCGTCGAGGGCTACGGCCTCGAGAACACCGGCGTCGAGCTCACCGACCGCGGCGCCATCGCGATCGACGAGCGCATGCGCACCAACGTCAAGGGCATCTACGCCATCGGCGACGTCACCGCGAAGCTGCAGCTCGCGCACGTCGCGGAGGCGCAGGCCGTGGTCGCGGCCGAGACCATCGGCGGTGCCGAGACCCTCGAGCTCGGCGACTACCGCATGATGCCGCGCGCGACCTTCTGCCAGCCGCAGGTCGCCTCCTTCGGTCTCACCGAGGAGCAGGCGAAGGCCGAGGGCTACGACGTGAAGGTCGCGACCTTCCCGTTCACCGCCAACGGCAAGGCGCACGGTCTGGGCGATCCCAACGGCTTCGTCAAGCTCATCGCCGACAAGACCCACGGTGAGCTCATCGGCGGCCACCTCATCGGCCCCGACGTCTCGGAGCTGCTGCCCGAGCTGACCCTGGCCCAGAAGTGGGACCTCACGGTCAACGAGCTCGCGCGCAACGTCCACACGCACCCGACTCTGAGCGAGGCGCTGCAGGAGGCCATCCACGGTCTCGCAGGACACATGATCAACTTCTGAGGATGCGGGGCCGACCCGAGGCCCCGCGTTCACCCTTCTTCCGTGTGGGCGGATCCCCGCTCGGATGTACCGGCTCAGCCCGTGACGACTCGACCGTCGTCGCGGGCTGACGTCGTTCCGCCCTTCTCCGGGCGCAGCACCAGTTGGACGAGACAGTTGCCGTCCTGCGGGTCGGGCCGGACATCGACGGCGTAGCGGCTGCGCAGCAGGTCGGCGTGGTCGTCGAGGACGCGCTGGATCAATCCGCGTTGGATGCCGCGCACCACTTCGGGATTCGTGCGGGCGATCTCCGCGAGCGGGCACGTGCACAACGTGAGGCTGTGGGTGCCGAAGGCGTTCGTCGCGGTCTGTGTCTCGAACCCCAACTGCTGCAGGGCGTCGATGACGAGCGTGCCGGCGTCGACGGTCGGTGCGGGTGCCAGGGCGAGCATGCCCGCCCAGTCCGAGCCCACCTCGAACGCCTTGTCCTCGCGCTCGGTGGGGGTGCCCCCGATCCGCGCGGCGAGCAGCGCGACGAGATCGGTGTAGGACGGTTCCTTCACCGCGACGTAGCCGAGACGCGGGCGCCCGACCCGCTCGGCCGGAAGTTGCCGGGTGCGGACGAGACCTTCCTCCTCGAGGCCTGTGAGGTGGAAGCGGACGGTCGTGACGTGCAGGTCGAGCGTGGCGGCGAGGTGATGGGCGTCGACCGGCCCCGGGGACTCCCGCAGCAGTCCCAGAATCCGCTCGCGTTGCTTCACCCGCCGTGCCAAGTCCGCTCTCCCGTCGCGCCCGCGGTGACTCTTAGGTGAGGGTCACCTTATTAAAAGGAGGAAAATCCTCTATAGTCGGCGTCATGGAGGCGACGACCGGCTCACCGTCCACGTTACGACCGGTCCGGAAGGCCTCGGAACTGTGGCTACCCTTGGCCTCGCGAGAAAGAGTGCAGAACATGACGAATGAGCGCGCATCGGAAGATGCTCTGCCCCTTGCCGGTAGGGACACCGCCCACCTGCCGGGACACTGGCTGCTCGCCCGCCTCGGCAAGCGTGTGCTCCGGCCCGGCGGCAAGGAACTGACGGCACGCGTGCTCGCCGACGCGCGGTTGCGCGGCGCGGACGTCGTCGAGTTCGCGCCCGGCCTCGGCCGTACGGCGCAGGAGATCCTCGCGTACTCGCCCGGCAGCTACACCGGCGTCGAATCCGACGAGACGGCAGCCGAACTGACGCGCAAGGCCATCGCCGGTGGCGGCAGGGTGGTCAGCGGCGAGGCGTCGAAGACCGGACTCGACGACGAGGTCGCCGACGTCGTGGTCGGCGAAGCGATGCTCACCATGCAGACCGACAGGCACAAGGCGGAGATCGTGCAGGAGGCCCGCCGGGTGCTCCGCGCCGGCGGCCGGTACGCCATCCACGAACTCGCGATCGAACCCGACGAGGTCGACGACGATGTCAAGACCGAGATCCGCAAGTCGCTCGCGCGCTCGATCAAGGTCAACGCCCGCCCGCTCACCGCGGCAGAATGGCGGAGCCTGTTCGAGGAGAACGGATTCGAGGTCGAGAAGGTCGGCTTCGCCCCCATGGCGCTGCTCGAACCCAAGCGCATCCTCGCCGACGAGGGCCTGCCCGGCACCCTGAAATTCGTCCGCAACGTCCTTCGCGACTCCGACGCCCGCAACCGGGTGTTGCAGATGCGGTCGACGTTCACGAAGTACAAGAAGCACCTGGTCGCGATCGAGATCGTCGCCACGAAGAAGGAAGCGTGATGAGTACACAGCAGGTCGAGGGCAAGCTCACCCGTATCGAGGGGCTCGCGGAGCTCCACCCGGGGGAGGGGAGCGGGCCGCGCATCGAGAAGCTCGCGGCGGTCACCGGCGCCACCGTGGTGCGGCTGTCCTTCATCGCCGGGCAGACGATGGACGACCACAAGGCCGGCGCTCCGATCCTCGTGCAGACCGTCACCGGCGACATCTCGTTCGGCACCGCCGACGAGACCGTCTCGCTCGTGCCGGGTACCGCCGTCCACGTCGACGCCGGCATCGTGCACCGCCTCGTCGCGAACGCCGATTCGGTGGTGCAACTGACGATCCTGCGCTGACCTGTCACCGATCCCACATCGGCGACGAATTCGCACGTGAGCTGTGCGCGCCCGCGTACTGTTGCGCCATGGCGGAACGCGGCGCTCGCCCACACGTGCACCCGATTCGGAGATGGTTGCTGCGCACGGTGCGGCACCTGTTCACACCTCTGCGGCCCGACGACTATCTCGAGATGATCAACCCGCTCTGGACGACCCGCGAACTGCGCGGCCGTGTGGAGCGGATTGTCCCCGAGGGTGGCGACGCCGCGTCGGTGCTCATCCGCCCGGCCTACGAGTGGCGCGGGCACGAGCCGGGCCAGTACGTGCGGCTCGGGGTGATCATCGACGGGGTCTACCACTGGCGCGCGTACTCGCTCACCTCCGATCCCGATCCGGTCGACGGGCTCATCAGCGTCACGCCCAAACTCGTCGAGAACGGGGTGGTCTCGCCGTACCTGGTCCGCAAACTCGAGCCCGGCGACATCGTCCGGCTCGGCGAGGTCGAGGGCGTGTTCACCCTGCCCGACCCGCTGCCCGCGAAGATGCTGTTCATCAGCGCGGGCAGCGGGATCACGCCGATCATGAGCATGCTGCGCAGCCTCGATCACCGCGACCGCATCGACGACGTCGTCGTCGTGCATTCCGCCCACACCGAGGACGAGGTGATCTTCGGTTCGACCCTGCGCGACCTCGACGAACGTCATCCCGGACTGCGCCTCGAACTGTGGCTCAGCGGCGACCGCGGCCGCATCACCCCCGACGACCTCGACGCTCTGTGCCCCGACTGGCGCGAACGCGACGCCTTCTGCTCGGGCCCGCGCGACCTGCTCGACGCCCTCGAAGAACACTGGGACGAACACGGCGATCCCGAAAGATTCCATCTCGAACGTTTCCAGCCGATCATCGGTGGGAATGCCGGGAGCGGCGAGGGCGGCACCATCCACTTCCTCGACAGTGAGAAAGAGGTGGAGTGCGACGGGGGAACACCCATCCTGGTCGCAGGCGAGAACGCCGGCCTGAAGTTGCCGTACGGCTGCCGTATCGGCATCTGCCACACGTGCGTCGGAACGCTGAAATGCGGGCAACTCCGGGACCTGCGGACCGACGAGGTGAGCGAGCCCACCGGGGCTGCGGTGCGTACCTGCATCCACACCGCGGAGGGTGACATCGAAATAGAACTGTGAAGCAACCGGCTTCGAAGCAGGGGGCGTCGTGACGAGAAGCATCGACAGGACCGGCACCGGAACGCGGGAACCACAGAGTCCGCTCGCGCATCTGAGCGACGACGATCTCGAGCAGATCGCCAAGGAATTCGACGCCATCCACGACGAGGTGTACTCGAGTCTCGGCGACAAGGACCGGCAGTACATCAAGAACGTCATCGCCGCACAGCGGCAGCTGGTCGTGGCGGGGCGGGTACTGCTCTTCGCGTCGTCGTACAAGCCCGCATGGGTGGCCGGGACGGCCTGTCTCGGAGTGGCGAAGATCCTCGAAAACATGGAGATCGGCCACAACGTCATGCACGGCCAGTGGGACTGGATGAACGATCCGGACATCCACTCGTCGGTGTGGGACTGGGACACCGCCTCCACCGCAGAGGCGTGGAAGCACTCGCACAACTACATCCACCACACGTTCACGAACATCCGCGGCCTCGACAAGGATCTCGGCTACGAGATCATGCGGATCGACCCGCACCAGAAGTGGCACCCCGTCTACCTGGCGCAACCGCTCTACAACGCGCTGCTGACCGTGCTCTTCGAATGGGGTGTGGCGCTGCACGACCTCGACCTCGAGGCGTTGTGGGCCGGCGAGAAGTCGACCGGGCAGGTGATCGAGGAGCTGAAGGGCATCTTCGGCAAGGCCCGCGCGCAGTTCGTCAAGGACTATGTCGGTTGGCCGCTGGTGAGTGCCGCGCTGTTCGGTCTCGCGCAGGTCGCGCTGCAGGGCCGGTTGCCCCAGCCGAAGACGTCGCGTCTGGGCCGGCGACTGCGGTCGATGAGTAAGGGACCGATGGGCAAGGGGCGGTCCGGAAAGTTCCGCACCGCAGCCCATCTCGCCGATCGATATCTGCCCGGCGTCGAGAAGACCTTCCTCGCGACGGTTCTCGCCGACATCACGGCCAACATCATCCGCAATGTGTGGGCGCACGCGATCATCTTCTGCGGGCACTTCCCCGACCAGACCTACACCTTCTCCAAGAAGGAGGTCGAGAACGAGTCGCGCGGAGGATGGTACGTGCGGCAGCTCGTCGGTGCCGCGAACATCGAAGGCACCCCGCTGTTCCACATCCTCAGCGGCAATCTCGGCTACCAGGTGGAGCACCACCTGTTCCCTGACATGCCGAGCACCCGCTACGCGGAAGTCGCGCCGAAGGTCAAGGACATCTGCGAGCGCTACGAACTGCCCTACAACTCGGGCAGATTGGGCAAGCAGTGGTACATGGTGCACCGCACCATCGCCCGGCTCGCCTTCCCCGGCGGCAAGGCCCGGCCCAAGCCCGGACCGTATCGTCGTTCGCAGGATCCCACCGGCGGTCCCGTCCCCAGCGAGGCCGCACGGTTCCGCGACCGCCTGCCGGCCGATCATCCCGACGCCGGACCGGAACACGCCGGTGGCGGCGTGAAGGTCGATCCGCCGCCCCGCTGACCGTCATCCGGCGTGCAGTTCTCGTCGACGATGCGCGAGATCGCCGACGAGAACTGCACTCCGGAGCCCGGGGTCAGGACGCCCGATAGGCCTTCCAGCCGCCGAACCCGGTGATGTCCACCGCGTCGGCGGCTGCGTCCTGCGTGCACCCGAAACCGACGACCCACCGTCCGTCCGCCAGTTCGACGCTCGTCAACGTC
The DNA here is from genome assembly GCF_049538275.1 of Rhodococcus sp. AB351. Classification (NCBI taxonomy): domain Bacteria; kingdom Bacillati; phylum Actinomycetota; class Actinomycetes; order Mycobacteriales; family Nocardiaceae; genus Rhodococcus; species Rhodococcus sp. AB351. The sequence continues at coordinate 1,063,632 of NZ_JBMVFW010000001.1, forward strand.
ATCGGGGCGGGCAGCGCGGCGAGGAACCGGCCCAGACCGGCCTCCGACAGCCGGAACAGTTCGCCCACGATCGCGGCGCCCTCGCCCGGTGCGTGACGCACCAGGCCCGGCTTCGGCGGCGTCGTGTTCAGTGCGGCGAGACGGTACGCGTCGGAGGTGTGCACCTCCTCGACGAAGCGCGCCCCGAGTTCCTCGAGCTGGAAGTGCAGCGGCTGGCCGCGCAGATGCGCTCCGAAGACCGCGAGTTCCACGCCGGACTCGACGACCCGCGGTGCATCCACACCGTTCAACGCGGCCGCGACGTCCACGGCCACCTGGTCGCCGAAGGCCGGGACCACGACCATGACCCCGAACGGCTCGCCGGCCGCCGTGGGCGCACCGGGCACCGCCACCGCCGCCATGTCCAGCAGGTTGCAGAAGTTCGTGTAGGTGCCCATCCGACGATTGATGGCGATCGGATCGGCCTGCACCGCGGCGATCGTCGGGTGTTCCGTAGTCGTCGGGAGCAGCAACCCGTCGAACCCGGCGAGCAGTTCACGCGCGAACGCCTTCACGTGGACGAGGGTGTCGAGATCCTCGACGAGTTCGTACGCGGCAGGCTTCTTCGCGCCGGCGACGATCGCGGCGACCGTGGGATCGGCGCCCTCCGGTGCCGTCGACAGGAACTCGCCGACGGCCGCGTAGCGCTGGGCCACCACGGCACCGTCGTAGAGGAGCAGGGCAGCATCGAGCAGCGGTGAGATGTCCACCTCCGCGATCTCGATGCCGGATTCGCGTGCCGCGGTCACCGTGCGGGTGAAGGCGTCGCGGTACTCCTCACACAACGCTTCGAGGTCCTCGGCGCGCGGCACCGCGACGCGCAGAGTGTTCGGCGCGGCGAGTCGCACGTCCGCGGGCCAGGCCCTGCTGCGCGGGTCGCGGGGTTCGGGTCCGGCCATGATCCGGACCGCGGTCGCCGCCGACTCGAGCGATGTCGCGAAGACCGTGAGGCAGTCGTAGTCGACACAGGCCGGGACCACACCGTGCGCCGGGATCACCCCGAGAGTTGCCTTGATGCCGACGATTCCGTGCAGCGCGGCGGGGACGCGTCCCGAACCGGCCGTGTCGGTGCCCAACCCGATGTCGGCGATGCCGAGCGCCACCGCGGCCGCCGAACCGGAACTGGAACCACCCGAGACCCTTTCGGGATCCCATGCGCACCGCACCGCCCCGTACGGGCTGCGGGTGCCGACGAGACCGGTCGCGAACTGGTCGAGATTGGTCTTGCCCAGGACGACGGCACCGGCGGCGACCAGACGCTCGACACCCGAGGCAGTCTCGTCCGGGACGTATGCGAACTCGGGACATGCCGCGGTGGTGGGGATTCCCGCGACGTCCACGTTGTCCTTGACCGCCACGACCAGACCGGCGAGCGGAAGCGACTCACCGGCGGCGACCCGCGCGTCCACGGCGGCGGCGTCGGCGAGGAGGTCGTCGGCGCTGCGCAGCGTGATCCACACCTCGGGTCGATCCACCTCGTCGATGCGGCCCAGTGCGGCACGAACGCGATCGGTGGCGGACACCCTCACCGAGGGGGCGGGCGCCGCGAATCCGACACCCGGGTTGTCGAGGGTACTGCCGATGCTCATCAGACTGCTCCGATCACGAGAAGGGGGTCCCGGGTGCAACCTTCGTGCCCGGGCTCACGAGAACTTTCAGGACCGTGCCGGTGGTCCCCGACGGCACGGGCATCTCGAGCTTCATCGCCTCGAGGATCACCGCGGTGTCCCCGGCGGCGACGGTGTCGCCCTCGGCGACCTCCACGCGCCACACGTTGCCGACCATCGGCGCCTCGACGACGACGGCGCCGGCCGGCATCCCGTCGAGGGGCTCACCGCCGGCGGACACCTCGATCGGCTCGCTGTCGACACGGTCGAACTCTCCGGCCTCGAGCCAGGCCTGCTTCTCCGCGTCGAACGCGCGGGACTGCGCGGCATGGAAGGCGTCGATGGAGTCGACGTTGTCCTCGAGGAAACGCAGGTGGTCGGCGAGAGCGAAGGTGCCGTCGGAGATGTCTGCGTCGAACCGGCCCGCCTTCGCTGCGGCCCGGTGTTCGAGCAACTGCTCGGGCGTCACCGCCTCCCAGACGATGCGGTCGAAGAACCGGAACAGCCACGGCTTGTCCTCCTCGAACGGCCCCGTCTGCCGGTAGCCCGACCAGATGGGGATCGTCCGCCCGACCAGCTGGTATCCACCGGGCGATTCCATGCCGTAGACGCACAGGTACTTGCCGCCGATGCCCACCGCATCGGACGGCGTCCACGTGCGGGCCGGGTTGTACTTCGTCGTGACCAGCCGGTGCCGCGGGTCGAGCGGAACGGCCAGGGGCGCACCGAGATAGACGTCGCCGAGACCGAGGACCAGATATTCGGCGTCGAAGACGGTGTCGCGGACCTGCTCGACCGAGTCGAAACCGTTGATGCGCCGGATGAACTCGGTGTTCGACGGCAGCCAGGGCGCCTCGTCACGCACCCCGCTGCGGTAGCGCGAGATGGCCTCCGCGATGGACGGGTCGTCGAACGACAGCGGCAGCCGGACGGTGCGGCTCGGCACCACCAGATCGCGCGTCGCGGGCAGTTCCGTCTCGAGATCCTGCAGCACCCCGAGCAGGCGGTACTGCGGCAGCACGCCGGGATCGAAGTGGATGTGCAGCGAACGCACCCCGGGTGTGACGTCGACGATGCCGGGCAGACGCGTGGCGGCCAGCGCCTCCGACAGTGCGTGCACCCGCATACGCAGACCGAGATCGAGCACCATCTCGCCGTATTCGACGAGGATGTTGTCGTCGCCGCCGCGCAGGTACACGACCTCGGGATGGTCCAGGAACGGCTCGATGCGACCGAGGCGCCCACCGTCGGGTGCGCTCTGCCGGGCGACCGGCGGGAGGTCGGCGCCGCGGGCCGCACTGTTGCGCAGTTCGACGGCCCCCTCGTCGGTGACCGGCACGAACCGCAGCGAGTCGCCGGGGCGGATCTGGCCGAGCTTCCAGCGGTGGCCGGAGACCACGGTGAGCGGGCACGCGAAACCACCGAGACTCGGACCGTCCGGGCCGAGCAGGATCGGGGTGTCGCCGGAGACGTTGAGCGCGCCCACGCTGTACGGATTGTCGTGCAGGTTCGACGGGTGCAGACCGGCGTCGCCGCCGTCGGTGCGCGACCAGGTGGGCTTCGGGCCGTCGAGCCGGATGCCGGTGCGGTTGGCGTGCGTCTGCACCGTCCACGTCGCGTCGTAGAACTGCTGCAGGTCGTCGGCGGTGAAGTAGGCCGGGGCCGGCTGCGGGCCCTCGGTCACCGCGAGATGCCAGGTGTGCCCGAAGGCAGGGCGGATCCCGGTGGGGACCGGCGCCGGATCGGCGAGTGTCTCGCCGGACGCGAGACCGAGCACGTCGCCGGTCGCGAGCGCCCTGCCGGTCGGCCCACCGAAGCCGCCGAGCGTGAACGTCGATGCGCTGCCGTGATAGAGCGGCACGTCGAGTCCGCCGCGGACCGCGACATAGGTGCGCAGACCGGCGTCGACGGGGGCGGCGACTTCGAGAACGGAGCCGGCCGGGACCTCGACGGGCTCCCACATCGGCACCGGCACACCGTCGACGGTGACCTCGGCGGGGGCGCCCGTGACACACACGATCGTCGGATCGGAGAACTCGAGGCGCGGGCCGAGCAGGGTACATTCGAGACCGGGTGCGCCCTCGGGGTTGCCGACGGCGACGTTCGCGGCGCGGAAGGAGAGATCGTCCATCGGGCCGGACGGCGGAATCCCGACCTCCCACAGTCCGATCCGCCCCGGGAAGTCCTGGACGGTCGTCATCGTGCCGGCGCGCAGCACGTCGATGCGACGTCCGGCAGGGGGGATGTCCGCCAGCGTCGTGGTGACATGCTCCGCGTCGAGAACCGTTGCCTCGGAGCAGATCCTGCGCAACTTCGACAGGTTCGTCTGTACGCCGTGGATCCGGGTGTCGTCGAGCGCCTCCGCCAACCCGGCGAAGGCCGTACGCCGCGACTCGCCGCGCACGATCACCTTCGCGAGCATCGGGTCGTAGAAGGTGCCGACCTCGGTGCCCGTGTCCACCCACGTCTCGACGCGGGTGTGGGCGGGGAACTCGACGTGGGTGAGCAGACCCGCGCTCGGCCGGTGGTCGCGGCCCGGATCCTCCGCGTACACCCGGGCTTCCACCGCGTGCCCGGTGATCTCGGGTCCGGAATCGGGCAGTCCGTCGAGCATGCTGTCGTCGCCGCGCGGGAGGCGCAGCATCCACTCGACGAGGTCGACGCCCGTGACCTCCTCGGTGACCGGATGTTCGACCTGCAGCCGGGTGTTCATCTCGAGGAAGGACACCTCGCCGCGATCGACGTCGTACACGAACTCGACCGTGCCCGCCGACCGGTACCGCACCGACGACGCGAGAGCGCGTGAACACGAGAGCATCCGCTCGACGATGTGGTCGGGGAGGTTCGGCGCGGGCGCCTCCTCGACGACCTTCTGGTTCCGGCGCTGCAACGAACAGTCGCGGGTGCCGAGGCTGATCGTCCGGCCGTGCCCGTCGCCGAAGACCTGCACCTCCACGTGCCGGGCGCGGGGGACGAACCGTTCGAGGAAGACACCGGAGGACGAGAAGTTCGCCGTGGCGAGCCGGATGACGCGTTCGTACGCCTCACGCAGGTCGTCGGCGCTGTGGCAGGCCTGCATGCCGATACCACCACCGCCGCCGACGGCCTTGAGCATCACTGGATATCCGATGTCCTCGGCCGCGGCGAGCGCGTCGTCGAGCGACTCGAGCAGTCCGCTTCCGGGGACGAGGGGCGCGCCCACCGCGAGGGCGGCCTCACGGGCGGTGTGCTTGTCGCCGAAGACGCGCAGTTGGTCGGGGGTCGGCCCGACGAAGGCGATTCCCGCCGCCTCGCAGGCAGCAGCGAATTCGGCGTTCTCCGAGAGGAACCCGTAACCGGGATGGATCGCTCCCGCACCGGTGGCTAGGGCCGCCTCGACGACGAGATCGGCCCGCAGGTAGGACTCGGCTGCGGGAGCCGGGCCGAGCCGGACCGCGATGTCGGCGAGTTCGACATGTGCGGCCGTTGCGTCGGCGTCCGAGTAGACCGCAACAGTCTTCAGACCCAGCTTGTGCGCGGACCGCATGATGCGGCACGCGATCTCGCCGCGGTTGGCGACCAGCAGGGTGTCGAAGGCGAAGGTCGAGGGGACCGACGCTTCTGTATACGTCTTTGTGGACATGGCTGTATACGCTATGGACCAGCAATGACGCCGCTGTGACGTTGTGTAACAGCCTTGTTAGGGATCGCGCCGCCGAACGGGTGCCGGCCGGTGTGGGCGGATCAGAAGTCGCGTTCGATCCGCAGCACACCGATGGTCGTGGCGAGGGCGTCGTACTGCGTGACCAGCAGGCAGAATTCGATGAGTCTGCGATCGTCGTAGAACTGCGCGAGCGACGCCCACGTCTCGTCGGACAGATCCTTCGTCGCCACGAGTTCGTCGACGGCGGCGAGAAGCGCACGATGCCTCGCCTGCCAGCCGGGAGCGTCGGGTCCGGCGACGATACGCTCGCGCATCTCGTCGGTGATCCCGGCACGGCGGCCCAGGCGGGTGTGGTGGTCGAATTCGTAACCGCACTCACGCAGATGCGCGACGCGCAGGATGACCATCTCCGATTCGAACCGGCCGAGGCGGCCGAACGGCATGAGCATGCCGGCATAGTGCAACCACCCGCGGAACAGCCGTCCGGTGCGGCCGAGGGTGCTGAACAGGTGGGCGTCCGAGGTACCGCCGGCAGCGGACAGGGCCTTCCATGTCACCCAGTTGATCGGGCCGAGCTCCTTGAAACGTCCGGGCGGGATGCGGGGTGTCATGAGCGCCAGTGTGCCCGAACGAACCCGTCCGGTCACGTGACACGACCGGAGGGTCAGTCTCGGACGGCGCGGGCCATCCGGGCGAAGGCGCGTGCCTCCTCGGCCCGACGCACGACCACCGAACGCGAGGTGTCGATGTGGGCGAGCAGCAGGTCGTGGGCGTCGTCGAGCTTGTCGGCGAGGACCAGCTCGGCGACCTCGATGTGTTCGTCGACGGTGGCGACGATGCGGTCGGGGGTCAGGTAGTCGAACATCCGCACCGGGCGCACCTTGGCGTTCACCGAGGCGAGTGCATCGCACAGTGCGCGGTTGCCGGAGGCGGCGAGCAACGTCATGTGGAAGCGCTCGTCGAGCGTGACGAAGCCGGGGTCGGGTTCGGGTGGATCCTCGCGGATCTCGTACCAGCGGTCGAGCTCGGGGCCGAGGACGTCGGGATCGTGCCGCACCGACTCGCCGTCGAGCGCGCGGCGGATACCGCGCAGTTCCAGGGTGGTCCGCAGCTCGTACAGATCGGCGAGGTCGTCGAAGCGCGGACGGTAGGGATACAGACCCTGGTCGCGACGTTCGACGAGCCCGTCGGAGACCAACCGGGCGAGGGCCTCGCGCACCGGAGTACGCGACACCCCGTACTGCTCGGCGAGGCGTTCTTCACTGAGTCGTTCGTCGGGGGAGGGTGTCCCGGACATCAGACGGGCGCGCAGGGCCTTGTAGACCCGTTCACGCCGTGTGTCGGCGGCCATCAGATCGCCATCGCCGCACGGACGGTGGAGGCGGCGTCGACACCGCCGTCACCCGTCGAGGTGATGCGCCCGGATTCGAGGACGTAGTAGTGCAGGGCGTTGTCGAGGGCGAAACCGATGTGCTGTTCGACGAGCAGCACCCCGAGGTCGCCGCTGCGACCGAGTTCGACGATGGTGTTCTCGATCTCGGCGACCACCGACGGTTGGATGCCCTCGGTGGGCTCGTCGAGGATGAGCATGCGCGGCTCGGTGATCAGTGCGCGGGCGATGGCGAGTTGCTGCCGCTGACCGCCGGAGAGCAGACCGGCCCGCCGGTCCAGCAGCGGGACGAGGGCGGGGAACAGGTCGAGCATGTCGGCGACCAGCTGCCGGCCGTTGCGTCGTGTGTCGGCGACGACCTGCAGATTCTCACGACAGGTGAGCTGACCGAAGGACTGCTGCCCCTGTGGGACGTAGGCCAGGCCGCGGGCGACCCGCGCGGACGGTCGCAGCGACGTGATGTCGTCACCGTCGAAGAGGATCTTGCCCTTCGTGACGGGCAGCAGACCGACGGCGGCGCGCAGCAGTGTGGTCTTGCCGGCGCCGTTGTGGCCCATGACCGCGACGGTCTTCCCGGTCGGGACGGTGAGGGAGATGCCGTGCAGGATCTCGGTGCGACCGTAACCGGCGTGGACGTCGACGAGTTCGAGCATCATGCCTCCTGGGGAGCGGTGGCGGTCCCGAGGTAGACCTCCTGGACCTGCGGGTCGTTCTGGACCTGGTCGACGGTGCCGTCGGCGATGACCTTGCCGCGGGCGAGGACGGTGACCGAGGTGGCGAAGGCGCGCATGAAGTCCATGTCGTGCTCGACGACGACCACCGTGCGCTGCGCACCGATGCGGCGCAGCAGCTGCCCGGTCTCCTCGCGTTCGTCGTGGCTCATGCCGGCGACGGGTTCGTCGAGGAGCAGCACGTCGGCGTTCTGCACGAGCAGCATGCCGATCTCGAGCCACTGCTTCTGCCCGTGGGCGAGGATGCCCGCGGGAGTGTCGCGGTGAGCGGTCAGGCCGATCGTCTCGATCGCTTCCTCGATCTCGGGCAGCACGTCCTTGCGGCGCCGCAGCAACTGCCACGGGGAGCGGCCCGCGCCGGCGGCGATGTCGAGGTTCTGCAGAACCGACAGTTCTTCGAAGACCGAGGCGGTCTGGAAGGTACGGCCGACGCCGAGGCGCGCGATCTTGTGGGTCTTCTTGCCGAGCAGTTCGACGCCCGACTTGGTGATCGAGCCGGTCGCCGGGACCAGACCGGTGACGGCGTCGACGAGGGTCGTCTTGCCGGCGCCGTTGGGGCCGATGAGGAACCGCAGGTCGCCCTGGAGGAGAGTGAGGTCGACGCCGTCGACGGCGGTGAAGCCGTCGAAGGTGACACGCAGGTCGCGGATCTCGAGGTAGTCGCTGCTCATTCCGGCGTTGCCGCCGTAGACGGGTTTGCTCATCGCACGGGCTCCATCTCGGGAAGGTCGGCGGTCTCGGGTTCGGCCGGCGGTGTGGGTTCCGTCGGGGTGGTGCGGCGGCGCCGGCGGAGCAGGGTGATCACCCCGGCGAGGCCGGCGGGGAAGAAGCCGACGACGACGATGAACAGCAGGCCCTGCGCGTAGGTCCAGGCGGAGGGGAAGTTCTCCGACAGGGTGGTCTGTGCCCACGCCACGCCCACCGCGCCGAGGACCGGGCCGAGCAGGGTGGTGCGTCCGCCGATGGCGACACCGATGAGGAATGCGATGGACGGGACGATGCCGACGTCGGCGGGGGAGATGATGCCGACGATGGGCACGAACATCGCACCGGCGATGCCGGCGAAGAAGGCGGCGACGGTGTAGGCGGCCACCTTGATCAGGGCGGGGTCGTAGCCCAGGAACCGGACCCGCTCCTCCTGGTCGCGCACCGCGACGAGCAGTTCGCCGTAGCGGGACTGCATGAGCTGGCGGGTCGCGGCGACGACGAGCAGCAGGATCGCGGCGACGATGAAGAACAGCATCCGCTTGTTGACCGGGTCGGACAGGTCGTAACCGAAGAAGGTGCGGAAACGGTTGAGGCCGTTGGATCCTCCGGTGGACTGCTGCCCGACGAGCAGGATCGCGAAGGCCGCGGCCAGCGCCTGGGACAGGATGGCGAAGTAGGCGCCCTTGACGCGGCGGGCGAACACACCGAAGCCGAGCAGTGCGGCGATGAGCGCCGGCACGATCAGGATCGCCAGCAGGGTGACGGCGGGGGAGGCGAACGGCACCCAGTAGGCGGGGAGTTCCCGGATGCCCGCGATCTGCATGAAGTCGGGGACCGCATCGCCGCGGAGTTCGGCGTCGGAGATCTTCAGGTGCATCGCCATGATGTAGGCGCCCAGGCCGAAGAAGACACCCTGGCCGAGGGTGAGCATGCCGCCGCGACCCCAGGCGAGACCGATGCCGACGGCGACGATCGCGAAGCACAGGAACTTGCCGAGCAGGCCGAGACGGAAATCGGAGAGTACTGCGGGTGCGAGACCGAACAGGACGATCGCGGCGATCGCGAATCCGCTTGCTGTGCGGACGGGTCCGGGTTTCGTGAAGCTGCGGACCGAGAATGTCGACGACATCAGACCAGGCTCCTCGTCTTGACGGCGAACAGGCCCTGCGGGCGGACCTGCAGGAAGATCACGATGAGCACGAACACGATGACCTTCGCGATCGACGCGGTCGTGGAGTACTCGATGAACGAATTGAGCAGGCCCAGTGCGACGGCCGCGAGCACCGCGCCCTCGATACGACCGAGACCGCCGATGACGACCACGAGGAAGGCGTCGATGAGGTACGACTGGCCGATCGTCGGACTGGTCGAGCCGATGAGCGTCAGGGCCACACCGGCGAGGCCGGCGAGACCGGAGCCGAGGAAGAAGGTCGTGATGTCGGTGCGGCGCGACGAGATGCCCACCGTCTCGGCGAGATCGCGGTTCTGCACCACGGCCCGGATCCGTCGTCCCATCGGCGTGTACTTCATCGACGCGATCAGGGCGACCACGCAGACCACGGCGAGGGCGAGGATGAACAGTCGGGTCTTCGGGACGACGGCCCCGAAGATCTCCACACCACCGGAGAGCCAGGACGGTGCGACGACGTTGACGGCGGGGGCGCCGAAGATGTCGCGGGCGGCCTGCTGCAGCAGCAGGCCCACACCGAAGGTGACCAGCAGGGTGTCGAGCGGGCGGTGGTACATGCGGCGGATGAGGGTGACCTCGAGGATCACGCCCATCACACCGCCCACCAGGAAGCCGACGAGGAGGGAGACGAACAGGGACACCCCGGCCGACGAGATCACCTGCTGCACGACGAACGCCGTGTAGCTGCCGGCCATGATGAATTCGCCGTGGGCCATGTTGATCACGCCCATCTGGCCGAACGTCAGCGACAGCCCCAGCGCTGCCAGCAACAGGATCGATCCGATACTCAATCCTGTGAAGAGCTGTCCTACGAGGACATCCATGTCGTCTCCCCCTTCGGCTTCCGTGCTCAGTTACCGGACAGGCTCAACGCCCAGTCGTAGGACTCGAGGTACGGGTCGGGCTCGATGGCGCCGTCGGACTCCCAGACGGTGTAGATCAGGCCGTCGCCGCGGATCTCACCGATGCGGGCGGTCTTGGTGATGTGGTGGTTGTCGCCGTCGATGGTGACGGTGCCCTCGGGGGCGTCGAAGGTCACGCCGTCGGCGGCTTCGATGACGTCGTCGACCTCGAAGGACTCGGCCTTCTCGACGGTGTTCTTCCACAGGTAGACCGAGGTGTAGGCGGCCTCCATGGGATCGGAGGTCGGCTTGTTGGCACCGTACTTCGCCTTGTACGCCTCGACGAAGGACGCGTTCTGGGGGGAGTCGACGGTCTGGTAGTAGTTCCACGCGGTGAGCTGGCCCTCGATGTTCTGCGCACCGAGGCCGCCCACCTCCTCCTCGGCGATGGACACCGACACGACCGGCATGTCCTTCGCGTTGAGGCCGGCGTTGGTGTACTCGCGGAAGAACGCGACGTTGGAGTCGCCGTTGAGGGTGTTGAACACCGCGTCGGCGTCGGCGGTGCGCACCTTGTTGACGATGGTGGAGAAGTCGGTGGAGCCGAGCGGGGTGTAGTCCTCGCCCTTGATCTCGATGCCGTTGGCCTCGGCGTACGCCTTGATGATGCGGTTGGCGGTCTGCGGGAAGACGTAGTCGCTACCGACGAGGTAGAGCGACTTCACGCCCTGTTCCTTCAGGTAGTCCAATGCGGGCACGATCTGCTGGTTGGTGGTCGCGCCGGTGTAGAAGATGTTCGACGACGACTCGAGGCCCTCGTACTGGACGGGGTAGTACAGCAGCGCGTTGCGGTCCTCGAAGACCGGCAGCATCGCCTTGCGGCTCGACGACGTCCAACCGCCGAACACCGCTGCAACGCAGTCGGATCCGATGAGCTTCCCGGCCTTCTCCGCGAACACCGTCGGCTCGGATGCGCCGTCCTCGGAGACGATCTCGATCTGCTTGCCGAGCACACCGCCGTCGGCGTTGATCTCCTCGACGGCCAGCGCGATCGAGTCGCGGACGGTGACCTCGGAGATGGCCATCGTGCCCGACAGGGAGTTGAGCGAGCCGACCTTGATGGTGTCGCCCGAGGTGTCGACGCACGACGCAGCACCGGAGGCGGCCGTGCTGCCCTCGTCACCCGCGCGGCTTCCGCAGGCGGACAGCACGAGTCCGACTGCGACGAGTGCTGCGGGGGCCGCGATGGCGCGGGTGGCGAGCCTGGACCTGACAACAGACATGTAGAGCCCTTCCTTCGAAGGTGTGGCCGGAGAAGACCCCGGTGTATCCGGGAGGCGTATACAGCGCTGTATCCGTGAGGCCACACAGTAGAAGGGAGTTGTTGCGCGGGAATATCTTCCGGTCACGTTCTCGTGACACAGATTTCGCGTGTGTTACAAAGTGCGCACAAGCATCCGCTACGACCTTCGCGATCCGCTACGGCAGTCGCTGCGGCGGATGGCTGACGGTGTAGCGAACTGTTTGTCCACAGGGGGCGGGATCATCCACAGGCGACGCGAATACCGATGTTCGCACCGCTTCTGTACCACGACGATCGGGCACGGTGGTCCGCATGCGACCGACGCCTTTCCTGCGGACCACCGCTCTCGCTTCCGGGATGACCGACTCCGAGATCCGTCGTGCGGTACGCGCCGGTGAACTCGAGCGACTCGAACCCGGCGTCTACCTCCACCGCGACGACGCCCTCGACGAACTCGATCGCTATCGCGTGCGCGTGCGATCCGTCGGGGCGGTGCTCGCGCCGGGTACGGTGATCAGCCACGAGTCCGCCGCCGTCCTGCACGGGCTCGCCCTGTGGAAGCCGGACCTCACGCGGGTCCACGTCACCCGCGACAGGTCGGGTGGGGGACGCAGGACCGCAAGTCGCCACCTGCACGTCGCACCACTTCCCGCAGACGAGCGATCGGAGGTGGACGGCGTTCCCTGCACCTCGCTCGCCCGGACCGTCGTGGATCTCGCCTGCACACTCGACTTCGACGAAGCCGTGATCGCGGGTGATTGCGCTGCGGCACGCGATGCGGAGTTCGGCTCCGCGTTGCTCTGTTGTCTCGACGAGTCCGGGCCGCGTAGGGGTATCGCCGCGGCGCGACGCGTGGCTGCCTTTCTCGACGGTCGCAGCGAGAGTCCGGGGGAATCGCTGAGTCGCATCCGGATGCATCAGGCCGGCATGCCCGCACCGACGCTCCAGAAGGAGATACGAACACCCGACGGGCAGTTCGTCGCCCGGGTCGACTTCCTCTGGGAGGACGAAGGAGTCGTCGGTGAGTTCGACGGGATGGGCAAGTACGACGAGGGAGGCGTCGAGGCCCTACGGAACGAGAAGCGACGGGAGGACGCCCTGCGCGACCTCGGCTTCGAAGTGGTCAGGTGGACGTGGCCCGAACTGTCCCGGTTCGACGTCGTTCGCGCTCGCTTCGACCGTGCCGTCGCCCGTGCGCGGCGGTAACCGCTACCGTCCCAGCTATTTGCCGCAGCTGCTTCCGCTGCGGATGGCGAATCCCGTAGCGGATGCGTCAGGCGGGGTCGAGGACCGAGCCCATCACGCGCTCGACGGCGATCTCGATGACGACGCGGCGGGGGTTGGGGCGGGGTTCGCGGTAGCGGGCGGCGTAGCGACGCTCGCCCTCGCGGACGTCGGCCGGCTCGCGGGTCACGCGGGCCGGGCCCTCGAGGGTGAGCCAGCGACCGCCGTCGACCTGGCTCACCACCGCGTAACCCCCGCGCTCGACGTTGAGGGTCTTCTGGGAACCCTCGAAGGTGATGACGCGGGCGAGGCAGGCCTCGCCGTCCCACGTGAACCCGACGGCGACGACGTGCGGCGAGCCGTCCTTGCGGAGGGTCGTGAGCGTCGCGAGGTGGTACTCGGACAGGAACTCGAGTGCCTTCGCGCCGATCGCGTCGGGGGTGCGTGCCATGCGACGAGCCTACCGACGCTCAGCGCACCAGATACGGCGAGACCGACGAACGGTGCTCGTTGATGTCGATCTCCTTGCCCAGGGGCGGGAAGGCACGCTGCGGGCAGTTCATCCGCTCGCACACGCGACAACCCGAGCCGATCGGCGTGCCTGGGTTGGACTCGTCGAGATCGAGACCGTCGGCGTAGACGAGGCGATGCGCGTGCCGCAGTTCGCAGCCGAGACCGATCGCGAAGGTCTTCGACGGCTGGCCGTAGCGTGCGGCGCGACGCTCGACCGTGCGCGCGACCCACAGATAGCGACGACCGTCGGGCATCTGCGCGATCTGCGTCATGATCTTGCCGGGATAGGCGAAGGTCTCGTAGACGTTCCACAGCGGGCACGTGCCGCCACTGGTGGAGAAGTGGAAACCGGTGGCGGACTGTCGCTTCGACATGTTCCCCGCGCGGTCGACGCGCACGAACGAGAACGGGACGCCCCGCAGCTTCGGACGTTGCAGGGTCGACAAACGGTGCGCAATCGTCTCGTAGCTGACGCCGTAGAAGGCCGACAGACGCTCGACGTCGTAGCGGAAGTCCTCGGCGATCTCGTGGAACTGTGTGTACGGCAGGATCAGTGCGGCCGCCCAGTAGTTGGCGAGCCCGAGCCGGGCCAGCGCGCGCGAGGCGTCGCTCGTGAACGAACCCTCCGCGACGAGGCGGTCGATGAGCTCCCCGCACTCCAGGTACGCGAGTTCGATGGCCAGCTTGAAGACCTGCTGCCCGCCGGACAGCTGCGGCGCGACTTCGAGGACACGGGTCTCGGGGTCGTAGCGGTGCAGGATGTTCTCGCCCAGATCGATGCGCTTGACGATCTGCACGTCGTGGACCGTGGTCATGCGGCGGGCGATCTCGCCGCCGACGTCGCCGCGATGGAACCGGATGCGGTTGGCCAGTTCCTCGGCCGCGGTGTCGAGATCGTGCAGGTAGTTCTGCCGCTGGTAGAAGTAGTCGCGCACCTCTTCGTGGGGCATGGTGATCGCACCGCTGCCACTGCCGTCGCTGTACCTCTCCTCGGTCGCGACGGCGAGCTGCGCGGTGGTGTTGCGGAAGCGCCGGTGGAGATTGACCATTGCGCGCGCCAGAGTGGGATGGGCTGCGACCATCTCGGCGATCTCTTGCGCGTCGGCCTCGATGCCCATCTCCTGGTCGAGCGCGACCTCCCGCATCTCCGCGATCAGACGGGTGTCGTCCTGCGAGGAGAAGAAGGTGGCGTCCACCCCGAAGACCTCGCTGATGCGCAGCAGGACGGGCACGGTCAGGGGCCGGACGTCGTGCTCGATCTGGTTGAGATAACTTGCCGAGATCTCGAGGGTCTTGGCGAGCGCAGCCTGGCTGAGTCCTCGCTCGGTGCGTAGCTGCCGCAACCGGGCGCCTACATAGGTCTTGGCCATTCGCCCAGGGTAGAACTGCCTCGCAGCCTTCGCAAGGTGGCGTTCGCAGCGTGTTAATCGACGGGCACCGGTGGAGCCTCGAGACCGAACCACGAGCCCGGCGCGAACGCTTCGAAGTGGATCGACCCCGGGGACAGGCCCGACGCGACGAGATCGGAGCGGATCGCACGCATGAACGGGATCGGACCGCACACGTAGGTGCGGGCGTCGCCCGGAATCGTCAGCCCGGACAGGGGAGTTCGCCCGTCGCTGCGGATCTCGTCGTACTCGGTGTAGCGCACGTGCAGCCGGGCGTCCGGCAACGAGTCGACCAGGATGCCGATCTCGGTCCGGTGCGGTTGCTCGTAAGGGGTGCGGTCGATGTGGACGACGTCGACGCTCCGGCCGTCGCCTCGGGACTGCATGTCGCGCAGCGCCGCGACGGTCATCGTCACGCCCACGCCTGCCGAGACGAGCAGCAGCGGTTCGCTGCCCCGATCGACCACGACGCTGCCGAAGGGCGGCGACACGAGGAGGTGATCGCCGACGCGCAGGCCGTCGCAGAGCACGGGGGAGACGAGTCCGTCCGGCACGCGCTTGACGGTGACGGCCAACTCGCCGCTCACCCTGCCGGGGAACACGGTGTACTGGCGGATCTGCTCGGAGCCGTCGGACAGCGCGACCCGCACCGAGATGTACTGGCCGGGAAGGAAGGCCGGCAGCGGTTCACCGTCGACGGAACGGAGGTGGAGGGTGGCCGCGTGCGCGCCGTCGTACTCGTGCTCGGTGACGACCACGCGACGCCAGATGTCGCCGGGCGCCACACCGGCCCGCCGGTACAGCTCCGTCTCCTGCTCGACGAGCGAGTTCGCCATCAGCGTGTACACCTCGTGCCAGGCCACGGCGACCTGCGGTGTGACGGCGTCACCGAGGACCTCGGCGATCGCGGCGAACAGGTGCGTCCGCACGATCCCGTAGTGCGCTGCCTGCACACCGAGGGACGCGTGCTTGGCGGCGATCCGCTCCATGATGGGGTCGATATCGGTCGGTGCATGGGTGACCAGCAGTGATGCGAAGGCGGCGACCGAGTCGGCGAGTGCCCGCTGCTGGGCCCCGTTGGCCTGGTTGGTGCGGTTGAAGGTGTCCCGCAGGGACGGGACGGCCCGGAAGAGCCGGTTGTAGAAGACACGTGAGATCGTGCCGATCTCGGCGCCGACCACCGGCAGGGTCGCTTCGACGATCGACCGCGACGTACTCGAGAGAATGTCGACTCCTCGTGTTCGGGGGCTGTTCGGCCGGGGCCCTGAGACACGAAGGCGCTACGACGCACCGGCCCCGATCCGGCCCGAGACATGTTACGGATGGGATTCCAGGGGTCAATGGGGATCACAAACGGCGATCAACGCTTGTGAAGGCAGTCACAGACAGGTGTCCGGTCCGTCCCGCGGTGGGTGATTCGTCGGGACGGGTCGTTCCGACGGCGTGGGCCGGACGACAGCGGCAAAAGCCGAGGTAGTTGCTACTCGCGGGTAATAAACGCGTGCCCGATTCGGGTAGTTGGACCGACCATCGATTAGCAATCTTCGCAATGCCTGCAACGAAAATAACCGAGATTGGCATTAGCAACAGGTAGACGGGTTTTTTGGACTGTGTCATTGTCGTTCTTGTACATCCGAACGGCACGCAAAGGATGTGAAGTCGTACACGCGTACTGCTTCATCCCGAGCGGGGCAGATCTAGAGAGTGGAGATTTGATGTCGACCACCGGCACCCCGAGGACTGCAGAAGAGATCCAGAAGGATTGGGACACCAATCCGCGCTGGAAGGGGATCACCCGCAACTACACCGCCGAGCAGGTCGCCAAGCTGCAGGGCAACGTCGTCGAGGAGGCCACCCTCGCTCGCCGCGGTTCCGAGATCCTGTGGGACCTCGTCAACAACGAGGACTACATCAACTCGCTGGGCGCCCTCACCGGCAACCAGGCGGTCCAGCAGGTCCGCGCCGGCCTGAAGGCCATCTACCTCTCCGGTTGGCAGGTCGCCGGCGACGCCAACCTGTCCGGCCACACCTACCCGGACCAGTCGCTGTACCCGGCGAACTCGGTTCCGCAGGTCGTCCGCCGCATCAACAACGCGCTGCTGCGCGCCGACGAGATCGCCAAGGTCGAGGGCGACACCTCCGTCGACAACTGGCTCGCTCCGATCGTCGCCGACGGTGAGGCCGGCTTCGGTGGCGCCCTCAACGTCTACGAGCTGCAGAAGGCCATGATCGCGGCCGGCGTCGCCGGTTCGCACTGGGAGGACCAGCTCGCGTCGGAGAAGAAGTGCGGTCACCTCGGTGGCAAGGTGCTCATCCCCACGCAGCAGCACATCCGCACCCTGACCTCGGCTCGCCTCGCGGCCGACGTCGCGGACGTCCCGACCGTGGTCATCGCCCGCACCGACGCCGAGGCCGCGACCCTCATCACCTCCGATGTCGACGAGCGCGACCGCCCGTTCATCACCGGTGAGCGCACCGCCGAGGGCTTCTACCACGTCAAGAACGGCATCGAGCCCTGCATCGCCCGTGCGAAGGCCTACGCTCCGTACTCCGACCTCATCTGGATGGAGACCGGTGTGCCGGATCTCGAGGTCGCCAAGAAGTTCGCCGAGGGCGTCCGCAGCGAGTTCCCGGACCAGCTGCTGGCCTACAACTGCTCGCCGTCCTTCAACTGGAAGGCGCACCTGGACGACGCGACCATCGCGAAGTTCCAGAAGGAGCTCGGCGCGATGGGCTTCAAGTTCCAGTTCATCACCCTCGCCGGCTTCCACTCGCTCAACTACGGCATGTTCGACCTGGCGCACGGCTACGCCCGCGAGGGCATGACGGCCTTCGTCGACCTGCAGGAGCGCGAGTTCAAGGCGGCCAAGGAGCGCGGCTTCACCGCCATCAAGCACCAGCGTGAGGTCGGTGCCGGCTACTTCGACACCATCGCCACCACCGTCGATCCCAACACCTCCACGGCTGCCCTGAAGGGCTCCACCGAGGAAGGCCAGTTCCACTAGGAACAAGCGCCACCGAAGAGGCCACCACCCCGCGGCGGGATCCACAGGTCCCCATGTCCTGCCGCGGGGTGCGTGCGTATCAGGGGCAGTTCTGCACCCGCGCACCCGATGGGTCCGCACCTGTACTTCCGGCCTCGGCCACGACCCCCACAACGAGAAGGAGCTGACGTGACCAGCGAAAAGATTCAGCGCGTCGGCGTGATCGGCGCCGGCATCATGGGCGCAGGTATCGCCGAGGTGTGCGCACGCGCTCATGTCGACGTACTGGTGTTCGAGCAGACCCGCGAACTCGCGGCTGCCGGACGCGCCCGCATCCTCCGGTCGCTGGACCGGGGTGTGAGCAGCGGGAAGATCACCGAACGGGAGCGTGAGCAGGCCGCATGGCGTCTGCGTTTCACCTCCGATCTCGGTGACTTCGCCGATCGGCAGCTCGTCGTGGAGGCCGTCGTCGAGGACGAGAAGATCAAGAGCGAGATCTTCGCCGAACTCGACAAGATCGTCACCGATCCCCACGCGGTGCTCGCATCGAACACCTCGTCGATCCCGATCATGAAGCTCGGTATCGCGACCGGTGCCCCCGAGCGTGTCATCGGCATGCACTTCTTCAACCCTGTGCCGGTGCTCCCGCTCGTCGAGCTCGTCACCACCCTGAAGACCAGCCCCACCGTCACCAAGCGCGCCGAGGCGTTCGCCGCCGACGTACTGGGCAAGCAGGTCGTGCGGTCCTCCGACCGTGCAGGTTTCATCGCCAACGCACTGCTGGTGCCGTACCTGCTCTCGGCGATCCGGATGGTCGAGTCCGGTTTCGCCACCAAGGAGGACATCGACAAGACGATGGTCCTGGGTTGCGCCCACCCGATGGGTCCGCTGGCCCTGACCGACCTCGTCGGTCTGGACACCGTCAAGTCGATCGCCGACTCCATGTACGAGGAGTTCAAGGAGCCCCTGTACTCGGCCCCGCCGCTGCTGCAGCGCATGGTCGAGGCGGGACTCGTCGGCAAGAAGTCGGGCGCCGGCTTCTACGAGTACGCCGACAACGGTCGCACGGTCAAGAAGGCCGGCTAGCCAGGTAGCACCACCGCACACGGCGCCCGTGCCCGGCGACAGTGTTCCGAACACTGGTCACCGGTGCACGGGCGCGATGTGCATGAGGGAAAGGTCGACGCCGACATGGCAACTCTCGCCGACGGATACGGATCGAGCATCCTCGGGTACCCGCGCATCGGGCCCCGCCGCGAGCTCAAGTTCGCCCTCGAGGCCTACTGGCACGGTGAGGGCACGCGCGACGAACTCGTCGCGGTCGCTCGCGAGCTCCAGGAGAACACCTGGCGCGAGCTCGCAGCCACGGGTCTGACCCAGGTACCCGGCAACACGTTCTCCTACTACGACCACGTCCTGGACAACGCCCTGTTGTTCGGAGCGCTGCCCGAGCGGTTCCGTCCGCTGGCCGACGAGCTCGACCCGCTCGATCTGTACTTCACGCTGTGCCGTGGACGCGAGGACTTCCCGCCGCTCGAGCTGGTGCGGTGGTTCGGTAGCAACTACCACTACCGCCAGCCCGAACTCGACGAGAACACCGTCTTCGAGCTGAACTCGGCGACTGTGCTCGACGAGTTCGAGCGTGCGAAGGCCGAGGGCGTCGAGCTGCGGCCGGTGGTGCTCGGCCCGGTCTCGCTGCTGCTGCTGTCGAAGGTCGCGCCGACGTCGACGAAGGAGGGCTTCCGCACCCTCGACCTGCTCGACGCGCTGCTCCCCGAGTACGAGAAGCTCTTCGAGCAGCTCGCCCGCGCCGGCGCGACCTGCGTGCAGCTCGACGAGCCGTCGTTCACCGAGGACCGCAGCGAGGAGGAGCTCGCAGCCCTCGCGCGTGCCTACGACGTGCTCTCGCACGCTCCGCTGCGTCCGCGTCTGCTCGTGACCGGCCCGTACGGGCATCTCGGCGAGGCGTTGCCGATCCTGGCCGCGTCGAAGATCGAGGCGATCGGCCTGGACCTGGTCGACGGCCGCATCAGCGCGGACGAACTGGCCGCCGTGCCCGGACTCAAGCGCAAGCGCATCTACGCCGGTGTCGTCGACGGCCGCAACGTGTGGAAGGTCGACCGCCACCGCACCCTCGAGTACCTGAAGTCGATCGTCGCGGTCGCACCGGATCTCGTCGTGTCGACCTCGTCCTCGCTGCTGCACGTGCCCTACGACGTGCTCGTCGAGTACGACATCCCCGGCGACGTCGCCGATCGTCTCGCGTTCGCGAAGCAGAAGGTGGGGGAGGTGGTCTCCCTCGCCAAGGCACTGACGACCGGTGCCGAGGAGCGGTGGCGCAAGCCGCCCGTGTCGGTGCACTTCAAGCAGAAGCACACCGTCCGTGCACGTCTGAACGCGATCACGCCCGCCCATCGGGTGCGTGCGCCGTACGAGGAACGCCGCGTCGCGCAGCAGAAGCGCCTGGATCTGCCGCCGGTGCCGGCGACGACCCTGGGCTCGTTCCCGCAGACCGCGGAGATCCGCAGGGCACGAGCAGAACTCGGTCGTGGCCGGATGTCGTACGACGAGTACGTCAAGCGCATCCAGGAGGAGATCGAGTCCACCATCCGTCTGCAGGAGGACATCGGTCTCGACGTCCTCGTCCACGGCGAGCACGAACGCAACGACATGGTGCAGTACTTCGCAGAGCTGATGGAGGGCTTCGCCACCACGCACTTCGGCTGGGTGCAGGCCTACGGTTCGCGCTGCACGCGTCCGCCGATCCTCTACGGCGACATCGTGCGCCCGAAGCCGATGACGGTCGAGTGGATCTCGTTCGCACAGTCGCTGACCGACAAGCCGGTCAAGGGCATGCTCACCGGTCCGGTGACGATGCTGGCGCGTTCCTACGTGCGTCAGGATCAACCGCTCCACGAGACGGCCGACCAGCTCGCGCTGGCCATCCGCGACGAGATCACCGATCTCGAGCGGGCGGGCATCGCGATCATCCAGGTCGACGAACCGGCCATCCGTGAGTTGCTGCCGCTGCGGCAGGACGGACGCGCCGAGTACCTCGACTGGGCCGTCGACGCCTTCCGTCTCGCCACCGGTGGTGCGAAGCCGGAGACGCAGATCCACACGCACCTGACCTATTCGGGTCAGGCGTCGGTGGTCGACGCGATCGAGCGGCTCGACGCCGACGTCACGGCGATCGTGGCGACGCGCTCGATCCGCTGGGTGCTCGAGGCGATCAAGGACCGCGCGCTGTCCCACGGTGTCGGTCCCGGTGTCTACGAGTCGCGGTCGGCCCGGATCCCGGACATCGACGAGCTCGACGAGTTGCTCACCGAGGCGGCGGAATCGGTGGAACTCGACCGGTTGTGGGCCAATCCGGACGGTGGCCTCAAGACCCGTCATCACTGGCAGCTCGAGCCGTCGTTGCGCAACCTCGTCGCCGCGGCGCGACGACTGCGCCGCCGGGCGGCACAACAGGCCGACCAGGCCGGATAGCCGAACCGTCTCGACGACGCGCACCCGCGGGAGTCCCCCGCGGGTGCACGTCGTCGTGAGGCGGAGTAGTTGTGGAGGAATGACGTCCACAACCGGTACGACCACCGTCGCCGCCTACGCCGCCACCGCGCCCGATGCGCCCCTGTCGAAGACCACCGTCGAACGACGTGCCCTCGGCCCGCTCGACGTGCTCATCGAGATCGAGTTCGCCGGCATCTGCCATTCCGACATCCACACCGCCCGGAACGAGTGGGGTGGAACCAAGTACCCGATCGTGCCGGGTCACGAGATCGTCGGTACCGTCGCCGCCGTCGGGTCCGAGGTCACGAGACATGCCGTCGGCGACCGTGTCGGCGTGGGCTGCTTCGTGAACTCCTGTGGCGAATGTGATCCCTGCCGAACGGGATTCGAACAGCATTGCACCAATCGGGTGACGGGGACCTACAACTCCGTCGACCGCGACGGCACCGTCACCCAGGGCGGCTACTCGACGCACATCGTCGTCACCGAACACTTCGTCCTGAGGATTCCCGACGGACTCGACCCGGCCGCCGCGGCACCTCTGCTGTGCGCGGGAATCACCCTGTACTCGCCGCTGAAGCGATGGAATGCCGGGCCGGGGAGCAAGGTCGCGATCATCGGCATGGGCGGCCTCGGGCACGTCGGCGTGAAGATTGCGGCAGCCATGGGGGCGGAGGTGACGGTGCTCGGCCACTCGCTGTCGAAGCGGGACGACGGCCTGCGATTCGGTGCGGTCGACTACCGGTCCACCGAGGACGAGTCGACGTTCAAGGAGCTGCGCGGGAAGTTCGACCTGATCCTCAACACCGTCTCGGTCAACCTCGACCTCGACCGCTACCTGTCGCTGCTGCGGCTGCACGGCACCCTCGTCGGCCTCGGCCTGCCCGAGAAGCCGCTGTCGGTGCGGGCGTTCTCGCTCGCGATGAACGATCGTGCGATGGCCGGATCGAATGTCGGCGGCATCCCCGACACGCAGGCGATGCTCGATTTCTGCGCAGAGCACGGTATCGGTGCGGAGATCGAACTGATCTCCGCAGACCGGATCAACGAGGCATACGACCGTGTGGTCGCCAGTGATGTGCGCTATCGCTTCGTGATCGACGCCTCGACGTTCTGACCGTGTCGACGTCCCGGGTAACGAGAACCCGGGACGTCGACCCCGTCAGAAGTTGTCGCCGAGCTGATCGCGGAGCTGCGCGAGGGTCTTCGTGAGCAGACGCGACACGTGCATCTGCGAGACACCCACGCGCTCGGCGATCTGCGTCTGCGTCATGTTGCCGAAGAAGCGCAGCAGCACGACCGTGCGTTCGCGGGCAGGAAGGGCCTCGAGCAGCGGACGCAGTGCCTCGTGGTTCTCGACCTCGTCCAGCGCGGCGTCGTAGTCGCCGAGCGTGTCGGCGAGGGTGAGCCCGTCGTCGCCCGACGGGGACGATCGGTCCACCGACACCGTCTGGTAGGCGTTACCGGCCACGAGACCCTGCAACACCTCCTCCTGATCGATGCCGAGTTCCTCGGCGAGCTCGGAAGCGGTGGGCGCACGTCCGAGCTGCTGGGAGAGCTCGGAGGTGGCCTTGCTCAGGGACAGGTGCAGTTCCTTCATGCGCCTCGGCACACGAACGGCCCAGCCGGCGTCCCGGAAGTGCCGGCGCACCTCGCCCATGATCGTGGGGACCGCGAAGGAGACGAAATCCGAGCCGCGTTCGGGGTCGAACCGGTCGACCGCGTTGACCAGGCCCAGACGCGCGACCTGCAGCAGGTCCTCGAAGGCCTCACCACGGCCGTCGAAGCGCCGGGCGATGTGCTCGGCGAGCGGAAGGCACCGCTCGACCACTTCGTCGCGGATGCGGATGCGACCGGGGTCGCCCTCCTCGAGTGCGAGGAGTGTTCTCAGCGTTTCGGTGACGTCGGCGTACTCGTCGCTCGACCTACCCGTGTTGCGCGTCACCGATCGGCGCTGCCTTCGGCGATGGACATGTCGATCGTGGCGCGCGAGTCGTCGCTCGTCACCGAGATGGACTCGGTCAGCGAGTTGAGCACGTGCCATCCGAAGGAGCGCGGCTGCCCGATTGCGGAGGCATCGTTCGTCGGTGCCGAGAGGCTGATGTGCAGCAGAGGAAGGGCCGCCCGGAAGGAGCATGCCAGAACGGCGTCCTCGGGAGCGCCCATGATCAGCCGCGTGGCCGCTTCGTCGACGGCGAGCTTCACGTCCGCCACGGTATCGAGGTCGAAGTCGTGCTGCAGCGCGATCGCGGCGGCTACCGCTCGGAGCACTGCGAGCTGATCGGGATGGGCCTCTACTCGAAGTTCGACTACCGGGGGATTGTGGTCGCGTGCCGATTCGATCGACGCGGATTTTGCCATGAGCCTGATGTCTCCAGTACGGGGAGTGGGGGTACGAGCGGGTCGTGTCTGTCTGGTCGTCGGAGAGATTACCCAGATATCGCGAACTCAATCCATCCGCCGTGACCTGGGCAGGGGTCCGCAACATGCCCGAAATGCACGTTCGATGTGTTGAGCGCCGATGGTTCGTGGACTACTGTTGGGGCAGAAGGTTGAGCACACAGCCGAGAACACGGAAGCACCCCCGTTTCGGGAGGGTTCCGATCGGTCACCGGTTGTGCCTGTCTCGTAGGTCGTGCTTCCTGCAATTTTCGATGTTGGGAAGTGCTATGACAGTTCCTCAGCGAATTGCCGCACAGGTAGATTCCGTCCCATCCGCATGGTCGGCTCGGCCGATCAGGTCCGATATCCCCGCAGAGCGGGTCGTCGGTGCGGAATTCAGTGCTCAGAGGATCGAGCCGGACCTCGTCTGGATCGATGTGCGCGGCGAGATCGACATCCGTAACGCACACGCTCTCCACGCGTTCACCCATCGGCAGCTCGAAGAATCGATCCGTATGGTCGTCGACCTCGGGGCAGTCGAATTCTTCGGTGCGGCGGGATTGTCGGTCTTCGACGATCTCGACGAGCGCGCGCGTGCCCTGAACGTCCGCTGGGCTCTTCTGAGTGGGCGACCGGTGGAACGGTTGCTCCGGGTCGCCGATGCCGCCATCGCCGCCAAGGCCTGCAGGACACGTGAAGCAGCGCTCGCTGCGGTCGCTCCTGTGATGTAAGAGGAGAGTCGACCACACGGCGTGGCACGCGATGCGCCACGCCCCTCCATACCGTTGCCGTTCGGGACACCCGGGCGGCAACGGTTCTGTTTCGGGACGCCTCCGATCCACCGACCGGCCCGACCTGCCCGTTTCGTCACTTCGACCCGGGGGAACCCGCTGATGAACCCGAGGAGGTCGAGATGAGCACGAACGACTGGATTCTGCTGGTGATAGCGGTGGTCGTCGCGTTGGTGGTGCTGGCGGTGCTGGTGTGGACGCTCCGCAACCGGCGCGCCGAGCGACGGCGTGCCGAAGCCGAACGTCTGCGTCGCAGCGTCGAGGAGAACAGGCCCGGAGTCGAACAACGGGCTGCGTCGGCCGAACGCACCGAAGCGGAGGCCCGCCGCGCCGCGGCGGAAGCCGAAGCCAAGGCGGCCGAGGCGGAGCGGCTGCGTGCCCGCTCGGAGGACGAACGCCGTACCGCCGAAGCGGCCCGAGCCGAACTCGACGAACGTCGTCGCCGCGCGGAAGAGCTGGATCCCCGTGCGGCGGGAGGCGCCGATCGCGGTGACTACCGCGGGGAATCGGCTCCGGGAACGGCAGGTTCGCCGACCTCGAACTCGGTGCCCGGCGGCGAGGGCCGGATCGGCGAGGTCGGTGGGGCGGGTGCGCACCGGAACGATCAGGACTTCCGTCGCTGATCGTTCCAGTGCATGTGCCGAGTTCGATGGGCGCTACTGCACACCGGTCCGTGCGGTCCGGTGTGCAGTACGCCTGACCGGCACGCACCGTTCGTAGGCGCGAAGAGTGTCCTCCGCCACGCGATCCCAGGTGTACCGGGCGAGCACGCGGTCGCGTCCGGCGATACCGAAGGTGGCGCGTGTCGTCGCATCGGAGAGAAGCCGGCGTGCGGCGGCCGCGACGGCCTCGGGGGAGCGGGTGGGCACGAGAAGGCCTGTGGCGTCGTCGAGCACGGTGTC
This sequence comes from Rhodococcus sp. AB351, assembly GCF_049538275.1. Lineage (NCBI taxonomy): Bacteria > Bacillati > Actinomycetota > Actinomycetes > Mycobacteriales > Nocardiaceae > Rhodococcus > Rhodococcus sp. AB351. The sequence continues at coordinate 1,088,781 of NZ_JBMVFW010000001.1, forward strand.
GAGCATTCCACCCGAGGCGGTTGCGATGACCGGGCGACCACACGACATCGCCTGCAGGGCGAGCATCCCCGATGGATCGTGCCAGGGGGTGGAGGCCACGGCGTCGGCGGACAGGAGCAGACCGGGCATCTCGTCCCGCCCGACGTCGCGGCGGATCCGGACGCGTCCCTGCACACCGCGTACGCGTGCGAGCTTCACCAGACGGGACTTCTCCTGCTCGTCTGCTCGGCGCGACAGGTACGGCGGAGCGGGATGCGCGGCGATGACGAGTTCGGTGTCGGGAATGCCCGCCAGCGCTTCGATGGCGATGTCGAATCCGGAGCCCGGTTCGAGAGGACCGGCTGCGAGCAGGCGATGCTTGCGGGTCCTCGTGGTGTCGGGAGCGGCGGCGGTGCTGTAGTGCGCGGCGTCCACTCCACTCGGCACCACTGTGGTCCGCGTGCGGGGGAGTCCCATGCGCGCCAGCTCGAACACCTCGTCGGAACTCGTCGCGATCATGCGCGTCGCACCCCGGGCGATGAGTCGCTCCAAGCGGATTCGGTCGCGCGCGGATGCGTCCATCGCCGTCTTCTCCCGGATGCGGTGCTCGACCGTGCCGAGGGAGTGGAAGGTCTGGACCGTGGGGATGCCCAGTGAGCGGGTGGCGAGCTGGGTGGCCAGTCCGGACAGCCAGTAGTGGGCGTGGGTGATGTCCGGTGGTCGCTGACGCCACTCCCGATCCAGGAAGCTCCCGAATTCGCCCATTGCCGAGGCGGTTTCGTCGGGGCGCAGCGGGGACGGCGGTCCTGCCGGTACCTGCACCACTTCGTATCCACCAGGGGCGGAGATCCGGTCGGGGCCGTCGCGGTCCTCGCGGCGGGTGTAGACCACCACCTCGTGGCCGGCCCCGGCGAGGGCGGAGGACAGTTCGGCCAGGTGGACGTGCAGTCCTTGCGGCGCTGCACCTGCGTGCGCGCCGTGACCGAGCAGGGGATTCACTTGTCCGGCAACCATCGCGATCTTCACCACAGCGGTATTCCCGTGTGTGGTGGGGGATAAACCGGTCACGGCGCGTCGGTACGAACCGAAATACGCTGCTGTCCCGCCTGTTCGTTCGTGCGGGTCGGTGGCTCCGGCCGTCCCGGGCCGGGACGACCGGGCGCCGGATCAGATGATGGCGCGGGCGGAGATGGTGGCGTAGGCGACCATCAGCACCAGCAGTGCCCATCCTGCGCCCTGCCAGATCGGCCAGCGACCGCCGCGCTTCCATGTGCGGTACGCCGTCCACAGTGCACCGAGACCGCCGAGCAGGAGCACGAGTGTGGGGCCGAAGACGAGGATCTGGCGGGCGGGATCGGTGCACACCGCGAATGCGGCGTCGCTGCAGTCCTGTCCGGAGTTCGTGCCCCAGAGGATGGCGACGCCCATCACCACGAGTGCAGCGACGATCACGCCCCCGGCGTACATCGTGGCCTTACGGGCCGTGCGGGGGTCGTTCCAACGTTTCTCCACATCCTGGGTCATGGCTCTCCTCACGTCGAAGGGCGCGCGGGCGCAGCGACCGGCGCGGCGCCGGGCGCGACTCCACCTTCGGGTACCCCCGAGCGGGTCGCTCAATCGGGGAGGGGAGCGGGTCGCTCAATCGGGGAGGGGAGCGGGTCGCTCAATCGGAAGGGAGCGGGTCGCCCGAGCGGACTCGCTCGTGCACGGTGAGGAACAGGTGATCGAAACGGCCGCGGAACTCTTCGAGGAGCCCGGGGGTGGTCGAGATCTCGTGTACGAGCCGTTCGGCGAGTGACCGCAGCTTGAGGTTCGTCTCCTGGGAACGCCACACCAGGATCTCGAACGCGCGCTCGGCCGGGATCGTGTACGCCAGCATGAGAGCGCCCTTGGCCTGTTCGATGACGGCACGGGCGTCCGCCAGGGACGACATCGCCGCGTCGACCGCTGCCCGCAGGTCCTCTTCGAGAGCGTCGGTCAGGTCGAGATAGAACCCCGACGTGCCGAGAACCGAGCCGTCCTCGTCCACGATGCGATCACCGATCACGACGACATGTCTGATCGTGCCTCGGGTGTCGACGATCCGGTGCCGGCTGCTGAAGGGCTCACCCGTGGTACGGACGGAGGTGAGGAGCGTCGTGATGTCCTCCCTGTCGTCGGGGTGTTTGTGCCGGAGGACGAGTTCGGTCGTGGGTACGACGGTGCCGGGTTCGTAGCCGTGTATCCGGGCGACGGAAGCCCGACCATTCCCACGAGTCGTCGGTCGACAGGTACCGGAAACTTCAGACGTGCCGGGAGACGTCGTCGGCGAGGATCCGGCTCAACGCTTCATCGACGGGCGGATCGGTCACAAGAGAAATTATGCCGGTACTCCTACGCGATGGTGCACACCCGGATGTACAGAGAGGTGCTGCGTCCGGTATGGCCGGATCATGTTCCTCGGTGCGTTTGTTCGATTTCCACCTCGGGTATTGCTACCCGGCCGGACGGTCCGGCGTGTGGGACGGATCGAGGTGAGATCGTGCGATTGTTGAGTCTCGTGGTCCTGGTCTGGTTGATCATCGGTGCGGTGGCGGCCGGTCAGCGGGGCTACTTCAGCGACTCGGACCAGAACTGCAGCAGTCTCGCGACGGTGGCGGTCACGGTGGTGGCCGGGCCGCTCAACTACGCGGGCGTCAATCCCCAGGTCGAGTGCGAGGTACCGCAGCCGAGCCAGTAGGTCTGCACTTCTTCGGGCCTGCGGTTCTTCGAGGTTCGGGGCACGCGGGTCCCTCTCCGGTACGCGCCGGAGAGGGACCCGCGTGCCCTAGTTTTCCGCGGCAGCGACGTGCGCACCCGAGGTGTCCCGTAGATCCTCGAGGAAGGTGCGCGACCAACGGGCGACGTCGTGCTCCATGACGTGCGCGTGCATGGTCTTCATACGCCTCTTCCGTTCGGCCGGATCCTCCTCGATCGCCTCCACTATCGCGCGCTTGACGCCTTCGAGATCGTGCGGGTTGACGAGGAGGGCGCGACGGAGTTCCGCTGCCGCCCCGGCGAATTCGCTGAGAACCAGCGACCCGCTGCCGTCGCCGTGGCAGGCGATGTACTCCTTGGCGACGAGATTCATGCCGTCGCGCAGGGGAGTGACCAGCATGACGTCGGCACCGGTGTACATCGCGAGCAGCTCGTCGCGGTCGACCGAGGCGTGGAGGTAGTGGACGACAGGGGAGCCGAGCCGGGCGAACTCGCCGTTGATCCGTCCCACTTCGCGCTCCACCTGGTCCCGGAGCTGTGCGTATGCCGTCAAGCGCTCCCGGCTCGGCGTGGCCAACTGCACCATCACGACCTTCTCGGGATCGAGGGTGCCGTCGGCGAACAGCTCGTGCAGCGCCTCGAGCCGTACGTCGATGCCCTTGGTGTAGTCGAGACGGTCGACGCCGAGCAGCATGATCTCCGGATCGCCCAGATCCCTGCGGATCTCGGCGGCGCGCTCGCGAATGGCCTTGTCGCTGGAACGTTCCCGGAGCTGCGCGGAGTCGATGGAGATCGGGTAGGCGCCGACGCGGACCTGTCGATCGCCGAGATCGATGGTGCCGCCGGATGCGGTCCCGCGCGGTGCCGGGAGTCCGAACAGCCGGTTGGCGAGGTAGAGGAAGTTCTGTGCCCCACCGGGGAGGTGGAAACCGACGAGATCGGCGCCGAGCAGACCGTCGACGATCGCCTTACGCCACGGCAACTGCAGGAACAGTTCGGTGGGCGGGAAAGGGATGTGGAGGAAGAAGCCGATGGTGACGTCGGGCCTGAGCTCGCGCAACATCCGGGGAACGAGCTGGAGCTGGTAGTCGTGCACCCACACCGTCGCCCCGGGGGCGGCGGCGCGGGCCGCGGCCTCGGCGAATCGCTGGTTGACCGCGCGATAGGTGCGCCACCAGCGTCGATCGAAGGTGGGTGGAACGAGCGCGTCGTGATAGAGCGGCCACAGGGTGTCGTTCGAGAAACCCTCGTAGTACTCCTCGACTTCCTGGGCGGACAGCTCCACCGGATACAGCGAGAGCCCGTCTTCTTCGAAGGGATCGACCGTCACGTCGGGAGTGCCGGGCCAGCCGACCCAGGCGCCGCTGTTGGACCTCAGGACGGTCTCCATCGCGGTCACCAGACCACCGGGGCTGCGTCGCCAGACCGGCGGGCCGCCGTCGGCCGGCGTCTCCATATCCACCGGCAAACGGTTGGCGACCACGACGAAATCGTCGGAGTTCGGCTCGTTCATATTCCCGCCTTCGTGCAATTGCCTTACGGCGAACCAATCCCAAATGTTCGAAATCGACTACTTCTTGTTATCAAGGCGGGTAGGGGGCCGCAAACCGCGAGCGCCGCTGCAGGCCTTCGACCAGCAGTTGTTCGGGAATCAGCTCTCGCTCGGCAGGGGAGCGGCCGAGGTGTCGAACATTTCGTCGATACGCTTCTTGATCTCCGCGGTGCTGAACCGCACGCCCTGGTGGAGGGGCGCGGAGGGAAAGACGGTGGCGCCGGAAACGGGGCTCTGCTCGAGCATCGTCGAGGTCCTTTCGAAAACAGGTGGGGACGGACCGGAACCTCTGCGGTCGCGGTCGCGGTCGGTGGAGGAAAGAGGATGGGCCTGCGTGGTGCGCGGCCCGAAGAAATCAGCTCGCGGGGTTCGCTGCGAAGAGATCGACGAGTGCCTTGCAGAACGCCGGCAGGTCGCCGGGATTGCGGCTCGAGACGAGATTGCGATCGACGACCACCTCCTGATCGACGACGTTTCCGCCGGCATTGCGGATATCGGTACGGACGCTCGGATACGACGTCAGGGTGCGGTCGCGCACCACGTCGGCCTCGACGAGCGTCCACGGCCCGTGACAGATCACGCCGACCGGACGCCCGGAGGTGACGAACTCCCGCACGAACGACACGGCCTTGTCGTCCTGGCGCAGCTGATCGGGATTCGTGGTTCCACCGGGAAGTACCAGGCCGTCGAAGTCGCCGGGGGAGACCTCCGAGACGAGGTGATCGACGGTGTACTTCCCTGCGGCGTTGACGTCCTTCTCCATGGCCTGGATCTCGCCCTGCTCGATCGAGACGAGCCGGACGGTGGCGCCCTCGTCCTCGAGAGCCTTACGCGGCTCGACGAGCTCGACCTCCTCGACTCCGTTCGTCGCGAGAATTGCGACGGTCAGTCCGGACAGTCGTGCCCCATCGGCGGAATTCATGTTCGTGTGTCCTTTCTCGGCTGCTGTCAGAACTACCCGGCTGCGGTGGGTGTGAAACGCAGGCTCTCACCCCTGCTTTCACCCTCGCCGTCACCTGGGGGAGAGATCGCCGGTCGCGGGTCCCTCCAGCAGGGCGCCGTCGGCGGCGAATCGGGAACCGTGCAGCGGGCAGTCCCACGACGACTCCGCGTCGTTCCACCGCAGGATTCCGCCGAGGTGTGGGCAGACCGCGCTCACGCGGCGGGTCCGGCCGTCGACCGTGGACACTCCGACGGGACGTCCGCAACTGCGCACCACCCGGCCCTGTCCTTCTTCGGGCTCCGGTCCGGAGGACGTCGCGGCCTGCAACCAGCCCTTGGCCATGTGCCATGCGACGGTGGCATTGAGCTTGGCTGCGGTGGGGGCGCCGGTCACCAGTTCGGTGCGCCAGGCCGCCAGGGCGGGCGCCCACGCCTCGACCTCGGGGTCCGGCGACTCCGAGAACCGGGACGCGATGATGTGCGCCGCCGCGACCCCGCCGGTCATGCCCCACTTGCCGAAGCCGGTCGCCACCCAGATCCGGTCGGCGCCTGGCAGGACGGGCCCGACCTCGGGGAGGCTGTCCATGTTCGTGTAGTCCTGCGCCGACCACCGGTACAGCTCGTGGGCACCGGGGAAGGTCCGTTGACTCCATCGCAGCAGGTCGTCGTACGCCGAGCGGGGCGACTCGTGCCGGCCGACGACGTGCCCGTTCCCGCCGACGAGCAGCAGTCGATCCGCCGACGAGGACGTTCCCGCCGCGGAGGCGGTGCGGAGCGACCTGGTGGGACTGTCCGCGGACAGGAACATCCCTTCCGGAGGACCGCCGGGCACCTCGACCGCGATGGAGTACGAGCGGTCGGGTTCCACCCTGGCGAAGAATGCACCGCGGTCCAGGATGGGGATGCCGGTCGCGAGGACCACGCGGTCTGCACGGACGTCGCCGTCGTCGGTGCGGACGACGCATCCGGCGTCCTCGGTGTCCACGGTCTTCACGCGACGCCCGACGAACACGTCGGCGCCGGCCGTGCGTGCCCGGTCGACCGCCGTGTACAGGAGCGGCATGGGATCGATCTGCACCTGGTCGGGGATCGTGACCGCCGCGGCCACGGCGAAGGGGAGCGGGATCTCGCCGACACGTTCGGCCGGCAGTCCGGCCGCGCGGCAGTGGTGGTACTCCGCGTCGATCATGCTCACGTTCGACGGGTCCTGCGCATAGGTGTAGGCGTCCGCACGATCGAAGTCGAGTCCGTTCTCCGTGCAGAAGTCGACCACCCACCGTTGCGCGGCCAGGGTGCCGTCGACATATCCCTGACGGACCGCACCGGAATGTCTGCGGCCGATCTGCGACAGGCGTGTGCCCTGCAGGACGCTGACCTTGCCGGTGGTGTTTCCGGTGGTCACGGCCCCGATGTCCCGGGCTTCGACGATCGCGACGCGCAGTCCCCGCTCGGCGAGGAGCAGGGCGGTGACGGTGCCCGTGATCCCTGCGCCGACGACCACGACGTCGTAACGCTCCCGGCGGGCCGTCCAGTCGTCGTACGTCGCGGTCCGCGAGGCGCGATCCCGCCACAGGGACACCGTGGTCTCGGTAGGCATACGCGCTGGTTACCTCCCCGGTCGGACCGGTAAACGGGGCGCCGCGGGGGCGCCTCGCACCCGTTCGTGTCCGGTTCGTGATCCGAACCGGGTGTTTCGATGCCGGACAGGTGTGGGTAAACCGCAGTACCACGTGGCGTAAGGCGAAATAAATCAACCGGTTTCGTGGGTGTCCCACGGGAGGTTCCAGTGCTGTCTTCTGAGATCGACGATTTCGGTGGATGTGAGGGCGTCAGCCGCACCCACCGAGGTGGAAGCGTGCGCTCCCGATTCGTTCGGGGCGCAGTGCGCGCACTCGCGAAGCCGGTCGTCGGGGCATGGATGGCCCGGCCGGACCTCGCGTGGCCACTGTCGGTCGTCGACGGCGCTGCGTCCCTGCTCCCCAAGCCCTCCGGAGCCCAGTACGTGGAGGTCGACCTGGGTACGTGCAGTGCCGAGTGGATCCGTGCGGAAGGACGATCGACCAAGCGCGCGGTGCTGTACCTGCACGGCGGCGCTTTCCTGATGTGCGGACTCAACACTCACCGTTCGCTCGCCGTGAGCCTGTCGGATCGCGCCGACGGCGCGGTTCTCAGCGTCGACTACCGGATGCTGCCGAACGCTCCCATCGCACACGCGGTGGACGACGCGGTACGCGGCTACGAGTGGTTGTGCGAGAAGGGTTATCGGGGAGAGGACATCGTCATCGCCGGCGATTCCGCCGGGGGATACCTGTCGTTCATGACGGCCCTGGCCATCGCGGAATCCGATCTGCCCCGCCCCGCCGGCATCGTCGCGCTGTCGCCGCTCGTCGACCTCGATTCGGATCGCCGCGCCGAACACGACATGCAGGCGGCCTGCCCCATGTTCCCCGGATCGGCCGTGCAGTCGCTCGTGCGCTACATCGAGGGCACCCACACGCGTCTGACCGTCGACGGGGAGCCCGGACCGCTGATGTGCCCGCTGGACAACGACCTCAGTGTGCTGCCGCCGGTGATGATCCACGCCGGTCACGACGAATTGTTGCGCAGCGACGCCGAATCCATGGCACGGGCCGTGCGGGAGGCCGGGGTCAGCTGCGACCTGCACCTGTGGCGACACCAGGTGCACGCGTTTCCGATATTCGCCGACAGTCTTCCCGAGAGCCGGCGCGCGCTCGCCGAGGCCGGCAGGTTCGTGCAGTCCGTGACGGACACGGCCGGTCGCGCCGAACGGTCCGTCGTCACGCCGATCTCCCGCTACGTCTCGAATTCCGCCGTGGCCTGATAACCGCAGTGTCCTGAGAACTACAGTGCCCTGAGAATCGCAGGGAACGATATCTTTTCACGGCCGGGACCGCTCGGTCGCGGCGTCCGCGACCGAGCGGGATCCGAACCTACGACTGCGCACTGTCCGAATGGGCGAACTCCAGGGTGTCGAGATCGGTGTCCGCCACCTCGAAGGGCATCGTCAGCACGGTCGCGGTGGCCCATCCCTGGCAGACGAGAACGGCGTCGCTGTCGTGGGATTCGTCGAGTTCGACGGCCCGGAAGGTGATGGGCAGGGCGCGGGAGATGTCGCCGTCGTCCTCGACCTCCCCGATCTCGGCCTGGACGGCACCGAACTCCGCCAGCGGGGCACTGCGCAGTCCGCGCAACTCGTGGACGGGTATGTCGGGGATGTTGACGTTGAGAACCGCACCCGGACGGCTGTGTTCGACCGCCCACTCGAGAGCGTGACGGGCCACCAGTTCGGCGGTCTCCCATTGCGACGGAGCCGTCCCGTTGAGGGACAACGCGACCGCGCGGGCGCCGTGGCTGGCCGCGGTCAGGGCCGCGCCCACCGTTCCCGAATGCAGGATCGCGTGACCGGTGTTGGGGCCCAGATTGATCCCGGACAACACGATGTCGGGTGCCGTCCCGAACGCGCCGTACGAGGCGAGGAAGGTGATCAGCGCCGGAGATGCCTCCACCGCATAGGATTCCACCTCGGGCAGGTCGTCGATCGGGCGACGGCTCAACAGGAGCTTTCCTTCGTCCTGGAGAGCGGTCAACGATGCGCTCGCGCCGCTGCGCTCGACATGGGGCGCCGCGACCTGCACGTCGAATCCCGCCTCCACGGCGAGGCGTGCGAGCAGGGCGAGACCGGGGCTGTCGATGCCGTCGTCGTTGACGATCAGTGCTTTCATGAACGCTTCCCCTTCACCTTCCGGACCTCCACCTTCTCGGCCATCTTCTCCACCGCGCCACGATGTCCCGTCGCCAGACCGCGGCGCGTGACGTTGACCGCGCCCGCTGCGGCGCCGAGACGCAGCGCGTCCTCGAACTTCGCACCCGCGGCGTAGGCCGAGGCGATGCCGGCGGTCATCGAGTCTCCGGCGCCGTGGTGGTCCACCGTCTGCACCGAGGGGGCCTCCACCTCCCAGACGGTTCCGTCGTGCAGTGCGATCGCCGGATCACCGGCGCGGGAGATCACCACCGAGGCGGCACCTTCGTCGTGGAGACGGTGCATGGCCTCGATGAGATCGTCGAGGTCCTCGGACTTCGCGCGACCGTCCTCGATGAGATCTTCGTGGCTGACCTTCAGCACGGTCACCCCGCCTTCGAGGGCCGCGCCGAGGGTGGGGCCGGACAGGTCGGCGACGACCGGGACGCCGAGCGCTCCCAGATCCGAGCACAGCCGCGTGTACATCTCCGCCGGCACGGCGTCGTCGCAGTGCGGTCCGCCCAGCATCGCGACCTTCGCGCACATCGCGGACGCCAGCGACGCGCTGAACAGATCGTCGGTCTCGTGCCGGGTGAGCGCCGGCGGGTCGATCTCCACGATCTCCTTCCGTTCGCCTTCGCGACGGTCGTGGATGTAGGAGCCGTTGGGCGACGCGGTCTCCACGGCGTGCACCGTCACCCCTTCGCGGTTCATCATGTCGACGAGGACCGTGCCGGACTCGCCGCCGAACGGTCCGCACAGGTGCACGTCCATTCCCAGGGTCGCCGCCATGCGGCCGATCCAGAATCCCTGCCCGCCGGGGTGCACGTGCAGTTCGGTGCTTCCGTCGGGTGCCTTCTCGAGTGTCACAGTGAGGAGCGGGGACGGTGCGAAGACGAAGGCGTACGGGTTCGAGGAGGGGGTGTTCTCGGCTTCCATGCCCGCCCGGATACCCCCTCCGAACAGCGATGACACCCGGCGTCGTGTGACACCTGCGGTGGCGGGGTATGCGTCTGCCGCAAGCGAGCTGTCGTCCAGCAGATGAGGAGCGGGCATGGCCAGGATCGCGACGATCGAGACTTCGGTGGCGCCGGCGCGAGTGTGGGAGATCCTCGCGGACGGCTGGCGGTACGCGGGATGGGTGGTGGGTGCGTCCCGCATCCGGGCCGTCGATCCCGCCTGGCCGCAGAAGGGCACCCGGATCCACCATTCGGTGGGTCTGTGGCCTCTCCTGCTCGACGACCACACCGAGGTCAAGGCCATGGTGCCCGAACGGGAACTGGTGCTGCGCGCCCGCGCGTGGCTGTTCGGCAAGGCCGAGATCACGATCACCCTCGAACCGACCCACGACGGCGGCACCCGCATCACGATGGCCGAACACATCGTTGCAGGCCCGTACGCCCTCGTCCCCGACCGCGTGCAGGAGGAACTGGTGTTGCCCAGGAATCAGGAATGCCTGAGACGGCTGGTGTTGCTCGCCGAAGGCGCCACCGAATGAGCGACACGACGGTCGACGCGGTCGTCATCGGCGCGGGACCCAACGGTCTGACCGCCGCCGCGGTGCTCGCCGACGCCGGATGGGACGTCCTCGTGCTCGAGGAACAACCCGAACCCGGTGGCGCCGTGCGCAGCGCGGAACTCCACCCGGGATACTGCGCCGATCTGTTCAGCGCGTTCTATCCGCTCGGCGTGGCCTCACCGGCCTTCCAGGCTCTCGACCTCGCATCGCACGGCCTCCGCTGGGCGCGTTCGCCGAAGGCCTTCGGTCATCCGCTCGGCCCTGACGACGAGGACGCGATCGTCGTCTCTCCGGATCCCACCGACACGGCAGCCGACCTCGAGCGTCGCTGCGTCGGTGACGGGGAAGCGTGGCTGGCGGTGTTCGACCAGTGGAAACAGGTGCGTGGACCGTTGCTCGAACTGCTCCTCGGCCCGTTCCCGCCCGTCCGGGGCTCGGTGGACCTGCTGCGCACCATGAAGACGGGTGATCTACTGCGTTACGCGCGCATGCTGGCGCTGCCCGTCACCCGGATGTCCTCCGAACTGTTCGGCGGTTCGGCGGCGCGGTTGCTGCTCCTGGGCAATGCCATGCACGCCGACACACCGCCGGAAGCGCCCGGCAGCGGGGTCATGGGCTACATGCTCACGATGCTCGCGCAGGACGTCGGATTCCCCGCGCCGGTCGGCGGGGCGGGAGCGCTCACCGACGCGCTGGTCCGGCGCGGCGCCTCGGCAGGCGCTCAGCTGCGGTGCGACTCGCCGGTCGTCGGCGTGGAGGTACAGGGCGGGAAGGTCTCCGCGGTCCGGACCGCCGGCGGCGAGCGGGTGAAGGTGCGCCGCGCCGTCCTCGCCGACACCTCGGCCCCGGCCCTGTACTCACGGCTCCTGCCGGCCGACGCCGTCGGGTCACGGGTGCTCGACGACCTGCGCAAATTCGAGTGGGACACCCCGGTCGTGAAGGTGAACTACGCGCTCGACGGCCGCGTGCCGTGGCGTTCGCCCTCGTTGAGCGGGGCCGGCACGGTGCACGTCGGTGCCGATACGGACGCGATGATCCGGTGGTCGGTCGATCTGTCCACCGGCATCGTCCCCGAGTCCCCCTTCCTGCTCTTCGGCCAGATGACGACCACCGACGCGACACGATCGCCCGAGGGAACCGAAAGCTGCTGGGCCTACACGCATCTGCCGCGGGGCATCACCGACGACGCGTCGGCCGACCTCCTCGCCGAACGCGTCGACGCGCAACTCGAGGCCTACGCACCGGGTTTCGGTGCGCGCGTGGTCGGCCGACACGTCCAGCGACCCGGCGACCTCGAAGCGGCCGACGCGAATCTCGTCGGCGGCGCCGTCAACGGGGGAACCGCGCAGGTCCACCAGCAGTTGTTCCTGCGGCCCACTCCCGGTTTCGGTGGACCGCGAACCCCGGTCGAAGGGGTGTATCTCGCCAGTTCGGGTGCCCATCCGGGCGGGGGAGTCCACGGCATGGGCGGCTGGAACGCCGCTCACGCCGCACTCGCGGACCGGAAGCGTACTGCTCCGGTGACCCGGCGCGTGCGAAACACCGCGCGCCGGGTGCTGTTCTCGTGACCGCCGGGTGTCGCTCGCGGATCGGTGGCGTGTTTCACACGGAAGTCGTGCGGGTATCCGCCCGCGAACGGACGGATCCGGGTCTTCGGCCCGAGGTGGTGGAGATGCCGTCGAACTCGAGATACCGAGGTGGTGTGACGTGACAGCTTCCCTGACACTGGACGGATCGGATTCGCCGCGGGTATGGCGCCTTCCGGGGGTGTACCGCCCCCAGGAGGATTCGTACCTGCTCGCGAGCGCGCTTGCGGACGCAGGCGGCACGAAGGGCGCGAAGGTGCTCGACTTCTGCACGGGGACAGGCTTTCTGGCGGTGAACGCCGCCATGCTCGGTGCTTCGTCGGTGACGGCCTTCGATATCAACCCGCGAGCGGTGTTCAGCGCCCGCGTCAATGCGTGGTCGCGCCGGTTGCCGATCCGTGCCCGGCAGGGAGATCTGAACGCGGCGTTGCGGCACGGTCCGTTCGACATCGTGCTGTCGAATCCGCCGTATGTTCCGTGCGATGGGGAGAACCGCGACCCGCGCTGGGATGCCGGCGCCGACGGTCGCTGCGTTCTCGATCCGTTGTGCGACAGCCTTCCCACGCTGCTCACGCCCGGCGGATTCGCGCTGATCGTGCACTCCGAGTTCACCGGTGTGGAAGCGACGCTGTCCCGGCTGCGCGACGCGGATCTCAAGGCCTCCGTCGTTGCCCGCAGCCGTATCCCGTTCGGACCGGTCCTTCGCAGCCGCACGGATTATCTGTACTCGTCGCAGCTGGCGGAGCCGGGGGCACTGACCGAGGAAGTGGTGGTCGTCCGCGCCGACCGTCCCCGCACGAGGAGTTGAGAACGTGAGCAGGACACCGAAGATCACGCAGCTCACCGCCGACGGAGAGTGCGAGGCGCGAGTCGTGCGGCAGGTGAGGGGTGGTCCGACCCTCGTCGAGGGTCCGGTGCGGATCGTCGAGGACGACGGCGCGGAGACGGTCTCGGACCGTTTCGTGGTGGCCGTGTGCCGGTGTCACCGCAGCGCCCTGTACCCCCTCTGTGACACCAGCCATCGCGCACTCCGCACGCCGAAAGCCGCGGCGCGCACCGACACGTAGTCACCCGACGAATCTGCCGATCCGGGCCGGCCCCTGCACAGGGGCCGGCCCGGATGTCGTTCCGGGACCCGGTCCGTCCGTCCTGTCGGGACCGGTCCGTAGAGGTCCGGAAACGACGGATCCCGGGTGCAGTGAGCACCCGGGATCCGCAGTTCTACTTCGTGCCGGACGTCTCCTTCCGGCACGGACGATCGGTAGGGGGTCAGTACCAATGCGCGCGTCCGCCGATCGCCCGGCCCGTCGCGCCCAGGATCGCAAGGATCACGCCGATCACCAGGAGTATCACTCCGAGTGTGGTGAGGATCGAGATACCCGTGAAGAACCCCACCACCAACAGAATCAGACCCAGAATGATCATTGTCGCCACCTCAGATGTCATGACCGAAACCTGGAAGCCTCGGTGCCCGGCGATCGAATAACCGGGTTGGTCCGTTTCCAAACGTTTGTGACTCGCCGAATTCGGACGAAATTCTTCGCCGCAGGTCACGGGACGCCCAGCGCGTCCGGATGTTTGGATTCCACCGCGCCTCGGGTATTCGCCCTCCGACACACCCGAGAGCATTCTGGAGGAAGAATATGTCGAACTCGAGCTACACGGTTCCCGGTCTGAGCGATGCCGACGGCTCGCGCACCGCGCAGATTCTCCAGGAGCGCCTGAGTGCCTACAACGACCTGCACCTCACGCTGAAGCACATCCACTGGAACGTCGTCGGTCCGAACTTCATCGGCGTCCACGAGATGATCGACCCGCAGGTCGAGCTCGTGCGTGGATACGCGGACGAGGTCGCCGAGCGGATCGCCGCGCTCGGTGCGTCCCCCAAGGGCACGCCCGGCGCCATCGAGAAGAACCGCACGTGGGACGACTACTCGGTCGGCCGCGACACCGCGCAGGCGCATCTCGCCGCGCTGGACCTCGTCTACGACGGGATCATCACCGACAACCGCAAGGCGATCGACGAGGTCGGCAAGCTCGACCCGATCACCGAGGACGTCCTGATCGGCCAGACCGGCCAGCTGGAGAAGTTCCAGTGGTTCGTCCGCGCCCACCTCGAGAACGCTGCCGGTACTCTCCAGAACGCCGATGCGCAGACGGAGAAGGACGCAGCGGAATCGGCCCGCTGACCGGGACGCTCGGACGATACCGGCGATGCCGATGGCTTCCACATCCCGAACCGGTCTGCCACGACGCATCGTCGTCACCGGAGCGAGCGGAAATGTCGGCACGGCGCTTCTGCGCCGGCTGGCCGCTCATCCCGCACAACTCGATATCGTCGCGATCGCGCGCCGGATTCCCCCGGCGCGCGATCCGTATGCGGCGGCACGGTGGTGCGCCGTGGATCTCGCGGCTCCCGACGCCGCCGAGGTCCTGACGCCTATCTTCGCGGAGGCCGACGCCGTCGTGCACCTGGCGTGGGGATTCCAGCCCTCGCACCGTCGTGACTATCTCCGGCGGGTGGCGGTGGACGGCACCCGCGCCGTCGTGACGGCCGCCGCCGACGCCGGTGTCGGGCACGTGATCCACATGTCCTCCGCCGCGGTCTACTCCGAGGGCGCCTACGGTCGGGAGGTCGACGAATCGTGGGCGCGCGAAGGTGTACCCACCTGCGTGTACAGCGTCGACAAGGTCGCGGCGGAGAAATTCCTCGACGACTTCGAGACCGGCACGAAGGCGCCCGTCCTCACCCGTTTCCGTCCGGGATTCATCGGGCAGCTCGTCTCCGGCTCGGGTCTCGAACGCTACGTGCTGCCCGAGTTCGTGCCCGCCGGCATCACGAACCACCTGCCGCTGATCCCGATCGACCACGGGCTCACGATCCCCGCCGTACATTCCGACGATGTCGCGGACGCGCTGGTCGCAGCGCTCGAACGGCGGGTGCCCGGCCCGTTCAACCTGGGTGCACCGACACCGGTCGGGGCGCGGGACTTCGCTGCTCCGTTCGACTGCCCGACGATTCCGGTGCCGCGATGGGGTCTGTCGTCCGTCGCCGAAGCGACCTGGCGCCTACGGCTGCAACCGGTGCAGGGCGGTTGGATCGACCTCGCCTACACTTGCCCGATGCTCGACTGCAGCAGGGCCCGCGAGGAACTCGGATGGTCGCCGAAGTACGACGGACCCGAGGTGTGGTCCGAGACGGTACGCGGCATGCGCAGTGCGACGGGCACCGACAGCCCTGTCCTCTCTCCGCGCAGCGCGCGGGAACGACTCGCGGCGCTCGTCGAACGTGGGTCCATCGGCCGGCGGATCCCGCCGTAACACTTTCCCGCGCAGAATCATCCGCTCCCCTCTTGTCTCCCCGTGGTTTCGGGGAGGATCGGATGCGGTATCCACGACCATGACGAAACCATCAAATCGAGCTCACGCTTCCACCACTGCGTCCCGAGCTTCGGGTTGGGTCGGATACGCCTGCATCCTCGCAGGGATCGCCGTCGTCGCTCTCGTCCTCTACGCGGCTGGCGACGGATTCGAGGGATGGGTGCTCGTCGGGGCCATCGCTGCGCTCGTGCTCATCGTCGTCGGCGTGGTGATGTCCGCTCTCAACCTCCGTCGACGTCGCCTGCGCGGATCCGGTGGTACCCCCACACACGAACCCGGTCTCATCGACTGAGCCGGGACTCCGGCACCGACGAACGGAGCCCCGGGACACACTGTCCCGGGGCTCCGTTCGCTGTCTCGTACCCGCTCGTCAGGCCGGTGCCCCGGCCGAGGTGAGGAGCGAACTGCGCCCGGCGGCCCAGCTGCCCAGCAGGTGGCTCCCGAGCCGGCCCTCGAGGAACTCGATGGCCTGTGCACCGAACGAGATGTCCTGCGCCCGAGCCGGGTCCTGCTCGAGCATGTAACCCACCACGTCGTGCCGCAGGACGAGCTCGTGAACGGCGTCGGCCTCGATGTGCTCGGAGTAGAAGAGGACGCACGCGTCGTCGGCACCCAGACGTTCGAGGGCCTCGACCATGCGCCGGGCGCTCGGGGCGGTGGTGATCTCGGCCGCGGCGAACATCCCGACCAGCATCGGCGTATGTGCGCGGTGCAGACCACACAACGACATGAAGTTCACCGTCGCAAGGGTGACGGCGGGAACGACGTCGAGATAGCCCAGATAGTCGTCCTTCAGGCCGGCGGCGAGCAGCAGGTCGGCGAACAGCCGCGAGTGCATACGCTCGGCCCGGCCTCCGCCGTACTCGTCGAACTCGACGGCGACCAACGCCGCCTTTGCGCGGCCGGACAGTCGCGGGATCGCGAGGGCGTGCGGGTCGGCTTCCTTGAGGTGGTAGATGGAGCGATGGACGAAGAACTCGCGCATCATCTCCCACGTTCCGTTCGCGGCGAGCTCGTGGGAGACGCCCCACGAATCGTCCGGCTCACGGCACAGGTCCTCGAGGACACTCTGCGGATCGTCCGAGGCCGGGACGTCGGCGCGCAGCCGATCGAGGAAGATGCGCTCGAGTCGCGCCCGGACCCCGAGCGGTCCCGGTGCCCATTCCCATGCCGGGTCGACGCCCGCGAATCCTCGGTAGTGGAGCTCGTAGAGAACGGCCAGGGCGAGTTGGACGTCCTCGCCGTAGGCATCCGCGCCATCGGTCGCGATGTCCCACACGGCATCGTCCACCGGGCCGCCGAGTCGCTCGACGATCTCGGCGGAGACGG
This sequence comes from Rhodococcus sp. AB351, assembly GCF_049538275.1. Lineage (NCBI taxonomy): Bacteria > Bacillati > Actinomycetota > Actinomycetes > Mycobacteriales > Nocardiaceae > Rhodococcus > Rhodococcus sp. AB351. Next base: position 1,105,565 of record NZ_JBMVFW010000001.1, read on the forward strand.
GGCCGCGAGGCGTGGGCAGCGGGGCGTCGTGCACATCGCACATCCGGGTCTCATGAGCCATACGGCCGGGTTACCCCCTCGGAGCCACGGAGAAACGACCTCGCGGTCCGTGTGAACTGGGGAAACGAATGGGAATATCGGCGCAGCCCGTGGGTATCCGGCGGCCATGAGCGAGGACCGCGAACGAGAACCCCACACCATCGACTATCCGGGTGAGACCGACGAGATGGCCGAGCGCCCCGCCGACGAGATGCGCAGTTACGTCGGCCGCGGGCTGCTGTCCGGCCGCAAGGCCCTGGTCACGGGCGGCGACTCCGGCATCGGACGGGCGGTCGCCGTCGCCTTCGCGAAGGAGGGTGCCGACGTCGCGATCGCGTATCTCGAGGAACACCGCGACGCCGAACACACCGCCGACCTGGTGCGACGCGAGGGCCGCACATGCCACGTGATCGCGGGCGACCTCGGCGACGCGCAGCACTGCCGGGCGGTGGTGGCCGAGACGGTCGAGCAACTCGGTGGCCTCGACATCCTCGTCAACAATGCCGGCACCCAGCAGCCCGTCGACGATTTCGCAGAGCTGAGCGAGGAGCAGTGGCGGCACACCTTCGCCGTGAACATCGACAGCTTCTTCCACGTGACGAAGGCGGCCCTCCCGCATCTGACGCCGGGCGGTTCCGTCATCAACACCGCGTCGGTCAACGGCCTGCGCGGAAACAAGACGCTCATCGACTACTCGGCGACCAAGGGCGCGGTGATCGCCCTGACCTACTCGCTCGCGCAGGCACTGCAGGACAGGCAGATCCGCGTGAACTGCGTGGCGCCCGGACCGGTGTGGACACCGTTGATCCCGGCGACCATGGACGCGGAGAAGGTCTCCGAGTTCGGGCAACAGGCACCCTTCGGCCGCGCCGCGCAGCCCGACGAGATCGCCCCGTCCTACGTCTTCTTCGCATCGGAGACGATGTCCTCGTACTACAGCGGTGAGGTGCTCGCCCCGCTCGGCGGCGAGACCATGCCGGGCTGACCGGGTGAGCCGGTAGAGAGCAAGAACGGTCGGGCGGCGGCCGGGGTCTGCGCGCGACACTGAACGCATGACCTTCGGCCGTGACCGACTCCGGGAACTGCTCGACGCCGTTCTCGACGAGAACAACGCGACCCTCGAACGGATGGCGCAGCACGCCTACGCGTCGCAGTGGCACTTCAGCCGCACCTTCGCGGTGGGCACCGGCGAGTCGCCGGTGGCGTTGCGGCGCCGGGTGATGCTCGAACGCGCCGCCTGGCAACTGCGTCACGGCAGTTCGGTCACCGATGCGGCGTTCGCCGCCGGCTACGACAGCGTCGAAGGGTTCGCCCGGGCCTTCGCCCGTGCCTACGGATATCCGCCCAGCGCGGCCGCCCGGGTGCTCGGCATCGGCCGTAGGGATCCTGGGGCGCCTGCGCCCGTCGACCCCTGGGCGCCTGCGCCCGTCGACCACTGGTTGCCCGCCCCCAACGGAGTCCACTTCCATCCGCCCACGAACCTCTGGGTCGAGGAGGACGGGCGACGGCCCACCGCGCCCGCCCACCCGGCCGCCGAGGTCCTCGCGCAGATGGTGCAGCACGACCTCGCGGACACCCGCTATCTCCTCGAGCGCGCCACCGAACTCGACGACGACGAGCGCGACCGGATCCGGTTCCCCGGCCTGGTCGTCCTCGAATGGGACGGCCCCGAGGAATCCGTCTCCCGGGTGCTCGGCAATCTGGTGCGCGCGAAGGAGATGTGGCTGGCCTCGATGGCCGGCGCCGACCATCCCGATGATGCGGGCGTCGGGATCGACTCCTTGACAGCCCGTTTCGAGGACGTCGCTCCACGCTGGGTGGAGACGATCCGTGACATCCATCGCCGTGGCGCCTGGGGCGACATACTCATCGACGCCCTGTGCGACCCTCCCGAGAGCTTCGTCCTCGGGGGAGTGGTCACCCACGTCCTCACCTTCGCCGCACACCGCCGACAACTCGCGCGGCACATGATGCGGGCGGCCGGCCTCGACGTCGATCACGGAGATCCACTCGACTGGAACAGGAGCAGCTCATGACCCGGATGATCTACTACACCGCAAGCACACTGGACGGCTTCCTCGCCACCGAGGACCATTCGCTCGACTGGCTGCTCACCCGAGAGTCGGGCGACGGCGGGCCGTTCGACTACGAGAAGTTCATCGCCGGTATCGGCGCCATCGCCATGGGATCGTCCACCTACCGCTGGGTGCTCGACCATGCAGGCGAGGACAAGTGGGAGTACGACCTGCCCTGCTGGGTGTTCACACATCGCGACGACCTGCCCGTCGCGCGGACGGGCGACGGACCCGGCGACATCCGCTTTACGCAGAAGGACGTCCGGCAGGTCTACGACGAGATGGCCGAGGCCGCGAACGGCCGCGACCTGTGGATGGTGGGCGGCGGTGATCTCGCCGGACAGTTCGCCGAGCGCGGTCTGCTCGACGAGCTCGTCGTCTCCTTCGCGCCGGTGACGATCGGTGCCGGCCGTCCGCTGCTCCCGCGGCACGTGGAGATGCGCTTGACCGAGCTCGGACAGAGCGGGGAGTTCGCCGTCGTCCGCTACGAGGTACTGAAGGACGCCACCGGCCGGTTGTGATGTGCGTCACCTGCAGGTACCGTCGGCATCGAGAGGGACACACCTCGTCCGAGGAGGCCGGTCGTGAAACTCAATCTGTTCGTAGCCTGGAGCGCCTACGCGCTCGCACTCACCTCGATCCTGATGATCGCGCTGACGATCGTCGCCGCCGGGTACGGATTCTCGGGCTGGGCGATGGTCGCGGCAGTCGCGGCAGTCGTCGCACTCGGGGCGGCATTCGGCATGATGGTCGGAACCGTGCGCCGGGACCACAGACGGCACTACGACACCCCGCACCTGTTCTGAGGGTGATACCTGACGCGAGTCGGTGAGAGCCGACTCGCGTCACTCATACGCCGTCGCGACTCTGCGAGTCGGTGACATCACGACTCTGCGAGTCGGTGACATCACGACTCTGCGAGTCGGTGACATCACGACTCTGCGAGTCGGCGCTTCTCCGTTTCGATATCGAAAGTCGGCTCCGGCCAATCGAGGTCGAGGCGTTCGAACGCGTCGATGAGCAGTTCCGTCACCGCGAGACGGCCGTACCACTTGCGGTCGCACGGCACGACGTACCAGGGCGCGTCGTCGGTGCTCGTCCGATCCAGCATGTCCTGATAGGCCTGCTGGTACTGCGGCCACAGGGCGCGCTCCGAGACATCGCTCGGGTCGTACTTCCAGTGCTTGTCACGACGCTCGAGGCGCTCGGCGAGGCGCTTCTTCTGCTCGTCCAGCGAGACGAACATCGCAACCTTCACGATGGTCGTGCCCTCGCGGACGACTTCGCTCTCGAACCTGTTGATCTCGTCGTATCGTCCGCGCCAGACGCTCTCCGGCACCAGTGATCTCACCCGCGCGACCAGCACGTCCTCGTAGTGCGACCGGTCGAAGACGCCGAGCTGACCGTTGCGAGGGAGGGCCTTCGCGATCCGCCACAGGAAGTGGTGCCGCTTCTCCTCCTCCGTCGGCACGCCGAAGGCCGTGTGGTCGACACCCTGGGGGTCGACGTGGCCCACGACGTGACGCACCATGCCGCCCTTCCCGGCGGTGTCCATGCCCTGCAGGATCAACAGCACCGAGCGGGTGCCGCCGGTCCGCCCCTCGGCGAAGAGCATCTCCTGCAGGTCGGAGAGGACGGCGCCGCGTTCGGCGAGCAGACGTTCGCCGAGTGCCTTGTCGCCGTCGAATCCCGGAGTGCCGTTCGTGTCGAGGTCGGCCACGCGCGTCTCGGGCGTCGCCCGGAGGGCTTCGACGATCGATGCGGGCCGGAAGACGTCGTCCTTCGTCATCCCGCCAGCGTGTCACACGCGGTCGTGCTCAGGTGGGATCGACACCATCGGTCTCGGCGGGCAGGGGATACGGCGGACGTGAGACGCCGTCGACCATGTGGCTGCCCCACAGATCGACCTCCGAGATACGGGCGGTCGCGGCCTCCGGGGCGTCCGGCACAGTGATCGTCACATTGGTACCGGGAGCGGGCGAGGCGTCTGCTCCGAGGGCCTCGGCGAGCCTGCGGAGCCGGCCGCGCCACACGTGCCGGCCGAGCAGGGGATCGAACCGTCCGGAGATCTCGACGTCGACGACGACCGTGCGGTCGTCCACGGTGACCTCGGCGGGACCGCGGTAGCCGGGGTCGTCCTCGTCGTGCAGGTCGTCGGCGTGGTCGCTCATGCCCGCACTATACGTGCAACTTCGAGTAACAGTAAAGGTGTCGATCAGGGAGTGGTCGACGACTCCGGCAGGAGCGGATGCGGCTGCGACTTGAAGCGCACCGGGGATCCGGCGACCCCGGCGATGCCGGTCATGCCGCCCCAGATCATCATCGTCAGGTAGTCGATGAGGTCCTCGGTGGTCATCGACTTGTTCGAGATCCACCAGTGCGTCGCGAGCTGGATGCCGCCGACGATCCCGTACGCCCACGGCACGGCGCCGCCCGAATCCATCTCGAGCAGCCGCAGCCGTTCCCCGAGGACGGTGGCGACGAGCTCGGCGATCATCCGCTCCGAATCGGCCACCACGTCGCGTCCCGCCGACGCGCTGTTGCTCATCACGTACAGATAGACCTCGGGATCGTCGGCGACGGTCTCGACGTAGGCGGTGATCGCCTCCCGGGTGAGCTCGTACTCGTCGAGATCCTCCGCGACCGCCGCGTAGATCCGGGGAGCGAGGACCGTCTCGACGTACCGCAGCATCGTCGCGGTCGTCAGGTCGCTCTTGTCGGTGAAGTAGCGGTAGAGCACCGTCTTCGACACGCCGATCTCGGCGGCGATCTCGTCCATGCCGATCTCGTGGCCGCGGGTACGGATTGCGTTGATGGTGCCGTCCACGAGCTCTTCCCGGCGGGCGATCTTGTGCTCGTGCCAGCGCCGTTTGCGGCCGTCCTGCTTCACGGGCAGGGCGGCCTCGCTCGAGGTCGGGTTCGAAGTCGTCTGCGGTCTGCTGGACACTGTGTGGCACATCCGTTCGGTTTCGATCGTCGGCTCAGTCTACGATCCGGTCTCTCGTCCTTCAGAACTCGAGGGCGATCCGTCCGCCGAGTGCCGACTTTCGGCACAATCGATCGGGTGCAGCTCCTGACGACCGACGACGAGATCAAGCGCCGAGAACTCCGCCGTATGAAGGCGGTCGCGACCGGCTTCCTCGTCGCCGCCGCGATCATCTATCTCTTCTGCCGCTGGCAGGAAACCCGCGGCGCCGGCGCGTGGGTGGGTTACGTGCGCGCGGCCTCCGAGGCCGGCATGGTCGGCGCGCTCGCCGACTGGTTCGCCGTGACCGCCCTGTTCCGGCACCCGCTGCGGATTCCCGTCCCGCACACGGCGATCATCAAGCGGAAGAAGGACCAGCTCGGCGCCAATCTGAGCTCGTTCGTCGGCAACAACTTCCTCGCGCCCGAGGTGGTGTCCGCCAAGGTCGAGTCGGCGCAGATCCCGCTGCGGGTCGGTACCTGGCTCGCAGAACCCGAGAACGCCCAGCGTGTGGCCAAGGAGACGTCGACGGTCCTGCGCGGTGTGGTCGGAATCCTGCGGGAGGACGACATCCAGCAGATCATCGACCACACCATCGTCAAGCGCATCGCCGAACCTGAATGGGGACCGCCCATCGGGCGTGTCCTCACCGAACTCCTCGCCGAGAACCGGCACCTCCCGCTCGTCGACATGCTCGCCGAACGCGCGCACCAGTGGGCGCTCGGGAGTCAGGAGACCATCGACCGCGTGATCAGCCGCGACTCGCCGTCGTGGTCGCCGAAGTTCGTCGACCTCCTGCTCGGCGAGAAGATCCACCGCGAACTCGTGGAGTTCACGTGGAAGGTGCGGTCGAATCCCGACCACGAGGTGCGCCTCGCAGTCAACAAGTTCCTCGCCGATTACGCCCGCGACCTGCAGAACGATCCCGTGACCATCGCCAAGGCGGAGAAGGTGAAGGCGGAGATCATGGGCCGCGACGAGATCACCGGTCTCGCCGCGGCGACCTGGCGGACGGCCAAGCGGATGATCCTCGACTCGGTGGACGACCCGAACAGCACCCTGCGCACGAAGATCGCCGAGAACGTCATGGCGTTCGGCATCCGGGTGCGCGAGGACGCAGAGCTGCGCACCAAGATCGACGGCTGGCTGCTCGACGCGGTGCGCTTCGTCGCGTCGAACTACGCCGACGAGATCACGTCCGTCATCCGCGAGACCGTCGAGCGCTGGGATGCCGAGGAGGCCAGTCGCAAGATCGAGCTCGCCGTGGGGCGCGACCTGCAGTTCATCCGCATCAACGGCACGGTGGTCGGTTCGCTCGCCGGACTCGCGATCTACACGGTCTCGGAGCTGCTGTTCGCGTGACAACCGTCACGTGCTAGCAGAGTGCTTGCTGTAGCTAGCACCTGTCCGTAGAGTGGTCGGTGTGTCCACGGAACCAGATCCGATCGAGGGCTCGGACACGCCGGACGACAGCGCGGGACCGGGGGATCTCGCCGCCCGGGTGGTCAACAACGCCGCCCAGGACATCGGCGCCTTCATCCGGTCGCAGCGCGAGGCTGCACAGGTCTCGCTCCGGCAGTTGTCGCAACTGGCCGGTGTCAGCAACCCGTATCTGAGCCAGATCGAACGCGGACTGCGCAAGCCGTCCGCCGAAGTTCTCGCCCAGATCGCCAAGGGGTTGCGGCTCTCGGCAGAGGTTCTCTACGTGCGAGCGGGGATCCTCGAGCATCGAGCGGAGAGCGCCGTGCGCGACGCGGTGCTCGTCGACACCGTTCTCACCGAGCGGCAGAAGCAGGTCCTGCTCGACATCTACGACTCGTTCTGCCGGGAGAACCAGCAGAACACCGGCGATGCCCGGCCCGACCATCCGACAGACTTCGACGAGGAGAAATCTTCATGACCGATCCCACCAGCATCCGTACCTCCCTCTACGCCGCGGTCGGTGCCGGCGACGCCGTCGTCCAGGCCGTCGCAGACCTCGTGGCCCAGGCGCGCCGACGTGCGGAGACCAACCGCAACGAGGTGGCCGAGCGCGTCGAGACCGCCCGCGACCGCTTCGCGACCCTGCCCGCCGATCTCGCCGAGACCGTCGAGTCCCTCCGCGAGCGCCTCGCCGAACTCCCGGCCGAGCTGCCCGAGGAGATCGCGGAGCTGCGCGAGCGTTTCAGCGCCGAGGAACTGCGCAAGGTCGCCGAGGCGTACCTGAAGGTCGCATCCGACCTCTACACCGCACTCGCCGAGCGCGGTGAGGAGACGATGGAGCGTCTGCGCTCCCAGCCGGCCCTCGAGGACGGCCTCGGTCGCGCCGAAGCCGTACTCGGCGACGCTGCCGACCTCACCGAGGAAGCACTCGGGACGGTTGCCCGTCGGACCCGCGAGGTCGGCGAGCAGGCCGCGAAGCTCGCGGGTCGCGCGGCCGGTCGCATCTCCGAGACGAGCGACGAGGTGAGCGAGGCCGTGTCCGACGCCGGCGACAAGGCCGCCGAGCGCGTCGTCGAGCTCGGTGAGCGTGCCGAGGAGACCGGCTCCGAGACCGCCGGCCGGGTCGAGTCGGCCCGCGGCGACGTCCGCGAGGCGGCCGACAAGGCTGCGGAGAAGGTCGAGTCGGTGGCCACCCCGGTCGAGCCGGTCGAGGTCACCCCCACCAAGGCTCCGGCCAAGAAGGCTCCCGCCAAGACCCCGGCGAAGGTCCCGGCCAAGACGGTTGCCAAGACGCCCGCCGCCAAGGCTCCGGCCAAGACCGCCGCGAAGACCCCGGCGAAGGCTCCGGCCAAGAAGACCCCTGCCAAGAAGGCGGCTCCGCGCAAGACCAGCGGCTCCTGACCTGCAGCGATCGGTCGGCCCTCGTGCGAACTCGCACGGGGGCCGATTCTCGTAGACTGGTGTGGTGACGAATGTCGATTCACTTGCCGGTCTGATCATCCTCGCGCTGCAGATCATTGCCATCGCCGGGGCGGGATTCGCGTTGTTCCACGTCGTGCGTCAGCCCGCCGAGGCGTTTCCGGCCGTCGACAAGCTGACCAAGCCCGTCTGGCTCGGCATCCTCGTGGCTGCGCTGCTCGTCCTCGTCGTCTTCGGCGCGGTGGGTCTGCTCGGGATCATCGCGGTCGTCGCGGTGTGCGTGTACCTCGTGGACGTCCGCCCGCGGGTCGAGGAGGTCCAGCGCCCTCGGTGGTGACCGCTTCGCGGTGATGACTGTGGGGTCCGAACTCCGCGGTGGTGATCAGGGAGGTCCGTCGTCCTCGGTGGTAGGGCGGGTGGGCCTCCCTTTCGCTTGACAAGTGTGATCCAGATAATGACACTTCGGGTAACGGATAATTTTCCGAGACGAGGTGGTCGGCGATGACGCTCCTGCGAAAGCACGACAGCCTGCCTGGTGAACATTCCACGGATCACCGGCAGGAAACCGCGCAACGCCTGCTCGATTCGTCGGCGCGGCTCTCCTACGATCCAGGGCTCGAGATCGACTGGGACGCGCCGCTCGTGGACGGCAAGTACGGCATGACCCCCGAGTGGTGCAGTCTCTACGGCACCGACCTGTGGGAACGCATGTCGGAGGACCAGCGCATCACCCTCACAAAACACGAGGCCGCGAGCATCGCCGGCACCGGGATCTGGTTCGAGATGATCCTCATGCAGATGCTCGTGCGCGATCTCTACCGGCACGATCCGGCAACCCCCTACGTGCAGTTCGGGCTCACCGAGATCGCCGACGAATGCCGGCACTCGATCATGTTCGCGCGGTCGGCGCAGCGATACGGCATCCCCTCCTACCGGCCCAAGCGCTGGATCCGCGAGACCGGCCGGCTGTTCAAGGCCGTCGCGCGCGGCGCCCTCGCCTACGGCGGCACCTTGTTCGCCGAGGAGATCCTCGACATGATGCAGCGCGACTTCGCGCGCGACGAGCGGGTGCAGCCCATCACCCGGACGGTGAGCCACGTCCACGTCGTGGAGGAGTCGCGGCACATCCGCTACGCCCGCGAGGAAACCCGCAGACGCTCGGCCCGGCTCGGTCGTCTCGAGCGGGCATGGATCCGGATCCACCTCGGGGTGAGCGCGTACTTCGTCGTCACCAGCCTCGTGAACGACCAGGTCTACGCCGCTGCCGGACTCGACGTCGCCGAAGCGAGGAAGGCCGCGCAGGAGAACAGGCACTACCACGACAAGCTCCGCCAGGGCACTCGCCGCACGGTCGAGTTCCTCGACGAAGTGGGGCTGATCGGCGGTCCGTCCACTCTGCTTCTGCGTCGCGCGCACGTCCTGTGACGTCGCGCTGCTCCACCGAACCGACAGGAGAATCCCACCCGTGAGAAAGCCGTCCCCGACCACGTCGATCGCCGCGGGCTCGATCGTCCTCGCTGCCGCGGCGACCACCGCCGTGCTCGTCCGCCGGCGTCGTCGGACGGTCGTCCGTACCGAGGACGTCGCGCCGCACGAACTGCTGCGCGAACCGGAACTCGAACCCGAGATCCTCGACGTCCGCGCCGAGGACGGTGCCCGCCTGAACGTGCTCGCCTACGGCGACGCGGACGCTCCCGTCCTGGTGTTCTGCCACGGCTGGACGTGCAATGCCGCGTACTGGACCCCGCAGATCAACGCGTTCGCGGAGAACTACCGGGTGGTGGTCTACGACCAGCGCGGGCACGGCGACAGCGAGGCCGGGGCACGGCCGCTGGGAGCCGACGTGCTCGCCGACGATCTGCAGGCGGTCCTCGACGCCGTGGTCCGGCCCGGCGCGAAGGCCGTACTCACCGGTCACAGCATGGGCGGGATGAGCATCATCGCGTGGGCCGAGAAGTACCCGGAGAACGTCGACCGCACGGTCGCGGGAGTGCTGCTCGCGAGCACCGGCACCGACCGGCTGGTCGCCGATTCGGCGATCGTGCCGCTGCCGCAACGCTTCCCGCGGGTACCGGTGCCCGTCGCAAGTCGGCTCATGGGTGCGACGGTTCCGCTGGCCGCGTCCCCGGTGACGACCCGGGCCCTGCGCTACGTCGCCCTGTCACCCGGCGCGAGCGCCGCGGAGGTGCGGTTCTGCGAGAAGATCGTCCTCGGCTGCCCGCCGCGGACACGGGGCGGCTGGGGCAGGGCCCTGAGCGCCCTCGACATCCGTGAGGGCCTGCACAACCTCACCGTGCCGACGACGGTGCTGGTCGGCACCGCCGACCGTCTCACCCCGCCCGTCCACGCCCGTCGTCTCGCCGAGGAACTCGAACGAGCGGGCAACCTCGAACGGCTGGTGGTGCTCGACGGCGTCGGCCACATGAGTTCGGTCGAAGCGATCGACCGGTTCGACGAGGAGCTCGCGCACCTCGTCGAACGAGCCGGCGTGCCCGTCGGCTGAGCCGATCGTTCACGCACGAAAACCGGTCCATCCCCTCGCGGGTGGGCCGGTTTCGGCTCCGGGGATCTACCGGAAGACGACGGTCTTGCTGTCGTGCACCAGCACCCGGTCCTCGAGGTGCCAGCGCAGACCGCGTGAGAGGACCAGCTTCTCCACGTCGCGGCCCTGCCGGACCATGTCGCTGACGCTGTCGCTGTGACTGACGCGGATGACGTCCTGCTCGATGATCGGGCCCGCGTCGAGTTCGGCGGTGACGTAGTGGCAGGTCGCGCCGATGAGCTTCACACCGCGCGTGAAGGCCTGATGGTAGGGCCGTGCGCCGATGAACGACGGCAGGAAGCTGTGGTGGATGTTGATCGCCCGGCCGGCCCAGTGCTCGCACAGCTCCTCCGGGAGCACCTGCATGAACCGGGCGAGGACCACCGCGTGCGGGTCGTGGGAGTCGACGAGCTTGCGGACCTGCTCGAAGGCCGGTCCGCGCTCGGCGGGATCCTTCGGGAACGACACGTAGTGGAAGGTGATGCCGTGCCGCTGCGCGACCGGTTCGAGATCGCGATGGTTACCGATCACGGCGCAGATCTCGGCGTCGAGTTCCCCTGCGGCGACCCGCCCGAGGATGTCGTGCAGGCAGTGCCCTTCCTTGCTCACGAGCAGCACGACGCGCTTGCGCTTGCCCGTGTCGGACAGTGTCCATTCGGTCTGCGGGCCGATGTCGGCGGCGACGCTCGCGAACTTCTCGCGCAGCTCGTCGAGGCCGAACGGGATCGACGACGCCCGGACGGCCTGGCGGGTGAAGAACCAGCCGGTGTCCTGGTCGGCGTGGTAGGCCGCCTCGACGATCGAACCGCCGACCTCCGCGAGGAAGGTCGCGATGCGGGCGACGATCCCGGTGGTGTCCGGGCAGCCCAGGGTCAGAACGTAACGTCGATCGTCGGCGGATGAGGCGAGCGTCATGCCCCGATTGTCTCAGGTGACACACGGCGTCCTACTTCCGGTCGGCTCTGCTCCCGGTAGACCCTGCCGTCGGTCGTCAGCCCGAGACCGGAGGACGTCGAACGGTGCCCGTGGCGACGAGGGTGGTCGCGTCGATCGTGTGCAGTCCGCGAGCGGTGACCTCTTCGGCGATCTGCTGCCGCACCGACGCCACCTGCCCGGAGTCGAGCCCGGCAAGCACCCCGCGCAGACCGGTGCCCGTCACCAGCGACCAGCACAACTCGTCCGTCGCCGGAAGATGATTCGACAGGGTGCGGACCTCCACGGAATCGGTTCCGGCATCCGCGATCCACGCCTCGAGGGTGTCCGGCGTGTCGATCCGGTGCAGCGGTGTGCGATCGCGCAGGGCGCCGCGTTCGCGCAGTTCGGGGGAGTGGCGCGACGCGACGTCGAACACGATCGACGAGAACTCCTCCATCGCGCCGTGTCGCCAGACCGTCACGCCGGCGCGTCCGCCCTGCCGCACGAGCGAGACCAGACGCCAGAAGGTGCGGTCCATGTCCGGGAGGAAGAACACGCCGTAGGAGATCGACAGCACGTCGTAGCCGGCGTCGGGTACGTCCGACGGCGCCTCCCACTGCGAGGCGTCCGCACAGACGAATTCGATGTTCTTCAGGCCGCGGCGTTCCGCGGTCAGGCGGCCGTGTTCGAGCATCTCGTCGGCGATGTCGACGCCGTGGACGAGACCCTCGGGTCCGACGGCTGCGGCGGCGGGAAGCGCGGACGATCCCGTTCCGCAACACACGTCGAGCACCGCCTCGCCGGGAGAGACGCCGAGCTGGAAGACCAGAGCCTGCCCGGCCGGTCCCCAGACCGTCGGGGTCAACTCGTCGAAATCACTGCTCGCCGCGTCGAAGGTGCGTGCGGTCTCGGCTGGATCGGCCCGGACATCGGAGGCGGCCCGGACATTCTCGGGATCGTCGTTCATGCCGGCTCCTCGAGAGCGTAGAACGGCTCGGCATACCGGAAGGCACCCCGCAGCTCGGGATCGTGTGCCGTGAGCGCCCGCGCCTGGAAATGGGACGTCCACTCCTCGACGTCCGGGGAGATCCCGAGTTCGGCGGCGGGCACGAAACCGAAACGGGGGTAGTAGTCGGGATGCCCGAGCAGGAGCACGAGCGACTCGTCCAGAGCGTCCGCCGCTCCGAGCACGGCGTGCATGAGAGCGCCGCCCACACCGGAGCGCTGCGAATCGGGACGGACACCGAGCGGACCGAGGCCCAGGGCAGGAGTGCTGCCGACATGACCGCGAGTGGCGACGACGTGACCGACGATCGTGCCCGAGGCGTCCTCGGCCACGAGCGACAACGGGGGCAGCCACGCGTCGCTCGCCCGCAACGACGCGACGAGACCGGGTTCGACCGGCTCGCAGCCCTCCGGGGCGAACGGCGCGAAGGCAGCGCGGTGCACGTCGGCGACAGCAGGGACGTCGGCGGGGAGTTCTCGGCGGATCAGCACGCGATCATTGTGGGTGGCGGAGGGGACCGCGCGCGAGCGGATTACCGAAGCCGCGATGCGGTGCCGGACGATATGCGGTGCCGGACGGTCGGGCCCGCCGTGTGGGAAGCTGCAGTCATGTCCGGAACCCCGTTGACCCGCACGCAGGTCGCGTCGATGATCGACCACACCCTCCTCAAACCCGAAGCGTCCTCACAGGACGTGCGGGCCCTCGTCGACGAAGCCGTCGAGCTCGGCGTGTATGCGGTGTGCGTGTCGCCGTCGATGCTGCCCCTGCGGGCCGAGGGGGTCACGGTCGCGACGGTCGTCGGTTTCCCGTCGGGCAAGCACCATTCGCTCATCAAGGGCGCCGAGGCGCGACTCGCCGTCGACGAGGGTGCACGCGAGATCGACATGGTGATCGACGTGGGCGCAGCGGTGGCCGGGGACTACAACGCCGTCCTCGCCGACATCCTCACCGTGCGCGAAGCGATCGGGTTCGACCCGGCCCTCAAGGTCATCATCGAATCCGCCGTGCTCTCCGACGAGGCGATCGTCGAGGTGTGCCGCGCCGCGGAGAAGGCCGGGGCGAACTTCGTGAAGACCTCCACCGGCTTCCATCCCGCGGGCGGCGCCACCACCCACGCGGTCGCGCTCATGGCGGAGACGGTGGGCGGCCGGCTCGGCGTCAAGGCGAGCGGCGGAATCCGCACCGCCGAGGACGCGATCGCGATGATCGACGCCGGGGCCACGCGCCTCGGGTTGTCCGGCAGTCGCGCGGTCCTCGACGGTCTGCAGAGCTGAGCAGCTCTCGACGGTCTGCCGGACCGGCCTCCTCGGTCACGACAGGAGGCCGCAGCTGCCCTCCTGCTGTTGCTGTTGTCCCTGCGGGGCCTCCGGCAGCACGAAGCGGCCACCCTCGAGGCGGAGATCGATACCGGCGTCGGTGACGTTCACCTCGGTGGCCTGCATCCCCAGCGGGTACTGCTGCAGACCCGAGGTCAGGATCTCCACGACGCCGTCGACGAGGGCCGTCGGGAGCCCGATGCCGAGGATCGTCGCGTCCGTCGTCTCGACCGTCACCACGCCGCCGTTCACCACCGGTCGCGCGGTGAACTCCGCAAGACCCTGACCGCCGACCGTGAACGTCAGGGTGCCCGCGTTCTCGTCGGCCGTGACGTCGGTGACGAGGCCACCGACCGGCTGGCTCTGCACGGTCGCGAGGATCCCGGAGGTCGGCCACGACACGTCGGCACTCGAGCTGCCGATGGTGCCGGCGCCCTCGGCGGAGTCGCGCAGGTCGACATCGTTTACCTCGGCGTGCACCTGCATCTGCTGGGCCGGACCGAAGGCGGTGTCGTCGCTGTCGAGGGCGACCGAGGGAACCTGCCGGTCGAGCAGCTGCAGCAGCACCGGCTTCCAGCTCAGGTCGACGTCGACTCCCGTGCCGAGCTCGCTCTCGAAGGACTGGGCGAGGCAGGTCGTCGCGCGGTTGCGGACGTACACCTCCGCGCCCACCAGGACTGCGACCAGCGCCGCGACGAGAACGACGGCGATCGTGACGGTGCGGTTGCGCTTCCGTTGCGTCATGGTCGCCGATTCTTCCGGAAGACACTGAGGATCGACTGAGCACACGGCCGCCGGATGAGGAAAATATGTGAGGTGTACCACATTCGTCGGCTACGCTGGGCGCCATGACAGGGTGGACGGATTCAGGTTACGACGCAACCGGGCGGGCCGATGCCGACGACTCGCTGCGGCGCCTCGCCGCCACGCAAGCCGGGTTCTTCACCGCACGCCAGGCCGTCGGTCACGGAATAGCAGCTCACGACTTCGCGGAACGCATCGAGGCGGGACTGTGGATCCGCGTCGAGACCGAACTGTTCCGCCTCAGCGACAGCCCACGGACGAAGTTCGACGAGTTCGCCCAGTGGTGCACCTGGTACGAGGGGGAAGCGGTCGTCTCGCACCAGAGTGCCGCCGACCTGCACGGCATGGGCCACCTCCAGCCGCGCTTCGTGCACCTGTCCACCCCCGACCAGCGCACCGTGCCGAGCAACCGGCTCGCACTGCACCACCGGACGCTGGCGGAGGAGGACTGCGAGGTCGTCGGGGCCTTCCGGATCACCACTCCCGCCCGCACCGCGGTCGACCTCGCGGCCGGTGGCGTGTCCCAGGAAGTGCTCGACGAACTCGTCGGCGACGCGATCGCGCTCGGCCGGGTCGACTCCGACCAGCTGCACGCCGCGGTGGCGAACCAGCCGGCCGCGGTGGCCGACCGGATCGAGCTCGCGCTCCTCGCCGCGGGCTGACCGACGGGGTCTCAGACCGCGACGAGCGCAGTTCCTCGGCCGACTCGCTCGGATGCGACAGGTGCGCCGGTGGGCGCGACCGCGTCCCACGGCACCGTCAGCACGCAGTCGCGCAGACGGCGGCGGGGCGGGGACACCGGGAAGCCCTGATCCCGCAGCAGCTCGAGCGTCGCCTTCCACCGGATCCGCGGCCCGAACGCCGCGTGCGGAGCGCTCGTCGCCCACGCCCGGTCGGCCGCGCGGAGCAGCGCGTGGATCGGCTCACCCGGGACGTTCCGGTGGATCAGCGCCTTCGGCAGCCGTTCGGCGACGTCGGACGGTCTCTCCACGTGGAACGGGCTCCACGCCAGGGTCAGCGAACGGGGACCGTGCTCGTCGAGGAGCACCCAGGCGCAGCGCCTGCCCAGCTCGTCGCACGTGCCGTCGATGAGCAGGCCGCCGGGAGCGAGGCCGGAACGCAGGCGCGCCCACGCCGGTTCGACGGCTTCCTCCGGATACTGCCGGAGCACGTTGAAGGCCCGGACCAGGGTCGGGCGCAGGCCCGCGAGCTCGAAACCGCCCCGGGCGAACTCGACACCGTCGCGGCCCGGGACCACACGGTCCGGATCGATCTCGAGACCGACCACACGCAGATCGCTGCGGACCCGACGCAGCCGCGCGGCGAGTTCGAGGGTCGTCACCGGCATGGCGCCGTAACCCAGATCGACCACCAGCGGGTCGGTGGCGTGCGTCAACGCCCTCGTGATGTGGGGATCGTGCATCGCCCAGCGGTCGCTGCGGCGCAGCCTGTTGATGCCGGTGGTGCCGCGCGTGACGACACCGACGGGTCCTCGATTCCGCACGCGCTACCGACCGGCGAGCCAGTCGGCGGTGATGGCCGCTTCGGTGCGGAACACGTCGACGAGATTGGTGAGGATGAGTTCTTCGAGCTTGCCGCCGACGAACGGGATGTGCACCTTGGCCTCGGAGGTGGTGCGGAGCGTGGCACCGTGATCGTCGCCGAAGAGGTCCATCGTGCCGGTGAGACTGCCCGGACCGCCGGGGATCGACGCCTGGTAGGTGCCGGTCGCGCGGTCGGTGAACGGCCCGTAGGTCTCCTTGCGCGTGATGACCATGTCCTTCTTGATCACCGTGCGGGCGATCTCCGGCAGGTCGGAACGCGGCAGGACGTGGTGCAACACCAGCGCGATGCCCGTTTCGGAGACCGTGAACTCGCGGACGTGGTTCTCCGAGTACTTGCGCATCTCGGTCATCCGCGCTTCCCAGTGATCGGGGTCGGCGAGAGCCTCGTACACCCGCTCCGGTGGATGAGGGAAGCGGGCGGAGTAGTCGATACGCCGTGCCACGACCGGCCAGGTTACCGCGCCGGACGGCCTCTCCGGAAATCGCGATCGTCCACGGGGGAGCCCCGCGGGCGTGCGATCAGGCCGAGTGGTCCCCGTTCAACCACTGCTCGGTGAAGGTGCGCTCCGCGTCGAACAGCTCGACGAGTTGCTCGACGATCATGCCCTCGATCTTGGAACCGAGGAACGGGATCTTCACCTCGACGGTGCCGTCGATGACGACGGACGAACCCGTCCCGTCGGCGATGAGGGTCATCCCCCCGGTGACCTCGCCGGGCATGCCGTCGACGTGGGCCGAGAACCTGCCCTCGGCGCGACCGTCGGCGAACGCACCCCACGCCTCGTGACGCCGGATGACGAGATCGCCCGGGCGCAGGCTCGTGACCATGCTCGGCAGGTGCTCGGCCGGGATGGCCTGGTGGAGGTCGAGCTCGATGGTGCCGTCGCCGGTGTCGGCGCGTTCGACGGCCGCACCCGGGCCCCCGACCTCACGCAGCCGGGTCTGCCAGTACTGCGGATCGACGAACGCCGCGTGGACCGCAGCAGGCGGGGACGAGTAGTTCGCAGTGTGGTCGATAGGGCTGCCCATACCGGGCACGCTACCGTTTGCTGGTGCTTGATCCACGTACCAGGGCCCGGCTCGTCGAAACGGGAGCCACGGTGTCCGAGCAGGTGTCGCTGTCGGAATTCACGACCCTCCGGCTCGGCGGCCCCGCCCGGTATCTCGTCGAATGCACGTCCACCGCGTCGTTGATCGAGGTCGTGCGCCTGCTCGACGAGCAGAGGGTGCCGTTGCTGCTCCTCGCGGGCGGCTCCAACCTCGTCATCGGCGACGACGGTTTCGATGGCGTCGTGGTCCGTGTCGCGACCACCGGTGTCGACCTCCGCGACGACCACGTCCGGGTGGACGCGGGAGCCGAATGGGACGCCGTCGTCGCGGCCACCGTGGACGCCGGCCTCGGCGGCCTCGAATGTCTGTCGGGCATCCCGGGCTCCGCGGGAGCGACGCCGGTGCAGAACGTCGGGGCGTACGGCGTCGAGGTCGGTTCGATCCTGCGCCGCGTCCGCCTGCTCGACCGCGCCACCGGGCAGGACTCGTGGGTCGGCCCCGAGGCCCTCGGTCTCGGTTACCGGACCAGCATCCTCAAGCACACCGATGCGGCGGTCGTCCTCGAGGTGGAACTGGACGTGCGGAGCGACGGTTCCTCCGCACCCCTGGCGTACCGGGAGCTCGCGGTCGCGCTGGGTGCGGAGGAGGGCGAACGCCGGCCGGCGGACCAGGTCCGCGAGCACGTCCTCGCGCTGCGCCGCAGCAAGGGCATGGTGCTCGACGCCGACGACCACGACACCTGGAGCGCCGGATCGTTCTTCACGAACCCCGTCGTCCCCGACGACCGCCTGCCGCAGGTGCTCGCGGTCATCGCGGAAAAGGTGGGGGAGGACGTGCGGATCCCGCAGTTCCCCGCGGACGGCGGCACCAAGTTGTCGGCCGGATGGCTCATCGAGCGGGCCGGTTTCGCGAAGGGTTTCCCCGCCGCCGACGCACCGGCACGGTTGTCGACGAAGCACACGCTGGCGCTCACCAACAGGGGAGCGGCATCGGCGGCGGATCTCGTGGCGCTGGCGCGGACGGTACGCGACGGTGTCGAGGACGCCTTCGGGGTGCGTCTGCATCCCGAACCCGTCACCGTGAACTGCGCGATCTGACGGACGGCTCGGGCCGTCACCAGCGGTTGCGGACCTCCTCCGCGAAGCCGAGCAGGTTCTCGATCTCGAGCCGGGTGCCGTCGTCGAGCACGACACTGCCGGTGAACCGCCCGAAGACCTGGTGCTGCGTGGACCGCACGAGCAGGGCGTTCACGTCGGCCGCGCGGTCGAGGATCGGTTCGAACTCCATCTCGAACCGCTCGTCGTTGCTGGTGAACCGCCACGGCGCCCCGTCGTAGGTGTCGCGGGGCAGGTGGAAGTGCACGCGGTCGAGCTTGTGCGCCACACCGTCGTGGAAGAGCATGTTCTCGCTCGCCGCGGTGGTGTCGCCGAAGCCGTGGCCGATGTTGAACCCGAACCGCACACCCTCGTGGATCCCCGAGGCCGACCCCCAGTACCAGGTGTTGTCGTAGGTCCACACCCCGCGACCCCAGTCGAACACCCCGAACGCGGTGGCGGGATCGAAGACCAGATCGCGCCCACCCACGGTGATCGTGCCCTGCGCGGGCAGGCAGTTGATCTTCTGGTTGTAGTAGAAGGCCTTCGGCGCGCGGGGGAAGGGTGTCGCGATCACCATCCGGTCGTCCGCCGGCTGCGTGAGCACGAGTTCTCCGGACAGTCCGCGCCCACCGCCGAAACGGGGATGGTCGACGATCAGCCGCCGCGAGAGCCCCTCGTGGTGGTACTCGATGCGGAGTCCGCCGTGCTCGACGACGACATCGCCGCCGTCGGCGGTGTGCGGCAGGCGCATCCGGCCGAGCGGGAAGGGGACGAGGGCGTTCTCCGTGGTCTCGGAGCGACCCGCGAGGTCGAGCACGCTGACTCCGAGGAGCCCCATGTAACCGTTGTCGGCGACGGTCAGCGCGATCCCGAACGGTCCGTCCACCCCGTCGGACAGAACGCAGTAGTAGTCCCACTCCTTGATGCGGAACCGCGGCGCCGCGACCCGCTGCCGGTCGTAGGTGCGGACCTCGGAGGTGTTCCAGCCGGCTTCGGCGAGCACTCCGTCGTCGTCGAGCAGCGGGCCGGGCGCGAGGCGTCGTTGGCGCATAGTCCGGGACAGTACCGACGGTGGTGGACGCGAGCGTCCCGCCGCGCCCACCACCGTGACGGGATCACTCGGTGACGCGGTGGAACCGGCCGGCGTTGGCCTGGTCGCGAGGCTTGACGATGATCTGGTCGAGGTTGACGTGCGACGGACGGGACGCGACGAAGCCGATGATCTCGGCGATGTCCTGGGCGACGAGCGGGGTGATGCCCTCGTACACCTTGTCGGCCCGATCCTTGTCGCCCTCGAAGCGCACCAGCGAGAACTCGGTCTCGACGGCGCCCGGCGCGATCTCGGTGAGACGGACGGGCTGTCCGAGCAGTTCGCCGCGCAGCGTGCGGTGCAGGACGGCCTGCGCGTGCTTCGCGGAGGTGTAACCGGCGCCGTTGTCGTAGGCCTCGAAGGCCGCGACCGAGGTGATGGTGACGATCAGGCCGTCGCCCGAGGCGATGAGCTTGGGGATCAGCGCCTTGGTGATGCGCATGGTGCCGATGACGTTGGTCTCCCACATCCAGCGCCAGTCGTCCTCGACGGCCTCGGCCACCGGTGCGAGCCCCTTGGCGCCCCCGGCGTTGTTGACCAGCACGTCGACCCGCGGCAGCACCGTGGTGAATGCGTCGACCGAATCCTCGTCGGTGACGTCGAGCTCGAGGGCGGTGCCGCCGATCTCGTCGGCGAGCTTCTGCAGTCGGTCGAGTCGGCGTGCGCCCACCACGACGTGGAAGCCCTGTGCGGCGAGCGTGCGGGCGGTCGCCTCGCCGATTCCGGAGGAGGCTCCGGTGACGACGGCGACGCGGGAATCGGGAGAGATGCTCATGGGGGCAATCGTAGTGTCGGGCACCGGATGACGCCCCACCTCCCGGCCTGCGAAGTCCCCTCCGTGCGGCTACCCTGCGGCGTATGACCACCACCCGCGGTCGATACAGCTCGGGAGAACAGACCCGGATCCGGCTCGTCGAGGCCGCCGAGCGGCTCTTCGCCCGCCGCGGATACGACGGGGTCACCCTCGCCGACATCCGCAAGGCCGCCGGACAGCACAACTCCTCGGTGGTCGGGTACTACTTCGGCACCAAGGAGGGACTGCTCGAGGCGGTCTTCTCCCACCGGTTGCCCGCCCTGAACTCCCAGCGGGAAGCGCTTCTCGCCGAGATGCTGCGGACGCGGGAGACCCTCTCGGTCCGCGACCTGCTGTGGGTGATCATCCGCCCCCTGGCCGGCACGCTCGGCCGCACCAACCACTACGTCGCCTTCCTCGACCGGCTGTCGAACCACGACCGGTTCGCCGAGTGCTTCCGCGTCACCGGACCGACGGGAACCGAGAGCGGCCGCCGGTCCGACACCGCGCTGCGGACCCTGCTCGGGCCGCTGCCCGACGACATCGCCGGGCAACGTCTGCGACTGGTCTACTCCGGCACCGTCGGTGCGCTGGCGCGATGTCATCGTGCGGGCGAATCACCCACCACGGCCGAACTCGCCGCGCTCGTCGACGCGTGGGAGGCATTGCTGCTCGCCCCGGTGTCGGCGGAGACCGCGCAGGCGCGCGGGGATGTGCGGGAAGGTTTCCCACCGGGTCGGTGAGGATTGGACACGGCGCGGTCGGGGCGATAGTTTGATCGACATGTCAGTCGGCCACACCTCCGCACCGCGGGTCACCTACGTGACCGCCGCGCTGGGATCACGGCTGCCTCTGGCGCGCGAACTCTGTTGTCGCTGCTGCGGAAAGTAACTCCGCACCGATCCCGCCCCTCGTCGTGCGGGTCCGTCTCCGATCGTGTTCTCCACGCCGGGGTCTCGGTGCGTCGATCGTCTCCCGCCCGTTCTCCGGTCATCACGTCCGGATCAGCAGCCAAGGATCAGCGCCGTGTCGGTTCCCACTCTCTCGCCGTCCGTTTCCCTTCCCTCGCGGTCGTCCGCGCCCCGCCGCGCCACCGGCTCCGCCGTCCGTGGATCCACGCGTGCGACGGTCGTCCGTCCCCGCACCTCCCGTGTGTCGAGCCCGGTCAGGATCGTTCCGCCGGACCTGCGTATCGCCGACGGTACCGGGGCGTCGGTCTTCCGTGTCGCCGCCAACCGCGGCCCCGTCTCGCGCGACGTGATCGCGAAGGTCACCGGTGCGAGCATCGCCACCGTCAACCGTCAGGTGTCGG
The DNA here is from genome assembly GCF_049538275.1 of Rhodococcus sp. AB351. NCBI lineage: Bacteria > Bacillati > Actinomycetota > Actinomycetes > Mycobacteriales > Nocardiaceae > Rhodococcus > Rhodococcus sp. AB351. The sequence goes on from NZ_JBMVFW010000001.1 coordinate 1,126,975, forward strand.
CCCTGCTCTCGGCCGGTCTGCTGCGTGAGCGCGCCGACCTCACCGAACCCGGCGCCGTCGGCCGACCGCGCGTTCCCGTCGAGGTCGACCACGAGCGGTACCTGACGGTCGGCATCCACATCGGTGCCGTCACCACCGGCATCGTCGCGAGCGACCTGCGCGGACGCATCATCGGCGCCGTCGAGGTCCCCACGCCGACCGGCGACCAGGACGCCGCGCTCGCGTCGATCACCGCGAGCGCCAAGGCCTTCGCCGCACGGTGGCACCGCCGAACCCCGCTGTGGGTGGGCGTCGCACTCGGCGGGCGGGTGGACTCGAACACCGCCGTCGTCACGCACCCGCGGCTCGGCTGGGTCGACGCCCGGGTCGGCGCGATCGTCGGTGGCGGTATGGGACTGCCGGTCTCGGTGGCCGCGCACGTCGAGGCGATGGCCGCCTCCGAACTGCTCCTCACTCCCGATCGCGACGCCCCCGAGGCCAAGGACACCGGCCTGTACTTCTACGTTCGTGAGACGGCCGGTGTGGCAATCACTTTCGACGGTAAGGTGCACACCCCTGCCGGCGGTCCGGGCTCGGTGACGCATTTCCCCACCGGTTCGTCGGCGCGGTGCTCATGCGGCGGCACGGGCTGCCTCGAAGCGACGGTGAGCGACCGGGCGGTCGTACAGCGCGCCGTGGCCGAGGGCATCCTCACCGACCGCGACGCCACCATCGGGTCGCTCTACCGCCTCGCACGGGACGGATCCGAGGCCGCGCACGGTCTGCTCGTCGAGCGGGCCACGGTGCTCGGCCGCACCGTCGGAATGCTGCGCGACCTGTTCAACCCCGACCGTGTGATCCTCGGCGGACAGGCCTTCACCGAGTACCCGGCCGCGGTCCCGCACGTCGCCCGCGCGTTCGCCGCGTCGACCACCCTGCCGCGCAAGGACATCCGCATCACCGGCTTCGGCAACCGGGTGCAGGCCCATGCCGCGGGGGTCGTCTCGCTCAGCTCGTTGTTCTCGGATCCGATCGCGGCGATGAAGCGCACCGAACTCTGACGGAGCCCCGCCGGCTTCACACGATCGGTGGGGCGTCCGTCGCGTCCGCAGCGGCACCCCGCCGATCGAGTTCGGCCCGGGCCCGGTCGAGCCCGCCGTGTTCGAGTGCGGCCGAGTGCGATTCGTCGGCCCACACCAGTTTCCCGCGTTCGTGGACCGTCACGGTCATGCGACCGCCGAGATGTTCGATCGAACCGGCGACGTTCCGTCGTTCCGCGGGGAGGGGGACCGGCAGGACGTGCGCCGCTCCGATCGGTGAACTCCCCGAGATCTCCACGCTCCAGCGGGCATTGCGTCCGCGCAGGTGCCAGCTCTCGTCGGTGACCGTCGCCCGTACCGGGGACGTGACGGGATTGCCCAGTCGCACCACGCGCCCGTCGGGCAACGCGACGACGACCGCCGTGACCTCCGTGCGCAGCGGACCCGAGTGCACCTGCCCACCGGCGAACGCCACACACGCCTGCGGGTCGGCGAATCCCTGCGCCTGACCCCACCACCACGATTCGGGGAAACCTCCCTTGCCCCAGTTCTTCTCGCCGTAGACCTGTGATCCGGTCAGATCCCACTTCTCGTCGCCGAGGATCGCATGGCCCTCCACCCGGCCGCCGAGCAGCCAGGAATGCCAGTACTGGTTGAGGCCGGGGACGGAATGGAAGACGCTCGACGCGCCGAAGCGGCGTCGCGGCCAGGGCCGCAGATCCGACAGCCGGATGTCGAGACGGGCGTCGTCGCCGAGATCCATCCACACGCGTTCGCTGTCGCCGCAGAAGACGTCGCCGGCCGATGCGCCGAGCCGGTCGGGCTCGGCGGCGGCTACCGGATGCGCGGCGGTGCGCAGGAAACCCCTGGGATGGGCGGCCAGGCCGAGGGTCGCCCAGTGCGAGCCCGGTCCTGCCGAGTCGTCCGCACGGTTGACCCCGCACAGGGCGATGACGACGCGGTCGGTTCCGGGCTGGGTGAAGCGCCAGAAGTAACCCTCCATCGCGACACCGTGCGCGGCGAGCGGATTCCCGAAGGGCAGATCCGCTCCCGATGCGCGGTAGCGGGCCCACAGACTCCTCGGTGAGAGTTCCTTCGGTGAGAGCCGTCCGTGTCGTTCGTGCACCGCCATGCCCGCTCCGTTCCGTCGATCCGTCCTGTCCGTTCTCCGGATGTACCCAGCATGGCCGTTCCCGTCACGGAACGTGCGGAATCGGGCAGCGATGTGCGGGCGCGGGAGGTACCTGCACCCGGCGCGGTCGGTCGGCCATAACGTTGACCGGACCGGATCTGACCGAAGAGAACGCGAGAAGTACGTGACAGGAGAGAAGGGCGGCTCGTACCGCGAGTTGTTCGCAGCGCCGGGCGCAGCCGCGTTCTGCCTGGCGGGATTCGTGGCACGCCTGCCGATCGCGATGGTCGGGATCGGCATCGTCACGATGTTCTCCCAGCTCGAGGGGAACTACGCCGTCGGCGGCGCACTGTCCGCGGTGTTCGCGCTGTCGTACGCCGTGCTCACCCCGCTCGTCTCCCGCGCGGTCGACCGGTACGGCCAGCGGCGGGTCCTCCCCACGGCGACGGCCGTCAGCGCGGTCGCCACCCTCGCGATGCTCGCCGGCGTCCGATTCGAGGTGCCCACGATATGGCTGTTCGTCTGCGGGATCCCGGCGGGACTCATGCCCACGATCGGGGCGATGGTGCGGGCGCGGTGGACGCAGCTCTACGGCGGCACTCCACGACTGCGCACCGCCTTCGCGCTCGAAGCGGTGGTCGACGAGCTGTGCTTCATCGTCGGCCCCGTCCTGTCGGTGGGCCTGAGCGTGGCGGTCTTCCCCGAGGCAGGCCCGCTGCTCGGCGCGGTCCTGCTGCTCGTCGGCACCCTCGCCCTCGCGGCGCTGCGCAGCACGGAACCTCCCGTGCAACCGAACACCGACGGCCGTGCGCGGACGAACATCCTGCGCATGCCCGTCCTCCTGTCCATCGTCGTGGTGATGGTCGCGATGGGTGTGGTCTTCGGGGTGATCGACGTCGCGGCCGTCGCGTTCACGGCCGAACAGGACTCCCCGGGATCGGCCACCTTCGCGCTCGCACTGTTCGCGACGGGTTCGGCGTTGAGCGGCCTGGTCTTCGGGAGCCGGGTGGGCTCGAATGCCCCGACCCGCCAGTTGTTCGTCGCCACCGGCACTCTCGCCGTCCTGCTGTGCCCGTTGCTGCTCGCCGGTTCGGTGCCGATGCTCACGGTGCTGTACTTCGTTGCCGGATGTGCGATCTCGCCCATCATGATCGTGGCGACGTCGCTGACGCAGCAGATCGTGCCGCCCGACCGGCTCACCGAGAGCATCACATGGACGGTCGCGGGTCTCGGCGTCGGTGTCGCCGCGGGTTCTGCGCTGGTGGGACAGGTCATCGACCGGACCGATGCCGGCACCGGCTATCTCGTGGCGGTCGCCGCGGGCATCCTCGCGGTCACCTGTGCCGGCGGGATCCATGTGCGGGCACGGTTAGAGTGACGCGCATGGCAGTTCGTGAAGTGGCCGGTATCGACGGCACCTCCCTCGTGTATCGCGTATTCGGCTCCGAGTCGGCACCGGTTCTGGTGCTGCTCCACGGGTGGGCGCAGTCGTCGCGGTGCTGGGGCGACGGGGTTCTCGACGCACTCGCCCGCGACTTCCGTGTGGTCGCCGTCGACCTGCGCGGACACGGTTATTCGCAGGCCCCCGAGACCGGATACGCCGATCGCAACCTGTGGGCCGGCGACCTCGCCGCGGTGCTCGCCGCCGAGAACGTCTCCGAGACGAACCCGGCGGTGCTGCTCGGCTGGTCCTACGGCGGCCTGGTGATCTGCGACTATCTCGCCGAACACGGCGCGGGGGCCGTCGCCGGCCTCGTCCTCGTGGGTGCCATCACGAGCATCGGCCGCGGTGAGAAGGGCGGACGCGTCGGTGCCTCGATGCGTGCCGCGATCCCCGCCGCGATGTCGGAGGACCCGAAGGAAGCGGTGCGTGCGCTCGGCTCCTTCGGCAACGCCCTCACCGGTCCCGTCGTCGAGGGCAGCGCTCTCCTCGAAGGCAAGGGTGCGGTGTCGCAGGCCCTGTTCGGCGCGAGCCTGTCCACCCCGCCCCGGGTCCGTGCGGCGCTGTTCGACCGTGCGGTGGGCAACGACGAGCTGCTCGCCGGCCTGGACGTGCCGGTTCTCCTCCTGCACGGCGACGCCGACTCGGTCGTCGACGTCTCCGTGGCGCACCATGCGGCGTCGCTGCTGCGCCGCGCCACGACCTCGATCTGGCAGGGCGTCGACCACGGTCCGTTCGTCGAGGATCCCGACCGGTTCGTGTCGGAGGTCGGCGAGTTCGCTCGAGCTGCGACGGCGGAGGCGGCGACACGCGAAGATCGGCAGCAGGGCAGTATGGAGGGGTGACGTCCCAGCCCAGCCGCCCGCACCGCGTGGCCGTGATCTCGGTCCACACCTCGCCGCTGGCGCAGCCCGGAACCGGGGACGCAGGCGGTATGAACGTGTACGTCCTGCAGACCGCCGTCGAGCTCGCGCGTCGCGGCGTCGAAGTCGAGATCTTCACCCGTGCGACCTCCTCGGCCGATCCGGCCGTCCAGCAGGCCGCGCCGGGGGTGCTCGTCCGCAACATCGAGGCCGGCCCGTTCGAAGGACTCGACAAACACGACCTGCCGACGCAGCTGTGTGCGTTCGCCGCGGGCGTGTTGCGCGAGGAGGCACGGCACCCGCAGGGCTACTACGACCTGGTGCACTCGCACTACTGGTTGTCGGGGCAGGTCGGCTGGCTCGCCCGCGACCGCTGGGGCGTGCCGCTCGTGCACACCGCCCATACGCTCGCCGCAGTGAAGAACGCCTCGCTCGCCGAGGGCGACACCCCCGAACCCGCGGCCCGGCAGATCGGGGAGCAGCAGGTCGTCGCGGAGTCCGATCGCCTGGTCGCCAACACCGCCGACGAGGCGGGGCAGCTCGAACGTATCTACGGGGCCGATTCCGCAAAGATCGACGTCGTCGCTCCGGGCGCCGACCTGAACCGCTACCGGCCCGGCGACCGCGCGGCCGCCCGTGCCGAACTCGGACTCGACCCGCGCGAGACCGTCGTGGCGTTCGTGGGCCGCATCCAGCCGCTCAAAGCTCCCGACGTGCTGCTCGAAGCCGCAGCGCGGGCACTCGCCGACGACCCCGGCATGCCGCTGCGGGTCCTGGTGGTGGGAGGCCCGTCGGGAACGGGTCTCGAGCGCCCCGACGCGCTCATCGAACTCGCGTCCGCACTGGGTATCGCGTCGCGGGCCACCTTCCTCCCGCCGCAGCCGCCCGACCGTCTCGTCCAGGTCTACCGTGCTGCGGATCTCGTTGCGGTGCCGAGTTATTCGGAGTCCTTCGGCCTCGTCGCGATCGAGGCGCAGGCCTGCGGCACGCCCGTGCTGGCCGCGAACGTCGGTGGTCTCGGGGTCGCCGTGCGCGACGGGGAGACCGGCATGCTCGTCGACGGGCACCGCATCGACGACTGGGCGACGGCGCTGCGTTCCCTCGTCGGTGATCGGGATCGTCTCGCCCGGTTCGCGGCGACCGCGCCCGTGCATGCGGAGTCCTTCTCGTGGGAACACACCGCGGAAGGACTGCTCGACAGCTATCGGCGGGCCGGGATGCGCCGCAACCGCACCTTCGGTACCGGTGAGCATTCGCTGCGACGGCAGCGTGGAGTGTGGAAGTTGCGACGGACGAGGGGAGTCACGGCATGAGCGACCGGCTCATCGAACTGATCGATTCGACGCTGCGCGATCGCGAGCTCGAGTTCTCCGTCAAGGAGGGCGGGCACTTCGTCGTCGAGCTCCCGGGCGAGAAGAAGCTCAAGACGACCACGTTGCTCAGCGTCGGACAGCACGGTGTGCGGGTCGAGGCGTTCGTGTGCCGCAAGCCGGACGAGAACTTCGAATCGGTGTACCGCTACCTGCTGCGCCGCAACCGGCGCCTCTACGGCGTGGCGTACACGCTCGACAAGGTCGGCGACATCTATCTGGTGGGACGTATCGCCGCGCACGCGGTGACCCCCGAGGAGATCGACGCGGTCCTCGGGCAGGTCCTCGAGGCGGCCGACTACGATTTCAACATCATCCTCGGTATCGGGTTCATCACGTCGATCAAGCGTGAATGGGAATGGCGGGTCTCGCGCGGCGAGCCGCTGCGCAATCTCGAGCCCTTCCGTCACCTCATCGAGGAGGAGACCGGTACGCCGTTCGAACCCGATGTGGACGACGACGAACCCGAGGATCGGCGCGAAGCGAACGGGTGACGGCGTCGCCGAACACCGTTACCGCGCCGTGAGCATGTCCGGTTGGAGAGGTCTGCACGGCCGTATCGTGTGACCATCACCACAATCGAAATCCGCTGGAAACGTCCGGGAAACGGTGCGTTCCCGCGAAGCGACCTGGGGTTTTGTCGATCGCCGGTCCGGTTTCTCGCACAGCCGTACCGGAAAATCGACCCGTGACCTCGCCGTGATGAACCCTTACCGTCGATGTAGGCCCGATACCGACGGGCGTTACACACCGGCCCCGCAGCCGCTCGTTCCACCCCCGCGGGATTGTCGGATCCACAACCTGCCGAGGGGTGGAGCGAGAGAGCGACCGGGCGTGCGTCAGCACCGCACCGTGTTGCCGGCACCGACCGTCCAGCCCACACGTGGCGGACCCATTGCGTCGGGGGCCTCGCAAGCAGCCGGAAAGGATTCATCCACATGGCAAAGTTCACGATCAAGCGCGCCCTGGGCACCCTCGCTGCCTCCACTGCACTCGTTGCGACCCCGTTCGCTCTGGGTGCCGGTACCGCCAACGCCGCATCCGGTAACTGGGATGCCGTCGCACAGTGCGAGAGCGGTGGTAACTGGGCGATCAACACCGGTAACGGCTACTACGGCGGCCTGCAGTTCTCGCAGAGCACCTGGCAGGCCTACGGTGGCTCGGGAACCGCGAACAACGCCTCGCGCGAGGAGCAGATCCGCGTCGCCGAGAACGTCCTCGCCGGACAGGGCGCCGGTGCATGGCCGGTCTGCGGTCAGTACCTCTGAGCGCAGCGCCTCTTGGCGTAGCGAGCGCAGCTCACGCACGATCGTGAGCGCAGCTCCAGCAGCTTCCGAACCCCGCGTGCGACCCGTCGCACGCGGGGTTCGTGCTCTCCGGCAGGCGAATCGCGCCGGGAACGGTATCCTCGCAATCCTCACACAGCACGTGTGACGGGCTTCACAACCGCTGCGGTAGTGTGAACTCGACCGAAAGTCGGCACGGCGTGCCGGCAGAATGCTCGGAGGATGAGTAATGAGTTTCCGCAGTCCCTTTCCCGACGTCGACATCCCGGCATCGAGTGTCTACGACTTCCTGTTCGGTTCGCTCGACGAGTCCGAGCTCGATCGACCCGCACTGATCGACGGCTCGTCCGGCGCCGTGACGGACTACCGCACGCTCGTGGCCCACATCGACGCCGTCGCCGGAGCGCTGGCCGCCCGGGGCATCGGTGTCGGGAAGGTCGTCGGGTTGCTCGCACCCAACGTGCCGGCCTTCGCCTCGGTCTTCCACGGCATACTGAGGTCCGGTGCCACGGCGACCACGATCAACGCCCTCTACACGGCCGGTGAGATCTCGAAGCAGCTCGACGACTCGGGGGCCGCCGCACTGTTCACGGTCTCCCCGTTCCTGCCGCAGGCCAGGGAGGCCGCCGCGGCCGCCGGGATCCCCGACGAGCTGCTCTTCGTGCTCGACGGCGCCGAGGGCCATCCGTCCCTGCGCGACCTGCTCACCGAGGGCTCCCCGGCTCCGACCGTCGAGTTCGATCCGGCCACCCACCTCGCGGTGCTGCCGTACTCCTCGGGCACGACCGGCCGACCCAAGGGCGTGATGCTCACGCACCGCAATCTCGTCGCGAACGTCTGCCAGATCACCCCGCGGATGGGCATCGCGGCCGACGACCGCGTGCTCGCACTGCTGCCGTTCTTCCACATCTACGGCATGACGGTGCTGCTGAACGCCGCGCTGTACAACCGCGCGTCGCTGGTGACGATGCCGAAGTTCGATCTCGTCGACTTCCTCACCTACATCTCGGAACACAAGTGCACGTACGTGTTCATCGCGCCGCCGGTCGCGGTCGCGCTCGCCAAGCACCCCCTCGTCGACCGGTACGACCTGTCGAGCGTGCACACGGTCTTCTCCGGGGCCGCACCGCTCGACAAGGAACTCGCCGGATCCGTCGCGAAGCGCCTGGGCTGCAACGTCCGACAGGGATACGGCATGTCGGAGATGTCTCCCGTGTCGCACGCGATCCCCTTCGAGGACAACGAGACCGAGCTCGATTCGGTGGGTCCGACGATCGCGAACATGGAATGCAAGATCGTCGATCCCGCGACCGGCGAAGAAGTCGAATATCCCACCGGTGACGGCGTTTCGGCGCCCGGCGAACTGTGGTGCAAGGGGCCCAACGTCATGGCCGGTTATCTCGGCAACCCCGAGGCCACAGCCGACACCCTCGACGAGGACGGCTTCCTCCACACCGGTGACATCGCCACCGTCGACGGGAAAGGTGCCGTCCGGATCGTCGACAGGCTCAAGGAACTCATCAAGTACAAGGGCTACCAGGTGCCGCCGGCCGAACTCGAAGCCCTGCTCCTCACGCACCCGCAGATCGCCGACGCCGCGGTGATCGGGGTCCGCGACGACGAGGGTGAGGAGGTCCCGAAGGCCTTCGTCGTCCGGCAGCCGGATTCGACGGTCACCGAGGACGAGGTCATCGACTTCGTGGCCGCGCGGGTCGCGCCGCACAAGAAGGTCCGGCAGGTCGAGTTCATCGACACGGTGCCGAAATCCTCTGCGGGCAAGATCCTTCGGAAGGATCTGCGTGCCCTGAACGCCTGACGGACGGGCCGACGAAATGTGGATCCCCGGGAGACCGTGTGTCTCCCGGGGATTCCGCTGTCCGGGCCTGTCCGATCAGGCCAGCATGTGCGGTTGTCCCGCCCGGTACCGGTCGGAGTCGATGCGCCGCAACGGTTCCAGTTCGGGCGGTTCGTGCAACTTGTACAGTGCGGGTGGTGCGGCGGGGGAGCCCGCCGTCTGCAGCAGTGCACCCACTGCCGCCCGCGCCGATTCGTTCGCGCCCTCCATCGTCGCGAGGTCGATGTCGTTGCGGACGTAGTCGCCCGCGAGGAACAGGTTCGGGATCGCGGTGTGCGCCTCGGGCCGGTTCGCGAGCGACCCGGCGGTGTTGATGAGCAGCGGGGTGTCGTTGGTGACGCCGCCGGCTCCCCACTTCACGCCGGGATCGAGGAACCACGAGACGATGTCGTTCTCGTCGATCGCGCCCGTCCCGTCCTCGAGGCAGGCCGACATCTGCGCCCATACCTCGCGGGCGATCTCTTCCGGCGTGCACTGCTTGGCGGTTCTGCCGTAGAGGATGCCGGGGGTGTCCCAGTCGGAGATGTCCACCGACAGGCAGTCGTGTGCCGAACCGTCGCCGTACCGTTGCGCGAAGTCGCCGCGCCAGAACTGGGCCTGGCTGATCGATGTGAGCGCCCACGGCGAACCGAGATAGGCGACGTGACCCGGCGTGATGGGGGTGGGCCGCCGAAGGAAGTACTGGATGCCGACCATCCAGTCGGTGACCAGAGCGTTCATCCGTTCGAGGCCGGGATCGGCCGCGAGGATCTCGGGTGACCACAGCGAGACCGCGCGTTCGGCCGGCATCGCCGCGACGAACCAGTCGGCCTCGGCGCGGGCACGGTTGCCCGACCCGTCGACGACCCGTGCACCGGTGATCCGTCCGCCGGAGATCTCCAGAGCCTCGGCCGCCCAACCCATCTCGAACTTCACGCCGAGATCGTGCAGGAGTTGCGCCCACGGGTCGATCCACGCCTCGTTCGTCGGTGCCGACAGCAGGCGGTCGAGATGTCCGTACTGGGGCACGGTGCCCATCGCGTTCCACACGAAGGCCTGGCCCATGATGCCGATGGTGCGGGTCGAGACGGTCTGCGGCCGTGCCGCGACGAGCTGACGGGTCAGTGCGGAGACGAGGATCTCGCGGTAGCCCTTCGACTTGCCGTCGGCTTCGAGGGTCTGCGCCCACGTCTCGTGTTCCCATTGGTCGTTGCGACGTTCGAGGCTGCTGGTGAGGAACATGACGAGTTTGCGCATGAAGACCGCGAGCTCGTGCGGGGGGATCGAGCCGCCGAGGGAGAAGGCTGCCGTCAGGCTCTCCTGCAGGCTCAGCGGGTCGTAGACGTCGAAGCGCAGCGGTGCGATGGAGGCCGGGGCGGTGAGGTCGGGCGCCCCGGGGATCGCCATCCGGAATCCGTGTCCCGCAACGAGATTGTCGAACACGCCGTTCGGGTTGCCGGGGAACGGGATCCGCCGCATCGTGTCGGGGATGTGCTGGTAGAAGCCGGGGAAGAAGCGGAAACCGTGTTCGCCGGGCAGATCGAGGCGGCCGCCTGCCGCGGTGCCGGGGGAGGGGATGCTGCGCGCCTTGCCGCCGAGCGCGGTCGGCTCGAAGACGGTGACCTCGAAGCCGCGCTCGATCAGTTCGTGCGCGGCGGCCAGTCCGGCCATCCCGCCACCGAGGATCGCGACCCGGCGTCCGCCGGAGTGCACCGCCGGCGCGCGGCGGCCCGGCTGTGCCGCTGTGGGTGGTAGGGCGGCTGCCGTGGGTGGAAGGGCTGCGGCGGCACCGAGCGCCCCGAGGGCGGTGAGGACGGTGCGGCGGGACATGCGTGTGTCGGGCTGCGGACCCCCGTGTGACTTCGGACCCCCGTGTGACATCGAACCCCCCGTGTGTTTCGGTGATGACGAACTGTGGTGCGCGGCGCCGACTCCCGCGTTCCTGGCAACGCGCGTTGTCAGATATAGCCCACGATCGGGGGCGCCCGTGGCGAAATCGCCATCCGTGCATGTCAGGATTGGGTCATGACTATCGGAACACTTGTTCTGCTCCGCCACGGCGAGAGCGAATGGAATGCGATGAACCTGTTCACCGGCTGGGTGGACGTGCATCTGACGGACAAGGGGATCGCCGAGGGCAAGCGGGCCGGTGCCCTCCTCGTCGAGCACAACGTGCTTCCCGACGTCTCCTACACCTCCCTGCTGCGCCGCGCGATCAGCACCGCCAACTTCGCGCTCGACGCCGCCGACCGGCACTGGATCCCCGTCATCCGCGACTGGCGTCTCAACGAGCGCCACTACGGTGCGCTCCAGGGCAAGAACAAGTCCGAGGTCAAGGACGAGTTCGGCGAGGAGCAGTTCATGCTGTGGCGTCGTAGCTACGACACCCCGCCGCCGCCGATCGAGCCGGGTTCGAAGTACAGCCAGGACGCCGATCCGCGCTACGCCGACGTCGACGAGGTCCCCCTCACCGAGTGCCTGAAGGACGTCGTCGCCCGCCTCATCCCGTACTGGGAGTCGACGATCTCCAAGGATCTGCTCGCGGGCAGGACCGTGCTGGTCACCGCGCACGGCAACTCGCTGCGTGCGCTCGTCAAGCACCTCGACGGGATCTCCGACGACGACATCGCCGGTCTCAACATCCCGACGGGCATCCCGCTTCGTTACGACCTCGACGAGAACCTACGCCCGCTGAATCCGGGCGGCACCTATCTCGACCCCGAGGCCGCGGCCGCCGGTGCGGCAGCGGTCGCCAACCAGGGCGCCAAGTAACAGTTCCTCGGAACCGAACCGACCCCGTCGCCGATCGGTGACGGGGTCGGTTCGTTCGTGCAGGTCCGTCGCGGAGTCGTCCGTTCCGGGCGAACAAAGGGTGAACAACACTCCAACAACCGAAAAATGCGGTGTGACGTGCGGGAAATGCCGTCGACCCGGTGTCCGGTGGGGTACCGGTGTCATTACGATTCGAAGTGTGAGTGTTACGCAGGCCGTGTTGCTGGCCGTGGTCGCAGCGGTCCTCGGCGGGATCGTCACCGTCGCCGTCGGGAGGCTGGTGCAGCGCCGGGCCCACGGTAGCGACGAAGCCGACCTCACGATGTTCGACGTGCTCGACCGGGTCGTCCACGGGGCGTCGACCGGGATCGCGGTGGTCGACAAGTTCCACGACGTCGTCCTGTCGAACCCGCGCGCCGAGGAACTCGGTCTCGTCCGCAACCGGCAGATCGACGACCGGGCCTGGGTGGCCGCCTGCCGGGTGCTCGAGACGAGGAAGCCGATCGAACTCGACCTGGGCGCGAAGGCATTGCTCGGCCGCGAGCCCGTGGCGGTGCGCTGTACCGTCCGGCCGCTGCTCGACCAGGACCCGCGCTTCGTCGTGCTCTACGCCTTCGACGACTCCGAGCACGTCCGCATGGAGGCCACCCGGCGCGACTTCGTGGCCAACATCAGCCACGAACTCAAGACGCCCGTCGGCGCGATGGCGTTGCTCGCGGAGGCGCTGCTCGAATCCGTCGACGATCCCGACACCGTCCGCCACTTCGGCGAACGGGTCCAGCGCGAGGCGACGCGCCTAGGCAACATGGTGACCGAGCTGATCGCGCTCTCGAAGCTCCAGGGCGCCGAGAAACTGCCCGATCTCGAGGTCGTGGACGTCGACGCCGTCGTCGAGGAGGCCCTCGACCGCACGCGCCTGACCGCCGAGAACGCCTCGATCACCATCAGCACCGACCGGCCGAGCGGTCTCGAGATCCTCGGCGACCGAACGCTGCTCGTCAGCGCCCTCACCAACCTCATCGAGAACGCGATCGCCTACTCGCCGGCCGGCTCACCGGTGACGATCAGCAGGTCGCTGCGCGAGGGCAAGGTCGCGATGGCCGTCACCGACCGGGGGATCGGTATCGCGAAGGAGGACCAGGAACGGGTCTTCGAGCGTTTCTTCCGCGTCGACAAGGCCCGGTCGCGGGCCACCGGAGGCACCGGCCTCGGCCTGGCCATCGTCAAGCACGTCGCCGCGAACCATCACGGCGAGATCACCCTGTGGAGCAAGCCCGGTACCGGCTCCACCTTCACCCTTCTCGTCCCGGCCTACGTCGAGGACGCCGACGACGAGGACGACACCGTCGACCGCACCGAGAAGGCGGTCGGATCGTGACGCAGACCCCACCCGGGTTCCCGGGCGGACGGACACCGAGAAACAGACGGAGGACCAGCTCGTGACGCGTGTGCTGATCGTCGAGGACGAGGAATCGTTGGCGGATCCGCTCGCCTTCCTGCTGCGCAAGGAGGGGTTCGAGACGACGATCGCCGGCGACGGCCCGTCGGCCCTCGCCGAGTTCGACCGGGAGGGCGCCGATATCGTCCTGCTCGATCTGATGCTCCCCGGAATGAGCGGCACCGACGTGTGCAAGCAGTTGCGGACCCGTTCGGGTGTCCCGGTCATCATGGTCACCGCCCGCGACAGCGAGATCGACAAGGTCGTCGGACTCGAACTCGGCGCCGACGACTACGTCACCAAGCCGTACTCGGCGCGCGAACTCATCGCCCGCATCCGGGCGGTCCTGCGACGCGGCGCCGACACCGAGAGCGAGACGGCGGCGGACGACGGCCTGCTCGAGGCCGGGCCCGTGCGGATGGACGTCGACCGTCACGTCGTGCACGTCAACGGCGAGCCGGTTGCCATGCCGCTCAAGGAATTCGACCTGCTCGAATATCTCCTGCGGAACTCCGGGCGGGTGCTCACCCGCGGACAGCTCATCGACCGGGTGTGGGGCGCCGACTACGTCGGCGACACCAAGACCCTCGACGTCCACGTCAAGCGACTGCGCTCGAAGATCGAGGAGGACCCGGCCAAGCCGCGCCACCTCGTGACGGTGCGCGGCCTGGGTTACAAGCTCGAAGCCTGACCGGAACCGGCAGGCGAGCCCGCCTGTGCTGCCGACGTCGCGGGATGGATCGCGATCAGACCCAGTCCCTGGCGTCGCCGGCACAGGCGCGCGAGCTCGTCGTAGGCCGCCGCACCGAGGAGTTCGGTGAGTTCGGGGGCGTACGACTGCCAGACCGGACGCTCGCCGACGTGCGCGTCGGGGGAGCCGGAACAGTACCAGTCGAGGTCGTGGCCACCCTCGCCCCAGCCGCGCCGGTCGTACTCGGTGATGACCGTGCGCAGGATCTCGGTGCCGTCGGGGCGCTCCACCCAGTCCTGGGTGCGACGGATCGGGAGCTGCCAGCACACGTCGGGCTTCATCTCGAGCGGTTCGATGCCGCGTCGCAACGCCATGGTGTGGAGGGCGCAGCCCTGACCGCCCTCGAATCCGGGACGGTTGAGGAAGATGCACGCACCCTTGTAGCGGCGGGTGCGCAGGGCGGGCTCGTCGTCGATCTCGTCCTCTTCGAGGTAGCCCTTCTTGCCCAGGCCCTTGTCCATGAACTGCCAATCGGCCGGCGTGAGGTGTTTCACTGCCTTCGCCAGCTTCTTGCGATCGTCGTCGTCGGACAGGAACGCGCCGTGCGAGCAGCACCCGTCGTCGGGTCGCTCGGCGATGATGCCCTGGCACGCCGGAGTGCCGAACACGCAGGTCCACCGCGAGAGCAGCCATGTCATGTCTGCGGCGATGACGTGTTCGTCGTTGTCGGGGTCGGTGAACTCCACCCATTCCCGAGGAAAGTCCAGAGGGACTTCGGGGGCCGGGTCGAGTTTGTGTGGGGCATGGGACATACCTGCTGTCACAGGTCCCGACGGTAGACCCAGTACCGTATTGATGTGCGCTTAGGGGTACTCGACGTCGGAAGCAACACCGTTCACCTGTTGGTGGTGGACGCCCATCGTGGTGGGCACCCCACGCCGATGAGTTCGACGAAGGCCACGCTGCGGCTGTCCGAGAACATGGACGACAACGGCGACATCACCCCCAAGGGCGCCGAGCGGCTCGTCGAGACCACCGCCGAGTTCGCCAGCATCGCCCGCACTTCGGGATGCGGCGAGCTCATGGCGTTCGCGACCTCCGCGGTGCGCGACGCCGGCAACTCCGAGGCCGTCCTCGATCGGGTGCGCCGGGAGGCCGGGGTGTCGCTGGACGTGCTCTCCGGTGAGGACGAGGCGCGGCTGACCTTCCTGGCCGTGCGCCGCTGGTACGGCTGGAGCGCCGGGAACATCCTCGACCTCGACATCGGTGGTGGTTCGCTCGAGCTCACCTTCGGCGGCGACGAGGACCCCGAGATCGCCTACTCCCTCCAGCTCGGTGCGGGACGGCTCACGCGCGACTGGTTCCGTGAGGACCCGCCCGGCAAGCGCCGTATCTCGGCGCTGCGCGACTGGCTCGACGCGGAACTCGCCGAACCGGCGAAGGTCATACGCAACGCGGGCGACCCCGACCTGTGTGTGGGTACCTCCAAGACCTTCCGGACCCTGGCCCGCCTCACCGGCGCGGCCCCCTCCTCGGCCGGCCTGCGGGTACAACGGACCCTGACGGCGAGCGGACTGCGCCAGCTCATCGCCTTCATCTCCCGGATGACCACGGCCGACCGGGCAGAACTCGAAGGCGTCAGCTCGGACCGGTCCGAGCAACTCGTCGCCGGCGCCCTCGTCGCGGAGGCGAGCATGCGTGCCCTCGGAGTGGAGACGCTGCAGATCTGCCCGTGGGCGTTGCGCGAAGGCCTGATTCTTCGGAAGCTCGATACGGATATGGGTGGCGAACTGGTGGTGGCAACCGGATGAGCGAGAATCGCAGCAACGACACGGGGCAGATCTCCGTGGCCGAGCTGTTGGCGCGTAACGGCCAGAAGGTGGGAACGCGGGCCGGGGGACGACGCCGACGAGGCGCGAGCGGCGGCATCTCCGTCGCCGAACTGACGGGCGAGATCCCGATCACCCGCGCGGCCGACGACCGCGCGGACGGCAAGGGTGAGCGGCACACCTCTGCCGACGCAGAAAACGCTGCTGCGCAGACGGATTCGGCTTCCTCGACGGCTACTGCCGATGCGGGGACCCCGTCGAAGGTCGTGCCGGCGCCGCGCAAGGTCGAGACTCCGAACATCGAGACACCGAAGCTCGAGACGCCGAAGGCGGCGACCTTCGCGCTGTCCGACATCGAGAAGACCACCGTGACCCCGCGGGTCGCCGTCGGGACGAAGACGCCGCCGGTGAAGACCGGAACGAGCACGCCTGCCGTCACGAAGACACCGCCCGCCGCGAAGACACCGCCCGCCGCGAAGACGCCCGCATCGACGGACGCGGTGTCGAAGACGGATGCGGTCTCCAAGGCGGCCGCACCTACGGAGGCGGCGTCCAAGGCGGCTCCGCCCAAGATCGAGTCGCCGACCGAGGTCATCCGTCCCGAGGCGCTTCCCCGTCGCGCGCGGGCGCATCTCGGAGCGGCCGCGACCGGCTCGCCGTCCGGTGAGGGAGCAGCGGTCGCCGACAAGAAGTCGGACACGAAGTCCGAGAAGGCGGGCGCCCCGGCGGTGTCGGTGCGCAAGGCCGACGTCGCCGAACCGCGACTGCTCTCCGGCCCGGCCAGCGACCTGCAGGGCACCGGCTCCGACGCCGACGACTCGACCGACACCATCGGTGCCGCGGACGCCGCGTCCGACGCCGCCGAGGGGTCGGCATCGTCGCGGTCGCAGAAGTCGCGCGGCAAGAGCAAGAAGGCAGCGGCCGGCGCCACCGACGGCTCGGCACGGCAGAGTGCGGACGACGAGTCCGCCGACGCGGAGCAGGGCAGCGGCCTCAAGCAGTGGGCGTTGCTGATCGGCGAGAGCGTTGCCGCGATCGTCGCGGGCGGATTGCTCTTCAAGGGATTCGAGCGGTTGTGGGATCTCCTGCCGTGGGTCGCCTTCGCCCTCGCGCTGCTGGTGATCGTGGGCCTGGTCGCGCTGGTGCGCGTCCTGCGGCGCACCGACGACATCACGAGTCAGCTCATCGCACTCGCGGTGGGAGCATTCGTGGCCTTCGGGCCGCTGTTGTTCCTGCTGCCCGGGTGAGCCGATGCCGACCGCGCAGGGAATCCGGGTAGGGCTGTCCACCGCTTCGGTCTATCCGGAGAACACCGAAGCGGCGTTCCGCTTCGCGGCCGATCTCGGTTTCGACGGGGTCGAACTGATGGTGTGGGCCGAACCGGTGAGCCAGGACCCCACCTCGGTGGAGCGTCTGGTCCGCGAGTACGGCGTGCCGGTGCTCGCCGTGCATGTGCCGTGCCTGCTGATCTCGCAGCGCGTGTGGGGATCCGATCCCGCCGCCAAGCTCGACCGTTCGGTGCGTGTCGCCGAGATCCTCGGTGCGGAGACCGTCGTGGTCCATCCGCCCTTCCGGTGGCAGCGTCGCTATGCGGAGGGATTCTCCGACCAGGTCGCAGCACTCGAGGCAGACAGCCACGTGGTGGTCGCGGTCGAGAACATGTACCCGATGAGGGCCGACGTCGTCTTCGGCGGTCGTGATCGCGGCGCCGAACGTCTGCGCCGGCGCGGACCCGGCCGCGCGGTCTCGGCCTACAGCCCGTCGCTCGACCCCACCGACACCGGTTTCGCGCACTACACGCTCGACCTGTCGCACACCGCGACCGCCGGGGCCGACGCCCTCGCGCTCGCGGATCGGATGGGGGAGGGGCTCGCTCACCTCCATCTCGCCGACGGCCGGGGCTCCTCGCTCGACGAACATCTCGTCCCGGGAACGGGCACGCAACCCTGTGCGGACGTGTGCCGCCGGCTCGCCGCGAGCGACTTCGGCGGTCACGTGGTCCTGGAGATCAGCACCCAGAGCGCACGGACGCGTGCCGAGCGCGCCGGGATGCTGGCACGTTCGCTGGCCTTCGCGCGCACGCACCTGGATCGCTCGGCGACGCGTGCGATCACCGCCGGCCCCGAGAGTCCCCGGCACACGAACATTGCGCGCGTCCCCGCCTCAGAGGGCCGCGATTCCGGCGGCGAGCACGGCGACGCCTGAGATCAGCACGCCCGCGGTGAGGGAGACGGCGCCGAGCCGGACCGCCGCGAACATCGGGCCGGGCCGGGCCGGATCGGGCCCGAGCACCGACAGGAAGAAGCCTGCCGGGATCAGGATCGCGGCGACGAGCACGGCGATGGCACCGGCCGCCGACCAACCGGGTGATGCGCCCACGACGTGTGTGAGAACGGCGATGAGCAGCCCGAGCGTGACGAGTACTCCCGCGTGGGCGTGACCGGCACGGAAGAACGTCTTCTGCAGGTCGTTGGTGGGTACGCCGCCCGCGGCGACGCGCAGCAGGAAGGTGCCTCCGAAGGCGATGCCTGCGACGGTGAGCACGGTGCTCCCGAGAACGATGGTCACGAGCGGATGCATGAGGGCCTCCTCGGCCGGGACTCCATCACTGGATAGTTTCACTATCCAATACTGGATAGTTGTAGTATCCGGTGTCAAGGGATGGAGGTGATCTGTGCGTATCTCGGAACTCGCCGAGCGCTGCGGCGTACCGCTGCCGACGGTGAAGTACTACCTGCGTGAAGGGCTGCTCATGCCGGGCGTGGCGACGAGCGTCACCTCGGCGACCTACGACGACCGGCACGTCCGCCGTTTGGGTCTGGTCCGCGCTCTCGCCGCGCAGGGTCTGCCCCTCGAGAAGATCAAGACCGTCGTGGACCTCGTCGACAACCCGCGCGACGACCTGTTCGTCGAACTCGGCCACGCCATCGCCGCGCTGCCGCCCTACGTCGAGGACTCGATCGGCCCCGACTACCCCCGCGCCCGCCGCGTGCTCGAACACCTCGGCCAGATCTACGACCCGCGGTTCGCGGGCGTGGCCCAACTCGAACACGCGCTCGCGGCCCTCGAGGCCGCCGGCCTGCGGATGGACGACCGCCGGATCGACGCCTACGGCCGGCACGTCCGCGCCATCGCCGAAGTCGATCTCGAGTTGCTGCCGACGCACTCCCGGGAGGCCACCGTGGAAGCGGCCGTGCTCGGGACGGCCCTGTACGAACCGGTCCTCACGGCCATGCGCCGACTGGCCCACCAACATCTCGCCGCCCGCATGTTCGGGTCCGGTGAACTCCCCACGACCGGCGCCGATCAGGCCCCGAACGACGACCAGGAGCAGCAGTGACCCTCACCGACCGGCCCTTCCTCGACCTGACCTCGGTCACCCGGGTGCCGGGGGACCACCCCGACGGCACCTCTGCCTGGCAGGCGCACATCGATCCGGTGTGGACCATCGGACCCAAGGTGCACGGCGGATGCATGCTCGCGGTGTGCGCGTCCGCGGCGCGCAGGTCGGTGCTCGACGCCGGCGTCGACCCGCTCACCCAGCCCCTCGCCGTCAGCACCTCGTTCGTCGCCGCGCCCGATCCCGGCGACGTCGAGATCACCACCGTGCTGCGCAAACAGGGCAAGCAGATCGGTCTCGTGGACGTCGAACTGTCCCAGGCCGGACGCGTGGCGGTGCGGGCGAGCGTCACCCTCGGCACGCCGGACTCCGAGGAGCCCTTCCACACCGTGCCGCACCGCGCGACCACCATGCCCGCCGACCCGCCGGCCGAGTCGGTGCTCGTCACCCCCGAGCACCCCATGGGGCAGATCGTGAAGTTCGCCGCCACCTCCCGCCTCCGGATCGACTCCGCCACCGCGCGTTTCCTCGACGGGCAGCAGGGCGAACCGCTCGTGTCGATGTGGACGCGGCCGTCGCCGGGCGACGAGGCCGATGTCGACACCTCGGTGCTGTTCGCGCTCATGTGCGGCGACGTGTCGGCTCCCGTCGCGATGAACCTCGGCCGTTTCGGCTGGGCGCCGACGGTGCAACTCACCGCATATCTGCGGCGGGTGCCGGCTCCGGGATGGCTGCGCGTCATCGCCGAGAGCAGCGTCCTCGGCAACACTTGGTTCGAAGAGGACCACACCGTCGTCGACTCGACCGGCCAGGTGGTCGTGCAGTCGCGTCAGCTGGCCATGATGCCGCGCTGATCCGCCCGACAGCGGCCCGTCCCGACGGGCGGCGACCGTGGTGTAGGCCGCACGGACGGTCGTGGCAGGCTGTCCCCATGACGAGAATCGCAGTGATCGGTGGCGGCAGGATCGGCGAGGCGCTGGTCTCGGGTCTGCTGAAGAACGGCTTCGCGACCAAGGACCTCGTGGTCGCCGAGAAGTTCGAGGAACGGCGCGAGGAACTGTCGCGGACCTACTCGATCCGGGTCACCGACAGCACCGCCGACGCCGCGGAAGGCGCCGATGTGGTGGTCGTGGCCGTCAAGCCCAACGACGTGGACGTCGTCGTCACCGCTCTCGCAGCGGTCGACGCCGGGAACGACGACGAGCAGATCCTGGTGTCGCTGGCCGCAGGCATCCCGACGGTTCGCTACGAGACCAAGCTCCCGGCGGGCTTCCCCGTCGTGCGCGTGATGCCGAACACCCCGATGCTCGTCGGGGAGGGCGCGAGCGTGCTGTCCGCCGGCCGGTACGTCAAGCAGCAGCATCTCGACACGGTCCGCGAGATCCTCGCGAGCGTGGGAACGGTCTCGGTGGTCCCGGAATCGCAGATCGACGCGGTCACCGCGGTCTCCGGATCCGGCCCCGCCTACTTCTTTCTCGTCGCGGAGGCGATGATCGACGCCGGTGTCTCGCTCGGCCTGACGCGGGCCGTGGCCACCGATCTGGTGGTGCAGACGATGACCGGCTCGGCCGCGATGCTCGCGCGTTCGGGGGACAACGCCGCCGATCTGCGCGCCGCGGTCACCTCGCCGGGTGGCACCACGGCGGCTGCCATCCGTGAACTCGAGCGTGGAGGGCTGCGTACGGCCTTCTACGAGGCGCTCGACGCCGCGAAGCGTCGCTCCGCGCAGCTCGGGGCGGCATCGGACCAGCCGTCGCCCGCGGCCCGGGAGGGGCTGTCCGGAACCGCCTGACAGGGCGTCCACCCGAGGCTCTCGCAGGGCGTCACTGCGGAGCGCTCACAGGCGTCCCTGCGGAACGCTCACAGGCGTCACTGCGGAACGCTGACAGACGTCACTGCGGGGCGTAGCGTGGCGACGAACAGCCGCCCGCCGGAAATTCCCCAGCTGCATCGTCGCACAGGAACCATTCGTCACGCTAAGCTCGAATCAGCACGTGCGTGTCTGTTCCGCCGGAGGGGAAGCCGGCGGCGCGGGCGTGCCGGAGGTGTGTAATGGTTTCAGGAAACACGCCGTCGAAGGGTCAACCTCAAGACGGACAGTCGGTTCTCGCCGGTACCCAGTTCCTGACGGTTGCCGAGGTGGCAGCTCTCATGCGGGTGTCGAAGATGACCGTGTACAGGCTGGTGCACAGTGGCGAACTACCCGCAGTGCGCGTGGGACGCTCGTTCCGCGTGCATGCGAAGGCCGTCCACGACTACCTCGAGACGTCGTACTTCGACGTCGGATAGAGGTCGGACAGGGACGGTCGGCGCGTCGTCGGGGGACGACGGTACGACGAACGGATCCGGTGCGCGAGGGAAGTCGCGTTCCGGGGCGGACCTCGGTTTCACGCCGGGTGGGCCGCCCCGGTAGGATTGCTTGTCGTCGTACCGGCCAGCCGGTGTCGTGAGGCGCTGTTACTCGTCGCCACGAGGCCCAGCGTCGACATACATCAGGCGTACGTCACCGGCGTGCGCAGGAACGCTACAAGGAACGTGAGGGATGCCCACATGGGATCTGTGATCAAGAAGCGCCGTAAGCGCATGTCGAAGAAGAAGCACCGCAAGCTGCTCCGCCGCACCCGAGTGCAGCGTCGTAAACTCGGCAAGTAAGCCCTGCGCCTGTCCGATGCCCGTCACCTCCATGGTGACGGGCATCGTTCGTCTGTGCATCCCGGTACCCGGAAGTTCACCCGCGAGTCGTGCGATGGCAGCGAAGTGGCCGTATTGTGGGACGGCATACCGCGTCGGGGCGAATGTGACCGATGACGCGTGTGGTGCAGCAGGGGGTTTCACGAGTGGTTTCGCAGGGGCACGAAGTGGCACGTCCACGAGTCGTGCTGGTCACCGGAGCAAGTCGGTTCCTGGGTGGTTTCCTCGTCACCAGGCTCGCTCAGAATCCGGACATCGAGCGGGTGATCGGCGTCGACACCCAGTCGCCGTCGAAGGACATGCTCCGGCGCATGGGGCGGGCCGAGTTCGTGCTCGCCGACATCCGCAACCCTCTCATCGGCAAGATCATCCGCAACATGGACGTCGACACCGTCGTCCACGCGTCCGCCGTCACGAAGGCCCCCAAGTCGGGGAGCCGCACGGCGATGAAGGACATGAACGTCCTCGGCGCGATGCAGCTGTTCGCGGTGTGCCAGAAGGCACCCTCGGTGCGCAGGATCGTGCTGCGCTCGTCGTCCGTCGTCTACGGCTCGAGTGCCAAGGATCCCGCGAAGTTCACCGAGGAGATGAGCGCCCGCCGCCGGCCCACGGGCGCCTTCGCCCGCGACATGATGGAGGTCGAGGGCTACCTGCGTGGCGTCGCCCGCCGGCGCAGTGACATCGCGACCACCATCCTCCGGCTCGCACCCACCGTCGGGAACCGGCTGCCCGGCTCGGTGTCGAGCTATCTCACCTCCCCGCTCGTCCCCAACGTGCTCGGCCGCGACGCGCGATTGCAGCTGCTGCACGAGGAGGACGCGCTCGGCGCGCTCGAACACGCGGTCGTCGCCGGACCACCCGGGACGTACAACATCGCCGGTGAGGGCATCGTCATGATGACCCAGGCCGTGCGCCGGGCCGGGGGCGTCACCGTGCCGATGCCCTACGCGCTGTTCCGCACGGCCGGGCACGCACTCATGGGTTCCGTGATGAACTCCTTCACCAAGGAAGAACTCGACTATTTCCATTTCGGATGCGGACTCGACACCACGCGCATGCGCAACGAGTTCGGATTCGAACCACGCTGGACCACGAGAGAAGCGCTCGACGATTTCGCCCGGGGCCTCGCCCTCACCCGCATCGTGAAGACCGAATGGGTGGACAAGGCCGAGTCGATGGCGCTCTCCGTGCTCGGAGAGACGAGGGAGACGCGATGACGGAGGTCGCGAAGGTCATCCCGTTGCACGCCGGCAACCGCCGTCCCGGCGAACGGGTCACACGCACACCCCATCCGTCGATGGGGCCACCGCCCACCCCCGAACAGGTGAGCCGCACCGACCGGTTCCTCGACGACCTGCGCGGCACCCTCGCACAACAGGTCACCGCCACCGCCGAGTTCGTCCGTCGCCGGATGACCGGCGACTACGAGGTCGACGACTTCGGCTTCGACCCGCACTTCACCGAGAACGTCGTCCTGCCGGTCCTGCGACCCCTGTTCGACAAGTGGTTCCGCGTCGAGGTCCGAGGCGTCGAGAACATCCCCGCCGAAGGCAGCGCACTCGTCGTCGCCAACCACGCCGGCACGCTCCCCGTCGACGCACTGATGACCTCCGTCGCCGTGCACGATCACGCGGATCGTCACCTGCGGATGCTCGCCGCCGACCTCGCCTTCGGTATGCCCGTCGTCGGAACGGTGACGCGCAAGGCCGGCCACACCCTCGCGTGCCATCCCGACGCCGAACGGCTCCTCCGGCAGGACCAGGTGGTCGCGGTCTTCCCCGAGGGCTACAAGGGACTCGGCAAGCCGTTCAAGGAGCGCTACAAACTGCAACGGTTCGGCCGCGGCGGTTTCGTGTCGGCCGCCCTGCGCACCCAGGCGCCCATCGTGCCGTGCTCGATCGTCGGCTCCGAGGAGATCTACCCGAACATCGCCGACCTCACCTCGCTCGCGCGTCTGCTCGGCCTGCCCTACTTCCCGATCACCCCGCTGTTCCCGGCGCTCGGCCCGCTCGGAATCGTGCCGCTGCCGTCGAAGTGGTACATCGAGTTCGGCACACCGATCGTCACCGACGTGTACGACGACGCCGCGGCGGAGGATCCGATGGTCCTGTTCGAGGTCACCGACCACGTGCGCGAGACGATCCAGCAGACCCTCTACAAGCTGCTCACGCGCCGGCGGAACGTCTTCCTCGGCTGAGAAAGACGGAAATCAGGCCGCTCGGTCGCGGCTGTACTGTCAGGCCGCTCGGTCGCGGCGGCGGCCCACGAGGACCGCGACCGCACCACCCGCGGCACCGAGGCCGAGCGCCGTCGGAACCCCGACCTTCGCGGCCTTGCGCGCCGTCCGGAAGTCGCGGATCTCCCACCCACGTGTGCGAGCGACCTGCCGCAGGTCCGGATCGGGATTGATCGCGACGGCCGTGCCGACCACCGAGAGCATCGGCACGTCGTTGTGGCTGTCCGAATAGGCCGTGCAGCGCTTGAGATTCAGACCCTCACGGATCGCGAGGGCCCGCACCGCGTGCGCCTTGCCGAGACCGTGCAGGATGTCGCCGACGAGGCGGCCCGTGAAGACGCCGTCCTCCGACTCGGCGACGGTGCCGAGCGCACCGGTCAGGCCGAGGCGTTCGGCGATGACGTCGGCCAGTTCGACCGGCGTCGCGGTCACGAGCCACACCTGCTGGCCCGCGTCGAGGTGCATCTGCGCGAGCGCGCGGGTGCCCGGCCAGATCTTGTCGGCGATGATGTCGTCGTAGATCTCCTCGCCGAGCCGGCGCAGTTCCTCGGTGGAGCGGCCCTGCACGAACGACAGAGCCTTGTCGCGACCGGACGCGACGTCGTTCATGTTCTCCTTGCCCGTCAGGCGGAACTTGACCTGCTGCCAGGCGAACTCGAACAGGTCGGACTTGTCGAAGTAGTCCCGGGCGACGAGGCCACGGGCGAAGTGGATGATCGACGCGCCCTGCACCATCGTGTTGTCGACGTCGAAGAACGCCGCCGCGGTCAGATCGCGCGGGACGGGAGTGGTGTCGGGGGAGGGCTCGGGCTCGACACGGGATTCCTGCAACGCGAGGGCGGCATCGGCGCTCGCCTCACCTGCGAGATTGGCGCGGACCTCTTCCTCGCTGGGCCCGAACTTGCGAGAGAAGAGCCGACGTCCGGGACGGATGATGCGCGCCCACGTCTCACCCATGCCCCATCCGTAGGGAAACGAACGTCCTGGCACTCGCACCTCCGGTGTCGTAACGGGCGGGGCTGTCGAAACGGGCGGGCCCCGTGTGACCCCTGTGCTCCGGGCGCCGCGCACACGGCGCCCGCATACACGGGTGACCCGCGCCAAGCCTAGCCCGCGATACGGCCCGTCACCGGGAGGCCGTCGCCCCCGTGACCGGGTGTGACGTTCATCTCGACAGGTCGTGCCGCACAGTGGAGGCATGAGTGAGCAATCGTCATCGGCAACGAGCGGCTCCGTGAGCCGTCATCACCTGACCCTTCTGGTGCGCGCCGGGTGCGGTGCGTGCGGTCCGGCGCGCGAGCAGCTCGAGGCGCTCGCGGAGGAGCTCGGCGTCGAGGTCACCTGCATCGACGTGGATGTCGCTGCCGCAACCGATCCCGATCTGCGGGCCGAATTCGGGGACCGTCTGCCCGTCGTTCTCCTCGACGGACGCGAGCACAGCTACTGGGAGGTGGACGAGCCGCGACTGCGCGCAGATCTCGCCCGCTGAGTCGGCAGGTCCTTGTCGTACAGCAGGTGGGAAGCACATTCGGGGTGCTTCGAGCAACTTTGTGCATGGCTTCACAAGCGGTTACCGTGGTGTGAACGAATTCCCGGATCACCGTGAGGCCAGGCGTGTATCCACCGGCCGGACGAGGAGCCACGTACCGTGACGCAGTTGCACCCACCGCAGGGCGAGGACGCTCGCGGCACCGCCGAGTCCGGCGAGGGTGCCACTCCCACCCCTCCGGTCCGCGATATCCCACAGGCTACTGTGACGCGTCTCGCCACTTACCTCCGGGTCCTCGGTGCGTTCGCCGAAGCGGGCACCCTCATCGTCTCCAGTGAGGAACTCGCGGCCGCGGCCGGGGTCGGTTCGGCCAAACTGCGCAAGGATCTGTCCTTCCTCGGACCCAACGGAGTGCGCGGCGTCGGCTACGACGTCCTGCGCCTCCAGTCCCGCATCGAAGCAGCTCTCGGACTCGACCGGGGCCATCGTGTCGTGCTCGTCGGAGTGGGCAGCCTCGGCCGCGCCCTCGCCCGGTATCCGGGCTTCGACCGCCGCGGATTCACGATGGCCGGACTCTTCGATTCCGATCCCGACGTGGTGGGCACACGTGTGGGCGATCTCGTCGTGCGTCACGTCGACGATCTCGAGAACGGAGCCCGTGAACTCGGCGCGACCATCGGTGTCGTCGCCACCCCCGACGAGGCAGCGCAGCAGGTGTGCGATCGGCTCGTGCTCGCAGGAGTGCGCAGCATCCTGAGCTTCGCTCCCGTCGAACTCGATGTCCCCGACCACGTCGAGATCCGACGCGTCGATCTGTCCGTCGAGATGCAGGTTCTCTCGTTCAACAGCACGCGCAACGGGGAGACCCCCCGCGCCGCGACCGCTGACGTTCGTCCTGCAGCCGGCGACGTACGCCCCGCCGGCATCCCGCGGGTGTCCACCCGGAGCTCTGCACGGCGTACCACAACAGGAAAGGCGGGTCCGATGGGCTCGGCCGCGACCAGAAACGGATCGGTGATCGCACCGTGAGTGTTCTCCTCGTCGGGATATCGCATAGGAGCGCACCGGTCCCGGTGCTCGAGAAGGTGGCGGTCACGGACACCGACCGTCCCAAGCTCACCGACAAGATGCTGGCGTCGGACAAGATCTCCGAAGCGATGATCGTCTCCACCTGCAACCGGGTGGAGATCTACGCGGTGGTCGACGCCTTCCACGGCGCGCTCGCCGCGGTCAGCGAACTGCTCGCCGAGCACTCGGGTCTGCCCGTCACCGAACTGCACAAGCACGCCTACGTCCGGTACAGCGAGGCCGCTGCCGAACACCTCTTCTCCGTCGCCAGCGGGCTCGACTCGATGGTCGTGGGGGAGCAGCAGATCCTCGGCCAGATCCGCACCGCCTACGCCGCCGCCGACGCCCAGCAGGCCGCGGGCCGCACCCTGCACGAACTCGCGCAGCAGGCGCTGCGCGTCGGCAAGCGGGTGCACTCGGAGACCGGCATCGACGCCGCCGGTGCGTCCGTCGTGTCGGTCGCGCTCGAGAAGGCCGCGAACTTCCTCGGAGGCGACCTGAAGGGTCGCACCGCCGCGGTGATCGGCGCCGGCGCCATGGGCGGCCTCGCGGTCGCGCATCTCGTCCGCGCCGAGGTCGGCTCGATCGTCGTCGCCAACCGCACCCGCGACCGTGCCGAGCGACTCGCCGAGACCGCACGGGCCGCCGGTGTCGACGCCGAGGTCGTCGGATTCGACGATCTCGCGACCGCGCTGAGCCGCGCCGACGTCGCCGTCACCTGCACCGGAGCGGTGGGCGCCGTCGTCACCCTCGCCGACGCGCACCGCGCACTCGCGCAGCCCGGCCGCGGCGAACGCCCCCTCGCGATCTGCGATCTCGGTCTGCCCCGCGACGTCGACACCGCCGTGGCCGGTCTGCCGGGCGTGCAGGTCTTCGACATGGAGTCGCTGCAACGCGACCCGTCGGCCGGTGCCGCCGCGACCGACGCGGAGGCCGCCCGCAAGATCGTCGCCGCCGAGCTGTCGCAGTACCTCACCGCGCAGCGACTCGCCGAGGTCACCCCCACCGTGACGGCACTGCGTCAGCGCGCCGCCGAGGTGGTCGAGGGCGAACTGATGCGCCTCGAATCGCGACTGCCCGATCTCGACGACGGCCAGCGCGGCGAGGTCGCCCGCACCGTGCGCCGGGTCGTCGACAAGCTCCTCCACGCCCCGACGGTGCGCGTCAAGCAGCTCGCGTCGACGCCGGGAGGCGACCAGTACGCCGAGGCCCTGCGCGAGCTGTTCGAGCTGCGCCCGGGCTCGGTCGAGGCGGTCGCGACACCCACCAAGGATCTGAGCTCGCTGACCGATCCCACCCTCTCGGGGGATCTGTCCGCCGCGCTGGACCCCGCTGTCACCACCGAACTCCAGGCCTCACGAAAGGACGGCACCGCATGAGCACCGAAGCCGCATCGGTTTCCCGCGACGATGTTGCTCGGCAGGATCGTCCTCTGCGGATCGGTACCCGCGGCAGCGTGCTCGCCACGACCCAGGCCGGTACCGTGCGCGACGCACTCATCGCCGCGGGTCGCCCGGCAGAGCTCGTCGTCATCACCACGAAGGGCGACGTGACGCCCGGCCCGGTGCAGCGCATCGGCGTCGGCGTGTTCACCGCCGAGCTGCGCGAGGCGCTGCTCGCCGGTGAGGTCGACGTCGCCGTGCACTCCTACAAGGACCTGCCGACCTTCCAGGATCCGCGTCTGGTCGTCGCGGCCGTCCCCGAGCGGGAGGATCCGCGTGACGCGCTCGTCGCCCGCGACGGACTCGTCCTCGGCGAGCTGCCGCCCGGCTCGAAGGTCGGTACCTCGGCGCCGCGCCGGCGGGCACAACTCGCCGCGCTCGGCCTGGGACTGCAGATCGAACCGCTGCGCGGCAACATCGACACCCGCATCGGCAAGGTCGACTCCGGCGAACTCGACGCGATCGTCATCGCGCGT
The DNA here is from genome assembly GCF_049538275.1 of Rhodococcus sp. AB351. Lineage (NCBI taxonomy): Bacteria > Bacillati > Actinomycetota > Actinomycetes > Mycobacteriales > Nocardiaceae > Rhodococcus > Rhodococcus sp. AB351. Next base: position 1,155,392 of record NZ_JBMVFW010000001.1, read on the forward strand.
GCCGGACTGTCGCGCATCGGACGCCTGGACCGCGTCACCGAGTCCCTCGAACCGGTGCAGATGCTGCCCGCACCGTCGCAGGGTGCACTCGCCGTCGAGTGCCGGTCGGACGATCCCGAGATGATCGAGCTGCTCGCCGGACTCGACCACGCGCCGAGCCGCGCCGCCGTCGTCGCGGAGCGCTCGCTGCTCGCCGAACTCGAAGCCGGATGCACCGCACCGGTGGGGGCGATCGCCGACGTCGTCGAGTCGCTCGACGACGACGGCCGGGTGATCGAGGAACTGTCGGTGCGTGGATGCGCCGCCGCCATGGACGGATCGGATGTGCTGCGAGCGAGCGCGGTGGGGGCGCCGGAGAAGGCCGAGGAACTCGGTCGTCGTGTCGCCCGCGAACTGCTCGAGCTCGGTGCGCGCGAGCTCATGGTCGAGCACGGGGTCGTCCCCGAGACGAGACCTGCCGATGATTGACCCAGCCGTCACCGTCACCCGATTTGCCCTTACCGCTGATTTGACCGCACTGGAGAATGACCGATGAGCCGAGTCCGTAAGCACAACCCCGGGCGCATCCTGTTCGTGGGATCGGGTCCGGGCGATCCTGCGCTGCTCACCGTGCGCGCGCGTGACGTGCTGGCGGGCGCCACGATCGCCTTCACCGACCCCGATGTCGACAAGGGTGTCGTGGCCCTCGTCGGTGTCGATCACGGCACCGACCCGGAGACCGGTGAGCCCGTCGCCGAGGTCCGCCCCGCGCTCGGCGAGCCCGCCGAGGTCGCCAAGACGCTCGTCGCCGAGGCGAAGGCCGGACGCGACGTGGTGCGCCTCGTCGCCGGCGACCCCCTCACCACCGACTCGGTGATCGCCGAGGTCAACGCCGTCGCCCGCACCCAGGTGGTCTTCGAGGTCCTGCCGGGCCTGCCCGCCGGGTCGTCGGTGCCGAGCTACGCCGGCATGGCGCTCGGCTCGTGCCACACCGAGGTCGACGTGCGCGGAGAGGTCGACTGGGCCGCGCTCGCCGCAGCCCCCGGCCCCCTCGTTCTCCACGCGACCTCCGGTCACCTCGCCGAGACCGCCAGCGCGCTCGTCGAGCACGGTCTCGCGCCGCAGACCCCCGCCGCGATCACCGTGCGCGGCACCACCCGCCAGCAGCGCACCGTCGAGGCCACCCTCGCGACCCTGAACGATGCGGGTTCCGAGCTCGTCGGGCCGCTCGTCGTCACCGTCGGCAAGGTCGTCTCGCACCGCAACAAGATGTCGTGGTGGGAGTCGCGCGCGCTGTACGGCTGGACCGTGCTCGTGCCCCGCACCAAGGATCAGGCCGGCGAGATGAGCGAGCGGCTCGTCACGCACGGCGCCATCCCGATGGAGGTGCCGACCATCGCGGTCGAGCCGCCGCGCAGTCCCGCGCAGATGGAACGCGCGGTCAAGGGACTGGTCGACGGCCGCTACCAGTGGGTGGTCTTCACCTCTACCAACGCGGTGCGTGCGGTGTGGGAGAAGTTCGAGGCGTTCGGTCTCGACGCGCGGGCGTTCTCCGGCGTCAAGATCGCGTGCGTCGGTGAGGCCACCGCCGCGAAGGTGCGCTCGTTCGGCATCATCCCCGAGCTCGTGCCCAGCGGCGAACAGTCCAGCCTCGGCCTGCTCGCGGAGTTCGCCCCGTACGACGACGTCTTCGACCCGGTCAACCGGGTGCTGCTGCCGCGCGCCGACATCGCCACCGAGACCCTCGCCGAGGGCTTGCGCGAGCGCGGCTGGGAGATCGACGACGTCACCGCCTACCGCACCGTGCGTGCCGCTCCGCCGCCGGCCGCGACCCGCGAGATGATCAAGACCGGTGGTTTCGACGCGGTGTGCTTCACGTCGTCGTCGACGGTCCGCAATCTCGTGGGTATCGCCGGCAAGCCGCACGCCCGCACGATCGTCGCGTGCATCGGCCCGAAGACGGCCGAGACGGCGATCGAGTTCGGTCTGCGGGTGGACGTGCAGCCCGAGACCGCGCAGATCGGGCCCCTGGTCGACGCGCTCGCCGAGCACGCGGCCCGGCTCCGCGCCGAGGGCGCGCTGCCCCCGCCGCGGAAGAAGTCCCGCGCCCGCCGCTGATCTCTCGTGATCCGATGATCCGTGCGCGGTTCCGGTAGTCGCCACTACCGGGGCCGCGCACGGCCCGTATGGAAGGTGTTCTCCCCATGTTTCCCGACATCCGTCCCCGCCGGCTTCGCAGCACACCTGCCATCCGACGACTCGTGGCAGAGACCTCCCTCGAACCCCGCCACCTCGTGTTACCGATGTTCGTGGCCGACGGTCTCGACGAGCCGCGCGAGATCGCGTCGATGCCCGGTGTGTACCAGCACACCGCCGATTCGCTCCGCAAGGCCGCGGCCGAGGCCGTGTCCGCCGGTGTCGGCGGCCTGATGCTCTTCGGTGTGCCGCGCCCCGAGGACAAGGACGCCCGCGGTTCCGCGGCGAGCGATCCCGACGGTGTGCTCAACCGCGCGCTGCGGTCGCTGCGCAGCGAACTCGGCGACTCCACGGTGATCATGGCCGACACCTGCCTCGACGAGTTCACCGATCACGGCCACTGCGGTGTGCTCACCGACACCGGTGTCGTCGACAACGACGCCACCCTGGAGCGCTATGCCGAGATGGCCGTCGCGCAGGCCGAGGCCGGAGCGCATCTGCTCGGCCCGAGCGGCATGATGGACGGTCAGATCGGCTTCATCCGGTCGGCGCTCGACGAGGCCGGGCACACCGAGGTCGGTCAGCTCGCCTACTCCGCGAAGTACGCCTCGGCGTTCTACGGTCCCTTCCGCGACGCCGTCGGCTCGTCCCTCGAGGGCGATCGCCGCACCTACCAGCAGGATCCGGCGAACCGTCGCGAGTCGCTGCACGAGGTGGACCTCGACCTCGCCGAGGGCGCCGACATGGTGATGGTCAAGCCGGCGATGTCGTACCTCGACGTGCTGCGCGAGGTCGCCGACCGATCGCCCGTCCCGGTGGCCGCCTACCAGATCTCGGGGGAGTACTCGATGATCACCGCGGCCGCGCAGAAGGGCTGGATCGATCGCGACGCGGCGATCCTCGAATCGCTGGTCGGCATCCGGCGGGCCGGCGCGGACGTCGTCCTCACCTACTGGGCCGCCGAGGTCGCGGGTCGCCTGTCATGAGCTTCCCCGCACCTCCTGTCGGGCCCGGTCCCGCGGCGAATCGTCCCGTTCCCGGAGACGTCACGACGGCCTACCAATTGTGGTGCGGGGTACTCGCTCTCGCCGTCGTGAGTTTGGCGGCAAGTCTCGCCGATCTGCTCGGTCGACGCGACGAACTGCTCGATCTGATGACGATGATGGCCACCGATCAGGCCGTCGAGGGGGTCACGACGGAGCAGCTCGAATCGGCGGTTCCGGTGCTGGTCGCGCTGACCGCCGGCATCGGCCTGGTGATCGTCGGACTGCTGTATCTGGTGGTCAGGCAGCTGTTGAAGGCCAAGAACTGGGCCCGGATGCTGCTCACCCTGCTCGGGGTGTTCATGTCGCTGTCGACCCTGCCCACCGTCTTCGGTGTGGGCGTCGGGGAGGGCGGCGCGGGCTGGATACTCGGTGTGGTGGGCATTCTGCAAGCCGTCGCGACCGTCGGAGCGATCGTGCTGATGCACCGGCGGGATGCCAACCGGTTCTTCCTGCGACTGCCGGAAGAATAGACGTACCACTCGGTTTCGTCGGGCGCGACGGAAGAGTACGGTGGGCTCACCATGTGGGCCGCACGGCCCTTTCCGTCGAGCGAAAAGGACGTCATGCAGGTGGAACCGCGGCCCTATGGGCGCCGTCGCGAACTGGTGTTGATCGCTCTCATCGCCCTCCTCGGCCTGGTGACCACCGTGCTGCTGGTGATCCCCGGCGCGTTCGCCGCTTGACCGACCCGACGACCCCCGACCCGATGGGCACCGACGCGACCGGGCCGCTGTTCCACGAACCCGGGGCGCGATGGCGCACGGTCGCCATCGGTCCGCTGTTCTGCGTCGTGGCCCTGGTCGTCGAACTGCTCACCGGTCCCGTCGTGCACTGGGCGGCACTGCCGATCATCGCGATCGTGCTCGCCGGTTTCTCCTACGTGATGGTCGTGGCGGCCCGTCGGCACGTCAGTGTCGAGCTCACCTCCACGACCCTTCGGCAGGGCACCGAGGAACTACCGGTCGCCGAGATCGAGGCGGTGCTGCCGCCGCCACCGGAGGGCCGGCGCGATCCGGAACGCTGGGAGACCGCCCGGAGCCTCGGCGAACTGGCCGACGTGCCGCGCGGCCGCAAGCCCGTCGGACTACGGCTCACCGGAGGGACGTTCGTGCGGGCGTGGGCGAAGGACGCCGACGAGCTGCGAGCACGGCTCGGTGAGCTCGTCGGCGACCCGGGTCAGACCGCGACTTCCTGAGGCGGGACGACCGCTCCCTCACGGTCGAGCATGGCCGAGCCGAGCAGGTAGTCGGGCACACCCAGCCCGTCCACGAGCGTCAGCGCGTGCGGACGCAGGCTGCGGCACCGCTCGTTGATCCCGCGCGTGACGGCCTTGGCACGTTCGACCGACAGCAGGCGGTGCTCCATGAACCACGCCTTGTCCTCGTCGATGATCGTCAGCGCGTAGAGATCGCACAGCTCAGACAGCAGGTCGCCGGCGGTCTCGTCCTTGCAGTCCTCGATCGCGGCGACGAACGCCTCGAGCACGACGCGGTCGATGTGGGCGCGGGCGGCGTGCAGCACGTGGTCCTGCACGAAGTTGAAGGCGTCGAACGGGTTGTCCTCGCGCTTCATCGCGGCCTGCAGGCGCCGGGCCGCGGTGGACAGCAGGTACTGCTCGCGGTCCTCGAACATCGTTACCTGGGTGCCGCGGTTGAAGAGGCTGCCGTCCTCCTCGTTGTCCTGGCGGGTGTCGACGATCGTCTGGATGATCTGCTGCGCCGCGGTGCGCTTCTTGACGATGTCGGAGATGGTGGTCGCGGCGAAGCGCATCCACTCCACCGGGCTCATGCCCTGCACCTCGTCGGCGTAGGCGGTGAGCAGTTCCTTCGCGACCAGCTGGGTCAGGACGTGGTTGTCGCCCTCGAAGGTGGTGAACACGTCGACGTCCGCGCGCAGCGCCGTCAGCCGGTTCTCGGCCATGTAACCGGCACCACCGCACGCCTCGCGGCACTCCTGGATCGCCCGCGACGCGTGCCAGGTGTTGGCGACCTTGAGGCCCGCCGCGCGACCCTCGAGTTCGCGCTGTTCCTGCGCGTCGAGTTCCTGCAGCGACGTCGACTGCAGCCGGTGCATCGTCGTGAGCAGCTCGTTCTGGGCGAAGCCGAGCGCGTACGAGCGGGCGATCAGCGGGAGCAGGCGACGCTGGTGGACGAGATAGTCCATGATCGGCACCTCACCGTCGCGTCCGGGGGCGTCGAACTGGCGGCGCTTCTCGGCGTAGCGGGTGGCGATGCTCAGCGCGACCCGCGCCGCCGCACCCGCCGAGCCGCCGACGGTGATGCGACCGCGGACGAGCGTGCCGAGCATCGTGAAGAACCGCCGGCTCGGGTTGTCGATGTCCGAGACGTAGGTGCCGTCCGGTTCGACGTCGGCGTACTTGTTGAGCAGGTTCTCCCGGGGGATGCGGACCTGGTCGAAGACGATGCGGCCGTTGTCGACACCCGGCAGGCCGCCCTTGTAACCGCAGTCGGAGGTCGTCACGCCCGGCAGGTCGTTGCCGTCCTCGTCGCGGATCGGGACGACGAAACAGTGCACGCCATGTGTCTCACCCTGCGTGACGAGCTGCGCGAAGACCGACGCGAACCGGGCGTGCTGCGCCGCGCCACCGATGTAGTCCTTGCGGGACGACGGGGTGGGGGAGTGGATCACGAACTCCTGGCTGTCCGGATCGTAGGTCGCCGTGGTCTCGAGCGACTGCACGTCGCTGCCGTGCCCCGTCTCGGTCATCGCGAAGCAACCGAGCACATCGAGATCGATGAGCCGCTTGACGTATTTCTCGTGGTGCCGCTCGGTGCCGAGGTTCTCGACGGCACCGCCGAACAGTCCCCACTGCACGCCGGCCTTGACCATCAGCGACAGGTCGGACATCGCGAGCATCTCGATGGATGCGACCGCACCGCCCGCGTCGCCCGTGCCGCCGGACTCGACGGAGAAGCCCGCCGCGGCGTAGCCGTGCTCGGCGAGGATGCGCATCTGCTCGAGCGTGATGGCGCGGGCCTTGTCGGTCTCGGGGGTGTAGTGCGGCGCGAACTTCTCGTGCGCGAGATCCTTGCGTGCGCGTTCGCGTGCTTCGTGCCACGCACCGTCGAGTGCGATGCGCAGGTGTTCGGCTGTCGTCGGCATGCCTCAGACGATAGGTGCGACAAGTCACTCACGGTGTCCCTTTTTCCTGGTAAGGGAGAAAAAACACATGAGGTTTGAGGACCTCTGTTTTTGGCAAATCCCGCGAAACTACGGACACTGGAAGTCGTGACTGCGACCCCCGATGCTTCGTCCACCCACGACACTCGATCCGCCGCACTCTTCCACCGGGCATCGAAGGTGACACCGGGGGGCGTCAACTCTCCGGTCCGCGCGTTCGGATCGGTCGGCGGCAATCCTCCCTTCTTCGCATCGGGATCGGGTCCGCTGCTCACCGACGTCGACGGAAAAACATACGTCGACCTGGTGTGTTCCTGGGGTCCGATGATTCTCGGGCACGCGCATCCCGCGGTCGTCGAGGCCGTCCGATCGACCGCGCTGGCGGGTCTGTCGTTCGGTGCCCCCACCGAGGGCGAGGTCGAACTCGCCGAAGAGATCGTCGCCCGCATCGCGCCCGTCGAGCAGGTCCGGCTCGTCAACTCCGGCACCGAGGCGACGATGAGCGCCGTCCGTCTCGCGCGCGGATTCACCGGCCGGTCGAAGATCGTGAAGTTCGCGGGCTGTTATCACGGTCACGTCGACGCACTGCTCGCCGACGCCGGTTCCGGCCTCGCCACCTTCGGTCTGCCCACCTCTCCCGGCGTCACGGGCGCCCAGGCGGGCGACACCGTCGTCGTCCCCTACAACGACCTCGCCGCCGTGCGTGCCGCCTTCGAGGCGAACCCCGGTGAGATCGCCGCGGTCATCACCGAGGCCGCCGCCGGCAACATGGGCACCGTCCCGCCGGTCCCCGGCTTCAACGAGGGTCTGCGCGAGCTCACGCGTGAGCACGGCGCGCTGCTGATCATGGACGAGGTGATGACCGGCTTCCGCGCGAGCCCGACCGGCTGGCACGGCATCGACGGGGTCTCCGGCGACCTCATGACCTTCGGCAAGGTCATGAGCGGTGGTCTGCCCGCCGCGGCCTTCGGTGGTCGCGCCGATGTCATGGCCCATCTCGCCCCGAACGGACCGGTCTACCAGGCCGGCACCCTGTCCGGTAATCCCGTCGCCGTCGCCGCGGGCCTCGCGAGCCTGCGTGCCGCCGACGCCGACGTCTACGCCGCCCTGGACCGCAACGCCGAGACCCTCGGTCGTCTGCTCGGCGAGGCACTCGCCGCAGAAGGGGTGCCGCATCGCGTCCAGAACGCCGGCACGCTGCTGAGCGTGTTCTTCACCGACGAGCCGGTGACGAACTACGAGCAGGCCAAGGCCGCGCAGACCTGGCGCTTCCCGGCCTTCTTCCACGCGCTGCTCGAGCGCGGCGTCTACGCACCCCCCAGCGCTTTCGAGACATGGTTCGTCTCGTCCGCGCTCGACGACGACGCGTTCTCGCGGATCGCCGACGCGCTGCCGCATGCCGCTCGCGCGGCCGCCGCGGCGACCGCGCCGTAGCGCCGCTCTCCTGCCTGCTCACACGAACCCGCCCCTCCCACACCCCTCGAGGAACATCGACGTGACCGACGCCGCCCCGTCCGAGACCCGCACGATCGTGCACGTGCTCCGCCACGGAGAGGTCCACAACCCCTCCGGAATCCTCTACGGCCGCCTGCCCGGCTTCCGGCTGTCGGTGACCGGCGAGGCCCAGGCACGAGCGGTCGCGGCGTCGCTCGCCGACCACGACATCGCGCACGTGGTCGCGTCCCCGCTCGAACGGGCCCAGCAGACCGCCACCCCGATCGCGGAGAAGCACGGCCTGCAGATCCGCACCGACGAGAACCTCATCGAGGCGGCCAACGACTTCGAGGGCCTGAAGGTCTCGGTCGGCGACGGCGCGCTCAGCAAGCCGCGCCACTGGTGGAAGCTGCGCGATCCGTTCACTCCCTCCTGGGGCGAGCCCTACCTGCAGATCGCCCACCGCATGCTCGCCGCCGTCAACGCGGCCCGCGTGGCTGCGGCGGGACGCGAAGCGGTGTGCGTGAGCCACCAGCTCCCGGTGTGGACGCTGCGCCGCTTCCTCGAGGGCGAGCGCCTGTGGCACGACCCGCGTCGCCGCCAGTGCAGCCTCGCCTCGCTGACCTCCCTGGTCTACGAGGGCGACACCCTCGTCGACCTGGTCTACTCCGAGCCGGCCGGCGCCTCCGACCCGAACGTCCACGGCGCATGAGAAAGGTGTTCCGGGCGACGGTCGCCGCGATATGCGGTGCCGTCCTGCTCACCTCCTGCGCCACCGGGGACGACGCCGTCGCCACCGGGGGAACGTTCGACTTCGTCTCGCCCGGCGGGCAGACCCGCATCTTCTACGATCCCCCGGCCGAACGCGGCACCCTCGGTGAGCTCACCGGCGAGGACCTCATGAACGAGGGGGAGACCATCTCCCTCGACGACTACGAGGGCCAGGTCGTCGTGCTCAACGTGTGGGGCCAGTGGTGCGCGCCCTGCCGCAGCGAGGCCGACGATCTCGAGGAGGTCTACGAGGCCACCAAGGATCTCGGGGTGCAGTTCCTCGGCATCAACGTCCGCGACAACCAGCGCGACAAGGCCCAGGACTTCGTCACCGACCAGCAGATCGGCTACCCGTCGATCTACGACCCGCCGATGCGTTCGCTGCTCGCCCTCGGACGGAACTACCCGACCTCGGTCGTGCCGACGACGGTCGTCCTCGACCGCGAGCACCGCGTGGCCGCGGTCTACCTGACCGAACTGCTCGCCGAGGACCTGCAACCGGTCGTCGAGCGGGTCGCGGCGGAACCGGATTCGGAGCAGTAACAGTGATCCTTGCGTCGGGTGTCGGGGAGACCTTCCAGAACGCGGCCCTGTCGGGTCCGCTGCTGCTGGCGATGGGCGCGTGCCTGCTCGCCGGTCTCGTCTCCTTCGCGTCGCCGTGCGTCGTGCCGCTCGTTCCCGGCTATCTGTCCTATCTCGCCGGGGTGGTGGGAGCCGAGGCTCCCGCCGTCACCGCCGAGCAGGCCGGTGCCCGCACCACGACCGTCCGCAGCGACGGTCGCCTCCGGGTGGCGGGTGCCGCCGGGCTGTTCGTCCTCGGATTCACCGTGGTGTTCGTCCTCGCGACCGCCTCGGTGTTCGGGGCGATCTCCGCGCTGGCCGTCAACCGCGAACTGCTCATGCGGGTGGGCGGTGTCGTCACCATCGTGATGGGCCTGGTCTTCATCGGCCTCATCCCGGCCCTGCAGCGCGACACGCGCCCGGCGCCCCGGCGCATCTCGAACCTCGCGGGCGCCCCGCTGCTCGGCGCGGTCTTCGCGCTCGGGTGGACCCCGTGCCTCGGCCCCACCCTCGCCGGCGTCATCTCGCTGGCGGCGGGCACCGAGGGCACCACCGCGGCACGGGGGGTGACGCTGATCGTCGCCTACTGCCTCGGCCTCGGGTTGCCGTTCGTCGTGCTCGCGCTCGGCTCGGCGCGGGCGCTGCGCGGGGTGGGCTGGCTGCGCACCCACGCGCGGACCGTGCAAATCGTCGGCGGCCTGATGCTCATGGCCGTCGGCATCGCTCTCGTCACCGGCGCGTGGGACCTGTTCGTGTCCTGGGTCCGTGACTCGTTCATCTCGGAAGTGACTCTGCCCGTATGACCGCGACACACACCCCGACCCCCGCACCGCAACCGTCGCCTCCGCCGCGACAGGGCGCGCTCGGACGTGCCACGGCCTTCGTGCGGAACACCTGGCGCGGCCTGACGTCGATGCGGACCGCGCTGGTCCTGCTGTTCCTGCTCGCGCTCGCCGCGATCCCGGGCGCACTCCTGCCGCAGCGCAGCCTCAACACCCAGAAGGTCGACGAGTACATCGCGGCCCGCCCGACGCTCGGACCGATCATGGACCGGTTCGAGCTGTTCGACGTCTTCGGCAGCTTCTGGTTCACCGCCGTCTACGTGCTGCTGTTCGTCTCGCTGGTCGGCTGCATCCTGCCGCGGTGCGTCGAGCACTTCCACGCCCTGCGCACCCCGCCGGTCGCCGCGCCGCGCAACCTGCAGCGCCTACCGCACCACACGCAGACGACCGTGGCCGACAGCCCCGCCGACGCCCTCGATCGGATCCAGGGAGAACTGCGCGGCTGGAAGGTCGTGCGCCGCGAGGGCGGTGCCCGCGGACGTGACGGCGAGATGACCCTGTCCGCCGAGAAGGGCTATCTGCGCGAGGCCGGCAACCTGGTCTTCCACATCTCCCTCGTCGGGCTGCTCGTCGCCGTCGCCGCCGGCAAGCTCTTCGGCTACGAGGGGCAGCGCATCCTCGTCGCGAACGGCGAGGAGTTCTGCACCACCTCGCCCGCCTCCTTCGACTCGTTCCGCGCCGGCAGCACGCTCGACGGCACCGGCCTGAACCCCATGTGCGTGCGGGTGAACACCTTCGCCGCCGACTATCTCGACAACGGCCAGGCCGAGATGTTCACCTCCGACATCGAGTACCAGTACGGCGACGACCTCGTCACGAACACCTGGCGCGACGCGCAGTTGAAGGTCAACCATCCGCTGCGGGTCGGCAGCGACCGCGTGTACCTGCAGGGTCACGGTTACGCCCCGACCTTCACCGTCACCTGGCCGAACGGCGAGACCCGCACCGAGACGATGCAGTGGGCGCCCGACGACGCGACGACCTTCCTCAGCAGCGGCGCCATGCGCTTCGACCCTCCCGGCGGCATGTACCCCGACGCCGACGAGCGCCGGAAGAACCAGATCGCGCTCGAGGGACTGTTCGCGCCGACGGCGTCCTTCCACGGCACGCTGCTCACGTCGATCTTCCCGGCGATGATGGACCCCGCCGTCGCGATCGACGTCTACAAGGGCGACTCCGGTCTCGACACCGGCAGCCCGCAGTCGCTGTTCTCGCTCAACAAGGAACTGATCAACCAGGGCCGCCTCGTGAAGCAGGACCGCGTGAACCTGCGTCCGGGGGAGAGCGTGACACTCGCCGACGGCACCGAGGTTCGGTTCGACAAGGCCACCGACTTCGTCAACCTGCAGGTCTCGCACGACCCGGCGCAGCAGTGGGTGCTCGTCGCGGCGATCGCGATGATGGCCGGTCTGCTCGTGTCGCTGCTGGTCAAACGACGCAGAGTGTGGGCGCGCGCGTACCCGAGCGGTACAGTGAACGACGGTGAACGACGAACCGTAGTAGAACTCGGTGGTCTCGCACGGACCGATCAGGCCGGATGGGGAGACGAGTTCGACCGACTGGTCGAGCGACTCCTCGGTGACGATGCACCCTCCGCCCCGGCGGCACAGGAGAAGAAGAACTGATGACACAGAACGACACCCTGGCGCGGTACAGCGACTGGGCCTTCGAATCGGCGTTCGCGGTGCTCGTGCTGGCGCTGGTGCTGCTCGTCGCCGAATATGCGACCCACCGCGCCGACGTCGTGGCCGAACGGGAACGCGAACTCGTCGCGGCCGGCCGGCGACCGGCCTCCGACAGCGTCGAACGCACCGCCGGCCCGGGTCGCGTCGAGGAGGCGCCGAAGCGCGCCCTGTCGCAGCGTCTCGGCAACATGGGCCGAGCGCTGGTCGTCGTGGTCGCCGGACTGCAGGTCGCCTCGATCGTGCTCCGAGGCCTGGCCACCGAGCGCTTCCCGCTCGGCAACATGTACGAGTTCGTCGCGATGGCGTGCACCGCCGCCGTGATCTTCGGCCTGATCGTCCTGCGCAAGCCGGCCTACCGGACCATGTGGGTGTACCTGCTGGTTCCCGTCCTGATCCTCATGTTCCTCGCGGCGACCGTGCTCTACGCCGACGCCGCCCCGGTGGTTCCCGCGCTGCGCTCGTTCTGGCTGCCGATCCACGTGACGATCATCAGCGTCGGCAGCGGCATCTTCCTCGTCTCGGGTGTCGCGAGCCTGCTGTTCCTCCTGCGCATCCGTTTCCCGAAGGGTGAGGAGCGCAGCGGTGTGTTCGCGTCGCTCGCCGAGCGTCTGCCCGACGCCCAGACCCTCGACCGTCTCGCCTACAGCACCACGATCATCGGTTTCCCGCTGTTCGGTGCCGGCATCATCCTCGGTGCCATCTGGGCCGAGGCGGCCTGGGGACGCTTCTGGGGCTGGGACCCGAAGGAGACGGTCTCGTTCATCACGTGGGTCGTCTACGCCGCCTACCTGCACGCCCGTGCGACCTCCGGTTGGCGCAACACCCGCGCGGCCTGGATCAACGTCGCCGGTTTCGTCGCGATGCTGTTCAACCTGTTCATCATCAACATGGTCGTCTCGGGCCTGCACTCGTACGCCGGGCTCAACTGAGGCTGCTATCGTCGCGCCGTCGTCCGTGACAGTCGACGGGGGGAGAACGCGGTGGATGGGGCCGACAACGGTTCGTCGGGGCTCGGCGGACACGCATTGGACGCGACGGCGCTGGACTCGTCGCTACTGGTACGCCCGGTCGCCGCGCCGCCGCGGAAGGGCTGGCGGCGGGTGGTCTACCGGGCGACCGGTGGTCGCGTCCATGTGGGGGAGAGCCCCCGGCAGCAGCGCAAGGAGGAATCGGCCGAGCGGGTGCGTGTACCGCTGCACGGCTGCCATCGGATCGCCCTGCTGAGTCTCAAGGGCGGGGTGGGCAAGACGACCACCACGGTCACGCTCGGTTCGACCTTTGCGGAGCTGCGTGGCGATCGGATCGTCGCGGTCGACGCCAATCCGGACCGCGGGACGTTGAGTCAGAAGGTGGCCGAACAGACGCCGGCCACGGTGCGCACGCTGCTGCGTGATCAGGAACTGCTCGAGACGTACGCGGACGTGCGCGCCTACACCTCGCAGAACACGCATCGTCTCGAGGTGCTCGCCTCGGACACCGATCCGGCGGTCTCGGAGGCCTTCAGCGCCGACGACTACGAGCGGACGCTGGGTCTGCTCGAGCGGTTCTACAGCATCGTGCTCACGGATTGCGGGACCGGGCTCATGCACTCTGCTATGAGCGCGATCCTCGAGAACGCCGACACTCTGGTCGTCATCAGTTCCGGTTCGGTGGACGGCGCCCGCAGCGCGTCGGCCACCCTCGACTGGCTCGACGCGCACGGCTATCGCGAACTCGTCGAGCGGTCGGTGGCCGTCGTCAACGCGGTGCGGCCGAGGTCGGGCAAGGTCGATCTCGACCTCGTGGTGCGGCACTTCGAACAGCGGTGCCGCGCGGTCCACGTCCTACCCTTCGACCCCCACCTCGAAGAGGGGGCGGAGATCGATCTGGACCGGTTGCAGTCGGGTACGCGGCGCGCCCTTCTCGGACTCGCCGCGGATATCGCCGACGGGTTCGCCGCGCGGTGACAGGCTCACCGCACACGGTGAAGGGTCAGTCGCCCCGTTCCTGATCGGACTCGCCGGTGCCGTCGCCACTGCGGCGGCGGTGCACCTCGCGATCGACCTTCCACAGGAAGTCGGGATCGTCGTCCGGACCCATCACGCGGGTCGGCGGACGGGACGTGGGACCGTACGCCTTCCACAGCAGGACTGCGAGTGTCACCGCACCGATGAGTGCCAACAGATAGAGCACGTTGCACCTCCTGACCGTGGCGGTGCCGGACGAGGACGTGCCCTCGCCGTGCACCTCCGGGCCGCGGCGACCGCAGACCGGTTCGTCCACATTCTAGGTGGGCGGAACCCGGTCCGGCACGTGGGTTCCGCGGGTGGTCGGCCGGGGTCCGGCAGGTGCACGCCGGAGGTGCGGATTCTGCTGTCTCGGATCAGCGCGTCGCTTCGGTCGTCAGGGAGCGGAGCAGCGCCAGGACCTCGGACTCACGGAAGCGGCGATGGCCACCGGGGGTCCGCAGCGAGCCCAATCGGCCGGCGTGGGCCCACCGGGTGACGGTCTTGGGATCCACATGGAACAGTGCTGCCACCTGGCCCGGGGTCAGCAGGGATTCCTTCGCGCCGTTGAAAGTGGGTGCGCTCATTGCGAATGTCCTCCCGGTTGTCGTGATCGTGTTGTTCGACGCGATCGAGTTGTTCGATCGGGATGTCCAAGCCCATGGTGGCACCGATACCCCTGGTTGCTCGAACGGTCTACGGTTGGTAAAGCGGAAGTAATAGACAAAACGGACGGATGTCCGACTTCCGGAAATCGTCGCGGAACTCGTCGTCCTGACGGCCGGTTAACCTGGAGTGGTGAACGACGAACGCCGGAACGAACCCTCGGATACCCCCTCCCAGCGCACTCCACACCCTCACGGCGAGGGCGCCACGGCCGCAGGCCGTCGAGCGGGGACCGGGTCCCTGATCCGGGACGTCGCGTTGTACTCCGTGGCACGGCTCGCCCTCGTCGTCGTGCTCACACTGCTCATTCTCTACGTTCCGCGGGCATTCGGGGTGGAAATCCCCCTCCTCGTCGCGGCCCTGTTCGCCGTGCTCATCGCCCTGCCCGTCTCGCTCGTGCTCTTCGCCTCGCTGCGGCGTCGCGTCAACGAGAGCATCGCCGCGGTCGACGAGCGCCGGCGTACCGAACGCGCCGACCTCGAGAAGCGCATGCGCGGCGAGAACGGGCGGTGACGGCGACCGGCGCGGTCGTCGACCGCAGCGCACCCCGGGACTGGGTCGACAACGCCGTCCGGCTCATCGAGGCCGACGCTCAGCGCAGCGCCGACACCCACCTGCTCCGCTACCCGCTCCCGGCGGACTGGCGCATCGACCTGTACCTCAAGGACGAGTCGACGCACATCACCGGCAGTCTCAAGCACCGCCTCGCGCGCTCGCTGTTCCTCTACGCCCTGTGCAACGGCTGGATCCGTGAAGGGACCCCGATCATCGAGGCGTCGTCCGGGTCCACCGCGGTCAGCGAGGCGTACTTCGCGCGACTCCTCGGCCTCGACTTCGTGGCCGTCGTACCGCGCCGCACCTCACCGGCGAAGGTCGCGCTCATCGAGGCCCAGGGCGGCCGGTGCCACTACATCGACCGCCCGCCGGAGATCTACACCGAGGCGCAGCGGCTCGCCGACGAGCTCGGCGGCTGCTTCATGGACCAGTTCACGAACGCCGAGCGGGTCACCGACTGGCGAGGCAACAACAACATCGCCGAGAGCATCTACTCGCAGATGCGTCTCGAGCGTCATCCCGTGCCGGAGTGGATCGTCGTCGGCGCCGGGACCGGCGGCACGAGCGCGACTCTCGGCCGCTACATCCGCTATCGCCGTCACCGGACGCGGCTGGCGGTCGTCGACCCCGAGAACTCGGCGTTCTTCGGTGGGTTCGAGACGGGTTCGGCCGACTACACCACCGGCATGCCCTCGCGCATCGAGGGGATCGGGCGTCCGCGCGTCGAGCCGTCCTTCGTGCCCGAGGTCGTCGACCGGATGGTGCGGGTGCCCGACGCGGCGTCCATCGCCGCCATGCGGCACGCGAGTGCCGCGCTCGGACGCCGGGTGGGCGGCTCGACCGGCACGAACCTCTGGGGAGCCTTCGGTCTGATCGCCGAGATGCTCGCGGAGGGCCGTGAGGGCAGCGTCGTGACGCTGCTGTGCGACGGCGGCGAGCGCTACGCCGACACCTATTTCTCCGACGAATGGGTCGTTGCCGAGGGAATGGATCTCGCCGCACCGCTCGCGATGCTGGAGAAGTTCGCGACCACCGGTCGGTGGCCTCGGTAGATCGTCCACCTGCGCGGATCCCGCTTCTTGTCAATCTTCGTTGACGCGCTGGAGTTGTCAACCTATATTGACACCATGAGTGAAGCCACCACCCTCGCCGCTGCCGCCGCGAGCTCCGATCCCGCAGTGGGCCTGCGCGCCGTGCGTGCCCTGCGCCGGCTGCTGGAACGGCTCGAGGAGGTCCAGGTCGCGAATGCCCGGGATCGAGGTTGGTCCTGGCAGGCCATCGCCGACGAACTCGGCGTCAGCCGGCAGGCGGTCCATCAGAAGCACAACCGGAAGCGCAGGTGATCGACATGTTCGAACGATTCGCCGACAGTGCCAGATCCGTCGTCGTCGCAGCACAACAGGAAGCGATCCGGGTGCACGATCCCCGGATCGAGGCGCCACACCTGCTCATCGGTGTCGCCGTCGCCGCGGAGGAACCGCTGCGGGTCCTGCTCGCGGAAGAAGGTCTCACGGTCGACGGGCTCCGCTCCGACCGGGCCGCCCGGACCACCGACGCCCCACTCGGTGAGGAGGACGCCGCGGCACTCGAAGCGATCGGCATCGATCTCGACGAGGTCCGGAGCCGTCTCGAAGCCGCCTTCGGCAAGGGGGTGCTCGACGGGAAGAGCGCCGATCGGCGGGGCGGCGCGAACCGGCTCGGCCACATCCCGTTCGACCGGGCGGCGAAGAAGTCGCTCGAACTCGCGCTGCGGGAGGCGATCGCACGCCGCGAACGCGTCATCCGTCCCGAGCACATCCTGCTCGGACTGCTGCGCAGCGACGATCCGGCGACCGTCGCCCTCGTGGAAGCGCACGTGCCGCGCGCGCAGCTCCGTGAGCGACTGAACGGCCACCTCGACGCCGCCGCCTGATCCTTCGGGCGGTTACCGGGTCGGCTGGGCGGGAACGACGGCGAGCGGACGCCCGGCGACGAGCGGGACGACCGTCGCCGCGACGAGCAGCAGCGTGCCGACCGCGATCGTCGCGAACGGCCACCACTGACGATCCGACGTCGCCGTGACCTCCGCGGCCTGCGTGTCCGGAGCGGCCGGCGCGGTGCGCGGCAGCGCTTCGGTGGCGGACCGGACGTTGTCGGCGATGCCACCGACGACATCGGCCACCGGCCCGACACCGTCGACGAGCTGTCCGGTGCCGTCCGTCAGGGCCCGGCCACCGTCGTCGAGGAGGACGAGGCCGTCGCGGAGCTGCCGCGAGCCGTCGGCGGCCTGCGCCATGCCCGCGACGAACTGCGCGTTCGGATCGGTGAGTTCGTAGGCGAGCTGCCGTGCGCCGTCGCGCAACTGCCCGAGCTGGTCGAGGGTGTCCGGCCCGAGGCCTTGCGTGTCGAGGGTCTCGACGAGTCCGCGCAGTTGGCCGGCCGCGCCCTGCGAGACCGGATCCGCGGACGCACCGAGCGTGTCGGCGACGGCCGTGAGGCGCGCCGTGACGTCGCCCTGCATCTCCCCGAAACCGGAGAGCCGGTCGACCACCTCGTCGACGCCACCGCTCACCTGGCGGGCGCCGTCGCCGAGCATGTCGACACCGCCGTCGAGCTGCCCGAGGCCGTCGGCGAGCTGCTCGCCACCGTCGCGAGCCTGCCGGAGGCCGTCGGAGAGTTGACGGGCACCGTCGTCGAGCTGGGTGCTGCCCTCCGTCAGCTGCCCGACCCCGCCGTCGAGCACCGACAGCGGCAGTCCGGCCCGTTGCAGGTTGCTCCGCGCCTCGTCGACGCCGTCCGCCGAGGGACTCGGCTCTTCCGCGACGGTCGCGACCGCCGTCTCGGGACGGTCGAGCCAGGCGAAGACCGAACCCGTGCCCACGAGGAGCAGTCCGGTCACGGCGAGAAGCAGGGGGAGAAGACGTGAACGCACGCCGGCCGACGCTACCGTCCGTCGCTGAGAGGCCCCTGAGGGGGAGGGGCGACCCCGCATGCGTCCGATTTGCCCGTTACGAGACCGGGTTCCGTGTGCCACAGTGGCACCATGATTTCTCTGATACTGCGGTTGATCATCAACGCGGTCGGTCTGTGGCTCGCGGTCGAGCTGGTCGACGGGATCGACTTCACCGATCCCGCGGGCACCTCCGACACGACCCGCGCGGTCATCACGCTCGTCGTGCTGGCCGCCATCTTCACCGTCGTCAACGCACTCGTGAAGCCGCTGGTGAAGCTGCTGTCGCTGCCGCTGGTGATCCTCACCCTCGGGCTGTTCCTGCTCGTCGTCAACGCGCTGATGCTCATGCTCACCGCGTGGCTGAGCGGCTTCACCGAGTACGGCCTCACGATCGACGGCTTCTGGGCGGCACTGTGGGGCGGCGTGATCATCGCGATCGTCAACTTCGTCCTCGGACTGGTCGTCCCGGACCGCGACTGATCCCGCCCGTCCGCGGCAGATTCCGCCGTGCCCGCGTCCTGGTCAGCCGAAGGCCAGCGCGGGCGCGGTGGCCACCGCCCACACGAGCATCGCCACACCCGAATCGCTCAATGCCGGGATCAGCGCGAGACCGAGGGCACCGGCCCGCACCGGCTTGTGCGCGCGGACCGCGAACGGCGCGGCGAGGAAGCCGGCGAGCGCCCACGGCGTCGCCGCGACCAGCACCAGCGACATCACGAACGGCACCACGACCAGCACCAGGTGGAGCGTGCGGGTCCTCGGATCGCCCAGCTTGACCGCCAGGGTCCGCTTGCCGGTCTCCGCGTCGGTCGCGATGTCGCGGAGATTGTTCGTCACCAGCACGGCCGTCGAGATCGAGCCGACGGCGATCGCGCACGCCAGACCCACCCAGTCGACGCGACCGGCCTGCACGAACTGCGTGCCGAGCACCGCGACGAGCCCGAAGAAGACGAAGACGCCGATCTCCCCGAAGCCGCTGTAGCCGTACGGGTTCTTCCCGCCGGTGTAGTACCAGGCCCCGGCGATGCAGACCGCGCCGACGAGCACGAGCCACCAGGCGGTCGTGACGGCGAGAGCGAGTCCCGCGACGGCCGCGATGCCGAAGCACACGAACGCCGCGCGCTTGACGGCACCGGGGCTCGCCGCGCCCGAGCCCACCAGCCGCATCGGCCCGACCCGCTCGTCGTCGGTGCCGCGGATGCCGTCGGAGTAGTCGTTGGCGAAGTTCACGCCGATGATCAATCCGAGCGCGACGACCAGTGCCAGCAGCGCCTTCCACCACACGGCCTCACCGAGCCACGCCGCAGCGCCCGTGCCTGCCAGGACGGGTGCTATCGCATTGGGGAGGGTGCGCGGACGAGCGCCTTCGAGCCATTGACCAGCCGTTGCCATGGATCGATCTTCGCACCCGGGCCCGCCTGCCGCGTCGTGCGCACCCCGTCAGGAGAAGCGCGAGACGAGGGCTCGGCGATCCACCTTGCCCGGCCCACGCAGCGGCAGTGTGTCGACGACCTGCAGCTCACGCGGCGCAGCAGTGGGATCGAGCGTGGCCTCGACGTGGTCCCGGAGCTCGGCGAGCGTCGGCGTCGTGCCGGGGGTGGGAACGACGACGGCCGCGACGCGCTGCCCGAGCCGGGGGTCGGGCAGACCCACCACCGCGACCTCCCGGACGGCCGGGTGCTCGACGAGCACGGCCTCGACCACCTGGGGGACCACGGTGAGCCCGCCGGTGGAGATGGCCTCGTCGAGCCGTCCCAGGATGCGCAGGACCCCGTCGTCGAGCGTGCCTGCGTCGTCGGTGCGGAACCAGCCGGGTTCGGCGAAGGCGGGATGATCGGGCAGGTTCCGGTAGCCCGAGGCGAGCGTGGCGCCGCCGAGCCACACCCGCGAGTCGCCGTCGACGCGCACGTGCACCCCGTCGAGCGGCACGCCGTCGTAGACGCAGCCGCCACAGGTCTCGCTCATGCCGTAGGTGCGGACGACCGTGATACCGGCCGCGCGGGCACGTTCGAGGACCGGCACGGGAGTCGCGGCCCCACCGAGCAGGATCGCGTCGAGGCGGGCGAGCGCCGCGGTGGCGTCGGGATGATCGAGGGCCTTGATCAGCTGGGTGGGAACCATCGAGCTGTACCGGCGAGGACCCGGCATGGCGTCCACCGCCGCCGGCAGATCCGCGGGATCGAAACCGGCGGACACGTTGACGACGACGGGTTCGGTTCCGGAGAGCAGGCCGCGCAGCAGCACCTGCATGCCGGCGATGTGATGGGCGGGCAGGACCAGGAGCCACGAGCCCGTCCCACCCAGCCGGGCGTGGGTGGCGTCGCCGCTCGCGCGCAGCGCCTGCGCGGAGAGCAGGGCGCCCTTCGGGGTCCCGGTCGTGCCGGAGGTCGCGACCACCAGTCCCACCCCGTCGGCGACGGGTTCACCGGGGCTCAGCGCATCGGTGAGGCGGAGTGTCTCCCGCTCGTCCCCGGCAGGGACGGGGAGCAGCGCCGGTCCGTCACCGTCGAGCATGCGCTGCAGGGCGGGCAGCACGGATCGGACGGCGGACCCGGCCGGGACGGGCAGGAGCTCGAGTGTGGTCACAGATCGTATTGTGTCGTGTCCCATCCGCCCGCTTCGAGTTGGCGGCGGACCCGGTCCACGTCGTCGGGCGACGGCATGTTGTTGGTGATCTTGCTGATCAGGACCGCGATGTCGATGCGGTTGATCGAGAGGTCACCGTCCTCGACCAAGGTGTCGGCGACCTGGGCGACCTCCTCGTCGGACAGGCGCCGCGCGAGCAGTGCGAACAGGGGTACGTAGTCCTGTTCCGGCACCCCTTCGGGGTAACCGGCGCGGAGCCACTCGACGATGGAAGCGAGAAACGGCGGGAGGGCCACCCGTCACTCCGATCAGAAGATGTCGATGCCGAATGTTCCGGCGAGGAAATCGGACGCCAGCAGGAGGATGCCCGCCAGGATCGCGCAGGCCACCACGGCGAAGCACAGCACCGCGGCGGTCCGGGCCGCCGGATTCGGTGTGCCGTCGCTGCCGCGACCGGTGTCGAGCGCGCGGACCCCCAGCGCGAACAGGGAGGGCAGGCCGGCGCCGAGCAGCAGGCCCACGAGAACGACCTGCCACAGGGAGTCGAGGGTGTGCGTCAGCAGGTTCACGAGCGTCCTTCCCCGGTGACCGTTTCGGAGGCACCCGGCGCCGGGGCGAGCTTGTCGTCCCAGTCGGCGGTGACGTTGGAGGCGTCGACGGGCTGTCGGCGCGAGCGCAGCCACATGAACACGGCCAGGGCGCACAGGATCGCGAACACGACGAGCACGCCGGGCATGCCGCCGATGAGGTGGGCGAGCCCCCAGCAGGTCGCTCCGACGACCGCGGCGCACGGCAGGGTGATGACCCACGCGACGACCATCCGTCGCGCCACCGACCAGCGCACCTCCGCGCCCTTGGTGCCCAGACCCGTGCCGAGGATCGAGCCCGTGGCGACGTGCGTGGTCGACAGCGGCAGACCGAAATGGCTCGAGGTGAGGATGATGGCGGCCGACGACGACTCGGCGGCCAGGCCCTGCGGCGGGGCGATCTCGACGAGACCCTTGCCCAGCGTGCGGATGATGCGCCAGCCGCCGAGATAGGTGCCGAGTGCGATCGCGACGGCACAGGCGACCTTCACCCAGAACGGCATGTCCGTGTCGGCGGTGATGGTGCCGTGGGCGACGAGGGCCAGGAAGATCACGCCCATCGTCTTCTGCGCGTCGTTGGTGCCGTGCGCGAGGGACATCAGGGACGCCGTGCCGATCTGTCCCAGCCGGAAGCCGCGGTCGCGGTGTTCGTTGGAGACGGAGCGGGTCAGGCGGTGCATCGACCAGATGCCCACCGTGGACACCAGCGCCGCGATGACGGGCGCGAGCACGGCGGGGATCAGGACCTTGCCGAGCACTCCGTCCCACACCACGCCCTGGACACCGATCGACGCCAGTGCAGCGCCGACGAGACCGCCGAACAGGGCGTGCGACGAGCTGGACGGAAGGCCGAACAGCCAGGTCGAGATGTTCCAGAGGATCGCTCCGACCAGACCGGCGAAGACGATGAGCAACAGATCGGTACCGCCGACGGTGTCGAGGTCGACGACACCCTTCGCGACGGTCGCGGCGACTTCCACGGACAGGAAGGCGCCGACGAGGTTGAGGGTCGCGGACAAAGTGACCGCGGTTTTGGGTTTGAGGGCGCCGGTGGCGATGGATGTCGCCATGGCATTGCCGGTGTCGTGGAAGCCGTTGGTGAAATCGAATGCGAGGGCAGTGACGACCACCACCAGGAGCACGACGAACTCTGCGGTCACGTCTGTCGATTGTGGGGTAGCGGGCACGTGAATGTACAGCGACGGGGGTGTGAATTCTGCGTCTCGCCGTCACGCCCGACCGGTTCTTTCGGACTCCGACCATGAGCGGAGTGCAGAGCAGACCGCGCGGCTTGTGTGCAAGATCACCGGCGCCGCGCGACTGCCTGCGGTCGTGCCCGGGTACCTCCGTTCGTCAGCGGAGGTCGCGGCGCAACGGATGGTCCTCGGGGATCTGCACCAGGACGATCGGAATCCCGTCGGGATCGGCGATCCACAGCTCGTGCAGTCCCCACGGCTCCTGCTTCGCACCCCGGACGATGCGTACACCCTTCAGTGCCAGCTCGGCCTCGGCGTCGTAGACGTCGCGCACCTGGAGCCACAGGGCGCCGTGGAACACCTCGTCGCTGTCGTCGGACCGGCCGTGGGCGGCGATCTCGATGAGCGACTGCCCCGCGAAGAAGACGGTTCCGCCGGGATACTCGCGGGCGACCGCCAGTCCCAGCGTCGAGCCGTAGAACTCGAGGGCGGCCTCCTGATCACGCGGGCGGAGGATGGTGCGGCTGCTGAGGATCTCCACCGTCACTGCTCCTCGGCCGGGCGGGCCTCGTGATGGCGGCGGCCGTGTGTGCGCCGCGATTCCTTCATCTCTGCTTCGAACAGATGGCGCCGGCCCTGCACGAGTTCGTCGCGCACCTGCTTCTCGAAGGTGCGGAAGTCCGACCAGTAGCCGTCGTCGAACTCCTCGACGAGCTGGAAGGTCCAGCGACCCTCGGCGATGTTGCGTCCGATGATCTCGGTGTCGAGACGCTCGGCGATCTCGTCGTGCCCGGCCTCGCGGAACAACTCCTCGGCGTCGCCGGTGAGCAGATCGGCGCGGCCCATCAGCTGGTGGAAGGCATAGAGATGGCCCCGCGCCTGCTCGACGGTCTCGAGGGCCTCGGACAGTTTGCCGGTCGCTTTCACAGTGGCGTCGGAGACGCCTTCCGGGCGGGTGTGGGCGGTTCGCGGACTCTGGCGATCGGTCATGTCCCACAGTGTGCCCGAGAGCACACAGTTCGAACGTAACTGGACATATGTGTTTGACGAAGCTTCGGGTGGGACATTACTGACGGCAACGGTGCCCATGACAGCGCCGGCCTGCCACAGCGGGTCCGACGCAGCCGTAATCCGCGGCTGCGCGGCACCGCCGACAACGAGTGAGGAGACCTGCCATGGCGACCGACTACGACGCTCCCCGCACCACCGACATCCTGGGCGGCGGTGGCACTGCCCTGGACGAGCTGGACATCAAGCCCACCGCGGCCGCCGACACCGACGAGGGTGAGATCCTCGAGACCCTCGACCTGCCCGGCGCCGACCTCTCGGCACTGTCGGCGGAGGAGCTCTCGGTCCAGGTCCTGCCGAAGCAGTCGGACGAGTTCACCTGCATGGGCTGCTTCCTCGTCCAGCACCACAGCCGCCGCGCGACGGGCGACGGCGAGCAGGCCTTCTGCCGCGACTGCGTCTGACCTTCCGTCCGACGACCCCTCCTTGCGTGGCGAACCGGGCCTTGCACCTGCTGTAGCAGGGGCGAAGCCCGGTTCGTCGCGTCAGGATCAGTAGTAGTGGGGGTACGGCGACCAGTCGGGATCGCGCTTCTCCAGGAAGGCGTCGCGACCCTCGATCGCTTCGTCGGTCATGTAGGCCAGGCGCGTGGCCTCGCCCGCGAACAACTGCTGGCCGACGAGTCCGTCGTCCTGCAGATTGAAGGCGTACTTGAGCATGCGCTGCGCCTGCGGCGACTTGCCGTTGATCTTCTGCGCCCACTCCAGCGCGACGTTCTCGAGCTCGTCGTGGTCGACGACCTTGTTGACCGCACCCATGTGGTGCATCTCCTCGGCCGTGTAGGTGTCGCCGAGGAAGAAGATCTCCCGCGCGAACTTCTGGCCGACCATCTTGGCGAGGTAGGCGCTGCCGTAGCCACCGTCGAAGCTGCCCACGTCGGCGTCGGTCTGCTTGAAGCGAGCGTGCTCGCGGGAGGCGAGCGTCAGGTCGCACGTGACGTGCAGGCTGTGCCCGCCGCCGGCGGCCCAGCCGTTGACCAGAGCGATGACGACCTTCGGCATGAACCGGATCAGCCGCTGGACCTCGAGGATGTGCAGGCGGCCGGCGCGGGCCTTGTCGACGGTGTCGGCCGTCTCGCCGCTCGCGTACTGGTAGCCGCTGCGGCCCCGGATCCGCTGGTCGCCGCCGGAGCAGAACGCCCATCCGCCGTCCTTCGGGCTCGGGCCGTTGCCCGTGAGCAGCACGACGCCGACGTCGGAGGTGGTCCGCGCGTGGTCGAGCACGCGGTAGAGCTCGTCGACGGTGTGCGGGCGGAAGGCGTTGCGCACCTCGGGACGATCGAACGCGACGCGGACCGTGCCCTGCGTGACGTGTCGGTGATAGGTGATGTCGGTGAGGTTCTCGAACCCGGGTACCGGGCGCCACAATTCTGGATCGAAGGTCACCTCGTCACCATAAAGGGCCGGGCATCGCGACGATGTGTGCTGCCGCCCGATAACGTGCACAACCATGAGCGAGCAGACCGATCCCCGCGACGACTACGAACACCACGGTGGATTTCCGGTCTACGAACCGGTGAAGGCGGGGCCGAACTACGGTCGCTTCGTCGAGACCTTCCGGCGTCTGCAGGATCTGATGGTCGCCACGAACCCGCCGGACGAGGTCGTCGACCGCGCGATCGAGCAGACCGAGGCCCTGGTCGATCTGCTCGCCGAGCACGCCGTGCCCGAGGGCCGCTCGCCCGCCGGCTTCAACGTGGACCTGCCCGGACGCGGCAGTGCGCTGCTGCTGCCGTGGACGATCGAGAAGTACGGACCGGACGGTGTCCGTGAACGCGGCGTCTTCCGCCGCTACCACCTCGGAGGCAACGGGGCCGCGCACGGCGGCACGTTGCCGCTGCTGTTCGACGACCTGTTCGGCATGGTCATCCACGCCAACGGCCGGCCGATCGCCCGCACTGCCTATCTCCACGTCAACTACCGCAGGATCACCCCGATCGAGACCGAACTCGTCGTCGACGGCTGGGTCGACCGCGTGGACGGTCGCAAGGCCTTCTGCAAGGCCGAACTGCGCGATGTCGACGGCAACCTCCTCGCCGACTGCGAGGCGCTGATGGTCCAGTTGCTGCCGGGCCAGCCGTGACCTCCCTACCCCTCCCGTCCGCGGACGAGCTGCTCGACGGGGCGGTCGTCGTCTCGATGCCCATGCGCGTCCGGTTCCGCGGCATCACCGAACGCGAGGTGCTGCTGCTGCGCGGACCCGCCGGGTGGGGCGAGTTCGGGCCGTTCCCCGAATACGGTGACGACGAGGCGGCGCACTGGTTGCAGTCGGCGATCGAATCCGCCTGGCAGGGCCATCCGGCTCCGCGCCGCTCCCGGATCGCTGTCAACGCGACCGTGCCCGCCATCGGCCCGGAGCGCGTCCCCGAGGTGCTCGCCCGGTTCCCCGGCGCGCGCACCGCGAAGGTGAAGGTCGCCGAGCCGGGCCAGGATCTCGCGCAGGATGTCGCTCGTGTCCGGGCCGTGCGCGAGCACGTGCCCAACGTCCGGATCGACGCGAACGGCGGCTGGAGCGTGGACGAGGCCGTCCGTGCGCTCACGGCACTCACCGCCGACGGTCCGCTCGAATACGCCGAGCAGCCGTGCGCGACCGTCCCCGAACTCGTCGAGGTGCGCCGGCGACTGCCCGGGGTGCGCATCGCGGCGGACGAGAGCATCCGCCGCGCCGAGGATCCCCTGCGGGTCGTGCGGGCCGGGGGAGCGGATGTCGCCATCGTGAAGGTCGCGCCGCTCGGCGGGGTCCGACGCCTCGTCGCGCTCGCCGACGAACTCGCCGGACACGGCGTCGAGGTGGTCGTCTCGAGCGCTCTCGACTCGGCGGTGGGAATCGCCACCGGTCTCGCGGCGGCCGCTGCCCTGCCCGACCTCCCGTACGCCTGCGGGCTGGGCACGGGTGGCTTCTTCGAAGCCGACGTCGCGCCGGCTCTGCACATGTCCGACGGAGCGCTCGACGTCGTCGCGGTCGAGCCCGAACCCGAGCGGCTCGATGCGCTGCGGGCCGATCCCGATCGAGTCGAGTGGTGGTGCGAACGGGTGCGTCGGTGCCGTACGGTGCTCGCCGGACGCGGACTGTGACGACCTCGCCGGACGCGGACTGTGACGGCACGGAATCGTCGTATATCGTTCCCCGCGTCCCAACGGTCACAAGTGTCACATCTACGGAGGCAGTGAAAGTGGTTGCAGCTCTGGGCGATGCCCTCCTCGGCGCCGACAAGTTCCCGGCGGTCAAGGCAGACGTCGAAGCCCTGATCGATGCTGAGGTGTCGGACAAGAAGGGTGCGTCCGGTCTCGCCCTCAAGGGTGGCTACGCAGCAGTGAAGAAGGTCGGCCCGGGCATCGTGCCGGGTGCCGTCGAAGGTCTGCTGCCCGAATTCGTCGAGAAGCTCCAGCCGTTCTGGGTGGAGTACGCAGGCAACGGTTCGTTCTCGGACTTCCTGGTCGCCCGCGGCGAGGTCGTCGCCGACGCTCTTCTCGGGGTGACCGACGAGCGCATCGCCGGCACGTCGAAGTCCGGCGTCAAGAAGGTCTACGACTCGCTGCGCCCCTCGGCCAAGAAGCACGTCGTCGAGGCCCTGCCGCGCCTGGGTGATCTCATCCAGAAGCACGCCGGCTGAGCCGACACCAGCGACATCCGGACGTCGCGGTCCCGAACCGGTTCGCCGGTCGGTACCGCGACGTTCGTCGTTCCGGGGAAGATTCGGACCGTCAGTAGACGGGCTCGCCGTACTTCCAATATCCGATGAAGGTCACCGCCGACCGGTCCCAGCCGCACTCGCGCACGAGATGACGGCGCACGCCGGTCGCGAGCGACGACTCGCCCGCGACGAATGCGTGGGCGGAATCCGACGACGGGGTCGACTTCCGCACCGCGTCGGCGACGAGACTGCCCGGTACCGCCTCGGCATCGGTCCTGATCACCGGATGAACCCGCACGTTCTCTCCCGTCGGCAGGTCCTGGGCGGTGAGGTCGTCGGGGTGCGGAACCTCGACGAAGACCTCGACGGACGCGAGCGGATCGAGGGCGAGGATCGAGTCGAGGATGCCGGCCACGGCGGGCACGGCGCTCTCGTCACCGACGAGCAGCCACGACCGCGCCTCGTCGAGAGGGAGGTTGCTGATGCCCTCGTCGAGGATGCCGATCTCGTCGCCGGGCTGTGCCCGCTCCGCCCATGCCGAGGCCGGGCCCAGATCGCCGTGCGACGCGAAATCGATCTCGATCTCGGAAGTCGGGCCGAACAGCCCGGTTCCCGCAGGTCGCACGCGGCGGAACGTGTAGTTCCGCAGCACGGGCCGCCGCTCCTCGGGGAGCTCTTGATATTCGGGCCACCAACGGTCGTCCGTCGCCCCGGGGAGGGTCAGTTCCTGCTGCTCCGGGGTGGGGAAGAACATGCGGAACCAATGGTCGAAGCCCATCGGTGCGATCGAGTCGACGTCGTCGCCGCTCACGGTGATGCGCACGAAGGTCGGGCTGATGCGTTCGGCGGCGAGTACCTGCGCGCGCACCATCCGCCGCGACCCGGGCTTGAGATAGGGGTTGCGCCGTGCGGTTCCGGTGCTCTTCGCCATGCGGCCCTCCGAGGTTGCTCGGATGCCATCACTGACGACGTGCAGCATCCCGACGATCGTTCAGCGGAGCCTAACCTGTGTTCTCACCCGGGAGTGCCGGGCCGCTCCAGTCTCCGCACCGCGGGCGTCAGGCCCCATTCCGTCCGCCCCAACCGGCTCACCGCGCCGAGCGCCGCGAAATCCGGGGCACCGTCCTCCGCCAGCACCTCGGGGTCGACCGTCACCGCGAGGACGTCGCCCATCACGACGAACGAGTCGCCGATCTCGATCACTCGATGCAGCCGGCACTCGATCGAGGCGGGTGCCTCCGCGACCCGCGGGGGCCGCACCCGCTCGCTCGGCTCGGCGTGCAGACCCACCTCCGTGAACTCGTCGATGTCGTGCGGGAACGCCGCCGACGAGGCGTTGACCTTCTCCATCAACGGCACGGTCGCGATGTTGATCACGAACTCGCCCGTCTGCTCGATGTTCCGCAGGCTGTCCTTGCGGCCCACGGACGTGAACTGCACGACCGGCGGGGCCGTACTCGCCACCGTGAAGAAGCTGTACGGAGCGAGATTGAACACACCGTCCTCGGCCTCGGTCGACACCCATGCGATCGGTCTCGGCACGATTGTCGCGGTGAGAAGGCGGTAGAAGCGGCCGGGACTCGACTCGGCGGGATCGAAGACTGTGCGCACGGCCTCCATTCTGACCACACCTGGACCCGGCCACACTTCCGGCGCAATTACCCTGGACTCCGTGAATCCGTCCACTGCCCAGGCCACTGCTGTCGTCGACGAACTCGCCCGGGGCGGTGTTCGGGACGTCGTGCTGTGCCCGGGCTCGCGCAACGCGCCGCTCGCCTTCGCGCTCCAGGCCGCCGACAACGCAGGACGTCTGCGCCTGCACATGCGTATCGACGAGCGCACCGCCGGATTCCTCGCGATCGGCCTGGCCCTCGCCTCGGGTCGTCCCGTCCCGGTTGTCATGACCTCCGGGACCGCCGTGGCCAACCTCGCACCGGCCGTGCTCGAGGCGAACTACGCCCGCGTCCCATTGGTCGTGCTCAGCGCCAATCGCCCCTACGAACTGCTCGGATCCGGCGCGAACCAGACCGTCGAACAGCTCGGAATGTTCGGCACCCAGGTACGCGCGACCATCAGCCTCGGACTCGCCGAAGGCACCGAACAGAACAGCCAGTGGCGTTCGGCGGTCTCCCGAGTGCTCGCCGCCGCCCGCGGAACCCGCTCCGGCAACGCCGGCCCGGTCCACTTCGACATCCCGCTGCGCGAACCGCTCGTGCCCGAGCTCGACGCGAAGGGACCGGTGCCCGAGGGGCGTCCCGACGGCAAGGCCTGGACCACCACGGTGAACGCCACCCTCGACGTCCCGCTCGAGATCGATCTGACCCCCGACACGATCGTCGTCTCCGGTCACGGTTCCGCTCACCGCCCCGAGCTGTCCGGGCTGCCGACCGTCGCCGAACCCACCGCACCGCTGCACGGCATCCCGGTGCATCCGATGGCGCTGCCGCACCTGAAGCCGCGCCAGGCGATCATCACCGGCCGGCCCACGCTGCATCGGCCGGTGTCGAACCTGCTCGCCGACCCCGCCGTCACCGTCTACGCGCTGACCACCGGGCCGCGCTGGCCCGACGTCTCGGGCAACGTCATCGCCACCGGCACCCGCGCCGTGGTGTCGGGAGCACCCGACGAGGCGTGGCTCGAACGATGCCGCCAGCTCTCGGCGCACACCGACAAGGCCGTGCGCGCCCAGCTCGACGGGCATCCGAAGGCCACCGGACTGCACGTCGCCGCGGTGGTGACGGATTCACTGAAGCCCGGCGACCAGCTGCTGCTCGGGGCGTCGAACCCGGTGCGCGACGCGGCGC
Source organism: Rhodococcus sp. AB351 (assembly GCF_049538275.1). Lineage (NCBI taxonomy): Bacteria > Bacillati > Actinomycetota > Actinomycetes > Mycobacteriales > Nocardiaceae > Rhodococcus > Rhodococcus sp. AB351. The sequence continues at coordinate 1,185,060 of NZ_JBMVFW010000001.1, forward strand.
TCGTGAGCTACCCGAAGCCGGACGTGAAGGTGCTGTCCAACCGCGGTGTCGCCGGGATCGACGGCACGGTCTCCACCGCCGTCGGTGCCGCACTCGCCTACGAGCAGGGACGGACCGTCGCGCTGCTCGGCGACCTGACCTTCCTGCACGACGCGTCGGGCCTGCTCATCGGACCGTCGGAGCCGCGTCCGCAGAACCTCACCATCGTCGTCGCGAACGACGACGGCGGCGGAATCTTCGAATTGCTCGAACAGGGCGACCCGCAGTACGCAGGTGTCTTCGAGCGTGTATTCGGCACGCCGCACGGCATGGACCTCGCGGCACTGTGCGCGGCCTACCGCGTCCCGCACGAGCGGGTGGATCTGCAGGGCCTCGCGCTGGCGCTCGCGGACGACACGGTGCCGCCCGCAGGCATCCGTGTGGTCGAGGTCACCACGGATCGGGCCGGCTTGCGCGAACTGCACGCGGCGGTGCGGGCGCAGCTGTGAGCGGACCCGAGCGCGCGCGGCGCGCGGTTCTCATCGTCGCGGCGGCGATCTCCGCCCTCGCGGTGATCCTGTTCCTCGGCGCTCTCCGCAACGACCTCACCATCCGCTCCGACACGGGTACGGCCGTCGCCGAGGTGCTCTCGGCCGGATCCCTCCGGTCCGCGGTGAGTTTCGTCACCCCCGACGGCGTGACACACAATCCCGAGCTGGGTGTTCTGTATCCGACGGGGCTGACCACCGGGCAGCGGATCGCCGTCGAATACGCCCGGAGTGATCCCGATCTCGTTCGCGTGACCGGTCGGGACGCTCGCGTCGCACTGATCCCCACCGGATCAGTGATTGTCGTCACATGGCTGATCGCCATGCCCGTGTCGATCTGGCTCAGGCGGAAGAGGAACGCGGCTGCCGCAGCCCCCTCCGACGAGAAGGGTCGGGAACTTCGGGTGTGACGAACGCAACGTCCGTCTCGACGTCGCTCCCGGGACGGCACGACGGCCGGGACGGCGCAGGGGAGCGGGTAACGTTTCGGCCGTGGCAACAACTCACGGATCACGCGCGTCGCTCGACAAGGACCCGCGTGAGGTCGCGTCCATGTTCGACGGGGTCGCTGCACGCTACGACCTGACCAACACCGTCCTGTCGTTCGGGCAGGACCGCGGGTGGCGTCGCGCGACCCGTGCCGCCCTCGACCTGAAGCCCGGCGAGCGCGTGCTCGACCTGGCCGCCGGCACCGGGGTCTCCACCGTCGAACTCGGACGGTCCGGCGCATGGGTCGTCGCCACCGACTTCTCCACGGGCATGCTGCACGCCGGTGAGTTCCGCAACGTCCCGATGGTCGCGGGCGACGCGATGCGACTGCCGTTCGCCGACGCCGTCTTCGACGCCGCGACCATCTCCTTCGGCCTGCGCAACGTCGCCGACCCGGACGAGGGACTGCGCGAGATCGCCCGCGTGGTCAAGCCGGGTGGACGCCTCGTGGTGTGCGAGTTCTCCACGCCCGTGCGCGAACCGCTGCGCACCGTCTACATGGAGTACCTGATGCGGACGCTGCCGCGGGTCGCGCGGGCGGTCAGCAGCAATCCCGACGCCTACGTCTACCTCGCCGAATCGATCCGGGCCTGGCCCGATCAGGAACAGCTCGCCCGGCGCATCGAGGCCGCGGGCTGGAGCGACGTGAAGTGGCGCAATCTCACCGGGGGCATCACCGCCCTGCACCGCGCGGTACGCACGTAGCCGCGCGCATCGGTGCAGCGCGGTACGCACGTAGCCGCGCGCATCGGTGCAGCGCGGTACGCAAGTAGCCGCGCGGCACATGTAGCGGCTCAGGCGAAGAGCGGCTGCCGATCCCAGCGCATCGAGAGATGACCGCTCGTCCGCCACACCCGGGCCACGAAGTCGGCGTCCTCGTCGGTGACGAGATTGCCCATCACCCGCACCGCGACCGACATCATCGTCCGCGACCGCATCGCGATCGGACCCGTCGCCGGCAGGAACTTCGGGATCGTGAGCAGGTTCGCGAGGCGACGCGCGGTGGAGAACGCCCGGCCGTAGTGGGAGCGCAGCGTCGCCGGCCACAGTTCGGTGAGGTCGTCGGAGTCGAGCAACCCGGCGACCAGCCGCCCGCCCTCGAGTCCGTAGTCGATGCCCTCGCCGTTGAGCGGATTGACGCACGCTGCGGCGTCGCCGATCAACGCCCAGTTCCTGCCCGCGACCCCCGACACGGCTCCGCCCATGGGCAGCAGCGCCGACGCCACCCGCGTCACCTCACCGAGCTCCCATTCGCTGCGGCGCTGCCGCGCGTACAGGTCGATGAGCGGTCGCAGCGATCCGTTCGCGGGTCGCGAGGCGGTCGCGAGGGTGCCCACCCCCAGGTTCACCTCGCCGGTGCCGAGCGGGAACACCCAGCCGTAACCCGGCTGGACGGCGCCCGCGTCGTCGCGCAGTTCGAGGTGCGAGGTGATCCACGGATCGTCGCTGCGCGGGGAGGTGGCGTAGGCCCGCGCGGCCACGCCGTAGGTGGTGTCGCGGTGCCAGCGACGTCCGAGCACCTTGCCGAGGGGAGAGCGCACCCCGTCGGCGACGATCAACATGCGGCACCGGACGGTCCGCGGTCCGTCGGCGGTGCGGAAGATCACGGCCGAGACCCGGTCGCCGTCGCGTTCGACGTCGACGGCCTTCGTCCCGTCCACGGCGCGGGCACCCGAGTCGAGCGCGACCTGCCGGATCCGGGCGTCGAGTTCGGTGCGCGGCACGGCACTGCCCACGACGGGGAACGACGAGTCGGGCCAGGGGAGTTCGAAGCGGCCACCGAAGCCCTCGAGACGCAGACCGCGGTTGACGGTGCGGGTGCGCAGCCAGTCGCCGAGACCGAGTTCGTCGAGTTCGGCGACGGCGCGCGGGGTCAGTCCGTCACCACAGGTCTTGTCGCGAGGGAAGGTCGCGGCATCGACGAGCAGCACCTCGCGACCGGCGCGGGCAGCCCACGCAGCGGCGGCGGAACCGGCTGGACCGGCACCGACGACGAGAACATCGGTACTGTCGGGAACGCAGGACTGGGATTGCCGCGGATCTCGCGCGGAGTGTTCGGCCACCACCGCTCCATCTTCTCAGGCCGCGATCGGCCGCCTCGACGAGGTGGATCGGGGAACGAACGGCTAGGTTCACTACGGTGAAGTCGAGGCGACAGAACAGGATGGGTACGTCATCGTGAGCACTGAGGGGGCGGCTCGGACCGCCGGTTCGGCCGATGCGGCGCCGAGCACCGTCGTGGCCGGTGTGGAACTCGGCGATCCGGTCCTCGCCGCGACAGTCGGGGACGGCCTCGCGAGCGTCGAGAAGCTCCTGGTCGAGGAATTGTCCGACGGTGAGGACTTCCTGACGGAGGCCGCACTGCACCTGGCGAAGGCGGGTGGCAAGCGGTTCCGGCCGCTGTTCACGATCCTCACCGCGCAGCTCGGGCCGAAGCCCACCGATCCCGCCGTGGTGACGGCGGCGACCGTCGTCGAGCTCGTGCACCTCGCGACGCTCTACCACGACGACGTGATGGACGAGGCGACGATGCGTCGCGGAGCTCCGAGCGCCAACGTGCGCTGGGGCAACAGCGTCGCGATCCTCGCCGGCGACTACCTGTTCGCGCACGCCTCGCGACTGGTGTCGACCCTCGGTCCGTCGGCCGTGCAGATCATCGCGGAGACGTTCGCCGAGCTGGTCACCGGTCAGATGCGCGAGACCATCGGTGTGCGCAGCAACGACGACCCGGTCGAGCACTACCTGCGGGTGATCTGGGAGAAGACCGGTTCGCTGATCGCCGCCAGCGGTCGCTTCGGCGGTACGTTCTCGGGCGCCGATCCGGAACACGTCGAGCGTCTCGAACGACTCGGCGACGCCGTCGGCACCGCCTTCCAGATCGTCGACGACATCATCGACATCGCGTCCGACACCACGGAGTCGGGCAAGACCCCCGGAACCGATCTCCGCGAGGGCGTGTACACCCTGCCGGTGCTCTACGCGCTGCAGGAGACCGGGCCGGAGGCCGATCGCCTGCGCGAACTGCTCGTCGGTCCCATCGAGGACGAAGCGCACGTCGCGGAGGCACTCGAGCTGCTCGTTCGCTCGCCGGGGATGGATGCGGCGAAGGCGACCCTCGCGACCTATGCCGCCCGCGCCCACGCCGAACTCGACGCCCTGCCTCAGGGCCCGGCGAACGAGGCGTTGCGTCGCCTCGTGGACTTCACCGTCGCCCGCGTGGGCTGACGGACCGTCGTGTGGTCCCGCCCCGTTTCGGGGCGGGAACCGCGCCGTGCGCTCGTTCGTTGGACGAACGAGTGGGGAATCGTGGTGCGGAAGGGGTGCGACGTGCACGGATACTCGAACCGTCTCAAGACGGCCGGTCTGCTGATCGGAATGTCCGCGCTGATCGTGTTCGTCGGAGCGTTGTTCCAGAACTCGACGATCCTGCTGATATCGATCGTGCTCGCCGTCGGCATGAACGGCTACGCGTACTTCAACAGCGACAAGCTCGCCCTACGGGCGATGCACGCCCAGCCTGTCACCGAGGTGCAGGCTCCGGCGATGTACCGGATCGTGCGCGAACTCGCGACCGCAGCGCACCAGCCCATGCCGCGGCTCTACATCAGCCCCACCAACGCCCCCAACGCGTTCGCCACGGGACGTAACCCGCGCAACGCCGCCGTGTGCTGCACGACGGGCATCCTGGAGATCCTGAACGAACGGGAACTGCGCGCGGTGCTCGGCCACGAACTCGCCCACGTCTACAACCGCGACATCCTCATCTCGTCGGTCGCCGGCGCGATGGCCGCCGTCATCTCGGGTCTGGCGAACTTCGCGTTCTTCGCGTCGGCATTCGGCAACCGGGAGGGTGGCGCGAATCCGCTGGCGCTGCTGCTGGTTTCCCTGCTCGGCCCCATCGCGGCATCGGTCGTCAAGCTCGCCGTGTCGAGGTCGCGCGAGTACCAGGCCGACCAGTCCGGTGCCGAGCTCACCGGCGACCCGCTGGCCCTGGCGTCGGCGCTGCGCAAGCTCGCTCTCGGCACGCAGGCCGCGCCGCTGCCGCCCGAACCGAAGCTCGCGGCCCAGTCGCACCTGATGATCGCCAACCCGTTCCGGGCGGGCGACAGGATGAGCCGGCTGTTCTCGACGCATCCGCCGATGGCCGACCGCATCGAACGACTCGAGCGCATGGCCGGGATCCGCTAACCGGACGGCACACGACACCCACAGACGACACCGCCCGCGACGGAAGTCGCGGGCGGTGTCGTAGGGGAGGGGTTCGTCAGCAGAGGTCGACGAACCAGCGGTGCTCGACGAACCAGCGGTAGTTGACGAACTAGCGGTAGTTGACGAACTGCAGGGCGATGTCGAGGTCGGCGTTCTTGAGCAGCGAGATGACGGCCTGCAGGTCGTCGCGCTTCTTGCTGGTCACGCGTAGCTCGTCGCCCTGGATCTGCGCCTTGACGCCCTTGGGGCCCTCGTCACGGATGAGCTTGGAGATCTTCTTGGCGTTCTCCTGGCTGATGCCCTGCACCAGGGTTCCGGTGATCTTGTAGACCTTGCCGGACTGCGTCGGCTCGCCGGCGTCGAAGGACTTCAGCGAGAGGTCTCGGCGGATCAGCTTCTCCTTGAAGACCTCCAGCGCGGCGAGTGCGCGGTCCTCGGTCTCGGCCGAGATCGTGATGGCCTCGTCACCCGACCACTCGATGTGCGCCCCGGTGTTCCGGAAATCGAAGCGGTTGGCGATCTCCTTCGCCGCCTGGTTCAGCGCGTTGTCCACTTCCTGGCGGTCGACCTTGCTCACCACATCGAACGACGAATCAGCCACGTCTCACTCCACTTCCGGGTCGGTCTGTAAGGGTTCTGTCCACCCGACGCTATCGGGTCGCGCGGGGCTGTGACCACTCGGTTTGCGTTTCGGGGGGGTATGCGTTGTATTCTTCCAAACGCATCGAGGACGCGGTCCCGATCGCACCCGGCAGGTTGCCCGAGCGGCCAATGGGAGCGGACTGTAAATCCGTCGGCTTACGCCTACGTAGGTTCGAATCCTACACCTGCCACCGGAACGGCCCCGGTTCTTCGGAACCGGGGCCGTTCTGCATTCCGGGGTCTCTGTAGTGCGGATTCTCTGTAGTGCAGGTCCTTGTAGCGCAGGCCCTGGAGTGTGGTCCGGGAGTGTGGGTCCTGCTCTCCCGGGACTCTCCCGAGGTTCTGGCCGGCTCGGCACGCGGTGCCGTTCCGTCCCGCGCCCGGTACCCACCGCCGGCCCACCGCGCGCGTACGTGTGGGCACGGGTGGGTGCGGGTGCGCAGAGCTCGGAGAGCAGCGGCGTTTATGGGCCTCTACCAGCGGATTTTGCACCAGGACCGAGTGTGTGTAATCTTTTGGAGGCCGCAGCGAGCAGAGATGCTCCGGAGGCCACGCCCCCTTAGCTCAGTCGGCAGAGCGTTTCCATGGTAAGGAAAAGGTCGACGGTTCGATTCCGTCAGGGGGCTCGCTGGATTGAGGTGCCGCCTTCGTAGCGACACTCGGCACCGAGGCGGTGTAGCTCAGTTGGTAGAGCAAACGACTCATAATCGTTGCGTCGCCGGTTCAAGTCCGGTCACCGCTACCAAAAGTTCATTGATCCACCCTGATCGATACTGATCGGATTGACGCGAAAGAAGGCATCCCGTGGCCTCCTCTACTGACGTTCGGCCGAAGATCACCTTGGCCTGCGAGGTGTGCAAGCACCGCAACTACATCACCAAGAAGAACCGTCGCAACGACCCCGACCGGCTCGAACTGAAGAAGTTCTGCCCGAACTGCGGTACGCACCAGTCGCACCGCGAGTCCAAGTAGCCGGTCGGAACGACGTCGACGCGTAAGGTCTCCGCAATACCGACCGTGCCAGTTGGCGTCGTCGGAATTGCGGAGGTTTTGCGTATGACGAACGTACTCGAGAACCAGGAATCGGTGGACGCGACCGAACAGGCCGGGATCCCGTTCGATGCCGCCGCGCACGCCAAGTCCATGGTCGGCCACCACTACCGGGTGGACGACTACTACGAGGTGGGTCGCGAGAAGATCCGCGAGTACGCCCGTGCCGTGCGCGATTCGCATCCGGCGCATCACGACGACGACGCAGCCCGCGGGCTGGGGTACGACGGAGTGATCGCGCCGCTGACCTTCGTCTCGATCGTCGGCATGATCGCGCAGCGCAAGCTGTTCGAAGAGGTCGTCACCGGATACGACCTGAGCCAGATCATGCAGACCGACCAGCGGATGGTCTACCACCGCCCGATCCAGGCCGGCGACAGGCTGTTCTGCGACGTCTACCTCGACGATTTCCGTCAGGCTGCCGGCAGCGACATCATCACCACCAAGAACGTGATCACCGATCAGTACGACAATCTCGTGCTCACGTCCTGGACGACGCTCGTCGCCCGTTCCGGTGGCGAGGTCGACGACAACATCGCGCACGCGGTCAAGGATGTGGTGATGCACAGTGACACTCCGTAGTTTCGCGGATGTCGCGGTAGGGGACGAGCTTCCGTCGAAGGTCGTCACACTCACGCGCGGAAATCTGGTCAACTATGCAGGTGTGTCGGGTGATCCCAACCCGATCCACTGGAGCGACAAGGTGGCCGAACTGGCCGGCTTGCGCGACGTCGTCGGGCACGGCATGCTCTCGATGGGCATCGCGGCCGGCTTCGTCACGGAGTGGCTGGGAGACCCCGGCGCGGTGACCGAATACAACGTTCGGTTCACCAGTCCGGTATATGTGGAGGCCGACAAGGCCGCCGAGATCGAGTTCACCGGCAAGATCAAGTCGGTGGACGCGGAGAGCAAGACAGCAGTGGTCGCTATCGTGGCGAAGTCCGACGGTCGCAAGATCTTCGGTCGGGCCACGGCAACGGTCCGTTTGGCCTGACGGCCGAGCGGATTGGGTTTGTCCCGGGGCAATGCAGTACACTTAGGCTTCTGGGATCGCATAGCAGCGCGCTGCTCTACGAAGGCCGTAACGGCCCGACGGGGTAGCGCGCGTGTCATGTGGTCGCAGATGGGTCGGTTCCGGACACTCGCTTCGTACGAGTGTGGATGTCCGACCAGAGGGGCGTAGCTCAATTGGCAGAGCAGCGGTCTCCAAAACCGCAGGTTGCAGGTTCAAGTCCTGTCGCCCCTGCCCCCGGACTGCCAGCGACCGAGAGGAACGATGTGAGCGAGGAGCGCGGTCAGCGCCACAGCGGCACCGCAGGGAACATCCCCGGCGACGCTGGAACGGCTACCGGCGCGACCCCCGACGGTTCCTCCGCGGCTGCTCGGCCGACCGGCAAGCGGGCCACCCGTCGTGGTGCAGCCGGTTCCTCGGCTTCCACGACGAGCGCGGTGTCCATGAAGGCGACGTCGCGTTCGGCCACGGCCGTGAGCGATCGTCCCGCCGCGAAGTCCGAGAACATCTTCAAGCGACTCGTGCGCTTCTTCCGTGAGGTCGTCGCCGAGCTCCGCAAGGTGATCTGGCCCAACCGCAAGCAGTTGACCACCTACACACTCGTGGTCCTTGCGTTCGTGACCGTCATGACGGCGTTCATCTTCGGATTGGATCTGGCGTTCGTACAGGGCGTCAGCTGGTTGTTCGGTTAGCGCCTGTCCGCGCGAGACGAAAAATGTGATCGACGAGAGGAAAGTGCCCGGTGAGCACCCCCGAGAACGACTCGTACGAGGCTTCGGCCGAGGAGCACGTTTCGGACGAGGCCTTGGTTGACGACGTGACGGCCGAGTCGGCGGATGCGGACACCGAGGTCTCCGAGTCCGACGCTGCTGTCGAGTCCGGCACCGATGTCGAGTCCGATGCCGATGTCTCCGACGCAGCGGAGGACGCCGCTGACGCGCCCGCCGAAGAGGACGAGGTCGATCCGGCCGAGGCCCTCGAGAAGCAGCTGCGGCGTGAGCCCGGCGACTGGTACGTCGTGCACTCCTACGCCGGTTACGAGAACAAGGTCAAGACCAACCTCGAGACCCGTGTCCAGAACCTCGACCTCGCCGATTACATCTTCCAGGTCGAGGTGCCGACCGAAGAGGTCACCGAGATCAAGAACGGTCAGCGCAAGCAGGTCAACCGCAAGGTCCTGCCCGGCTACATCCTCGTCCGGATGGAACTCAACGACGAGTCGTGGGGTGCCGTCCGGAACACGCCCGGCGTGACCGGCTTCGTCGGAGCCACGTCGCGTCCGTCGCCGCTGACGATCAAGGAGGTCGTGAAGTTCCTCCTCCCGCAGCAGGCGAAGAAGAAGCCGGCGGCCGGTGCCCCGGCCGCAGGCGAGCAGGCTCCCGCCGCCGCTGCGAAGCCCGCCATCGAGGTGGACTTCGAGGTCGGCGAGTCCGTCACCGTGATGGACGGCCCGTTCGCGACGCTGCCCGCCTCCATCAGCGAGGTCAACGCCGAGCAGCAGAAGCTCAAGGTCCTGGTGTCGATCTTCGGCCGTGAGACTCCCGTGGAGTTGTCGTTCAACCAGGTGTCGAAGATCTGACGGTCCCCGGGACCCGACGGCGCCGGCATCCGGCGCGCACAAGCTTGCAGTAGCAGTACGCAAGAACCACACCGAGCAAGAAACTAGGAATAGAGATGCCCCCCAAGAAGAAGAAGATCGCCGGGCTCATCAAGCTCCAGATCCAGGCCGGCCAGGCCAACCCGGCTCCGCCGGTCGGCCCCGCGTTGGGTCAGCACGGCGTCAACATCATGGAGTTCTGCAAGGCGTACAACGCGGCGACCGAGTCGCAGCGTGGCAACGTCGTGCCGGTCGAGATCACGGTCTACGAGGACCGCTCGTTCGACTTCAAGCTGAAGACCCCGCCGGCCGCGAAGCTCCTGCTCAAGGCTGCAGGCGTGCAGAAGGGCTCCGGCGAGCCGCACAAGACCAAGGTCGCCAAGGTGACCATGGATCAGGTGCGCGAGATCGCCAAGACCAAGCAGGAAGACCTGAACGCCAACGACATCGAGGCTGCCGCGAAGATCATCGCCGGCACCGCTCGGTCGATGGGCATCACGGTCGAGGGCTGAGCCCTCACTGTTCCGGGGACCCGTCCCCGCCTGCAGTAGCACTCGTGGGAGGGCCGGCCAGGCCCGCTACCACGCCCGAACCATTCACCTGCCGGTGAGAAGTTAGGAAAGAACATGGCAAAGCGCAGCAAGGCATACCTCGCCGCGGCCGAGAAGATCGACTCGGACAACCTGTACAGCCCCCTCGCAGCTGCGAAGCTCGCGAAGGAGACCACCTCGAAGAACTACGACGCCACCGTCGAGGTCGCCATGCGACTCGGTGTGGATCCCCGTAAGGCGGACCAGATGGTGCGCGGCACGGTCAACCTGCCGCACGGCACGGGTAAGACCGCTCGCGTCATCGTCTTCGCGGTGGGCGAGAAGGCTGCCGAGGCCGAGGCCGCAGGCGCCGACGTCGTGGGCGCCGAGGATCTGATCGAGCGCATCCAGGGCGGCTGGCTGGACTTCGACGCCGCGATCGCGACCCCCGACCAGATGGCGAAGGTCGGTCGTATCGCCCGCGTCCTCGGTCCCCGTGGTCTGATGCCGAACCCGAAGACGGGTACGGTCACCCCGGACGTCGCGAAGGCCGTCACCGACATCAAGGGTGGCAAGATCAGCTTCCGCGTCGACAAGAACGCCAACCTGCACTTCGTGATCGGCAAGGCCTCGTTCGACGAGACCAAGCTGGTCGAGAACTACGCTGCTGCTCTGGACGAGGTGCTCCGCGCCAAGCCGTCCAGCGCGAAGGGCCGCTACATCAAGAAGGTCACGATCGCTACGACCACCGGCCCGGGCATCCCGGTGGATCCGCAGCGCACCCGCAACCTCCTCGAGATCGCGGAGTAGTTCGCACTGCACGCAGTGGATGTGCATTCGAAGCGGCCGGCACAGCATCGCTGTGCCGGCCGTTTTGCATTTCGCGGATATCGTCCGCTACAGTGGTCGGGTAGTTCGGCGTGCGCCGATCTTCACCCCGATCATGTTCTACCCAAGACCGTTGGTCACCGAATCCGCGTGCGGATCGGTTGAAGGTCCGGAGTTGTCCGGCGGCCCACGCAGGAGGACGAGGTTAGGGGAGATGTGAGCCGTGATGTGCCTTCCGGGTGCATTCGAGTTCCTCCTCCTTTCACGCCCCGTGTGCCCTGCGCCGGGGCGTTCGTCGTTTTCCGGTCCCGGCGGTCGTCCGGTGGGGCGTCCCACTCGGGACACCGGGAAAACGACTGTTACTGAGAGGAGGCGAAGTATGGCAAAGCCCGAGAAGGTTTCCGCAGTTGCGGAGATCACCGAGCAGTTCAAGACCTCCACCGCTGCCGTGATCACGGAATACCGTGGTCTGTCGGTGGGAAGTCTGACCGAGCTGCGTCGCGCTCTCGGAGAGGGTGCCACCTACTCCGTCGCCAAGAACACCCTGGTCAAGCGTGCCGCCGCTGAGGCGGGCGTCGAGGGTCTCGACGACCTGTTCGTCGGTCCGACCGCCATCGCGTTCGTCAAGGGCGAAGCGGTGGACGCTGCGAAGGCTCTGAAGAACTTCGCGAAGGACAACAAGGCTCTCGTCATCAAGGGCGGCTACATGGACGGCGCTGCGCTGTCCGTGGAGCAGGTCAACCAGATCGCGGACCTCGAGTCCCGCGAGGTGCTGTTGGCCAAGCTCGCCGGCGCGATGAAGGGCAACTTGGCAAAGGCCGCAGGCCTGTTCAACGCCCCCGCTTCTCAGGTGGCCCGCCTCGCGGCCGCTCTGCAGGAGAAGAAGGCGGGCGAAGAAGCCGCCTGACGCTGATCCGCATCACTGCGAATCCGCATCACCGCGAAAGATACATCCGCGCGTGCTCCGGCACGCACCATCCCATCCGGTCGCGGATCAGCGACATGGGACTTATCAGGAAGGACCGCCACCATGGCGAAGCTCACCACCGAAGAGCTGCTCGACGCGTTCAAGGAACTGACCCTGCTCGAGCTCTCGGAGTTCGTTAAGGCATTCGAGGAGACCTTCGAGGTCACCGCTGCTGCTCCGGTTGCCGTCGCTGCCGCCGGTGCTCCGGCCGCTGCTGCCGAGGCCGAGTCCGAGCAGGACGAGTTCGACGTCATCCTCGAGGGTGCCGGCGACAAGAAGATCCAGGTCATCAAGGTCGTTCGCGAGATCGTCTCCGGCCTGGGCCTGAAGGAAGCCAAGGACCTCGTCGAGGGTGCTCCGAAGCCGATCCTCGAGAAGGTCGCCAAGGACGCTGCCGACGCTGCCAAGGCCAAGCTCGAAGAGGCCGGCGCCAAGGTCACCGTCAAGTAAGACGGTTTCCGAACTTCCCCGTCGAGCGTTCGTCGCTCTCCGGGACGGTTCCGCACAGGGCCGTTTCCGCGAATTCACTTTCGCGGGAACGGCCCTTTCGCATTCTCGGACAAGAATGCCGAGCGATATGTCCGATATCGGCAGAATTCGATATTTACATCGTGTTCATGCAGGTCACGGCATAAGTCCAGATATGTATGCCCCCTTGTACGAGGTCCTTACTCATGAGTAGGATCGCTTGTCACAGGTACCACTATTCATGCGATAGAGTGACCCAACCCACACGGGGGCGACGGTATCGGACAGCGGAGGTAATCGTGGGAGTCGAGGTTTCCGTCGAGGGGCTGACCAAGTCCTTCGGCTCGCAACGTATCTGGCAGGACGTGACGTTGACGCTGCCGGCGGGTGAGGTGTCCGCGTTGCTCGGTCCGTCGGGTACCGGTAAGTCGGTGTTCCTCAAGTCGCTGATCGGTCTGCTGCGCCCGGAGGAGGGCTCGATCGTCATCGACGGCACCGACATCCTGCAGTGCTCGAGCAAGGAGCTCTACGAGATCCGCAAGTTGTTCGGGGTGCTGTTCCAGGACGGTGCGTTGTTCGGGTCGATGAACCTCTACGACAATGTCGCCTTCCCGCTGCGCGAGCACACCAAGAAGTCCGAGTCGGAGATCCGGCAGATCGTGATGAGCAAGCTCGAGCTCGTCGGTCTGCTCGGCGCCGAGGACAAGCTCCCGGGTGAGATCTCCGGGGGGATGCGCAAGCGCGCCGGCCTGGCGCGGGCGTTGGTGCTCGATCCGGAGATCATCCTGGTCGACGAGCCGGATTCGGGTCTCGATCCGGTGCGCACCACCTACATTTCGCAGACGTTGATCGACATCAACGCGGAGATCGATGCGACGATCCTGATCGTGTCGCACAACATCAATCTGGCGCGCACGGTGCCGGACAACATCGGCATGTTGTTCCGCCGGCAGTTGGTGATGTTCGGTCCGCGCGAGGTGTTGCTGACCTCGGACGAGCCGGTGGTCAAGCAGTTCCTCAACGGCACGATGATCGGTCCGATCGGGATGTCGGAGGAGAAGGACGAGGCGACGATGGCGCACGAGCAGGCGCTCGTCGAGGCGGGTCATCATGCCGGTGGTGTGGACGATGTCGAGGGGATCGTGCCGCAGATGCAGGCCACGCCGGGGATGCCCGAGCGGCAGGCGGTGGCGCGTCGGCAGGAGCGGGTGCGGTCGATCCTGCACACCCTGCCCCCGGCCGCCCAGAGCGCCATCCTCGAGTCGCTCGATCACAACGGCGCGCCCCACACCGCCCGGGGCTATGCCGACGACGACACCCAGATCATTCCCGCCTACACCGGAGAGGGATACGAGCAGCAGGCCCAGCAGTAGCAACAGCCGCAGCAGTAGCAACAGCCGCAGCAGTGGTACAGCGTCAGTAGTGGCACAGCCGCAGGCTGGAGAAGTAGGAGAGTAGATGGGGGCGGGGAGCTCGCTCGTGCGGCCGGTTCACGGCGCACTCACCCAGGCCGGCAACATCGTCGAACTGTTCGTCGACGTCGTGCGGAACACCTTCCGCCGACCGTTCCAATTCCGGGAATTCATCGAACAGGCGTGGTTCATCGCCAGTGTCACGATTCTTCCGACGGCGCTCGTCGCGATCCCGTTCGGCGCCGTCGTGTCGCTGCAGACCGGCTCGCTGATCAAGCAGCTCGGCGCCGAATCGTTCACCGGCGCCGCGAGCGTCCTGGCGGTCATCCAGCAGGGCAGTCCGATCGTGACGGCTCTGCTGATCGCCGGTGCCGCCGGCTCCGCGGTCACCGCCGACCTCGGTTCGCGGACGATCCGCGAGGAGATCGACGCGATGGAGGTGCTGGGCATCAATCCCATCCAGCGACTCGTCGTCCCGCGAGTACTGGCGATGGTGCTCGTCGCGCTCCTGCTCAACGGTCTCGTCTCCGTGATCGGCATCGCCGGCGGCTACTTCTTCAACGTGGTGCTGCAGGGCGGTACCCCCGGCGCCTACCTCGCCTCCTTCTCCGCCCTCGCGCAGCTACCCGACCTCTACGTCGCCGAACTCAAGGCTGCGATCTTCGGGTTGATCGCCGGCGTCGTCGCGTCCTACAAGGGGCTGCACCCCGGTGCGGGCCCGAAGGGCGTGGGGGAGGCCGTGAACCAGACCGTCGTCATCACGTTCCTGCTGCTCTTCTTCGCGAACCTGATCCTGACGATGGTGTACCTGCAGATCGTTCCTGCGAAGGGATCCTGACCAGATGACAGTCTCCAGAGGCCGCGGAGATCTCGTTCTTCTCCGGGGTCGCCGAGCGGTGCGCGCACCGCTGAACGTGCTCGACCGCGCGGGGGACCAGATGTCCTTCTACGCGCGCGCCGTCGCGTGGACCCCGCGAACCCTCACCCACTACCGCAAGGAAGTCCTGCGGTTGCTCGCCGAGGTCACCTTCGGCAGCGGTGCACTCGCTGTGATCGGTGGCACCATCGGCGTCATCGCCATGATGTCCGGCTTCACCGGCGTCGTCGTGGGTCTGCAGGGTTACGCCGCGCTCGAGCAGCTCGGCTCGTCGGTGCTCACCGGCTTCCTCTCCGCCTACGTCAACACCCGTGAGTTGGCCCCGATCGTCGCGGCGCTCGCGTTGTCGGCGACCGTGGGCTGCGGCTTCACGGCACAGCTCGGCGCCATGAGGATCAGCGAGGAGATCGACGCCCTCGAGGTGATGGCCGTGCCGTCGCTGCCGTTCCTGGTGACCTCCCGGATGATCGCCGGCTTCGTCGCCGTGATCCCGCTGTACATCATCGGTCTCCTCGCGGCCTATCTCGCGACCCGCACGATCAGCACGCTGTTCAACGGCCAGTCGAGCGGCTCGTACGACCACTACTTCTATCTGTTCCTCCCACCGGAGGACGTGTTGTATTCGTTCGCGAAAGTGCTGGTCTTCGCGTTCGTGGTCATCCTCATCCACTGCTACTACGGTTTCCACGCCAGCGGCGGTCCCGCCGGCGTCGGTGTGGCCGTGGGCCGCGCGGTGCGTACCGCGATCGTGACGATCGCGATCCTCGACTTCTTCCTCAGCCTCGCGATCTGGGGCACGACGACCACGGTGAGGGTGGCCGGATGAGCGACACGACCACTTCGCCCGTGCGTCGGCGCACCCTGGGACTGATCTTCTTCGTGGTGCTGGCGCTGTTCCTGTACGTCACGATCGCGATGTACAACAAGACGTTCACGAAGGTCGTGAAGGTCGACCTCCGCACCGACAGCATCGGCAACGCGCTGCCGCTCAACGCCGACGTCAAGGCGCGCGGTGTGCTCGTCGGCGAGGTCCGCGGAACGAGCGCGGAAGGCGGCGACGTCACCGCGCATCTCGCTCTCGACCCCGACAAGGCCGAACTGATCCCGGTCAACGCCACGGCACAGCTGCTGCCGAAGACACTCTTCGGTGAGCGCTACGTCTCGCTGATCATCCCCGACGATCCGGGGCGTCCCGTCACGAACGGCGATGTGCTGGTGCAGGACACGAGCGAGCGCACCGTCGAACTCGGCGACGTGCTCGACGGGCTGCTCCCGCTCCTCGAGGCCGTCCCGCCGCAGGACCTCGCCAACACGCTCGGCGCATTGGCACAGGGACTGAGCGGACGCGGGGAGAAGCTGGGGCAGACGGTCGACGACCTCGAACAGATCTTCCGTGAGGTGAACGTCGAACTGCCCACGCTGCAGGAGGATCTGCGCGGTCTCGCCGACTTCTCGCAGACCTACTCCGAAGCCGCACCGGAACTCGTCGAGGCGCTGAACAACCTGCGCACGACGGGTGGCACGGTCGTCGAACAGCAGAACCAGATCCGCACGCTGCTCGCGAGCGCGACGGGAGCGTCGTCGCAGACGGCCGATTTCATCGAGCAGAACTCGAACTCGATCATCACGCTGTCCGCCGATTCGAAGGAGGCGCTGCAGCTGCTCGCCCGTTACTCGCCGTCCTTCCCGTGCACCTTCGAGGGATTCGCCGACGCGAAGCCGGCCGCCGTCGACCTGCTCGCGGCCGACGATCCGTTCCCGGGTGTGCGCGCGAACATCCAGTTCACGAACCCGAAGGGCCGCTACCTGCCGAACCAGGACGAACCGCGTCTGCTCGACGATCGCGGACCGGCCTGCTACAACGACGTGACCGCGCCCGGCCGCAACTTCCCGCAGTATCCGGGCGGTTCGGTCAACGACGGTTCGTACCAGGTGCCGTCGCGTAATCCCGGCCCCGAGACCATCGATTTCTTCCCTGCCCCGGCAGGATCCGGCGTCCCCGACGACGTCGGCGAGATCATCGGCACCTCGGGCAACGGCGCGACTCCCGTCTCGTACGCCGGCTCGCGTCTGGAACAGGACACGCTCGACGTGATCTACGGACAGGCCACCGGTGTCGACCCCGAGGAGGTCCCGTCCTGGACCACCCGGCTCGGCGCTCCGGCGATCCGCGGTACGGAGGTGAGCTTCCAGTGAGAGGTCTGGCAGCACCCCTGATCAAACTCATCGTGTTCGCCGTGGTCACCGTCATCGCGACCGGTGTCCTCGCCGCGACCATCGCCAGTGTCGGCGGTGGGGGAGGAACGAAGTTCCACGCGATCTTCTCCGACGTCACCTCGCTCAACAAGGGCGACGACATCCGCATCGCGGGTGTCCGCGTGGGACAGGTCGAGGAGATCTCGGTCTTCGACGAACGGCAGGCGCGGGTCACCTTCTCGCTCGAGGAGCGCGACTGGTTGCCTGCCGGTGCCACGGCGACCATCCGTTTCCGCAATCTCGTCGGCCAGCGGTACATCGCGCTCGGTCAGGGCGAGGGTGCGCAGGGCGAGAAGATCACGAGCGGCGACACGATCCCGATCGAGCGAACGAAGCCGGCGGTGAACCTCACGACGCTCTTCGACGGCTTCCGGCCGTTGTTCCAGACGCTGAGCGCCGACGACGTCAACAAGCTCTCGTTCCAGATCATCCAGGTCTTCCAGGGTGAGGCCGGAACGATCGACGATCTGGTGCGCAGCACCGCGTCGCTGACCAACACCATCGCCGACAAGGATCGCGTGATCGGTGCGGTGATCGACAACCTCAACACCGTCCTGGCCACGATCGACCAGCGCGACGAGCAGCTCGATTCGCTGCTCGTCAACACGCAGGCACTCGTCAGCGGATTGTCGGCCGACCGGGCGACCGTCGGTTCGGCGGTGGCGTCGATGGCGGGGCTGACCGACGCGGTCTCCGACGTCCTCGAGCCCACCCGTCCGTCGATCGCACAGTCGATCACGGCGCTCGAACAGGTCACCTCGAATCTCAACGCGAACCGCGACGAGGTCGACCGCGTCCTCGAGACGTTGCCGGTCAAGCTCGACAAGCTCGGGCGCGTGGCCAGCTACGGTTCGTGGTTCCAGTTCTACCTGTGCGGTATCGACATCGTCGCAGGTCCCGGTTCGGTCCCGTATCTGAATCTGCCGACGGGGCTGCCCACCGTGAACCAACCCATCTACACGAATGCGGCGAAGCGTTGCTCGCAGGAGGGGATGCAGGAGTTGCAGGGACGATGAGCAAACGTCGCAGTCCGGCCGCCGCCGGTGCCCTGGGCATCGTCGTGGTGCTGCTGGGGACACTGTCCGCCTTCTTCCTCGACGAACTGCCCATCATCGGGGCGGGCGCAACCTACGAGGCCGAATTCAGCGAGGCCGCAGGTCTCAAGCCCACCAACGAGGTGCGTATCGCCGGCGTGAAGGTCGGCAAGGTCACCGGAGTCGACCTCGAGGGCGACCGCGTGATCGTCTCGTTCAAGGTCCAGGACGCCTGGGTCGGGAACGACACGGCGGCCTCCATCCAGATCAAGACGATCCTCGGGCAGAAGTATCTGGCGCTCGAGCCGCGGGGTACGGAGGTGCTCGACCCGGACGACCGGATCCCGCTCGACCGGACGGTCGCGCCGTACGACGTGATCGAGGCGTTCTCGTCGGCGGCAACCACCCTCGGCGAGATCGATTCCGAACAGCTCGCGACCGGCTTCCAGACCCTGTCGGAGGCCTTCTCGGAGACACCCGACGACATCCGGGCCTCACTCGACGGCATCAGCCGCCTGTCCGAGACCGTCGCGAGTCGTGACCAGGAGCTGAAGAAACTCCTCGATGCGACCGGCAACGTCTCGAAGGTGCTCGCCGACCGCAACGCCGAGTTCAACCGGTTGCTCTCCGACGGCGCGCTGCTCGTCGCGGAACTGAACAACCGGCAGGAGGCGATCTCCCAGTTGCTCGACGGCACCAAGCGGTTGTCGGCCGAGCTCTCCGGGCTCGTCGAGGAGAACCGCGAGACCATCGGTCCCGCCCTGCAGCAGTTGCGCGGCGTCGTCGACATCCTCCAGGAGAACAACGACAACCTCGATCGGGCCATGGAGCTGTACGAGCCGTTCGTGCGCGTCTACACCAACGTTGTCGGCAACGGCCGGTGGTTCGACCAGGTCGTCGTGAACCTGACCCCGCCGGGCCTGCCGGAGATCCCCGGTTACCGCGAACCCGGTCGCCGCCTGGAAGGGGGTAACTGATGGCACACGCCGAGAACGGCGAGTCCCGCAGCAATCGCGGGCGCATCGCGCTGATCGCGGCCGTCGTGGCGGTCGCGGTGGCCCTGGCCGGAGCCGGCTGGTGGCTGTTCACCCGACTGGGCACCACCGAGATCACCGCCTACTTCGACAAGGCCGTCGGCATCTACGAGGGCTCCGACGTGCGGGTGCTCGGCGTCGAGGTGGGGAAGGTGACCTCCGTCGAACCGCAGGGCGATCTGGTGAAGGTCGGTCTGCGGGTGAACCGCGGCGTCGACATCCCGGCCGACGCTCGCGCCGTGCAGATCACCCCCTCGGTGGTCGCCGACCGTTACGTGCAGCTCACCCCCGCCTACACCGGCGGCGACACGATGAGCAGCGGTGCGGTGATCGACCGCGAGCGCACCGCCACCCCGGTGGAGGTCGACGAGCTCTACGCGAGCATCGACGAACTCTCCCGCGCGCTCGGTCCCGACGGCGCGAACCGTGAGGGCGCGCTGACCGATTTCGTGGAGGTCGGTGCGGAGAACCTCGCCGGCAACGGCGAGGCCCTCGGGCAGAGCATCGAGAACCTGTCGGCCGCCGCGCGCACGCTCGACCAGTCGCGCGACGACCTCTACGGCACGATCGAGAACCTGCAGGTGTTCGTCAGCGCCCTCGCGGCCAACGACGAGCAGGTGCGCCAGTTCAACGCCCAGCTCTCGGACCTGTCGGGATTCCTGGCGGGGGAGCGGCAGAACCTCGGCGAGGCCCTGAACACGCTGTCGGTCACGCTCGGCGACGTCGCGACGTTCGTGCGCGACAACCAGGCGGCCGTGAAGGACAACGTCGACGCACTCGTGCCGATCACGGAGACCCTGTCGAATCGTCGGCAGGAACTCGTGGATTCGCTGACGCTGCTCCCGCTCGCGGTGAGCAACCTCGTCAACTCCTACGACGCCGAAGCCGGTGTGCTCGCGTCGCGCCTCGTGCTGCCCGACCTGCAGGATCCTGCGGGAGCGGTGTGCAAGCTCATCGATCTGGGCAATCTCGTGCCCGGCGACGAGCGTTTCGAGCAGCTCGGCCGGCAGATGCAGCCGCTGATCGACCGGTGCCGCGACGTCGCCACACAGATCACCGAGGACCAGCGGTCCCCGGATCTGATCCTGCCGTTCGGTGTCCTGAGCGGCGAGAACATTCAGCGGCAGGTCACTCCGGGCACGGTGCCCGGCGTGGTCTCGCCCCGGCTCGACCTCCAGGGAGGAGATCGGTGAGCGGCGCGAAGAGGATGGGCCGCACAGGTGTCTTCGGAGCGGCCGCGTGCGTGGTCGCTGTGACGGTCACGGGGTGCGGCGGTCTGTCCGACGTCCCGTTGCCCGGCGGCGCCGACGTGGGGAGCGATCCGATCCGTCTGTCCGTCCAGTTCGACGACGTGCTCGACCTGGTTCCGCAGTCGAGCGTGAAGGTCGACGGTGTACCGGTCGGGCGCGTCGAATCGATCTCGGTCGCATCCGATTTCGGGTGGACCGCCGACGTCGGCATCGTGCTCGACTCGAGTGTCGACCTGCCGGCGAACGCGCTCGCGAGCGTCGAACAGTCGAGTCTGCTCGGTGAGAAGTTCGTGCAACTCACGCCTCCGGAGGACGAGCCCCCGACGGGCCGGCTCGCGGACGGCGACGTGATCCCGCTCGACCGCACCCGGCACGCCACCGAACTCGAACCGGTGCTCGGCGCGCTGTCGCTGCTGCTCAACGGTGGCGGTGTCGGTCAGCTCGCGCCGATCGTCAACGAATTGTCGACGGCCTTCGACGGCCGCGAGGGAACCACGCGCAGCCTGATCGAGCAGGCCGAGACCCTGATCACCGGTCTCGAACAGCAACGCGACGACATCACCCGGGCGCTCGACGGACTCGACGAGCTCACGGTGCGGGTCGCGGAGCAGAACGACAAGATCGCCGCCGTGCTCGACGAACTGCCGGTCGCGACCGAGGTGCTCGAACAGCAGCGGCCGCAGCTGACCCAGCTGCTCGGCCAGCTCGACCGGCTCGGCACCGCGGGTGTCGACGTCCTCGATCAGTCCAAGGAGGATCTGATCGCCGACCTTTTGGCGCTGCGCCCGACCCTCCAGGCACTCGCGGCATCGGGCGACGACCTCGTCGAGGCGCTCGCCTTCGTGCCCACGGTGCCGTTCCCGGACGGTGTCGAGAAGGTCGCGCTGGGCAACTCGGTGAACCTCTTCCTCGTCGTCGACCTGCAGATCGGCAACGCGCTGGCCGCGCTCGGTGTGGGCCAGGGCGACCCGGTCTACCGCGAGCCGAAGTTCGGCAATCCGAAGCCGCTCGTCGACCCGTCCAACCCGTACTACGACGGGAACGGGCCCGCCCCGGGCTGGCCCACCGTGTCGCTGCTGCCGGTGCTTCCCACTCCGCGTCTGCCCGGTGTGACGCTGCCCGAAGGGGTGTCGCTGCCCGACGGCATCGAGATCCCGGGGGTCACCGAGGCCGGCGCGGACACCGACACCGGTGCCGACGGTGACGAGGCCCCACAGCCGGGGCCGCTGCAAGGTTTGCTGAATCAGCTCGGACTCGGGGGTGGGCAGTGAGATCGCGCCTGGTGAAAGTGCAGCTCGCGCTGTTCGTGGTCATCGCGCTGCTCGGCATCGTGTTCGTCGGTGCCCGGTACGTGCGGCTCGACAACCTCATGGGCTTCGGCCAGTACACCGTCGACGCGCGGTTCCCGACCGGCGGCGGCATCTTCCCGAACGCCGAGGTCACCTACCGCGGGGTGCCCGTGGGCCGTGTCGGGGCGCTCAGCCTCACGGACGACGGCATCAACGTCGAGCTGCGTCTCGACAACGGCGGACCGCAGATCCCGGCGTCGGCGCGACCGGTCGTGGCGAACCGGTCGGCGATCGGTGAGCAGTACGTCGATCTGCAGCCGCCGAACGACGAGGGCCCCTATCTCGAACAGGGCTCCGTCATCGAGGGCACCGAGGAGGATCTGCCCACGCCGGTCGAGGACCTGCTGCTGAGCACGAACGACCTCGTGTACTCGGTTCCGCTCGAGCCGCTGCGCACCGTCGTCACCGAGCTCGGCGCGGCCTTCGACGGCCGCGGCGACGACCTGCAGGTGCTCGTCGACGCGCTCGCCGGTCTCAGCGAGAAGGGCGCCGAGTACCTGCCGCAGACCGTCACGCTGATCCGCGACAGC
The DNA here is from genome assembly GCF_049538275.1 of Rhodococcus sp. AB351. Taxonomy (NCBI): domain Bacteria; kingdom Bacillati; phylum Actinomycetota; class Actinomycetes; order Mycobacteriales; family Nocardiaceae; genus Rhodococcus; species Rhodococcus sp. AB351. Next base: position 1,207,121 of record NZ_JBMVFW010000001.1, read on the forward strand.
CTCACGGTGCTCGACACGCAGTCCGACCAGTCGTCGGCGATCCAGCAGTTCAGCTCGGATCTGGACCTGGTGACCGCACAGCTCCGCGACAGCGATCCCGATCTGCGGCGCCTGATCGACACCGGCACCGACGCGAGCGACCAGCTCTCGCAGCTGATCGAGGGCTCCGGCCCGGGCCTGACCACCGACCTCGCGAACCTCGCGGCGGTGGCGGAAGTGGCCGCGCCGCAGTCGATCGCCCTGCAGCCGCTGCTGGCCTTCCTTCCCGCCGTCGCGGGCAGTGCGAGTACGGTCGCTCCGGGCGACGGTGCGGTGCGTCAGGGCATCGTGCTCGAGACCAACAATCCGCCTTCGTGCACCATCGGGTACGAGGGGACGCAGGAGATCCTCGCGCAGATGCGCGCGCAGGATCCGAACTTCGACGAGACCCAGCAGGACTTCCCGTTCAACACGAACGCCTCGTGCGAGGTGCCGCAGGGCAGTGTCACCGGCGTGCGCAGCGCGAACCGCATCGTCTTCGCCGATCCGAACACGATCCAGCCCTGGGATTTCAAGCCGAAGAAGGACCCCGACAAGCTCAACCTGAATCCGATCGCGACGCAGCTCGCGCCGTTGCTCGGAGTCACCCCGAAGTGAGCAGTTAGTAGGTTTGTGGAGTGAGTGCACCAATTTCCTCCGACGCTCCGCCCACCCCGCCCCCATCCGCCGACGGCAACTCGCCCGCGGACGGCCGGGGACCGGGCGGGGCACGCAGGGCGGCCCTCGCCGTCGTCTCGGTGCTCGCCGTCGTCGCCCTCGCGGCGGCGGTGTGGTTCGGCTACGGCTGGGGGCGTGCGCTCCTGGTGGACCGTTCGACCGCCGAGGCGCGCGACGCCGCACTCTCGGGAGCCATGCAGGCGGCCGTCAACCTGAACAGTGTCGACGCGAACGACGTCGACCTGTCGATCGAGAACATGCGGTCGTCGATCACCGGCGACGCCCTGCGCAACGATCTCGCGGCGACCGAGGAGGACATCCGGGCTCGGGTCGCGGAGACCGGCACCAGCATGTCGGCCGAAGTGCTGTTCGGAACGCTCACCGAACTCAACACCGACGACGATCTGGGTAAGGCGCTCGTCGTGCTCGCCGTGCGCACCCAGACCCCCGAGTACTTCGTGACCAACAAGGTCCCGGTGCTCGTGTCGCTGCGCAAGGACGGCGACGTGTGGAAGGCCGAGACCATCGAGCCGCTCGCCTCCGTCGAGATGGAGTCGGGCCCGGTCCCCGGTGCTCCGGCTCCCGATCCCGGCGCGCAGCCCGCGCCCGACGATTCCGGGGCGCCCGCGCCGGGAGATACCGGGGCGCCCGCGCCGGGAGATACCGGGGCGCCCGCGCCCGAGGGCGAGGCGGGCCCATGATGTTCGGCAAGTCGACGAAGGAGAACGTGTAGTGCCCCCGCAGCGACGGAAGACCGGCCCCAGCGGGCCCCCGCGCCGTCGGCCGAAGGTCGCCGGCACGTCCCGACCGCCCCGGATGACCCCTGCAGAGGACGAACGCCCGACCCCGGCGCAGGACGAACGCCCGTCCCGGACGGAGCGGACGATCACGCCGCCCGAACAGGGGAGTACCGGACCGGCGGAGACCCGTACAGGGGAAAACCCTGCCGAGCAGTCGCGACCTTCCGAGGTGACGCTCGACAAGCAGGAGAACGAGCACGAGAAGCCCGCGCCGACGGCCGCCGACACGGCCGGGTCCCCGGCAGCGAGCCCGGCGGAGACTGCGACCGAGCCCGGGGATCCACCGGAGCCTCCCGCCGGTGAGGCCGGCGGGTCGCGTGCCTCCGGTGGGTGGCGCCCGGTGATTCTCGTCGGTGCGGTGGCGGTGGTGCTCGCGGTGATCGCCGCGGTCGCGGCCTTCCGTCCCGGTGCCGACGTCTCGAACGTCGCGTGGGTCGACACCGCGGAGACCCGGGAGGTCACCGAGGCCGCGAAGGTCGCGATCGAGACCATGCACGGCTACGACTACCGCACCATCGACGAGGACTTCGGGCGGATCCGGGAGTTGCTGACCCCGGAGCGGCTCGAGGAGTTCGACTCGACCGCGGACGTCACCAAGAAGGCCGCGATCGACACCCGCACGGTCACCGAGGTGATGGTCGAGCACATCGGCGCGACGATGCTCGACGACACCCGCGCCGAGGTCGCCGCCTACATCAACGTCAGCGCCACCGGCGACGGGATCGCCCAGGGCAGCGCGGCCGCACCGCTGCTGGTGAGGATGGAGAAGTCGGACGGACGATGGCTGGTCTCGGAGATCCGCGACCGGTGACGACGGCTGCGGATCGCCCCCTCACCGGGGGTGTCCGCGGCCGCGACGCGCGGATCGTTCCGGACGCGCAGTCTTGACGCAGGCGACGCGAGCGGTCACTCTATCGGTACGCCTGTTCGACTGAAGGCTTCCTCGTGAGCCGCTCGAGGTCGTTTGCCAGGTTTCTTTGAGGCACCCCTGTGGACATTTCGCCTACTTAGGTGTAGGTTAGTTCTTTGCGCTGGCTGCCTCCTGTTCACCTTCTGATCGTCGAGTCGGAATCCGCCCTTTCGGGCGAGACCGTTTCGGTGTGTCGGTGGGGTTCTCGTTCGGGTTGCGACCAGCGAAAACGCCCCACATGAAGAAGCAGGTACAGCGGCGGTCGCACCGGTTGGAGCGGCCCGCGTGAGGTGCTGGAAGGACGCATCTTGGCAGTCTCTAGCCAGACCAAGGCAGTAGCCGGAATCCCCGGAGCCCCGACGAGGGTGTCGTTCGCGAAGATTCGCGAACCCCTCGAAGTTCCCGGGCTCCTCGATCTACAGACCGATTCCTTCGAATGGTTGATCGGCTCGGAGCGCTGGCGCGCGAAGGCTGCCGAGCGCGGCGACGGTCACGTCGTCGGTGGCCTGGAGGAGATCCTCGACGAGCTCTCGCCGATCGAGGACTTCTCGGGTTCGATGTCCCTGTCCTTCTCCGATCCTCGTTTCGACGAGGTCAAGGCCTCCGTCGAGGAGTGCAAGGACAAGGACATGACGTACGCGGCTCCGCTGTTCGTCACTGCCGAGTTCATCAACAACAACACCGGCGAGATCAAGAGCCAGACGGTCTTCATGGGTGACTTCCCGATGATGACCGACAAGGGCACCTTCATCATCAACGGCACCGAGCGTGTCGTGGTGTCCCAGCTCGTCCGTTCGCCGGGCGTGTACTTCGACAAGACCGTCGACAAGAGCACCGAGAAGGACCTGCACAGCGTCAAGGTCATCCCGGGCCGCGGTGCCTGGCTCGAGTTCGACGTCGACAAGCGCGACACCGTCGGTGTGCGTATCGACCGCAAGCGCCGTCAGCCGGTCACCGTGCTGCTCAAGGCGCTGGGCTGGTCCACCGAGCAGATCGTCGAGCGTTTCGGATTCTCCGAGATCATGATGTCGACGCTCGAGAAGGACAACACGGCGGGCACCGACGAGGCGCTCCTCGACATCTACCGCAAGCTCCGTCCGGGCGAGCCGCCGACCAAGGAGAGCGCGCAGACCCTGCTGGAGAACCTCTTCTTCAAGGACAAGCGCTACGACCTGGCGCGCGTGGGCCGTTACAAGATCAACAAGAAGCTCGGCCTGAACACGGGTCAGCCGATCGAGGCGTCCACCCTCACCGAGGAAGACATCGTCGCCACGATCGAGTACCTCGTGCGTCTGCACGCGGGCGAGAACAAGATGACCGTCCCCGGCGGCGTCGAGGTTCCCGTCGAGGTCGACGACATCGACCACTTCGGCAACCGTCGTCTGCGCACGGTCGGTGAGCTCATCCAGAACCAGATCCGCGTGGGCCTGTCCCGCATGGAGCGCGTGGTCCGTGAGCGCATGACCACCCAGGACGTCGAGGCGATCACGCCGCAGACCCTGATCAACATCCGTCCGGTCGTGGCTGCGATCAAGGAGTTCTTCGGAACCTCCCAGCTGTCGCAGTTCATGGACCAGAACAACCCGCTGTCGGGCCTGACGCACAAGCGTCGTCTGTCGGCGCTGGGCCCCGGCGGTCTGTCGCGTGAGCGCGCCGGCCTCGAGGTCCGCGACGTCCACCCGTCGCACTACGGCCGCATGTGCCCGATCGAGACCCCGGAAGGCCCGAACATCGGCCTGATCGGCTCGCTGTCGGTGTACGCGCGGGTCAACCCGTTCGGCTTCATCGAGACGCCCTACCGCAAGGTCGTCGACGGTGTCGTCACCGACGAGGTCGAGTACCTCACGGCCGACGAGGAGGACCGCTACCTCATCGCGCAGGCCAACTCGCCGATCGGCTCCGACAACCGCTTCTCGGACGAGCGTGTCCTCGTCCGTAAGAAGGGCGCGGAGATCGAGTACGTCGCCGCCGACCAGGTCGAGTACATGGACGTCTCGCCGCGCCAGATGGTGTCGGTCGCGACCGCGATGATCCCGTTCCTCGAGCACGACGACGCCAACCGTGCCCTCATGGGCGCGAACATGCAGCGTCAGGCCGTGCCGCTGGTGCGCAGCGAGTCGCCGATCGTCGGTACCGGCATGGAGCTGCGTGCCGCCGTCGACGCCGGCGACGTCATCGTCACCGAGAAGAGCGGCGTGATCGAAGAGGTCTCCGCCGACTTCATCACCGTCATGGCCGACGACGGAACCCGCAAGACCTACCGTCTGCGCAAGTTCGACCGTTCGAACCAGGGCACCTGCTCGAACCAGCGTCCGATCGTGGACGAGGGACAGCGCGTCGAGTCCGGCCAGGTCCTCGCCGACGGCCCCTGCACCGAGAACGGTGAGATGGCGCTCGGCAAGAACCTGCTCGTGGCGATCATGCCGTGGGAGGGCCACAACTACGAGGACGCGATCATCCTGTCGCAGCGCCTCGTGGAGGAAGACGTGCTCACCTCGATCCACATCGAGGAGCACGAGATCGACGCCCGCGACACCAAGCTCGGTGCCGAGGAGATCACCCGCGACATCCCGAACGTCTCCGACGAGGTCCTCGCCGACCTCGACGAGCGTGGCATCGTCCGCATCGGTGCCGAGGTCCGCGACGGCGACATCCTCGTCGGCAAGGTCACGCCGAAGGGCGAGACCGAGCTGACCCCCGAGGAGCGCCTGCTCCGCGCGATCTTCGGTGAGAAGGCGCGCGAGGTCCGCGACACCTCCCTGAAGGTGCCCCACGGTGAGAACGGCAAGGTCATCGGTGTTCGCGTGTTCTCGCGCGAGGACGACGACGATCTGCCTCCGGGTGTCAACGAGCTCGTCCGCGTGTACGTGGCGCAGAAGCGCAAGATCCAGGACGGCGACAAGCTCGCCGGCCGCCACGGCAACAAGGGCGTCATCGGCAAGATCCTCCCGCAGGAGGACATGCCGTTCCTGCCCGACGGCACCCCGGTCGACATCATCCTGAACACCCACGGTGTTCCGCGTCGTATGAACATCGGCCAGGTCCTCGAGACGCACCTGGGCTGGATCGGCAAGGCCGGCTGGCAGATCCAGGTGGCCGACGACGGTAGCCGTCCCGAGTGGGCACAGAACCTCTCCGAGGAGATGCTCGCCGCCGAGCCCGACACCAACATCGCCACGCCGGTGTTCGACGGTGCCCGCGAGGAGGAGCTGACGGGTCTGCTGTCCTCGACGCTGCCGAACCGCGACGGCGAGGTCATGGTCGGCCCCGACGGCAAGGCGACGCTGTTCGACGGTCGCTCCGGCGAGCCGTTCCCGTACCCGGTGTCGGTCGGCTACATGTACATCATCAAGCTGCACCACCTGGTCGACGACAAGATCCACGCGCGTTCGACCGGTCCGTACTCGATGATCACGCAGCAGCCGCTCGGTGGTAAGGCGCAATTCGGTGGTCAGCGCTTCGGTGAGATGGAGTGCTGGGCGATGCAGGCCTACGGCGCCGCCTACACCCTCCAGGAGCTGCTCACGATCAAGTCCGACGACGTCGTCGGTCGCGTCAAGGTCTACGAGGCGATCGTCAAGGGCGAGAACATCCCCGAGCCGGGTATCCCCGAGTCGTTCAAGGTGCTCCTCAAGGAACTCCAGTCGCTGTGCCTGAACGTGGAGGTCCTCTCCAGCGACGGCGCGGCCATCGCGATGGCCGACGGCGACGACGAGGACCTCGAGCGGGCGGCCGCCAACCTGGGCATCAACCTTTCCCGCAACGAGTCGGCCACGGTCGACGACCTCGCGAACTAGGAGCCGAGCCGATGCGGTACGCACCCCGACACCACCGGGCGCGTACCGCATCGGGCCCCGGCAGCGATAGCGACAACTAGCAGCAATACAACCCGCACAGGGGAAAGGAAGTTACGTGCTCGACGTCAACTTCTTCGATGAACTCCGGATCGGCCTGGCCACCGCCGAGGACATCCGTAACTGGTCGTACGGCGAGGTCAAGAAGCCCGAGACCATCAACTACCGCACGCTCAAGCCCGAGAAGGACGGCTTGTTCTGCGAGAAGATCTTCGGTCCCACCCGGGACTGGGAGTGCTACTGCGGCAAGTACAAGCGTGTCCGCTTCAAGGGCATCATCTGCGAGCGCTGCGGCGTCGAGGTGACCCGCGCCAAGGTCCGCCGTGAGCGCATGGGCCACATCGAGCTCGCCGCTCCGGTGACGCACATCTGGTACTTCAAGGGTGTGCCGAGCCGCCTCGGCTACCTGCTCGACCTCGCGCCGAAGGATCTCGAGAAGATCATCTACTTCGCCGCGTACGTCATCACGTCCGTCGACGACGAGCTGCGCCACAACGAGCTCTCCACTCTCGAAGCCGAGATGGAGGTCGAGAAGAAGTCGGTCGCCGACCAGCGCGACGCCGACCTCGAGGCCCGCGCGCAGAAGCTCGAAGCCGACCTCGCCGAACTCGAGGCCGAGGGCGCCAAGTCCGACGTCCGCCGCAAGGTCAAGGACGGCGGCGAGCGCGAGATGCGTCAGCTCCGCGACCGTGCGCAGCGCGAGCTCGACCGCCTCGACGAGATCTGGACGACCTTCACGAAGCTGAAGCCGAAGGATCTGATCGTCGACGAGATGATCTACCGCGAGCTCCAGGACCGCTACGGCGAGTACTTCACCGGTGCCATGGGTGCCGAGGCGATCCAGAAGCTCATCGAGAACTTCGACATCGACGCCGAGGCCGAGTCGCTGCGCGAGACCATCCGCAGCGGCAAGGGCCAGAAGAAGCTCCGTGCTCTCAAGCGCCTGAAGGTCGTGGCGGCGTTCCAGCAGTCCGGCAACTCGCCCATGGGCATGGTGCTCGACGCCGTGCCGGTGATCCCGCCGGAACTGCGTCCGATGGTGCAGCTCGACGGTGGCCGCTTCGCGACCTCCGACCTCAACGACCTGTACCGCCGCGTCATCAACCGCAACAACCGCCTCAAGCGACTGATCGACCTCGGCGCCCCCGAGATCATCGTCAACAACGAGAAGCGGATGCTGCAGGAGTCGGTCGACGCCCTGTTCGACAACGGCCGTCGTGGCCGGCCGGTCACCGGTCCCGGTAACCGTCCGCTCAAGTCGCTGTCCGATCTGCTCAAGGGCAAGCAGGGCCGCTTCCGTCAGAACCTGCTCGGTAAGCGCGTCGACTACTCGGGCCGTTCGGTCATCGTCGTCGGTCCGCAGCTCAAGCTGCACCAGTGCGGTCTGCCGAAGCTCATGGCGCTCGAGCTGTTCAAGCCGTTCGTGATGAAGCGTCTCGTCGACCTCAACCACGCGCAGAACATCAAGTCCGCCAAGCGCATGGTCGAGCGTCAGCGCCCGCAGGTGTGGGACGTCCTCGAAGAGGTCATCAACGAGCACCCGGTTCTGCTGAACCGTGCTCCCACGCTGCACCGCCTCGGTATCCAGGCGTTCGAGCCGCAGCTCGTCGAGGGCAAGGCCATCCAGCTGCACCCCCTCGTGTGTGAGGCCTTCAACGCCGACTTCGACGGCGACCAGATGGCCGTGCACCTCCCGCTGTCCGCGGAGGCGCAGGCCGAGGCCCGCATCCTGATGCTGTCGTCGAACAACATCCTGTCGCCGGCATCGGGCCGCCCGCTCGCCATGCCGCGTCTGGACATGGTCACGGGTCTGTTCCACCTGACCCGTCTGGTCGAGGACGCCCCCGGCGCCTACAGGGCCGCGACCGCCGACGAGCCCGAGCAGGGCGTCTACTCGTCGCCGGCCGAAGCCCAGATGGCCGTCGACCGCGGCGTGCTGTCGGTCCAGGCCCCGATCAAGGTGCGCCTGACCCAGCTGCGTCCGCCGCGCGACGTCGAGAGCGAGCTGTTCCCGGAGGGCTGGAAGTTCGGTCAGCCGTGGACCACGCAGACCACCCTCGGTCGCGTGCTGTTCAACGAGCTGCTGCCGACGAACTACGCGTTCGTCAACGACATCATGCCGAAGAAGCGCCAGGCCGCGATCATCAACGACCTGGCCGAGCGGTACCCGATGATCGTCGTCGCGCAGACCGTCGACAAGCTCAAGGACGCCGGCTTCTACTGGGCCACGCGTTCGGGTGTCACCATCTCGATGGCGGACGTGCTCGTTCCGCCGGAGAAGAAGGACATCCTCGAGCGGTACGAGACGCAGGCCGACGCCATCCAGCGGCAGTACGACCGAGGAAAGCTCTCGGAGGACGAGCGTCGCGATTCGCTCGTCAAGCTGTGGCAGGAAGCGACCGAAGAGGTCGGTCAGGTCATGGAGGCGCACTACCCGGACGACAACCCGATCCCCACGATCGTCAAGTCCGGTGCTGCGGGCAACATGACCCAGATCCGCTCGCTGGCGGGCATGAAGGGTCTGGTGACGAACCCGAAGGGCGAGTTCATCCCGCGCCCGATCAAGTCCTCCTTCCGTGAGGGCCTGACCGTCGCCGAGTACTTCATCAACACGCACGGCGCGCGTAAGGGTCTGGCCGACACCGCTCTCCGTACCGCCGACTCGGGTTACCTGACCCGTCGTCTGGTCGACGTCTCGCAGGACGTCATCGTCCGCGAGGTCGACTGCGGCACGCCGCGCGGCATCGAGATGACCATCGCCGAGCTCGCACGCGACGCGACGGGTCAGCCGACCGGTGAGCTCGTGCGCGACGCTCACATCGAGACCAGCACGTACGCCCGTACGCTGGCGACGGACGCGGTCGACGCGAACGGCAACGTCGTCGTCGAGCGTGGTTCCGACCTCGGCGACCCGGCGATCGAGGCGCTGCTCGAGGCCGGCATCCAGAAGGTCAAGGTCCGCTCGGTCCTGACCTGCGACACCGGCACCGGCGTCTGCGCGACCTGCTACGGCCGTTCGATGGCGACGGGCAAGCTCGTCGACATCGGCGAGGCCGTCGGTATCGTCGCCGCCCAGTCGATCGGTGAGCCCGGTACGCAGCTGACGATGCGTACCTTCCACCAGGGTGGCGTCGGTGAGGACATCACCGGTGGTCTGCCCCGCGTCCAGGAGCTGTTCGAGGCCCGCGTCCCCAAGGGCAAGGCCCCGATCGCCGATGTCTCCGGCCGCATCCGCCTCGAGGACGACGATCGCTTCTACAAGATCACGATCATCCCCGACGACGGCGGTGAGGAGGTCGTGTACGACAAGCTGTCCAAGCGTCAGCGTCTGCACGTCATCCGCAAGGCCGACGGCACCGAGGGCGTGCTCGCGGACGGCGACCACGTGGAGGTCGGTCAGCAGCTCCTCGAGGGCTCTGCCGATCCGCACGAGGTGCTGCGCGTGATGGGCCCGCGTCAGGTTCAGGTCCACCTGGTCCACGAGGTCCAGGAGGTCTACCGGAGCCAGGGCGTGTCGATCCACGACAAGCACATCGAGGTCATCGTGCGCCAGATGCTGCGTCGCGTGACGATCATCGACTCGGGCTCGACGGAGTTCCTGCCCGGTTCGCTCGTCGAGCGCAGCGAGTTCGAGGCTGCGAACCGTCGTGTGGTCCAGGAGGGTGGCGAGCCGGCTGCCGGCCGTCCGGTCCTCATGGGCATCACGAAGGCGTCGCTGGCCACCGATTCGTGGCTGTCGGCGGCGTCCTTCCAGGAGACCACTCGCGTGCTCACCGACGCGGCGATCAACTGCCGCTCGGACAAGCTGATCGGTCTCAAGGAGAACGTGATCATCGGCAAGCTGATCCCCGCCGGTACCGGTATCAACAAGTACCGGAACATCGAGGTCCAGCCGACCGAGGAGGCCCGCGCGGCCGCGTACGCCATCCCGGCGTACGACGACCAGTACTACTCGCCGGACGGCTTCGGCCAGAACACCGGCGCTGCAGTGCCGCTGGACGACTACGGTTACTCCAACGACTACCGGTAGTTCGCTGCCGTAGTAGACGACGAAGGTCCCGCCCTCTTCTCTTCGGGGGCGGGGCCTTCGTTATTTGTTCTCGACGGTGATCGCCGTCGTTGCTTCGCCGCGAGCGTCTCGTAGCGGTTCCGCGCGGGGTGTGGGTCAGCGCGGGATGTGGAAGTCCACGAGTTCGGCCGTGCCCCGCGACAGCTCGGACCACGATCCGCTCACCGTGAGGACTGCGATCGCGGAGGTGGGGAACTTCTCGGCCACCTGATGGGCGGCGTCGGTGCTGTGGTCCGTGATGAGTCCGAGGACGGTCGCGGAGAGGGTCGGCTCGTGCCCGATGACCAGCAGGGTCTGCACGTCGTCGGCGGTTCCGCGGATCTCGGCGACCAGGGATTCCGGATCGGCGTGGTACAGGCTGTCGCGGTACTCGACGGGCGCCTCGACGGCCGCCTCGGCGAGGGTCTTGCGTGTCCGGGTCGCGGTGGAGCACAGAACGGCGTCCACCTCGGGCAGGTTCGCCCGGATCCAGCGACCGGCGAGACCGGCCTCGCGGCGTCCGCGGGGGGAGAGGGGACGCTCGTGATCGTCCACGTCGTCCGGGTACGCGGACTTGCCGTGGCGCAGCAAGATCAGGGTACGGGTCATGGGGTCCACCGTAGAGCGTCCGGATTCCGGCCGATCCACGCGACCGCGCGAGTGTGATCCTCGACCGTGAACCAGACCGTCAGTCCGTCCTCCCGCAGGGTCGTCCGCAACGTGAGGGTCTCGCCGGCGGCGACGGGACGCAGGTGCTCGATCACCGCCCGGTACGGCGCGTCCGGGACGTCCGGCCGGAGGGGCAGAAGCTCTTCGACACCGTGCCAGTAGACGGCGTTGTTCACGTGCCCGAAGGGGTCGAAGTCGGTGGCGCGCAGGGGGAAGACGCGTTCGTCGTCGACCTCGTCGGGTGCGCGACCGGGCAGCCACGCCGTCCACTTCAGGCGTGTGTCGTGCGCGTAGCGGGCCATGTGCTCGAACAGGCCGTCGCTGATGCGGGTGGGAGCGCCGGTGGTGGGGCCGATGTCGATCCAGAACGCCGCGGTTTCGATCAGCGGACCGTCCGGGGCGTCGTCGGGGTCGTCGAGGCGGACCCGCACGTTCGCCCACCGTGTCGACAGGGCGTCGCACCAGCGCCGCAACCGGAGCGTACGGCCGTACTCGGCGGGGCGGTGCACGTCGACGATCGTGCGCCGGACGATCCACAGCGGGTCGGTCTCGGACGCGCCGACGGCGGCGAGGTTGTCGGTGCCGATGTCCTGGAGATAGCGGGCGATGCCGTCGAGTCGCAGTCGCTTCCCGGTGTCGACGTCGCCGGTGCGGACGGTGCGCTCGGTGGAGAAGGGATCCGCCTCCTCGGGCAGTTCCGTCAGCGGTCGCGTCCGAGGCAGATCGGTGCTCGACGTCGACGTGGCCATGTGTCCCCCCCGGGTCGGATGTCCGATCGTGCGATTCTCGCAGCTTCGGTGGGTGGTCGCAGGTTCTCTTGCGAACCCGCGGTGACTGCCGCTACAGTCGAGTTAACTGTTACGGATCGTTACATGAAATTCGCGGACGCTCCGCCCGGCTGCCGAGGACCCTTCCCATGGCCTATGTGATCACCCAGACCTGCTGCAACGATGCGAGCTGCGTCGCGGTCTGCCCTGTGAACTGCATCCACCCATCGCCGGACGAGCCCGAATTCGCCACCGCCGAGATGTTGCACATCGATCCGAAGACCTGCATCGACTGCGGCGCCTGCGCCGATGCGTGCCCGGTCGAGGCGATCCTACCCGACGACAAGCTCGACCCCTCCCAGAAGCGGTTCGCCGAGATCAATGCGGCCTGGTACGCGGACCACCCGGCGCCGGAGGGGTGGCAGCCCCTCGTGCCCACCCCGGCGCCTCCGCGTGATCGCGGAACGCTGCGGGTCGCGATCGTCGGAGCCGGCCCCGCGGCCTGCTACGCCGCCCAGGAACTCCTCGAACGCTCCGACGTCGAGGTCGAGATGTTCGATCGGCTCCCGACTCCCTTCGGCCTCGTGCGCGCCGGTGTCGCCCCCGACCATCCGGGGACGAAGGCGGTCACGGAATCGTTCGAATGGTCGTTCCGGCGCGAGGAGTTCGCCCTGCACCTCGCCACCGAGGTCGGTCGCGACATCACCCACGCCGAACTGCTCGAGCACCACCACGCCGTGATCTACGCGACCGGTGCGTCGTCCGACCGCCGACTCGGGATCACGGGCGAGGACCTGCCCCGCAGCCACGCCGCCACCGAGTTCGTCGCCTGGTACAACGGCCACCCCGACTACGCCGACCGCACCTTCGATCTGTCCGGCGAACGCGCCGTCATCGTCGGCAACGGCAACGTCGCCCTCGACGTCGCGCGGATCCTCACCATGGACGTCGACGAACTCGCGCGCACCGACATCGCCGATCACGCTCTGAGGGCACTGCGGGAGAGCAACATCCGGGAGGTCGTCCTGCTCGGCCGGCGCGGCCCGGCCCAGGCCGCGTACAGCAACCCGGAGTTCCTCGCCCTCGGCGACCTCACCGGGGTGGATATCGTCGTCGACGACGCCGACCTCGAACTCGATCCGGCGAGCGCCCGGGCCGTGGAGGAGGACGCGGCGACGGCCCTGCGCGTCCGTCTCGCCCGCGAGTACGCCGAACGACCCGTCCGTCCCGGGCACCGCCGCATCGTCTTCCGGTATCTCGCCGCGCCGAGCGAACTGCTCGGTGACGACCACGTGACCGGCGTGCGGGTCGAACGCACCGAACTCGTCGACGACGGTGGCCGCCTCACCGCCCGTCCCACCGGCCGGTTCGAGGACCTGTCCGCCACGCTTGTGCTCCGGTCGATCGGCTATCGCGGCGTTCCCGTGCCGGGCGTGCCCTTCGACGACGTCCGCGGCATCGTTCCCAACGCCGGCGGTCGCGTCGACACCGGCGTCTACGTCACCGGCTGGGCCAAGCGCGGGCCGAGCGGCGTCATCGGTACCAACAAGGGGTGCGCGAAGGAGACCGTCGCCGCGCTGCTGGCAGACTTCGACTCCGGTGCGCTCGCCGATCCCCGCGGCGACCGTCGTGCGCTGAACCGGTTGCTCGGACAGCGCCGGCCCGATCGGGTGGACCTGGACGGCTGGAAGACCATCGACGCCGCCGAGCGGCGGGCCGGACGGGCACAGGGCCGACCCCGCGTCAAGATCACCGATCGCGGGACCCTCGTCGAACTCGGTCGTCGCCGACGCCGTCTTCCGCTGCTCGCTTCGCTGCGTCGCTGACGCAGTCGCGGGTGACGCAGGTCGCGGCCTGCCCGGACGTTCGTCGATAGGCTCGGGAGAACCGAATCCCGACCCGAACGGACATGTGCATGAGCAGCGACAACCTCGACCGCACGGCGCTCACGCGCCGCACCCTCATCGGCGGCGCCGGTGTGGTGGCGGCCGGCGCGGCCCTCACGGCCTGCGGATCGTCCGGCGACACCGGCGAGGCACGATCGGCGGTACCCGCACCGACCACGACCGCGCCTCCCGGACCCGACGCGGAGGTCGTCGCCGCCGTCGCGGACGTGCCGGTCGGCGGGGGCGTCATGCTCGAATCGAAGAGGCTCGTCGTCACCCAGCCCGCGGAGGGCGACTTCCGCGCGTTCATCGCGATCTGTACCCACCAGGGCTGCAATCTCAGCGGGGTCGAGGGCGATCGCATCATCTGCCCGTGCCACGGCAGCCGGTACGACCTCGACGGCGCCCCGGTCGAAGGACCGGCGAAGCGGCCGCTGAAGACCCGTCCGGTGGCGGCGCGCGGGTCCGATCTCGTCGTGGGCTGATCGGTCCGAGGATAGAGTCCGCTCCGTGGAGACCAGCGGAGGCTGGCGCCCGAAGGCGCTGCGTGACGGTACGGACCCGGACCCTCGTTTCACGCTGGCCAACGAGCGCACCTTCCTCGCCTGGGTGCGGACCGCGCTCGGCGTCATCGCCGCGGCGGTCGCGCTGGAGACCTTCGCGGGCGGCATCGTGTCGGAGGGGCTCCGCACGGTGCTGGCGTGTGCGCTGCTCGGATTCGCCGCCGTGCTCACCGTGTTCGCGCTGATCCGCTGGCACCGCGTCGAGCACGCGATGCGCACCGGACGTGCGCTCCCGGTGCCGTGGGTGGCCTACCTGCTCGCCGTCGCCCTCGGGGTCTCCGGGGTCGTGCTCGCCGTCGCGATCGCCTGGTGAGACGAGCGGCATCGTGAGCCCGGACGATCTGCGGCACGGCGACGCCGGTCTGCAGCCCGAACGGACCAGTCTGGCGTGGCTGCGCACCGCGTCGGTGCTCGGTGCGGTGGTGCTCGGATTCATGCGGTTCGTGCCCGGCCCGGGTGCCGTGGTCGCGACGATCGGCCTGATCTGCCTCGTGCCCGTGCTGGCGGTGCTGCTCGCGTCCCGGATCGGTCACCGCGCGCGCGTGCGCGGACTGATCGCAGGTCGCGCGCCCTATTTCTGGTGGCGGAACGTCGCGGTCACCGCCACGGTCGTGGTGCTCGCGATCTCGTCGGCCGTACTGATCGTCACGGCCCACTGATTGTCACGGACCACTGATCGTCACCGCTCGCTGATCCTCACTGCCCGCTGATCGACGACACACCGATCAGCGCTATCGCGGCGACCCAAACAGTCGCCGCTGCCGCGAGTGCGATCGGGCGCCATCCGACCCCGCGAAGCACCTCCCGGCGCACCCCCGCGCCCAGGGCGAACATCGCGACCGTCAGCAGTGCCCTCTGCACCGTGCCCGCAGCCTCCACCACGATCGGATCGAGCAGTCCGGTCGAGCGCAGCGCGACACACGCGAGGAAGCCCAGCAGGAAGACCGGCACGATCGGGGGAGTGCGCTCGTCGCGGCGGCCCTCACCGCGCCGCCGGGCGACGACCCCGACGATCGCCACGACCGGAGCCAGCAGTGCCACCCGCGCGAGCTTGACCGTCACGGCCGCGGCGAGCACCCCACCGGCGGTGGCCTCGAGAGCGGTGCCGGTCGCGACGACCTGGGCGACCTCGTGGATCGCCGCACCCGCCCACAGACCGGCGGTCCCGGGGGTCAGCCCGAGCATCCCGGCGGCGAGCGGAACGAGCGGGATCATCGCGGTGCCGAAGACGACCACCAATGCGACGGTGGTGACGAGTTCGCGTTTGCGCGAATCGATCACACCGTCGACCGCCGCCGCGGCCGCGGCTCCACAGATCGAGAAGCCGCACGCGATGAGCAGGCGCTGGGTCCAGCCCACCCCGAGCCACCGGCCGAAGGCGAGCGAGCCGCCGATG
This sequence comes from Rhodococcus sp. AB351, assembly GCF_049538275.1. Lineage (NCBI taxonomy): Bacteria > Bacillati > Actinomycetota > Actinomycetes > Mycobacteriales > Nocardiaceae > Rhodococcus > Rhodococcus sp. AB351. The sequence continues at coordinate 1,222,710 of NZ_JBMVFW010000001.1, forward strand.
CCCGCGACGACGACGGTCGCCGCGACGATCGCTGTGCCCCACCCGAGGTCGACGAGATCGGAGACCGCGAGCTGCACGCCGAGCAGCGCGACGCCCACTCGGAGCAACCGCTTCGATGCCGTACCCAGACCCGGCTCCAGAACCTCGACCACCGGTGCGGGCAGACCGACGTTCGCCACGACCACACCCAGGACGATCGCGACGAGCAACGGGCTCGCCCCGGGGATCAGGTGCGCCGCTCCCAGTGCGACGACCGCGCCCGCCGCGGCCACCAGGAGACCCGGGACGACGGTGGGCCGGGACACGGGCGCGTGGACGGTGAGCATGCCTCGACTCTTCCGTTGCAGCGGTGTCCGCACCAGCCGTCGATCGGACATGAGCTCATATCGAATGGATATGAGCAGAGGGTCCGGCATATCGTTCGTGCATGACCAGCTGGCCGGATCTCGTTGCTCTGGAACTGCTCGTCGGGGTCGACGACCGGGGCGGGCTCGGCGCCGCGGCCCGCGCGGCCGGTCTCGCCCAGCCCAACGCGACCCGCATGCTGCGCCGGCTCGAACGGCAACTCGGCGCGGTCCTCGTGCGGCGTGGCCGGACGGGTTCGGTGCTCACCCCGGAGGGCACAGTGGTCGCGCACTGGGCTCGGGAGGTCCTGGCCGACGCGGAACGCCTCCTCGACGCCGCCGCCGCACTGCGCGTCGAGCAGCAACCCGAACTGGTGGTCGCGGCGTCGATGACGGTCGCCGAACACCTCATCCCGCGGTGGCTCGGCGCCTTCCGCACCCTCCGCGACGACGTCCAGATCCAGTTGCAGGTCCACAACTCGATGCGGGTGTGCGACGTCGTCGCCGAGGGCGGATGCGACGTCGGGTTCGTCGAAGGACCGACGGTGCCGGAGGGACTGCACAGTGTCGCGGTGGCACGCGATCGCCTCGTCGTGGTCGTCCCGCTGCAGCATTCCTGGGCGCGGCGGCGTCGGCCGCTCACCGTGGCCGAACTCGCGGCGACACCACTGGTCGTCCGCGAGGAGGGCTCCGGCACCCGCCGCACCCTCGACCTCGCGTTGCAGGAGTACGACCGGGCCGCACCGCTGCTCGAACTCGGGAGCGGAGCAGCGGTCCGCACGAGCGTGCTCGGGGGTACGGGCCCGGCGGTGCTGAGCACCCTCGCGGTGGAGGAGTATCTGGACTCCGGTCGCCTGGTCGCGGTCGCGGTCGACGGACTCGACCTGCAGCGCGTGCTCCGTGCGGTCTGGAGGCCACCGCGGGTGTTGTCCGGCCCGGCGGGGGAGTTGGTCCGACTGATCACCCGTACCCGCTGACCGGGCCTGCACCCGGTACCGGGTCACGCGCGCGAGTGTTGCAACGCGCCGGCCCCCGCGATCACGACGAGTGCGATGCCTACGAGGGCGAGGGGTTCGACGACCTGCCCCAGCACCAGAGCACCGGCGAGCGCTGCGGCGGCGGGCTCGAGCGCGATGAGGATCGCGAACACCTTCTTCGGCAGGTCGCGCAGGGCACGGATCTCGAGGGTGTACGGGATCGCCGACGACAGCAGCGCCACGGCGAGTCCTGCGAGCGCGAGGTCGGGCCGGAGGAGCTCGGTGCCGGCCGTCGCCGCGCCGAACGGCAGGACGACGACGGCCGCGATCGTCGTCGCTCCGGCCAGTCCGGCGGATCCGGGCAGGGTCGTCGCCACACGTGAGCCGGCGATGATGTACCAGGCCCATCCCGATGCGGCGACCAGCGCGAAGGCGACCCCGAGCGGATCGAGACCGGTGGACAGTCCGGCACCGTCACCCACGCCGAGCAGGACCACTCCGGCCAACGCGAGCACCACCCACAGGCCGTCGCGGAGGCGTCGGGACAGGATCGCGGCCAGTCCGAGCGGGCCGAGGAACTCGATGGTGACGGTTGCGGCGAGGGGCAGCCGCGTCAGCGCCCCGTAGAAGGCCGTGTTCATCAGCGCGAGACTCGCGCCCAGTGTCACCACCGCCCGCCACTGTTCCGGTGTCCACGTCCGCGGCCGGGGCGGGGTGAACGCGCAGAGGATCACGGCCGCGAACAGCAGGCGCAGGGTCACCGTGCCGAGGGCGCCCGCCCGGTCGAACAGGGTCGCGGCGAAGGCCGCCCCGAACTGCATCGACAACACCGCGGTGAGGACCGCGACGACAGGCCCGACGGTGTGCGTGCGGGAGTCGTCGGCCATCCCGTCAGTCTGTCCGACAGGCCCGGACGACGTCTGCCGCAAAAAACAATCACGCGTGCTTGATTTTAGGGCTGTGACGTGTGACGCTTTCCGCATGTCCGATCTGCACACCGTGCTCGACGATCTCCGCGCGGACGGCGACGATCTCGACGCTCTCGTCGCGAACCTGCCCGACGAGAGCTGGGCGCTGCCCACTCCGGCGGAGGGTTGGACCATCGCCCACCAGATCGGCCACCTGTTGTGGACCGACCGGGCGGCGCTCACCGCCGTCCGCGACCCGGACGCCTTCGTGAAGATGGTCGAAGCGGCGTTCGGCGACCCGCTGGGATTCGTCGACGTCGGTGCCGCGGAACAGGCGGGCCGGCCGCCCGCGGAGTTGCTCGCCGACTGGCGCGACACCCGCCGCGAACTCGCCGGCGCGCTCGCCGAGGTCCCGCGCGGTACGAAGATCCTGTGGTTCGGACCGCCGATGTCGCCGGCCTCGATGGCGACCGCGCGGCTGATGGAGACCTGGGCGCACGGGGGAGACGTCGCCGACGCCCTCGGCGTCACCCGCACACCCACCGCGCGCCTGAAGAACATCGCGCACCTGGGGGTGCGGACGCGCGACTTCGCGTACGTCATCCGCGACCGGAAGCCACCGGCCGAACCGTTCCGCGTGGTGCTCACCGCCCCCGACGGTGACAGCTGGGAATGGGGTCCGGAGGACGCCGCGCAGTCGGTCACCGGCCCGGCTCTCGACTTCTGCCTGCTCGTCACCCAGCGCATCCACCGCGACGACACCGCCCTCGTCACCGACGGCCCGGACGCGGAGGAATGGCTCGGCCTCGCCCAGGCCTTCGCCGGTGCCCCCGGCGCCGGACGTGAAGCCGGCTCGTCCGCCTCCTGAAGACACCCGTACCCCAGCGAGACACCCCGGCCGAGACACCATCGGAGACATCGTGAGCATGTGGACCACCCCCGAGCGTCTCGCCCTCCGCGAGACCGTCACCGGTTTCGTGAAGCGCGAGATCCTGCCCCACCTCGACGACTGGGAGCGCGCCGGCGAACTGCCCCGCGAACTGCACGTCGAGGCCGCGAAGGTCGGCCTGCTCGGCGCGGGATTCCCCGAGGAGGTCGGCGGTTCCGGTGGCGACGGTGCCGACACGCTCACCGTGTGCGAAGCGTTCCACGAGGCAGGTGCCTCGGGCGGCGCGTTCGCATCACTGTTCACGTGCGGCATCGCCCTGCCGCACCTCATCGCGGCCGGCGATCCCGATCAGATCGACAAGTGGGTACGGCCCACTCTCGCAGGCGAACTCGTCGGATCCCTCGCGATCACCGAACCGGGCGGCGGATCGGACGTCGGCCATCTGACCACCACCGCGGTGCGCGACGGCGACCACTACGTCGTCAACGGCGCGAAGACCTACATCACCTCGGGATGCCGCGCCGACTTCGTGGTCACCGCCGTCCGCACCGGAGGTCCCGGCGCCGGAGGAGTCTCGCTGCTCGTGATCGAGAAGGGCACACCGGGTTTCACCGTCTCCCGCAAACTCGACAAGATGGGCTGGCGCGCGTCGGACACCGCCGAGTTGTCCTTCGCCGACGTCCGCGTGCCGGTCACCAACCTCGTCGCCGCGGAGAACACCGGATTCTGGCAGATCGCACAGGGTTTCGTCTCCGAGCGGATCGCCCTCGCCGCCCAGGCCTATTCGGGTGCGCAGCGGTGCCTGGACCTGACCGTCGCGTGGTGCCGCGATCGCGAGACCTTCGGCCGGCCACTGATCACCCGCCAGGCCGTGCAGCGCACGCTGTCCGAGATGGCGCGTCGCATCGACGTCGCGCGCGTCTACACCCGGCACGTCACCGAACGCGCCGTGGCGGGGGAGACCGACCTGATCGCCGAGGTGTGTTTCGCGAAGAACACCGCGGTCGAGGCCGGCGAGTGGGTCGCCAACCAGGCGGTCCAATTGTTCGGCGGACTCGGGTACATGGCCGAATCCGAGGTCGAACGGCAGTACCGCGACATGCGCATCCTCGGTATCGGCGGTGGCACCACCGAGATCCTCACCGAACTCGCCGCCAAGCGGCTGGGTTACGGCGCCTGACACACCTGATCCTTCACGCGACCGTCCACGGCCGCGCGTCCTCTCACCCGAACCCGGAAGGCACCTCGTGAGCATCATCGAGACCGAAGAACAGAAGGAACTGCGCGCTGCGGTCGCGGCTCTGGCCGAGCGCTACAACTACGTCGACTACGTGCTTCCCAAGTCACGCGCGCACGAGCCGCTCACCGAATTGTGGGCGGAGGCGGCCAAGCTCGGCTTCCTCGGCGTGAACCTCCCGGAGCAATACGGCGGGGGCGGCGCCGGCATCTACGAACTCGCGCTGGTGCAGGAGGAGCTCTCCGCCAAGGGCGCAGGGTTGCTGCTCGTCGTGGTCTCGCCGGCCATCTGCGGCACGATCATCTCCAAGTACGGCACCGACGCGCAGAAGCAGGAATGGTTGCCCGGGCTCGCCGACGGCTCCCGCATCATGGCCTTCGGCATCACCGAGGCCGACGCCGGATCCAACTCGCACAACATCACCACCATCGCCCGCCGCGACGGTGACGACTGGATCCTCTCCGGCAGCAAGGTGTACATCTCCGGTGTCGACCAGGCCGACGCCGTGCTCGTCGTCTCCCGCACCGAGGACGCGAAGACCGGCAAGCTCCGTCCGGCCCTGTTCATCGTGCCGACCGACGCTCCGGGCTTCACGAAGACGCCCATGGAGATGGACATCCTCGAGCCGGACTACCAGTTCTCCCTGTTCTTCGACGACGTCCGGCTTCCCGCCGACGCACTGGTCGGTGAACCGGAGGCCGCGCTGATGCAGCTGTTCGCCGGACTGAACCCCGAACGGATCATGGGCGCGGCGATGGCAGTGGGGATGGGCCGGTACGCCCTCGACGCCGCGGTGCGCTACGCCAACGAGCGCACCGTCTGGAAGCAGCCCATCGGCGCGCATCAGGGCATTGCGCACCCGCTGGCGCAGCGCAAGATCGAGCTCGAACTCGCCAAGCTCATGATGCAGAAGGCCGCCGTCCTCTACGACAGCGGCGACGACTTCGGGGCCGCCGAGGCCGCGAACATGGCCAAGTACGCCGCGGGTGAGGCCGCGATCGCCTCGCTGGACCAGGCGATCCAGACCCACGGCGGAGCCGGCCTCACCCGGGAGTACGGCCTCGCGGCGATGCTCGGCGCCGCGCGCATCGCACGCGTGGCGCCGGTCAGCCGGGAGATGATCCTCAACTTCGTGGCCCAGCACTCGCTGGGCCTGCCGAAGTCGTACTAGGCCGACGCTTCGGTGTTCGACGCTTCGGTGTTCGATGCTTCCGGGTTCGAGGTGTCGGGATTCGACACCTCGGACCCGGAGGTACCGAGGTTCGGCGGGAAGGAATCCGGCGGGAAGATACCGGCCGCCTCCTCCGCCGGGAGCAGCGTCCCCAGCAGATAGGCGAGGGACCACCGCAACGAGTTCACGTCCTGCAGCGGCACGGTCTGCTGGTAGCCCACGAGCGTGTACAGGGCCAGCCTTGCGAACCGCTCGGCCTGTCCCCTCGAACCGAGATACTGGGCCACCGCTTCGGCCACCACCGCGTAACGCAGGTCGTCGACCTTGCTCTGCACCTCGTGGACCCCGGAGTCGCTGTGCGACCAACCACGGATGGCGGATTCGGCGGAGTGGGGGAGACTGCACGCGAATTCGACGAGCAACCGGAGCCGTCGGGTCATCGAACCCTCGAGGCGCGCCGCGGCGGCGAGCTGCAGCGTCTGGCTCTCGAGCCAGTGCTGGAGGAATTCGGTCTTGAACTGCGCCCAGCTCTCGAAATAGTTGTAGAACGAGCCGGTCGTCACCTCGAGGTGACTGCACAACCGTGCCTGCTTGAGCCCGGCATGGTCGTTGGTGGCCAGGATGGCCAGCGCGGCGTCGAAGTAGTCCTCGCGCCTGACGATGGTCGCCACGTGGTGCTCCCCTTTCGCCCCGACCTGTTATACGAGTGTACGGATGATGAGCTTTGCGTACGGTCTCGGGGTCGCACGAATACCCGTTCGGCGGAAGATCAGTCGTGACGGAACGGTCGTGACCGGGTGGTCGTGACAGAACAGCAGGAGCAGGAGGCCCGATGGCGCGAGAACCGAAGCAGGACCGCAGCCGCGCCACGCGGCGGCGACTGCTCGAGGCGACGATCGACTGCCTCGCCGAATCCGGTTGGGCCGCAACCACGGTGAGTGTGGTCGCCGAGCGGGCAGGAGTGTCGCGCGGGGCCACCCAGCATCACTTCCCGACCCGGGAGGATCTCATCACCGCATCGCTCGAGTTCATGTTCGACAGTCGCATCGAACGGGTCCGCACCGAGCCGTTCGACGTGCCCGAGGGCGTCGGCCGCACGGAGGCAGTGGTCGAGCGGATCGTCGACCAGTGCACCGGCAACATGTTCAAGGCCGCCCTGCAGGTGTGGACGGCCGCGGCGGCCGATCCTGCTCTGCGTGAGATGCTCCTGCCGCTCGAGGAGAAGTTCGGGCGTGTCTCGCACGCGGTCGCCGTCGAGCAGCTCGGCGCCGACGACACCGATCCGGTCGTGCACCGGACGGTGCAGGCGACCCTGGATCTCGCGCGCGGCCTCGGCCTGGCCGACGTGCTGACCGACGACTCGGCCCGCCGGCGGGAGATCGTCCGCCACTGGGCCGCGCAGCTCGACGAGGTGCTCCGGGAGTCCTCGAGTCGTCGCACACAGGCGGGCCCGGCTCGGTAGTCTTCCCGCCATGCCTCTCCCGCGCATCGGAAGGACGGCGGCTGCCGTGGCCACGGTCGGCCTCATGAGTCTCGGTGCGGCGGCGTGCGGGAACTCCGACGACGCCGGACAGGCAGCGACCTCGCCCACCGCGTCCGTCACCGACCCCGGCCCGCTGTTCGACGAGTGCGGCGCGATGTCCGACGACGAGGTGGCGGCGGCCTTCGGTCTCGGAAGTTTCACGACGGTGACGCGCAACTCGGTGGGCTGCGAGTGGGAGATCTACGTCGGCGGCCCCAGCGTGAGCTTCTCCTGGTACCGGGGAAGTCCCATCGGCCGCGAACGCGCCGGCTCCGATCTCATCGGCCGGCCCGCCGCCGACGTCGAGATCGGGGGACGGTCCGGTTTCATGGGGTCCTACCAGAACGAGCTGGGCCAGACGACGCTGTGCGAGATCGGCGTGGAGTTCGGCGGCGACTTCGTCCACTGGTCGGTCTCGTACTCGAACCTCACGCCCGTCGCCGACGCCTGCGTCGTCGCTCGCGGCCTGGCCACCACGAGTGTGGAAAGAGTGCAGAAGTGAACGCCCGCCGCTGGGGCGCCGCACTCGCGACCGTCCTCACGACGGGTGCTCTGCTCACCGGATGTACCCGCACCATCGAGGGGCGGCCCGTCCCGGAGGGGGTCGGTGGCGGCACGGGCGCCGAGTTCACTCGACTGCTCACCGAGTGCGATGCGGTCGCCGACGAGAAGATCGCCGAGGCCGTGGGTGCGGACTACGTCTACCGCGGGTTCTTCGGTGCGATCTGCCGCTGGGACGGTGAGGGACCCACGGGAGTAGTGAAGGTCACCTTCAACTGGTTCGAGACCGGTTCCCTCGACCACGAACGCGCCGCCGCCGAGGGACTCGGTTACGAGATCGAGAACACGACCATCGAGGGCCGGCGGGCACTGCAGATGCGCCGACCCGGCGATCCGCTGTCGTGCGGGGTCAGTTCCGGGGCGTCGACGACCGGCATCTTCGGCTGGTGGGTGCAGTACACCTCCGGGGGAGCGGACCCGTGTGAAGCTGCTGCTACGTTGGCCCGGCTCACACTGAACCTCAGCAGTTGACGGTGTGTGCGGATCCTCGGGAGGGTGCGTGCTCCTCACTTTGACCTCATGCGCGCACGCCGGGTATCGTTGTGGGTCGTGTCCGGCATGCCCGGGCCGGTCTGTGTGCCTATGCGAGGTAGTGCCGTGCGCGCGGTCTGTGGATATCTGCAGGAGCGAGCCCCCGGCTGCCTGTGTGGGGGTACGCGACACACCCGACCTCGTGTGCACACGAGGGGCGAGTGCGGGGCAGCAGCTTTCTTGCCCCAACCGATGGATCCCTAATTTCAGAACAGCCGAGGTTGCTCGAAGTGAGCAGCTTCAGACAACGAAGAAAGCCGGTTAATGCCAACCATCAATCAGCTGGTCCGCAAGGGCCGCCGCGACAAGGCCGCCAAGGTCAAGAGCGCGGCGCTCAAGGGCAGCCCCCAGCGTCGCGGTGTGTGCACTCGCGTGTACACCACCACCCCGAAGAAGCCGAACTCGGCTCTCCGTAAGGTCGCCCGTGTGCGCCTGACCTCCCAGGTCGAGGTCACCGCCTACATCCCCGGTGAGGGCCACAACCTCCAGGAGCACTCGATGGTGCTCGTGCGTGGCGGTCGTGTGAAGGACCTCCCGGGTGTGCGCTACAAGATCATCCGCGGCTCGCTCGACACCCAGGGTGTCAAGAACCGCAAGCAGGCCCGCAGCCGCTACGGAGCGAAGAAGGAGAAGGGCTGATGCCACGTAAGGGTCCCGCTCCCAAGCGCCCGCTGATCGCCGATCCGGTCTACGGTTCGCCGCTGGTCACCCAGCTGGTCAACAAGATCCTGCTGGACGGCAAGAAGTCCACCGCCGAGCGCATCGTCTACCAGGCGCTCGAGCAGGCTCGCGAGAAGACCGGTACCGATCCGGTCGTCACCCTCAAGCGCGCGCTCGACAACGTCAAGCCCGCCCTCGAGGTCCGCAGCCGTCGCGTCGGTGGTGCCACCTACCAGGTGCCGGTCGAGGTTCGCCCCGGTCGTTCCACCACGCTCGCGCTGCGCTGGCTGGTGACGTTCTCGCGTCAGCGTCGCGAGAAGACCATGGTCGAGCGGCTCGCCAACGAGCTCCTCGACGCGAGCAACGGCCTCGGCGCCTCCGTGAAGCGCCGCGAGGACACGCACAAGATGGCTGAAGCCAACAAGGCGTTCGCGCACTACCGCTGGTGAGTCGTCGCCGACCGGGAGATGCCGTCATCACGGACCTCCCGGTCGGCTGCTCGCACAACTGTGTCGGTCCCGTAAAGGCCGGCTGACAACACAAGAACATGTGGTCCGCACCCAAGGACCGACACGAGCTACGAGCGGGGTTACCTGTGGCACAGGAAGTGCTGACCGACCTGAACAAGGTCCGCAACATCGGCATCATGGCGCACATCGATGCCGGCAAGACCACCACCACCGAGCGCATCCTCTTCTACACCGGTGTCAACTACAAGATCGGTGAGACGCACGACGGTGCCTCGACCACCGACTGGATGGAGCAGGAGAAGGAGCGTGGTATCACCATCACCTCCGCTGCTGTGACCTGTTTCTGGAACAAGAACCAGATCAACATCATCGACACCCCCGGCCACGTCGACTTCACGGTCGAGGTCGAGCGGTCGCTGCGCGTCCTCGACGGCGCAGTCGCCGTGTTCGACGGCAAGGAGGGCGTCGAGCCCCAGTCCGAGCAGGTCTGGCGCCAGGCTGCCAAGTACGACGTTCCGCGCATCTGCTTCGTCAACAAGATGGACAAGATGGGCGCGGACTTCTACTTCACCGTGCAGACGATCATCGATCGCCTGGGCGCGAAGCCGCTGGTCCTCCAGCTCCCCATCGGTGCCGAGGATGCCTTCGACGGCGTCGTCGACCTCGTCGAGATGAAGGCGCTCACCTGGCGTGGCACCACCGACATCGGCACCGAGGCCACGGTCGAGGAGATCCCGGCCGACCTCGCCGACAAGGCTGCCGAGTACCGCGAGAAGCTGCTCGAGACGGTCGCCGAGTCCGACGAAGAGCTCATGGAGAAGTACTTCGGCGGCGAGGAACTCACCGTCGCCGAGATCAAGGCGGCCATCCGCAAGATGACCGTCAACTCCGAGCTCTACCCGGTGCTGTGCGGCTCCGCCTTCAAGAACAAGGGCATCCAGCCCATGCTCGACGCGGTCATCGACTACCTGCCGAACCCGCTCGACATCGGCGACGTCATCGGCCATCAGGTCGGTAACGAAGAAGAGGAACTGCGTCGTAAGCCTTCGAAGGAGGAGCCCTTCTCGGCTCTCGCCTTCAAGATCGCTGCGCACCCCTTCTTCGGCAAGCTGACCTTCGTCCGCGTGTACTCCGGCCGGATCGACTCGGGCACCCAGGTGCTCAACTCGACCAAGGGCAAGAAGGAGCGCGTCGGCAAGCTGTTCCAGATGCACGCCAACAAGGAGAACCCGGTCGACGAGGCGGTCGCGGGCCACATCTACGCGATGATCGGCCTGAAGGACACCACGACCGGCGACACCCTGTGCGCGCAGGACGCCCCGATCGTCCTCGAGTCGATGACCTTCCCGGACCCGGTCATCCAGGTCTCCATCGAGCCGAAGTCGAAGGCCGACCAGGAGAAGCTGTCGACGGCCATCCAGAAGCTCGCCGAAGAGGACCCGACCTTCTCGGTCGAGCTCGACGACGAGACCGGCCAGACCGTCATCGGCGGTATGGGCGAGCTCCACCTCGACATCCTCGTCGACCGCATGAAGCGCGAGTTCAAGGTCGAGGCCAACGTCGGCAAGCCGCAGGTCGCGTACCGCGAGACGATCACCAAGCCGGTCGAGAAGCTCGAGTTCACGCACAAGAAGCAGACCGGTGGCTCGGGTCAGTTCGCAAAGGTCATCATCGGCCTCTCGCCGTTCGTCGGCGAGGACGGCGCGACCTACGAGTTCGAGAACAAGGTCACCGGCGGTCGCATCCCGCGCGAGTACATCCCGTCGGTCGACGCGGGTGCTCAGGACGCCATGCAGTACGGCGTGCTCGCCGGCTACCCGCTGGTGAACCTGAAGGTCACCCTCATCGACGGTGCGTACCACGACGTCGACTCGTCCGAAATGGCGTTCAAGATCGCCGGCTCGCAGGCACTGAAGGAAGCGGCCCGCAAGGCCGCCCCGGTGATCCTCGAGCCCCTCATGGCGGTCGAGGTCACCACGCCCGAGGACTACATGGGTGAAGTGATCGGCGACCTGAACTCCCGCCGTGGCCAGATCCAGGCCATGGAGGAACGCAGTGGTGCCCGTGTCGTGAAGGCGCTGGTTCCGCTCTCGGAGATGTTCGGTTACATCGGCGATCTGCGGTCGAAGACCCAGGGTCGTGCGAACTTCTCCATGGTGTTCGATTCCTACGCAGAGGTTCCCTCGAACGTCGCGAAGGAAATCATCGCCAAGGCGACCGGCGAGTAGCCTCCGGGTTATCCCTCGGTCACCTGCACGACCAAGTAATACAAACCGCACTGCTGCATACAGCAAGCAACAACAGTCCAGGAGGACATCCAGTGGCGAAGGCGAAGTTCGAGCGGACCAAGCCGCACGTGAACATCGGCACCATCGGTCACGTCGACCACGGCAAGACCACCACCACGGCTGCGATCACCAAGGTGCTTGCCGACAAGTTCCCCGACCTGAACGAGAGCTTCGCTTTCGATCAGATCGACAAGGCACCTGAGGAGAAGGCTCGTGGTATCACGATCAACATCTCCCACGTCGAGTACCAGACCGACAAGCGCCACTACGCGCACGTCGACGCCCCGGGTCACGCGGACTACATCAAGAACATGATCACCGGTGCCGCCCAGATGGACGGCGCGATCCTGGTCGTGGCCGCCACCGACGGCCCGATGCCCCAGACGCGTGAGCACGTGCTGCTCGCCCGTCAGGTCGGCGTTCCCTACATCCTCGTCGCCCTGAACAAGGCCGACATGGTCGACGACGAGGAAATCCTCGAGCTCGTCGAGATGGAGGTGCGCGAGCTCCTCGCTTCGCAGGAGTTCGACGAGAACGCTCCGGTCGTCCCGATCTCCGCTCTCAAGGCTCTCGAGGGTGACGAGAAGTGGGTCCAGTCGATCGTCGACCTCATGCAGGCCGTCGACGACTCCATCCCGGACCCGGTCCGTGAGACCGACAAGCCGTTCCTCATGCCCGTCGAGGACGTCTTCACCATCACGGGTCGTGGCACCGTCGTCACCGGCCGTATCGAGCGTGGCGTGATCAACGTCAACGAAGAGGTCGAGATCGTCGGCATCCGCCCCGAGTCGACCAAGACCACGGTCACCGGCATCGAGATGTTCCGCAAGCTGCTCGACCAGGGCCAGGCCGGCGACAACGTCGGTCTCCTCGTCCGCGGCATCAAGCGCGAGGACGTCGAGCGCGGCCAGGTCGTCGTCAAGCCGGGCACCACGACTCCCCACACGGAGTTCGAGGGCCAGGCCTACATCCTCAACAAGGAGGAGGGCGGCCGCCACACGCCGTTCTTCAACAACTACCGTCCGCAGTTCTACTTCCGTACCACGGACGTGACGGGCGTTGTTACCCTCCCCGAGGGCACCGAGATGGTCATGCCCGGTGACAACACCGAGATGTCCGTCAAGCTGATCCAGCCGGTCGCCATGGACGAGGGCCTCCGCTTCGCGATCCGCGAGGGTGGCCGCACCGTCGGCGCCGGTCGCGTCACGAAGATCATCAAGTAGGCACCGCCTACGGGATCATCAAGTGAGCTAGTCCTCACTGACGCTCGAACGGCGTCCACCCTCGGGTGGGCGCCGTTCGGCGTTTCGGGATCACGGCGATCAGCCGACGATCTCCTTCAGCTGGTTCGCCACGGGGGTCACCGGTTCCTCCCCGTCGGCGGTCGGGATGTCGCTGTTCACGGCAGCGACGACCACAGCCTGCCGTTCGGGCAGATATCCCACGTAGGTGTTGAAACCGGGGAGCTCGCCCGTGTGGCCGAGCCAGCCGTTCTCGATACCGAGCCCGAGACCGTAGGCGCGGGTGTCGGTCGCACCGGGGATGTCGAACAGGAACGAATCGAGACGGAGCTGCTGCATCTCGGGGGAGAGGATGCCCTCGCCCGTCCCGAGGGCCGTGCCCCACAACTCGAGATCGTCGACCGTGGAGATCACCGCGCCGGCCGACCATCCCCACGACGGGTTCCAGTCGGTCGCATCGGCCGTCTGCCCGTCCGGCTGTCCCTGTTCGGTGATCCCGTACAGGTGCGGTGACGCGATCGCCGCGTCGGTGGGCATGACGGTCTCGGCCATGCCCAGGGGCTCGAAGACGTTCGCCCGGAAGTACTCGTGCAGGCTCTGCCCGGAGACCTGCTCGACGACCAGCCCGAGCGCGATGAAGTTGGTGTTCGAGTACTCGAACCGCTCGCCGGGAGCGAAGTTCGGTGCGTCGCCGCGCACGAAGTCGAGGAGCTGGTCCGGGGTCCACGGGGCCTCCGGATCGGCGAAGAGCCGCTGCTGGAATTCCTCGTCGAAGGTGTAGCTGGGGATACCGCTCACCATCGAGGCCAGTTGCCCCAGAGTGGCGGTGTCCCCGTTCGGCAGACCCGGCACATAGCGGCCGATCGGATCCTCGAGCGACAGTTCGTCGTCCTCCGCCAGTTGCAGCAGAGCGGTGACCGTCATCGTCTTCGTGATGCTGCCGATACGGGTGTGATCGTCGGGGTCGGGCTCCTCCGATCGATCCGCACCGATCGTGCCGGACGCACCGGTCCATTCGTAGTCCGGGGTGACCACGCGCGCAACGACTCCGGGGAAACCGACCTCCTCGCGCATGCGGTCGAGCACGTCCTGGAACTCGTCGGCGGGCGCCTCGCCGGTGGCGGTCGAATCCGTAGCCGTGGCCTCGGATGTTGCGGCCGGCGGTGATTCTTCGGCGGTGTCGTTGCCGCAGGCGGCCACGACGGTGAGCATCACGGCGGACAACACGATCGGTAATCGGCGCACGGCATTCTCCCCCGGTCGAGACGACGGTGTGAGGACGACAGTGATCAGTATGTGCCGTTCGGCAGGACATCGGGTCTGTTTTCGGGTCGAAAAACGACCGCTCCGTATGTGAAGTACTCTTGTCAACCGCGCCGTGTGGTCGGCGCTCTCTCGATCAGGCGCTCTCGATCGCGGCGAGGAGCATCCGCGCCGTCATCGCAACCATCTGCGTCCGATCGGATCTCCGGGGACGTAGGAGGGCGATCCGCGAGCACAGGCTCGCCGTCGCTCCCATCACGATGAAGACGAGATCGTCGAGTGCTGCGTCGTCGAGATCGGGTCGCAGCCGCGCCGGGATGATGCGTCCCAGCGGCCGCAGCGGACCTTCGACCTCGGCCCACGCGAGCCCGAACTCGATCTCCTCCGAGGTGTACGACACCCGGAGTACCGCAGCGTGTTTCTCGAACGCGGCGGTGAGACTCTCCACGACCGTCACCATGGCCTCCGCCGGCTGCTGGTCCATCGCCCGTCCGATGGCGGTGGACAGTGAGGTGGTGATCGCGTGGACGGCGGTCATACGGAGTTCGTCGAGCACGGCGTCGACGTCGGGAAAGTACCGGTAGACCGTCCCGATGCTCACGTGGGCGTGCTCGGCGAGTGCCGTGGTACTGATCCGCGCGGTGGGGCTGCGCTCGAGCAACTCGTGGGCAGAGGTGAGGAGCAACTTGCGGGTGTCGTGACTCCGCTGCTGGACAGGTCGCTTCCGAGGTGCTTTGCCTGCGGTTCTGTCACCGCGCGGGGAGCTCATGAAAAGTGAATAGTAAGTGAGGATTCCTCGTGTTTCCATGGATGTATGGAGCGACGTATCCCACGTGATCTCGTCAACACCGACCTTGCGGTGCGCCGATACGCCGATCTCGGTGAGCGCTGGCTCGACGGCATGTGGCAGGCGGACCCCCTCGCCGACGCCGTGGTGAACGACGACTTCGGTCCGAACTCCGCGACCGACGCCGTGCGGGTCGCACTCGCCGACGGCGTCGACGCGGTCCCCGGGGCACCCGACTCCCTGCGCGACCTGTTCGCCTTCCTCGACGACGAACCCGCCTGGGTCGACCACGACCGCATCGACAACGCCGCCGATGCGCTCGTCCGGCACACCCCGATCCTCGGCATGGTGCTCGGTGCCGCGTCGCTCCTGCGCGGTGCCGGAAACTTCATCGCCGGAAAGCCTCTCGCGCTGACGGGGCGCTACGTGAGTCGGCCGGCCGTGCGGTCGGTGGAGGTCGGGGAGTGGCTGCGGCACGTCCTCACCCGCGGTGGGATGCGACGCGACGGAGGCGGATTCGCATTCACGGTGCGGGTGCGCCTGATCCACGCCCACGTGCGCAAGGGCATCCTCGCGAGCGGAGTGTGGGACGAGGACGCCTGGGGCGTGCCGATCCCGCAGTCGTACATGGCGCTGACGATGGCCGAGTTCGGCCACATCGCGGTCGAGGCGATGCAGATCCTCGGGGTGCGCTTCACCGATCGCGAACTCGACGACATCTACCACCTGTGGCGATATGTCGGGCACGTGATCGGGATGGGCGAGGAACTGGGCCTGCGTACCGAACGCGACCACATCGCGGTCGAGGACCTCTACCGGCTCACCTCGCCGGGCCCCAGCGACGAGGACCGGGAATTCGTCACCGCACTGACCGAGCAGTATCTCGTCCCGGAACTGGCGAACCTGTTGCCGGGCACCGCACCGATCCGGACGGCGGTCGCCCGCACGGTGATGCACTCGCTGCAGCGGGTGTTCATCGGCGACGCCGACGCCGACGCCCTGCACATCCCCGACAGTCCGCTCAAGCACGTCCTCGGACGCGTCGGGCCGCTGCTCGCGCTCGTCACCCGCGTCCAGGAACTCCGCTACCCGGACCGCGAACGCACCACGCAGCGGGCGTACAAGGTGCGCGACGTGGCGATGGACCGGATGCGCGTGGACTACCGCGTCGAGCACGACCTCGTGGACGCGGCCCGAAGCTGAGCCGGCCCGGGCGGGGTGGGCTCAGTGGACGTCGACGGCCGGGTCGAGATGTACCAGGACCTGCGTCGCGACGTGCGCCCCACCGAGAGCACGCGCGACCCGCTGGGCGGCATCCTCGGCGGCCTCCGTCAGTTCGGTGACGTCGATGGTCGGGTCGGCGTGCACCACCACCGAGAGCGTCGGCAGGTGGCGTTCGACCACGGCGCGTCCGCGCACGGCCCGCACGCCGGGTAGGGCGGCGAGTTCGGCTGCCACACCGTCGGCGACGGGACCGAGTTCGACACCGAGAGTGGCGTCGGTGACCTGGTCGTAGAGCTGCACGGTCGAGGTGCGCCGACGCGACAGGTTGACGGCGAGCAACGCGATGCCGAGCACGAGTCCGCCCGCGAAGACCGACCACAGGGCCGGCGTCCACCACGACTGGTCCGGAATGTCGGTCACGCGGGGGCGGTCGAGACGCGAGAGCTGTTCGCGGGCGGCGGGAACCTGCCACACCCAGGCGAGAGCGAATGCGCCGGCACCGGCGAGCGCGAGGCCCGTCAGGAAGGTGACGAGCCGATTCGCCAGCACGGTACGAAGTTTCACCGCGCCACCTCCACCACGAGTTCGACGGGGTCGGCGAGCGCCGCGAGGTTCGGGGCGACCGCGCCGCGCACGGAGGCGGTGATCTCGTCGATCGGTGTCTCGTCCTCGATCGAGATACGCACCACGGCACGGCGACGATCGACGACCGTGCGGGCCGTGCGCACGCCGGTGAGCGCGGATGCGTGGGCGCTGCACATGCGTGCGACGTCGGTGCGCCGCATCCACACCGTCGGCACCGGTCCCGCGACCTGCAGTGGGACATGCGTCCGGCGACGGGGTTTGAGCGAGACGACGATCAGGACGATTCCGAGGACGAGGCACACCGCGGCGATCGGCGCGAGCCAGGTGTGCCAGTGCAGGCGGCCGAACCACTCGAAGGAGTTGCGCAGCCACGGGGCGCCGCCGTATGTCCCGTTGACGATGAGCAATTCCCGGGCAGCGACGAACGACAGGGCGAGTGCCGCGATCGCGACGATCGCGGCGGCGGGTGCGGCCGCGGGCGGCGCCAGCGGCGGCAGGGGAGCGACGGTGGGGATGTCGGGATGCGGGGTGGTCCGCGCCGCGACGATGTCGGATTCCAGGTACTCGACGGGTGGCTGAGCCTCGTCGGTCTCGCCGTCCTCGACGAGCGCGGTCGCGACGATGAGCACGTTGAGTTCGCTGATCCGCATGCCCGTCAGGTCGTGCAGCTGGCGTTCGACCGCGTCGTGGACCCTGCGGGTGAGCATCGCCGCGTCGTACGGCCATTCGGCGGCGATGTAGAGATTCACCGCGACGGCGGTCGCTCCGGTGGTGACGTCGGCCCTGGGCAGGTCGCGGCCGGTGAGACGCAGGATGCCGCCTCCGCTGTGCCGCACCACACCGGGGACGCCGAGCGCGGCCGCCGCGGCGATGCGTTCGATCGCGCGGTCCTTGACGACGAGGCTGCCGCGTTCGCCCGGCGGCACGACTCCGGTCCCGGAACCGGTCTCCGCGGGTGCGGCATCGTCGGATGTCCCGACGTCGGGTGCGGTGGGGTCAGCCACGGCCCCGACTCCTCAGCAGGGCGCCGAGGTCGAGGTGGCCGTCGCGGTGGGCGCCGATCGCGGCACCGAGCGCGCCGAGCAGCACGGCGAACAGCAGACCGCTGAACCCGCCGATGATGCCGGCGAGGGCCAGGAGCAGCCCCGCGAGGAGTCCGACGACGGTGTTGCTGACGGGTGTGTGGTTCACGATGGGGCTCCTTCTCGTTCACCGGCGTGGACGTCTTCGATCGTCACCTGGACGGGCACGTCCACCAGCGGGGACACCCGGACGCGGACGGCGTCGGCGACGGCCGGGAGATCGGCGGGGATCCGCACGACGATGTGCACCGCGCACAGCCGATCGGTCAGCCGCACACCTTCGACGCGTCGCCCGGGCAGGTAGGTGGCGACCTCCCCGAATGCGCCGCGGTGCAGACCCACGACGCCGGGAACGGACAGCGCGGCGTCCGCGACCAGGTCGGCCGCGCTCGCGTGCGCTGCGGATCCGGGGTTCACTGCACGCGGGGTTTGGCGTCGTCGGTGAGGGCCGCGGCCTCTTCGTGGAGCATGACGTCGAAGACCGTGATGTTGACCTCGGTGACCTCGAGTCCTGTCATGCGTTCGACCGCGGCGATGACGTTGTGCCGGATGGCGACGGCGAGTTCGTGCAGCGCGACGCCGTATTCGGCGACGATGCCGATGTCGATCGCGGCCTGACGTTCGCCGACCTCGACGGCGACACCCTGTCCGTGGTTGATGCGCGCACCGGGGATGCGGTCGCGCAGTGCGCCCACGACGCGGGCGGTGCCGGCGCCCACCTCGATGACGCCGCTGATCTCGCGGGTCGCGAGCCCCGCGATCTTGGCCACCACCGCGTCCGCGATGATCGTGCGGCCCTGCGGGTCGGCGGGTCCGGAGGAGGTTCCGGCGCCGAACTGTATGCGGCTGATACCTGCGCCGCTGTCGCTGGTCATGAGGGGCTCCCAGGTAGGTGTACCGGTCGTGTTCCGTGCTCGATCCTGTGCTGGATCCCATTGTCCTCACGGTGCCTCGAACTCTATCGGCCGACGTAGGTCTGTCGCCCGTCGTCGGCGTTTGGTAAGAACGTGGGACGCAGGGTGGGATGCATCACTACCGTGCGGCACGCGCATGCGTGTCACAGACGAAGCGAAGGATGGGGCGAGGGTGTCGAACGAGCGGGAGACCGAGAGTACGCCGGAGCGTGTCGTCGTCGTGGGCGCCGGCCTGGCGGCGGTGCGTACCGCCGAGGAGCTGCGCCGGGCCGGATACGAGGGCGAACTCGTGCTCGTCGGAGACGAGACGCACCTGCCCTACGACCGCCCGCCCCTGTCCAAGGAGGTCCTGCGCGGCGACCGTGACGACACGACCCTCCGTCCGAGCGAGTTCTTCGACGAGAACCGCATCGAGCTGAAGCTCGGTGCCGCGGCCCGCTCGGTCGACACCGCGGCGCGCACCCTCACCCTCGCGGACGGCACCGAACTCGGCTACGACGAACTCGTCGTCGCTACGGGTCTGCGGCCCCGCCGCATCCCCGGTCTGCCCGATCTGGCAGGAGTCCACGTCCTGCGGTCGCTCGAGGACAGCCGCGCGCTGCGTGAGGCGATCGTCCCGGGTACCCGCGCGCTCGTGGTCGGCGCCGGATTCATCGGGTGCGAGGTCGCGGCGAGCCTGCGGTCGCGCGAGGTGGAGGTCGTGCTGGTCGAACCGCAGCCCACCCCGCTCGCGTCGGTGCTCGGTGCCGAGGTCGGTGCTCTCGTCACCCGCCTGCATACCGCCGAGGGTGTCGACGTGCGTGCCGGGGTCGGTCTGTCGGAGATCCGCGGCGACGAGCGTGTCACCTCGGCCCTCCTCGGCGACGGCAGCGAGATCGACGTCGATCTCGTGGTGCTCGGTATCGGTTCGATCCCGGCCACCGAGTGGCTCGAGGGCTCGGGCGTCGAGATCGAGAACGGAGTCGTCTGCGACGGCACGGGCCGCACCTCCACCCCGCACGTGTGGGCGGTCGGCGACGTCGCGTCCTGGCAGGTGCCGGCCGGTGGACGCAGGCGCATCGAGCACTGGACGAACGCCGGCGAACAGGCATCCGTCCTCGCGAAGACCATCATGGGCGTCGAGGCCGGCGCGGCCGCGCAGGTGCCCTACTTCTGGAGCGACCAGTACGACATCAAGATCCAGGGCCTCGGTGCGGTCACGGCCGACGACACGGTGCACGTCGTGCGCGACGACGGCCGCAAGTTCCTCGCGTACTACGAGCGCGACGGCAGGCTCGTCGGTGCCGTGGGTGGCGGCCTGCCCGCGCTGGTCATGAAGTCGCGCGCGAAGATCGCTGCGGGTGCCCCGATCGACGAGCTGCTCGCAGCGACGGTCTAGGGGAGTGGGGTTGCGCGCCGCACCGACCGCACTCGGGCCGGCGACGCGCGACCCGCTAGATTCGTAGGGTGATCGTTGCGCTCATCGACTCGGGTCTCGGGCTGTTGCCGACGTCCGCGTGGCTGCGACGGTTGCGTCCCGATCTCGACCTCATGTTGTCGACGGATCCCGACGGCGCCCCGTGGGGACCGAAGTCACCGGACTGGGTGATCGACCGGGTCGTCACCACCGCTCGCCGCGCCGTCGACCGCGGCGCCGAGGTGGTCGTGCTCCCGTGCAACACCGCATCGGTGACCGCCCTCGAACACGTCCGGGCCGATCTCGGTCCGTCGGTGCCCGTGGTGGGCACGGTCCCGGCGGTCAAGCCCGCGGCCGCGGCGTGCGATTCGGTGGCGATCTGGGCCACCGCCGCGACCACCGCGAGCAGGTACCAGGCGAATCTGATCGAGCAGTTCGCGAACGGGTCCGAGGTCGTCGGGGTGGCGTGTCACGGACTCGCCGACGCCATCGATGCGGGCGATCGTGTGGCTGTCGCCGCAGCGGTCGCCTCCGCGGCCGAGCGCACCCCTCGGGACGTCCAGGGTGTGGTTCTCGGCTGCACCCACTATCCGCTGGTCGCCGACACCATCACCGAACACCTGCCGGCCGGAGTGCGCCTGTTCGACAGCGCCGAGGCCGTCGCACGGCAGACGCTGCGCCGGATCGATGCGCTCGGGCGACCCGCCTCGGGTTCGGGCCGTGTCGAAGTCTTCCGCAGCGGTGTGCCCGGAGAGTTGCCGCCGGCAGCGACGGTCTTCGCCGCCGGTCGCGCCCTGCTCGCGGCGCCCGGCGACATGCGGGACGAGGACGTCGAGGACGCGACCTCCCTTTGAGTGTCCGAGCCGCCCCGGTGGGCGGCCAAAGGAATACTTCGCCGAGCGAAGTATGTTGGTGAAGGGGTGTTCACCGATTCGCGCGGGGGCGCATCGTTCCTGTCCGCGTGGAACACGCCGTTCGTTTCCCGCGTGGAACGCGCCGATCACCTTATGGAGGTTCGATGACTGCTCCCGTACAGCCCCGCGGCCGTATCCGCTCGTTCGGTTTCGCCGTGGTCGGCCTGGGAGCGTTCACCCTCACCGCGTCGTCGTCGGCACCGTCACCGTTGTACCCCGTCTACCAGCAGATGTGGGGATTCTCCGCGGCGATGCTCACGGTGGTGTTCGCGGTCTACGTGCTCGCACTGCTCGCGGCGCTCGTGACGGTGGGGTCGCTGTCCGACCATGTCGGGCGCAGGCCCGTGATCGTGACGGCGTTGCTGTTGCTCGCGGCGAGCATGGTGGTCTTCATCGCCTCCCCGGGGGTGGGATGGCTGATCGTCGCGCGGATCCTGCAGGGTCTCGCGGTGGGCGCGGCGACGAGCGCGCTGGCGGCGGCCGTGATCGAGATGCAGCCGAACAGGCACATCGGTCCGCTGATCAACACCGCGGCCCCGTCGCTCGGCCTCGCGCTCGGCGCGGCGGGAGCCGGCGTACTCGTACAGTTCGCGCCGTTCCCCACGGTCCTGAGTTATGCGGTCGTCGGCGTTCTCGCCGTCGTGCTGGCGATCGCGCTGATCTTCGTGCCGGAGACGTCGCCGTCGGTGGGTTTCCCGTCGCGACGCGACGCCCTGCGCAGCCTGGTGCCGAGCGCGTCGGTGCCCCGTGAGGTCCGGGGTCGCTATCTTCTCATCCTGCCCAGCCTGATGTCGGCGTGGGCGCTCGGCGGGCTGTACATGTCGCTGGGACCGTCGATCGTCGACTCGGTGTTCGGTATCGACAACCGTCTCGCTGCGGGCCTGGCGATCGGCACCCTCTTCACGGCGGGCACCGTCGCGGCGACCACCACGGCCCGCCGCGACCCGCATCGCATCGTGGTCCTCGGGGCCGTGCTGCTCGCGACGGGACTGGCCGCGGTGATCACCGCGCTCCTCACGGGATGGGTCGCGGTGTACTACGCGGGTACCGCCGTCGCCGGTTTCGGCTGGGGCTCGACCTTCGTCGCGGCCATGGGCGTCGTCGGCTCGCTCGGCCGACCCCATGAGCGCGGCCGGATCTTCGCGACGACCTTCGTCGTCTGCTACTTCGCGTTCTCGGTGCCCGCGATGGCCGCCGGGGTGGCGGCCGGATCGTTCGGCCTGATGTCCACCGCCGTCGGCTACGGCGTGGTCGTGGCCGTGCTGGCGCTCGTGGCCGGGGTCGGCGTGCTCGTGCGCAAGCCGAAGCCCGACTCCGCCGGGATGCGGGAAGTGCCCGTCCCCGCACGTTCGTAGGGGCCGGGCACTTCCGCAGAGGGAGCGGGCAGCGGGGCGTGACCCCGCCGGTTCAGAACTCGATCTTGAGGTGGTCGGTCACCGGCCGGGCCTGGCAACCGAGGATGTAGCCAGCCTCGATGTCCTCGGGGTCGAGCACGTCGCAGTTCTCCATCTCGACCTTGCCCTCGAGCACGGTGCACGCGCACGACCCGCATTCGCCCTCCTGGCACGAATACGGCACATCGATGCCCTTCGCGAGCATGATGTCGACGAGGGTCTGCTTGCGCGGCCACGACAGCTTGTGGACCTCGCCGTCGAGCTCGACCTCGACGGTCGCGGCGTCGGCGGCGTCCTCGTCGCTGACCTCGACCGGCGCCTGGTCGGCGAACGGGTCGCCCGACAGCGAGTTGAAGACCTCGGCGTGCACGCGGGCGCGGGGCATGCCCACGGTGTTCAGCGCCTGGTGGACCGTGTCCATGAACGGTCCGGGACCGCACATGAACGCCTCGTACGACTCGTAGGGCGTTGCGATCGCCGCGAGCTGGTCGGCGGTGGGCAGACCCTGGACGGACTCGAGCCAGTGCACGACGGTCAGGCGCGTCGGGTACTTCTCCGCGAGGGCCCGCAGCTCCTCGGCGAAGATGACGGACTTCTCGTCGCGGTTGGCGTAGACCAGCACCACCTTGCCGCCGCCCTGGGTGAGCGCGGACTTGAGGATCGAGATCACCGGGGTGATGCCGCTGCCGGCGCCGAACAGCAGGAAGTCGTGGTCGAGCGACTTGGGGGTGAAGACACCCGCGGGCGGCAGCACCTCGATGGTCTGTCCGGCCGCGATGTTGTCGCACAGCCAGTTGGAACCGTAACCGTCGGCGGTGCGCTTGATGGTGACCTTGGGGGCGTCGTCGGTGAACGGGGAGCTCGCGAGCGAGTAGCAGCGGGCCACCGAACCCGTCCGGTCGCTCGGGATGCGCAGGGTGAGGAACTGGCCGGGCCGGTAGGCGAATTTGTCGCGCAGCTCGTCCGGGACGGCGAACACGATCGACCGCGTGTCGGCGGTCTCCTCGACGACGGCGGACACGGTGAGGATCACCGAGCGTGAGCCGTGGGGCACCTCGACAGTCGTCATGGGTGGGTCTCGTCCTCTCCTGCAAAGATGGCCGCGCACGACCGAATCTAGAACGTGTTCTAATTAAGGTTACCAGCGCGCATGGGATGAGGAAAACGGTACCGGCACTGCTCGGGCGGGTGCGGCGCCCACCCGGTCAGCGGGAGGTGCCCTACCCGAACGGGCGGTGACCCCACGGCGACCGGACGGTTTCGGCCGCTGTGTCTTTCACGCCTCGCAGCTCTGGTCGAGGGTGAATCGCGGATGAGGTCCACATCACACTCCCGATCCGGTACACCCCCTCTGCGAGGAGATACACCATGGCAATCGAGCTCAATCAGATCTGGGACTTCCCGATCAAGGAATTCCATCCCTTCCCCCGCGCGCTGATGGGTGTCGGCGCCCACGACATCCTCGGCGTCGAGGCGAAGAACCTCGGCTTCAAGCGCGCCCTGCTGATGACCACCGGCCTGCGCGGATCGGGGATCATCGAGGAGCTCATCGGCAAGATCGAGTACCAGGGCGTCGAGGTCGTCCTCTACGACAAGGTCGAGTCCAACCCCAAGGACTACAACGTCATGGAGGCCGCGGCGCTCTACCAGAAGGAGAAGTGCGACTCGATCATCTCCGTCGGTGGCGGATCGAGCCATGACGCCGCGAAGGGCGCCCGCGTCGTGATCGCCCACGACGGCCGCAACATCAACGAGTTCGAGGGCTTCGCGAAGTCCACCAACAAGGAGAACCCGCCGCACATCGCCGTCTCCACGACCGCCGGCACCGGCTCCGAGACGTCCTGGGCCTACGTGATCACCGACACCTCCGACATGGACCACCCGCACAAGTGGGTCGGCTTCGACGAGGCCACGATCGTCACCCTCGCGATCGACGACCCGCTGCTCTACTACAGCTGCCCCCAGCACTTCACCGCCTACTGCGGCTTCGACGTCCTCGCCCACGGCTCCGAGCCGTACGTCTCCCGGCTGGACTTCGCCCCGTCGCTCGGCAACGCCCTGTACTCGATCGAGCTCGTCGCGAAGCACCTGCGTGAAGCGGTCTTCGAGCCGCGCAACCTCAAGGCCCGCGAAGGCATGATGAACGCCCAGTACATCGCCGCGCAGGCCTTCAACTCCGGCGGCCTCGGCATCGTGCACTCCATCTCGCATGCCGTCTCGGCCTTCTTCGACAGCCACCACGGCCTCAACAACGCCATCGCCCTGCCGCGCGTGTGGGAGTACAACCTGCCGTCCCGCTACGAGCACTACGCCCGCATCGCCACCGCGATGGGCGTGGACACCCGCAACATGACCACCGTCCAGGCCGCCGACGCGGCGGTCGAAGCGGCGATCCGTCTCGCGAAGGACGTCGGCATCCCCGACAACTTCGGTCAGGTGCGCACCGACTCGTACGAGAAGAACCAGATGAACACCAAGAAGTACGCGGGTCGCGGAGACACGATCCGCGGCGACGAGAAGACCGTCCGGGCGATCTCCGAGCACATCCAGGACGACTGGTGCACCCCGGGCAACCCCCGCGAGGTCACGGTCGACTCGATGATCCCGGTCGTCGACCACTGCATCAACCGGTCCTACTGAGAACCCGCGCTCCCGGGGCGTCCCCTGCGCCCCGGGAGCGCCCTGCTCCGCTGCGACCACGCCAGACAAGGAGACCCCGGATGACCCCGTTCGCCTCGGGCGCCGAGTTGAAGGATGCGCTGCGCCGGCACGACTACATCGCCGACGACGAGTTCGCGACCGTCGTGCACCTCGCCACCGCACTCGAGCGGCCACTGCTGCTCGAAGGCCCCGCCGGGGTCGGCAAGACCGAACTGGCCAAGGCGCTCGCCGCGGTCGGCGACCGGAAACTGGTGCGGCTGCAGTGCTACGAAGGGCTCGACGACAGCCGCGCCCTGTACGAGTGGGACTACGCCAAACAGCTGCTGCACGTGCAGATGCTGCGCGACCGCATCGGCGAACTGCTCGCCGGTCACGCCGACCTCGCGGACGCGTCGAAGTTCCTCGCGCAGCAGGACTTCGGCCTGTACTCGGAGACCTTCCTGTCGGTCCGTCCGCTGCTCGAGGCCGTGCTCTCGGAGGAGCCGGTGGTCCTGCTCGTCGACGAAGTGGACCGCACCGAGGAGTCCATGGAGGCACTGCTGCTCGAGGTGCTCGCCGAACGGCAGGTGACGATCCCCGAGGTCGGCACGTTCACGGCCCGGTCCACACCGTGGGTGATCCTGACCTCCAACGACACTCGCGAGTTGTCGCCCGCGCTCAAGCGTCGCTGCCTGCACTACCACGTCGGATACCCGACACCCGAACGTGAACGCGAGATCGTCACCGCCCGGGTGCCGGATGTGCGCCCGGGAACGGCCCACCAGATCGTCGATCTGTCCCGGACCCTGCGCGATCTGCCGCTGCGCAAGAGCCCCTCGATCTCGGAGGTCATCGACGCCGCGCGCGCAGCGACGGTGATGGGACACGACGCCGACGACCCGGATTCGCTGGGCGGCATGCGCGACGTGCTGTTGGCGACCCTGCTCAAGTACACCGGCGACGTCGACCTCGCGAAGACGCGGCTCGGCGGTGCGGCACCGGCAACCGCGACGTCCGAACCGAATATGTCCGAAGCGATTGCGGCCGAACCTGTTCCGTCGCACGAACGTGTGACGGTCGCATCACGCCCGGCGAACACCACGACCTCCGTCTTCCGGGGACGCGGTGGTGGCGGTCGCGATGCCGCGGGCAGCGGACTGCGGGGGTGACCCCGCGATGTACGCATCCCGAGTGGGACGGGTGTCCACACCCCGGGCGACACGGGTGACCGCGCTCGACGAGCGTCGCCCCCGCTACGTACTCGACGTGGTGGCGGCGGTGTTCGGCATGCTCCTGCGACGCCACGGTGTCGCGGCGTCACCGGCCGAGAGCATCGAGGTGCGCCGGGTGCTCGACCTGGTCCCCGTCCGCGAGCGGGATTCGCTGCGCTCGTGCCTGCGGGCGGTGTGCGCCAAGTACCCGCACGAGAGGGCCGGCTTCGAGCGCGCCTTCGACGAGTTGTTCGGTGCGGTCGACGCCGCCGTCGCCGCGAGCGGCGGCGGTCCCGCCCGCGCGCAGTTCGCGGAGTCCCTGCCGGCGGTGCTCGAGATCGGCGACGACCCGAGTGTCGCGCGCTACGCCGAGTACAACGAACGCGCGGCCGAGGTCGGCGACCACTTCGACACCCCGGAGGCCCGCAAGGGGTTCAACCCGCACAAGGACGACGACGATGTGTCGATGACATCGTCCGACGCCGATCTGTCGGTGGACACGGGTGCGGACTCGGGCCGTCGCGGCGTCACCTACACCGTCGACGTCGAGAATGCGGCGACCACGACGGTGGGTGATCTGTCCGGTGAACCCGGGGCCGCGGTCGTCGGATCGTTGTCGTGGGACGACCCGGCGTCGATCCTCGCGTGGCTCGACGCCTACGACCCGCACCGCACGTACGGGGAAGAGGTCCTCGACGAACCTCTCTCCGCCTCGCAGCTCGCGCGACTCGTGGACGCGGTCGAGGCATTCGTGGCATCGCTCGCCGCCGCGGTGCCGGGGACCGAAGGCGTCGAGGCACCCGAATCGCACGACACCGCCGGTATCGACCGTGCCGAGATCGAGCTCGCATGCCACGAGGTGCTGCGCCGCATGCGCGGACCGGTCCGGCCCCATCCGCGTGAGCGGACCCGCGGACGGCTCGACATGCGCAGGACCGCCCGAGCGGGGATGCGGACCGACGGCGTGCCCTTCCGGCTCGTCGTCCGCGCGCCCCGCCCCGACCGGGTGCGGCTGCTCGTCCTCGCCGACGTCTCGTTGTCGGTCCGTCCGATCACCGCATTCACGCTCCGGCTCGCTCAGGCGATGCACGGGCGGGCGCACCGGTGCCGGGTGGTCGCCTTCGTCGATCGTCCGGTGGACGTGACGACGCAGTTGCTCGCTGCCGGCGGTGACGGTGCTCTGGCCGCCGTACTCGCCCATCCCGCAGTCGATCTCGAAGCGAGCAGCGACTACGGCCGGATGTTCGACGAACTGCTCACCGAGCACTCCGGATCGATCGACGGCCGGACGTCGGTGCTGGTGGTGGGGGACGGGCGCTGCAACGGTCTTCCCCCGCGCACCGATCGGCTCGAGGAACTCCGTCGCCGCGTGCACCGCCTCGCGTGGATCACGCCCGAGCCCGAGCGGTACTGGACGCAGGCGACCTGCGCGATGCCCGCCTACGCCGAGGCGTGCGACGAGGTGGTCGTCGCCCGCGACGGCGCGCAACTGCTCGCGCGCGCCGCCGAACTCGGCCACGCCCTGCGGTGAGCGGCGCTCACCGTGTCGCGGACCCGGCCAGCAGCTCCTCGAGTCGTTCGAAGCCCTCGGTCAGGCCGGTCTCCATACCCGATTCCGCCATGCCGTCGCGGGCCTCCTGGCTCGGGTACACGGAATGGCCGACCAGCTTGCAGCGGCCGTTCCCGAGGTCGACGAAGGTGAGCGTCTCGAGGCTCACTACATCCGGGAATCCGAGATATTCGAAGGTCTGGACGATGAGCTCTTTCTCGCGCACGGTGTGGAAGACACCCGCGAAGCGGTAGCTGCCGCCGTCGTCGGAGTGTTCGTAGCGGTACGAACCACCGGTGCGGAGGTCGTACTCCTCGATCTTCATCTCCATGCCGCGCGGGCCGAGCCACTGCGCGACGAGATCGGGGTCCTTGTGGGCGCGGAAGACGTCCTCGAGGGGGAAATCGAACTCCCGTTCGTAGTCGATGAAGGGGACGCCCTCGGGGATCGAGAGGGTGACTGCGTTGCTGGTCATGATGGTCCTCCGGAGACCGGGGTGCGCTGTGCACACTGTGAGGATCGGGGTGGGCTACACACCCCGTGGACGATCGGGGGCCGCTTCCCGGGCCAGCACGGCGTCGAGATCGCGGAACTGCTGCTCCTTCACCAACCGGTAGCGGTCGATCCAGGAGGTCAGCATCTCCAGCCGTGCAGGGTTCAGATGGACGGGCCGGCGCTGGGCGTCGCGCGTGCGCGTGACGAGACCGGCGTGTTCGAGCACCCGAATGTGTTTCGAGATCGCCTGCGTGGTGATCTCGAAGGGTTCCGCGAGTTCGGTGACCGTGGCCGGGCCCCGGCTGAGCCGGGCGACGATGCAGCGGCGGACCGGATCGGCCAGTGCGGTGAACGCCAGGTCGAGTGCGGTGTCGTCCGTCTCGTCGTCGTACACGATCGCCTCCGCTTTGTGAACCTTCCGGTTTATCAACCATCCGGTTGAATAAAGGATGCTCCCCGGGGGCCGGCCGCGTCAAGGGGTCCGGCGCACGGACGCGAGCCGATCGCGGTCGAATTCCCTACGGCCACTCACGCGCCCGGTTACGGTCGGGGAATGGTCCTGCCCTCGAGAGTCCGGTCCGGTGTCCGCGCGGCCTTCGCCGCGACCGTCTCGATCACCCTCCTCGGCGCGTGTACGTCCGCGTCCGGCGATACGGAATCCGACGGTGCCGCCGATGTGCAGGAGACCGCGGCGGCCGCGACCTGCACCGCCGAACCGAACGGCACCCCGATCACCGACACGCAGCCGACGGAGACCGGGGATCGCGACATCTCCACGAACCCCGAGATCGCGACCGGTTACCGCGCCGGCATGACAGCGGTGACCACCTCCTCCTTCGCCGTGTCGACGGCCAATCCCGTCTCCACCGAAGCAGCGTGTGAGGTCCTGCGCGACGGCGGGACCGCAGCCGACGCACTCGTCGCCGCCCAGATGGTTCTCGGCCTCGTCGAGCCCCAGTCCTCGGGTATCGGTGGTGGAGCGTTCCTGGTCTACTACGACGCCGCGTCCGGTGAAGTGAAGGCATACGACGGCCGCGAGACGGCACCGATGTCCGCGACCGAGAACTACCTGCGCTGGATCAGCGACACCGATCGCACCGAACCCCGCCCCGACGCGCGTGCGAGCGGCCGGTCGATCGGCGTGCCCGGCGTCGTGCGGATGCTCGAAACCGTCCACGCGGAACACGGGAACGCCGCCTGGGGCGAGTTGTTCCGCCCCGCCATCGATCTCGCCGACCAGGGCATCGTGATCAGCGACCGCCTGGCGCAGTCGATCGCCGATTCCGCCGAACAGCTCGCCGTCGACGACGAGGCGCGCGCCTACTTCCTGCAGGCCGACGGCTCACCCAAGGCCGCGGGTGAGACCCTCACGAATCCCGCCATGGCCAAGACGCTCTCGGCGATCGCCACCGACGGCGCGAATGCCTTCTACACCGGTGACATCGCGGCCGGCATCGTCGAGTCCACCGGCACCGATTCCGGCGGGCGTACACCCGGAACGATGAGCCTCGAGGATCTCGCCGTCTACCAGGCGAAGGAACGGCAACCGCTGTGCACCCCCTACCGCGAGTACGAGATCTGCGGCATGCCCAATCCGTCCTCCGGTGGCATGGCGGTCGCGGCGACACTCGGCATCCTCGAGAACTTCGACCTCGCGTCGCTGCCGCCGGGTGATGTCGACGCCGACGGCGGCGTCCCCGACGCGGACGCGGTGCACCTGATCTCCGAGGCCGAACGACTCGCCTACGCCGATCGCGACAAGTACGTCGCCGACGCCGATTTCGTCCCCCTGCCGGGCGGCTCACTGGAGACCCTGGTGAACCCGGACTACCTGTCCGAACGCGCAGGGCTGATCGATCCCGGCAAGAGCATGGGCGAGGCGCAGCCCGGCGACTTCGGTCCGGTCCCGCTCGGTATGCCGCCGCAGAGCCCCGAGCACGGCACCAGCCACATCTCGGTCGCGGACAGCTACGGCAACGTCGCGTCCATGACGACCACGATCGAGTCGGCCTTCGGCTCGTTCCACATGACCGACGGCTTCCTGCTCAACAACCAGCTCACGGATTTCTCGGCCGAACCGGTCGACGAGGAGGGACTGCCCGTCGCCAACCGCGTCGAACCCGGCAAGCGGCCGCGCAGCTCGATGGCCCCGACGCTCGTCTTCGAACGCACACCCGACGGTGGTCGCGGCGACATCCGGATGGTGGTCGGGTCGCCGGGCGGTTCGGTGATCATCCAGTTCGTCGTCAAGACGCTCGTGAACACCCTCGACTGGGGCCTCGACCCGCAGCAGGCCGTCTCGGCCGTGTCGTTCGGCGCCGCGAACACCCCCGTCACCGGGGTCGGCGGCGAACATCCGGCGATCGACGGTGCCGACGACGGAGCGAACGATCCGCTCGTGCAGCAGCTCCGCGACATGGGCCACGAGGTGTCCGTCGCCCCGCAGTCCAGTGGACTGAGCGCGCTGCTGCGTCAGGGGCAGGGATGGGTCGGTGGCGCCGACCCCCGCCGCGAGGGCGCCGTGATGGGCGATACCGGCGGGCAGTGACGTATCGGCGCAGAACTGTCGACGTATCGGCGCAGGACTGTCGATGTATCGGTGCACGCCGTAGGGGGCGATCCGCCGCGCGCCGACCCGCTTCGGTGACCTACCCTGTCGGATAGGTGCCGACCTCGCCATCGGTCCGGTGCGTCCCGTGCCCGCTCCGCCCGACAACCCGTGCACCGTAAGCTGGATCACACAGGTGCGCGGATCGTGCGGATCGTCAGGAGTGAACAGTGGCCGTCGTCATGCCGGGACACCAGAACACGACCCATCCCCGTGCTTCCGCGACCCCTCGGGACGACCACCCCGCTTCGGGGCCGGCCCTGGTCAAGTTCCATGCTCCCGAGATCGTCTTCGGGGAGGGCTCGCTCGTCGAAGCGGCCCACGCCGCGGTCCGGCTCGGCGGTGTCCGCCCCATGCTCGTCACCGACCCGGGGCTGATCGAGGCCGGCTGGGTCGACGAACTCCTGCAGCACCTGCGTGACCAGGGGGTCGACGCCACCGTGTGGGCCGGTCTCACCCCCAACCCCAAGGACCACGAGGTCGCGGCCGGCCACGAGCTGTACCGGTCGCGGGGCTGCGACGTCCTCGTCGCGCTGGGCGGTGGCTCGGTGATCGACGCTGCGAAGGGTGTCGCGATCCTCGCCGCCAACGGCGGCAACATCCTCGACTACGAGGGCGTCGACCGAGCGCCGTTGCCCATCCCGCCGATGGTCATGGTGCCGTCGACGTCCGGGACGGGAGCCGACGTCTCCCAGTTCTGCGTGGTCACCGACACCGCGCGCGGCAGTAAGATCACCATCATCGGCCGGTCGCTCGTCCCCGACCTCACGGTGATCGATCCGCGACTGCTCACCACCATGCCCGACGACCTCAACGCCGCCACCGGACTCGACGCCCTCACCCACGGCATCGAGGCGTTCGTCTCCCGCGCCCACAACCCCCTCACCGACCATCACGCACTGCGGGCGGTCGGCATGGTCACCGGCACGCTCGTGCGCACGATCGACGACCCGACCTACATGCCCGCTCGCGCCACCATGGCCCAGGCCAGTCTCGAGGCCGGACTCGCGTTCACCAACGCGATCCTCGGTGCCGCCCACGCGATGAGCCATCAGGTCGGCGGTCTGCTCGACCTGCCGCACGGGGTCATCAACGGGGTGCTGCTGCCGCACGTCATCCGGTTCAACGGTGCAGACGATCCCGAGCCGTTCGTCCAGATCGCCGCGGCCCTCGGTCTGGAGGAGGCGCGCGGTGCCGCGCCCGAGGCCGTCGAGGCCGTCGCGTCGCGCATCGACGCCCTCGCCCGCCAGGTGGGCGTGCCGCGCGGACTGCGCCAACTCGGTGTGCGGGAGGAAGACCTGCCGCGACTCGCCGAGGGAGCACTGCGCGACGCGTGCATGTCGACGAATCCGCGCACCGCGACCCGCGACCAGATGATCGACTTGTTCCGGACGGCGCTGTGAGTGCTCCCGACCTGTCGGCACTGACCGGACTCCGCTCCGGGAAGTCGACCTTCTATCCGCAATACCGCGGCGCCGCCGAACGACTCGAACGCGTCGTCCACGCACTCGAACTGATCTCCCGGGCATTGGTCCGCACGGTCGAGGGGCCGGAGACGCTCATCTGCGCCGTCGCCGAAGCCGCCCGTGCGCACCTGAGCGCGACGTGGGTTGCCTTCGCCCTCGCCGACGGTGTCCTGCCCGATGCCGGGCCGCGCAGGCTCGTGCTCGGCCCCGACGCCACCCCCTTCCTCGTCGACAACGTCGAGGGTCCGCCCCTGCCCGACGAGGTCGTGGCACTGCTCGACGCCGTGCGCACCGGTGCCGTCGAACGTCGCGAGCTGGTCGAGAACCACCACGCGTTCGTGCCCATCGTCCTCGACGGGGGAGTCGCCGGTGCCATCGCCGCGTGGACGCCGGACCACCGCGTCCTCGACACCACCGACCGCGCCGTCCTGTCGATCCTCGCCAGCCAGACCGCGGTTGCGCTGCAGAACTCCGCGCTCTACCAACGCGGACAACTCCTGCTCGAACGCGCCGAACAGGCGTACCGCGAAGCGAACCGCTCCGCCGCCGATCTGCAGGCACGCAACGAGGAACTCGAAGCGACCCTGAAGAAACTCGCTCTCACGCAGCGGCAGCTGGGCGTCGCCCACCGGAACCAGGCGCTCGACGAGGAACGCCACCGCATCGCGCGCGAACTCCACGACAGCGTCACGCAGGCCGTGCTCTCGGCGGGCATGCAGATCGAGGTGTGCCGCAGCGACATTCCCGACGCCGAACGCAGCGAACGACTCGACCTCGCCAAGGAACTCACCCGCGGTGCCGTCGAGCAGTTGCGGTCGGCGATCTACGCGCTGAACCGGCCGTCCGATTCCGAACGGATGTCGTTGCCGGAGATGCTCGAACAGCTCAGCGTGGCCCACATGCCGGGTGAACTCGAGGTCAAGACGAGGATGGGCGGCACACCGGTCGAGTTGAGCGGCGAGGCCGAGCACGCTCTGCTCCGGATCGCCGGCGAAGCGTTGTTCAACGCGGCGGTGCACGCCAACGCGAGTCGCGTGGTGCTGCGGCTGAGTTACGGACGCGATGCGGTCCTGCTGTCGGTGGCCGACGACGGCGACGGCGACCCGGCGCGTCTGCGGGTGATGCTGCGACTCGCCGCCAACGATCTCGACGGGAGCCATCGCGGTCTCGCGAACATGCAGGCCCGCGCCCGCGAACTCGGCGGCACGCTCGAGGTGCGTCGTTCCCGGTTCGGTGGAGTGCGGATCGCGGCCCGGATCCCGTTGCAGGACAATGCTGTAGCTCAACAGGTGGGAGAACCGTCATGACCGTCACGCCGCCGCAGGCGACCCCGCGGGCGCGGCCCGGCACGGTGCGCATCGCACTCGTCGACGACCACGCGATCCTCCGCCAGGGACTCCGCTCGATCCTCGACCGCGAACCGGATCTCGAAGTGGTGGGGGAGGCCTCGACGGACGTGGAGGCGCTCGTGCTCGTCGACCGCATGCGCCCCGACATCGTGCTGCTCGATCTCAAGCTCTCGGCCGGATCGGACTTCGAGGGACTGGGATTGTGCGGGCGGCTGTCCTCGGCGCATCCGGGCATCGGTCTGCTCGTGCTCACGACCTTCCTCGACGAACAACTCGTCGTGCGGGCGGTGCACGCGGGCGCGCGTGGTTACGTCGTCAAGGACGTCGACACCACCGAGTTGGTGCGCGCCATCCGGGCGGTTTCCCGCGGTGAGAGCGCCTTCGACTCGCGCAGCGCGGCGGCGGTCGTGCGTTCACTCAACGGGCAGGGCACATCCGCCGAACAGTTGACCGGCCGCGAACTCGAGGTGCTGAAGCTTCTCGCCGCCGGCATGTCCAACGTGAAGATCGGTGAGCAGCTGTTCATCTCGGCCACCACCGTGAAGTTCCACGTCAGCAACATCATGCGCAAGCTCGGGGTGAGCCGCCGGGCCGAGGCGGTCTACGCCGCCAGCAAGCAGGGGCTCATCTGACCGCCCGGCCCCTTCCGGCACTCAGCTGCGGGCGGTGAGCCTGCTGCTGTAGGCCGCACCCCAGTCGTCGAGCCACGCGACGGCCGGCTCGAGGGTCCGGCCGAGCTCGGTCAGTTCGTACTCCACCCGCGGCGGCACCTCGGCGAAGACCGTGCGCGACACGATCCCGTCGGCCTCCAGTTCGCGGAGCTGCCGGGTGAGCACCCGCGCGCTGACGGGACCGACCCGCCGGCCCAGTTCGCCGAACCGGCAGGGCCCGTCGATCAGGTTCTTGACGACCGTGAGCTTCCACGCGCCCCCGAGAACCGCCACGGCGATCTCCACCGGGCACACCTGCATCGCCGTCTCCACGGCCTTCCGTGTCATCGGAATCCCCTGGTCATCACCGATGGTTACCTTTCGGTCCGTATGTGATCGCAAAGTGCGTACTTCCCATGCCGTTCCCGTCCCCAGACTATGGATACATGGCCGAGAAGAACAGTGCAGCAAAGGACAGTGTCGAGAAGGGCAGTGTCGAGAAGGGCAGCGTTCTGTGGGTGCACGCGAATCCGGACGACGCCTCACTGGGGCACGCCCTCGTCCGCTCGGGGGCGGCACGACTACGCGAGTCGGGCACGCGCGTCGCGATCTCGGATCTCTACGCGATGAACTGGAATCCGGTGCTCGCCGACGCCGACTTCGGTACGGCGCCGGGGAGCACGTTGTCGGAGCGGCAGAAGAACGCCACAGCCACCGGGCTCCTCGCCGACGACATCCGTCGCGAACAGGACGCGCTGCGCGCCGCCGACCACTTCGTGGTGTCTTTCCCACTGTGGTGGTACGGCATGCCGGCGATCCTGAAGGGATGGTTCGACCGCGTGTTCACCAACGGCTTCGCGTTCGGTGTCCGCGACGAGCGTGGCCGCGTCCGCAAGTACGGCGACGGGGGACTGGCCGGCAGAACGATGCTCGCCGTCGTCACGGCGGGCGATCGGGCCGCAGCGCTCGGACCGCGCGGAATCAGCGGGTCGATCGATCACGTGCTGTGGCCGCTCCTGCACGGTACGGGCTTCTACACCGGGATGCGGGTACTGCGACCGCATCTCGTCGCGAGTGCCGACCGGCTCGACGAGGAGACCTTCCTGCGCGAGGAGCGCCGTCTCCACGATCGTCTCGCCGGTTTGTCGTCGGAACCCGGAATCCCGTACAGGCCGTTGCGCGGAGGCGAGTACGACCGCGAGCACGTGCTCGTCGACCACGTCCGCCCGGGCGAGTACGGACCCGACGTCCACACCGCGTCAGCGTCCGGTCGGAGCAGGCGAGTGCAGTGGCACGAGTACCGACAGTGCGCCGGTGTACAGGATCAGGCGCAGTAACGGTCCGCCTCGGAGAAGCTGCCGGGTGATCTCCCGGACCCGCCGGCCCTCGTCCTCACCCGGCGGCGCGGCGAGCACGATCGCGGGACCCGTCCCGGGCCGTGCCGCGGTGACGAGCAGGCACTCCTCGACGGTGGTGAGTACCGGAATGTCGTTCACGCCCTCGGTCTTTCCGATCGCCACGGCGTCGTAGTCGGAGTCGTCCGCGTCGTCGTGGTAGACGAGCAGCCGCACGTCCGGTCGCTCGGGGAGCGGCCGACAGTCCGTCACCACTCCCGACGACGATGACATCTCCCGGTCCGCAGCGCGGCGGGGGAGGACGACGCGGCGGGTCGTCCAGCCGAAGTGGCTCTCGACGATCTGGTCCATCGCGCCACCTCCTTCCGTCCACACCGGGTATTCGTCGCCGGACGGGAAACGGATGGGCGCGCAGGCGGATCGCCCGGGTGGATCAGTCGACGACGAGCCACCCGCCGTGATGTTCGAACACCTCGAAGGGACGCCCCGTGCTGCGGCCCAGTTCCTCGAGCGCGGGCAGGTCGAAGGTGCGCACGTGTCCGTGGCAGGCCGTCGCCTCGTCCTCGAACGGCACCGCAACCACCACCCGCTCCCGGGCGATTCGGAGGGCCTCGGCGAGGATCGTGGCACCGAGAGCGTCGTCGACGTGCTCGAGCAGGTGGATCGCGGTGACGGTGTCGGCGCTGTCGTCGGGCACCGGAACGTTCGCCGCGTCGCACACGAGCGTGTCGACGTGCAGTCCGAGTCGCGGTGCGACCGCATCGAGCAGGCGCATCGTGCCGGACAGGATGTCGGTGGCGGTGACGGCGGTGCCGGCGGCGGCTAGCCGCAGCGGCAGGAAACCGAAACACGACCCCAGATCGAGGACGCTCCCACGCACGAGTTCGGCCGCGCGATCGTGGATGGGCGCGAAATCGGCTGTACCGTCGAGCAGTTCGCCGAGCGAGTTGCGGTAGTAGGTGACCCACGAGTCGAGGGCGCCCGGCACCGTGGAGCGGACGAGTCCCACCATCGTCAGCTCGAACTCGTCCTGGCCGAACTCGGCATCCTGGATCGAGGCGGTCACCTCGGCGACGAGGCGCTCGCTGAGCTGCTCGGCCGTGAGGGAATGCGTGACGTGGAGCCTATCGTCCTCCCGCCGGACGTTCAGCGGCCCGGCGGGTACGCGTTCGACCGTCACGTGGTCGTGTGTCCACCGGCCCGGGCTGCAGGGAGCGAGCGAATCGAGCAGGGTCATTGTTTCGCAACCTTTTTCGGAGGTGTGGAAGGGGGCAACGTGGAAGGGGAGTGCGGGTCACTGTAGTCGAGACCGGCGGTCAGTGTCCCCATCCCGATGGCCAGGTATTCGTGCAGATCCGATCCGGGTTCGTCGAGCCACGCCTCGTAGGCGGAAATCGCGACACCGAGCAGCAGATAGCCGACGGTGCGGGGGATGTGGTCGTCGGGATCGGCCCCGGTGCGACGGGCGACGAACTCG
The DNA here is from genome assembly GCF_049538275.1 of Rhodococcus sp. AB351. Classification (NCBI taxonomy): domain Bacteria; kingdom Bacillati; phylum Actinomycetota; class Actinomycetes; order Mycobacteriales; family Nocardiaceae; genus Rhodococcus; species Rhodococcus sp. AB351. The sequence continues at coordinate 1,259,868 of NZ_JBMVFW010000001.1, forward strand.
GCGACGACACGTCTCCAGCCCTGGTGCATCACCGACGAATAGCCCTGCAGCGCGGGCGTGTGCAGGATGAGCCCCATCCGCGCGCGGTGTCGTTCGGCCTCGCTGTCGGGGAAGGTGTTGAAGTCGTGCAGGGCGGTGGTCAGCGCTTCGGAGAGCGGAACGTCCTCGGGGATCGATTCGAGGCTCGCGCGCATGCCGGCGAGGTGTTCGTCGAAGTTCCCCCATGCCACCTCGTTCTTCGACGGGAAGTAGCGGAAGAAGGTGCGTCGCGCGATGCCGGCTGCCTCGGCGATGTCGTCGATGCTCGTCTCGTCGAAGCCCGCCTCCATGAACAGTTCGATGCCGATCGCGGCGAGTTCCTCCTTCGAGGTGGACGGGCGGCGACCTATCCGAGCGGACGGTTTCCCGCGGCTGCGCGTCATTCTTCCTCCCGGAGGGGTGACATTCTGCACTCGATGTCATTACAGTAGTGAACCGGCTCACAGCGCAAGTCCACTGTGACCACCGACTCCGATCCAGGAGAAGAAACCGAGGAGGAAACATGTCCGATCGTGACAACGCCGTGATCGAATCCGATCTGATCGAGGAATCCCTCGTCGAGGAGGTTTCCATCGACGGCATGTGCGGCGTGTACTGACATGACCGCGCCCGGAGCCACCGACGTGTCCCCCGTAGCAATGGACACCGAGTTGTTCGATCCGGGTGCCGGCTGGCGGCTCCACCCGCAGGTAGCGCTTCGCCCCGAGCCGTTCGGGGCGTTGCTCTACCACTTCGGCACCCGCAAGTTGTCGTTCCTGAAGAACACCGTCATCGTCGACGTCGTCCGATCCCTCGGCGACCACGGTTCGGTGCGAGAAGCGTTGCGAGCGCACGGGATCGACGAGAACGCCGAGCGGCCCTACGTGCGTGCCCTGGGCACCCTGGCCGATTCGCACATGATCGTTCCTGCCTGACGTCTGTAAGGACCAGCCCATGACCTCGCTGCTCGAACCGCCCACCACCTCCGCCCCACCCAAGGTCGGCCGCCTCGTCGACCAGTTCGAGAAGGGCCTCGACGCCCCGATCTGCCTGACCTGGGAGCTCACCTACGCCTGCAACCTCTCGTGCGTGCACTGCCTGTCCTCGTCGGGCAAGCGCGACCCGCGCGAACTGTCGACCGAACAGTGCAAGGCGATCATCGACGAGCTGCAGCGCATGCAGGTCTTCTACGTCAACATCGGTGGCGGCGAACCCACCGTGCGATCCGACTTCTGGGAACTCGTCGACTACGCCACCGAACACCAGGTGGGCGTGAAGTTCTCGACCAACGGTGTGCGCATCGACAAGAAGGTCGCCGCCCGGCTGGCCGCCTCCGACTACGTCGACGTGCAGATCTCCCTCGACGGTGCCACCGCCGAGGTCAACGACGCCGTGCGCGGGCCGGGTTCGTTCGCGATGGCCGTGCGCGCGCTGGAGAACCTGTCCGAGGCGGGTTTCCGCGACGCGAAGATCTCCGTCGTCGTCACCCGCCAGAACGTCGACCAGCTCGACGAGTTCAAGGCTCTCGCCGACCGCTACGGCGCGACGCTGCGCATCACGCGACTGCGCCCGTCCGGCCGCGCCGTGGACGTGTGGGACGATCTGCATCCCACCCACGAGCAGCAGCGGCAGCTCTACGACTGGCTCGTCGCCCACGGCGAGGGCGTGCTCACCGGCGACTCGTTCTTCCACCTGTCCGCCTTCGGCGGCGAGGGCGGCGGCTCGCTGCCCGGACTGAACCTGTGCGGCGCGGGACGGGTGGTGTGCCTGATCGATCCGGTCGGCGACGTCTACGCGTGCCCGTTCGCGATCCACGAGAACTTCCACGCCGGGAACATCCTCACCGATGGTGGTTTCGCGTCGGTGTGGAAGAACTCCGAGCTGTTCCGCGAGCTGCGCGAACCGCAGTCCGCCGGTGCGTGCGCGTCGTGCAACTTCTTCGATGCGTGCCGCGGCGGTTGCATGGCCGCAAAGTTCTTCACCGGCCTGCCGATGGACGGCCCCGATCCCGAATGCGTGCAGGGCTACGGACAGTCCGCGCTCGAGGCCGAGCGCACCGTGCCGCAGTCGAGCGTCGACCACTCGCGTACCGGAAAGCGCGCCGAACGGCGCACCCCGGCCGCCCCGGTACCGCTGACCCTGCTCACCAAACCCCCCGCCAAGTTCTGCGACGAGAATCCGCTCGCAGGGCTCTAGATCTTCCGAGGAGACGACCGACGATGGCCAAGCCTTCCTGGTTGAAGAATCCGTGGGCCCAGGACCCGTGGTTCGAGACCGTCGCAATCGCACAGCAGCGCGCCCGTAAGCGCCTGCCCAAGTCCGTCTACGGCGCGCTCGTCGCCGGGTCCGAGGCCGGCATCACGGTCGACGACAACACCACCGCCTTCCGCGAACTCGGATTCGCCCCGCACGTCGCGGGACTGTCCGACAAGCGGGAGATGGCCACGACCATCATGGGCCAGGATGTGTCTCTGCCCGTGATGATCTCGCCGACCGGCGTGCAGGCCGTGCACCCCGACGGTGAGGTCGCCGTGGCCCGCGCGGCCGCCGCCCGCGGTACGGCGATGGGTCTGTCGTCGTTCGCGAGCAAGTCCATCGAGGAGGTCGCGGCGGTCAACGACAAGACCTTCTTCCAGATGTACTGGGTGGGCAGCCGCGACACGCTGATCCAGCGCATGGAACGTGCCCGTGCCGCCGGTGCGAAGGGTCTGATCATGACCCTGGACTGGTCGTTCTCCAACGGTCGCGACTGGGGCAGCCCCGCCATCCCGGAGCGGATGAATCTCGAGGCGATGATCAAGTTCGCCCCCGAGGGCATCACCCGCCCGAAGTGGCTGCTCGAATGGGCGAAGACCGGCGGGGTGCCGGATCTGACCACCCCCAATCTCACTCCGCCGGAGGGTCAGGCCCCGACCTTCTTCGGTGCGTACGGCGAGTGGATGACCACGCCCCTGCCCACCTGGGAGGACGTCGCGTGGCTGCGCGAGCAGTGGGGCGACGCGCCGTTCATGCTCAAGGGCGTCATGCGCGTCGACGACGCCAAGCGCGCCGTCGATGCCGGGGTCACCGCCATCTCGGTGTCCAACCACGGCGGCAACAACCTCGACGGCACCCCGGCACCGATCCGGGCGTTGCCGGCGATCGCCGAAGCGGTGGGCAAGGACGTCGAGGTGCTGCTCGACGGTGGTATCCGCCGCGGTAGCGACGTCGTCAAGGCGATCGCGCTCGGTGCCAGGGCCGTGCTCATCGGCCGCGCGTACCTGTGGGGTCTGGCCGCGAACGGTCAGGCCGGTGTGGAGAACGTCCTCGACATCCTGTCCGGCGGAATCGGTTCCGCCCTCATGGGTCTGGGCAAGAACTCGATCCACGAGCTCACCCCCGACGACGTCTTCGTGCCGGACGGTTTTCGCCGCGATCTCGGCATCTGACCGAACGGACGACATGAGCCCCGCGCTCACCGAACCGATCACCCTCGCCGGACGCACCGTTCCGGCGAGGGTGATCTTCGGTCCGCATGTCACGAATCTCGGTGACGGTCGGTCGTTCTCGGACCGCCACGTCGCGTACTACGCGCGACGTGCGCGGGGTGGGTGCGGGATCGTCGTGACGGAGACGGCGTCGGTGCACCCGTCCGACCATCCCTACGAACGTGCGCCGCTGGCCGAGTACTGCGGCGACGGCTACCGGCGGATCGCCGAGGCCTGTCGTCCGCACGGCACCCTCGTGCTCGCGGGCCTCGGTCATCGCGGCCTGCAGGGTTCGAGCGCGTGGACCCGCGCACCGCTGTGGGCGCCCTCGCGCGTGCCGGACCCGGGGACACGCGAACTACCCGCCGAGGCGACCGAGCGCGAGATCGCCGAGCTGGTCGAGTCCTTCGCCTGCGCCGCCACCGTCGCCGTGGAGGCGGATCTCGACGGGGTGGAACTCGACGCGGGACCGACCTCGCTGCTGCGGCAGTTCCTCTCCGGGCTGACCAACCATCGCGACGACGCCTACGGCACCGACCGCCTGCGGCTGCTGCGCGAGGTGATCGCCGCCGTGCGCACGCGGATCGGCGCGGATCGCATCCTCGCACTGAGACTCTCGTGCGACGAGAACGCGCCGTGGGCGGGCATCACACCCGAGATCGCCGCCGGATACGTCCGCGCGATCGCGCCGTCGATCGACCTGCTGACCGTGGTACGCGGTGGGTTGTTCTCACCCGAGTCGTATCGGCCCGACGCGCATGTCCCTGCCGGATTCAACGACGACCTGTGCCACCGCGTCCGTGACGAGATCGCCGGATCGGTCCCGATCGCTCTGCAGGGCGGCATCGTCGACGTCGGACACGCGCAACGGGCGCTTTCCGACGGCGCGTGCGACCTGGTCGAGATGACCCGCGCGCAGATCGCCGACCCCGACCTCGTCGTCGTCGCCCGTCGTGGTCGTCGGCCGCGTCCCTGCGTGCGCTGCAACCAGGCGTGCCTCGTCGACGACTTCCACAATCCGGTTGTGGGGTGCATCGCGAACCCGGAGGTCGGCGACGAGACACGGGACCCACCCGGACCGGTGACTTCCGCACGCGACGTACTCGTGGTGGGTGCCGGACCCGCCGGCCTGGAAGCAGCCCGCGTGGCCTCGACGCGCGGTCACCGTGTCGTCCTGGTCGAGGCGGACGAGCGGGTCGGTGGGACGATCGCCACCGTCTCACGTGGTGGCCGGCCCGACTTCGCTGCGCTCGTCGACTGGCTCGACCAGCAGTGCCTCGAGTCCGGCGTCGACATCCGTACCGGCACGGAAGTCGGTGCCGCCGACATCGAGAGCGCACTCGCCGCTGGCACCGCGGTCGTGCTGGCCACCGGCGGGCTGCCACGTCCGCCCTCCTTTCCGGTGACTGCGCCCGAGCGGTACGCGACCGCCGCGGAGGTGCTGTCGGGGAAACGGCCTCCTACGTCCCCGGTGGTCGTGTGGGATCCGATGGGTGGTCCGGTGGCGAGGGCCGTCGTCGACCGTCTCGTGGAGCGCGGTATGGAGGTCCACTACGCGACGGGTGATCCGGTGGCCGGATCACGACTCGCGCCGACGGGGGACCTCGTCGCCTTCGACGTCCGCATGCAGCGGGCGGGCGTGGCGAGACATCTCGGGTGCCGGGTCGGTTCGGTCGATGCCGACGGCGTCGTGCTCGTCGACAGGGTGTCCGGGGAATCCACGCGGGTCGCGGACGCTGTCCTGGTCGATTGCGCACCCCTGCTACCGGCAGAAGTGTCCGAGTGGCCGGGATCGTGGTCGATCGGCGACCGGGCGGCCCCGAGAAGCGTGCGCGAAGCCGTCCGAGAGGGATACCGGGTGGCCACGGCGCTGTAACGTGGGGCACACTGAAACGCGTTCTAATCCGGGTCTACGGAAGGGCCGACATGGGAGATTTCGACGGCAAGGTCGTCTTCATCACCGGGATCGCACGCGGGCAGGGCCGCAACCACGCCATCCGGTTCGCGCGCGAGGGCGCGTCCGTCATCGGCGTCGACATCGCGGCCCCGGTCTCGGAGTACGTGACCTACGAGCAGGCCACCGAGGACGACTTCCACGAGACGGTCCGCCTCGTGGAAGAGGCCGGCGGAAAGATCCTCGCCCGCGTCGCGGACGTGCGCGACAGTGCCGCACTGAAGGCCGTCGTCGACGAGGGCGTCGCCCAGTTCGGGCGACTCGACGTGGTCGTCGCCAATGCCGGTATCTGCAGCTGGAACCGCTTCTGGGAGATGCCCGACGACCAGTTCGAAGAGCTGATCGACATCAACCTCACCGGTGTCTTCAAGACCCTCAAGGCCGCCGCCCCCGCGATGATCGAGGCCGGCAACGGTGGATCGATCATCGTCGTCAGTTCGGTGGCGGGCCTCAAGGCGATGCCGGGGCAGATCAACTACGCGGCAGCGAAATTCGGCCTCGTCGGCATCACGCAGGCGGCGGCGAAGGAACTCGGCCCGTACCGGATCCGGGTCAACTCCATCCACCCCTACGGTGTGAACACCCCGATGGGCACCGACGTCAGCGTCCTGAAGCTGTTCGAGAAGAATCCGTCGTGGGGGCCGAACTTCGTCCCCATCCTCACCGAGAAGCCCGCGGCCGACCCCGACGACATCTCCGAGACCGTGTTGTTCCTCGCGAGCGATCGGGCCTCCACGATCACCGGCAGTCAGATGGCCATCGACCAGGGCAACTCGAAGGTCTGACGGTGACGCGCACGGGGACCGGAACCGTTCCGCACGCGTCGTTGCGGATCGGTCCGGTCACCCTGCGCAATCGCATCGTCTTCCCGGCGCACCTGACCAACTTCTCGGTCGACGGCACCGTCACCGACCGGCACATCGCGTACTACGAAGCCAGGGCACGCGGCGGCGCGTCGATGATCGTCACCGAGGAGCACACCGTGCACCCCTCGGACCGGCCCTACGAGAAACTGATCCGCGGCTGGGACCCGGACGTCGTCACCGGTTACCGCCGCCTCACCGACGCCGTCCACCGGCACGGCACGCGGATCCTCGCGCAGCTCAACCACAACGGCGCGCAGGGCACCTCGATGTACACGGGGCAACCGTTGTGGGCGCCGAGCCCCGAACCCGACCCGCTCTTCCGTGAGGTCCCGCGCGCGGTGACGGAATCCGACCTCGCCGAACTCGTCGCGGGCTACGCCGACGTCGCCCGCCGCTGCGCCGAGGGCGGCTTCGACGGTGTCGAGATCCAGTGCTCCCAGGCATCGGTCCTGCGTGCCTTCCTCGCACCCGCGACGAACCGTCGCACCGACCGTTACGGCGGGGATCTCACGGGGCGGGCCCACCTGCTGCTCGAGGTCGTGTCCGCGGTGCGGGGGGCCGTCGGGCGCGACCGTGTCGTGGGCGTGCGACTGACGGGTCACGACGGCACCGAGGGCGGTGTCGGTATCGACGACGCCGTGCAGGTCGCGCGGATGCTCGAGGCGAGCGGCGACGCCGACTACCTCAACACGTCCGTGGGCGTCGCGACCGAGACGTTGCATCTGGTCGAAGCGCCGATGTCCACCCCGCACGGTTATTCACTGTTCGTCCCCGACGCGATCCGGGCAGCGGTGTCGCTGCCGGTCGTCGGGGTCGGGCGCTTCACCCGACCCGAACAGGTCGGTGCCGCGCTCGCCGACGGAGTGTGCGATCTGGTCGGCGCCGTGCGTGCGCAGATCGCCGACCCGGAGTTCGCGAACAAGGCCCTCTCCGGACGCGACGACGAGATTCGGCCGTGCATCGGCTGCAATCAGGAATGCATCGGACGGGTCGGGCTCAACCGTCCCATCGCGTGCGCGGTCAATCCCCATGCCGGGTACGAATCCGACGCTCCCGCCGCGACCGCCGTACCGCATCGGGTCGTCGTCGTCGGCGGCGGACCCGCGGGTCTGCAGGCTGCGGTGACGGCTGCCGGACAGGGGCATTCGGTCACGCTACTCGAACGGAACCGGTGTACCGGCGGTCAGATCCGTGAGGCGGCCGCAGCCCCGCACCGTGCCGAACTGCTCGGTGCGGTGACCCACCTCGACGCCGAGTGCCGCCGCAGGGGAGTGGACATCCGCACCGGTGTGACCGCGGATGCCGCGACCCTGCGTGCGTTCGCACCCGACGTCGTGGTCGTCGCGACGGGTGCGCGCCCACACCGGCCCGCCTGGGCGGGATCGTCCGCACGGGTGAGCGATGTGCGCGATGTGCTCACCGGTCGCACCGCACCCTCCGGCCGGGTCCTCGTCGTCGACGATCTCGGTTTCCACCAGGCGACGTCGGTCGCCGAACTGCTGGCGGACCGGGGATGTGCGGTGACGGTGGGCACGCCGGGGATGCTCGTCGGCCAGGACCTCGGCCTGACGCTCGAGCTCGACGGTTGGTTGCGCCGCGCCCACGACAAGCGGATCGAGCGACTCGCCGGCGTCGCCGTCGGCGGTGTCGTGGACCTGCAGGACGGCGCCGAGGTCGCCCTGGTCCACCACGCGACCGGTGAGCAGACGACGCTCACGGTGGACGCGGTCGTCGTCGCCACCCATCAGGAGCCCGTCGACGAACTGTGGCGGGAACTCACAGGACCGGGCACGAGAGTGATCCGCGTGGGCGACGCGGTGACGCCACGCCGTCTGCACGCCGCGATCACCGAGGGAGATCGGTCAGTGTCCGCGGTTCTCGGTGCGCAGGGCCCCGGTCGCGAACGCGACGGTGAGGAGGGCCGACGCGATCGCCTGGTATCCGAACCAGAACCCGCCCCCTGACGACATCGGCACGACTGCAACCAAGGTGGCGAGAATCCATCCGGTGTCGTAGGCGATCAGGTACTTGGTGTGCGACGGAGCGGCACTGCGGAGCGCGAACGCGCACTCCGCCAGACCGCTCAGGAACAGCAGGCCGGCCGTGATCAGGATCGTCGCCGCACCGACCTCCAGTGCGTCGCCGATCGGTCCCGCCGCCGCGGCGTACACGACGGCGAGGACCATCTTGAAGAGTCCGTCGCCGAGGAAACCGATGCGGAGCCAACGCCTCACATCGGTCGTCCGAGTACTCATACGCGTTCTCCTTCTTCCGTGGGACAGAGAACTTCGTCCGGTCGCCGGCATGTCGATTCCAGCGGTGAGTGGGCACTCACTGACCATCGTAGGTTACCGTTCGGGAATGCCCGAGAAAACCGCGCTCACCGCTCGTGATCGAATCCTGGACGCAGCGGCGAGCACCATGCGCGAACGAGGGATCGCGCGGGCGACCACCAAGGAGATCGCGGCGGCCGCCGGTTACTCGGAAGCGATGATCTACAAGCTCTTCGACGACAAGGTCGACCTGTTTCTCAGCGTCCTGCGCGAACGGGTCCCCACCGTCGACATCCTCACGCGCACCGATCGCACCCCGGGCGACGCCGGCACCCTGGAGGGCAGGCTCGTGGCGACCGTCGAGCAGATCACGGCCTTCTACCGGCAGACGTTCGCGATCGGCGCCTCACTGTTCTCCGACGCCGCACTCCTCGAACGACACCGCGAGGCCGTCATGGCGCAAGGCGCCGGCCCAGCACTCCTACCGGAGGCCGTGGCCCGATTTCTGCAGAACGAGCAGCGCGCCGGCGCAGTCGTCGCCGACGCGCCGATCGGCGGGGCCGCGTCGTCCATCGCAGGAGCCTGCTACCTACGGTCCTTCCTCGAACAGTTCTACGGGCCCGAGCACCCGCAGGAACCGATGGCCGATTTCGCCGGCTCGGTCGTCGCCGCCGTCCTGCCTGCTCTCACCACCCCGCCCCGCGACTCCTGAAAAGGCCGCCTACCGTTCCGGAGTCGTCGCGCGGCGCATGACGATCCGCGGCCACCGGTCGAGACCGTTCTTCCGTTCCTCCACGCGGATCCGGGTGAGACCAGGGGAGAGGGCATCGTCCGGGACGGTGCGGAAGCCGAGACGCGCGTAATACGGGCCGTTCCAGGGCACGTCGCGGTAGGTGGTCAGCGTCAGCGACCCGAACCCGGTGTCCCGAGCCCACCCCGCGACGTGCTCGATCAGCTCGCGTCCGATCCCGCGACGCGCGTGATCGGGATGCACCGACACCTGCTCGATGTGGACACCGTTGTCGACGAGGTCGGCCACGAGATACGCGACCGCTCGTCCCTGCTCGTCGAACCACGCCCAGCAGCGGCCCGCGTCCCGGTGAGCGCGCAACTCCTCGACGGACGGAGGATCGTCGTCGGCGACGAACGCCATCCCGATCTCGGCGAAGGGCTTGCCCGCCGCGCGTTCGATCTCCTGCAGCACCGGCAGGTCGTCGTCGGTCGCCGGACGGATCGGGGGCAGTTCCTTGCAGTAGTACATCGCCGTCGGTGATTCTGCGTAGAGCCCGAAGCGCTCGGTCATCGGCACGTACCCGGCCTTCGCGTACAGCGCGATCGCCTCGGGTTGCTCGCTGCCCGTCTCGAGGATCATGCGACGGCGACCGGCATCGGTCGCCGTGCGCTCCAGCGCACCCAGCACCCGTGCTGCCACACCGCGGCGCCGCATGCTCGCCCGCACGTACATCCGCTTGATCTCGGCATCATCGTCGCGCACCCCTCGATGCGAATGCTCCGGTGCACGCCAGCCGCCGATCCCGGCCGGAACCCCGTCGGCCACCGCCAGGAGGAACACCCCGCGTGGCGGTTCGAATTCGTGCGGCGCCAGTTCCGTGTCGTCGGGTCCGCCGTACCTCCGCACGTATTCGAGCTGGACCTCGCCGATGAGGTCCTGCACGTCCGGATCGTCCAGCGGACGAGGTTCGATCAGCACCGGGAAAGCGTACCGATCGGATCTCGGCGTCCGGGCGGACCTACCGGGACCTCCGGGTTTCGTGCACGCCCGCGAAACCCTTAGCATCGGAGCGGTGATGCGGGAGCTCGCCGACGCCTGTTGGACGGACATCGAACCCGACCGGGTGACGGTGGCCGTCCCGATCGGTGCGCTCGAACAGCACGGTCCGCACCTTCCCCTCGACACCGACACCCGGATCGCAGCTGCTGTCGCCGCCGCGCTGCCCGAGGTGGTCGTCGCCCCGCCGCTGCCCTACGGAGCGAGCGGCGAACACGAAGGTTTCGCCGGCACCGTCTCGATCGGAGCCGAGGTGACGAAGGCGCTGATCGTCGAATACGGCAGGTCGGTGTGCCGATGGGCGAAGCGGGTCGTCTTCGTCAACGGGCACGGTGGCAACGCCTATCCGCTGATCGAGGCGGTGAGCCTCCTGCGATACGAAGGCCGCGACGCTGCCTGGCTCCCGTGCGCGGTGCCGGGATCCGACGCCCACGCCGGTGTCACCGAGACGAGTCTGCTGTTGCACCTGGCACCCGGGACGGTCGACATGACACGGGCCGCGGTCGGAGCGACGGAACCGATCGGAGCACTGATGCCACGACTGCGCGAAGCCGGTATCGTCTCGGTGTCCGCGAACGGAGTGCTGGGAGACCCCACCGAGGCCACCGCAGAACTCGGCGCGCGCCTGTTCGCGAGTCTGGTCGAGCGGGCGCGTGCACAGGTCGCCCGGTGGCAGCCGGGAACGGAAGGAAGGCTTCGGTGAGTCGGGCGATCACTCCACAGGCGACCTCCCCGGAGGCGGCGCAGCCCCGGGCGACCCGGCTCCCCGACGGTTTCGGTGTGCGCATCGACGCGCGGGTGCGCAGCTTCGCCGGGGGACGTGTCCTCGTCGGAGGATCGCCCACGCGCATGCTCAAACTCGCACCGGCCGCCGCGGCGATGATCGACGAGGACTTCGTCGAGGTCGTCGACGCGCAGAGCGCTGCGGTCGCACGCCGCCTGCTCGACTCGGGAATCGGGAACCCCCGCCCGACGAAGCTGCCGCCGAGTTCCGCCGTCACCGTCGTCGTCCCCGTCAAGGACAATCCGTCCGGCCTCGCCCGTCTGCTCGCCGCCGTCGAAGGGCACGAGGTCGTGGTCGTCGACGACGGTTCCGAGAAGCCGGTCGAGGCTCCGGAACGCGGTCGCGTCCGCGTGATCCGGCACGAGACCCCACGCGGGCCCGCAGCGGCCCGGAACACCGGATTGCAGCAGGTGACAACGGAATTCGTCGCCTTCCTCGATTCCGACGTGGTGCCGCAACTCGGCTGGCTCGAACGATCGCTGGGGCACTTCACCGATCCCGCGGTCGCTCTCGTCGCGCCGCGCATCGTGGCCCTCGAACCCGACAGCAGCGCGCTCGCGAAGTACGAGCATGCACGCTCGTCGCTCGACCTCGGCAGCCGGGAATCCGCCGTGGTCGCGGGTGGCCCGGTCTCGTACGTGCCGAGCGCGGCGCTGCTCGTGCGCCGCGATGCGCTCGTCGCCTGCGGCGGTTTCGACGAGACGATGCATGTGGCCGAGGATGTCGATCTGTGCCGGCGACTGCAGACCTCGGGGTGGCGGTTGCGGTACGAACCCATCTCGCGGGTCGCGCACGACCATCGCACCCGCTTCCGGACGTGGTTGACACGCAAGGCCTTCTACGGAACCGGTGCGGCCCCGCTCGCCGAGCGGCATCCGGGTTCCGTCCCACCGATGGTGATGTCGATCTGGACGCTTCTCGCGTGCGTTGCGATCGCGAGTTTCACCCGCGTCGGGATCATCGCAGCGGTGCTGACCCAGGTGGCCACCTTCGTGCGGTTGCGGCGCATGTTCTCCGAGCTCGACCGGCCCGACCGTATCGCCGCGCTGCTCACGGCCCAGGGATTCGCCGGCGGCCTGTGGCAGGTGGCGTCGGCGGTGTGCCGGCACTACTGGCCCGTGACGATCGTCGCAGCGGTGTTCTCCCGCAAGGTCCGCTGGGCGGTGCTGGCTTGTGCTGTGGCCGAAGGTATCTGGGACTGGAAGACGCACCGCGAGAGCGGCGGTCTCGATCCCGTCCGGTATCTGCTCTACAAGCGCCTCGACGACCTCGCGTACGGCGCGGGGTTGTGGAAGGGTGCGCTCGACGCCCGCACGGCGGCCGCGCTCGTACCCGACATCCGGAAATGACATGATTCCGGCGCACGCCGATGTGGTGATCGTCGGCGGTGGAAGCTGCGGCTGCGTTCTGGCCGCCGGGCTCAGCGACGATCCGGACCGCACCGTGCTGCTGCTCGAGGAGGGCACGGCGTTCGGGTCGGCGTCCGCTGTTCCGCGCGAGATCCGTGACGCTGCCGTCCTTCCGGTTGGTCCGGAGAGCCCGTGGACGGCGGACTTTCCCGGACGGTTGACCTCGGACGTCCAGGCGACCGTGACGCGGGGCCGGGTGCTCGGCGGCTCCGGCGCGGTCAACGGCGCGTACTTCGTGCGTGCGCGGCCGGACGACTTCGCGTCGTGGCCCGCCTCGTGGTCGTACGAGGAGGTGCTGCCGTCCTTCCGGGCCGTCGAGACCGACACGGATATCCCCGGCGACCTGCACGGAAGTTCCGGCCCGATACCGGTCGCCAGGGTGCCGCGCGAACGGATGCATCCGCTCTCGCGTGCCTTCGTCGACGCCTCCGAAAGTGCGGGATTCGCACCGGTCGCCGACCTCAACGCTCCCGGACCCGACGGGGTGGGTGCGGTTCCGTCGAACATGCGCGACGGCACGAGAGTGGGTCCGTTCCTCGCGTACCTGGCACCCGTCCTGGACCGGCCGAATCTGACGGTCGCCGGCGGGGTGAGCGCGACCCGAGTCGTGATGGCGGGCGGTCGCGCGGTGGGTGTCGAGATCGCCGGACCCGACGGACCACGAACTATCTCGGCCGGATACGTGATCGTCGCCGCAGGCGCAGTGAGGTCCCCGCAGTTGCTGATGCTCTCCGGGATCGGACCGGCCGACGAACTGCGACGGCTCGGCATCGATCCGCTGCACGACCTTCCCGGGGTGGGCGGAAACTTTTCGGACCATCCGGAGTTCACCGTCCCGTACCGGTTCCGCCCGGGTCTCCCGTCGCACACGCTGCTGCTCGAGACGGTCGTGCACACCGGCAACCTCGAACTGCGCCCGTACACCGCGGCATTCGGAGCGGTGATCCCCGGCAGCGGCGTCGTCGATCCGGTGCTCGGAGTCGTCCTGACGCGCCCACGCAGCCGCGGACGCATCGTGCTCGACGAACGCGACCCGCGACGTCCACCCCTGCTCGACTACCGATACCTGACCGATCCGGCCGACCGGGAGGCCCTCGAAGAAGGGGTCCGGCTCGCCGCCGACCTCCTCGCCGCGACCACCGGCGTCGCCGAGGCCGGCAGCGTGGACGTGCGCGGCGGCAGGCTCGGGACGTCGCTGCACCTGTCCGGCACGTGCCGGATGGGCGACGACAAGCACGCCGTGGTCGACGAGTGGTGCCGCGTGCGGGGAATCGAGGGGCTGAGCGTCGTCGACACCTCGGTGTTTCCGCAGGTCCCGAGCCGTGGACCGCACGCCACCGCGGTGATGCTCGCCCACCGCGTCGCCGCGACCGCGAGGGATGCCCTGCCGCACACGGTGTGATCCCGACTACAGTGTCGGGGGAGGAGGCGCCGGTACATGACGGATCGTGGAATCGCGACGACCAATCCCTGGGTGGCACTCGGCCCGGGAGCGGACGTGGCCGCGCATGCACGTGCGGTGCTGCGTGCGCACGGAACCTTCGTCTCCGCACGCGGCAAGGATCGGCTCGACGGGGTGCGCTCGGTGGTCCGCGACTCGTGGAGCCGGAGCCTGCAACGCGGCATCGATCCCGACGTCGTCGAACAACCCGCGCTGCTCTCCGGACACGACCTCGAGGAGTACCGCGCCGGCCACCCGATGTCGCTGATCCGCCCGGTGGTGCGCAAGCTCCTCGTCGAGGACGCCGCCGACAGCGGACTGCTCGTCGCCATCACCGACGGGCAGGGACGGCTGCTGTGGGTCGAGGGCGATCACGCCGCGCGCGACCGCGCCCTGTCGATGAGCTTCGTCGAAGGGGCCGACTGGAGCGAGGACCGCGTCGGCACGAATGCGCCGGGAACCGCTCTCGCCGTGGATCATTCGGTGCAGATCTTCGGCGCCGAGCATTTCAACCGCACGGTGCACGAATGGAGTTGTTCGGCCGCTCCCGTGCACGACCCCACCAGCGGCCGGGTCCTCGGTGCCATCGACATCACAGGGGGGCACCGCGTCGCCGCGCCCGAGGTCCTGCAACTCGTCCGCGCGACGGTCGCGGCGGCGGAGGCCGAACTGCGCGTGCATGCCCTGAGCGGCCGCCCGCTGTTCCCCTCGACGACGCCGCGCATCGAGACGATCGGCGCCGGCCGGCCCGCACTGCACCGCGGAGGCGAACGCGTCGGCCTGTCCCGCCGGCACGCCGAGATCCTGCTGATCCTCGCCGATCACCCCGAGGGCCTGAGCTCCGACCGGCTCGCGGTGCTGCTCGACGAGAACGAACTCGACTCGGTGACGATCCGCGCCGAGATGTCGCGCCTGCGCAAGGTGCTCGGGGCCGAACACCTCGGATCGCGGCCCTATCGACTGCTCACCACGCTCGACACCGATGTCGCGGACGTGCGCCGCGCACTCGACCGCGGCGATGTGGCCTCGGCGGTCCGCCTCTGTACCGGGGAGATCCTGCCCGGATCGGTGGCGCCGGGCATCGAGGAGATCCGCGACGAGCTCCGCTCGGGTGTGCGGGCGGCGCTGTTGCGCTGCGGCGACGAGCACCTGCTCGCGCAGTGGACCTCGTCCGTCCACGGCCGTGAGGACATCACCGCCTGGGCGGCCTACCGGGCGTCGATCGACCCGCGGTCGCCCCGTTTCGCGCAGGTCGATGCCACATTGACCCGATTGGACAGGCAGCTCGCAACGTAGTTGCAACCCTCGCGTTCGTAGTGTTCCGGATCACATACCGACCGCTCGACGCTGCAGGAGATGCACATGACCGTGTACGCCCGTCCCGGTTCGCCCGACGCCCTCATGTCGTTCCAGTCCCGGTACGACAATTGGATCGGCGGCCAGTGGGTGCCGCCGGTGAAGGGGGAGTACTTCGAGAACGTCACCCCCGTCACCGGCCAGGTGTTCACCGAGGTCGCTCGCGGCACCGAGGAGGACATCGAGCGCGCGCTCGACGCAGCCCACGCCGCCGCACCGGCCTGGGGGAAGACGTCGCCCGCCGAACGCGCGGTGATCCTCAACAAGATCGCCGACCGCATCGAGGAGAACCTCGAATCGATCGCCCTCGCCGAGTCGTGGGACAACGGCAAGCCCATCCGCGAGACCCTCAACGCCGACATCCCGCTCGCGATCGACCACTTCCGCTACTTCGCGGGGGCCATTCGCGCGCAGGAGGGTTCGATCTCCGAGATCGACTCCGACACGGTCGCCTACCACTTCCACGAGCCGCTCGGCGTCGTCGGCCAGATCATCCCGTGGAACTTCCCGATCCTCATGGCCGTGTGGAAGCTCGCGCCGGCCCTGGCCGCCGGCAATGCGGTGGTCCTCAAGCCTGCCGAGCAGACCCCGGCGTCGATCCTGCACCTGATCTCGATCATCGGCGACCTGCTGCCGCCGGGTGTGGTCAACATCGTCAACGGCTTCGGTGTGGAGGCGGGCAAGCCGCTCGCGTCGAGCCCGCGCATCCGCAAGATCGCGTTCACCGGTGAGACGACCACCGGTCGGCTGATCATGCAGTACGCCTCGCAGAACCTGATCCCGGTCACCCTCGAACTCGGTGGCAAGAGCCCGAACATCTTCTTCTCCGACGTGCTGTCGGCGAACGACGACTACCAGGACAAGGCGCTCGAAGGCTTCACGATGTTCGCCCTCAACCAGGGTGAGGTGTGCACGTGCCCGTCGCGTGCACTGATCCAGCAGGACATCTTCGACGACTTCCTCTCGCTCGCCGCGGTCCGCACCAAGGCCGTCCGTCAGGGCGATCCGCTCGACACCGACACGATGATCGGCGCCCAGGCCTCTAACGACCAGCTCGAGAAGATCCTGTCGTACATCGAGATCGGCAAGAGCGAGGGTGCCAAGGTCATCACCGGTGGTGAGCGCGCCGATCTCGGCGGCGACCTCTCGGGCGGCTACTACGTGCAGCCGACGATCTTCCAGGGCGACAACAAGATGCGCATCTTCCAGGAGGAGATCTTCGGCCCGGTCGTGTCCGTGACGTCCTTCAGCGATTTCGACGACGCGATCTCGATCGCCAACGACACCCTCTACGGTCTCGGTGCCGGTGTGTGGTCCCGCGACGGTGGTGTCGCCTACCGTGCCGGTCGCGCCATCCAGGCGGGCCGCGTGTGGACGAACACCTACCACCAGTACCCCGCGCACGCGGCCTTCGGTGGTTACAAGCAGTCCGGCATCGGCCGCGAGAACCACCACATGATGCTCGACCACTACCAGCAGACGAAGAACCTCCTGGTGTCCTACGCTCCCAAGGCACAGGGCTTCTTCTGATCCGAACTTCGGCGCCTGTCACGTCCGCACGACGTGGCAGGCGCCGTTGCCATACGCTCGGAACATCGTGCACCCCAACGGAAAGGCAGGTCTGTGACCGTCCCGCGACTCGTGGCGACCGTCGACGCCGTCGCCCTGCTGCGCCGCCTCGCGCAGCGCAACGGACCGCTCATGATGCACCAGTCCGGCGGATGCTGCGACGGCTCCGCGCCGATGTGTTATCCCGACGGCGATTTCGTCGTCGGCGACCGCGACGTGCTCCTCGGAGTCCTCGATCTGCGCCTCGGGGCAGGGGAGACCCGCTCGGATCCGCCGGTCGGCGCCGACGCCGTGCCGGTGTGGATCTCCGGTTCGCAGTTCGAGGCGTGGAAGCACACCTGTCTCGTCCTCGACGTGGTGCCCGGACGCGGCTCCGGGTTCAGTCTCGAAAGTCCGGAGGGGGTGCGTTTCCTCAGTCGGGGGCGCGCATTCACTCCCGACGAACTGGCCCTCCTGGAAGCCGACCGGCCGCTCACCGGGCGGGACCGGGAGGCCGGCGTGGAGCCCGCCGTGTCCGATGTACCCACGGTGGTCGCCGAGGCCGCCGACGCGTGCCCGGTGCCCGGCCTGTCCTCGTGATCCGATCTGCGTGATCCCACCGGGAGGAGGGTGACTCACCTGCCCGTTGCCGGTGTGCGTCAGAATCGGAGCGGAATCCGGCCGGATTCCGGACGACGACGTGGGCGCCCGGCGGGTGCGACGAGGAGTGGGCATGGCCTTCGCAGGCAACGTGGACGAACTGGCACTGCTGCAGACGGTGCGTCTGAAGAAGCAGGTCACGGCCGAGGTGCTCGCCGCGCACCTCGGTGTGTCGGTGGCGGCCGGCCAGGCTGCGGTGGCCGCACTCCTCGAGCAGGGCAAGGCGTCGGAGAACGACGGCGGCATCAGCCTCACCGACAAGGGCACCTCCGAGCTGAACGATCAGCTCGACGCCGAGCGGGTCTCCATCGACGAGGATTCGATCTCGGAGCTCTACGACCAGTTCCTCCCGCTCGACGAGGAACTCAACGCGCTCCTCGAGAATGCCGACGCCGACGGATTCGTCGACGGCCTCATCGATCTCGACCGCCGGGCGCAGAGCCTGTTCGACGACGTGTCGGCGTTCGTGCCGCGCCTGTCGCGGTACCAGGACCTGTTCGCCGAGGCCCTGGAGAAGATCAAGGGCGGCTCGCTCGCGTGGGCCACGGCCGCCAACATCGACTCCTACTCCTCGGTGTGGGGCGAGATGCGCCAGGAGATCGCGGGCGCCGCCGGCCGCTGAGAATTTCGTTCGTTCGGCACACTATGTGATGCCGGTCACCCCCACCCCCCTTTCGGGGGTGGTGAGGGGGTGACCGGCATCACTACGTTTTCGTTCATCCGCCGAGGCGATCACGCCCGCGGTTCGAACGGACAACGGAGGACTCACGTGACCAGTGTGTCGACCCCGGGGGCTGCCGAACCCCCCGTCGCCGGACCGGTGGGACGTTCGCGTCCCGACCCATCCACACCCCGCCACGCGGGCCCCTCGAAGGAAGGGCCCGGTATCCGGCGCGTCGCCGTCGCCAGCTGCATGGGCACGACGATCGAGTTCTACGACTTCTTCATCTACGGCACCGCCGCAGCGCTCGTCTTCCCGACGGTCTTCTTTCCCGCGCTCGGATCGACCGCGGGTACCGTCGCCTCCTTCGCGACCTTCGCCGTCGCCTTCATCGCCCGCCCCGTGGGCGCAATGCTGTTCGGCCACTTCGGTGATCGCATCGGACGCAAGAAGACGCTGATCTCCACGCTGCTGCTGATGGGTATCTCCACCCTGCTCATCGGCCTTCTGCCCGGCGCCGAGACTATCGGTGTCGCCGCCCCGATCATCCTCGTACTGTTGCGATTCGCCCAGGGCTTCGCAGTGGGCGGTGAGTGGGCCGGCGCGACCCTGCTCACCGCCGAATATGCGCCACCGGGCCGACGCGGTCTGTACGCGATGTTCCCGCAGCTCGGTCCCGCCATCGCCTTCGCCCTGTCGAGCGGCACCTTCCTGTTCACCGGTCTCGCACTCGGCGACACCAACGACGCCTTCCTGAACTACGGCTGGCGGATCCCGTTCCTGCTCAGCATCGTTCTCGTCGGCATCGGCCTCTACATGCGCCTCGCCATCGAGGAGACCCCCGTCTTTCGTGCAGAGCAGGAAGCCCGCCGTAACGCCCCGGTCGCCGAGGTCGAGGCCCCGCGCCGGCTGCCCTTCCTCGACGCGTTGCGTTACCAGGCCAAGGAGATCTTCCTCGCCGGCGGCGCGCTGGCCATCATGTTCGCCTTCTTCTACATGGGCACGGCCTACCTGACCAGCTACGCGACCTCCGAGCTGGGATTCGACCGGCCGTTCGTCCTGATGGTGGGCATCGCCTCGTCGCTCGTCTTCGGTCTCGCGATCGTGCTGTCCGCGCTGTATTCCGACCGCTTCGGGCGCAAGAAGGTCATCATGGTCTCGTGCGCCTTCTCCGTGGTCTGGGCACTGGTGTTGTTCCCGCTTCTCGACACCGGCTCACCGATCGCGTTCGTGCTCGGGATGATGATCACCCTCGCGATCTTCGGTATCGCCTACGGACCGTGCGGAGCACTGCTGCCCGAGATGTTCGCGACCCGTTACCGCTACACAGGCGCCGGTCTGGGCTACAACTTCGCCGGGGTCCTCGGCGGCGCCATCCCGCCGATGATCGCCGCACCGCTCGCCGCCTCCTACGGCGGTATCGCGATCGGGATCATGCTGGCCGGAATCGGCCTCGTGAGCCTGGTCTGCACCGCGGCACTTGTGGAGACCCGCGACCGGGCCCTCTGATCCATTCCCGGTGGATCCGTTCCGAACCGATCCACCCCCCGGTGGCGGTCGTCCGGCAGCAGCCCGACGACCGCCACCACAGCCGTATCCCCGTCTCGTGAAGGAGAATGCGATGTCCGGCCTCGACGTCGACCGTCTGCCCAGCTACACCCAGGGTGCCTGGGACGTCCCGTTGCTCGGCGACACCATCGGCGACAACCTCGACCGCACCGCCGCCCGCTTCGGCGACCGTGAGGCACTCGTCGACTCCGCCGCCGGAAAGCGCTGGAGCTACACCGAATTCGTCGCGGATGTCGATGAGCTCGCGCTCGGCATGCTGCGGGCGGGCATCACCAAGGGCGACCGTGTCGGCATCTGGGCACCCAACTGCTGGCAGTGGGTGCTCGTGCAGTACGCGACTGCGAAGATCGGAGCGATCCTCGTCAACATCAACCCCGCCTACCGCTCGCACGAACTGCAGTACGTCCTCGAGCAGGCCGGTGTGCGGATGCTGGTGTCCGCCCCGACGTTCAAGACCTCCGACTACGCGACGATGATCGAGACCGTCCGGCCCAACTGCCCCGACCTCGAGGACGTCGTCCTGCTCGACTCGCCGCGGTGGGACGAACTCGTCGAGTCCGGCCGCGCCGCGCTCGCCGAGGACCGGGCGCCGCTCGACTCGGCCCAGGCGGCGCTGTCGCCCGACGACCCGATCAACATCCAGTACACCTCGGGCACCACCGGTTTCCCCAAGGGCGCCACCCTCAGTCACCACAACGTGCTCAACAACGGTTTCTTCGTCGGCGAACTGTGCCACTACACCGAACGCGACCGGGTCTGCATCCCCGTCCCGCTGTACCACTGCTTCGGCATGACGATGGGTAATCTCGCGTGCACGAGCCACGGCGCGACCATCGTGCTGCCGGCGCCGGGCTTCGATCCCGCCGCAACGTTGAGCGCTGTCGCCGAGGAGAAGTGCACGTCGCTCTACGGCGTGCCGACGATGTTCATCGCCGAACTGGCCGACCCGGGATTCGACAACTACGACCTGTCGAGTCTGCGCACCGGCATCATGGCGGGATCACCGTGCCCGGTGGAGGTGATGAAGCAGGTCATCGACCGGATGGGCATGAGCGAGGTCTCGATCTGCTACGGCATGACCGAGACTTCGCCGGTCTCGACGCAGACCCGCAGCGACGACAGCATCGAGCGGCGTGTGAGCACCGTCGGTCGTGTCGGCCCACATCTCGAGGTCAAGGTCGTCGACCCCGTCACCGGACTGACGGTGCCGCGCGGCGAACCCGGCGAACTGTGCACCCGCGGTTACTCGGTGATGCTCGGCTACTGGGATCAGCCCGACAAGACCGCCGAGGCGATCGACTCGGCCCGATGGATGCACACCGGCGACATCGGCGTCATGGACGAGGACGGATACGTCTCGGTGACGGGCCGGATCAAGGACATGGTCATCCGGGGTGGGGAGAACATCTATCCCCGCGAGATCGAGGAATTCCTCTATACCCACCCGGACATCCTCGACGCCCAGGTCGTCGGCGTGCCCGACGTGAAGTACGGCGAGGAGCTGATGGCGTGGGTCCGGATGCGCGAGGGCGCCGAACCGCTCGACGCCGAGTCGCTCCGGGCGTTCTGCACCGGGAAACTCGCCCACTACAAGATCCCGCGCTACGTGCACGTGGTCGACGAGTTCCCGATGACGGTGACCGGAAAGGTCCGCAAGGTCGAGATGCGTCAACAAGCGATCGCGCTCCTCGAGGCGGCAGGAACAGAGGGGGCCCGGTGAGATCCGGGCCCTGCCGGAGAAGGAAATTCACCCGGAAGGGACGTCGAATCGGCCTCGTGTGAGCCGTTCATGATCGACACTGATGAGGTACATGGTCGTCGAGGGTGCGCCGCCCGCAGGTGCGGCGCCGAACAGAGAGGCTCACCATGGGACAAATCATCGGCACCATCATCTTCGGCGCAGTCATCGGCATCCTCGCCCGGTTGGTGATCCCGGGTAAGCAGGCGATGGGCATGATCATCACCATCGTCATCGGCATCATCGGCGCGCTGATCGGCTACTGGATCTGGGGCATGATCTCGTCCGAAGGCAACGAGGACACCTCCGGCATCGACTGGATCCGGTGGATCATCTCCATCGCCGTCGCGGTGGTTCTCACTCTCATCTACACCTCTGCGACACGCGAGAGGCGGTAGCCGGGAGTCCTCGCGCGAGGCTCCGTTTCGGACGTCTCGGACGTCGTGCACGGGCAGTCCGTCCGTGCACGACGGTCCCCGGCCGGTCCGGGCGGGGCCTTCACCCGTCTTCAGGTACGGTCCCGGACCGGGAGGTGAACTGTGGTGAAACCGCAATGGACTCCGACGGACGTCGACATCGAGCAGGCGAACGTCACCGGATTCACCCGATTCGTCGAGGAGAGACACGGACTCGACCTGCCCGATTACCGGGCGTTGTGGCAGTGGTCCGTCGACGAACCCGGTGATTTCTGGCAGGCCGTGTGGGACGCCTTCGACGTCGTCTCCCACACCGATCCCGGCCCGGCTCTGGCCGACGCCTCCATGCCCGGTGCCGTGTGGTTCCCGGGCGCGCGACTGAACTTCGCCGAGTACGTCTTCCGGGAACGTCCCCCGGACGAGGCCGCCATCGTCCATCTCGACGAGGAGGGACGCCGGCGCGAGATCGGCTGGGCCGAACTCGAACGCCGCACGGCCGCCCTCGCCGCGACCCTCCGAGCGCGCGGGGTGGGGGAAGGCGACCGTGTCGTCGGTTACCTGCCGAACATCCCCGAAGCGATCGTCGCCCTGCTCGCCACTGCGAGCATCGGGGCCGTCTGGGCGGGCTGCGGACAGGACTACGCCGTGCCCGCGGCGATCGACCGTCTGGGCAGGCTCGAACCGCGGGCACTCGTCACGGCGACCGGATACCGCTACGCGGGACGGCGACACGACCGCGTCGACGAGGTGAACCGGCTCCGCGCCGCGATGCCCGACCTCGCCCTGACGGTCGTCGTGTCGACCGGTGAGACACCGTTCGATGCCGCCGCATACGCGGGGGCCGTTCTGGACTGGCAGGACGCCGTCTCCGGTGACGCCGAACTCGAACCCCTGCCCGTCGCCTTCGATCACCCGCTGTGGGTGGTCTTCTCCTCGGGCACCACGGGTCCGCCGAAGGGCCTCGTTCACGGCCACGGCGGTGTTCTGCTCGAACACCTCAAGGCATTGTCGCTGCACCTCGACCTCCGTCCCGGCGACCGCTTCCTCTGGTACACCAGCCCCAGCTGGATGATGTGGAACTTCCTGCTCTCGGGCCTGCTCGTGGGATGCACCGTCGTCACCTACGACGGCGCCCCGTCCCATCCCGAGGTCGATCGCCTGTGGCGGATCGCAGCCGACGAGAACGTCACGGTGCTCGGGACGAGCCCCGGTTACGTGCTGGCCTGCATCAAGGCCGGTGTCGTCCCGCAGGACGACCACGATCTGTCGGCCCTCCGCGGCGTCGGCGTCACCGGCTCGACGCTGCCCGCCTCGTCGTCGTTGTGGCTGGCGGACAACGCGGGGGAGCACGTGCAGGTGATGTCCATCTCCGGCGGGACCGATGTCGTCACGGCCTTCGTCGGGGCCGTCCCCACGGTGCCGGTGTGGCCGGGGGAGATCTCGGTGCCCTGCCTCGGCGTGGCGGTCGACGCCTTCGACGAGACGGGGCGGCCGGTGCGCGGAGAGGTCGGCGAACTCGTCGTGACCGCTCCCATGCCGTCCATGCCGGTGCGGTTCTGGAACGACCCGGACGGCACTCGTTACCGCGACTCCTACTTCTCCGTCTATCCGGGCGTGTGGCGGCACGGCGACTGGATCACGATCACCGAGCGCGACACCTTCGAGATGCACGGCCGGTCCGACTCCACGCTCAACCGTCACGGTGTGCGGATGGGCAGTGCCGACATCTACCAGGCCGTGGAGACCCTGCCCGAGATCGTCGAGTCGCTCGTGCTCGGCATCGAACGACCCGACGGCACGTATCGCATGCCGCTGTTCGTCGTCCTCGCCGAGGGCACCACGCTCACCGACGACCTGAAGGAACGGATCCGTGCGGCCGTGCGCGAGCACGCCTCGCCACGGCACGTGCCCGACGAGATCGTCGCCGCGCCCGGGGTGCCGCACACCCGCACCGGTAAGAAGCTCGAAGTTCCTCTCAAACGGATCCTGCAGGGAGCCGATCCCGCCAGGGCGGTGGACCGCACCGCGATCGACGATCCGGACCTGCTCGACTGGTACCGCGGCCAGGCGTGATCCGGAGCACTCGAGATCCCGAGCACTCGGGATTCGGGGCACTCCCTGAGTGTCGCCTTACTGGACAGCCCACGCCCGGAATGGTCGGATTGCGCCCATGGACATCGCCATCAAGATCTTCCTCATCCTGCACTTCATCGGCCTCGCGGGCATCATCGGATCGTGGCTCGCGGTCATCAAGGAACCCCGCGTCGTGGCCGGCATGCTGCACGGCGCGATCCTGCAGGTCGTGACGGGTCTGGCCCTGGTGGGCCTCCGGGAGGCGCAGGACGTCGTCGAGGTGAACCACATGAAGATCGGCATCAAGCTGCTGGTCGCCCTCGCCGTGCTGGTCGTCGCCTTCGTCGGTCTGAAGAAGGAGAAGCAGAATCCCGGTTCGACCGCGACACTCGCCCATGTCGCCGGCGGTCTGGGCATTCTCAATGTGATCATCGCCGTGGCGTGGACGTGATCGTCCGTACTCGGTGCACTCGGTGACAGTCGGTCGGCGCCCGAGTGGGCACCCTGTAGATTGGGGCCGGTGCGTATGTCATGGGCTCCGGTGATGACCGGCGGGTAACCTGCTTCGGGCGCCTCGGCCGACAGGCTGGGGATCCGTTGCTGCGTCCGGTCCTGCGGAGAGTCCTACCGCCCGACCACGCCGTAACGATCCTCACCTGCTCAGCAGATAAACCGAGAGGGTTGTGCGCTGCGCAAGCCACCGCCGATGGGGGATTGCGCGACGGTGAGAGAAAGGTTGGGGATTGGACTCGCTGGGTAACGGCGGATCGGACGCGGGGAACTCGCAGGGCGTCGTGCCGCCCGGGGCCTTTCCGCTCTCGCCGGCACAGCTGGGCATGTGGTTCGCCCAGCACGTCGACCCGACGGTGCCCGCCAACATCGCTCAGTACGTCGAACTCGAGGGCGACCTCGACCTCGACCTGCTGCACGCCGCGAGCGTCCGCGCCGCCCGCGAGATGGGATCGGGTTTCCTCCGGTTCATCGAGGTCGACGCCCAGCCCTACCAGCTCGTCGACCTCACGCTCGACGACTCCGTCGGCTACGAGGATCTTCGGGGCGAGCCCGACCCCCGTCGGGCCGCGCTCGACTGGATGCGCGACGACCGCAGCCGTCCCGTCGACGTCCTCCGCGACCGGCTGATCTCCGCGACGGTCCTGCGCATCGGTGACCGTCGTTACTTCTGGTACAACCGCGTCCACCATCTCGCGCTCGACGGTTTCGCCGCCGCGACCTTCATGACCCGCATCGCCGAGCTCTACACGGCGTCGGTCGACGGCGTCGAACCGTCCCCGAGCCTCGCGTCCGATCTGCGCAAGGTTTACGACGTCGAGATGGAGTACCGCGGATCGAAGCGGTTCGCCGACGACCGCGAGTACTGGGCGCAGCAGATCGAGGGCATCGAGGAGCCCACGAGCCTCGCCGGCCGAACCGCGGCGCCCGCGCCGGTCAGCCGCATCGACAGCGCGGCGCTGTCGGACGAGACCGAACGCCGCGTCGAGCAGCTGTCCGAGCAGGAGAACACGAGCCTCGCGACCGCCGTCATCGCGGCGTTCGCGGCCTACGTCGCCCAGATGACCGGGCAGACCGATGTCGTCCTGAGCCTGCCCGTCGCCGCCCGCACCACCGCCCTGTTGCGCCGCTCCGGCAGCATGGTCTCGAACGTCGTCCCGCTCCGGTTGAGCGTGACCGACGAGACCACCGTCCACGACCTCATCGCGGCGTCCGGTGCCGCCGTCTCGGGCGCGCTGCGTCACCAGCGCTACCGGCACGAGGACATCGTCCGCGACCGCGATGCGAGCTCCGCGGGTGGAGCACAGTCCACCTTCTTCGGGCCGTGGGTCAACATCATGCTGTTCGACAACGAGGTCCGCCTCGGCGACATGGTGGGACGGATCAACATCCTGTCGACCGGTCTGATCGAGGACCTCGGCGTCAACGTCTACACCAGCGGCGACAACACCCACATCGACTTCGAGTCGAACCCGAATCTCTACGGACCCGACCGGGCCGCCTCCGACCACGCGCGGTTCGTCGAGTTCTTCGACCGTTTCGTCGGTTCGGCCTCCGACCGGCCCGTCTGGGACATCCCGCTCGCCGGCGGCACCGAACTCGACCGGGTCGTCCGCGACTGGAACCGCACCGACCATCCCGTGCAGCGCCGCGACCTGCTCGCGGAGTTCCACGACCGGGTCGCGACCTCTCCCGACGCGACCGCGCTGGTCTTCGAGGGCGAATCGCTGACCTACGCCGAATTCGCCGCGCGCGTGAACAGCCTCGCCCGGGCACTGGTCGATCTCGGGGTCGGCCCCGAGTCCCTCGTCGGACTGTCCATCCGACGCTCGCTCGAGCTCGTCGTCGGCATGTACGCGATCGTCGAGGCGGGTGGCGCTTGGGTGCCGATCGACCCCGACCACCCGGCCGATCGCACCGCGTACATCCTCGAGACCGCCCACCCCGCGGCGGTGCTCACCACGGCGCGCGACGACGTGACGCTGCCCGAGGGCATCCCCACGATCGAGGTCGACACCTTCGACCACTCGCGGTTCGACACGGCGCCGCTCACCGACGCCGAACGACGCGGACCGATCCTTCCGGACACGACCGCCTACGTCATCTTCACCTCCGGTTCGACGGGCCGGCCGAAGGGCGTGGCCGTGAGCCACGTGGCGATCGACAACCAGATCCAGTGGATGAACGACCAGTACGGTCTGACGTCCTCCGACGTGTACCTGCAGAAGACCGCGACGACCTTCGACGTGTCGCTGTGGGGCTTCTTCATGCCCCTGCGTGTCGGCGCGACCCTCGTGATCGCGACGCCCGACGGGCACCGCGACCCGGTCTACGTCGCGAACAGGATCGCCGAGCACGGTGTCACGATCACCGACTTCGTGCCGTCGATGCTCACGGTCTTCGTCGCGAATGCGCCTGCCGGAACGTGTGATTCGCTGCGGCACGTCTTCGTCATCGGTGAGGCCCTGCCGTCGGAGACCGCCGCGGACTTCGCGCGCATGTGCTCGGCCGGACTCCACAACCTGTACGGACCCACCGAAGCCGCGGTCTCCATCACCTACCACCGGGCCGCTCCCGGCGACGTGCACAGCGTCCCGATCGGCGTTCCGCAGTGGAACAGCCGCGCATACGTCCTCGACCGGCGGCTGCGTCCGGTGCCGGTGGGCCGCCCCGGCGAGCTCTACCTCGCCGGTGTCCAGCTCGCGCGCGGATATCTCGACCGTCCCGACCTGACCTCCGACCGTTTCCTCGCCGACCCCTTCGGGGCGCCCGGCGAACGGATGTACCGCACCGGCGACCTGGTGCGCTGGGAGACCGCCGCCGACGGCACGGGTCTGCTCGAGTACATCGGCCGCACCGACTTCCAGGTCAAGTTCCGCGGCCAGCGCATCGAGCTCGGCGAGATCGAAGCGGTGCTGCTCGCGCACCCCGCCGTCTCGCAGGCCGTGGTGCTCGTGGTGGCGACCCCCACCGGCGACCAGCTCGTGGGGTACGTCGTCGCGGCTCCCGGCCGCACGATCGACACCTCCGATCTCGCCGACCACGCCGGCCGGTCGCTGCCGTCGTACATGGTTCCGGCGTCGCTCATGGTGCTCGACGCGCTGCCGCTCAACACGAGCGGCAAGCTCGACCGGAAGGCGTTGCCGGAGCCGGTCTTCAGCAGCACCCGCATCTTCCGTGAGCCGCGCACCCCCGCCGAGCGTGCCGTCGCCGAAGCGTTCGGTGAGGTCCTCGGTGTCGAACGTGTGGGTCTCGACGACGACTTCTTCGAACTCGGCGGCAACTCCCTCGTCGCCACCCAGGTGGTCTCCCGCATCGGAGCCGCGCTCGACACCCAGGTGCCCGTGCGTGTGCTGTTCGAGGCGTCCACCGTCGTGGGTCTCGCGACGCGGCTCGCCAAGCAGATCGGTACCGGCGCGCGGTCCCCGCTCGTCGCCCGGCCGCGACCGGACGTGCTGCCGTTGTCGACTGCGCAGCAACGGATCTGGTTCCTCAACCGCTTCGACGTCAGCACCGCCGCCTACAACCTTCCGTTCACGGTGCGGCTCACCGGCGCCGTCGATCCCGCAGCGGTGTCCGACGCCTTCGCCGACGTGGTGGCGCGGCACGAGAGCCTGCGGACCGTCTACCCCGAGGTGGACGGCGAACCGCAGCAGATGATCCTGCCGGTCGAGCAGGTCGTCGTCCCGCTGGAGCCGATCGACGTCGGCGAGCAGGACCTCCACGCGGCCGTCGTCGACCTCGCGAGCCGCGGTTTCGACGTCGTCCGCGACGTCCCCTTCCGGGTCGCGCTGTACCGGCTCGCCCCCGACGACTACGTCCTGGCGATGGTGCTGCACCACATCGCCGCCGACGGCTCCTCGTTCGGCCCGTTCGCCCGCGACGTGGTCACGGCCTACAGCGCCCGCGCCGAGGGGAACAAGCCGAGCTGGACGCCGCTTCCCGTCCAGTACGCCGACTACGCCGTCTGGCAGCGCGAGGCTCTCGGTGACGAAGCCGACCCGAATTCCGTTGCAGCGCAGCAGCTCGACTACTGGGTGAACGAGCTCGACGGTCTGCCCGACCAGCTCGACCTGCCCACCGACCGGACCCGTCCCGCCGTCTCCTCCTACAACGGCGACAAGCACCGCTTCGAGATCGACGCCGAGACCCACCGCGGTCTCGTCGACCTCGCCCGCAAGCAGCACGCGTCGCTGTTCATGGTCGTCCACGCGGCCTACGCCGCCCTGCTGTCCCGCCTCAGCGGATCCGACGACATCGCCATCGGTACCGCCGTGGCAGGTCGCGGGGAGAAGGACCTCGACGACCTGATCGGCATGTTCGTCAACACCCTCGTCCTGCGTACCCGGATCGATCCCGGCATGTCGTTCGAGGACTACCTCGCCGGTGTCCGGGAGACCGACCTGACGGCGTTCTCGAACGCCGACGTTCCCTTCGAGCGTCTCGTCGAGGTGCTCAACCCGCCCCGCTCGACCGCGCGTCACCCGCTGTTCCAGGCCGCGCTGTCCCTCGAACCGGGAACCGCGCGCGACGTCTCGTTCGCGGGAGTCCACGCCGTCGGCGCCGAACTGGACGTGCCGATCTCGAAGTTCGACATCCAGCTGTGGGTGACCGAGAAGACCGGCGACGACGGCGAACCCGCCGGCCTCGACGCCCTGTTCGAGTACGCCACCGACCTGTTCGACGCGGCGACGGTCGCCGTCTTCGCCGAACGCTTCGCGCGGATCCTCGCGGGGATCGTCGCCGATGCGTCGACCTGCGTGGGCGACCTGGCGATCCTCTCTCCCGGAGAGGCCGAACGCCTGCTCACGGCGACGGGACCCGAGCCCGCCGAGGCCCGCACCCTGGTGGAGCTGCTCACCGCCGGCGCCGTCGAGCATCCCGACCGTGTCGCGGTCCGCGACCGCGACACCGTCCTGACCTACCGCGAACTCGACACCTGGTCGAACCGCATCGCCCGGCGGCTCGTCGAGCGCGGTGCCCGGCCCGACGGCATCGTCGCGCTGGCCTTCCCGCGGTCGTGGGAGATGGTGCTCGCTGTGTGGTCGGTCGCCAAGACCGGCGCCGCCTACACGCCCGTCGACCCGGAATACCCGGCCGAACGCGTCACCCACATGCTCGACGACTCGTCGGCCGTCTTCGGCCTGACGACGGGGGAGCACGCCACCGGTCTGCCGTCGGCCACCGAGTGGATCCGGCTCGACGACCCCGAGTTCGTCGACGCGTGCGCGTCGTGCCCGGACGGCCCGCTCACCGACGCCGACCGCGCTGCGCCGCTGCGCCTCGACCACACCGCCTACGTCATCTACACCTCCGGTTCGACGGGCAAGCCCAAGGGCGTCGCCGTCACCCACCGCGGCCTCGCCGGTCTCGTCCGCGAGACCGTCGAACTGTACGGCGTGACAGAGGAATCGAAGCTCCTGCACATCTGCTCGCCGAGCTTCGACCCGACGGTCCTCGACTGGACGCTCGCCGGGTCCACCGGCGCCGAACTCGTCGTGACACCGCCGTCGATCTACGGCGGCGCCGAACTGCGCGCGCTCATCGAACGCACCGGCGTCACCCACACCGTCATCACCCCGGCGGTGCTCGGTTCCGTCGACCCGAGCGGGCTCGACGCCCTGCGCGTCGTGAACGTCGGTGGCGACGTGTCCACAGCCGATCTCGTCTCCCGCTGGGCGCCCGGCCGTCGCTTCTACAACGCCTACGGACCGACCGAGACCACGATCGTCTCGACGCGCGCCCTCCTCGAACCGTCCGGTCCGATCACCATCGGACGGCCCGTGGCCGGCGTGCACGCCCTGGTCCTCGACAGCCGGCTCCGTCCCGTCCCCGCCGGTGTCGCGGGTGAGCTCTATCTCGCGGGCGACGTGCTCGCCCGGGGCTACCACCGCCGTCCGGCGCTCACCGGCGACCGATTCGTGGCGAACCCATTCGGCGCGAACGGAACCCGCATGTACCGCACCGGCGACATCGTGCGCTGGGACGGGCAGGGCCGCATCGAGTTCGCCGGCCGCGCCGACTTCCAGGTCAAGGTCCGCGGCTACCGCATCGAACTCGGCGAGATCGACGCCGCGCTGCTGACCCACCCCCTGGTCGCCTTCTCGACCACCGTCGGCCACGAGATGCCGTCGGGCCAGACCGCGCTCGTCGCGTACGTGCACGGGGACGAGCAGATCGATCCTGCCGAACTCGCCGATCACGTCGGCCGCTCCCTGCCGTCGTACATGGTGCCCTCGCAGATCATCGTGCTCGACGAGGTGCCGCTCAATCCGGTCGGCAAGCTCGACCGCCGTGCCCTGCCCGAACCCGATCTCGGCATCAGCTACCGCGAGTTCCGTGCCCCGACCACACCCATCGAGGAAACGGTCGCGAACGTCTTCGCCGAGGTGCTCGGCGTCCAGGGCGTGGGTCTCGACGACGACTTCTTCGAGCTCGGCGGCAACTCGCTGCTCGCCACGCAGGTCGTCTCCCGGCTCGGTGTCGCCCTCGACGCGCAGGTGCCGGTGCGGGCGCTGTTCGAATCCAGCTCGGTGGCGGCCCTGGCGGTGCGCGTCGAGCAGGAGGCAGGTCGCGGAGCGCGCATCGCTCTGACGAAGATGCCGCGGCCCGAACGTGTTCCGCTGTCGCTCGCACAGCAGCGCATGTGGTTCCTCAACCGCTTCGATCCGCGGTCGTCCACCTACAACCTCCCGATGGCACTGCGCCTGACCGGCGAACTGGACGTCGCCGCACTGCAGGTGTCGATCATGGACGTCATCGATCGGCACGAGTCGCTGCGCACCGTCTTCCCCGACTCGCCGAACGGACCGCACCAGGTCGTCCGTGCCGCGGCGGAGGTCGTGCCGGATCTGACCCCGACCCGGATCACCCCCGACGAGCTGCCCGCCTCCGTCCGGCGCCTGGTCTTCACCGGCCTGGACGTGACGTCGGACGTGCCGATCCGCGCCGAGCTGTTCGAACTCGGCGACCAGGAGCACGTACTCGCGCTCGTCGTGCACCACATCTCGGCCGACGGCTGGTCCACCGGTCCGATGGCGCGCGACATCATGGTCGCCTACACCGCCCGCACCGAATGGGAGGAGCCCTCGTGGGCGCCCCTGCCGGTGCAGTACGCCGACTACACGCTGTGGCAGCGGCAGGTACTCGGAGCCGAGGACGACCCGCAGTCGCTGATCTCCCGGCAACTCGACTACTGGCGTCGCACCCTCGCCGGTGTGCCCGACCAGCTCGATCTGCCCGCCGATCGTCCGCGCCCGGCCGTGCAGTCGTACTCCGGTGCGACCGTGGACTTCTCGATCGATCCGGAACTGCACCGCGAGCTCGTGGCCCTGGCGCGCACCCGCAACGCGTCGCTGTTCATGGTGGTGCACGCAGCCCTGAGCGTGTTGCTCGCGCGGATGTCCGGTCAGGACGACATCGCGATCGGTACCCCGGTCGCGGGTCGCGGCGAGCAGGCGCTCGACGACCTGATCGGCATGTTCGTCAACACCCTCGTGCTGCGCACCGATGTCGATTCGGGTACGCCCTTCACCACGCATCTCGCCCGGGCGCGCGACGCGGCGCTCGGCGCCTTCGGTCACGCCGACGTGCCGTTCGAGCGGCTCGTCGAGGTGCTCAACCCGGCGCGCTCCACCGCCCGGCACCCGCTGTTCCAGGTGATGCTCTCGTTCGAGAACCTGCGCGCCGCGCACGTCGAACTGCGTGGCCTGACCCTCGACGTGCTCGACATCGACACGGCGGTCGCCAGGTTCGATCTGCAGCTCACCCTCACCGAGGACTTCGCCGAGGACGGCACGCCGAACGGTCTCGGAGCGGCGTTCACCTATGCGACCGACCTGTTCGATCACTCGACGGTGCGCGGATTCGCCGATCGCTTCGTCCGCATCCTCGAGGCCGTGGTGCGCGAGCCGGAGGTCGTCGTCGGCGACATCGACCTACTCGACGCCGGCGAGCGTCTCGCGGTCCTCGAATCGTGGAACGACACCGCGCACGAGCTGGAACCGGCCACTCTCGTCGACCTGTTCGACGCCCGGGTCGCGACGGATCCCGACGCCGTGGCCGTGGCCTTCGAGGGCGAGCAGCTGACCTACGCGGACTTCGACGCGCGGGTGAACCGCCTTGCCCGCCATCTGATCTCGCAGGGTGTCGGACCGGAGTCGACCGTCGGACTCGCGGTACGGCGATCCCTCGACCTCCTCGTCGGCATGTACGCGATCGTCAAGGCCGGCGGTGCCTACGTGCCGCTCGACCCCGACCAGCCCGCCGACCGCAACGCGTACATCCTCGACACGGCGGCGCCGGTCGCGGTGCTGACCACCACCCGCGACGCCTTCGAGTCGACCGCGGCCGTGCGCACGATCGAGATCGACACGCTCGATGTGTCGGACCTGCCGTCCGGCCCGATCACCGACGCCGACCGCATCGCCACGCTCACGCCGACGAACACCGCGTATGTCATCTTCACGTCCGGCTCCACGGGACGCCCCAAGGGTGTCGCGGTGCCGCACGGCGCGATCGTCAACCGCCTGCTGTGGATGCAGGACGAGTACGGCCTCGGCCGCGACGACGTGGTGCTGCAGAAGACGCCGTTCACCTTCGACGTGTCGGTGTGGGAGTTCTTCTGGCCCCTGCAGATCGGTGCGCGCCTCGAGATCGCGCTGCCCGACGGTCATCGGGACCCGGCCTATCTCGCCCGGGTCATGGCCGACCGCGGTGTCACGGTCGCGCACTTCGTGCCGTCCATGCTCGCGGTCTTCGTCGCCGAGAACGCCGCGGCCTCGGCCTCGTCGTTGCGGATGGTCTTCGCCTCGGGCGAGGCACTGCCCGCCTCGGTCGCCGCACGCCTGCGGTCGATCCTGCCGGGCGCTCGCCTGCACAACCTGTACGGCCCCACCGAGGCGGCCGTCGACGTGACCTACCACGAGGTCACCGCCGCCGATGCGGTGTCGGTGCCCATCGGCGTCCCGGTCTGGAACACCGGCGTCCACGTCCTCGACGGCCGACTGCATCCGGTGCCGGTCGGTGTCGCGGGCGAGCTCTACCTGTCGGGTGTCCAGCTGGCGCGCGGTTACGTCGCGCGGCCGGACCTGACGGCGGAACGCTTCGTCGCCTCGCCGTACGGGGCGGGGGAGAGGCTCTACCGCACGGGCGATCTCGTGCGGTGGGTCGCCCGGGAGGCCTCCGACGCACGCACGGCACATGCCGAACTCGAATACATCGGCCGCACCGACTTCCAGGTCAAGCTGCGCGGCCTGCGCATCGAACTCGGCGAGATCGAGACTGCCCTGCTCGCGCTCGACGACGTCGACCAGGCCGTCGTGCTCGTGCGCTCGGACGCCCACTCCGGTGAACACCTCGTCGCCTATCTCGTCGCCACCGACGGCCGCTTGCTCGACACCACCGCCGTCTCGCGTCGTCTCGCCGGCTCGCTGCCGGCCTACATGGTGCCGTCGGTCTACGTCGTGCTCGACGAGTTCCCGCTCGGATCGTCGGGCAAGCTCGACCGCAAGGCCCTGCCGGCCCCGGTCTTCGAGGTCAAGGAGTTCCGCGCCCCGACGACCCCGGTCGAACAGATCGTCGCGTCGGTCTTCGCCGACGTCCTCGGACTCGACCGCGTCGGTCTCGACGACGATTTCTTCGCGCTCGGCGGCAACTCGCTGATCGCAACACAGGCCGTCTCCCGTATCGGCGAATCCCTCGGTGGCCGAGTGGCATTGCGCGCGATCTTCGAGGCGTCCACCGTCGAGGCGCTCGCCGCGGCCGTCGAGGCCGACTCGTCGGGTGCGGCCCGCACACCGCTCGTCGCCGGGCGCCGCCCCGAACGGGTTCCGCTGTCGCTCGCGCAGCAGCGCATGTGGTTCCTCAACCGCTTCGACCCGGAGTCCGCGGTCAACAACATCCCTGTGGCCGTGCACCTGTCCGGTGCGCTCGACGTCTCCGCGCTCGGGACCGCGCTGCGCGACGTCGTCGCACGGCACGAATCGCTCCGCACCGTCTACCCCGACGTCGACGGCTACGGCTACCAGAAGGTGCTCCCGGTCTCGGAGGTGCCGGTCGAGCTGACCGTCACCCGCATCGACGCCGACCGTCTGCCCGCCGAACTGCGGGCACTCGCGGCGACCACCTTCGACGTCGTGCGCGACGTGCCGATGGTGGTGCGGTTGTTCGAGACCGGACCCGACTCGCACGTGCTGGTCGCGGTCCTGCACCACATCGCCGCCGACGGTTTCTCGATGGTGCCGCTGACCCGCGACATCATGATCGCCTACGCGGCCCGGTCGCAGGGCGAGGTTCCGGCCTGGACCCCGCTGGAAATCCAGTACGCCGACTTCACCCTCTGGCAGCGCGAGGTGCTCGGCGCGGAGGACGATCCGGAGTCGGTGCTGGCCCGCCAGATCGACTACTGGACCGACACCCTCGCCGACCTGCCGGAGAGCCTCGGCCTGCCCACGGACCGGCCGCGTCCGGCGGTCGCGTCGTACCGCGGTGCCGTCACCCGGCTGACGATCGACCCCGAACTGCGCGCCGCGGTGGAACGTCTCGCGCAGCAGCGGCGCACGACCGAGTTCATGGTCGTGCACGCGGTGCTCGCGACGCTGCTCGCGCGCCTTAGCGCCTCCGACGACATCGCGATCGGCACGCCGATCGCCGGTCGCGGCGAACGCTCCCTCGACGACCTGATCGGCATGTTCGTCAACACCCTCGTCCTGCGGACCCGGGTGGACGTCACCGCCACCTTCGACGAGTTGCTGGCCCACGTCCGCGAGGTCGACCTCGGCGCGTTCGCCCACGCCGAGATCCCGTTCGAGCGTCTCGTCGACGTCCTCGCCCCGGTCCGCACCCAGGCGCACAACCCTCTGTTCCAAGTGATGCTGGCCTTCCAGAATCTCGGACAGGTGTCGCTGCAGCTGCCGGAACTGTCGGTCACGAACGTGCCCCTCGACAACGGACTGTCCAAGTTCGACCTCGTGGTGACGGTTCTCGATGCCGACACCGAGGGCGCATCGTCCGACGGCTGGGTCGTCGAACTCTCCTACGCGACCGATCTGTTCGACGCCGAGACGATCGACGTCCTCGGTGAGCGGTTCGTCCGTCTGCTCGCCGCCGCGACGGCGACTCCCGCCACCGGGATCGACGAGCTGCCGCTGCTCACCGCCGGCGAACGCGACGCCGTCGACGCCGCCGCGCACGGTGCCCGCACCGAGCTCGGCACGACCGCGACCCTGCCCGCCCTGCTCGACGCGCAGGTCGCCCGCACGCCCGACGCCCTCGCCGTCGTGCCCGGCACCGACGCGGTCGGAACGCCGCTGACCTACCGCGAGTTCGGGGAACGGGTCAACGCGTTCGCACGCCACCTCGTCGAGCTGGGCGTCGGCCCGGAGACCCGGGTGGGCGTGGCGATCGGCCGGTCCGTCGACATGCTCGTCGCCGTCCACGCCGTGATCGCCGCCGGCGGCGCCTACGTGCCGCTCGACCTCGAACAGCCCGCCGACCGCATCGCGTACGTCCTCGAATCCTCCGCTCCCTCACTGGTTCTGGTCGCATCCTGGGACGAGCTCCGGGACCGGACCGGTTTCGGGGACATCCCGACCGTCGAGATCGACGCCGTCGACCTCTCCGGCCGCGACGGCTCGCCCGTCCGCGACGACGAGCGGACCCGTCCGCTGCGAGCCGAACACCTCGCCTACGTCCTCTACACCTCCGGTTCCACCGGCCGCCCCAAGGGCGTCGCCGTGCCGCACGGCGCGGTGGTCAACCAGTTGTCGTGGATGCAGGACGAATTCGCCCTCTCAGCCGACGACCGGGTGCTCCTCAAGACCCCGGTCACCTTCGACGCATCGGTCTGGGAACTCTTCCTGCCGCTGCACGCCGGCGCACGCACGGTCGTCGCATCGCCGGGCCTGCACCGCGAACCCGCCGGAATGGCCGCCGAGATCGCCCGGGCCGGCATCACCGTCGTCCAGTTCGTCCCGACCGTCTTCGACGCGGTGCTCGAGCACCTGGGGGAGGAGGCCGCGGCCTCGCTCACCCACGTCTTCTGCGGCGGCGAGAGCCTCTCCGGGGAGAGCGCCGCCCGCTTCCGCAAGCTCGGCGCAGCACCGGTGCACAACCTCTACGGTCCCACCGAGACCACCATCCAGACGCTGCACCGCACCGCCGAACCCGACGACCACCCCGCGGTGCCGATCGGCTCGCCGGTGTGGAACACCGCCGCTCGCGTCCTCGACGCGCGCCTGCGGCCCGTCCCGGTGGGAGTCGCCGGAGAGCTGTACCTGTCCGGTGCGCAGCTCGCCCGCGCCTACCACGGTCGGCCGGACCTGACCGCGGAACGCTTCGTCGCCGATCCGTTCTCTACCTCCGGTGGCCGCCTGTATCGCACCGGCGACCTCGTGCGATGGGTGCGCACCGCCGGCGGCGACCGTCTCGAACTCGACTACATCGGCCGCACCGACCAGCAGGTCAAGCTGCGCGGTCTGCGGATCGAACTCGGCGAGATCGACACCGCGCTCACCGCGCAGCCCGCGATCGGTCGTGCCGTGACGGTG
Organism: Rhodococcus sp. AB351; assembly: GCF_049538275.1. NCBI lineage: Bacteria > Bacillati > Actinomycetota > Actinomycetes > Mycobacteriales > Nocardiaceae > Rhodococcus > Rhodococcus sp. AB351. The sequence continues at coordinate 1,296,948 of NZ_JBMVFW010000001.1, forward strand.
GTGCGTGAGGATCCCCGATCAGGACCGCAGCTCGTCTCGTACGTCGTGCCGATCGCCGGCGCCGACATCGACCCGGCGGACGTCAAGACCGCGCTGCTCTCGCGACTGCCGTCGTACATGGTGCCCGCCGCGATCGTCGCGCTCGACTCGCTGCCGCTCAACACGAGCGGCAAGGTCGACCGTCGCGCGCTGCCCGCACCGACCTTCGAGGTGCAGGAGTTCATGCCGCCGCGCACGCCGGTCGAGGAGATCGTCGCGGGTGTCTTCGCGCAGGTGCTCGGTGTCCCGCGCGTCGGCCGCACCGACGACTTCTTCGCGCTCGGCGGCAACTCGCTCGTCGCGACGCAGGTGGTCGCCCGTCTCGGCGACGCCCTCGACACGACCGTCCCCGTCCGTGCCCTGTTCGACGCCCCCACCGTCGAGACCCTCGCGGTCCGCGTCGAACAGTTCGGGGGAGCCGGTTCGCGGCCCGCCCTCGAACGGCGCGAGCGTCCGGAACGGATCCCGCTGTCGCCCGCACAGCAGCGCATGTGGTTCCTCAACCGCTTCGACCCGGCCTCCGCGGCGAACAACATCCCCGTCGGTGTCCGCCTCACCGGCGACCTCGACGTCGGGGCGCTGCGCACCGCGCTCGGCGACGTCGTCGAGCGGCACGAGTCGCTGCGGACGGTCTACCCGGACATCGACGGCGTGGGCCACCAGTCGGTGCAGCCGCCCTACGAGGTGGAGCTGTCCGTCGAACGGGTCGACGAGAGCACCCTGTTCGAGCGCGCGGAGCAGCTCACCTCGGCCGGCTTCGACGTCACGAGCGAGGTGCCGCTGCGAGTCGTATTGTTCTCGCTCGGCGCGCGCGAGCACGTGTTGTTCCTCGTGGTCCACCACATCGCGTCCGACGGCTTCTCGCTGCGGCCGCTCGCGCGCGACATCATGGTCGCCTACGCGAACCGTTCGCGCGGTGAGACCCCGAGCTGGGCGCCGCTCGAGGTGCAGTACGCGGACTACGCGTTGTGGCAGCGCGACGTCCTCGGCTCCGAGGACGATCCGCGTTCGGTGCTGTCGCGTCAGGTGGAGTACTGGACCGCGCAGCTGGCGGACCTTCCCGACCAGCTCGACCTGCCGTCGGATCGTGCTCGCCCCGAGGTCGCGTCGAACACCGGACGCACCAGCCGGTTCCGCATCGAACCCGAGCTGCACTCGGCTTTGGAAAGCCTTGCCCGGGAGCGGAACACGTCCCTGTTCATGGTTGTGCACGCGGCGCTGGCGGTGCTGCTGTCGCGACTGTCCGACAGCGAGGACATCGCGATCGGCACGCCGATCGCGGGCCGCGGCGCGGCCGCCCTCGACGACCTCATCGGCATGTTCGTCAACACGCTCGTACTGCGTGTCGGTGTGCGCAACGACATCCGGTTCCAGGACCTCCTCGCCGAGGTGCGCGACACCGACCTCGACGCCTTCGCGAACGCCGACGTCCCGTTCGAGCGGCTCGTGGAGATCCTCGACCCGCAGCGTTCGCAGGCGCGCCACCCGCTGTTCCAGGTGGCCCTGACCTTCCAGAACACCGGCCGGGTCGAATTCGACCTCGACGGCGTCACCGCCGCGGCGGTCGACTACGAGGCGCCCACCGCCAAGTTCGACCTGCAGTTCACCTTCGCCGAGACCGTCGGCGAGGACGGCTCGGCGGCCGGTATGGACTTCGCCGTCACCTACGCGACCGATCTGTTCGACGACCTGCGGGTCGCGGCGTTCGCGGAGCAGCTGCTGCGCATCCTGCGCGGGGTGGCCGAGGATCCGGCAGCGGTGGTCGGCGACATCGAGATCGTCGACGACTTCGAACGCGAACTGGTCGTCTCGCGCTGGAACTCGCTGGGTGACGACGTCGCACCGGCCGGCACGACACTCGTCGACATGTTCGAGGCGCGCGTCGCCGAACGCGGCGACGCGGTCGCAGTGCGGTTCGGCGACGAGCAGTTGTCCTACCGCGAACTCGGTGCGCGGGTGCACCGCCTGGCACGTCATCTCGTCGATGTCGGTGCCGGACCGGAGGATCTGGTCGCGGTCGCGATGCCGCGCTCGCTCGATCTGATCGTGGTGCTGCTCGCGGTGCTCGAGGCCGGTGCCGGTTACCTGCCGATCGACCCGAACTCGCCGACCGACCGGATCGAGTTCCTGGTCTCGGACGCGACGCCGGTCGCGGTCGTGACCACCTCGGACGTCGAGGTGGCGTTCCCGGCTTCGGTGCCGGTTGTCGAGATCGACCGTCTGGATCTGTCGGAGGTCGACGACGCGCCGATCCTCGACGCGGAGCGTCGTGCCCCGCTGACGTCGACGAACCTCGCGTACGTGATCTACACATCGGGATCGACCGGACGCCCGAAGGGTGTGCTGATCCCGCACCGCAATGTGGTGCGGCTGATGGTCAACACCGAATCGGTGTACGGCTTCGACTCGTCGGACGTGTGGACGATGTTCCACAGCTACGCCTTCGACTTCTCGGTGTGGGAGCTGTGGGGTCCGCTGCTCTACGGCGGGACCCTGGTGGTGGTCGACTACTTCACGTCGCGTTCGCCGGAAGCCTTCCGCGAGTTGCTGATCCGTGAGCGGGTCACCGTGCTCAATCAGACTCCGTCGGCGTTCTACCAATTGGTCGAGGCCGATCGGGTCGCGGCCGACGAGGCACAGTTGTCGCTCCGGTACGTGATCTTCGGTGGTGAGGCGCTCGAGCCGCGTCGTCTGGCCGGGTGGTTCGAGCGTCACGGGGATGCGGGGCGAGCGCAGCGACGGGGGATCGGCGCAGCACCGCGGTTGGTGAACATGTACGGCATCACCGAGACGACCGTGCACGTGTCGTACCGGGAGATCGGTGCCGACCTGGCGCAGGGTGCGTCCGCGAGCGTGGTCGGTGTCCCGATCGCGGGTCTGCGGGTGTACGTGCTCGACCGGCGGCTCAAGCCGGTACCGGTGGGTGTGGCCGGTGAGATGTACGTCGGCGGCGGCCAGTTGGCGCGTGGTTACCTGCGTCGTCCCGAGCTGTCGGCGGCACGTTTCGTCGCCGATCCGTTCTCGTCCGACGGTGCGCTGCTGTACCGGACGGGTGACGTCGCACGCTGGGTCGTCTCGGGCGATCTCGAATATCTCGGACGCGCCGATGACCAGGTGAAGATCCGCGGTTTCCGCATCGAGCTCGGTGAGGTCGAGGCCGCGGTGCTCGCGCAGGACGAGGTCGCCCACGCCGCGGTCATCGTGCGTGAGGACACCCCGGGAGCGGCCCGGATCGTCGCCTACGTGGTTCCGCACGACGGCATGTCGATCGACACCGAAGCGCTGCGCAGCGGTGTCGCCGTGGTCCTGCCGGAGTACATGGTGCCCTCGGCGTTCGTGGTGATCGATGCGATTCCGCTGACGGTCAACGGCAAGCTCGACCGTCGGGCGCTGCCCGAGCCGGTGTTCGAGACGCGTGGTTTCCGCGCGCCGAGCACCCCGATCGAGGAGATCGTGGCGGGCGTGTTCGCCGAGGTGCTCGGTGTCGACCGCATCGGCGCCGACGACGACTTCTTCGCGCTCGGTGGCAACTCGCTGATCGCGACGCAGGTGGTTTCCCGGCTCGGTGCCGCGCTCGACGCGCAGGTGCCGGTGCGGGCGTTGTTCGAGGCGTCCACCGTCGCGGAACTCGCGACGCGGGTCGAGCAGGAGTCCGGTCGCGGTGGACGAGTGGCGCTCACGGCCCGGACCCGGCCGGAGTCGATCCCGCTGTCTCCCGCACAGCAGCGGATGTGGTTCCTCAACCGCTTCGATCCCGACTCGACGGCCTACAACATCCCGTTCGCGTTGCGGATGACGGGCGCACTGGACGTCGACGCCTTGCGTGCCGCGGTCGCCGACCTCGTCGCGCGGCACGAGTCCCTGCGCACCGTCTACCCCGAGACCGAATCCGGTCCGGTGCAGCGCATCCTGCCGGCCTCGCAGGTCCGGCCCGAGCTCGAACCGGTGGACGTCACCGCCGCCGATCTCGAACCGCGGATGCGGGAGATCGCCGCGGTCGGCTTCGACGTCACCGTCGACGTGCCGGTGCGGATGCATCTGCTCCGCGTCGCCGACGACGATCACGTCCTCGTCACCGTCGTCCACCACATCAGCGCCGACGGCTCGTCGATGGTGCCGCTGGTCCGCGACGTCATGACGGCCTACGCCGCCCGGTCCGCGGACAGCGATCCGGCGTGGGCGCCGCTCGAGGTGCAGTACGCCGACTTCGCGCTGTGGCAGCGGGAGGTCCTCGGCTCCGAGGACGACCCGGAGTCCACCGCCGCCGAGCAGCTCGGCTACTGGCGCATCGCGCTCGCCGACCTGCCCGATCAGCTCGACCTGCCGCTCGACCGTCCGCGGCCGGCGCAGCAGAGCTTCCGCGGCGACCGCGTGGAGTTCACCATCGGTGCCGATCTGCACCGGGAGCTGCGCGACCTGGCACGCAACCGGAACGCGACGGTGTTCATGGCCGTGCACGCGGCCTTCGCGGCGTTGCTCGCGCGCCTGTCCGGCTCGACGGACATCGCGGTGGGCACCCCCATCGCGGGTCGTACCGAGCAGGCCACCGAGGACATCATCGGCATGTTCGTCAACACGCTGGTGCTCCGGCTCGAGGTGAACGGTGGTGCGTCCTTCGACGAACTGCTGTCCGCGGCACGGGAAACCGATCTGCAGGCCTTCGCGCATGCGGACGTGCCGTTCGAGCGTCTCGTCGAGGTCCTGAACCCGGCCCGCTCGACGGCCCGGCATCCGCTGTTCCAGGTCGGCTTCTCGTTCCAGAACCAGAGCCGCTCCGAACTCGCCCTGCCCGGGCTCGACATCGAACCGGTCGACCTCGAGGGCGGCACCGCCCAGTTCGACATGCACCTGATCGTCGCCGACAGCTACGGCGACGACGGCGCGCCGCAGGGCATCGACGCGATCCTCACCTACGCGACGGATCTGTTCGACCGCGAGACCGCGGAAGCCGTCGCGGCCCGTTTCGAGCAGCTGCTCGAAGCGCTCGTCGAGTCGCCGGCCCTGCCCGTCGGTGATCACGCGTTGCTCCTCCCGCAGGAGCGCGACGCGGTGCTCGGCGCGTGGAACGACACCGCCCACGGAACCGACACCGGAGCGACCCTCGTCGGTCTGTTCGACGAGCAGGTCGCCGCACACCGCGACGACGTCGCGCTCGTGTACGAGGGCCGGCGGTGGACCTACGGCGAGTTCGACTCGTCGGTCAACCGTCTCGCCCGGCACCTGCTCGGTCTCGGTGTGGGCCCGGAGGATCGGGTCGCGCTCGCGATCCGTCGTTCACCCGAGTTGCTCGTGGGCATGTACGCGATCGCGAAGACCGGCGCGGCCTACGTGCCGGTCGACCCGGACCAGCCCGCCGAGCGCAACACCTACATCCTCGACACGGCCGCTCCCGTCGCGATCGTGACGACGAGCGGTGACCGGGTCGAGCACGGCACGGCGCCGGTCGTCGAACTCGACGGCCTCGACCTCGCCGGGCTCTCCGACGATCCGATCACCGACGACGACCGGCCGGCTCCGCTGCGGCCGGACAACACGGCGTACGTGATCTTCACGTCGGGTTCGACCGGACGCCCCAAGGGCGTCGCGGTCTCCCACGCCGCGATCGTCAATCAGTTGCTGTGGAAGCGTGAGTATTTCGGCATCGGGTCCGACGACGCGGTGCTGCTCAAGACCGTCGCGACGTTCGACCTGTCGGTGTGGGAGTTCTGGTCGGCGCTCACCTCCGGCGCCCGACTGGTGATCGCCACCGCCGACGGACACCGCGATCCCGACCACCTGCTCGCGTTGTTGCGCGACGAGCAGGTGACCACGCTGCACACCGTTCCGTCCATGCTGTCGATGCTGATGACGGTCGCGGCCGGTCCGGTGGCGCCGTCGCTGCGGCGGATCCTCGCGATCGGTGAGGCGCTGCCCGCGGCGGTGGCCCAGCAGTTCCGCGCGGACAACACCGCGACGCTGTACAACCTCTACGGACCCACCGAGGCCGCGGTCTCGGTGACCGTCCACGAGGTCGACGACGCCGACCGCACCGTCGTCCCGATCGGTGTGCCCGAGTGGAACACCGCCGTCTACGTCCTCGACGACCGGCTGCGACCGGTGGCGCCGGGCGTCTCCGGCGAGCTGTACCTCGCGGGTGCCCAGCTCGCGCGGGGCTACCACGACCGTCCCGACCTCACCGCGGACCGGTTCGTCGCCGACCCGTACGGGCGCGGACGCATGTACCGCACGGGCGACATCGTCCGGTGGAACCGTGCCGGTCGCCTCGAATACCTCGACCGGGCCGACTTCCAGGTCAAGGTGCGCGGTTACCGCATCGAACTCGGCGAGGTCGAGACCGTCCTGCGCGAGCTGCCCGACGTGAAGGACGTCGCCGTCCTGGTGCGCAAAACTGCCCACCTCGGCGACCGTCTGGTCGCCTACGTCGTGTCGGCCACCGACGCGTTCGATTCCGGTGTGACACGGGCGTTCGACACGGGTGCGACACGGGCGTTCGACGCCGCTGCGACACGGACGGCGCTCGCGGAGCGACTGCCGTCGTACATGGTGCCGTCGGCCTTCGTCGAACTCGAGGCGCTGCCGCTGAACACCAACGGCAAGCTCGACCGGCGGGCCCTGCCCGACCCCGAACTCGACGCGGGGCAGTTCCGTGCCCCGACCGATCCCGTCGAGGAGATCGTGGCTGCGACCGTCGCCGAACTGCTCGGTGTCGAACGGGCCGGTCTCGACGACGACTTCTTCGAACTCGGCGGCAACTCGCTGCTCGCGACGCAGCTCGCCGCCCGGCTCGGTGCCGCACTCGACACCCGCGTGCCCGTCCGGACGGTGTTCGAGTCGTCCACGGTGGTGGCGCTCGCCGCCCGCATCCGGCCGTCGGTGGGCGAGGGTGCCCGTCCGGCGCTCACGACCGTCCCGCGCCCCGAGCAGGTGCCGCTGTCGCTCGCCCAGCAGCGCATGTGGACCCTGAACCGGGTCGATCCCGAATCGGGTGTCTACAACATCCCCGTCGCCGTGCGCCTGACCGGTGCGCTCGACGTGGATGCCCTGCGCGCCGCGGTCGCCGACCTGTTCGCACGGCACGAGGTGCTGCGCACCGTCTACCCGGACAGCGGTGACGGTCCGGTGCAGGTCGTGCTGCCTGTCGCGCAGGCCGTGCCCGAACTCGCCCCGGTGGACGTGACCGCCGACGAACTCGTCGAGCGTCTCACCGAGATCCTCGGCAGCGGATTCGACGTGACGGCACCGGTCCCGCCGGTGCGGGTCGCGCTGTTGCGTCTCGCCGCGGACGAACACGTCCTCGCGGTCGTCGCACACCACATCAGCGCCGACGGGTACTCGATGCGTCCGCTCGTGCGCGACGTGATGACCGCCTATCTCGCGCACGCCGCGGGGGAGACCCCGGGCTGGGAACCGCTCGAGGTCCAGTACGCGGACTACACGCTGTGGCAGCAGAGCATCCTCGGCTCCGAGGACGATCCCGGGAGCGAGCTGTCGCGTCAGCTCGACTACTGGGCCGACGAACTCTCCGGTGCCCCGGAGGTTCTCGCCCTGCCCACGGATCGTCCGCGCCCCGCCCGCCAGTCGACGGTCGGTGAGTCGTTCACCTTCACGATCGGTGAGGAACTCGCGCAGCGGATCGAGAAGACCGCCCGCGAGCACAACGCGACGGTCTTCATGACGATGCACGCCGCCTTCGCGGTGCTGCTCGCCCGTCTGTCGGGCAGCGAGGATATCGCGGTGGGTACACCGACCGCCGGTCGTGGTGAGGAAGCGCTCGACGACCTCGTCGGTATGTTCGTCAACACCCTCGTGCTCCGCACCCGGGTGGCCGGCTCGGCGACCTTCGCGGACCTGCTCGCGCAGGCCAAGGAGAAGGACCTCGCGGCGTTCGGTAACGCCGACGTGCCGTTCGAGCGGGTCGTCGAACGTCTCGGTGTGCGACGCAACAGCGCGTACACCCCGCTGTTCCAGGCGATGCTCACCTTCCAGAACATCGACACCGGCACCTTCGCCCTGCCGGGGCTCGAGGTGACCGCGCTCGAGACGGGAGCCGACCAGGCGAAGTTCGACCTGCAGTGCACGGTGGTCGAACGGTTCTCCGAGTCGGGAGCGCTGACCGCGCTCGATGTGACCTTCACCTACGCCACGGCACTGTTCGACGCCGCGACGGTCGAGACCTTCGGCGATCGCTTCGTCCGGATCCTCGAGGCCGTCGGCGCCGATCCGCAGGTCGTCCTCCGTTCGATCGACATCCGCACGGATGCCGAGCGCGCGCGGGCGGCCCGGCCGAAGAAGGCGCGCACCGTCGCCGATCTGCCGGCACTCGTGGCGGCAGCGGCTGCCGTGGCCCCGGACACCGTCGCCTTCCGGCACGGTGAGCGCGAGGTCACACTCGGCGAGTTCGCCCAGCGTCTGGACACCATGGCCACCACCACCGGCGGTGCGCTCACCGCCGAAGCGCTCGTGTCGGTGGTTTTGAACGGCCTCGTACCGGGGATGCTGCCCCAACTCGGCGCCGACGGTCTCGCACAGTTGGTGCGCGATGTGATCGCCGTCGCGGAAGGCGTCGATGCCGATGCGGTGGGAGACGCGGATTAGTCCTGTGTCGGTCACTTCGGGATAATGGAAGATCGGCTGTCGTTCGACTGCCCGGCCAGTACGGTGCCGGGTGGCAGCGGGGGGCGGTGTCGCGTGCACAGCGCGATGCCGAGCGCAGGTTATTTCAGGAGGCTGACGTAGATGACGGGTGACATGGCGGGCAAGCCGGCGCTGGCGATCGAGGACCTTCCCCGGTTGCTCGCCGCCGTCGCGGAGATCGACCCCGACCGCGTCGCCCTCACCGACGGTGACACCCGTATCGGCTACGCGCGCCTGCGCGACGAGATCGCCACGCTCGACACCGCCATGGGTGGCGCGCTCGGTTTCGACGCGCTGTTCCCGGTCGTCCTGTCGAACATCGCGCCCGCTCTGCTGGGTGCTCCGGGTCTCGCGGGGGTGGTCGACGCCCTGCTGGCCGACGCCGTCGAGGTCCTCGGCGACGATGCAGCAGCACCGGCCACGGTCGATCCCGACACCCTCGTGGCGCGTTTCGACGCCCAGGTGGCGCGGACCCCCGATGCGGTCGCTCTCGAGTTCGACGGGCAGGCCCTGACCTACCGCGAATTCGATGCCCGCGCCAACCGTCTCGCACGTCACCTCATCGGTCTCGGTGTGGGCCCCGACGCACGCGTCGGTCTCGCCGTCCGCCGGTCGTTCGATCTGCTGGTCGGCATGTACGCGATCGTGAAGGCCGGCGGCGCCTACGTGCCGCTCGACCCCGACCATCCGGCCGACCGCCTGGCCTACGTCCTCGAGATCGCCGAGCCGGTCGCCGTCGTCACCACCGAGCGCGACGCCGTCGATCTTCCCGGTTCCGTCCCGGCGCTGACGATCGACACCCTCGACCTGTCCGAGATCTCCGGCGATCCGATCAGTCCGGAGGAGCGTCGCGGCGCGCTCACGGCCGATCACCTCGCCTACGTCATCTTCACGTCGGGTTCGACGGGACGACCCAAGGGCGTCGCCGTCGAGCACCGGGCGATCGTCGCGAACATCGACTGGCGTCAGTCCGAGTACGGCATGCGCGCCGACGACGTGGTGCTGCAGAAGACGCCGTTCACCTTCGACGTGTCGGTCTGGGAGTTCTTCTGGCCCCTGCAGGTGGGTGCCCGTCTCACGATCGCCGTGCCCAACGGGCACCGCGACCCGGCCTATCTCGCGCAGACGATGATCGAACGCGGCGTGACGATCGCGCACTTCGTGCCGTCGATGCTCGCCGTCTACCTCACCGAGCCCACCGCCGCGTCGGTGAGCACCCTCCGCTACGTCTTCGCGTCCGGAGAGGCGCTGCCCCCGCAGACCGTCGCCCGCTTCTACGAGATCTCCTCGGCGCGTCTGCACAACCTCTACGGGCCCACCGAGGCGGCGGTCGACGTCACCTATTTCGCGACCTCCGCCGACGACACCGTCGTGCCGATCGGTGCCGCCGTGGCCGATACCGGTCTCTACGTCCTCGACGAGGGTCTGCGCCCCGTCCCGGACGGTGTCGAGGGTGAGCTCTACCTCGCGGGCGTCCAGCTCGCGCGCGGCTACCTCCGTCGCCCCGATCTGACCTCCGATCGCTTCGTCGCCGACCCGTTCGGCGAGCCCGGCGACCGCATGTACCGCACCGGCGACCTCGTGAAGACGAACGACGACGGACAGATCGAGTACATCGGCCGCACCGACTTCCAGGTGAAGCTGCGCGGTCTGCGCATCGAACTCGGCGAGATCGAATCGGCGCTGCTCGACCACCCGGGCGTGCGGCAGTCGGTCGTCGTCGTGCACTCCGACCCCACGCTCGGCGACCACCTCGTGGCCTATCTCGTCACCGACGGCCGCGACATCGAGCGGTCCGAGCTCGCCGACGCCGTGCGCCGGCGCCTGCCCGACTACATGGTGCCGTCGCTGTTCGTCGAACTCGACGAGTTCCCGCTCGGCGGCAGCGGCAAGCTCGACCGGAAGGCGCTGCCCACCCCGGACTTCAGCTCTCTGCAGCGCGAGTACCGCGCACCGTCGACGGCCACCGAGCACGCCGTCGTTGCGGCGTTCGAGCAGGTCCTCGGCGTCGAGCGGCTCGGTGTCGACGACGACTTCTTCGAACTCGGCGGCAACTCGCTCAGTGCGACGCGGGTCGTCGCGCGGCTGAGCGCCGACCACAAGGTCCGCATCGACGTCCGTGAGTTCTTCGATGCCCCGACCGCGGCCGAACTGGCCTCGCTCGTCGACGCCGCCATGGCCTCGGGCGGCGACGGACGCGCACCGCTGGTCCCGCAGGTGCGTCCGGAACTGGTGCCGTTGTCGCTCGCGCAGCAGCGGATGTGGTTCCTCAACCGCTTCGAGCCCGAATCGGCGGTCAACAACATCCCCGTGGCGATCCGCCTGTCGGGGGCACTCGACGCGGCGGCCCTGCAGGCCGCGGTGACCGACGTGCTCGGCCGGCACGAGTCGCTGCGGACGGTCTACCCGGACGTCGACGGCGTGGGCTACCAGCAGGTGCTGCCGGTGGACGAGGTGGTGCCCGACCTGACGCCGGTCGCTGTGGCGGAGTCCGATCTGATCGCCCGGGCGACCGAGATCGTCGGCACCGGCTTCGACGTGACGACGCAGGTCCCCTTCCGGGCCCGGTTGTTCGCCGTCACCGAGACCGGGACCGCGGCCGAGCACGTGCTGGTGCTGGTCGTGCACCACATCGCGTCCGACGGTTTCTCGATGGGTCCGCTGACCCGCGACGTCGTGACGGCCTACGCCGCACGCGTCTCGGGCGACGCCCCGCAGTGGGAGCCGCTCGCCGTGCAGTATGCCGACTTCGCGATCTGGCAGCGGGAAGTGCTCGGCTCGGAGGACGATCCGGAGTCGATCATCTCCTCGCAGGTCGCGTTCTGGCGGGAGACCCTCGCGGGTCTGCCCGAGCAGCTCGATCTGCCGGCAGACCGTCCGCGACCGGCCGTCGCGAGCTACCGCGGTGCCTCGCACCGGTTCGTCCTGGGCTCCGAACTCCGTTCCGCCGTCCGCGATCTGGCCCGCCGCACCTCCACCACCGAGTTCATGGTCGTGCACGCGGCGCTGGCCGTGCTGCTGGCGCGTCTGTCGGGCACCGACGACATCGCGATCGGCACGCCGGTGGCCGGTCGTGGCGACGCGGCGCTCGACGATCTGGTGGGCATGTTCGTCAACACCCTGGTGCTGCGTACCCGGGTGGAGGGCGGCGAGTCGTTCGAGCAGGTGCTCGGCCGGGTGCGCGGCGCCGACCTCGAAGCGTTCGGGCAGGCCGACCTGCCGTTCGAGCGGCTGGTCGAGATCATCGACCCCGAGCGGTCGACGGCACGTCACCCGTTGTTCCAGGTGCTCCTCGCGTTCCAGAACCTCGACGCCGACTCCCTCGAACTGCCCGGCCTGACCGTCTCGGCGCTCGACGTCGACGCGGCACTGGCGAAGTTCGACCTGCAGGTCACCGTCTCGGACGACGCCACCGCCGAGGGTTATCTCGTCGACCTCACCTATGCCACCGATCTGTTCGACGCCCGGACGATGGAGTCCTTCGCCGAGCGCCTGACCCGGATCCTCACCGCGGTCGTGACCGAACCCGCACTCCCGGTCGGTGATGTCGCGCTGCTCGACGACGCCGAGCGCACCGATGTGCTCGTCACGTGGAACGTCACCGAGCACGAACTGGGCGATGCCCGGACCCTGGCGGAGTTGTTCGTCGAGCAGGTCCGGCGGTCGCCGGATGCGGTGGCGGTGGAGTTCGAGGGCGAGTCGCTGACCTACGGTGAGTTCTCCGGGCGTGTGAATCGTCTTGCGCGGCATCTGATCTCGCTCGGTGTCGGGCCGGAGACGTCGGTGGGTCTGGCGATGCGTCGCTCGCTGGATCTGCTGGTGGGTATGTACGCGGTCGTCACGGCCGGTGGTGCCTACGTGCCGATCGATCCGGATCAGCCCGACGATCGCAACGGTCACATCCTCGACACGGCCGCTCCCGTGGTGGTGCTGACCACCGAGCGCGACGGATTCTCCGTGCCGGCCACGGTATCGGTGCCGTCGCTCGCGATCGACGGCCTCGACCTGTCCGCGACCCCGGCCGAGCCCGTCACCGACGCCGATCGCGTCGCGCCGTTGCGGCCGTCGAACACCGCGTACTCGATCTTCACCTCCGGGTCGACGGGACGCCCGAAGGGTGTGGCCGTGGCCCATGCCTCGGTCGTCAACCAGATCCGGTGGATCACCACCGAATACGGGATCGGCCCCGACGACGTGGTGCTGCAGAAGACCCCGTTCACCTTCGACGTGTCGGTGTGGGAGTTGTTCGGCACCCTGGCCGTCGGTGCGCGCATGGTGATCGCGGTTCCGGACGGTCACCGCGACACCGCTTATCTCGGCACCGTCATCCGTGAGCGTGCGGTGACGGCGACCTCCTTCGTCCCGTCGATGCTCGCGGTGTTCGCGGCGTCGGTGTCCGCCGACGACTGCGTGTCGTTGCGCACCGTGCTCGTCGCCGGTGAGGCGTTCCCGCTGTCGGTGGCCGAGCAGTTCTTGCGGATCAGCGACGCCGAGCTCCACAACCTCTACGGCCCCACCGAGGCTACGGTGCACGCCACCGCCCGCCCGGTCGCAGGAACGACGGGCGGTTCCGTCGCGATGGGTGCTCCGGTGTGGAACACCCGCGCCTACGTGCTCGACTCGCGGCTGTCGCCGGTTCCCGCCGGTGTCGTGGGCGAGTTGTATCTCGCGGGCGTGCAGGTGGCGCGTGGCTACGTCGGCCGCCCCGATCTGACCGCCGAGCGTTTCGTCGCCTCGCCCTTCGGCGACGGTGAGCGCCTGTACCGCACGGGCGACCTCGTGCGCTGGAGCAACGACCGCAGCGGCGATCTCGAGTACCTCGGCCGCACCGACTTCCAGGTCAAGCTCCGCGGTCTGCGCATCGAGCTCGGGGAGATCGAGACCGCGCTGCTCGACCACACCGGGGTGTCGCAGGCCGCCGCGCAGGTGCGCCGCGATCAGCTCGTCGCGTACGTGGTTCCGGCCCCCGACACGACCTTCGACCGCGACGCCGCGCAGGCCGCGCTGAGCGCGGTGCTGCCGGCCTACATGGTGCCGTCGCAGTTCGTGGTCCTCGATGAGATGCCGCTCGGCAGCTCGGGCAAGGTCGACCGGAAGGCGCTGCCCGACCCGGTCTTCGAGGCTCGCGGCTTCCGTGCACCCACGACCCCGGTCGAGGAGGTCGTCGCCGGCGTGTTCGCCGACGTCCTCGGTGTCGACCGTGTCGGACTCGACGACGACTTCTTCGCCCTCGGCGGCAACTCGCTGATCGCGACGCAGGTCGTCGCGCGCCTCGGTTCCGAACTGGGAACCGTTGTGCCCGTTCGTGTCCTGTTCGAGGCGCCGGGTGTGGCCGCCCTCGCCGCCCGCGTCGAGCAGAGTGAGGCCCAGGGCCGCACGCCGCTCGTCGCGCAGGAACGTCCCGAGCGGGTCCCGCTGTCGCTCGCGCAGCAGCGGATGTGGTTCCTCAACCGATTCGAACCGGAATCGGCCGTCAACAACATCCCCGGCGCGATCCGGTTGACCGGTGCCCTGGACGTCGAGGCGTTGCGCTCCGCGGTGGTCGACGTGCTCGGCCGGCACGAGTCGTTGCGGACGATCTACCCGGACGTCGACGGTGTGGGCTACCAGCAGGTGCTGCCGGTGTCCGAGGTCGAACCCGACCTCACGCCGGTCGACGTCGCCGAGACGCAGTTGGTGCAGAGCATCACCGATCTCGTCTCGTCCGGCTTCGACGTCTCCACGCAGGCACCCTTCCGGGCGCAGCTGTTCGCGGTGTCGGCGACCGAACACGTGCTCGCGCTCGTCGTGCACCACATCGCCGCCGACGGTTTCTCGATGGGCCCGCTCACCCGCGACATCGTCTCCGCCTACGCGGCCCGCGCCGCCGGCGGCGAACCCGGCTGGGAGCCGCTGCCGGTGCAGTACGCCGACTTCGCGATCTGGCAGCGGGAGGTGCTCGGCTCGGAGGACGATCCGGAGTCGGTCATCTCCTCGCAGGTCGGTTTCTGGCGGGAGACGCTCGCGGGTCTGCCCGAGCAGCTCGACCTGCCGGCCGACCACCCGCGCCCTGCCGTCGCCACCAACCGGGGTGCCCTGCACGAGTTCACCATCGACGAGACGCTGCACGACCGCATCGTCACACTCGCCCGCGAACGCAACGCGACCCCGTTCATGGTGGTGCACGCCGCGCTGGCCGTGCTGCTGGCGCGGCTGTCGGGCACCGACGACATCGCGATCGGCACGCCGGTGGCCGGTCGTGGCGACGCGGCGCTCGACGATCTGGTGGGCATGTTCGTCAACACTCTGGTGCTGCGCACCCGGGTGGAGGGTGGCGAGTCGTTCGAGCAGGTGCTCGGCCGGGTACGCGGCGCCGACCTCGAAGCGTTCGGTCACGCCGACCTGCCGTTCGAACGACTCGTGGAGGTGCTCAACCCCGAGCGCTCCACTGCACGTCACCCGCTGTTCCAGGTGATGCTGTCGTTCCAGAACCTCGAGACCGGCACGCTCGAACTTCCGCGGCTGACCGTCGAGGCCGTCGACCTCGACATCGCGACCGCCAAGTTCGACCTCCAGTTCGTCGTCACCGAGACGCCGACCGCGACCGGTGCCGCCGAGTACTCGGTGGGCCTGACCTACGCCACCGATCTGTTCGACACCCGCACCGTCGAGCGCATCGCCGAGCGCTTCGTCCGTCTCCTCGATGCGGTCACCGGTGATCTCTCCGCCGCGATCGGTGATGTCGACCTGCTCGACGACGCCGAACGCGTGCAGGTCCTCGAGCAGTGGAACGACACCGACCACGCGCTCGACGGCACCTCGACCCTCGTCGATCTGTTCGCCGACCAGGTCCGGCGGTCGCCGGATGCGGTCGCGGTGGAGTTCGAGGGCGAGTCGCTGACCTACGGTGAGTTCTCCGAGCGCGTGAACCGTCTTGCGCGGCACCTGATCTCACTCGGCGTCGGCCCCGACGCGCGGGTGGGTCTGGCGATGCGTCGCTCGCTCGATCTGCTGGTGGGTATGTACGCGGTCGTCACCGCCGGTGGTGCCTACGTGCCGATCGACCCGGACCAGCCGGAGGATCGCAACGGTTACATCCTCGACACCGCCGCTCCCGTGGTGGTGCTGACCACCGCTCGCGACGGATTCTCCGTGCCGGGGGAGAGGTCCGTCCCGAGCCTGCTCGTCGACACCCTCGACCTGTCCGCGACGGCGTCCGATCCCGTCACCGACGCCGAGCGGACGTCCCCGCTGCGGGCGTCGAACACCGCCTACGTCATCTTCACGTCCGGGTCCACCGGACGGCCGAAGGGTGTGGCGGTGCCGCACGGCGCGATCGTCAACCGCCTGCGCTGGATGCAGCACGAGTACCCGCTCACCGGCGCCGACGTGGTGCTGCAGAAGACCCCCTTCACCTTCGATGTGTCGGTGTGGGAGTTCTTCTGGCCCTTGCAGATCGGTGCCCGACTGGTGGTCGCCGTGCCGGACGGTCACCGCGATCCGCGGTACCTGACCTCGGTGATCGAGCGGCGCGGCGTGACCGTCGTGCACTTCGTGCCGTCGATGCTCGCGGTGTTCGTCGCCGAGGCGTCGGCCGACGAACTCACGTCGCTCCGGCACGTCTTCGCCTCCGGTGAGGCGCTCCCGCCCGCACTGGCCGCACGCACGCGGGCACTGCTGTCCGACGCCGGCCTGCACAACCTCTACGGCCCCACCGAGGCGGCCGTCGACGTGACCTACCACGAGGCCACCGACGCCGACACGGTCTCCGTGCCGATCGGTGCCCCCGTGTGGAACACCCGCGTCTACGTCCTCGACGAGCGTCTCGCACCCGTGCCCGTGGGGGTCGCGGGAGAGCTCTATCTCGCGGGCACCCAGCTCGCGCGCGGGTACATGCAGCGCCCCGACCTCACTGCCGAGCGCTTCGTCGCCTCGCCGTTCGGCGACGGTGAGCGGTTGTACCGCACCGGCGACCTCGTGCGCTGGACGGAGGGGGCCGGCGAACTCGACTACATCGGCCGCACGGACTTCCAGGTCAAGCTCCGCGGTCTGCGCATCGAACTCGGTGAGATCGAGACCGCGCTGCTCGCCCTCGACGAGGTCGATCAGGCCGTCGTGCTCGTCCGTCAGGACCAGCTCGTCGCCTACGTCGTCCCGCAGGCCGGTGCGACCTTCGATCAGGTGGCGGCCGGTGCGGCACTGTCCGCACAGTTGCCGGCCTACATGGTGCCCGCCACCTACGTGCTCCTCGACGCCATGCCGCTCGGTGCGTCCGGCAAGCTCGACCGCAAGGCACTGCCCGACCCGGTCTTCGAGGTCAAGGAGTTCCGCGCTCCCACCACGTCCACCGAGCAGGTCGTGGCGTCGATCTACTCCGAGGTCCTCGGTGTCGACCGCGTCGGCCTCGACGACGACTTCTTCGCCCTTGGCGGCAACTCGCTCATCGCCACCCAGGTGGTCTCCCGCATCGGTGCCGCGCTGAACGCCACCGTGCCGCTGCGCCTGCTGTTCGAGGCCTCCACCGTGGAAGAGCTTGCGGCGCGCCTCGAACGCGGGGTCTCCGGCGGTCCGCGCCGGCCCCTCGTCGCCACCGAACGACCCGACCGGGTTCCGCTGTCGCTCGCGCAGCAGCGCTACTGGTTCCTCAACCAGTTCGACACGGCGTCCTCCGCGGTCGACAACATCCCGATCGCCGTGCGGCTCGTCGGTACCCTCGACGTCGAGGCACTCCGTGCGGCAGCACGCGACGTCATCGCGCGGCACGAATCGCTCCGCACCATCTACCCGGATTCGCCGGAGGGCCCGCACCAGGTGGTGCTCCCGCTCGACGGTGCGCTGCCCGAACTCGTCGTGCGCGAGGTCGCGGAGGCCGAACTCGAACCCGAGATCGTCGCCTTCATGTCGACGACCTTCGACGTGACCTCCGAGGTGCCCGTCGCGGTGCGCATCTTCCGCGTCAGCGACGACGAGCACATCCTCGCGCTGGTCGTGCACCACGTGTCGGCCGACGGCGCGTCGGTCGGCCCGCTGACCCGCGACCTGATGACGGCCTATGCGGCGCGCTCGCACGGCGACGCCCCGGCATGGGAGCCGCTGCCCGTGCAGTACGCCGACTACGCGCTGTGGCAGCGCGAGGTGCTCGGCAGCGAGGACGATCCGGAATCGCTGGCCGCGAAGCAGGTCGAGTACTGGAAGCAGGCCCTCGCCGGCCTGCCCGACCAGCTCGATCTCCCGTCCGACCGCCCGCGTCCGCCGAGCCAGAGCTTCCGCGGCGAATCGTTGCAGTTCACGATTTCGCCCGAACTGCACCGCGGCCTGCAGGACCTCGCGCGGTCGAAGAACGCGACGTTGTTCATGGTCGTCAACGCGGCCTTCGCGACCCTGCTGGCGCGGCTCTCGGGTACCCGCGACATCGCGATCGGCACCCCGATCGCCGGTCGCGGCGAGCGCGAGCTCGACGACCTGATCGGCATGTTCGTCAACACGCTGGTCTTCCGCAGCGACGTCGACCCGGCCCAGTCCTTCGAGCGACTCCTCGAAGGCACCCGTGAGACCGACCTCGGTGCCTTCGCGAACGCCGACGTGCCGTTCGAACGCCTGGTGGAAGTGCTGAACCCGGTGCGCTCGACCGCCCGCAACCCGCTCTTCCAGGTGGGTCTGTCGTTCCAGAACCTGGCGCGTACCCAGCTCGAACTGCCCGGTCTGACGGTGAGCTCCACCGATTTCGAGCTGCAGCTCGCCAAGACCGACCTGCAACTCACGGTGTTCGACCACTACGACGACGACGGTGCGCCCGACGTCATCGACGCCACCTTCACGTACGCGACCGATCTGTTCGACGAGTCGACGGTCGAGGGCTTCGCGCAGCGCTTCGTGCGTGTCCTCGAGGCGATCGTCACCGACCCGGCCACGGCCGTCGGCGACATCGACATGCTCGACGGATCGGAGCGGGTCGAGATCCTCGAGTCGTGGAACGCCACCGACCGTGCGGTCGAGCAGACGTCGACCCTGGCGGATCTGTTCGACGAGCAGGTTTCGCGGGTGCCGGATGCGACGGCGTTGGTGTTCGAGGGCGAGTTGCTGACCTATGCGGAGTTCGATGCGCGGGTCAATCGTCTTGCGCGCAGGTTGATCTCGGAGGGTGTGGGTCCGGAGTCGACGGTGGCGCTGGCGATGCGTCGTTCCGTCGAGTTGCTCGTCGGTATGTATGCGGTGGTCAAGGCCGGTGGCGTCTACGTGCCGGTGGATCCGGATCAGCCGGACGAGCGCAACGCGTACATCCTCGACACCGCTGCTCCGGTAGTGGTGTTGACCACCGAGCGCGATGCCTTCGTCGCGCCGGGGGAGAAGTCCGTCCCGAGCCTGGCGATCGACACGCTCGATCTCTCGGACGTCTCGGCCGATCCCATCGCCGACGTCGAGCGGGTCGCGCCGCTGCGTGCGTCGAACACGGCGTATGTGATCTTCACGTCGGGTTCGACGGGTCGGCCGAAGGGTGTGGCGGTGCCGCATGCGGCGATCGTCAACCAGTTGCTGTGGAAGCGTGAGCATTTCGGTCTCGGTGCCGATGATGCGGTGTTGTTGAAGACGGTCGCGACGTTCGACCTGTCGGTGTGGGAGTTCTGGTCCGCGCTGGTCTCCGGTGGCCGGGTGGTCATCGCGTCGGCCGACGGTCATCGCGATCCGGCCTATCTGAACCGGTTGCTGACCGAGCAGTCGGTGACGACCCTGCACGTGGTGCCGTCGATGCTCGAGGCTCTGATGGTCGACGCGGGTGGCACCCTCACGCCGTCCCTGCGGCAGGTGCTGGCGATCGGCGAAGCGCTGCCGCCGGCCACCGCGAAGCGGTTCGTCGAGCACAACGCCGCCCGGTTGGTGAACCTGTACGGCCCGACCGAGGCCGCGGTGTCGGTCACCGCCGGCGACGTCACCGACACCGCCGGTGCGTCGGTGCCGATCGGTGTGCCCGAGTGGAACACCCGTGTCTACGTGCTCGACGAGCGTCTGCATCCGGTTCCGGCCGGTGTCGCCGGCGAGTTGTATCTGGCCGGTGCGCAGCTCGCGCGCGGCTACTTCGGGCGCCCTGATCTGAGTGCGGAGCGGTTCGTCGCCTCGCCGTTCGGTGACGGGGAACGCTTGTACCGCACGGGTGATCTGGTGCGGTGGACCCGTGACGGGCAACTGGATTACCTGTCGCGCACGGACTTCCAGGTGAAGGTGCGTGGTTTCCGCATCGAGCTCGGTGAGATCGAGTCCGCCCTGCGGGCGATGGATGCGCTGCGTGATGTCGCGGTGATCGCCCGGGAGGACGAGCGGGTCGGCACCCAACTGGTCGCCTACGTCGTGCCCACCGAAGCCGACATCCTGGACGTGGCGACGGTCAGGAGCGACCTGGCGACGCAGGTGCCGTCGTACATGGTGCCGTCGGCGTTCGTGACGCTCGATGCGTTGCCGCTGAACGTCAACGGCAAGCTCGACCGCAGGGCCCTGCCCGAGCCGGTCTTCGAGACCCGCGAATTCCGGACCCCCGTCACGCCGGCCGAGCAGGCCGTCGCCGCGGTCTTCGCCGAGGTGCTCGGCGTCGAACGGGTCGGTCTCGACGACGACTTCTTCGAACTCGGCGGCAACTCGCTGCTCGCCACCCAGGTGGCCTCCCGGCTCGGAGCCGCACTCGGTGCGAAGGTTCCGGTGCGCGCCCTCTTCGAGAACACCACCGTCGAATCGCTCGCCGGTGCGGTCGAGTCGCAGCGCGGCGACGACCGCCGGCCTCTCGAAGCCGTCGAGCGGCCCGCACGCATCCCGTTGTCGCTCGCGCAGCAGCGCATGTGGTTCCTCAACCGCTTCGACACCGAATCGTCGGCCTACAACGTGCCGATCGCGATCCGGCTCACCGGCGATCTCGACGTCGACGCGCTGCAGGCCGCAGTCGGCGACGTCGTGGCCCGCCACGAATCGCTGCGCACCTTCTACCCGGAAACCGAGGACGGTCCCGTCCAGGTCATCGTTCCGGCCGCGCAGGCGGTTCCCGACCTCACTCCGGTGGACGTGCCGGAAGCGGACATCGTCGCCGCCGTCCAGGAACTCGCGGCGACGATCTTCGACGTCACTACGGCCGTGCCGCTGAGCGCGCGACTGTTCCGGGTCCGTGAATCCGACTACGTCCTCGCCTTCGTGGTCCACCACATCTCCGCCGACGGCTCGTCGATGGGGCCGCTCACGCGCGACCTCATGACGGCCTACGTCGCGCGGTCGCAGGGCGATGCCCCCGCGTGGGAGCCGCTGTCGGTGCAGTACGCCGACTTCGCCATCTGGCAGCGCGAGGTGCTCGGCGACGAGGACGATCCGGAATCGCTGGCCGCCGAGCAGGTCGAGTACTGGAAGCAGGCCCTCGCCGGTCTGCCCGACCAGCTCGACCTCCCGTCCGACCGGCCGCGTCCCGCGGTCCAGTCGTTCCGGGGCGGCCGCGTCGACTTCACGGTCGAGGCCGACCTCCACCGGCGCCTCGCCGACCTCGGCCGGCGCACGAACACCACGATGTTCATGGTGCTGCACACCGCACTCGCGGTGTTCCTCGCACGCATGTCCTCGAGCGACGACATCGCGATCGGCACGCCGATGGCCGGTCGCGGTGAGCGCGAACTCGACGACCTGATCGGCATGTTCGTCAATACGCTGGTGTTCCGGACCCATGTCGAGTCGGACGCGTCGTTCACCGAACTCCTGGGACGGACCCGTGAGGCCGACCTCGGCGCGTTCGCGAACGCCGACGTGCCGTTCGAGCGGCTCGTCGAGGTGCTCAACCCCGCGCGGTCCACGGCACGCCACCCGCTGTTCCAGGTGGGTCTGTCGTTCCAGAACCTCGCGCAGGCCGCACTCCAACTCCCCGGTCTCACCATCTCCGGCCTCGACACCGACATGGAGATCTCGCAGTTCGACCTGCACCTGATCGTCACCGACCGCTACAGCGACGACGGCACGCCCACGGGCATCACCGGCTACTTCACCTACGCGACCGATCTGTTCGACGAATCGACGGTCGCGGAGTTCGCCGCCCGGTTCATCCGCGTGCTCGACGCCGTGGTCGACGACCCGGCCCTGCCGGTCGGCGATCTGCCTCTCCTCGACACCGCGGAAACCGCGCGAGTGCTCGAGGCGTGGAACGACACCGCGCACCCCACCGCCTCTGCCACCTTGGTGGATCTGTTCGACGAGCAGGTTTCGCGGGTGCCGGATGCGACGGCGTTGGTGTTCGAGGGCGAGTCGCTGACCTATGCGGAGTTCGATGCGCGGGTCAATCGTCTTGCGCGCAGGTTGATCTGGGAGGGTGTGGGTCCGGAGTCGACGGTGGCGTTGGCGATGCGTCGTTCGGTCGAGTTGCTGGTCGGTATGTATGCGGTGGTCAAGGCCGGTGGCGTCTATGTGCCGGTGGATCCGGACCAGCCGGACGATCGCAACGCGTACATCCTCGACACGGCTGCTCCGGTGGTGGTGCTGTCCACCGAACGCGACGAGTTCACGGCACCGGGGGAGAAGTCTGTCCCCACCCTGTTCCTCGACAGCCTGGATCTGTCCGAGCTGTCCGCGTCGCCGGTGACCGATACCGAGCGGATTGCGCCGCTGCGTGCGTCGAACACGGCGTATGTGATCTTCACGTCGGGTTCGACGGGCCGGCCGAAGGGTGTGGCGGTGCCGCATGCGGCGATCGTCAACCAGTTGGTGTGGAAGCGTGAGCATTTCGGTCTCGGTGCCGATGATGCGGTGTTGTTGAAGACGGTGGCGACGTTCGACCTGTCGGTGTGGGAGTTCTGGTCCGCGCTGGTCTCCGGTGGGCGTGTGGTCGTCGCGTCGGCCGACGGTCATCGCGATCCGGCTTATCTGAACCGGCTGCTGACCGAGCAGTCGGTGACGACGCTGCACGTGGTGCCGTCGATGCTCGAAGCATTGATGGTCGACGCCGACGGAGTGCTGGCTCCCTCGCTGCGCCACATCCTCGCCATCGGCGAAGCGTTGCCGCCGGCGACCGCCCAGCGGTTCCTGACCCACAACCGGGCGCGGCTCGTGAACCTGTACGGTCCGACCGAGGCCGCGGTGTCGGTCACCTCCGGCGACGTCACCGATACCTCGGGTGCGTCGGTGCCGATCGGTGTGCCCGAGTGGAACACTCGTGTCTATGTGCTCGACGATCGGTTGCATCCGGTTCCGGCCGGTGTCGCCGGCGAGTTGTATCTGGCCGGTGCGCAGCTCGCGCGCGGCTACTTCGATCGACCTGATCTGAGCGCGGAGCGGTTCGTCGCCTCGCCGTTCGGTGACGGAGAACGCTTGTACCGTACGGGCGACCTGGTGCGGTGGACCCGCGACGGGCAGTTGGATTACCTGTCGCGCACGGACTTCCAGGTGAAGGTGCGTGGTTTCCGCATCGAGCTCGGTGAGATCGAGTCCGCCCTGCGGGCGATGGATGCGCTGCGTGATGTCGCGGTGATCGCGCGGGAGGACGAGCGGGTCGGCACCCAGCTGGTCGCCTATGTCGTGCCCGCGGATGGTGCGCAGGCGGACATCGAGTCCATCAGGTCCGCGCTCGGCGCCCGGGTGCCGTCGTACATGGTGCCGTCGGCGTTCGTGACGCTCGATGCGCTGCCGCTGAACGTCAACGGCAAGCTCGACCGCAGGGCCCTGCCCGAGCCGGTCTTCGAGACCCGCGAATTCCGCGCTCCGAGCACCCCGGTCGAGGAGATCGTCGCCGGCGTGTTCGCGGACGTCCTCGGCCTCACCCGCGTAGGTGTGGACGACGACTTCTTCGAACTCGGCGGCAACTCGCTGCTCGCCACTCAGGTCGTCTCGCGGATCGGCGCGGCACTCGACACCCGCGTCCCCGTGCGCGTGCTGTTCGAGGCCCCCAGTGTCGCGGCGCTCGCCGTCGCGGCCGAGCAGCACACCGGTGCGGCGGCACGTCCGCCGCTGGTGCCGCAGCCGCGGCCCGAGCGTGTGCCGCTGTCGCTGGCGCAGCAGCGGATGTGGTTCCTCAACCGCTTCGACACCGAATCGTCGGTCAACAACATCCCGGTCGCGGTCCGCCTGACCGGGGCGCTCGACCTCGGTGCGCTGCAAGCAGCGGTCCAGGACCTGCTCGCCCGGCACGAAGTGCTCCGCACCGTCTATCCCGAGATCGACGGACAGCCCTACCAGCTGATCCTCCCCGTCGCGGAGGCCGCGCCCGACATCGACGTCGAATCGGCCACCGAGGGCGACCTGCTGCAGAAGGTGACGGCGGTCGTCTCCCGCGGGTTCGACGTCACCACCGAGATCCCGCTGCGCGCACGACTGTTCGAGCTCTCCGAGCGCGATCACGTGCTCGTCTTCGTCGTCCACCACATCAGCGCCGACGGCTGGTCCATCTCGCCGCTGACCCGCGACGTCATGACGGCCTACATGTCCCGCGCCGAGGGTGAGGCTCCCGGCTGGGCACCGCTGCCCGTGCAGTACGCCGACTTCGCGATCTGGCAGCGCGACGTGCTCGGTGACGAGGACGATGCCGCGAGCCTGCTCGCGGCGCAGGCCGGCTTCTGGAAGCGCACCCTCGCCGGGCTCCCGGACGAGCTGAACCTGCCGATGGACCGGCCGCGTCCCGCGGTGCAGTCCTTCGCCGGCGGCAAGGTCGACTTCCTCCTCGACGCCGACACGCACCGCGGTCTCGCGGCGCTCGCGCGGCGGACCGGCACGACGATGTTCATGGTCGTGCACACCGCGCTCGCGGTGTTCCTCGCGCGGATGGCCGACACCGACGACGTCGCGATCGGCACGCCCATCGCGGGTCGCGGTGAGGCCGAGGTCGACGACCTGATCGGCATGTTCGTCAACACCCTCGTGCTGCGCAGCCGGGTGGACACGGGTGAGGGCTTCTCCGACCTGCTCGCACGAGTGCGCGAGGCCGACCTCGAGGCGTTCGCCCATGCCGACATCCCGTTCGAGCGGCTCGTGGAGATCCTCAACCCCGAGCGGTCGACGGCACGCCACCCGCTGTTCCAGGTGGTCCTGTCGTTCGAGAACCTGCCCGAGACCGCTCTGGAACTGCCCGAGCTCACCGTCTCCGGCGTCCCGTTCGAGGTCGACACCGCGAAGTTCGACCTGGGCCTGACCCTGCGCGAACACATCGACGGATCCGGCGCACCCGCCGGCCTGTCCGCCGAGTTCTCCTACGCCAGTGCACTCTTCGACGAGAGCACGATCCAGCGTTTCGCCGAGCGGTTCACCCGACTGGTCGGCGGCATCATCACGGACGACCGCGCTCCGGTCGGCGACCTGCCGTTGCTCGCCGACGACGAGTTCGCACAGCTCACGGCCATGCGCGGACACGACGTCGTCACCGAACCGAGCACCCTCGCCGAGTTCCTCACGCGCGGCGTCGCGATGGATCCCGACGCCGTCGCGGTGCGGTACGAGGGACGGTCGATCACCTACCGCGAACTCGACGAGACCTCGTCGAGGCTCGCGCGGGTGCTGATCGATCGCGGCATCGGCCCGGAGAACTTCGTGGCCGTGTCGTTCCCGCGCTCGTACGACATGACGGTCACCGTCATGGCCGTGGCCAAGTCCGGTGCGGCGCACGTCCCCGTCGACCCGACCTATCCGGCCGACCGCGTGCGCTACATGCTCGACGACTCCGGGGCCACCCTGGGCATCACGTCGTCCGAGTTCGCCGGTGGACTGCCCGACGACGCGGAATGGCTGCTGCTCGACGACCCGGCGTTCGCCGCGGACGTCGAATCCCGCTCCGCTGCACCGATCACCGACGCCGACCGGGTACGCCCGATCCGGGTCCACCACCCGGCCTACCTGATCTACACGTCGGGGTCGACCGGCAAGCCCAAGGGCGTCGTCGTCACCCACACGGGTCTGGCGGGCCTGAAGGACATGGTCACCGATCTGTACGGGGTGACCTCCGAATCGCGGTTCCTGCAGATCTGCTCGCCCAGCTTCGACCCGTCGGTGCTCGAGTGGATGGCGGCCTTCGCATTCGGCGCGACGCTCGTGATCGTGCCCGCCGGGATCATCGGCGGTCCGGATCTCGCCGAGCTGCTGAAGACCGAGCGCGTGACGCACACGATCATCACGCCGGCGGTGCTCGGCACGATGGACTCCACGGGCATCGACAGCTTCGAGGTGCTCTCCGTCGGTGGCGACGTGACGACGCCGGAGTTGCTGGCCGAATGGTCGCAGCGCACCACCTACGTCAATGCGTACGGCCCGACCGAGGCGACCATCGTGTCGACCTTCGGCGAGATGGAACCCGGACGTCCGATCACCATCGGCGAACCCATCGTGGGCATGACGGCCCTCGTGCTCGACTCGCGTCTGCGTCCCGTCGCCGCCGGCATGGCGGGTGAGCTCTACGTGGCCGGCCGGGCACTCGCCCGCGGATACCACCGCCGCAACGCGCTGACCGCCGAGCGGTTCGTCCCCAACCCCTACGGCGAACCCGGCGACCGCATGTACCGCACCGGCGACGTCGTCCGGTGGCGGCCCGTCGAGGACCGGCTCGAGATCGAGTTCGTCGGCCGCAGCGACTTCCAGGTCAAGGTGCGCGGTTTCCGCATCGAACTCGGTGAGATCGACGCGGTCCTCAGCGCACACGAGTCGGTGAACTGGGCGACGACGGTGGGGCGGTCCACCCCGTCCGGCGCGACCGTCCTCGTGTCGTACGTGCTGCCCGTCCGCGGCCGGACGGTCGACACCGCGGAGTTGACGGAATTCGTGGCGCGGTCGTTGCCGCCGCACATGGTGCCGTCGGCGATCGTGGTGCTCGACGAGGTGCCGTTGACGCCGGTGGGCAAGCTCGATCGTGATGCTCTGCCGGAGCCGGTGATCGAGGAGCGCGAGTACCGCGCTGCCGAGAGTGAGGTCGAGCAGATCATCGCGGAGGTGTTCGCGGAGGTTCTGCATCTGGACAAGGTGAGTGTCGACGAGTCGTTCTTCGCGCTCGGTGGTGACAGCATCGTGTCGATCCAGTTGGTGTCGCGGGCGAAGGCGCGGGGTGTGGTGTTCACGCCGCGCGACGTCTTCGAGCGTCGGTCGGTGGCGGGCCTCGCCGAGGTCGCCACCCGCGCCGACGAGACGCAGGCCGAGCGACTCGAGGAACTCCCCGGTGGCGGTGTCGGCGAGGTGCCGCTCACCCCGATCATGCGCGAGGTCCTCGGCTGGCCCGGCGGCTTCGACCGCTTCTCGCAGACCGTCGCCGTGACCCTCCCGGCCGACATCGACCGGGACGTGCTGACCCGCACGATCGGTGCGGTCGTCGACCATCACGACGCGCTGCGCTCGATCCTCGAACGCGATGCCGACGGAGAGGTGACCCTGCGGGTCCGCTCCGCGAGCACCGTGGACCCGGACGCCCTGCTGACGCGGGTCGAGGTCGCGGCCGACGTCGACGACGCCGAGCTCACCGAGATCGCCTCCCGCGAACTCGATTCCGCGCTCGGAGCACTCGACCCGTTCGCCGGCTCGGTGCTGCGATTCGTGTGGTTCGACTTCGGCTCGGCCGAACGTCGCGGCGTGCTCCTCGTCGTCGCCCACCACCTGGTGATGGACGGCGTGTCGTGGCGCATCCTGCTACCCGACCTCGGTCTGGCCTGGGGCCAGATCGTCTCCGGTGAGCAGCCGCGGCTCGAGGTCGTCGGGACGTCGCTGCGCCGCTGGGCCCACGGCCTGGTGGATGCCGCGGCACAGCGCCGGTCGGAACTGCCGCTGTGGGAACGGATCCTCGAGGGACCGG
This sequence comes from Rhodococcus sp. AB351, assembly GCF_049538275.1. Lineage (NCBI taxonomy): Bacteria > Bacillati > Actinomycetota > Actinomycetes > Mycobacteriales > Nocardiaceae > Rhodococcus > Rhodococcus sp. AB351. The sequence goes on from NZ_JBMVFW010000001.1 coordinate 1,324,366, forward strand.
ACCCACTGCTCGGCGAGCGTCCCTTCGACCCCGCCGTCGACGTCACCTCCACCGTCGAACGCATCGAGATGAACCTCGACGCCGCGCAGACCGATGCACTGCTCACCACGGTGCCGGCCCTGTTCCGCGGCGGTGTCGCCGACGGTCTGGTGGCCGCGCTCGGACTGGCACTCGTGAGCTGGCGCCGCGACCGCGGCATCGAATCCTCCTCCGCCCTCGTGAAGTTCGAGGGTCACGGTCGCGAGGAGGCCGTGGTGCCGGGTGCCGACCTGTCCCGGACGGTCGGCTGGTTCACCAGCGCCTACCCGGTGCGGGTCGACCTGACCGGCATCGACGTCGACGACGCCGTCTCCGGTGGAGCCGCGATGGGTGCGGCGGTCAAAGCCGTCAAGGAACAGCTGCTGGCCATTCCGGACAAGGGCATGGGCTTCGGTCTGCTGCGCTACCTCGATCCGGAATCGTCGGCACGACTCGCCGCCATCGCACGCTCACCGCAGATCAGCTTCAACTACCTCGGCCGCGTCTCCTCCGCGGACGTGCCGGAGGAACTCGCCGAGATCGGCTGGGCCCCGACCGACGCGCTGGGACGCGTCGACGCCGCCCTCGACGCCGACATGCCCGCGAGCGCGGCGATCGACATCAACGCGATCGTCAACGACGGCACGGACGGCCCGCAGCTCGGCGCGAACATCGCCTTCCCCGCGGGTCTGCTCGACCGCGAGGACGTCGACGAGTTCGTGCAGCACTGGCGGGCCGCCCTCGCGGCGCTCGTCACGCACGCCGCCGACCCCGCCGCCGGTGGGCTCACGCCCTCCGACGTGCCGCTCGTGTCGGTCACCCAGGCCGATCTCGACCGTTGGCACGTGCGCTACCCGTCGCTGGCGGACGTATGGCCGCTGTCGCCGCTGCAGTCCGGTCTGCTCTTCCACGCGTTGATGACCGGCGAGGACGACGTCGACGTCTACACGATGCAGGCCGTCCTCGACCTCGAGGGAGAAGTGGATCCCGAGCGGCTCCACCGCGCCGCGCAGGCACTGCTCGACCGGCACGCCAACCTGCGGACGGTCTTCGTGACCGACGCCGACGGCGACTCGGTGCAGCTCGTCCTCGACGACGTGCAGGTGCCGTGGCGCACCGTCGACCTGTCCGCCGAGGTCGCCGCGGACGGCGTCACCGCCACGGTGCCGTTCTGGAAGGACGAGGAGGCACGCCGCTTCGTCATGGACACCGGACCGCTCATGCGGTTCGTCCTCGTGCACCTCGGCGACGGCCGCTACCAGCTCGGCGTGACCACCCACCACGTGCTGGTCGACGGCTGGTCGATGCCGCTGCTGATGCAGGACCTCATGGCCCTGTACGCGACCAGGGGAGAGGTGTCCCTGCTGCCGCGGGTGCGCTCGTACCGCTCCTTCCTCGAATGGGTCACCGCCCGCGACCGCGAGTCCTCCCGCGAGGCGTGGGCGCAGACCTTCGCCGGCTTCGAGGAGCCGACGCTGCTCGCCCCGCAGACCCCGCGCCATCCCGGACTGCAGGGCGACGACCGGGTCAAGGTCGAACTCGACGCCGAGCGACTGGCCGCCGTCAGCGGCGCCGCCGCGCGCCTCGGTGTCACGGTGAACACGCTCGTGCAGGCCGCCTGGGGTGTGCTGCTCGGCCGCCTCACCGGCGCCGAGGACGTCGTCTTCGGCGCTACGGTCTCGGGTCGCCCCGCCGACCTGCCCGGTGTGGAGTCGATGGTCGGCCTGTTCATCAACACGCTGCCCGTGCGGGTCGCCTTCGATCCGGACGAGCCCGTCTCGGCGTTCCTCGAACGCCTGCAGGGTGAGCAGGCCGCACTGCTCGGCCACCACCATCTCGGACTCACCGAGATCCAGCGGGCGACGAGTCCGTCGGTCGCCTTCGACACGCTCACCGTGTTCGAGTCGTACCCGCTCGACGAGGAAGCCCTCGCCGAGCAGTCCGCCTCCATCGACGGCATGGCTGTCACGGGTGTGGGCACCCACGACGCGACCCACTACCCGCTGAGCCTGTTCGTGCACCTGCGCTCCGCGCTCGAGGTCGAACTGCGTTACCAGCGAGCACTGTTCGACCGCGATCAGGTCGAAACACTCGTCGAGCGTTTCGTCCGCGCACTCGAGGCGATGGCGCAGCAGCCGGAGATGCCGGTCGGCGACATCGCGCTGCTCGGCTCCGAGGAACTCGACCGGATCCTCCATGCGTGGAACGACTCCGATCATGCCCTCGACGGGACCGCACTGCTCACCACGCGTTTCGACGTGCAGGTGGCACGCACCCCGGATGCGGTCGCGCTGTCCTACGAGGGCGAGGAACTGACCTACGCCGAGTTCGACGCGCGGGTCAACCGGCTCGCCCGGCACCTGATCGGCCGTGGTGTGGGACCGGAGTCGCTGGTCGGCCTCGCCGTCCGCCGCTCGACGGAACTGCTCGTGGGCATGTACGCGATCGTGCGGGCCGGCGGCGCCTGGGTGCCGATCGACCCGGATCATCCGGCCGACCGCATCCGCCACATCCTCGACACCGCAGATCCGGTGTGCATCGTGACCACGGCGCGCGACGAGTTCGAGATCCCGTCGGGAATCGCCGTCGACGCGGTGGAGATCGACCGGCTCGACCTCGCGGCCGTGCCGGCGACGCCGCTCCGCGACGAGGACCGGCTCTCGCCGCTGCGTCCCGACAACACCGCCTACGCGATCTTCACGTCCGGCTCCACCGGACGGCCGAAGGGCGTGGCCGTGACGCACCGCGCGATCGTCAACCAGACGGAATGGATGCTGCACGAATTCGAGATGACCTCGGAGGACGTGTACTTCCAGAAGACCGCGACGACCTTCGACGTGTCGCTGTGGGGCTTCTTCATGCCGCTGAGCGTGGGTGCGAAGCTCGTGATCGCCACCCCCGACGGCCACCGCGACCCGGCCTACCTGTCGGAGGTCATCGCCCGCGAGAAGGTGACCATCACCGACTTCGTGCCGTCGATGCTCACCGTCTTCGCCGCGCACGCCGACGCCGCCTCGTGCAGCACGCTGCGCGACATCTTCGTCATCGGTGAGGCTCTGCCGCCCGAGACGATCGACGGTGTGCGGCGGATCAGCTCCGCGGACATCGACAACCTCTACGGACCGACCGAGGCCGCGGTCTCGGCCACCTACTGGCAGGCGCCCGCCGAGGGACCGGTCGACGTCGTGCCGATCGGTGTGCCCGAGTGGAACGTCCGCGCATACGTGCTCGACGGTCGTCTGCGGCCGGTGCCGGTGGGTGTCCCGGGTGAGCTCTACCTCGCGGGTGTCCAGCTCGCGCGCGGCTACGTCCGGCGACCCGATCTCACCTCCGACCGGTTCGTCGCCAACCCGTTCGGTGCACCGGGCGACCGGATGTACCGCACCGGCGACCTGGTGACGTGGAACGGCGACGGCGAGCTCGAGTACATCGGCCGCACCGACTTCCAGGTGAAGTTCCGCGGTCAGCGCATCGAGCTCGGCGAGATCGAGACCGCCCTGCTGGCACACGAATCGGTCAATCAGGCCGCGGTCGTCGTGACCCAGACCCAGACCGGTGACCAGCTCGCCGGCTACGTCGTGCCGGTGCCGGGCCACGAGATCGACAGCGGTGCGCTGATCGAGTTCGTCTCCGGCTCCCTGCCGTCGTACATGGTGCCCGCCGCCGTGGTGGTGCTCGACGAGTTCCCGCTCAACACCTCGGGCAAGCTCGACCGCAAGGCGCTGCCCGCGCCGACCTTCGAGGTGCGCGAGTTCCGCGCACCTCGCACGCCGGTCGAGGAGATCGTGGCAGGCACCTTCGCCGACGTGCTCGGCGTCGACCGCGTGGGTCTCGACGACGACTTCTTCGCGCTCGGCGGCAACTCGCTGATCGCCACGCAGCTCGTCGCCCGCCTCGGATCTGCGCTCGACGTCCGGGTCCCCGTGCGGGCCCTGTTCGAGGCCTCGACCGTCGAGGCGCTCGCCGCGCACGCCGAACGGCAGGCCGGTACGACCGGGCGTGCCCCGCTCGTGCCGCAGCCGCGCACCGACCGCATCCCGCTGTCGCTCGCGCAGCAGCGCATGTGGTTCCTCAACCGCTTCGACAACTCGTCGGCCGCCGACAACCTGCCGGTCGCCGTGCGGCTCACCGGGGCGCTCGACGTGGAGGCCCTGCAGGCGGCGGTCCGCGACATGCTCGACCGTCACGAGGTGCTGCGCACGATCTACCCCGAGGACGACGGGCGTCCCTACCAGCTCGTCCTGCCCACGGCAGATGCGGCACCGCAGGTCGTCGCCGAGGACGTCGACCCGGCGGACGTGCCGGATCGGATCCGCGAGATCGTCACCACCGGTTTCGACGTCACCGCGGAGTTGCCGCTGCGGGTGGCGCTGCTGCGGCTGAGCGAGACCGACCACGTGCTGGTCTTCGTCGTCCACCACATCAGTGCCGACGGCTGGTCGATGGCTCCGCTGACCCGGGACGTCATGACCGCCTATCTCTCCCGTGCACACGGGGAGGAACCGGGCTGGACGCCGCTGCCGGTGCAGTACGCCGACTTCGCGGTGTGGCAGCGCCAGGTGCTCGGCTCCGAGGACGATCCCGAGAGCGTGCTGTCCGCCCAGGCGGCGTACTGGCAGGACGCCCTCGCCGGACTTCCGGACGAGCTGAACCTGCCGATGGACCGTCCGCGCCCGCCGGTGCAGTCGTTCGCCGGCGGTACAGTCGGACTCACGATCGACGCGCAGACGCACCGCGCCGTCACCGAACTCGCACGCCGGACCGGCACGACGATGTTCATGGTGATGCACACCGCGCTCGCGGTGTTCCTCGCCCGCATGGCGGACACCGACGATGTCGCGATCGGTACCCCGATCGCGGGCCGTGGTGAGCACGAACTCGACGACATGATCGGCATGTTCGTCAACACGCTCGTGCTGCGCAGCCGGGTGGACGGCGGGGAGAGCTTCACCGAGCTGCTCGCCCGGGTCCGGGAGACCGACCTCGAGGCGTTCGCCCATGCGGACATCCCGTTCGAGCGGCTCGTGGAGATCCTCGCGCCGGAGCGGTCGACCGCCCGCCACCCGCTGTTCCAGGTGGCGCTGTCGTTCGAGAACCTGCCGTCGGCCGGTCTCGAACTCCCGGGCCTGACGGTCTCGGGGGTCCCCTTCGACGTCGACACCGCGAAGTTCGACCTGTCCCTGACGCTGCGCGAGCAGTACGACGAGACGGGCGAGCCCGCCGGCATCGGAGCCGAGTTCTCCTACGCGACGGCCCTGTTCGATCGGCGGACCGTCGAAGAGTTCGCGCGCAGGTTCTCGATGCTGCTCACCGGTGCGTTGGACGATCCGCAGTCGCCCGTCGGCGACCTGGCGATCCTCGACGCGGACGAGTTCGACCGGCTCACCCACGTCCACGGCGACCGTGTCAGTGCCGGGGGAAGCCTCACCGACATCCTCACGACCGGTGTCGCGATGGACCCTGACGCCGTGGCGGTGCGCTACGAGGGTCGCTCGATCACCTACCGGGAGCTCGACGAGACCTCGTCGCGACTGGCACGCCTGCTTATCGAGCGTGGTGTCGGACCGGAGAACATCGTCGCGGTCGCGTACCCGCGGTCGTACGAGATGGTGCTGAGCGTGTGGGCGATCGCGAAGACCGGCGCCGCACACCTGCCGGTCGACCCGACCTATCCGGCCGACCGCGTGCGTTACATGCTGTCCGATTCCGGTGCGGCACTGGGCATCACAGGCGGCGTGCACATCGAAGGCCTGCCGGACGAGGCCGACTGGCTCGTGCTCGACTCGGCGGAGACCGCCGCCGCACTCGAGGCACGGTCGACCGATCCGATCACCGACGCCGAGCGACTGCGCCCGATCCGGCTCGACCAGCCGGCCTACGTGATCTACACGTCGGGTTCGACCGGTCGACCGAAGGGTGTCGTCGTCACGCACACCGGACTCGGGGGAGTGGTCGACACCGCGGTGGATCTCTACCACCTGCGGGCCGGACACCGCTTCCTGCACATCTGCTCGCCGAGCTTCGACCCGTCGGTGCTCGAGTGGATGGCGGCGTTCTCCAGCGGCGCCACGCTGGTGATCGTGCCCGCCGGGATCATCGGGGGCCCGGATCTCGCCGAGCTGCTGAAGACCGAGCGCGTGACCCACACGATCATCACGCCCGCGGTGCTGGGCACGATGGATCCGACCGGCATCGACAGCCTCGAGGTGGTCTCCGTCGGCGGCGACGTCACCACGCCCGAACTGCTCGCGCGGTGGGCGCCGGGACGGAAGTACTTCAACGGCTACGGCCCGACCGAGACGACGATCATCTCGTCCTTCGGCAAGCTGCAGCCGGGACGGCCGATCACCATCGGCAATCCCACGCACGGGGTCTCCGCGCTCGTCCTCGACGCCCGGCTCCAGCCGGTGCCCGAGGGTGTCGCCGGTGAGCTGTACATGGCCGGTGGTGCACTCGCACGCGGCTACCACGGTCGCAGCGGCCTGACCTCGGAACGATTCGTCGCCAACCCGTACAGCGCCGACGGATCCCGCATGTACCGCACCGGCGACGTGGTGCGCTGGCGCTCGATCGACGGCGGCCCCGTCGAACTCGAATTCGTCGGCCGCAGCGACTTCCAGGTCAAGGTGCGCGGTTTCCGCATCGAACTCGGCGAGATCGACGCGGCGCTGACCGAACACGAGACGGTGGACTTCGCGGCGACCCTGGGTCGCACGACCGGCTCGGGCGCCACGGTGCTGGTGTCGTACGTGCTGCCGACCCGCGGCCGGACGGTCGACACCGCACAGCTGACGGAGTTCGTGTCGCGGTCGTTGCCGCCGCACATGGTGCCGTCGGCGATCGTGGTGCTCGACGAGGTGCCGTTGACGCCGGTGGGCAAGCTCGATCGTGATGCTCTGCCGGAGCCGGTGATCGAGGAACGTGAGTACCGCGCTGCCGAGAGTGAGGTCGAGCAGATCATCGCGGAGGTGTTCGCGGAGGTTCTGCATCTGGACAAGGTGAGTGTCGACGAGTCGTTCTTCGCGCTCGGTGGCGACAGCATCGTGTCGATCCAGTTGGTGTCGCGGGCGAAGGCGCGGGGTGTGGTGTTCACGCCGCGCGACGTCTTCGAGCGTCGTTCGGTGGCGGGCCTCGCGGAGGTCGCCACGCGGGCGGAGAGTTCCGGTCCCATCCGCCTGACCGAGCTGCCCGGTGGCGGTGTCGGCGAGGTGCCGCTCACGCCGATCATGCGTGACGTGCTCGGCTGGCCCGGCGGCTTCGACCGGTTCTCGCAGCTCGTGTCCGTCACGCTGCCGCAGGGCATCGACCGGGACGTGCTGACCCGCACCATCGGCGCCGTGATCGACCACCACGACGCGCTGCGCTCGATCCTCGAACGCGGTGCCGACGGCACGCATGTCCTGCGGGTCCGCGCGGCCGGCACGGTCGAACCCGGAGCGATCCTCGACCGCGTCGAACTGTCCCCGGACGTCGACGACGCCGAGCTGACGGAGATCGCCAACCGCGAGATCGACGCGGCCCTCGGCCGTCTCGATCCGTCGAGCGGTTCCGTGATCCGCTTCCTGTGGTTCGACCTCGGCGACACCCGCCCGGGCATCCTCACGGTCGTTGCCCACCACCTCGTGGTGGACGGTGTGTCGTGGCGCATCCTGCTGCCGGACCTCGGGCTGGCCTGGGGCCAGATCGTTTCCGGTCAGGAGCCGCAGCTCGAGGCGGTCGGGACGTCGCTGCGCCGCTGGGCTCACGGCCTCGTCGAAGCGGCTCCGTCGCGACGGAGCGAACTGCCGCTGTGGGAACGGATCCTCGAGGGACCGGATCCGGACCTGGGCGCCCGCCCGTTCGATCCCGCCGTCGACACGATGGCGACGGTGCAGCGACTGGAGATCTCCGTCCCGGCGGCCGACACCGATGCGTTGCTGACGTCGGTGCCGTCCCTGTTCCGCGGCGGTGTCGCCGACGGTCTGGTGGCCGCGCTCGGACTGGCGATGGTGCGCTGGCGCCGCGACCGTGGCGTCGAATCCTCCTCCGCCCTCGTGAAGTTCGAGGGTCACGGTCGTGAGGAGGCCGTGGTGCCGGGTGCCGACCTGTCCCGGACGGTCGGTTGGTTCACCAGCGCCTACCCGGTGCGGGTCGACCTCGCCGGTGTGGACGTCGACGACGCCTTCGACGGTGGTGCCGCGATGGGTTCGGCGGTCAAGGCCGTCAAGGAGCAGTTGCTCGGGATCCCGGACAAGGGCATGGGCTTCGGTCTGCTGCGCTACCTCGATCCGGAATCGTCGGCGCGTCTGGCCGAGATCGCACGCTCGCCGCAGGTCAGCTTCAACTACCTCGGCCGGGTCTCCTCGGCGGACGTGCCGGAGGGGCTCGCCGAGATCGGCTGGGCGCCCACCGACGCGTTGGGCAAGCTCGACGTAACCCAGGACGCCGACATGCCCGCCAACGCGAGCGTGGACATCAACGCCGTCGTCTCCGACGGTGCGGACGGCCCGCAGCTCGGCGCGAACATCGCCTTCCCGGCCGGTCTGCTCGACCGCGACGACGTCGACGAACTCGCACAGCACTGGCTCGAGGCGTTGAGCGCCCTCGCGCGGCACGCCGCGTCGCCGGCCGCAGGTGGCCTGACCCCGTCCGATCTGCCGCTGGTCGACATCGACCAGAAGGAGATCGAGACGTGGGAGCAGCGCTACCCGTCGCTGATCGACGTGTGGCCGCTGTCGCCGCTGCAGACCGGTCTGCTCTTCCACGCATCGATGACGATCGACGAGCGCGTCGACGTCTACACGATGCAGGCGGTCCTCGACCTCGAGGGCGCGGTGGATCCCGACCGTCTGCGGGACGCGGGGCAGGCGCTGCTCGACCGGTACCCGAACCTCCGCACGGCGTTCGTCACCGACGACGAGGGGCAGTCGCTGCAGCTCGTACTCGACGAGGTCGAACTGCCGTGGCGGACGGTCGATCTCACCGATCGGGCGGACGACGTCCGAGAGGTGGAACTCGCCGATGTGCTGGCCGACGAGCAGGCCCGGCGTTTCGACATGGAGACGGCACCGCTCATGCGGTTCCTGCTCGTGAGGTCCGGGGCGGATCGCTACCACCTGGCGGTGACGAGCCACCACATCCTCCTCGACGGCTGGTCGATGCCGCTGCTCATGCAGGACCTCATGGCCCTGTACGTGCTGTGCGGAGACCGCACGGTGCTGCCGCGCGTGCGTTCCTACCGGAACTTCCTCGCATGGCTCGCCGAGCAGGACCACGCCGCCTCGCTCGACGCGTGGGCGCAGACCCTCCAGGGGCTCTCCGAGCCGACGGTGGTCGCTCCGGTCCAGCGCGACCCCGACAACGAGACCATCTCGAAGGTCTCCGTCCTGGTCGACACCGATCACACCGCCCGGCTGACCGCGCTGGCCACCGAGCTCGGTGTCACGGTGAACACGCTCGTGCAGGCCGCCTGGGGTGTGCTGCTCGGCCGCATCACCGGCAACCCGGACATCGTGTTCGGCGCCACGGTTTCGGGTCGCCCCGCCGACCTGCCCGGCGTCGAGTCGATGGTCGGCCTGTTCATCAACACCCTGCCGGTGCGCGTGCGGGTCGATCCGCACGAGTCGGTGGCGCACCTGCTGCAGCGCCTGCAGTCGGAACAGGCCGGTCTGCTCGACCACCACTACGTCGGGCTGTCCGAGATCGAGCAGCGAATCGGGAACCCGATCGGTTTCGATTCGCTGCTGGTGTTCGAGTCGTACCCGATCGACCGCGAGGCACTGTCCGACGCCGCGGGGTCGATCGACGGCATGACGATCACCGGGGTCGGGGTCAAGGACGCCACGCACTACCCGATCACCCTCATGACGGTCGCCGACACGCAGATCGACCTGACCTTCAAGTACCTGGAGCGGTTCTTCGCCGAGCCGGAGATCAGGAACATCTCGGAGCGGCTGGTGCGCGTGCTCGACGCGTTCGCCACCGATCCGGAGTCGGCGGTCGGCGACATCGACCTCGTCGACGCGGAGGAACTCGCCCGCATCGTCGCCGAGTCCGGACCGTCCACCGCGGCGGTGGACACCGGCGCGCGGACGCTGGCCACAGTCTTCGCCGAGGTGGTCGAGGAGGATCCGGCCGCGCCGGCGCTCTCGCTCCCGGCCGATCCGGAGGTGGGTGGCGAGGGAACGGAGATCGCCTACCGGGAACTCGACGCACGATCGTCCCGCCTGGCCCGGTTGCTCATCGGCCGTGGCCTCGGCACCGGCGACGTGGTCGCGATCGCGATCCCGCGTTCGGTGGAGTCCGTGGTCGCCGAGTGGGCGGTGGTCAAGACCGGTGCCGCGATCGCGCCGGTCGATCCCGCCCGGGCCGACGGGCAGTTGCCCGCCGGCGCCGGTCTGGGACTGACGGTCGCCGGTACCGCGGCGAACGGTACGGACGGCTGGCTGGTCGTCGAGGAGCCCGGTGTGCGGGACGAGCTGGCGGCCCAGTCGGCGGATCCGGTGACCTACGCCGACCGGTTGCGTCCGGTCGGTTCGGTGGACCCGGCGCTCGTGCTGCCCTCGCGGACGTTCACGAACGCCGAGCTGGTCGAGCGGATCGGCACGCTGCGGGATCGGTACGAGCTGACCTACGAGTCGCGCAGCCTCGCGGTGGGCGGTGTCGACATCGAGGCGGTGGCACTCGAACCGCTGGTCGTCACGGCGACCGGTGCCGTCGTCGTGGTCGTACCCGAGGGCGCGTCGTCGGGTACGGCACTGGACAGCGTGCTCTACAACGAGTGGGTCACCCACGTGCACCTGCCCGAGGCGTCGCTGAGCACACTCGAACCCGGGTCGCTCGAGGACCTCGCGGCCGTCGTCGTGGTGGACGACGCCCCCGACGGATTGCTCGAGGAGTGGGGCGCGGCACACCGCCTGTACCGGCTCGCTGACCTGGACTGACGATGTGGTGGGGCCGCTTCGGCCGGCCCCACCACCTCGGCGGACGAGTCCCCGCGGGATGCGCCGGTAACGTCGGGAGTGGTCGGAGAGATGAACCCCATGGGGTTACTGCCGAGTAAGTTCGCCCGTCTCCGGCGGGTGACTATGCTTGCTCGGTTCGCAGACGCGACCGTTGGGATCGAAAGCGAAGGGTATGGGCTTTTTCATGCGTTCACGACACGATGGCAGCTCGAACGGGGCCTCTCCGGTGAACGCATCCTCTTCGTCCGATTTCCCGTCGGAGACGCAACCCCGCGAGACGCAGGACGGTGCCCGCAGCCGGGCACCGCGTCCCGAACGTGCACCCCGTCCCGAACGCGCGCCCCGGCCCGAGCGCGCACCCCGCCCCGAACGCGGCGCACGCCCCGAGCGCGCTGCGCGCCCGGCGCGCGGCGAGCGCG